>NZ_JAHVHU010000008.1 GCF_019802045.1 Membranihabitans marinus | reverse complement strand
AATTGAGTCTAGTAACTCGTCTACTTTTTGGTTCTTCATAATTTTTAATATAAGATTTACAAATCATGAATCCCAATGATCGGGGGCGGAAAAATGTAAAAAAAATTTTTCAGCCCCCCGCCCCCGGCCGGGGGCGGGGGGCTATACACAAAATACTTTACAGTCCCTGGTGGTATGCTATTTCATTATTAATGGGTAAAGTACGAAGATATTCCAACTGGTCATCAAACAGCTTTATTACCTCACTACCTCCATCATAGACATATACCTGTTTGGCCTCTCTGTCAAAATACATTGAATAAGTGTCAATGACTTCTCCAGGCCCTTTTCCAATATGCAACTTGGTAATAAAATTTCCATTCTCATTAAAGTGATATAGATTGTTCGTAAAAATATGATCAAGTATGTAAATACCACTATCTGATAAAACTACCTTATAAAATTGACCAAATACCGATTTATCTTTTGTTTCCAGTGGAACTATTTTATCGATTTGCAGAGACTTCACTTCTGTTTCCTCCGGAACTAACACTATTACAGGCTTTAATTTTTCTTCCTTTAAATCATTCTCACTTCCACAAGAAAAAAAGAGGATAAATAGAACTACTAAATATGTATTCATCTGATGGCTTTTATAATTTAATTATTTACAATCACCTTGACCAAGACTATGGTTTAGTTTACAAAAGATAATATGTAGCATTACTTGAGTAACTTTAAAACGTTAGAACTTTCTATTTTTTATATACAGCAGGATTACCAAACGAAAATTATTGTCTCTCCCACACCCTCTCTCCTCCCACCCACGTCTCCAAAACCTGCGCATCAAGAATATCCTTGTTCATACATTTCATCAAATCCGTATCGACGACCATAAAATCCGCCCACTTTCCCGGCTCTAGACTTCCCGTCTTATCTTCCAGTTTACAGGCATAAGCATTCCATATTGTCAGGGATCGCAGCGCTTCCTCCCGGGTCATGCATTGCTCCGGATAAAAAGCTTCTGCTTCGGGTGATGATTTGCGAGTCACGGAAGCGTACAAATTCTCAAATGGATTCACACGCTCCACCGGTGTGTCGGTACCATTGGCAATGCGGGAATTCTGGTCAATCAAAGATCGCCAAGGATAAGCACCCTCACGTGCCAATTCTTCTCCGATCTTGGGTTCCACCATCGGTGCATCCGATGTACAATGAATCGCTTGCATGCTGGGAATCACGCCAAGGTGAGCAAACCGACCAATATCATCCGGCTGAACGATTTGAGTATGTTCGATCCGCCAGCGCAGATCTTGGTTCATCGCATTATTTTCATTAAAAAGATCTTCATAAATATCGAGCATGACCCGATTTCCCCGGTCACCAATGGCATGGACGCAGTACTGAATTCCCAGATCGATGCATTTTTGGCCCATAGCTTTCAAGGTAGTTGTATCGACCACATTTTGTCCTTTCCACCCCGGCTGATCCTGGTAATCATTGATCATCCAGGCCCCATTGGACCCCAGTGCACCATCCACAAATGCTTTCGACGCCTTCAGATACAACCGGTTATCTTCCGATTCATAGGGCACTGCCCCATCGAAAGCCCCCTCAAGCATCGACAGCCCGGAAGCCATGGCCCAGATGCGTAAATTCAATCCTTTTTTTTCGTGATAATTCTGATAGGTCTTTAATTCTGACGGACCAATCCCTGCATCCACAAAAGTCGTAATCCCGTAAGATAAACAACGATGCGCAGCGGAATCCAGATACTGCTCCAGGATAGCTGCTTTTTCTTTCTCAGATCGTTCATTTTTCCACGCATTGTAGGGTGTCATCACCAATCCCATAGCATTTTCTTCCAGCATACCCGTAGCATGGCCATGGTCATCCCGAACTATTCGCCCGCCGTCTGGATCGGGCGTATTTCCGTCTACCCCGGCGAGTTCCAGCGCTTTTTTATTAGCCATCAAAGCATGGAAACTCGAGTGCTGAAGAACCACCGGCCGGTCCGGAAAGAGTTCATTCAACTGGGTATTATCCGGGTATCCCTCGATGACACGCTCCGGTTGTGCTGACCAGTGATTGGGATGCCAGCCTTTGCCCAACACCCATCCCTCGCCCGGTTGGTCGGAGGCAAATTCGACCGTCTTATCCAATACAGCACCCCATGATGGCAATCCGGAAATATCCAGGCCGCAAACGACCTCCCCCAAAGACATAAAGTGACCGTGTCCCTCGATTAGTCCCGGAAACACAACCTGGCCGTTCAAATCGATGGATTCATAATCTTTCCCGGCCAATTGTTCTTTGATATCGGCGACACCCACGGCCCGGATCTGGCCTTTTTCCACGATCATTGTCGAGAAGATGCTTGACGAACTATCCATGGAATAGATGTGACCATTGTAAAAATAAGTGATCTGGGGGTTTTGTGGTTGATCCGCTTGGCAACTTATAATGATCAGAGAAAGAAACACAGTGAACAGAACAAAATGGAGAGATTTTTTTTTCATAAGTACTTCATAATGTGTAGACAAAATATTGAGCTAGGATCGATAACTTTTCGACCTTCTTGCTAACTCCTCAGTGTTCCATTGTGTGATATTCAAGCGAATGAATCTATCCGGGCATAATCAAATTCACTTTTCCACCGCTCCGGGATTTCACCGTATTTAAAGGAACCATATGGCGTGGTCGGATACATGGTCTCGAAAGACTTTACTTCATAGGTATTTATCCGCCGAAACACATCCTTACGTAAGATATCCGAAGGTGTCCGTTTGCCAGATGACCCCAGTAGCTCCACAAATTTTGACACTGTATTAAGATGAAAATTAGCGACACGTTCGGTCTTGTCTTTTACCTTGAGTCCAGCCACGAGTTCTTTGTCCTGGGTGGCCACGCCGGTGGGACAGGTATTCTTATGGCATTCCAAAGCCTGAATACATCCCAGCGCAAACATCATCCCCCGCGCACTGTAACACGCATCAGCTCCGAGTGCCATTGCCCGGTATATCCCGAAACCAGTCATAATTTTACCACTGACCAACAAGCGGATTTCATCGCGAAGACCAAATCCGCGCAGCATATCATGCACAAATGTAAGCCCTTCCAGCAGCGGCATCCCCATCGAATTCGTATATTCTAACGGTGCAGCCCCGGTCCCTCCTTCACCACCATCCACACTGATAAAGTCAGGCAAAATCCCCGTTTCCAGCATGGCCTTGCAAATGGCGATAAATTCGGAGGGTCTACCGACACACAATTTGAAACCCACCGGTTTTCCAAGAGAAAGATCACGTAATTCCTGCACGAATTCCAACAATCCGACCGGTGAATCAAAGGCAGTATGGTAGGCGGGTGAATGAACCGCAATGCCCGGAAGAATATGACGAATTCGGGCAATTTCTTCCGTATTCTTGGTGGCCGGCAAAAGCCCCCCATGCCCGGGCTTGGCTCCCTGAGACAATTTGATTTCGATCATTTTAACATTATCCATTTCCGCTTTATCCTTAAATAGAAGCGGATCAAAATTTCCTTTTTCATCCCGGCAGCCAAAATACCCGGTTCCAAATTGAAAAATCAAATCGCCCCCGGGCGTAATATGATAAGGACTGATTCCACCCTCACCGGTATTGTGTGCAAAACCAGCCTTTTGAGCACCTCCATTTAGTGAGAGGATTGCTCTGTTGCTCAGCGATCCGTAACTCATTGCTGAAACATTGAAAATACTCAGTTCATAGGGTTGCATGCAATCTTTTCCACCCACACGAACTCTCGGATGCGGATTTAATTCGTTGATGGGAATCGCTCCAATACTGTGGGTGATCCATTCGTACCCCACTCGGTAGACATCGAGCTGGGTACCAAAAGGTGTAGTAGATATTTCATTCTTCGCACGCTGGTAAACGATGGAACGAAGCATTCTGGGTATCGGCGTACCGTCCGTCTCCGATTCTATAAAATACTGGTATATTTTAGGGCGCAACTCTTCAAAAATATACCGTCCACGGCCCAGAATGGGAAAATTACGCATGATTGCGTGCCGACTCTGCAACATATCATAATATCCCAACAACAAGATGGGGAGCAGCACAATCAAAGACCATATAACAGGCGGCCATATGTATTGATAGATTCCGAATACCAGCAATAAAGATACTATCGAAAAAAATACAAATTCATTTCTCATGAAATATTCGTAGATTAGTTTGAGTTATTGACCTCACTAATGCTTTATACCAGACACAATAACTTTCAAAAATTAAAGCAGTAAGATAGAAGAATCTTTTTAAAATATAATATATCATACTATGAAATTGGTACACACCACACAGGATCGAATCACGGCAAACATAATCAAAGCAGAGCTGGAAAACAACAACATCGAAACCGTTATCATGGACAAAAAAGACTCAGCGATCAACAGTTTTGGGTTTCTGGAAATTTACGTAACAGACCCCGAATTTGAACTAGCTAAAAAGGTGGTTCACGAAACATTAGAGGAACATGCAGAGGAATAATTAAAGGTTTGTACAAATTTTGAATCAATTGCAGAACAAATCTTTTGAATACCCTGTTCATTCCATGAGAATTATTATCTAACATATAATGATCACAAACTCATCAGATATGAATACGAAAGCTAATTCATCACGAATGACCTTAACTGAACGTGAAAAAAACGTTCTATTCAATAAAGGAACCGAACGACCGGGTACGGGTCAGCTCTTAAACCATGAGGCTCAGGGACTATACCTCTGTAAGAATTGCCTGACTCCACTGTATAAATCCGAAGATAAATTCCATTCACATTGCGGGTGGCCGAGCTTTGACGATGAAATCCAGGGAGCGATTAAAAGAGAGACTGATGCAGACGGTCGCCGGACTGAGATCCTGTGCAGCAACTGTGATGCACACTTGGGGCATGTATTCCAGGGAGAACGACTGACGGATAAAAACATCCGACATTGTGTGAATTCGCTGTCGATGGTATTTATCTCCAAAGAGGATTACAACGAAGGAACAATTAATGAAGAAAAACTGATCAGAGGGTAAGTTTGATGGTTGATGGTGAATGGTTGATTATTAATGGTGAATGGTTGATCGTTGATGATGTAATAAATGTAAAAACTGGTTTGACTAGTTTGATAGGAATTGCGTCTTATCAATCCATATCACCAACTTTGCTGGTCTCCAGCCTAAAAACTAATTAAAATACTGTCTACAGACTATATACTATCCACAATAAACTAAAAATCCACCGTTCTCGGAACCAGAGGATTCTCCCATATCGCCTGGGCATTGGGTATTAGTTGTCCATCTTTCCGATAGGAAATCATGGCATTATAAGACTGAATAGTGGGATATGTCACCTCAGACTTTGCGACGTGATCAGATAATGGAAGTGTTTGTGGCTTATACTCCGAAGAATTTACCTCATATTTACCGGCCTGGTAGGCCATAAGCACTACAAAAACAGCAGCCGCCCAACCCACGACTGTATTTCGACGGTTTCGGCGAAGTCGTCGATCACCATCAAGGTTTGTTTCTATTTTTTGCCATACCCGATCGGAAGGATGGGCAGTGGCTTGACTTACTTTATACTGCAGATTTTTCTTGTACTTCATCCTTGACTTTAATATTTTTTTTTAATATCTCCCGCAATTTCCGCTTGGCCATGATCAGTTGAGACTTCGAGGTATGTATGCTGATATCGAGTTCCTCAGCGATTTCCCGATGCTTAAGACCTTCGATTTCGTAGAGATTGAATACTGTGCGGTAGCCATCGGGTAATTCCCGGATTACCTCCATGATTTCATCTGCACTCATCTTATCGATCACTTCCGGATCCAGTTCGATATCAACTTCATCCAGCGGAATATAAAGATGTTGCTTTTTTTTCTGTCGCAAGATCATGAGACATTCATTGACAACAATTCTTTTCATCCAGCCTTCAAAACTTCCTTTTTCTTTAAAGCTTTTTACTTTAGTAAAAATTTTTATAAACGCCTCTGCAACAGCATCTTCGGCTTCGTGAATATTTTTCAAATAGCGCATACCAATCGCCATAAAAAGCGGGCTGTACTGATCATACAACGCTTTTTGAGCAGTACGGTTTTTCTTCTTAATCCCACGAAGTATATTCTCCAATTCCATAGTCTACATCTATATAGATGCTGAAAATGGGATTTTTGTTGTAAAATATCTAATTTAAGCCTCTTTTTAAGCCATTTTGAACGAAGCTCATGATCATACATTCGATTTTGGACAATGATTTTTACAAATTCACCATGCAAAATGCGGTCATCAAACACTTTCCTGAGGCCCATGCCGAATATCAGTTCATCAACCGGGGAAATCATGAATTTCCGGCTGGGTTCGGACAAATGCTTCAGGATGAGATCGCGCATCTTCCGGAATTATCACTTCGTGATGACGAATTGGAATTCCTACGAATAAACTGTCCCTACCTGGACCCGGCCTACCTTGATTTCTTAAAAGGATACCGGTACAATCCTGCCGAAGTACAAGTTAATCAAACAGGCAACCAGCTTGAAGTTTCTGTTAAAGGCCCCTGGTACCGAACCATTTTGTGGGAAGTGATTATCATGTCTCTGATTTGCGAATTGTATTATAAAGAAAGCCAAGAAGACAGGTGGTCTATAGAAAAAATTAAAAAGGTGGCGGAGGAGAAAATGACTCACTATGCCAACCGAGGCTTGGCCATTGCAGAGTTTGGAACCCGCCGACGTCACTCCCTGCAGGTTCACGAAGAGGTCGTTCAGACATTGAAGAAATATGGGGGTAAATACTTCAATGGTTCGAGTAACGTACACCTGGCACACAAATACCAGTTGCGACCAATCGGGACCCATGCCCACGAATGGTTTATGTTTCACGCTGCACGGTATGGGTTCAAAATGTCGAATACGATGGCTCTGGAGCATTGGGTGGATGTATATCGGGGGGATCTTGGGATTGCATTGTCGGATACGTACACCTCTGAAGTGTTTTTTGAGAGTTTCGATAAAAAATTCTCAAAATTATTTGATGGGGTGCGTCATGACAGCGGTGATCCGGTTGAGTTTGCCAAGCAAACCATACAGCATTACGAATCCATGAAAATTGATCCCTTGACCAAGACCATTATTTTTTCAGATGGACTCAACCCCAATAAGGTAGATCGCATTGCGAATTTTTGTCGTGGGAAAATCGGCATGAGTTTTGGTATAGGCACGAATTTCACCAATGATACCGGCCTGGAAGCGCTGAATATCGTGATTAAGATCACTGCTGCCAAACCTTTTAACAGAGGCTGGATTCCAACGATCAAATTGTCCGATGAACCGGGAAAACATTCCGGGGACCAGGATATGATCGAACTCGCCAAAGCACTGATCAAGGCGCAATATTGACGTAATTAGTTCTACTTCGCACGGTTGCATTGACGCCCAACACCGCACCTCCGCGAACCACATATGACCCCGGGTGACCAATACATCCGAATGAAATGTCTGTGATCGCAGTTTAAGTGAGATACTATTCCTATTTTTGTCGTTTATTGCAATTCAGAAAAACAATTACTATTATGCGGCAAAACGCAATCGGATTCTTTGCATTACTGATTTTAACCAGCCTGTTCACCGCCTGCGACAGCGCAAAAACCGTTCAAGAACCAAATTTAACGGATATGTCCGTGGATTCTATTAAAATCTCTGACCCCAATTCTTTCGCCAATTTCAATGAAGTGCGGGTTACGCACCTCAACTGGAGTGCCGGTGTGAATTTTGACCAAAAAACAATCAATGCCCGGGCAATCTGGACAATTGAAAGAGTCGGAAATAACGATGAACTCATTCTCGACACCAAAAACCTCAACGTCCACCAGGTGTGGCTCAATGACACGGAAGAAGTGGAGTTCCGTATGGGAAAAGGCAATAATCTTTACGGCCAGCCGCTCATCATACCATTGAAAGAAGATACCAAAACCGTCAAGATTGCCTATTCGACCAATCCAGAAGCCGGAGCTTTGCAATGGCTGGATCCGGTACAAACCGCCGGAAAAGAAAAACCATTTCTTTTCACTCAATCTCAAGCGATTCTGGCCCGAACCTGGCTGCCGTGCCAAGATGGTCCCGGGGTCCGATTCACCTACGATGCCACGGTGACGGTACCCTCCGGATTACTGGCACTTATGAGCGCAGAAAACCCTACCGCTAAGAAAGAAAACGGGAGTTACACTTTTAGTATGGACCAGCCCGTACCATCCTATCTGATGGCGCTGGCTGTGGGTGACCTGGAATATAAAAAACTCGGAGAAAAATCGGGGGTCTATGCCGAGCCATCAGTACTTCCCAAAGCCGCCAATGAATTTGAGAATATCCCGGAGATGATTCGCAACACTGAAGCGCTTTACGGTCCCTACCAATGGGGGCAATACGATGTTCTTGTCCTTCCACCCAGTTTTCCTTTTGGGGGCATGGAGAACCCTCGACTTACCTTTGCCACCCCGACCATTCTGGCCGGTGACAAATCATTGATGGGACTGGTCGCGCACGAATTGGCGCATAGTTGGAGCGGTAATCTGGTGACCAATGCCAACTGGGAAGACATCTGGATCAACGAAGGATTTACGACCTACATCGAGCATCGGATCATGGAAGCATCCCGAGGGCGTGAGTACTCTGAAATGCTGGCTAGTCTGACTTACCAGGATCTGATCAAAGAGATCGAACAACTCAACGACGAAGGTCGTGCTGAAGATACACGACTGCACATCAATCTGGAAGCACGAGATCCGGATGAAGGATTAACAGGGATACCTTATAATAAAGGTTATTTGTTTCTTAGAAAAATAGAAGAAACCGTAGGACGGGAAACCTGGGATGCCTTTTTGAGTGCGTATTTTTCAACGTACACCTTTCACTCTATAAACTCCAGCACATTGGTGGACCTTTTGAATACGTACATCGTGGCTGACGACAGCGATTTGGCTGACACGTTGAAGATCGACGAATGGGTATATGGAGAGGGACTTCCCGACAATGCACCAGTACCGGTCACAGAACGGTTCCAAAAAATCAATACATTGTCGAACGCTTTTATCCAATCCGACGATATCACTGAATTGACAAATGCTGCAAGCGAATGGACCACCCACGAATGGCTGCATTTTATCAATAATTTACCCAATGATATTTCCATAGAAAAGCTTCAAAAGATTGATGAAGTCTTTGACCTGACCCATTCCAGCAATGCTGAAATTCAAGCGGCCTGGTATTTGGTTTCCATCCGACAGGATTATGAAGTCGTGTACCCCGAAGTAGAGGACTTTCTGATCCATGTCGGCCGGCGTAAATTTTTGACGCCGCTTTACACAGCTTTGGTACAAACGGATAAGGGGCGAAAATTAGCAGAGAAAATTTACAAAGAAGCCCGCCCCAATTATCATCCGGTTTCCTATCAGACGATCGACAAAATAGTGTCAGAGGATAGTTTGTAGTTTCTGGTTTGTAGTTTGAAGTTTGAAGTTTGAAGTTTGAAGTTTGTAGTTTGTAGTTTGTAGTTTGTGGTTTGTGGTTTGTGGTTTGTGGTTTGTGGTTTAAATTTAATAAATCATGTTGAGCGAATTGAGTTTAAAAAATATAAAATTTGTGGTCCACCACTGCTAATAACAGATAATCGGTAACGAATAACTAGTAACCTCAAAAATGGATATACTGTTGCTCATACTAGGAATCATTGCACTAATCATCGGCATCATCGGAAGTATCCTGCCGGTATTACCGGGGCCTTCTGCTGCCTGGTTTAGTCTGTTGCTGCTCCATTGGACCGACTACGCTGATTTCAGTTCCGGATTTTTAATCACGACCGCCGTCCTGGCCATTCTCACAATTGGCTTGGATTATTTGATTCCAGGATGGGGCAGTCGCCATTTCGGCGGGAGTAAGATGGGCGAGAAAGGGGCTTTGGTAGGAACGTTTGCCGGATTATTGCTGGGGCCATTCGGGATCATTCTCGGGCCGTTCGTAGGCGCTTTCCTTGGAGAAATGTTGTACGATCGGCGAGAGGTAACCCGGGCACTTCGAGCGGCCTGGGGATCTTTTGTTGGCTTCCTGGCTGGCACGGGAATCAAATTGATCTTGTGTTTGGTTTTTGCATGGTATTTTGTGATGGCGGTGCTGGGGTGAGAAGCGTAGTTCCGTCCCTATGGGACTCCATTTTTACAACACCCTATCACCAGGGTTTTACAACCCTGGCTAGGACCTATCGTCCCTATGGGGACTATACAGGAAGTGTAAAAACCTGACGAGATTAGGAATCGGTCACATCTTTTTTGACACGAAAAAAGGTGCGTTAAAGGAGGATCTTCCCTTTCAGATGAATAGGGTATTAACTGTTGAAATGGGCTAATATAACGCTTCCTGCGCCACACGGAATTTGATTGTTCACTCCTTAGTTCTGGAGGAAAAAAATACGTTTTCATATTGCCCGTTGATCGGCACAAATTTCATCAACATAATAGACCATGCTCTGCCATAATTTTTTGGCAGATGGCCGGCGTGACAGGATCCTACCAGGCACAACAACTACTGCACTGATCGGTGTAATCTGCGGGAAGTATTGATCGTGCATTCCCGAGACGCAGATTAATCTTTTTTCTGCTCAAATCATTTCCTCTGATAAACTTTCAATACTAATGTCTGCAACTGCAGCTTTCCTCCATAAATGAATGGCTCTCTTCATGCCACGGAAAGGCCTCATTGTAGGTTTCAAACTCCCAATAGAAGGGCAACCGCTCTTTTTCCCGGTGCCCGATTTCATTCATGGTGTCAGCATTGTATAATCGGCCATTCAACATCACCTTTTCGATGGATAAGGTATTTTCAATATCGTCCAGCGGATTCTTGCGAAGAACCAGCAAATCTGCCAATTTTCCTTCTTCCAGTGATCCGATATCCGCACCGGCGCCTATATATTCCGCACCATTGATCGTCGCGGCCCGCAACACTTCCATCTCAGCCATGCCACCCTGCTGAAGCATCCAGGTTTCCCAGTGCGCCCCAAGTCCCTGAAGCTGTCCGTGCGCCCCCATATTGACCTTCACTCCGGCCTTACTCAAGTCGTTGGCTGTTTCAGAAACTAAAATGTGTCCGTTTTCATATTCTTCCATCGGGACCATCGTTCTGTGCCGCGACCGACTGTCAATGATCCGTCGGGGGGTAAAGTTCAACAGTTTTTCATTCTTCCACACGTCGTCTCTCTGATAAAAATAGTACTCCCCATTCATCCCACCATAATTCACGATGAGGGTCGGCGTATACCCTACCTGGCTGTGACTCCACATTTCGACAATATCCCGGTAAACGGGAGCCACCGGAATATTATGTTCGATGCCGGTGTGCCCGTCGATGATCATCGTCATATTGTGAAAAAATGTAGAACCGCCTTCGGGTACTACATTAATCCCTTCTTCCCGGGCAGCTTGCAGTACCTGCTGACGCTGGTCCCGTCGGGGTTGATTGTAACTTTTGACACTTTGAGCACCAAACGCTTTGGTTCGCCGAATACTGCTTCTCGCATCATCCAGATTGTTTATGACTGCCTTGAAATCACCGTCTGCACCGTACAGAATAAAGCCGGTGGAATAAATCCGTGGGCCGGTGATCTGACCTGCTTTCTGCAGTTCCGACAAGGTAAATACGGTTTCTGTATTAGCAGACGGATCATGTACCGTCGTCACACCAAATGCCAGATTGGCCATCAACCGCCAGTTTTGCTGCGTAATCAATCCCTGGCGAAAAGCTCCAATGTGCGCATGGGCGTCGACCATGCCAGGCAGAATGGTCTTCCCCGCTAAGTCATAAATAATGGCATTTTTAGGAATATCTACCGATGTCCCTATCTTCTCGATCCGATTGTCACGGATCAATATTGTACCCTGGTTAATCACTTCATTATCCGGATTCATGGTGATCAGCCGGGCGTTTTTCAGAGCGATTACTCCGTTGGGTTTGTCGACCTCAACAGTCAGATCGATGGGCGTCCCGGTTTTCGCCATGGGTGGTAGACTATCTGGCGAACCCGGAAGAAATGCAAATCGATTTTTCAGTTCATTGACAAAGTACTCGTCCCCCAAGGTCCAGTAGATGTGCTCGCTGTCCGGTGACCAGTGGAGGTTAATTCCGGCATCTTGGGCAATCTGTGAAACCGGTACATAGCTGGATGAATTATCCAGATCGATGGTTTGACCGTTCATTACCAATGGTGCTACATATGCTTTGTGCAAATGGGTAAACGCAATCCATTTATTATCCGGACTCGGCACCAGTCGATTCGCGTACTTCGAGGTAACATGAATCTTTTCATCATTTCCCTCTAGATCGACGCTGATCAACTTTTTCGTCAGCGCACCAAAGAAAGTACCGCCGGTCTGAAGGAAAATCCGGTTCCCTGTTTTATTAAACATCGGATACGCTCCGTGATCGGTCACCTTACGTTCATTCGAGCCATCGACATCCATCAGGTAGATGCCCGGATTGACAGTATAGGTAAATCCCTGGTCTGTGTTTCCATTCTCTTTTTGAAATACGACATGCTGTCCATCCGGAGAAAAAGAAGGTGTGCGATAAATCCCTTTCTCGGTAGTCAATTGTTCTGAACTACCGGACGATAGATCCAATAAATGAATGGCGCCTTTCTCCCGATCATTCCAAGTCACATACAACAAGCGATTCCCGTTCGGAGAAAAAGCGGGCTCAAATTCAAAGTCACTTTCATCAGTCAGTCGTTCGGGTTGCCCGTCAGGCAAGGATTTTTTCCAAAGATAACCGACCGACTGAAAAACCAGCGTTTTACCATCCGGTGACGTCACGGCATCCCGGATCATCTGCGATGTAAATTCATCCGATGGTATCGGGTTGTTAAAATGAACCCGTTCAGCGATATCGATTTTCACATCTGCCGTAAAAGGAATAATCTGTACTTCCAGGGTTTTGATATCGATACGATTAATTTTGCCGCCGCTCCAAAAAATGATTTCGTTGTTTTCCGGCATCCATGCCATGTTCGGGTACACTCCAAAGATGGCCCACGCCTCCTGTTGATCCTTATCCAGCTGATCATAGATCGGCCATTCTTTTCCGGTAGAAAATTCATGGATATACAACACACTTTTTGTCCGAACCCGCTTGACATAGGCCATCATCGACCCATCCGGAGAAATGGTTGGTCTCGCTGCGCCACCCGGACCTCCGGTTACGGTTTTTGTTTCACCGGTCTCAAAGTCATACCGTTTGATTACATATATCTGGCTGTTGGGGTCTTTGTTGTACTGAAACTGTCCCCCGGGATACATATCTTCACTGTAGTACAGGTATCGGCCATCCGTTGACATAAACGGTTCATTCACATCCTGCTGATCGTTTTTTCTTTTGGTCAATTGAAGGCCGCTCCCACCGGTGATGTGGTATTGCCACATTTCTCCGGCGCCCAGACTTCGCTGTGAGCTAAAATGTTTTCGGGCAATCAAATAATTCCCATTGGGCATCCAGACGGCATTATTCAGTAAACGAAAATCCTCTTTAGTCACCTGCCGAGCTTCGGTACCATCTGCGTTCATGACCCAGATATTATCCCCACCACCGGCATCACTGGTAAATGAGATCATCGACCCATCCGGTGAAAAACGAGGTTGTATCTCAAAAGGAATCCCCGTGCGCAATGGAGTCGCTTCACCACCGTCAATAGACAACGTATAGAGATCACCCAATAAATCAAAAACAATCGTTTGACCATCCGGACTGACATCCAGATTCATCCAGGTCCCCTCATCCGTCGTGAAGTTATGTGGTTTGTATTGGAATTCTTCACCGGGATTGGAGACATCCCACTTGGATTTATCGTTCGTTGTTTCCTGACCGAAAACACCCCATGAACTGACCAGTAGAAGGAGCAAAATGATGACTCTCATAAGTAAACTATTTTATTTTCGCCCAAATATAAGGTAAATTAGCACGATCAGGAGATCCAAGAATAACCGAGGCTATGCTAAAACGTATGAGAATCTCCTTTGCCCTTTCTCCTTGCCCCTTTTTCCTTTCTCCTTTCCCCCTATTTATCCCTCTCTAGCAGTTTATATAATTCCTCGAATTGAAAGACTGACAGGTCAGTCGGCACCGCACAATGCAGTTTCAATGGTGAGGCCAAATTCTCCCCAAAAAACCATTCTAATCCAGACGCTGTCAGGTTATTCCCCGAGCCACCTTTCAGCTTGGGTTTTTGAGCTTCCTCGCTTTGAGCTTTGAGCTTTCAACTTCCTCGCTTGGGGCTTTGAGCTTAGTCCTTTCAGCTTCCTTGCTTTGAGCTTCCTCGCTTTGAGCTTTAATTACTCGCTCTCGAACTAATCAACCGTCCAAAAAAGATGGAATTAGCAAACAGTTTATTGGTACCATACCAAAATGCCCGAAAATTGGGGTTATCGGCAAAATTGATGATCCGTCCCGAACCGATCGCTGCCACCTGAACCGCACTGCTTCCACTGAATAATTTTATATTGGATTCATGCAAATATCCACTCCACAAAGGATCATCCGCATATACGATGGGATTTTTGTACGCCAACGGATCGACCTCAAAAACATGATTCCCTTTTTTGAATAATGGCAGGACGTCCTCTAGGTATCCAAAATTGAGCGGATGAGAACGATCAATTTTAGTTTTTACTATAGCACCACCGGTCACCCGGGCTCCGTATAAATCACTCATCTCATCATAGCCGGCACTGGTCGTGTCGATCGATACAGATTTCTTGTATTTGAAATGGCCCGGAAATTGCCGATCTGCCCAGCGTCCAGCGGATCCCTGTACAATAAAGGTACCACCCCGAGAAATCCATTGCTGTAATTTCTCTTTGGACACCCCACGGATTGATCCGGCGGTCAAAACAAGCACATTGTAATCATCCAGGTTATACGAAGAGAAATGTTCTCCGTCCAGTCTGGTTACCGGAATATGATAGCGGGTGTCCAGCAAATGCCACACCTCGCCGGAAGAATAAGCGGATGCCCCGTTCCCCACGATGAGACCAATTTTTGGCTTAACGACCTTTGCAAAATTCCGGGAGCCCAAATTGACCATACCGGTCGCACCGGTTGGGATACCTATGACCGGTACACCTTCCTGCTCCACGGCTGCTTTCAAGATGGATTCGATTGTTTCTTTGTCCTGGTTTTGGATGGGAATCAATACGCTGCCATAGTTAAAGTGATGACCATCATAAGTAAATGGCTGAGTACCCACGAATGCCCGGATCCCCTCATCAAGAAGCTGGTACAAAACCCGGGGAGCCAGATAATGCTCCCAAGGAAGGATATACGCATAGGTGGAAGTGGTGAAGGTCGCTTTTTCACCGGAAACTGGTTGGAGAACTTTCTCCAGACTTGACGGTTCCTGAACCAAGTCGTATGGGAGATCAAACGCCAGTGGTAATGTCCACGCAGATACATCATAAAACAGACTATCCTGGAAAGTGGTATTCGTTTCAAAAATGGTTCGGATGAGTTGTTTCTGGCGCTGATCCAGGGGTACATAATACGCATCATCGGCAGAATAACTATGATCACCGTGGGTCAGTTCTTTCGTGAGCCGAAAGATATTGATGTCATGCAATTGCAGTATTTTAGCCAATTCCTGCGTCTTGTGCGGATAGCTCTTATGGCCAAAAACATAACCTTCCGATCCGGAATAATCCTGTGAGTGGAAAAAGTCACGCTGGTACTTTTGGAGATCATTCTTCAGAGAAAGTCCGGCCTGAAGCGTGGATAGTGAGGTCACGAACTGATTGCGGATCGTGAAAGGAAAGGTCAATATTCCATGATCGGAATGTTGGATGTGCCCCCGTGAACTGCCCTGCTCAAACAAAATTCCTATACTGCCCTGAATATCCGGATAGGTCGATCCCTTGCCGTAGTAAAAATCATCAAAACTCTCTTTGGAGTAGTATAAGGAACCCATGCTGTCCAAAGCCGCTGCATGGAAGGTTCCGATTTCTTCCGTCAAATCCTGATTAATCTGAGGCGTCAGCGGATTGGTCCGGGAAGGAATACCAGGCTGAAAAAAGAAGGTTGAATTCGTTCCCATTTCATGATGATCGGTAAGGATGTTCGGACGCCACATCTGATACAGCTTGATTTTCACTTGACTCTCCGGTTGCTGAACCGGTAGCCAGTCCCGGTTCAGATCAAATCCATAATGATTGGTCCGACCGCCGGGCCACACCTCATCGTACTCCCGGTCCTGATTGTCAGGATTGAGTGTTTTACTTTTATTCATGTTTACCCAGGACGAAAAACGCTGCATGCCATCCGGATTGAAACTCGGATAAAAGATAATCACTGTGTTATCTAATATTTTCAGAATCTCCGGATTGTCCGAGGCAGCGAGGTAGTACGCCACCAGCAAAGCGGCATTGGATCCGGAAGCCTCGTTGCCATGAATGGAATAGCCCTGCCAGACCACTAACGGGAGTTCCTCTTGTGGGGCGGTCTGATCAGACATGGGATCGGACCAATTCAACTGATTTTGCCGGATTTCTTCCAATCGCTGCAGGTTGTCGGGACGGGAAATATACAAATGCACCAAAGGCCGGTCTTCGTGGGACTTTCCCATCGAATGAAACTGAATCCGATCCGACTCCTCGGCAAGTTTTTTCATATAGTACACCTGCTGAGTATGGGTCACGTGCCACTCCCCGATTTGAAAACCCAGAAACTCCTCTGGCGTCGTGATTTCCGGATTCAATGTTTGGACATCCGGCAAAAAATAGGACAGATCCTTTTGACTCTTTACTGAATAAGAAAGCAATACGGCTGATACAATAAAAAAGAACCGGGCAAACGTAATAATTGAAGATGTGATTTTCACTTTGAAATATTTAGTGGAAAGGAAAGATACTCTAGCCAGCGCATAATTCAAAGTAGCCGGTTGATTTTATGGCCAATATCGTAGAACAAGTTCATCCCCCCCTTTATAATCGGGATTATTAAACCAGAAGTGATATCGTTTGTTTGATAGTATAAATCGTCCTAATAAGCGCCTGATTTTAGCATGGACAATTTTCAACCGATCCCATTTTTATAAATAATCCAACGAATCACCCCACGACCATATAACGGTCGTTTAAATACGAGTATGATAACTACCAACCAAATCGTAAATTCTAAAACCATATTTACCAGGCAACAAGACTATTTCCGTTCAGGCGCCACCTTGCCCATCGATGCGCGGAAAAAGACTTTGAGAAAACTAAGAACCCTTCTCCAGGACCATGAAACGGTACTCAATGAAGCCATATACAAAGATCTTCGTAAATCATCGTTTGAAACCTACGCCACGGAGATTGGTCTCATTTTTGATGAAATCAATGTTCAGCTGAAATCGATAAAAAAGTGGAGTCGTCGGACCCGGGTCCCCACCAATATGGCCAACATCCCGGGTAGCAGCTATATCCAGCCGCATCCATATGGGGTTTCCCTGGTCCTGGGAGCGTGGAATTATCCGTATCAACTGAGCCTGGCGCCGGCGATTGATGCATTGGCTGCCGGGAACACTGTGATCCTAAAACCGAGTGAGATAGCGCCCCATTCCTCCAACGCCTTGGCAAAACTGATCAATGAACACTTCCCGAAAGAGTTATTTACAGTTATAGAAGGTGATGTGGATGTGGCCAGCGAGTTGCTGGAACTTCCCTGGGATAAAATATTTTTCACCGGCAGTCCACGGGTTGGCAAGATCGTGATGAAAGCTGCGGCAGAACATTTATCGGATGTCACCCTGGAACTCGGGGGAAAAAGTCCGGCACTAATTTCGGACGCCCTTTCAATGGACGTGGCGGCCAAACGGATCATCTGGGGGAAGTTTACCAACTGCGGTCAGACCTGCATTGCCCCCGATTATGCCCTGGTTCATGAATCGGTGATGGACGAAATGTTGTTAAAGTTCAAAGAGCAGATCGATGAAATGTATCAGAGCGGACAGGCCGACGAAGAGTATGGACGAATTATCAATGAGGAACATTTTGACCGGTTGGTCGGGTATCTGAACCAGGGAAATATCTATACCGGTGGACATCACGAAAGGGCCGATCTTTGGATAGAGCCAACAATATTGACAGAGGTTGATGAATCCGCTTCGGTCATGCAGGAAGAGATTTTTGGTCCCATATTGCCTGTTATTCCATTTAGCAACTGGGACGAAGCGCTTGAAAAAGTACGGAGTAAGCCACATCCCCTGGCTACATATGTTTTTTCGAATCGAAAATCTGAACAAAATAAAGCCAGTGATGAGCTCCAATTTGGTGGTATGACCATCAACGATACCATGCAACATATTGCCAATCCAAATCTTCCCTTTGGTGGTGTAGGTAATAGTGGTATAGGATCCTATCATGGAAAATGGGGATTTGATGCCTTCTCACACTACAAATCCGTCCAGAAAAAAGCGACCTGGATGGATGTGCCGCTGAAGTATCCACCTTACACCTCGTGGAAGGAAAAGATCCTGAGGCGAATTCTGAAGTGATTATTGGAAACTCTAATTTCCTTATATTAGCCCTTCAAACAAAATCAACATGAAATTAAACTTTCTAATCACATTTTTCATTTTCGCTTGTCTTTTTCCAATAGCTGTGCACGCACAGCCATCAACCGACCTTCAATGGTACGACCCGGTTCAGGAAGATAACATTCAGTTCCACGGTCAGGGATGGGAACACACCGATCTGGCTTCCCCCTACGACCGATTGCCCGCCAAAGCAGAACAAACCGTACGAAAAGCGGTCTGGAATCTGTCGCGCCACAGCGCAGGGATTTATCTTACTTTTTCTACAGATGCACCGGAAATCATCGTTCGTTACCAAACCACCAGCAGTCGCCTCGAAATGCCCCACATGCCTGCCACCGGCGTCAGTGGTCTGGATCTGTATGTCGATTATCAGGATGACGGTGGGCTTATGTGGTGCCGGGGCAAATACTCTTTTAAGGATACGATCACCTATACTTATTCTGCATTGAACAGCCGCCACCCGAAACCTGGAAAGATCTATGATTACCGCCTTTTTCTGCCCTTGTACAATGGGGTGAAATGGATGGAAATAGGTATTCCGGAATCAGCTTCTTTTTCAAACTCCAAATCAAAACCGAATCAACCGATCGTGGTGTATGGCACCTCCAGAGCGCAAGGCGGGTGTGCTTCCCGGCCAGCCATGGCGTGGTCGTCGATCCTTCAGCGGGATCTGGACAACCCGGTGATTAATCTGGCCTTTTCAGGCAATGGACAATTAGAGACCGAAGTAATCAGCCTGATCAATGAAATTGATGCCCGGCTCTATATTCTGGACTGTCTGCCCAATCTGGGTAGTCAGAAAAACTTCCCAGATGAAGAATTAAAAAAACGGGTCCGTCAATCTGTGGAATCCTTGAAAAAAGCGCATCCCAATACACCCGTATTACTGACGGACAATGCTGGATATTCGGATGAACCGGTCTCCG
The DNA here is from genome assembly GCF_019802045.1 of Membranihabitans marinus. Lineage (GTDB taxonomy): Bacteria > Bacteroidota > Bacteroidia > Chitinophagales > Saprospiraceae > Membranihabitans > Membranihabitans marinus_A. The sequence goes on along the minus strand of NZ_JAHVHU010000008.1, from coordinate 280,533 downwards.
GACACATTCATGACGTCGTCGTCCGGGTGAACGGAATTCAAAAAGAGGTTTATGAGGAACTCAAAGCAGAGGGGATCTCCGATTTGTTCTATCTCACCAATGAAGAAATCAATATGTGTATGGATTGCACCGTAGATGGGACCCACGAAACAGACCTCGGAATGACCTATTATGGACTGGCTTATGCAAAGAAAATCCGGGAAATTTTCGACGAAGGGCATTGATTGGCAGATACTATTAATCTCATTTGTACTCAATTGAAAATAACACAATATAATCGTTGCCTCTTACATTTATTTCCTTCTGAAAAATATTTGAACCACCCTCATGGTCTATGTAATCCGCCAGTTCCTGAGCACCCACTGTCAAAACAAAAGTATTGTCATCAATGCTACCTTTCAGTTGTCCTTTGGGTAAATTCATATTTTCCGAGGTGATTACTGAATCATGATTTGACAAGCGTCCACAATATGCAATAAAGATGTGGTTGATATTTCTATATAATCGGGGTGATAAAAAACCAAAACCATGTTCAAAACTAAGATGGTCAGGTTGAACATCTTACGGAGTTTAATGCATTAACATTCCCGACCCCGAATGGCGCCTGCCGGCTTATTCGGGGTTATTTACTTTCAATAACTCCGGTTTTGTTTGGTATGAAGTCTGTTCAATATGAGACCGAATAGATTAGAATTTCACGATAAATAGAGATCATCACTATTCAGAACCCCGGATGGGGTTCAATGTGAATAACCCCCGGCAAGCGTAGTGCAGCCGGGGGGATACAGACCATCCCCAAAGAGAACCCCGTATGGGTTCAAATGAATAGCTTTAAAGCGAAAATGAAAAGAGTGTTTATAGAGAATGAATTTAAAATTGTTTCAGCAAAATGGTGAAAATTTGGGCTCCTGGAAATAGGTTTGATTTCCAAGTCGTGCATTCTCTTAGTCTAATCGACCGATTTAGAACTATTTTATTTCGTTCTGGAATTCATTTTGGACGGATATAATAGTACAAAAAGTAAATCGATTTTGATTATTTTATAGAGGTGTAGTCAATTTTGTTGATCATCTTCGGACTTCAGTCCTTTGATGCTTCGAGTAAATGGTCATAGGCCAGCACTTGTTTAGCGTATCAATGCTGCGTAGGAAGGGCCTCCGGGAAGAAGGAGCTCCTGCTCCTTGGAAAGCTTTTTTGCCCAAGAGCTGGAGCTCTTGCTTCCCGGAGCACAAAACACGATAAACAAGTAAATTGGCCACTTGCGCCACCGTTCTCCGTTGCTGACCACATGCTGAGATGAAGGGTGATGGATCCTCCGGGAGCTTTTGATCGTTATAGAAAATAAAGGATTGATGCACCGCGTGTATGACAACTGTATCTCATTAACCTAAGTTGTTTTACCAACAATTTTATCATACAGCTGTAGTTATAATGACAAGTATAAAAACAAAGTAAAATGAGTAGAATAAATGTCATCTGGTTGGTCGTATTCGTATTTGGGATCATGTCTTGTAAAGACCAGGGTGATTCCCCGTCTGGAAAAATTGATAATCAGGCGCACGATATTGTTTCCAAAGCCATAGAGGCCATGGGCGGTCATCAACTGGATCACGCCAAAGTGACTTTTGATTTCAGGGATCAATCGCTCAGTTACTACAACAAAAATGGCCAATTCCGGTACACTAGAACATTCCCAGATACCGCCGGCCACATCATCAAAGACACCTTGACCAATGACGATTTTGTCCGATATAAGGATGGTCAGAAACTGGATCTTACTTCTGAGGAAAAGGAAGCCCTGAAAGGGGGTGTGAACTCCATCATTTACTTTGCTTTTCTGCCCTACCGCCTCCAGGATGCCGCCGTGATCAAGGAATACATAGATCAAGTTAATATCAAAGGCAAGCCTTACGAAAAAATAAAAGTATCCTTTGAGCAAGAGGGCGGTGGAACCGATCACGAAGATGTGTACTACTATTATTTTGATCCGGAGGATTACAGTCTGGATTATCTGGCCTATGACTTTCATGTGAATGATGGCGGAATCCGATTCCGGTCTTCCTACAATGAAAGAACCGTCGATGGACTCACTGTCCGGGATTACATAAACTACATGGCCAATCCGGATTCTGTGGACTATTCCCGCATCGAACAATACTACGACGACGATGAACTCAAGGAACTTTCCAGGGTTGAGCTGAAAAATGTCAAGGTGGAACCACTGAAATAGTGAGGATGATAAGGTGTAAACCTCCTGGATCGCCCGATCAGGCTTTATACTCAGGATTCTTCATCCACCATACCTCAATGCAGACTGTCCTACGAGCTAATCAATCAAATGCGCAAAGAATATAATTTCAGTTTTAGGCAGGAATTGCTTTTATTTGAAGATGCTTGCCTGCACAACCATAGTACGCCCGGATAAAAACAACACTCGTTCTAATGCAATACGAGGTATTGATCAATCCACTTTGTTGCTGCGTCAACAAAATAAAACCGGACTATTTCGATTTCTGTTCTTGTTTTGTACTCTTTTTTTTACAACTGGCACTTCTCTTCTTTCCGCCCAAAACTTTGGTGGCGTCCCGCCCGGGAAAGCCTGGAAAATCAAAGGAAACGAATACATCGATGTGATCTACAACCAAAGCGGTTCACATATAGCGGATACCGTTCTTTTGCTGGTCAACTGGGTGAATAAATTTGACCCCTATTCACTGGGAAGTAAACGGGAACACGTCAACATCGTTCTGCGCAATGAAAACCTGGCGACCAATGGCTTCGTTGGCTATATCCCGTTCCGGTCTGAGTTCTACCTGTCCGGTGCTCAAAACCCGAATGTTTTGGGGTACAACGACTGGATCCGGCTGCTGACTCTACACGAATACCGGCACGTGATCCAATACAGCAATATGCGCTGGGGCATCTCGCGCATTGCCCGGGATATTTTTGGGGATGCTGCACAGGCCGGCGTTTTTAATCTCCTGGTCCCGGATTGGTTTTCAGAAGGCGATGCGGTGTTTTTTGAATCCCAGGTGACTGGGGGTGGCCGCGGACAACTGCCGGCTTTTTCTGCGGACTTTAGAGCCTTATTACTGGAAGATGAAAAATACTCGTACTGGAAATACCGCAACGGGTCATTCAAAGACCTCGTACCCAATAAGTACGTCCACGGTTATATGATGACCGGTTTTGGTTATAAGAATTATCAAGAACATTTTTGGCGGGATGTGCTTCATGAAACTTCGCAGCTAAAAGGACTCATACTCCCATTCCGCAAAGCAATCCAAAGAAATTCCGGATTAAAGCTCCCCGATTTTCACGATGCGATGATGGACGAGTATCAACGTTATCTGTATGACAAAATGGAGACGACACACCCCCCATCCGAGGAATTACTGCCCACTTCCGAAAAGATCAAAAACGAAATCCAACTTCTCATAGATTCTGCCGGCACGAAATATCTGCTGGAAAACAGTTATGATGAAATCAGTACCGTCTACCGGCTTGAGGGTAGTAAGAAAAAAAAAGCATTTAGTCTGGGGCGTACCAATGATCCATACCTGACACTGCGGGGTAACCGGATCTATTTCACCAATACCGAAGTTGGGTCCCGCTGGACCAACAGAGAATTCAGTGATATCTATTATTATGATTTGGTGAAAAACAAGGTGCATCGGGTCACCCGTCACAAAAAATACCTGGCGGTGGACTACCAACCAGGTACAGGTCGGTATCTTGCTGTAGAAGCCGGTAAAAACGGAACCAATAACATCGTCTCTTTCCGGGAAGGAGACGATCAGGTCGACACCCTGCTCCATGATAATAACACTTACTATTCGTATCCACGCTGGATGAGTGCATCGGGCGATGAGTTGATCTTCACTGGACGAAAGTATGGGAAAATGTCGCTGAGCACCTATGATATCTCCAGTAATGTATCCCAATATTTAGTGGGTCCGGTCCACGAAACCATCTCCAGACCTTTTGTCACCCCTTCTTGTATTTATTTTTCATCATCAAAATCGGGGATTGACAACATCTATTATTATGATCTTAAATCAGCAGAGGTGATCCCGGTGACGAAGGATATCATCGGAGCATACAATCCGACTATTCAATCCTTAAATAATTACGATGAAGACGAAAAGTTGTTCTTCAGCGCAAAAACGGCGTCCGGCCAACGGATTCAATCCATTCCATTGTCCAGGAAACAGCTTCGTTCCGCTTCGAACAATTCGGTGCCTGAATATACCCCCTTGTACGTTACCACGAACGCGGAAGGACTGAAAATGGATCTAACACCCGAGGATACCATCGCGATCGGAAAAAAATATTCACCCGCCAGGCATCTCATCCATTTTCACAGCCTTTATCTGGAACCTTCTTCTTCCCAACCCAAACTGTCACTACTTAGCAATGACTATCTGAACACCACAAAAGCAGGGGTGTACGGAAGTTACCTCCGGACAGATGAATCGTTTGAGTTTGGAGCAGAAATGACCTATGCAGGCTGGTATCCGGAATTGACCTTGAACGCGAATCACAGGTTCAACCGCAAATTGAGGTTCCAGCTCGATGACATCATCTATACCTTACCCAAAACGGAGACCTCCATCAACGCCAATGCTTCCGTCCCCTTGAATTTTTCCCGGCGTCATATGACACATTTTCTTCGATTTACCGGACAATATGGGTGGACCAAAGAGCACTTTGACCCCACTGCGATGGAATTGCCTCCACAGGTGAAGTTGGAGCCCCGATTATTCCAATCCGGTTTATTTAATGTCGACTGGACGTTTCGTCGACAAATGGCGTATCGGGACATTTTTCCAAAGTGGGGTGTAACGGGCAACCTTTTAGCCAAGAGAAGCTTTAGTCCGGGAGAAAGCTGGTTGCTGTATGGCGGTCAGGACTACTATTTACCGGGATTGTTCCGCAACGACGGATTTAAAATCGATTGGCAGCTTCAGCGCAACAGCCGTCTGGCGAATAATTTTCTCGCCTTCGAGCTTCGAACCACCCACAATCTGGATTATGATTACCAAAACTTCCACACCGGGGGTATCCTTAAATTGAATTATCTATTCCCCCTCGCCTACCCCGAAATCGTGATACCGCATGTGCTTTATACCAAGCGAGTTGCGGTCAATCTGTTCACCGAATATTTCCAATCAAACACTCAAAGTAAAACCTGGACCGGGATGGATGTATTTCTCACGGCGCGCTATTTTAATTTATTTGATTTCACGGCAGGTTTACGCATTTCGAGGCAATGGAATCAGGAATCCGAGCCCTGGTCGTGGAGTGCGGTGTTTTTGCATGATTTGTAGGTTCCGGGAGAAAGGAGCTCCAGCTCTTTGGATAATGCATAATTTGCCTTCCCTACGAGCTATACATTGGGATTACACGGACAAAACACTGCCACCGCCCCGATAGTTCTGAAAGAACTGAGTGGTTCATGAGCCCCGGTAGCGGCGATCTTTAGTCGCCGATATTTTCATTTTTAAAAAATGAAAATATAATGATGCCCAATCACATTAAAGATAGTGGAGCGTGCTTTATACCAACTATCGATACGCACCAGCCGAGATCACCGATACGTAACCTTCGGTTTTTTGGAAAACGATTGGAATGGATTTCCAAGAGCTCCCGGGGCAGCATTTCTTTTCCATGAGCTGGAGCTCCTGCTCCCCGGGGTGTTGTAAGAGTTAATTTTTTTCCTATCTTTAGTAGAATACATTTATTGTTTATGCGTCGACCTCTGGAACGTACCGTGATATAAACACATTGATTATGAAATACCTGATTCCACTTTTGATTCTTTTCGTTTCTTGTTCTGGCGAGCAGGATACTTCCATTTCTTTATCCGACGATGCTACCGTGATCAGCGAGGTAAATATAGTCGATGTGCGTGATGGGTCTATTCATTCAGACATGCATGTAGTGGTGGATTCCGGAATAATTACAGCTATCCTGGATGAGTCAAGCTCCTGGCCCGACAAAACCAAGGTCATTGAGGGAGACGGTAAATACATCACGCCCGGATTGGCGGAAATGCACGCCCATATTCCCTCTCCCAATGAAGGCGAAGATTGGATCGAAGACGTGTTGTTCCTCTATCTGGCCAATGGCGTAACCACCATCCGGGGCATGCTGGGCCACCCGCGGCACTTGGAATTGCGTCAGGAAGCACAAGAAAATAGCATTCTCAGTCCCCGGATATACACTTCCAGCACTTCCTTCAATGGGAATTCTGTTCCTACCGTGGAAGCCGGGCGCCAAAAGGTCCGTGATTCCAAAGAAGCCGGGTACGACTTCCTGAAGTTTCATCCGGGCATTAAGAGAGACGTGCACGATGAAATCATACGAACAGCCAATGAGGTAAACATCCCCTACGCCGGGCATGTGTCTCGTGATGTGGGAATCCGACATGCGCTGGAAAGCAATTATGCCACCGTGGATCATGTGGATGGCTATCTGGAAGGCCTGGTACCTAAATCTGCTGGCGTGGATCCCAATGACAACGGTTTTTTTGGGTACAATTTTACACATCTGGCCGATCCGTCTATGATCGATGAATTGGTCCGGATGAGTAAAGAACATCAGGTGTGGGTGGTGCCTACCCAGGCTTTGTTCGAACGGTGGTTCTCTGCCCTTCCCACGACCGACCTGGCCTCCGCTCCGGAGATGAAATATATGCCAGCATCAACAATCAAAAGCTGGACCAACCGTAAAAATGACATCACGGATGGTTCCCGGTTCAACGCTGAGACGTGGAACCGCTTCAATGAAATCCGTCGCGAGTTAATTCTCAAGCTCCATCAGGATGGTCAGGGTCTGCTGTTGGGCTCAGATGCGCCGCAGGTATTCAATGTGCCCGGTTTCGCCATCCACCATGAACTTCAGTACATGCTGGATGCGGGACTAACTCCGCTAGAAGCGCTACAGATTGGCACCATAAATCCCGCCGTTTTCTTCGGTGAAGAAGGGAACTATGGAGAGATTATCGAAGGCGCCAGCGCTGACTTTATCATGACCGATAAAAACCCACTTAAAGATCTGTCCAATCTTCAGCATCCCGACGGCGTCATGGTTCGCGGCCGCTGGCTGAGCCGGGACGAAATGGATAAAAAGCTGGCAGACCTGGCAGCAAGAAACCAGGATAGGTAGTTGGGACGCTACGCTTTGGAGTGCTTCCCTACTTCATAGCTGTGGGGTAAACTCCGCTTTGGTTCAGTTTTGATTATTGAGGATACGGTTTAAGACGAGTCGCTAGCCGTTAGCTAAACGGCCAGAAACGGATGACTACTGCGTACGTCGGTATGTGGGCGAGCCTATAAAACCTATACCCCATGCCGCGGTACGCGGTAGGAACCTAGAATTTAGTGTTTGAGGACCTTAATGCTTCATTCCCCTATATGCTAACTTTTCAAATCGCTACCACCACAAATAAGTTTAACCACAGGCACTCTATATCTGGCAAACAAAACATTCATCATCAACCATTTATAATCAATAATCACTACCTCAATCCCAGCACAAAGTTTTTAAACTTATCTGTTCCGTAATTCGCCATCCCTTTATGAGTCATTTCCAGATTACCATTGGCACCGATGATGTAGGTGGTCGGGATGGCCGAGGAATGATACATTCGGGGCAATCCGGATTTGACCCGGTAAATATTAAAATCATACCCTTTGCGTTTCCGGTAGTCGATTGCTTTCTGAAAATCGTCGTCCACCGACAACATCACGAATTCTACGTCCGGACCATCTACCTCGTCATACAAAGACTGAATTGAGGGCATCTCAGCAATACAAGGCGGACACCACGTCGCCCATATGTTCATAAAAATGACCTTGCCTTCGAAGGATTTCATTGACACCGTCTCACCGGCTTCATTGACGAGATCAAAGTTTAAGTCTGCTTTCTCCGATGCTGAATCCGAGACACTGGCCTCGGCCTGCTCTATTTTGGGATTCATCACCCCAGTGGCCAGCAAGCCCCGCTGCACAAACCCTATCACTTCCGTATGAAGACCGGTTAGGTAAAGTGTGAGGGCAACCACTGCCACCACACCAAACTCGATCAGATTTCTTTTTGTTTTTTTCTTCATTTCTTAATCATTAATTATTGAAAAATATATTCTGTTCCGGGTACCGTAGAAAACGAATACGGTCCGAGCGATTCACAATATGCCCGTTCTTCCAGAACCGGAGACACAGGAGAAAACTTCCCCAAATACTCTTCCACCACCTCATGAATCGTATAGTCCTTAATCTCCACGTCGGATACCCCCTTCATGCGGCAGAGGGTTTCGAGGGGTTCTCCGGCCCGCAGACAAGCGGATATTGTATATGATTCATCATCGTCGATCGGTTCTCCATTCACGGTGATCGACTGAATCCGTTCGTTCTTATCGTTCTCACTGTTGAATTTTACTTCCATCCCTGAAAACCGAACCAACCAGCCGCCAAATCGTTCGATGGCATTCTGCGCAAAAGCATTGTGCATTTCTTGTTCCAGCCAATCCTTAATCTGTCGGCCTGTAGCTTTACCCATTTTGACCCGTTCATTCACAGGCAGCATATTCCACAAATTAGCCCGGGTAATGGGTGCCGTCTTTCCGGCTTCCGGCACAATGGGATTGCCAAAGCGGAACCCATTGGAGATCGAAATATCCGCTCCGGTTTTCCATCGGGCTGCATCAGTGATCAGATTGTCCATCGGTGTTTCTACGGTCAGATATCGGTACATTGGGGTCTGGGTGTACCCGATCACGGCTTCCAGGTATTTTTCATACGGTTCTTTGGCTTTATCAACCATGGCCTGCAAGGCCGGGTCTCCCGGGTATCTTACCGGATCCACCTCGATCAATTCGTATTCATCGTCGACCAAATGGCCATCGACCACATGCAAAGTCAGTTTCCCTACAAAAGATCCAAACGCACCAGGTTCCGTCACTTTGGCATATTTTCCTTCGATCATTTCACGGACTCTTTCGTGGGTGTCATTTCCAAGAATATAATCCACATTTTCAGCTATCTGATTGTTGGCCAATTCCACCTGCTTGAAAATACCAATGTGCGTGATCAAAAACATCACATCAATATCTTCCTGCACCTTAAGATCATCAATCATTTTCTTGACGCTGGAATTGATACCGCTGAATTCAATGCCTTCACTGAAGGTCGGGTTCTGCCGAACAGGAACATCCGGATCGTTTATCCCAACAAAAGCCATCCGCACTCCTTCCATCTCCGTCACCCAGTAGGGTGGAAAAAGATGATCCTTCGTGTCATCATCGAACATATTCTGTACCACTACCTGCGTACCATATCCATCCATGATCTCCATCATGGTTTGTTTGCCATAGACCACTTCCCAGTTGCCGGGAATGATCACATCGTAGTTCATCGCTTTGATGAGTTCCGGAAAAATAGCCCCTTCAGATAGGGCGGCGTAACCACTTCCTTGAATCAGGTCTCCGCCATCCACCACCAGCGTACGTCCGGGATTTTTGGCCCGTTCTTCATCAAACAGGGTCTTGATACTAGCGAGTCCACCCCTTTCCTTGATCACAACGTCCTCATTTTCCCAAAACAATTCCGGGTGCGCATCCAGCTGACCGTGAATATCGGCGGTCTGAAGAATGGTTATCTTGGTGGTGTCCCCTTTAATGGCCGATGCGGTTTCCGCAGAAGCATTATTTTGAGATCCACAGGAATACAATAATGGTATGGATGCGAGAAATAGGATTAAAATAGAATTCTGTTTCAAATTATTAAATAGCATGAATTGAATGTTTTTGGAATTAAAAAAAAATTGGATCTATTACAAGCTTAGTATAAAAAAGCCCGCTTTCTGTAGTTCCAATGCATGCAAAAATGCATTGTCCACCACTTCAAATTCTGGTGGAATATCAGCCGGATCTACCTTCATTTTTTTAAGCGCCATGGCGCATACGGCAAGCTTCATAGAGGAACTGCGTGCCATTTTGAGCACTGGTTTCATCCGTTGATAATCGGTCAGCTGCACCACTTCCGGACCGTACAGCACCACTTTAAACTGACCAAAGTTGTCACCATCTTCCTGGGCCAGTGATTTGGAAGCCAGGCTGATGGGTTGAAACTGCGCAACCTTATTGGTCAGTACCGCATAATTTATTTTGGTGCTCGGAGTCGATTGTCCGTTTACCGGTACGACGGCCAACCCATAGAACAACATCGCCCCCAGTATAATCATTAGATTTTTCATAGTCCTAAACTTTTATAGCCCATTTTCTGCATTTGTAGATTATATAAGATCCCATTGTCTACCGTGGACAATTCTTCGGGTACTTTATCTGCATCAACTTTGAATTTTTTCAATGAAAACCCACAAGCAATTAACTCGACCCCAAGTTTCGACGCTTTTTCCAAATGAGGCTCCATCTTACTCAGGTCGGTAACATCCCCGATGTTTTTTCCGCAGATAATAACCTTAAAAGCACCAAAGTGTGCCCCATCTTCTTTTTTCAAGGCTTCTGCACTTAATAGTATCGGTGTAAGTTGTTCTACTTTCTTGGTGAGTACCACATAGTTTTGTGGTTCATTCTGCGAATTGGTTTGTGCAACTATAGGATGAACCATGGCAACAGCCAACCAGAATAATGAGATTTGAAACATTATTTTCATAATAATTTAGTTTTGAATTTGGTATTAAAGTCATTGAGCACGAAAAAAAGCAGTCCGCCCAGAATAGCTACATTCTTGAACAACGGTCCAAGCGTAGTTATCTGACCGACCTGAATGGTCAGCGTGATGGGTATTAAAATAGCGATCAGGACCAGCGCGGCCCAGCGCGTTTTGTACCCTGCCAGCAAGCTCAGGCCGGCGACCAACATAGCAATTCCGGATAGGATGACCAAAATGGTCGGGTCCCCAAAAAAATAGGCAAAACCTTTAAAGCTGGCTTGGTCGATTCGCCCTACCGTTTTTTCGGTGTTCACAAGATGGCTAAATCCTGCGACCAGGAAAATACCACTGACCATCATCCGCAATAGATGTACAGACCACGGGGTTACTGTGATTTGATTCTTCATAATTTTGTATTTTAGGTAAAGACAACGGGATGTTGCCGTTGATCAGGAAATTACATGATAAATTCGTCTGCTGTCCCGCGGTATAAAACCACGGACTAAGTTGGGAGCCATCGGTTGATCAGTTGAACTGACACCTCGGCAATTCAGCATATAAAGTTTAGTAAGACGGGGAGTTACACTTGTGGAGGGGGATAGTGCGTATCCAGATATACCGTATAGGCCGGCAACGTTCTAAATGTTTTTGCATTTAAAGAGATGGGGTTATATTGGTATTCAACACCATCTACATCCAGATAAAGGATTGAAGAGCAAACTCCGTCCAGTACGTTGATTTGATTGTCCACAAATTTCTGGATACTGGTTTCGCCAGCCGTACCGGAACCATTTTTGGATTTACAGAATGGATTGACCAACACATATTCTTCTCCTGCCATCGCCGTAATCATCCACTGACCATCGATCAGAAGGATTTTGACTGCGAAAGTCATGAACAGCAAGAGTGCTATGGTGTGGTACAACTTCATATCAAAAGCAAATATAGTGAGCTGATTTCCGATGGTGTGTGACCTAGGTTACAATCCCCTATTTTTTTCGTAATTTACTCAAAATTGGACCAATGACAGAGATAAATAAAATCATACGCGAACTCGACCATTTGCAGGAATCCGCCAGAACTTTGGAAGCTACATCACCACATCGCGCTGTACTCATGGAGGAAGTAAGGGGGTATGCAGAAGATTTTTTGAATAAACTTCCAGAGGCCAAGGCTTTTACAAATGATGGCTTTGACCGGACCGAAAAAGATGATTTCTTTTCCATTGATGAATCTGGTGAAACGCTGTCCGACATCCTGTCTTTCATAAAGAAACGTGTCAACCATGCCGGTTTCAATAGTGCATCTGGTGGATACATGGGCTACATTCCCGGTGGTGGCATCTACGAATCAGCGCTTGGAGATTATATGGCTGCGGTCACCAATACCTATGCCGGGATCTTTTCAGCTTCTCCCGGCGCTGTTCGAATGGAAAATTCACTCATTCGATGGGCCGGCGAGTTGGTGGGATACACGGCTAATTTTGGAGGAAACCTCACCTCCGGTGGCAGTCTTGCTAACCTCATAGCCATTTCTGCGGCCCGAACCACACATGGTATCAAAGGAAAAGACCTTCATAGATCCATCATTTATACGACCAGACATACGCACCACAGCAATCAAAAAGCCCTCAAAATATGTGGTATGGAAGAGTGTCCAATCCACTATATTGATCTGGATGAAAACTACCGCCTGGATGCAGATCAACTGGCAGACCGGGTCCGATCGGATCGGGCATCCGGACTCAATCCGTTTCTTGTGGTCGGCAATGCCGGCTCCACGAATCAAGGCGCTGTCGACCCCCTGAATGAGATCAGCCGGATTGCCAGTGAAAACAAGATGTGGTTTCATGTGGATGGGGCGTATGGGGGCTTTTTCCTATTGACTGATCACGGAAAGAAAAAACTACAAGGCATCGAAAAAGCAGATTCGGTGATTCTAGATCCACACAAAGGATTGTTTTTACCTTATGGCACAGGGATGGTTCTGGTCAAAGAAATACGGCATTTGTTAGCTGCGAACAGCTTTGAAGCCCACTACATGCAGGATGCCCGGGAACACCAGGAAGAATATTCACCCGCCGAACTTTCGCCGGAGCTCAGCAGACATTTCCGGGGAATGCGGATGTGGTTGCCCCTGAAGCTCTACGGTCTAGAGCCATTTAGAAAGAACCTGGATGAAAAGATATTATTGGCCCGGTATTTTTACTGGAAGATCAAAGCCCTGGGATACGATACGGGACCCTATCCGGACCTGTCGATCGTGGGATTTCGATATGTACCTGAAAAAGGAGACGCCAACGAATGGAATAAGAATCTGGTGAGGCACATCCAGGAGGATGGCCGGGTGTTCATCTCCAGTACCTTTATAAAGGACATTTACGTCATACGATGTGCTATTCTTTCATTCCGGACGCATCGAGAAAAAGTTGATTTACTACTTGATATTATCGAAAAATATACCAAGAAACACTCGACCTCCACAGTTCAATAAAAAAGCCATGGACAGCAGACCCGCCCATGGTTCTTAGATTAATTAAACCTTAGTCGTCGTTTTAATCTAACTCCTTACATTATTGCTTGATAAATCGGCCCGTTTTTCCGTCTGCCGTAACCACATAGGTTCCGGGGGCCAATCGTCCTACGTATATATTGCGCCGATAGTACCCAAATCGCACCGTCCGTCCTTTCATGGATGTAATCCGATAAGGTGTTCCGTAAGGCACATTTGTTAGCCTAATGTAGTAACTCGCCGGGTTCGGGGCGATAATTATTTGTGCCGGATCTGGTTTCGGATCTGGTTTTGGTTCTGGTTTTGGGGGAGCCGGTGGATTGTTATCTGTAACGTCTTCGCCCGGCTGATCGGGTGTTGGATCTGTGGGATTAGCAGAAGGTTTGCAGTCGGCCACATTGAACACAAAAACTTCAGAGGCATAAAAACTTCCTTCTTTGGTGACGGCTTTGACAAATACTTTGGATTCTTTTCCACTCGTGCTGAAGTTGGACGAGAAACTCTTTGCCGCCCCTGGTTTCACGGTCGTCACACGCTTGTATCCTTTCCCGTCGGTGCTTTGATAAACTTCAAAGTTTTGAATCTGGCCTGTATTGGTGGCTGTCCAGGTCGCTTTTAAACTGGTGCAATCGCTTTGGCCGTTTACTTTCAAGTTTTGAACAGCAACGGTAGCGGGTTTGCACACTTTTTTACCATTGCTTTTATCCCATTTGCAACTTGAGGAGCGGCCTTTTTTTGCATAATCCCAGGTCATAAACCAGGTGTCATAACTCCGGCTGCTCCCAAAACTATATTTTCCTTTCTTATAACCAAAGCCCATTCGCCAACTATTATCATATGTGCATTTCAGAAAATTTTCACGGTGGCCATTGTTACAACAGGCCAGGTCATCGTACATCATCCCAAAAATAGCCCATTCCATGGCACCTTCAATGGATTTGGAGGTGTTGATCGCGATGTTCTCTGAATACCCCGTCAAACAGCTTCCCCAGGAACCGACTTGTTCGGATATCCGTGATTTGGGCGATCCGGTACAGGACGATTGGTGTGTAAACTGGTTGCATGAGATCATTTTACAACTGTGGTTCTGTGCAGCGGTAACCACACTGGCGTCCAGTGGGATATCGACAACTTTAATCCCATATGCGTTGGCGTACGCTTTCCGCAATGCAGTAATGATCTTATGGGCATAGTCCACCGGGTCCGAATAGTAGGCAGGATGTACATAATCGCCTATGTTTTTCTGACCAAAAGCGACTCGTTCTCTTTTAATCGCTGCGTTTACATTGGCTTCGAAAGATTTCTTAAAATCGTAGCTGACATCTTTCTTGGGGCTGGGCACACAAACACGCCGTGTCTCAATCCGATGATCGAGGTCTTGATGTACCCCGGGCCCAAACTCCTGAATTTCCTGTGAAAATCCTTTTGGGACACAAAATATCATTGAGGCTACGATGAAAATTATTGCTTGTAATCTATTCATATAACTATTTTTATTTTCCTTAATTTATTGTTAAGCAACTTTACACTTTAAAGTAACTGGATCGGAGCTAGAATATTGAGTCGCAAACTGTTAAAGGTGCAAAATTAACATATATACAACCTGCATCCGGGCCTCCATTAACCTCCGGATTTTTTGACATCCGTATATCCAGATTGTTTCAGCAGTTCGATGACTTTATCCCGGTGATCGCCCTGGAGCAAAACTTCCATATCTTTTACGGAGCCACCGGTACCGCATTTCTTTTTCAGGTTTTTACCCAGTTCTTCCAATACGGTCTCCTCCCCTTCAAATCCTACGATGCGCGTCACTTCCTTATTCCCTTTGATCCGATCCAACCAGACCCGAAGTCGTTGTGCCTCAGGCGCGGGTGTAAACTCGGGATCCTGATCGAAAAACTGATTTACAAAATCTGGATTAGTGGAATAAACCGTTCTTTTCTTTTTTTTAGACATGGTATGTTTGATTTTTAATACCGAAAAGACAATTTTCTGCGCAAAGAAAGTTATTTTACCTTCAGCGCACCAAATAATCAATTCATTATTATTGATGAAATATGATAAAATAGCGACACTATTGCCTCATTGAAATATAATTTATTAAATGGCAACACACCGGGACTGTACCTCCGCATGTTAGATATTCCAAACCGACTATTATTCCAGTGTGGAGGAAGAAGCCCAAACAAATGCAGCGGAACATTCAAGAATAAAAACAGATTACTAAATTATATCGATTTAAAAAAATTAAATTTTGATTGCACATAAAATTTTTATGGTTCGACCGGCCCATTTTGGTTTCAATCCCGAAACCGCTGTAAATAATGTATTCCAACAGGAACCTGGTTCTGGTGTCGACAATCTACAACAACAAGCACTTGATGAGTTCGACAATATGGTCATAAAGTTGCGACAAGCAGAGATTCAGGTGGACGTTCTTCACGACAATCTGTCCGAAAAACGACTGGATGCTATTTTTTCCAACAATTGGATCAGCACCCATCCGGATCAGACACTAATAACCTACCCCCTGTTCTCTCCCATCCGGCGCAAAGAACGAGATCCGCGACACATCCGATATATTGCAGATCATTATCAGGTACGAAGTCACCTCGCCATGGAGTACTATGAACGGGAAGGTTACTTTCTGGAAGGTACAGGGAGCCTGGTCATCGACCATGAATACGGTCTGGTCTTCGGGAATCGGAGTCCCCGTACCCATGAAGTCCCTTTTACCCAATTCTGTCTAAAAATGGGGTATACGCCCGTACTGTTTGATGCTGTTGACCAGAATGACATTCCGGTCTATCACACCAACATCGTGCTGGGAATAGGCCGCGGATATGTAATCGTTAACAAATCAGCCATCCCCGCCTCCGACTGGTCAAAGTTAGCGTATTACTTCAATCAAGCCGACAAACAAATCATCGAGATTAGTCACGATCAAATGAATTCATTCGTCGGGAATTCCGCATTTCTTCATAACGCAGCTAAAGAACCATTCATCGTTCTTTCTCAGACCGCCTATCAAGTACTTTCTTCCCGGCAAAAAGACCAACTCGCTGACTTCGGTCAACTGCTCCCTTGCCATTTGTCGACGATAGAACGCATTGGTGGTGGAAGCGCCAAATGCATGATCACGGAAAATTATTTAATACCCCGATGGCCGGAAGGAAGGAACTTTTGAAAAGGCGATCGATTGGTATGATTTCTGTACCTGTATGTTTCTGATGGCCAAAGGGGATAATTTATCTCCGTAGGTAGCACTTGTTATGCCTGTGCTTTATATATTAGCACATGTTTCCATTAATAAGCAGCTAAAATGACTATGAATTTACCACCAGATTTTAAGATTGGACTCACTTTATCCGGTGGTGCATCCTATGGAATAGCTCATGTGGGTGTGGTTAAAGCCTTGCGTGAATACGGGATCGAGCCCCACATTTTGTACGGCACCAGCGCGGGTGCTATTGTGGCAGCATTGTATGCTGGCGGGGCCAGTATTCGGGACATGAGAAGGTTTATCAAAGAGAATAATATTCTCAGTATGCGTAGACTTCGACTACCGAAGCTAGGTTTTATTCCTCTTACGTATCTGGAAAATCGACTCACAGACTACATTCCTTTCGAAAACCTGGAAGACTTACCTCGCCGAACCATGATCGGTGCGACCAATCTGGAAACCGGCCAACATGAGTCGGTGGAATCAGGTCCAGTCTCGAAGGCTGTGGCGGCATCCTGCGCAATTCCCGTTTTTTTCAGACCCATCGAACACAACGGTAGTTTATTTGTAGATGGCGGCGTTTCCAATAATATGCCTGCTTTTCCCCTGCGTGGGCAGTGTGACTTTATCATAGGGAGTGATGTGGTCGAAGCCAAACAGGTGGACCGCAAATACATCAATGGTTTCAAAAGATTACTGGAGCGAACACTCACTATATCGTTAGCCAATCGAACCGTTATCAATTACAAGGATTGCGATTTTGTCATCCGGCCAAAAGGCATGTATCAGTACGCCAAATTTGATTTTAGCCGCAGCGATGAATTTATAGAATATGGCTACCACCAGGCCCTGATTGACCTTCCAAAAATCCTGGAAGGAATTCGAAAAAAAATTAAAGAGAAAAAGGAAAAGTCATCCGTGATGCCATAATGGCTGTGAGCACGTCCCTCAATTAAGTTCTACAGCAAATGCCCGGCCATCATCCAGATCAACCTGTATGTCTTGTTTGAGTGTCGTCGCCAGTGAGATACCCACGTAATCCACATTGACCGGAAACATCTTGTGTGTACGGTCCACAAGCACAGCGGCTTCCAGTCTTCCAGGCACAATCTCCATGAGTGGTTTCGTTGCGTAGAACAGAGTGCGTCCGCTGTTCGCTACATCATCGACCAAAATAAGTGTCTTACCGGCTAAGGTGTCAACATCCACAGAAAGGGTAATGTCTTCCTCCAGCGGACGGGCGGTATTGAGTCGGACATTGATTAACCGGACTTCCGCACTTCCCATAGACTGCATCTCTTTTTGGATCAGTTTTGCAAACCGGAACCCATTATTATTAATGCCGATCAGATATATCACCTCTTGATCATAGTTGTGTTCCAATATCTCGATGGCCAGTCGTTTAATTTTCTGTTTGACCTGTTTGTGGGGAATGATTTCCATATATTTACACTTATCATACTATTTACAAATGATTACATCCAAGGCGCTCAGTACCTTGGATTGGGCTAAATTATTTAAATTTTCCCTTAATTTACTGTTTATTTGCTATATCTTGATCAGGAATGAATTCTGCAAATTTCTTTGAATGACATTAAAATGGATATTGGACAAATTATTTTTTTACTATTACTCATTGTAGTGTTGTACATCTCTGCTAAACTGTACAGCAGAATATGGCGCAATATCCACCTGGGGAAAAAAGAATCATTGCGGGATCAGCCTGCCCGCAGAATCCGCCAGGTTTTATTGGTTGCCTTCGGACAGAAAAAAATGTTTAAACGCATTGTACCGGCCATTTTCCATTTATTTATCTACCTGGCCTTTTTGCTCACACAGATCGAATTAATTGAGATACTCCTTGATGGTCTGACCGGCAGACACCGGATTTTTGCCACCTCACTGGGTGGGTTTTATACTTTTGTCATCGGTTTTATAGAAATTCTCTCCGTTCTTGCACTGATCGCCACGATCGCATTTATCGTGCGACGGGTTATTTTAAAAGTTGCTCGTTTCCAGCAACCTGAAATGTGGGGCTGGCCGAGTCGTGATGCGCTGATTATTTTAACGCTCGAACTCGTCCTTATTTTTGGCATATTAACCATGAACAGCGCCGATGTCGTCCTACAGGCTCGAGCGGTACCTCACTTTCCGGATACTGGTGAATTACCCATATCGGGATGGTTGGGACCAGCACTATTGGGGGGGATGGAAACTTCGACCCTGATTATCCTGGAGCGGTTCGGGTGGTGGTTGCACATCCTGGTCGTGTTCGGATTCCTTATATACTTACCCATCTCCAAACACCTTCATATACTACTGGCATTTCCAAATACCTATTTTGCCCGACTGGCGCCCAAAGGAAAAATGAAAAACATGCCGGAGGTTATGAATGAGGTCAAGTCTATGCTGGGGTTGACCGAAGAGGAAGATGCGCCCCCCATGACGGATGAATTGCCCGAATTTGGGGCAGCCGACGTTATGGATCTCAGCTGGAAGAATGTGCTGGATGCATACACCTGTACCGAATGCGGACGATGTACGGCAGAGTGCCCGGCAAACATCACCGGTAAAAAATTATCTCCACGTAAAATCATGATGGATGTGCGGGATCGCGCTGAAGAAATCGGAAAGACCCTGGATACTAATCCGGAAATGACCAGGCAAAATTATGACGATGGGAAAAATTTGTTTGACAGAATTACCCCCGAAGAATTACATGCTTGCACCACCTGCAATGCCTGCGTAGAAGCGTGTCCGGTATTGATTAACCCGCTGGATATTATTTTACAAATGCGCCGCTATGAAATATTAACCCTGGCTTCAGGTCCATCGGATTGGACGTCAATGTTCAACAGTATGGAGAACACGGGTGCGGTATGGCAGGTTCCCGAAGAAAGGGATGCATGGACGAAGAATGACTAGGATAGACTAGGATGGGTAGGATGGACTAGGATGGGTGGGATGGACTAGGATGGGTAGGATGGACTAGGATAGACTAGGATGGGTGGGATGGACTAGGTTGGGTAGGATGGACTAGGATGGGTAGGATGGGGTAGGATGGACAGGATGGACTAGGATGGGTGGGATGGACTAGGATGGGTAGGATGGGGTAGGATGGGTGGGATGGACTAGGATTAGTAGATTAGTAGAGGATTTGTAAAGATAAGGCATGCCTAGTCTCCACACGCCTTGTCTCAACAGACCTTGGCTCAACATAAAAAACAAGATAATGGAAGTAAAAACAATGGCAGAAATGAAAGCATCCGGAGAAACGCCCGAAATCCTGTTCTGGGTCGGATGTGCCGGTAGCTATGACAGCCGTTCACAACAAATCAGCCGAAAACTGGTCGAGATACTGAACAAGGCCAATATATCGTTTGCCATACTTGGCAATGAAGAAATGTGTACCGGGGATCCGGCACGCCGGGCAGGAAATGAATTTGTATTCCAAATGCTCGCGCTTCAAAATATACAGACGCTCAACGAATACGAAGTCCGAAAAATCGTCACGATTTGCCCGCATTGTTTCAATGTCATGAAAAATGAGTATCCGGCATTGGGCGGAAATTATGAGGTCATCCACCACAGTCAATTGCTAAAATCCTTGCTTGATGAAGGACGGATTAAGGTGGAAGGCAATGTGTTCAAGGATAAAAAAATAACCTACCACGATTCGTGCTATCTCGGACGGGCGAACAATATTTACGAGGCGCCCAGGGACGTGCTCGAACATTTGGACAACGAGCTTGTTGAAATGGGACGTTCCCGATCTAAGGGTTTTTGCTGTGGTGCCGGCGGTGCTCAAATGTGGAAAGAGGATGAACCCGGCGACAAACGGGTCAACGTGGAGCGGACCGAGGAAGCACTTGGTACTGGTGCTGATATTATCGCCGTAAACTGTCCTTATTGCATGACCATGATGACAGATGGGGTTAAAGCAAAAGAAAAACAGGGAAGTGTTATGGTGTATGATATTAGCGAGCTAATTTTGCAGAATCAAAAATAGAAAGAGGTGACGATATATGGAAATATTGCAAGCTAAGGCGCTAACTAATCAGGCACGGGTCTGGATCTATCAAGCGGATCGCAAACTAAACGATCAAGAGGTAGCCTGTATAACCAGAAAACTTGAAAAATGGCAGAAAGAATGGAACACCCATGGACGGCCGTTGTACAGTGAAGCATGGGTCGAAGACCAGCTGTTCCTGATTCTTGCCGTTGATGAATCTCAACAACCGGCCAGTGGTTGTTCGATCGATTCATCCGTTCATTTTATCCGGCAGATCGGCAACAGAATTAATGTCAATTTTTTCGACCGCATGAATTTTGCGTATCAGGACACACAGGGACAGGTTCATCTTACGACAGACAAAGAAATAAGTCGTTTGTATAAAAAAGGGCTCATCCATAATGACACACTGTTTTACGATACAACGATCACTACCAAAGGCAAGTGGAAAAATCAAAAATTGATTCCACTAAAGGAAAGTTGGCACCAAAGATTTTTATAAGATTTGAATCTTTTTAGTGGCTTTTCCCTTATACTAGGTGATAGTAAAGAAGAATCTATGCTAAAAAAAGTAAAGAAATGGCTTGGTATCGAAGGAGTCCGGATCAGTGTTGAAGTGCCGGACGATATATTTCTCCGGGAAAAAAAACTCAGCGGTTCGTTGATTTTCGAAAGCAAGCAAGATAGCGTGGTCTCAGAACTCCGCCTCCGTCTGATCGAAAAATACAGTCGGGGGCGACGACACAGCAAGCTCATCGATGAATACATTCTGGGCGCTGAAGTCCTGGACGCACCCATTCACTTGTACGCCAATGAGCCTCAATCGATTCCTTTTGAAGTCCATTTTGAACCACTACAGTCCGAGATGGATACTTTGGAATCCAAAAATATACTCATGAAAGGCCTTGTTCGTACAGCCAAATTAATCCGCAATGTGCAATCTACCTATCGTCTTGAAATAGAGGCCGACGTAGAGGGAATGGCCATCAGTCCACTGGTCAAAAAAGAAGTGAAGATAATTTCTTAGATGTTAGAATTTAGGGTGCTACGCTGTTAGCACGTTGTGCAATTAGGCGACGCTCTGTTACGTAACGGGAGGTAAACTCCGGTAGGGGTTATTAGGTATTGGTTATCTGCATTTCAAACGGTTTATAATGTTTATGCGTTGAGAAGTTGAGGTGTTGAGGTGTTGAGGTATTGAGAAGTTACTGTACTTCTCTGCTTTGAGCTGGGGTCTTTAAGCTTCACTGCTTTCAGCTTGAATCTTTCAGCTTTGAGCTTCCTTGCTTTGAGCTTCACTGCTTAGCTTCTATTTTTTCTACCAACCAGGAATAAGAAACCACTTCGTGATCCGATTGCAGTTGATGCAAAAGATCCTGCCATTTTTCATGTTCCCAATCTGGTGTTTTCGTGATCTGATTGAGCAGATTGATAAATCGCTGATGTCGGTCATACTTCTCGCTGGATAGACCTGATTTTTTCCTTCGCAGATAAGTACTGAATGTAGAAAGAAAATTGGACAACAAATCATATTCACCGAGTTCATAATAGGTGGCGGCTAAGATCAACTTGGACTGAAGGTTATAGGACAAACTGATGTAATCGACATTCATAAGATACCGGATCACCTGATCGTAGTCTTCTTTATTGAAGGCAATTTGTCCCAGACTTAACATCATGGTGGATTCCCGGATATCAGACTTGAGGTACACCGAATAATCTTCCGCAAAGTTGATGGCCCAATCATACTCCTGCAAACGAATGGCAATCAATACAATATTCCGATACGTCGTGGCAGCCAGATGTTCATTTTCAACCAATATCGAGGCTCGAATCATCATCTGATACCAATCCAAGGCTTCCCGGTAAAATGAACTTTGATTTTGATTGATTTTCCCAATGCAATAAGACAAGGCAATGGTGATCAGTTCCCTGACATAGTCATTGCCCTTTTGGAGTGGAAGCGCATTTAAACCCGCTTTCAGATTAAAATACATTTGATCACCATCTTCATTTTGATAAGTCAACACAGCATAATAATACAATCTGATCAACGGGTAGTCATCCAGATTCCCCGAATCGATCAACTGGAATATCACTTCAAGAAACGGGAGTTCTTTTTCGTATTGGATGTATTTTTGTCGGGAATAAATACTGAGCGCCAGTCGCAGCTTTTCTAGCACAAAAAACGCATTAAGGTTCTCATCGATGCGATCAATGTTGCTCTTCTTCCAGGCCGAACCTGATCGAAAATTGTTCCCATAATCGAGCTCCTCAAGACGAAAACGTTCATAATATCCCGGCCCCTGATCATTGTTTTCACTCTGGAACAACCGGACTGATTTGGAAATTTCTTTGGTGACCAAATCATGATCAAATTCATGGTCCATTAAAAAATTCAGATAATAGAGTCTCCGATCCATCGGAGACTCTTTTAGCCGTAGCGCGCTCAAAGCCAATTCCATATGGTTCATCAGATCTGCACACATTTTTCGCAAAGTAACATCCTTAATATCCTTGCTTTTATACAGTTTTTTCCATACGTCCTTCCGGTCGAGATTACCCGTCCCCTTCTCCAAATGAGCGGAAACCACTTCATACAATCGGAACGTCAGTGTATGGCGGCCGCCCGTATAGTTTTCTAAGTAGGGAATAACTTCCTGTCGCACCCTCGATGTCATCCCCGCAATGATCCGGTAAATCTTCGTGTTCTCCATGGGGTTAAAAATATGACTTTCTCTTGGAAACAGAGGGTTATTCTTGACACACTTATGCTGTTATGCATGATGCACGTGCCATAATTTCTGGACTACAATTTTAACACATTCCCGAGGTAAAGTATTTATTTAATATATCGATATATGGTTATTCATTCGTATATTGCGGTAAATTATTATTCCATGTCCGCTTTGTCCCTCCAAAGAATTACACTTCTGGCTGTGCTGTTGTGGCCTTTTGGTATAGTACTGCCTTCCTTGCAGAGCCAGTCGTTGCCATTCTACAAGACGGAAAAGGTCATTGTCGGGGAATCCTGGCTCAAGAACATCAACACCTCCCAGCCGCCCCGAATCTTAAAGTTCCCGGAAGTAGGTCATGCTTCCTTTAATAGAGCGGGCAAAGGTTATGTGCTATCATACAACAACCGGGGTATAGCAGAATACGATACGATTGTTTTCTCGGCAGATGGGAAAATTCACGCCTACGCATTAAAGAATAAATTTCTACGGACGAAAGAAGATTATTTCATCCTGGAGTCAGGCACTTCGGCCGTCCTCGATGTCTTGGCCAATGATGAGACCTATTCTCAAATTCACCTTTCCAGCATTCCATTTGAAGAAGGTGTTTACGCCACCATTCAAAATAACAAAGTCCACCTGGAGACCAATGCCCCCGGCTTGTATCATTTTTACTACACAGCCTGTGACGGATCCGGCCATTGTGATGAAGCCAAAGCCACCGTATTCGTAACACAGCCGAACAAACCCCACGATACCATCGTATTGTCCCGGGTTCTCGATCAACAACTACGGCTTCCACTCCCCGGGCCAGATTTTGAATTGGTACATGCGACAATCGACCATGTATATCCGGATGGTAACGGCTATTTTGACATTGATTTATTCAAAAGAAACCTGGGTGAAAATGAAATATTATTTCAAAGCAAACAAGGTCAGACCCTACTCTACCGCATTAATTTTGTCGACATCTGGGAAGAAAATCACCTCAATACCGGTGATAAGGTCTACGTACATCCTGACAAATCAATCGACGTATCTCTGACCGATAACGACTTTTGGGTCAACATTTACAGTTTACTGCCCACTTCTTCTGATCTGCAATTGACCAATTCCGGCGGAGGTCGGGTAACGATCACACCGCGTTCCGGGTTTTCAGGAAAAGCAAGTTTTCAATATGTGACCTGTGCCTTCCCCCGGTGCGATACGACAACTGTTGAGGTTTATGTAGATCATTTCAAACCCGCGCAGGAACATTTTGACTTTCATGTCGATCCGGCAGTTCCGTATCACATCCCTTTCTACACACCCAGCAAAGATTATCAACTATCAATCCAGCGGGGGCCCAAAAAAGGTGTTATAGAGGTCGTAGATCAAGGTCGTTCTTTAAAGTATATACCGAATCCTGGTTTTACGGGCGAGGACATGGTCAAGATCAACTATTCCTATCAAAATAATGCAGGTGGGTTTGAAAGCTCGCACACTCTTCGGTTTCTTCCATCTCCACATCCATTCCAGGGAAATTGTACAGACTGTGTGTGGCCGGGAGATGCAGACGGAAACGGAGTAGTTGACATGGCGGACATCGGACCGATTGCCCGATACATTGGTGAACAAGGACCATCAAGATCGCAAGGTGCCGTGTGGAAAGGACAGTGGAGCTACCCCTGGATGAATTTTGAACATAAAAACCTCAACCATTTTGATGCGAATGGTGACGGTCTGATTTCAAATTATGATTTACAGGTTATTATCGATCATATGGGTCAGACCCATGGATTGTATACCGCACCGGTCACACTAATGGATGTTCCCGTGGTCGTGGATCCGTCCAATGGATCTGCTGCGCCAGGTGACGAATTAACTTTTGAATTCATCATTGGCGATAAAGAACATCAACTCTATAATGTAACCGGTTTTTCCACGGACGTAAAGATAGAAGGCCATACGCTCTCATCAGAAAGCGTTGATGTTGTCCGGGATGAAAAAATCTGGCTAAAGTCCCACCAACCAACCATGTCTCTGAAAGCACCTGGATCAGATGATAATCAGGTCGCAGCCGGCGAATACCGAGTCCGGTCTGTCGGGGTAAAAGGATTTGGAACCGCCCTAAAACTACACATCATCGTAGAAGATGAAGTGGAAGGTTTCCGAACACAACGTGCCAGGACCAAAGCCATTAAATTCATTTTCAGCAACTTAAAAATTCATACAGCCAACGGCGTATTTGCTTTACCCGACCAGATTATTGAATTACCGTGGAGAATTGATGAAAAATCCAATTCGTCAGAATCCAACGAACTCGAGGTGTATCCCAATCCCGCACAAGAGCAAGTCTCTGTGCGCTGGCCTGAGGTGCAGAAAGATGGTTTTTTAGAGATTATGGATCTGACCGGAAAAAAGGTGTCTTCTTATGAACTCAGCGTTGGAGCATCGAAAACAGAAGTCGGTGTGGAAGATTTAGCACCCGGGATTTATATTTTGCGTTTCAAATCAGGTGATAAAACCTGGAACCAGAAACTATCCATTATCCGCTAAATTTCTTTATGATTCGTTGGACGCCCGGCAGGTAAGCCGTTCCAAACATATTCAGGTGAACCAGGAGATAATACAGTTGATACAATTCAATTCGTTCAAATAAACCTGCACTCAGCGGATATACTTCCTCGTAAACCGGAAGGTATTCGGGAATGGGAAAGCCTGAAAAAAGCGCCATCATGGCAAAGTCCATTTCCCGATGGCCATAATAGGGACATGGATCGATCATCAGAATTCCATCCCGGGTCGAAATAATGTTCCCCCGCCATAGGTCTCCATGCACCAAAGCCGGTCGTTCGATCGGCATCCACTGTGGTAAATTTTCAAACAGACGCTCCCAGGTTGCCTTGTCGTCCATGGAAAAATAGCCTTGGTCTAAAGCGCGTTGCAATTGTGGTTTTAGTCTGTTATCTAGATAAAAAGGAACCCAGTTATTTCGACGGGTATTACGCTGAGGGAATCGGCCAATAAAATTATCAGCCCCTCCAAAATCACCTTGGCTAAGTTGATGCATCAGAGCCAGATTTCGAAAGAAGGATTGCCAAATAGCATCATCTGAATCAGGGAGCACCTCATAGAAAGGCATGACCAACAATGCATTTTCTTCGTCCTCGGCAAAGCGAATATCGGATGGAATCATGGTAACACCAGCTGACTTCATCATCTGAAGCCCCTGTGATTCTGCAGTGATAATCTGCTTGGGCTGTCCTGATGAATTGATCTTGGCGAACAGATGCTTTCCCTGTTCTGTGGAAACTTTGAACGCGTCATTAATATCTCCGCCCGACACGGGTGTCATTTGCAGCGGATCTATCGATATCGAACGAAGCAACTGGACCAAACGATTTTCCATTACAGTCGACGTGAGTTAACGATATCCAGCAAATCGTCTCGATAAATCTTACCGATGGGCAATTTTGATTTTTTTCCATCAATTTCGATCTCCACGTTATTCCCAATCACAGACTTTATTTTATCCAAGTTAATAATATAGGATCGATGGATCCGCATAAAGCTTCGATGGGGTAGTTTTACCTCCAGACTCTTCATCGTTTGCAGGGTCACTATCCGGGACTGGGCGGTCTTGATAATGACGTAATCTTTCAAACCTTCGATGAAAAATATTTCATCATAAAACAAGCGATGGAGCTTTTTGTCCGACTTGACGAAAATGCTATCCTCAAATGCTTCCGAAGATTTCCCAAGT
The DNA here is from genome assembly GCF_019802045.1 of Membranihabitans marinus. GTDB lineage: Bacteria > Bacteroidota > Bacteroidia > Chitinophagales > Saprospiraceae > Membranihabitans > Membranihabitans marinus_A. The sequence continues at coordinate 253,631 of NZ_JAHVHU010000008.1, read as the reverse complement.
TCTGCTCTGATCTTATCGATGGCTTTGGAGAACCGATCTTTGCTGATTGGTTTAAGCAAATAATCCAGTGCATCCAATTCAAAGCCTTCGAGGGCATACTCTTTAAAAGCCGTCGTGAAAACTACTAAAGGCGGGTTGTCCAAAATTTTAAGAAAATCAATTCCGTTTAGTTGGGGCATTTGAATATCAAGAAACATAACATCTACCTTGTTATCTTTCAATAATTTATTGGCTTCCATCGCATTTTTACAGGTTCCAATCAATTCAAAATCTTCATAGCTTTCCAGATAGGTTTCCAATATTTCCTGAGCAAGTGGTTCGTCATCAACGATAATAGTGTTAATCATAAAGCGGTTATTTTTAAAATTTGATGGTCAGTTTCACCCGGAAACTATCCAGGTTTTTAATGATTTTCAATGTATTTTGGCCCGGGTATAATAGTTCAAGTCGACGTTTGGCATTTTCCAGGCCAATGCCACCACTCCCGGCTCCAAGTTTGGACAAGTGAATTTGAGGTGACACACTGTTTTCTATGTCAAATTCCAACTGATCTTCCAAGATACGAAAATGAATACGAACGTAACCTTTCTCCACATTGTTCACCCCGTGCTTAAAAGCATTCTCTACAAAAGTAATTAGTAAAAGCGGCGCCAACGATTTGCCTTCCGGGTTGCCCTCTACTGTGAAACTGATTTCATTGTTCGTTCCCTTTCGAAATTTTTCTAAATCCAGATAGTTTTTCAAATAGTTGATTTCCTGATCCAATGGTACCACGTCCTCGTTGCAATCATAGAGCATATAGCGCATAATCTCTGACAACTTCAAGATAAGATCGGGTGCATCATCCGATTTTTTGAGCGCCAGCGCATAAATACTATTGAGTGTATTGAACAAAAAATGCGGGTTAATCTGAGTTTTTAAAAAATTAAGTTCTGTTTCAATATTCGTGGTATATAATTCGGAAACTTCCGCTCGTTTTTTCATCCAATCAACGATAATAGCATAGAACAAGGAACCTATAGCTACAAACAGTTCTAAAAATATGATGGAACTAATATTAAAGTAATACAGGCTCGCCTTGTCGGGGTAATTGCGATAAATCAACAATTGCAAACTGATGTAAACCGGTGTAATAAGGACGATTCCTGTAATCAGAAAAACGACATATAAAAACGTTTTCTGGGTAAACAGGTATTTGGGTATAAGATATAGAATATTGACATAGGCAATACCGGCAAAAAAGAGCGTCATGGTAAAATTGGACAATATATTCGTCCATATCCCCAACTCATTACCATCTAAGAGAATCAGCGCAACCAGAAAGACCACCCAAAAAATAATATGAATAGAACCAGAGTATCTTGCCGCGTAGGAATAAAACGGTGCATGCCTGAAATACTTATTCTTGAGAGTCTTATTGGGTATCATGCTACTAAAGAATGCAAAATAATTAGGTATAAAAATATTTTTATACGATATTTCCCAAAATTTAGACGAAACTCAAGTTCCGCAATATGGAATGATCTGTGGAATGTTCGATGTCTATATACGAAGATAGCATGAAAGCGATACAGAATATAGGTCCAGACACTGATCCGTCTTACCTTTTGATTGGTAACCAGATACCCGAATGTTTAAAAAAAATAATCAGGTACGATAGGCATCACGCCAAGAAATGCTTTCTTTATACAAGGATGAGTTGTAGCATATTTTTAAACAAGATTTAAATTAGATAAAAACGATGAATGTTTTTTTATTTCCCGGTCAGGGTGCTCAGTTTTCAGGCATGGGCAAAGAATTGTATGAGTCATCTTCTGCAGCCCGAAAACTATTCAAAGAAGCCAATGAAGTCCTTGGATGGGATATTGACCAGATGATGTTTGATGGCACGGAGGAAGAGTTAAAACAAACCAAAGTTACTCAACCAGCCATATTTATTCATTCTGTGATCACAGCAAAGGTCAATAGCCAGGATAAAGTACCAGCGATGACGGCCGGCCATTCTTTGGGCGAGTTTTCAGCACTTACTGTGGCTGGCGCATTAAGTTTTGAAGACGGGTTGTATCTGGTCAACGAGCGTGCCTTGGCTATGCAGGATGCGACCGACGAGACCGAGGGAACTATGGCAGCCATTCTTGGTCTCGAGGACGAAGTCATTGAATCAATTTGTGCAGACATCGACGAAATTGTTGTTCCTGCAAATTACAATGCACCCGGTCAACTGGTTATTTCAGGTTCTGCGAAGGGTATTGAAACCGCCGTAGAGAAGCTCAAAGAGGCCGGAGCCCGACGAGCGCTGGTACTAAAAGTGGGAGGAGCTTTTCATTCACCGCTGATGCAGTCTGCCGAAAAGCGATTGGCTCAGGCCATCGAAGACACCGACTTTCATAAACCCGTTTGTCCGGTCTACCAAAACGTAACAGCCACACCGACTTTAGATCCGGCCATTATCCAAGAGAATCTAATCCGGCAGTTAACCGCTCCGGTCCGATGGAAGCACACCATGCAACAAATGCTGGATGACGGTGGTGAGCTATTTTATGAAGTAGGTGGCAAAGGCGGCATTCTTCAGGGGATGCTCAAGAAAGTAGATCGTAAAGTCCAAACATTTTCACTGTAAATGTGTAAATTACATACGATTTGATGGAGATGGTAAACACCTGAATTTTTCAGCAACCAGTTCCTAGGAAAAATTAAACATGCTTTTTAACATGAAATATGGCTTAGAGACCGGAAAGCTTTTATTAGCAGATCCATTTATGGTGGATGCAAACTTCAAAAGAGCTGTGATCCTTCTGTGCGATTGTCACAGTGAAGGCTCATTGGGTTTTATCGTCAATAAGCCGATGGAAATCAAAGTCAACGAACTACTGGACAACTTCCCTGAAAAGGAAATGCTCTTGTATTTTGGTGGCCCCGTAGCACACGATACGATACACTTCATTCATAGAAAGGGCGATCTCGTGGAAAACAGTGTAGAAATCGATCATGGAATTTTCTGGGGCGGAGACTTTGAAAAGGTTAAATTCCTCCTGAAAAATGAATTAATATCTTCTTCAGATATTCGGTTTTTTATCGGTTATGCCGGATGGTCTCCGGGGCAATTGGAAGAAGAATTGGCCTACAAATCCTGGGTTCTGGCTAATATGGATCGAAATTACTTGTTTTCAGACCGTAACAACGACTTATGGTCCCAGGTGATGAACAACAAAGGCGGACATTTTGAGGTGATTGCAAACATCTCTGATTTTTCAAACTTAAACTAATCAACCGTGATTTCAGGAAGAGGAATAAATCTCTATTTTGGAGACCGTATTTTATTTGATAATATAGAGTTTACCATCCGGGACGGAGGAAAATATGGTCTCGTGGGGCGCAATGGAACCGGTAAAACGACTCTTCTTAAAATCCTGACCGGAGAAATTGTTCCACAGGAAGGTCAGGTTGACTTTCCCGGACATTATACATTGGGGTATCTGAGTCAACATCTGACTGTCGATGAGACCTTAACGGTCCGTGAAAATGCCAGTCTCGCTTTTTCCTCCATCAATAAAACGGAAGCAAAACTTGAATCCCTGAACGAAGCACTTTCCACTCGTGAAGATTATGAGAGTGAGGCATATCATGACCTGATTCAACAGATTGCCGATCTGACAGACCGACTCAGCTATCTGGGTGTTGAAAACAGAGAAGCAGAGATTGAAAAAGTCCTGAAAGGCTTGGGATTTACTTCAAAAACATTTGATAAACTAACCGGAAAACTCAGCGGAGGCTGGAAAATGCGGGTCCAGCTTGCCCAGATTCTTTTATCCGGCCCGTCCGTTCTACTCCTGGATGAACCCACCAACCACCTGGACATCGATTCCATTATCTGGCTGGAAAAATTCTTAAAAAATTATCCGGGGATCGTCATCCTGATCTCGCACGACCGACAATTTTTAGACAATATTATTACGGACGTCTATGAACTACATCGGGGTCATATAGAATATTACCCGACGAATTATTCAGGCTATCTGATTGAAAAAGAAGAACGGGTTCGCATCCGGCAGGCAGCTTATGAAAATCAACAAAAATTAATCGCTGACAAACAACGTACCATCGAACGGTTTCGGGCCAAAGCGACCAAGGCATCCATGGCACAGTCTATGGAGAAATCACTCGATAAGATGGAAAAAATCGATGAAGTGGTGGAAGATCATTCGCAAGTTAGTTTAAGCTTTCTGCCCGTTCGTCGCTCGGCCAATGAGGTCTCGAAAGTAATCAACGCCGGCAAATCGTTTGGAACCAACCAAGTTTTTGACAACGTTTCCATGGAGATTTTACGGGGTGAACGGGTTGCTTTTGTGGGCCAGAATGGTCAAGGTAAATCAACATTGACTAAAATAATAGTTGGCGAATGGGAACCCTCCGAGGGAACTGTCACGCTCGGTAACAATGTTGATCTGGGCTATTTTGCTCAAAACCAAGTGGAGTTTTTACCAGGAAACGAAACACCCTTATCCTACATGGAATCGGTGGCACCGGCTAATATGCGCACCAAAGTCAGGACGATCCTGGGATCGTTCTTGTTTTCAGGCGAAGAGGTTGAAAAAAAGATCAAAGTATTGTCCGGGGGAGAAAAAACAAGATTGGCACTGGCGCGCCTCCTATTGAAGCCGATTAATTTTCTAGTTCTTGATGAACCTACGCACCACCTGGACATGCAAACAAAAGCCATTCTAAAAAACGGTTTAGAGTCATTTGAAGGCACACTGCTGGTGGTGTCTCACGACAGGGACCTGCTGGCGGGGTTGACGGAAAAGACTTATGAATTCAGAAACGGAGAGGTGAAAGAATACCTGGGAGACATCGAGTACTTCCTGATGAAGCGGGAAGAAGATGATATGCGAGCCATCGAAAAGGGTGATCAAGCGTCTAGTAAGAAAGCGGCTCCCCTTTCCAAAGAAGAACGAATCGAGTTGTTTGAAAGAAAAAAGTTCCTTAAAAATCAGATCAATAAGCAGGAAAAAAGCATGCAAAGGATTGAGAAAAAAATTCAATCCTGCGAAAAAGACATGATGGATCCGGAATTTTACCAGTCAAAAAATGCAGCAGAAGTTACGCAGACCCACCATCAGCTAAAAAGTGAACTGGATGAAGTCATGGAGTCATGGGCTCATCTAATGGAAGAAATGGAGGCTCTTGATGAGGGTTGATTCTAATTGGTAAATTGGTAATGTTTAGTTTTAAATTATTGATGGTTGTGATGATGGTGTTTGTGGTTTGTGGCCTTCGGCCGTTTGTAGTTTGAGGGTATCCAATCTTCTGTGTCAATAAAATTTAGTACAATCCGCACGCGAGATCTTGTTCATCAGGACTATGGTCCTGAAGCTATGCTAGTGCTATGGGGCATGTCTTACGGGCTGACAGCCGCCCGCGATCGTTGACTGCGTGTCGCCTTAGCTTTAGGCGCCTGCGCCATAGCTTCATCGCCGGTGCACGGTGGCACAAGTTCATGCGGATCGCAATCGGCTTCAAAAGCTCGGCGTCGGACGAAGCTTACAAACTGCAAACCACAAACGAGGCCACATTACACTGGAAATAGCCCGAACAAATAGGTACCAACAAAACGGAAGAACTAAATCAATACCTAGAACCAAACCACAAACTATAGCACGAAGAAATAGTGAAACCCTTCAATACTATAAACCTTCATCAAATTCATAAACGACACTCAGCGCAGTGCACTTCCGACTACTTAAGTTTCAATTTATCGAAAGCTTTGACCCAATGATCGGCCATCAACTGTGCGCCGGCGAGACTGGGGTGAACTCCATCCGGGGCCCAATACGATGCCGGGGCCCGTTTCAACGCTTTGTCAAATATGGACTGAAAAGGCACGAATTGTGCATCGTACTTTTTAGATAATTCTCTGGAAGCTTTTCTGTAATCATCGAAGACGGGAACCCACTTTTCTTTCTCAATAGCCGTACCATCCAGCAGCACAAAAGGCTCGCATACAATCAATGCAGTGTCCGGTAGTTCCTGTTTCGTACGGGTCAATAAAGCATCAAAATCATCTCTGTATTTTTCAGGTGTTCCCGCGTAATCCCGCAGGGAATGCCAGTGATCGTTCACTCCAATCAATATACTAATCACATCCGGCTGAAGATCAATAGCATCCCGGTCCCACCGGTCCGCCAGTTGATATACTTTGTTGCCGCTGATTCCACGATTATAGACCTTGGGCTGAAGATCGGGATGCTTTTCATACAATTGAGTAGCAGCCAGAAAGGCATAACCACGCCCTAAGCCTACTGGTTTGTCAGGAATTTCACTTTTTCGATCTCGTCCCGCGTCTGTAATCGAGTCTCCCTGAAATAAAACGACGGTTCGATCACCTGTCTTTGTCTGACGGTCGGAAGAAAATTGAGGGATATACCCCGGGACGACAACCGGCAAAGCGCCCATGCCGGCTGACAATTGTATAAATTTACGTCTCTTCATAATTTTTCGATCGTTATCTATTAGTAGTAAAATGTTCTGGCACTACATCTCCACATTATGTCCTATCCACGTGAGGAGATACCGTCCAGTGCCTTTTGATGGCAATAATGCGGATCAAGATAATTAAAAAAATGGTAATAAGTTGGTTGACTTCTTCCGGCGATCCGGTAGATCTTAAGATCAAATACACAATGCCTCCAATATAACAGGGTATAGCGTATATTTCATCCCGAAATATCAATGGAGGAACATTGGAAAGCACATCGCGGAGTACGCCGCCAAAGACCGCCGACATCACCCCCATATTCAAGGCGATAAAGGGTGTAAATCCCAAGCCAAGTGTTTTTTCCAATCCAATGATCGTAAAAACACTAATTCCTATCGTGTCGAACAAGAACATCGTCTTTCGAAACCGAAGTACTGTGGACTGGAAAACGGTGGCCGCCAAATACCCGATAAAAATATATAAAAAGTACTCCGTGGAATGTATCCAAAATACAGGACTGGCTCCCAAAAACAGATCACGTAAAGTCCCTCCCCCAGTGGCTGTCACAAAAGCAATGACCAGAGCTCCAAAATAATCGAATTTGTTATTTAATGCGGCTAAAGCTCCACTCATAGCAAATACGATGGTGCCAATGATGTCCAGGTAATCCACAAAATTAATATCCATAGGCTTTCCGGCTTCGGGGCAAAGATGGGAAATTTAAGCCACAACTATTTGCATCCATAGTCAATTTTCAACGCGCGCACCGCATACACTTCATCGATTCTGGCATATAAAGTAATCGGTGATACCATTTGTATTTGATAATGCCGTATAAGATTTTGTAAATATTCAAAGATTGTCGAGGAAAAAAACGGAGGTTTAGCTGGAGTTACACCGTGTATTTTTTATTCCACAAGATGCGCTGTGTTATCAAAAGATGTGTAAGTCATACGAGCATACCGTGCATTTTTGAGTGACACTTATTTCTTATCCAGATATCAAGGATAGATAATTACGTGAAATATTTTAATTCCGATATGAACCTTACGTATTTTTATTTTTATCTTTTACCTGCCAGTTTCGACAACAAATTTTAATTTCATTGATCAGGTATTTATGATTATTCACCTCATTGCCAGCCCACGGAATGTCTCCACGGCATTAATGTACAGCTTTGGTCAGCATACGGACGTTCTACCGATGGATGAACCCTTTTATGCCTGCTATCTGGCCGAAACCGGCAAAAATCACCCTGATCGGGAATTAATTTTGGCACATCAATCAAAAGATCGGGCCAGCATTATCGGTGATATTCATAAAGCAGCGGAAAAATTTCCGGTGGTCTTTATCAAAAATATGGCGCATCATATCCAGCCTGAGGATTTTAGTATGATGGAGGACTGGAAGCCTATTTTTCTCATTCGTCACCCTTGTCTTCATATTCAGTCCTTTGCCAAAGTGATCCCTGAACCCTCCCTTGAAGATCTGGGGACGACGACCCAACGGCAATTATACGACATCCTGAAAGTCCAGGGCGTAAATGCTCATGTCATAGATGCCAATCAACTATTAGCAAACCCGGAAAGGATACTTCGTCATTTGTGTGAAAAGTTGAAATTTCCATTTCAGAAATCCATGTTGCGCTGGCCCCCGGGTCCCAAATCCTATGATGGCTGCTGGGCGCCTCACTGGTACCAAAGTGTATGGGACACGACGCGGTTTGGTCCGGCAAAAAGTCCGGATTCAGTCACACTCCCAGAATATTTGCAGCCATTGCTAATGGAATGTTTGACCGATTATCAATATCTTTATGAACAAACGAAAACATAAACCATGCTTCAAAAATTTGACTCCCGAAATGAAGATATCCACATCTGGGTAGGTGATGGTTTATACCCCAGAGGTGAGGCGAAGGTATCCGTATTTGACAGTAGTGTTCAGGGTGGCGATGCAGTATGGGAGGGGATCCGTGTTTACGAAGAAGGCATCTTCTCGCCGGATCGTCATCTGGACCGGTTGTACCACTCGGCCAAGGCACTGGCATTTGATGTTATCCCGGACCGTTCATACATCAAAAAAGCAATCTATGAAACACTCACGGCCAATAAAATGTACAGCGATGTGCACATCCGGCTCACCCTAACACGGGGTGAAAAAATCACCAGCGGTATGGATCCCCGGGTTAATCAATCAGGTCCCTGCCTGATCGTACTGGCAGAATGGAAACCACCCGTCTATGACAATAAAAGCGGGATTCGGGTAATCAGCACCTCGGTCCAACGCAACTCACCTCGTCACCTCGATTCCAAAATACATCACAACAACCTGCTCAATAATATTCTTGCCAAGATCCAGGCCAACGTCGCCGGAGTGGATGCGGGATTAATGCTGGATACGGAAGGTTTTGTAGCGGAGTTAAATGGCACCAATGTATTTACAATCCGGGATAATGAGGTTTTTACGCCACACGCGCATGCGTGCCTGCCAGGAATTACCCGCGGACTGGTCATGGAATGCTGTAGAGATCTGCAGATCCCCTGTACAGAAAAGAATCTGAGTCTTACTGAGTTCTATACTGCTGATGGAGTATTTGCCACAGGAACCATGGGAGAACTCACTCCGGTGACAGAGATTGACGGACGAGAAGTAGATTTTGACCGAGGTTGGGACATCTTCGAAGATATTCAAGGTCAGTTCAGAACCCTGATTCCGAAGTATTGCATTCCGGTAAAGGAGTTGTGAGGCTGAGGTAGAGGTTAAGTTTGAGGTAGAAGTTAACTTGAGCGTGTTCCAAATTGAAGTTGAGGACCCATTTAGGGACTATCAAGGGACTAATAAATAGCAGAGAACCGAACCTACCTTCCTATTCCAAATCCGGAAGATCTTCCTTATCTACATGTAGTTTTATGCTTCTGGCGACTCCCTTTTCTTTTGTGATAAAGCCCTTTTCCTCCAGTTTTTTATGGTGCTATTGACCGTCGCCAGACTTGTTCCGAAATAGTTTTCGAAATCTTTAAATGTAGGAGGAATTCTATTCAGCATTGTGTAATGGGATATGAACATTAGGTACTGGCCTTGTATAGGTGTGAACCTACTTTTCATTCCATTTGCTTTTCAGTAGTAAATTTTTGTATCGTTTATCTGTGCTGGTTAATGTTATTACACATTTTAGAATTAACGATTTACAGTCAACCAATCACAATTGATTCTTGTTCCTTCTTTGTCAACTTTGCAAACACCAGATCATAGGACGCACGAATCCATGTTCTGTATTCGTCATCACTTATCCGATGGGTGATCTCTATCGTATTCCAATGCCGTTTGTTCATATGGTAACCAGGTTTCACCTCAGGGTGTCGGGCCCGGAGGTCGATCGCTTTATCCGGATCACATTTTAGGTTGATCGATTCGAAGTTTTCTATATCCGTCAGAGCAAACATTTTTGTTCCCACTTTGAATACTAATGTATCCGGTCCAAATGGAAGTGACTCGGAAGTTCCCGGAAGCGAAAGGCAATAATCACGAAAATTTTCTATGTTCATTGGATCCAAGTTGACTTACTTATGCCCCTAAAATAGTGAATTAATAGCACTCGCAGGTTATCAAATCAGCTTCTATTACTAACAATAGTGACCAATGTATCAAATCACTGAGTGGGGTTGACCAGTTGAAAAGGCGTTACCTGAGTCCGTCTGCAGAAGAATTCTTCTCCGCAGTAACATCCCCAGTCGAAGCCTCGACGCAGACAGACTTTCAAATCCCGATTGCCAAGGAAAGTTCAATTCACTTTCCACCGTTAATAATTCAATTCTTTTTCTTCACTTATATTTGCAGTCCACTACCACAATCAAAATGAAGATTAACCTTCGGGAATTTTTACGATCAGAAGACACAGAATTTGGGTTTCGAGTTATTCTCGGAGGCGGGATTCCACTGTTCTTGCTAACCTTTCTCGGCTTTCCTCGAGAAGGCCTGATGGTTATGATCGGTTCTACTTTTATCTCCGGGATTGACATCCCGGCCGAACTACCGCGGAAACTCCGGTTAATGAGTTATTCACTGATATCAACACCCCTGGTTTTTATCATGATCTCATTGGCCCACCCATACCCGGTCTTGCTATACCCATTGTTAGCCGGATTTATTTTTGTGTTTAGTTTTTTGGCGCCATTTAGCTTCCATTTTGGGAAAGTCGCCTTTATGTCCAACCTGGCCATTATGCTTTCGCTGGGGTTTGCAGCTAATCTTTCTGAAATCAGTGAGATTTTTCGATCGGCCGGGCTTCTTTTTTCGGGTGGTCTGTGGTATATAGCATTTGCCAGTCTCATGCATTTTATTCAGCGCCCGGTTCAAGTCACGCGCCGCATCAGCAGTGTCCTGCATTATACGACAGGTTACTTCAAGGCAAGAAGTGCTCTATTTTCTCCGAACGAAGATTATGAACAACTTCTTTTGGACCTGGCCAAAAAACAGGCTGAATTAACCGATGCCCATGAAAAGGTTCGGGCAATGTTGATGCGAGATTTTGACTACTCTCGACAGACCAACAGCAGGCTGGGACGGATGCTTCATTTTTTTGCGGCTTTGGTTGACTTGTTCGACGAAGCTCTGGCCACATCATGGCGAATACAAGCCACTTCGGATGTAAGCGAGAATCCATTGCTCCGGAAAATCCTTTGTGATATCAATAATTCGATAGCCCGAATATTGACCAATCTTGAAAACCACCTCAATAAAGAATTATCCCTGAACGAATTAGAAGAGCTTCGTCATGATGTTCGATCCATGACGACCGAACTGGAAGCCGAACTTACGACCATGCGCACGGAAGTTCAAGCCAATAATAAAGCTGGAGATCATTACCATGCTTATAAGCCGATTCAGATTTACATTCAAGAACAAATGAACACCTTGGAATATATGATAGGTATTCTGGAGGGGACATCCACGATCGATCACACTAATTTAAAAGCAAAAGATCTTCCGCATTTCGAAACAAAAGATCAATTGCGACTGGAACAAATGCGGAGCCATCTTACCTTCCGGTCGGGGTATTTCAGATATGCGTTACGCGTGATGGTAACCGCCATGACCGCATATTTCGCAGTCCTCTTGCTGGGTTTTCAAAACCCCAACTGGGGATTGTTTACGGTTCTGGTCATTTTGAAGCCAGGGTATCGTGTTTCTAGAAAACGGCTTGTACTCCGGGTAGCCGGCACAGCTATTGGGGTGGTAGTAGCTTACGCACTTTTCATGGTCTTTCATCCCGGGCATCTCATAAGTTCTGTGATATTTCTGGCTGCTTTTTTTGGAGGATTTGCATTTATGACCCGCAATTATGCCATTGCATCGGTCTTTTTTACCATGTATATTCTGTTTTTATATGTCTTTTTGGACCGGAACTTTGAAATGTCAGCCTTCTTTCGATTTACCAATACCCTGCTGGCCGCCATAATAAGTATCTTTTCCATCCGACTTTTATTCCCGTACTGGGAAAACAACAGCATCAAATACTACCTGACCAATTCCATGCGCGCCACAAAAAACTACCTTCAAGTCATCTACCGGGAGCTCAAAGCTCAAGACATGAACCTGATGGCATACAAAGTAGCGCGAAAAGATGCTCAGTTGGCCATGGGCGAATTCACTCATGCTTACCAGCGCATTCTCGCTGAACCAAAAAGTAAACAGGGTAATATTGGAGAACTTAGCTCATGGGTATTGAATGCCTCAAGTATCCTGGCCGTTTGTTCCAATATTGGATTGTTCCTCCGGAGAGAACCCGATTACATTTTAGGACAGCATTACTTACAGGAATATTTTGATTGGATCATTGAATTCTATGGGGATGTCGTTTACGCTGTCGAGCACCATACGACAATATCCACGACTGATCAGATGAAATCTGTTCTACATGACCTGAAAGAGGATCACGAAAGACTCAATGAAGATATAAACCGGCTGGCCTCGGGCTATACCGAAATCTACATCGCCCGGGTTCACGAATACTTCCTTATTCACGAAATTCTTACACTCTATCACCTGATCGAACGTCTGCGGGCTTCCACGGAAGATTCACCTGTATTGGCAGAAGGAAGTGTGCATATCGAATATAGTTAATACATTTGAATTCATAAACCAGCAATATCTTTCGTTTTTCTTCGTCAAAAATCCTCGATGTAGCCCAGGCTGCTCCTCCGCTTTTTTTCCTCGCCTATCTTTGAATATCTACAGAACCTTGTACGGTATTAATACCAAAACCATCACCAGAGAGGTAAGTCAAAAGCCATGAATTTTGCGGCCTAGATTAATATAATCCAATATTTTAATGATCCCTGCCCCAGAAACACTATCTATATTTAATCTAATTAAAATTATTATACTACATTTACCACGGCATTATAAGAATTAAATGAAAGCACCGAGCCGACTAACAACGAACCTACAGGATACTGAACAGATCTTTTACCGACTCCAGACCGACAATATGGGGAGCTGTTCTTGCGGAAAAAAGAAAAAATGCTGTAAAAAGTATAAGAAATCCGGGAAACGGTGCGGGAAGTGTCCAGGCAAGAAGAAAAAGATCTAGTAAAAGTAATAGCCTGCGCCCAACCTGACAAATAGATGTTGAGAATCAATCGTTTCTTCAAAAGGATAATCTCTCCCATTCACAAAATTGGAACCATATTTTCCAAATTGCCCGGTAACGATTAAACTCAGTGAAAATTCCGGGATTACATAATACATCAAGCCTCCACCGGCCTCCACTGCAAACCCTTTCGATACCAATTTAGCATCATCGACAGGGTCCGTTCCATTGATGAATATTCGCGCCAGATTAAAATTCTGATACACCCCGCCTGCATGGACAATCGGCCGGATTTTTGAAGTCGTACCTCCAAAGGTGTACTGCCCGCCAAACCGGTACAAAGTGGTATTATATTTTTCCCATTCATCATCGGTATCAAAATTGATTCCTTCAAAAGCCAGGTATCCACTGATTGAATTGGTAAAACCATACCGCACTTCGGCCCCAAAACCTATACCGCCAGGATCCTCACCGGAAATGTCAGAGAGAAAATGTGAGTTGCTGTTCCAGCGCGCAAATTGTCCATGTACATGGACTGAAAACCCCTGAGAAACAGACTGAACAGTTTGACTTCTTAGTGGGATGCCCAAAATCATGATACCAAATAAAAAAAGAAGGATAACATGCCTTTTCATCAATTTAGGATTTTCAAATTTATAGTAATTGGTTCCAATTTAACATTCTCGAGAACGCTTCCTTTACTAAATACTATCTCGCCCCTGCGTTTCTCCAATATATCATGGTAATTCAGCTCCAGCCATTGGCCATCCAGTGTTTCTATAGCTTCGATGCGAATCCCCAGTGAACCCCTGCCTCCCTGTTGTGATGCTTTTGCATCAATGATTTTGGCTCTGACCCGCGCATTTTGTTCCGTGACCATGTGTTTCCCGGACCAAATTGGTTTTTCCGCTGTTAAATAAACCAATTCTCCCTCTTCTACCATGTTGGATGAGATATCATGTGTAAATCGTACTGTAATCAGGCTTTCAGGCAGGTAAAGGTTTTCAATCCGGGAATCCACCGACTCTTTGTTTAGTTTTACATCAGGCAATGTGTTTTCAGAACCGGATATATGTCTTTGTTTATTCAAAAATACATTGGCCGATGTCTCATCTAAATTTTTAGATAGCTGCTTTTCTCCACTGGATCCAGATTCTCCCGGTTGGGTTGATTTAATTGCACCCGAATCCAAATTAATATTTTCGGATTCCTTTCCGGTCAATTTATGCAATTTTGAATCGGGACGTGATGCTGATGGAGGAACTATGTTTTTATCGGCCTGAGCTATTTCATAAGATTGATCCACAAAGGATCGTGAATTCACCGACTGGTTGTCCGGATCTGTATCAGGAACCTGCCGGTCAGGATTAAGCGCGGACAATTCGACCCTGTTGTCCCGGGAGCGCAGTACCTTCTGCTCTGATGAGATGCCTTCAGGGTCCGGCTTACCATTCTCACGTTGCACGAACCAACGGTATACACCGACTGATAACAACAAAGAGATCACAACATATGGTAAAATTCTAAAAATTTTTGTCCACCATTTTTTAGAAGTTAAATTTTCAGATTCCCTGGCGGCTGCCGTTTCGTGCAATTGCTGTGCGCTGCGCACTCCTGAGGATGGAACGCCTTCTGCCTGATCTTCCAAATGGCTTTTTTCCAGATAACTTTCAATAGCAAATATCAGGTCATTGTAGTCATTTTCTTTATGAAGCCGGATATTGAGCGTGTTGATATCTTTGAGTATCCGGGTCAGATTAGCTATATTGTTACGGATTTTCTGATAGAGATTGAGATCGTCCGTGATACCTTCGATATAACTGAGATTCTTTAGTTCTCTGATTTTTGATTCGAGATGATCCGTTTCATTTTCCCAGTACCGAACCAACTCAAGTCGTTCTGCTGATTTTGCAATGGATACTTCATCCAGCACTATCGGAAATATACGTTGAATCATATTCTTATTCTCATAGATCTGCAACAACTCAAACATACAGTATTCACTATGCAAATACTTATTACTCACCACAAGAATGATGGCATCTGCCTGGCCCAAGTTTTCCATAAAAGAGGTAATGCTTTCACGGTATCCAAGATCCTGACGATCCATGATAATATTGAGCCCTGTTTTACGGCACCGGTTGTATATTTCCTGAACTACTTCTTCACTGACACCCCCCCAGGCATGAGATATGTATATGCTATGATCAGTCTCCGGTGTCATACCCTTCATAAGTTTCATCATAAATGGAACGGTCACAGACATATAATTCACCCCGTACACCTTTCATTAGATAGTCTCCGGGCTTACCTTTCATCACTCCTTCGATGGTTTCCACTTCAAAAGGTTCATTGATCTGAACTGCCTCTACAGCCAGTGGTTTCTTTTTGACCATTTCAAAATCCAGATTCCAACCTTTGTTTTGTGTAAACCGTTTTACAGGTTGGCCTGAAGGATGATTCAGCGAAAAACGATCAGGAAAATGTTCCGTTTTCATATGACGTTCTGCGGCTAGACGACCTATATCATATAGGGTGGAAATATTTCGATAATTGTCCATGGAGCTCAGATTTTTCACTTCTTTTTCTGAAAAGTCGAGCCCCATTTCAGCCAGATAAGACCGGTCGTAAAGCACATCATACCGAAGATAACTCAGGGCATGTTTTCCATTGAGGCTGTCAAGTTTCAGATCACCTATTTCGCTGTCAATTTCCGTGGCCGTAGGTGAATCTGATAGAATCTGCATAATGACCTGATTGTAATAATTGGCATCGGTCATAAAATGATCCGGTAACATACTCGCCCAATCCATCAGATTCAAATGTTTGAAATCTGAATAGCTATATTTCCGGCTCAGTGAACCGGTACCCACGGAGACCATTTTGAGCTGATCTGTTCCCATCTGCCAGTGAAATGGATACCCTTTTAGTGTGGCTAGAAGCAAGAGGGTTAGCGAAGGATTGTTTGCCATGCTGATGCCACCGTCTATGAATGAGCCCTTTTCCTTATTACCGATATCCAGGATCAGTGGGAGAAAATAGGTAGGCGCTGCAGCACTGGCCCGTACCACTTTCCAGAGTGGGATGTCTTTGTTAAGGTCATAATACTTCCCCTCCGGGTGGTTGTGAAAAGGCCAGGTACTGAATGTATCAGCTCGTTTTGTAACGATGCACAGCCCTGTTTTGACTTTGTCCTGATCACCCAACTTGACATCTCCAAGCACATCTTTCAATGACTTATTAAGTGGCTTGATATCGTATTTCTCGCCTTTGGTCAGATATCGGAGTAAATTTTTCTTTTTACCAAAAATCTTATCACCAAGGGTCATATAATAATCAGTGAGTTCAGATACAGGCATTCCCAAAGCAAGACCGGTGGCAATGATTGACCCCGTGCTCGTCCCGCCGATTAGATCAAAGTAATCGCACAGGAGTAAGTCCGGATTATCGTGTTGTTCACGTAATATCATCTCCATCCGTTCCAAAAAACCAAGAGTGAGAATACCGCGAACACCTCCGCCATCGAGCGAGAGAATTCTTTTTGGTCCGGGACGTGTTAATCGTTGTTGAAGTGGTGTCATACTTCCGGATTGAGGCGATAAACAATACTTTGCAACAGGCATTTCTCTTTCCGCTTGATCAAATCTGCAGGTAAGATACTAAAATAATTAGAATATAGGGGTTTAGGGGTTTAAGGGTTTAGGGGAAGCAAACCGTTGGATACTCCCGCACATTTTTCCGGATTTATTTTTCAACAAATTGCGATTCAATACCACCTATATCAAAATGCTCTCAGAACTTAAAATGATTCGCCATAGCACACCAAATCAGAATATGGTCAATCCTAAAATCCTAGTCAATCCTAAAATCCTAGTCAATCCAGTAAAAGCAAAGCCAGTTTATACGCTAACCGGGCACCGACGTTCCCATCCCAATCATTCCCAGCACCGGCTACCTCACAGAGATCCGCCCCGATAATCTCCCGTCCGGAATCATGAATTTGTTCCAGTAAGTAAATAACCTGCTGATAATCCAATCCTCCCGGTACCGGTGTTCCGGTATTGGGACAGTTCGCAGGATCCAGTCCGTCTATATCCAGGCTGATATAAATCCGTTCCGGAAGATCGGCAACGATCCGCTCACACTGATCCCCCCATGATTCTCCTTCAAATATCCTTTGCACCATATCATGCATAAAATGCGTTTTCACCCAACCATAGGAGTCGTTGATCCGCTGTTCCTCTTCCGGACACCAATCCCGAATACCAACCTGAACTAGATTGGTAACACTGGGACAATCGTTCATCACATTGTACATGATGGAGGCATGCGAATATGTAAATCCTTCATATGCTTTCCGCAGATCACAATGCGCATCGATCTGAAGGACCCCGAACCCCTCATGATATGCTTCCAACGCTTTGATATATCCGTAGGGCGTGCTGTGGTCTCCGCCGATCAAGAGTACCTTTTTATGCAGTTCCAGGTACTTCTTACTCATATTATAAACCTTGGTATTGAGTTTTTCTGAAGCTCGGTTAATGTCATCCAATCTTATCCTCCATTCATCAGATTCTTCTATCTGCTCGCCTTCTTCCCACGCCGTAATTATCTGAGTGGCTTTATTTCGCCATTTCTCGTTCCATTTTAATATTTCGGGATTGGACGGTACCATAAAAATCCCCTTTTTCCACGTTTCCGGGAAGGCATGGTCACCTATATCCAGCTGATAAGAAGATGCAAGGATGTTCATTGGAGCTGTTGCTGTTCCTTCTGCAAATGAAGTAGTTACATCCCAGGGGACCGGCAAAAGGACACAATGGGCGTCTTCTTCTTTGAAAGGTAGCCCCATGAACTGACCATTGACCACACCAGGATTATTTGGGTTGTAATTTTTGATAAAAGTCATACTTTAAGATTTACCCACCCAAAGATACAGGAAAAAAGTCTGGTACAAAGCACCAAACCCAGGTATGGGCCTCATTAAGGTTTCTTAATTGTACTAAGCTTCATAACTATAACCAATCAGTTGCAATTTATCAATGCGATTTAGTATTTTTGTCATTCAGCTATAAAACAGAACAGCCTTATGAAAAAAGACATCATAATTATAGGTGCCGGCGGTGTCGGTCGGGTCGTTGCGTACAAATGTGCGGAACAAAAGGAGACCTTTGGCCGGATACTTCTGGCCAGCCGGACCAAATCCAAATGCGACGAAATCAAAGAAGCCATCGGTGATGATCGCATCACCACGGCCTCTATTGATGCTATGGACACCCCGGCGGTGGTCCAGCTTATCAAAGAATTTGGGGCAGACCTCGTCATTCATGTAGCCCTCCCCTACCAGGATCTGGCCATCATGGATGCTTGTCTGGAAGCGGGTGTGCATTATCTCGACACCGCCAACTATGAACCGGAAGATGAAGCCAAATTCGAGTATAAGTGGCAATGGGCCTATCACGACAAATACAAAGAATCCGGAATCATGGGGTTATTGGGCTGCGGATTTGATCCGGGTGTGACCTCGATCTTTACGGCTTATGCTGCCAAGCATTATTTTGATGAAATCCAATACCTGGACATTGTGGATTGCAATGCCGGGGATCATGGCCATCCGTTTGCTACCAACTTCAATCCCGAGATCAACATCCGGGAAGTCACCCAAAAAGGAAAATACTGGGAAAACGGACAATGGGTAGAAACCGAACCACATCAGTTCATGAAAGAATTGACCTATCCCGGAATTGGCCCCAAAAATTCTTACCTGATCTATCACGAAGAACTTGAATCGCTGGTCAAAAACTTTCCGACCATCAAACGAGCGCGTTTCTGGATGACCTTTTCAGATGAATACCTGACTCATTTGCGTGTGATACAGAACATCGGTATGGCAGATATCGAACCAATCAACTATGAAGGAAAACAGATCGTTCCCATCCAGTTTCTCAAAGCCGTTCTTCCCGACCCAAAAACATTGGGCACCAATTATAAAGGGTGGACCTCTATCGGATGTCGCATCCGGGGTGTAAAAGATGGTCAAGAACGAACCTTGTATATTTATAACAATACGAATCACGAAGTGGCCTATGAAGAAACAGGAACGCAAGGTGTTTCTTATACGACCGGCGTACCAGCCATGATCGGTGCTAAGATGATGATGACCGGCCAGTGGATGAAGTCCGGGGTATTCAATGTGGAAGAATTTGATCCGGATCCATTCATGGAAGAGCTCAATAAAAATGGGCTCCCGTGGGAAGTAGAACAGGATATAGATCTCGAACTGTAACCCACACCACCAACCCACAGATATGACCATTAATGAAAACTACCCCCACATAAATGCTCCGGCATATGTACTCGAGGAAAAAAAGTTAATCAAAAACCTGGAGATGCTCCGTGAGGTCCGGGATGAAGCAGGCATAGAAATCATCCTGGCACTGAAAGCAGTCGCGTTGTGGCCGGTCTTCCCGCTGATCCGTCAATATCTCAATGGCGCCACGGCCAGTTCACTGAATGAGGCACGATTAATTAAAGACCACATGGGAGACAGAGCCCATGTCTATGCACCGTCCTATCGATCAGAAGAATACGAACTCTTAGCTGCCACCGCCCAGTCTATCACCTTCAATAGTTTGAGTGAATACAAACGTCATTATCCCTCCCTCAAAAACCTAAATTCGTCTTTGCATTTTGGTCTAAGGGTCAATCCGGGATACAGCGAAATCGATGTAGCGCTCTATGATCCGGCTGGCCCGGGGTCGCGCTTGGGCATTCATACGTTAACCCAGCTTCCGTCCGGTATTACAGGACTTCATTTTCATGCGCTGTGTGAGAATAATTCATTCACTTTTGAACGGGTACTGGAATCTTTTGAAACCCGATATCAACAGTTTCTACCGGACCTGGAATGGGTTAATTTTGGAGGAGGGCATCTGATCACTGAAGCATCTTATGACATTCCCCACTTGATTTCTGTACTCAAAAAATTTAAGGAACGCTACCCACATCTCAAGGTGATTATGGAACCCGGATCGGCTGTTGCCTGGCAAACCGGCTTTTTGAAAACCACCGTCAAAGATGTGATCGACACACCAGATCGAAAATTCCTTATGCTTGACATTTCTTTTACCGCGCACACCCCGGACTGCCTTGAAATGCCTTACAATCCCGCCGTGCGTCATGCTCAGTTTGGAACAAATGGCGAGCACGTTTATTATCTAGGTGGAGCCAGCTGTCTGGCCGGTGACCAACTGGGCCCATACTCCTTCAAAAACAAAATGCAAGCCGGTGACCACCTGATCCTGGAGGATATGATCCACTATACACTGGTCAAGACAACCATGTTCAACGGGGTGCAACATCCTGATATAGGAATGATTGACCGAGCCGATCAATATAAAGTCCTTCGACGATTTGATTACGAAGATTACAAAAATAGAATGGGGTGATTATTAATTATTGATTGTGAATGGTTCATGGTGAATTATTGAGGATGAATTATGAAGCAATCGCCATGTATTCTTCATCGATGCTTTGACATGATTTACATATTCATCAAAATCTTTCATGGCATTGCTTTGAAAAATTGTTCGAGTGGTTGAAGCAGTGCCCGCATAAGAAGTCTACCAAAAATTTGTTACTTGCAACCTTCAATGAAAATAAAAAAAAACAACGAAAACAAATACCATCAATGGTTGAGTACTTTGGAGCCACTTTATGGGGAAAGAGAAGCCCGGAGTATGTGGCGTTGGTACCAGGAAGCCGGACGACCCGAAAAAAAGTTTGCAGACGATCTGGCGAAATTGGCCAACCACTACCCCATCCAATACCTCACAGGGTATAGCTATTTCTATGGTGACAAGTATTTGGTCAACGAGGACACTTTGATTCCGCGTCCTGAAACCGAAGAACTGGTATACCAAGTTTTGGAAGATCACCCCAATGATCAGGCCTCCCTGCAGGTGGTCGACCTGGGGACCGGGACCGGTTGTATTCCTATTACGCTAAAGAAACACAGGCCGGCATGGCAGGTAATGGGAATTGACCTCTACGAACCAACGCTAGAAATAGCCCACACGAACAGTGCTCTACATAATGTATCTATTCAATGGGAAATACAGGATATACTTACCCTGGATGTCCGTTTGCTTCATAATGTTGATCTTCTAATTAGCAATCCGCCCTACATTTCACCTCATGAAAAACAGTACTTGGGAGGTAATGTATTGAAATACGAACCGCATCGAGCGCTTTTCACAACTGATGATCAGGGTCTCGAATTTTACAAGGCGATAGCATCATTCGGCGATAAGTTAAAATCAGGATCCGAAATATATCTGGAGATCCATGAACACAATGGGCCGGAAATTGTCCGATTGTTTGAGGATGTTAAGGTATTCAGAGCGCCGCGGGTTTTCCAGGACATGCAGGGAAAGAATCGAATCGTTCACATCATCCGGGAATAAATACATTCATAGATTAAAATATATAAAAAGCTGACATATAGGTCCGCATAAACCTTGATTTAGGGTCATGGTTTCAACATTTCTTTCAAAACGGGTAAAATTTTAAAGTAAAAAGATGGCCGGGTTCATGAATATTATTCATTTTTGCGGCCAGATTTACTTACTTAAATTCACAAGGCATGAAACAGGTTTTACTTTTATTCATTTTATTCAGTAGTTTTTGTTCATTGGGATATTCCCAGACAATCTCCGGAAAGGTGATTGATGCGAACACCGATGAATCTTTGATTGGCGCTACAATTTCCGAAAAAGGAACTTCGAGTGGTACTGTCACGGATTTTGAAGGTGATTTTTCACTGGCGATCCAAAAGACTCCAGCTATCCTGACTATATCTTATGTGGGATACGAGGCAAAATCCATAACGATCAACGAAAGTTCTAATGCAGATCTAGGAACTATTTCATTAAGCTCCAGTGCATTTGGCCTGGAAGAAGTAGTCATTACTGGAGTTATGGACATTGTTCAAGATCGTCGGACCCCCGTCGCCGTATCGACGATAACGTCAGCAGACATTCAGGCAAAAGCCGTCGGAAACGTAGAGCTTCCTGAAATCGCCAAAGCAACACCATCCATCTATGTAGCCAATCAGGCAGGAGGTTATGGCGATTCAGAGGTATGGACCCGCGGATTTGATCAAACAAATACGGCATTTCTGCTTAATGGTCAACCAATTAATGGCATGGAAGATGGGAAAATGTATTGGTCGAATTGGTCCGGATTGACAGATGTTGCCAGTGCCATACAGATCCAGCGTGGTCTGGGTGCTTCTAAACTGGCCATATCCTCTGTAGGAGGAACATGGAACTTTATCATGAAAGCAACCGATATCGCGAAAGGCGGAAATGTATCAACGACGATTGGCAATGATAATTACAACAAAGTCGGAGCCTCCTACAGTACGGGGTTAATCGATGACAAATGGGGTCTAACCGTGCTCTTTTCCAATTGGTCCGGTGACGGTTGGGGCTATGGTGCCAAAGGGCAAGGGCAAACATACTTCATCTCAGGTGGATATAAACCCGCAAAAAATCACGCCATCAATCTACTTATTACTGGTGCCCCTCAGTGGCACGACCAAAAATTCACCAACACCATAAATAGTTACTATAATGCAGAAGGTGAGTTGGATCCGCGCTATAACAGCAACTGGGGAATCTATGATGGTAAATACTTCACGGAACGAAGAAACTATTACCACAAACCGATAGCCAATCTTAACTGGGATTGGGATATTAATGCTCGATCGTCCTTTTCCACCGTATTATATGGATCCTTGGGACGTGGCGGCGGAACCGGTGGACTCGGTGGCTCTAAAATAAGAACAGAGTCCGGTTTAATCAATTTTGATGCAACAGCTGTGGACACCTCGACCAACTACATCCGGCGTTCGTCAGTGAATAACCACAACTGGTTTGGTGCTGTATTGAAGTACGAAAACCAACTCACCAATACGCTGCATCTTAGTGTAGGATCTGATCTTAGAAGATATTACGGCGATCATTTCCGACAGGTCAACGAACTTTTTGGACGAAGTGGTTTCACTCAAAGGGGGATACCTGCATTTCCTAACGGATATACGATTCGTGAAGAATTCAAAGCAACACCCTGGGCCTCCATTTCCAACTATGCTCCGGAAGGAAAACGCATCGCTTATAATAATGCAGAGACAATCCGCTACGCCGGAATGTTTGGTCAGCTGGAATTCGCCAAAAACAATTTCTCTGCCTACCTTCAAGGAGCCATATCAAGCCAGGATCACGTCCGTCACGAACTTTTTTATGAAACCAAAGGCAATCAAGACTCAGAAAAAGTAGTCAACGACGGGTACAATGCCAAGCTCGGCATGAGTTATTCCATCAGTGATAATCATCTGTTCTTCGCTAATACGGGTATCTATTCCCGACAGCCTTTTCACGATGTCGTCTTTGTGGGCAATTCCAATCAGGTCAATGAGAACACGAACAACGAGGAAATTTTTGGCGTAGAGTTGGGGTATAAATTTACCTCTTCTGATTTTTACGCCAATGTTAATGTTTATCGAACAGCCTGGAACAATCGCGTGGACTTCAATAGCCTGGAAGTAAAACCAGATGGTACTGTTCGATTGACGAACAATAATGTATATACGGCGATCGGAATGGATCCCTACGAGCTTCTATTCCAGGATCAGTTGCACACCGGTGTTGAATTGGACTTGGGTTACCATGTCTCAGACCAATTCCGACTTAAAGGGTTTGCGTCGCTCGGAAACTGGGAAGTTATCGGAGATCGCGATGTAGAACTTTACGATGGAGATGGCGCCCGTCAGAAAGTAGATGATTATACCGTAAGCGGTGATGATGTCAAAGTAGGAGGCGCTCCACAAACCTCCTTTGGTGTCGGTGCGCACTGGAAAATCACCAACAAGCTGGCTGCGGAAGCAAATTATTTATACTTTGCTAATCTTTATGCGCGCAACGGAGGCATCGAGTTACCAGCCTATGGAATTATGGATTTAAATATGAGTTATACCATTCCACTGAGCAATGGTCATGTATTCCGGATTATCGGAAACGTCTACAATCTTCTCGATGAACTGTACATATCAAATGCCCGATCTTCTATTCCGGCCAGCAACAGTGAATCAGAAAACTGGAAAGGCATCAACAAAGAAAACGATGTTATGTTCGGAAAAACCAGAACGGCGAATATTACGCTCAAATATTCTTTCTGATGTTTCGAAAGGATTTCGGACTGCGATTTGCAATGATTTGACGGTGGTCAAAAAACTTGTGATGAGCCATCATTCTTAAAATATCACTGCCCTGAGTAATCTTATTCAGGGCAGTTTTGTTATATACATGTATCTTATATGGCTATTACCTATTTTTTGATTTTAAACCACACGTACGAACATGGTAAAATTGACAAAAAATCTGATCGAAGACCTCAGTAAATTCACGGGTAAACATTGTATTTCCATCTACCTCCCCACCCATCAATACGGTGAAGAAGTAAAAAGCGGAAAGGACATTATTGTTTTTAAGAACTCGGTGGCTGAAGTTAAGGACCGACTTGAAGAATCAGGGATGTCTCCCCGAAAGATTGAATCCCTTTTGGAGCCTTTTTATAAACTTATAGAGGATCCCATATTTTGGAACAATCAGTTGGATGGCCTGGCTGTTTTTGCAGGTGAAGATTTTTTTAAAACCGTTCATCTAAAAACAAACGTGTCGAAAATTCAATGGGTGTCAGACCATTTTCTTTTAACTCCACTCATCGCCCACCTGGAACCGAAATGGGAATTCTATGTACTGGCACTGGATTTGAAAAATATTACCTTGTATCATGGTTCCAATACCGATATAGAGGACATCACCGATACACTTCCTGGTCTTCCAAGAGAACTCACCGATGTGGTCAGCGATGAGGACCGCTCAGCTGGTCTCCAGTTTAGAAGCCAGCAAGGCGGCTCAGGAGAAGCGATGTATCACGGTCATGGGGGGGGTAAAGAAATTCGAAAAAAGGAAATTCTCCGTTTTTTCCGAGAAATCAATGAAAGTGTAATTTCATTTTTAAGATCTGAAAACAAACCCCTCATAATTTTTTCTCAGGAATACCTTTTCCCGATCTATCAAGAAGCCAATGAGTACGGAAATCTTTTGAATAATTTAATTGCAAAGCATCCGGCTGGTGTCCAGTTAGATGAAATACACAACAAAGCCTGGGACCTAATCAAACCTTTGTTTTTCGAGAACAGGGATGGTAAGATCGAAACTTTTAAACAGATACATGGTGTAGGAAAAACAACGACCGATATTGAAGAGATTGTTCTAGCCGGACGACAAGGTCGTATAGACACCTTGTTTATTGCAAAAAATAAAGACATACTGGGTTATTATGATCAGTCAAATAATGAAGTAGTCGTCAAAGAAATGCCTTGGACCAGAAAAAATTCACTCGTCAACGATGCAGCGATACATACTTTTTCTACCGGCGGTGATGTGTTCCCTTTGGAACAGGACAAAATGCCGGACAGTCAAAAACCAGTCAATGCTTTATTGCGCCAATGAAACAGGCCGCTTTTTTAGACAATTCATACTGCTTATAAGAAGATGATTGAACGATTTAATCTACGAGTTTACGGTATCCTTGTCCGAAAAGGCAAGCTCCTGCTGAGTGAAGAACAATACCTGGGAAAAACATTGGTAAAGTTTCCCGGAGGCGGTGTGGAATACGGCGAAGGCGTGCAAGAAGCGCTCGTGCGTGAATGGAATGAGGAAGCTGGGTGTCCTATTAAAATTAATAGCATATTTCATGCCACTGATAAGTTCATCCAGTCCGCATTTGATCCAAAAGACCAGCTGGTTAGTTTGTATTACATCATATCCAGTGACGAAGATGTAAATGATTCGTTGGCAGAACACAAATTCTTTTGGGTAGATCTGAATCATAAGAATGCGACGACATTAACTTTCCCACAAGACAGTGAAGTCTTTCGCCTGGTGTGTGATACCTATGGGCACTAACCCGCGTTGGTCACCGTGCCTGTTTATTTTGATACATAATACTCTGTGTATTAATTGTTCATATTCCAATACTGGGATTATTACATATCCCTGTTTGGTGCCGGTTGACTTTTACAGGCCACTTGCGGTTTAATTGGGATTGATCTTATACACACCATCCACGGTCAGTGATCGGTAAAAAGGATTCTCCGATTTACGTTCAGCTACTAGCTTCATGGATGAACCATCAAAATTTTTCGTAATCTGTCGGGATGATCGGGTCGGACTCAAATACTCCAACGCGGCGTGGAGCAACGGTTCATCGAGACTACCCAATGGTTTAAGGTCAACGATATAATCCAACTCAGACAGTTCTATATCAGGTTCAAATCCATTTTCATATTCTCCAAAACCCGCTGAGTTGACGATTTTGGTCGTCAGGGGTTGCAGAGCATAAGTATGCAATTGGTTTCCTTGTGGTTTGGCCGCATAGTCACTGTCCGGCGTATCATATAATGTACGAGAGCCGACATTCTTACCCACGGTTGTCTCTCCAATGACCACAACATCCATGTATGGATTCAGACCGTTGATGATGGCTTCACTGGCAGATGCTGTAGCTGAGGAGGTGAGGACAAACAATCGTTTTAATCCTAAGCTGGTTAATGGTTCTGTCCCGGTCACCTCAAAATCTTCATTGAATTTATAAACCTTGTTCAAGAAGTTCAGCGGGTTATCCAGCTCTTCATGTTTGGAATTATAGTCAAAAGTAATAAATCTTTTCCCAGGATCATCCGAAAAGATCATACTCGCCAGGGTAGCTGCCGTAATCACCGAACCACCTGGATTGTAACGTAAATCAAGTACTAATTCTCCCACATTATTGTTTCTGAACTTGGTAAAGGCTTGATTGAGCTCACTGTGATACAGATGATTAAATCCGTTGAGCACCAAGTACCCTACAGTTACCCCTGAATTAGAAATCAATATTTCTGATTTAAATACCGGATTTTCGTGGACTATGGCTGCTGTCATGGGCACGGTGTTCCCCTGAACAAAGTTTCCATCATTTAATTTTACCAGCCCCAGATCATACGCTTTCTTATTGAATAGAAGTTCTTGATAATTTGAAATCGTTAGTTGGGTACCATTAACCTTACCGAACAAATCTCCCCTGCGAATACCTGCTTCATATGCCGGCGTACCCGGTAATACATACCGCACATACCCAATCAAGTCATTATTGGATGAGGAGAAACGTACTAATTGATAATCAAATCCAAAATCCTCAGAGATACCCTGAAGCTCGTTTTGAAGCGCAGTATAATCATCAACGATAAAAGAAAATTTATCCTTGACGTTGGGTTTGTAAAGCAAGCCGTCAAAAAAAGCCTCGGGGGACGAATAGGCGTTTAGGAGTGCTGCATAATCAGGAATATGATCATTTCTTGCATCATTGAGTAAGGGTTGATCCTCCTGGTAGAGGTACCAGGAATTCATGGCATTCCAGACAAAGTCTTTGATCTGGGTCTCTTTATCCTCGGGCAACTCAGTCAATTCTTCCTCCGGCTCCAGAATAGGTTCGCGTGAGCACCCTGTCAAAATTAAGAAGAGTGCGAATAAAATTAAAATTTTGTTATATTTAAGATGTTTGATAAAACTCATGCGTTTTTGACGTGTTTAGTTTGTAAATCGATCAGACAAAAATTAATAAAACAATGCAAATTTCTCAGGACTTATTGCCTTTTGCAATCTTCTTAATGGCTCTCCTATCTGGTTGCTCGACCCAGCAATACCTTACGGTCGAAGAAGCCAGCTACCAACCGGCCGTCTTCAATGAGTCCAGCCGAATTACAACCATTGAAGTCATTGTGTCTGATGTAGATACTAACGTCGTATTTACTGATTTGGTTTTTCAGAACCTGCGTGTCCCGGTTAGCACTGAAGAATTACCAGGTAACAGAGTCAAGGTAAGCGGTTATATCCAAATTGGTGGAAAACTAGCGGATGATCATTACCAAAAAATGACTGAAGAACCCAATAAATTATACTATAAGGTAGAAAAAAGCCAAAAATCAATTCTCCTGAAAAACGTAGAAAGACAAAAAACACAATTGCCATAAGATGATGAAGACATTCTGTTCAACCATATTTTTTATTTTGGGCCTGGTCCATCCTATCTATACACAAAGCACAACATGGAATGTCATGGCCATCCAACCTTATACGGAAAATAAAGCATATTGGCAGTACGAGAACATTCCTGTTCTGCTCATCGGCGGCACAGATAATGATAACATCTTTCAGACGCAGCACTTCCATTCCCATCTGGACAGCCTAAGTACAGTAGGTGGAAATTATATACGGTGTACCATGAGCGATCGTGATAATGGCGACCTGAGGGCATTTGAGAAACAAAATGATGGCAAATATGACCTCAGAAAATGGAATTCAATTTATTGGGACCAGTTTGAAGATCTGCTGCAAACTGCCCAATCCCTGGGTATTATTGTTCAGATCGAATTATGGGACCGTTTTGATCATTCCCGGAAGGAATGGTTGACAGATCCCTGGAATCCCGGAAACAATGTGAACTATACCTATGATGAAACTCGTCTGGAATCTTCCTATCCCAACCATCCCGGAGCGAACGAACAGCCTTTTTTCTACACGGTCCCTGCACTTGAAAACAATCAGGTGCTGCTCTCTTATCAGCGGTCCTTCGTCGATAAACTACTATCTATTTCACTCAATTACAATAATATTCTCTATTGCATAGACAATGAAACCAAAGGAGCACCCGAGTGGGGTCGCTACTGGGCTCACTATCTCCATCAAAAAGCGGGTGATAAAAAGATTTACATCACGGAGATGTGGGATGCCTGGAATGTCACAGCCGGTCTTCACAAAGAAACCATCAATCATCCTGAAATATATGATTTTATTGACCTGTCCCAAAACAGTCAAACCACCGGACATGCCAATTGGGTAAATCCCCAGACCGTAATTAATAATCTAGGTTCATTCTCCCGGCCAGTCAACAGTGTCAAGATATATGGCAGTCGCTGGAATCCAACTTATGTAGAACAAGGTAAAGATGCTGATCATGCCGTACAGACCTTTTTTAAGAATATTCTTGGAGGATATGCCTCCAGCCGTTTCCACCGCCCCCCGACTGGTCTGGGACTCAGTGAAAGAAGTACTGCTGCCATTCTCACTATCCGGGAGATTGAGAAAAAAGTCAAATTTTGGGATCTTAATCCACGCCTGGATCTCTTATCTGATCTGCAGCCGGGAGAAGCATATCTGGCCGCTGACGCAGGTCAGTCTTATGTCATTTACTTCCCGTCTTCCGGAGAAGTAGGGCTGGATCTGACGAATGTCGGCAGCTCTTTGACCGGTGCATGGATTTCAACACGGGGTAGCAGCTGGAAGAAGGAAGAAAGCCTTTCTTTGTCCGAAGGGATCCGCATCAAACCACCGGATGATACTGGATGGTTCTTTGTGATATTTGATAAAGATTGATCATTTCTTTTTATATTAATGGTCCACAGAAAGACCACACCATGAAACAGCGAACTTCTGAAAACACTCAAAACATAATCCGGAAAAACATTGCCGATATCCGACTACGGATCAAAAATGCGTGTAATCAAAACGGACGAAATCCCGAAGAAGTTCGGCTCATGCTCGTAACAAAAACCGTCCCGACTGAAAAAATAGTGGTTGCCATGGAGGATGGAGAACATCTCCTGGGCGTAAATACTATCGACGGTCTGATACAAGTGAAGGAAGAAATAAAAGCGCACCATCCTGAAATCCATTTCATAGGCAATCTTAGAGAAAGTGACCTGGATACCGTTCTGGCATATGCTGACTGCATCCAATCAGTAGATAACATGGAATCTGCAAGGGAAATAAATCGGAGATTGGAAAAGCTCGATAAAAAAATTGATGTTCTGATTCAGGTAAATACGTCAAGACGGGACAGTCCGTATGGTATAATTCCTGCACACGTTATAGGTTTGGTTCTGCAAGTTTCAAAATTAGAACATCTCTGCATCAGAGGACTTATGACCTTAGGAGTGTTTGGTGCCTCTCAGGAAAAAGCTCAATCATGTTTCCGGTTGTTAAAAAATTTATACGAGGAAATTGTGTTTCTCGATATCCCGGGGATCCACGTCAATACATTGTCCATGGGCATGAGCTCGCATCTGGAAACTGCCATTGCCGAGGGTGCTACCATGGTTCGCGTGGGAACCGCCATTTTTGGGGATCGTGACACCCCGGATAGCTATTACTGGAAAGAATGAAGATTAATGATGAATGGACAATCGTAAATGAATGGTGTGTATTCTTTTGAGGTGGAGACCTTAATATGACTTGCTTGAAGAGAGAAACAGGTCCTGTCGAAACCCTAATTATCTTATGTCCTGATGTGGCTTGTCACGGTGAAGTCAACACGCATTGAATTCGCGTGACAATCGATTAGGAAGTCCTCGGACAAATGGTCTAAAAACTAAAACTCTGCGTTAACCACCATCTTTCCCTTTTTTCAATGGAAAGGAATAGATACCTATTTTTTTAAGTAACCGCTTCCGGGCTCCCTTGTCCAAATGTTTGTCGGAAGGTTCTCCCAGCAAAAAACCGAAAGCTTTCCATTCATCACTCGCGTCCAATAGGACTTTGGTAACCGCCACCATCGGCATGGCAAGAATCAACCCGGCTAGGCCAAACAGTTTCCCCCCCAAAAGAAGGGCTATGATAGCGATCAGAGGACTGATATTTACTTTTCCTCCTACAATATTTGGCGTTATAAAATTTCCTTCAAAAAACTGAACGATTTGAAACCAGACCAGAACACCAAGCGCATAATACGCGCTATCTTTTGTTGCCAAGGCAAAAAGTGCCGGCAGAAGTGATCCGATTGCAATCCCAATGTAAGGTATCAAAAGCAACAATGCAGCTAACGTCCCAAAGAACCAGGCATTCTCAATTCCAAGTACTAACAATCCGCCCGAATTTAGCAGCGCCACGATCACCATGACCGTGAGCAGTCCAAATAAATAACTGTGGATCACGGAGTAAATTCGCTCCAGGGTAGCTTTTATTTTTACCTCCGGTGTTTTCTGAAAAGCCCTAAAGAAAAACTCCACAAAAAAGATCCGGTAATACAATAAAAAAAACATATACAATGGAATGAGGACCGCATTTGCAATGGTATTTCCTGCTGATCCGAAAAAAACTGTAAGATAGGAAGTAATATTGGATATCACCTGCATCGATGACTCTCTGAGTTGGTTCCACAAGTCGGTGGTTTCCAATCCGAATTGTTCCGTCATAAACTGTATAATTACAGTAACAATCTGATTGAATTTCTCACCGAGATTGTAATCGCCGCGACCTATTTGAATCACCTGATTGATCACAAACCAAACGACTCCTCCGAGAACTACGATCGCGATCAGGACGCATAAGATGGAAGTTAGCACGCGCGGCATTCCCCATCGTTCGAATATCCGAGCCACCGGATAAAGCGCCATGGACAGTAATATTGCAAATAAAAAAGGAACCAGGATGCTTTGTGTGAGATACATGATCCACACAATAATCACCAGAGTGATCAAAGAATAAGCAATTTTTCCTGTACCAGATTTCGCTTCCAATAAAAATAAATTATGGTCCTATTAAAGAATTCATTAACCACCACTATTCTTCTCCGAAGAAATCAATTCTTTTATCACCTCATCGAGCTTCTCCTTATCGTCGTAGATAGGGTTCAGGTCCACCAGTGCAATCTTTCGAAATTGAGTGGGATGGCTTTCACTTTGGAAAGAAATATAACCTTCTGTCAGTAGTTTTCCATCCTGTTTGATCGAGGGGTCCACCGGGGATGCATTTCCCCCTCCAATCTGAGGTTTTGTATACTCCAATACCACTTCACCTTCCAGATAATGCTGTATCAAAGAATCTCTCAAGACCAAAAAAGTAGCCCGAACCCACTGATCACCACGGTAGGTCTTAGAATTAGAATTCACACAATGGGGTGTAAAAAGTTCCCCGTCCATGACAACGTTTGTACCCGGTGTACAAAGATTGGATGTCGTGCGATCTCCTTCTTCTGGTCCTCCCAGCAGCTGCCCTTCAATGCTAATGGGAAAATCCTGATCTTTCAACATGGTTCGGGGATCCTGCCCGTGCAGCATAGCACCATTATTCCGCCATGCCCAACCTGGTCCACCAGACACCTGTTCACCGACAAATCGGTATTCGACAGCCAGATAATAAGCAGAAAAAGGTTCATCATAAAAGATATGGCCATATTGGTCATCAAAATTATCATACTCATCATAATTAACCGTCAAATACCCATCCGTTACTTGAAACGTATTGTTATAATTTTCTCCCCACTCATGTTTTGATATTTTGGGGATCCAATTATCCAAATCCGTCCCATTGAAAAGATCGACCCATTCAATAGAAAAAGGTTCATCCTTGTCCTGATCTTCTGCCGTACTGACTTGACACCCTGACAACACCATCAGAGCACCACTCATAAACAAGTAAATTATCCGATATAAATGCATTTGAATGATATTTTAGTTTTTGATCACCACGCCCTTACACGAATGGATTGGTCGGGTGTGGAGGTGAAAGATAGGAATTAATTTTTTCATAGGAAAGCACATAACCCTTCGTAAACGGACTTAAATTTTTAACTTACAACAAAAACATGGATAAAATCGGTTGTATTTTTTTGCTTCTAATTGTATTCGCATGTACTGATCATGGAAAGAATACCTCATCGGATAAGTACAATGTCGTATTTATTCTCGTAGATGATCTGGGATACAATGACCTTGGTTTTATGGGGAGTTCATTTTATGAAACACCGCACATTGATAATTTAGCAGAACGCGGCACCATTTTCACTCAAGCCTACGCCGGATCGCGGGTGTGCAGTCCTTCCAGAGCCACGATTATGACCGGACAATTCTCAGCCCGCACGGGAATTACCGACTGGATCGGTGCACCGGCAGGTGCGGACTGGAGACGTCTTGGCAGACACGATAAGCTGTTACCAGCTAACTACATCCGTCAGCTTGAGCACAAGAAAGTGGTCTTGCCCGAGGCTTTAAAAGCAAATAATTACCACACCTTTTTTGCAGGAAAATGGCATTTGGGCGGTGAGGGTTCCGCACCCGAAGACCACGGTTTCGACATAAATATTGGTGGTTATCAAAGTGGCAGTCCAAGGGGCGGATATTTTTCGCCCTATAAAAACCCGAAATTGGAAGACGGACCCGATGGAAAGAATCTTTCGATGCGACTGGCTGATGAAACGGCACGATTTATTAGGGAGAATCGCGATACAACATTTTTTGCCTTTCTCTCTTTTTATGCCGTTCACGGACCGATTCAGACCACTCGCAGTAAATGGGCTAAGTATCGCAAGAAAGCTTTAGATGCCGGAATCGATGAATCCGGGTATCGCATGGAGCGTGTCCTACCCTATCGACTTCATCAGGACAATCCGGTCTATGGTGGATTGGTCGAATCGATGGACGATGCCGTAGGTAAAGTCATACACACATTGGAAGAAACTGGTTTGATGGACAATACGATCATCATCTTTACTTCAGATAATGGCGGGGTCGTATCGGGCGATAATTATTCGACCAATTTAGCCCCATTGCGTGGTGGAAAAGGATATCAATGGGAAGGTGGCATTCGTGTTCCCCTAATCATCTATCATCCGGGTATCGCTTCAACGAAAAAGCCTTCAAAAATTCATACACCTGTATCCGGGGCTGATTTATATCCTACGATCCTCGACCTGACGAAAACTTCCCGGCCTGATGACCTAACGATGGATGGTCGTTCACTGACCGCTCTATGGCAGGGAAAAGAAATGCAGGACCGCCCACTAATCTGGCATTATCCGCATTATGGCAATCAAGGCGGTGAACCCGCATCCATTATCCGAGAGGGTGAGTGGAAGCTCATATGGTATTATGAAGATGCCCGCCCCGAACTTTATCATCTCTCGGAAAACATTTCAGAAAATAAAAATGTTGCCGAAGTATATCCAGATCGGGCCAAAAGCATGAAAACAAAGCTGATGAGCTATCTTCAGGAGGTTGGCGCCCAATTTCCCGAAAGCGATCCCACCTATGATGAGAGCAAACGCAAAAAATGGGAATCCATCGTTCGTACAAAACGCCTGAAAAACCTCGAAAATCTTCGTAAAAACAGGCTTTCAGAAGATTACCAACCCAACGAAGATTGGTGGGGCAGTCAGTGATTATTCGTTTGATCATTGGTAGTCTTAACAGACGCCTAAAAAAATGGACCCGTTTAAGAAGAATATTTTTCAGCTATTTTTATTTATCTTCGGGGCCTGTTGAAATTGAGGTGTATTTCAGCATTCATTCAAAAGAAAAACAACCTATGGAAATTGATCAATTTATATCTTATGTTGCCCAACGTGACGCCAACGAACCTGAATTTTTACAAGCAGTCAGCGACGTTACAGAATCTGTACTCCCCTTTATACGAGACAATCCCAGATACCAAAAAGAAAAAATTTTGGAGCGGATTGTTGAACCCGAACGGGTAGTTATTTTCAGAGTTCCATGGGTCAACGATAGAGGTGAAATAGAAGTCAACCGTGGTTTTCGGGTTCAAATGAACAGCGCAATCGGCCCCTATAAAGGGGGACTGCGTTTTCACCCCTCTGTCAATCTCAGCATA
Organism: Membranihabitans marinus; assembly: GCF_019802045.1. Lineage (GTDB taxonomy): Bacteria > Bacteroidota > Bacteroidia > Chitinophagales > Saprospiraceae > Membranihabitans > Membranihabitans marinus_A. The sequence continues at coordinate 218,797 of NZ_JAHVHU010000008.1, read as the reverse complement.
TTAAAGTTTTTGGCTTTTGAACAAACTTTTAAAAATAGTTTGACCGGATTACCGATGGGGTCAGGAAAAGGAGGCTCTGATTTCAATACCCGGAATCGTTCCGACGGTGAAGTTATGCGTTTTTGTCAAAGCTTCATGACCGAGTTATTTCGTCATATCGGATCCAATCTTGATGTACCCGCGGGTGATATCGGTGTGGGAGCCCGGGAAATCGGGTACTTGTTCGGACAATATAAACGGATTAAGGGCTCGTTCACGGGGGTGTTAACGGGAAAAGGAAGTGAATTTGGAGGAAGTCTTATTCGTCCGGAAGCCACCGGCTACGGTTTGGTATACTTCACAGAAGAAATTCTGCAGAACAAAGGTGATTCGATGCAAGGAAAGAAAGTGACGATTTCCGGGTCTGGAAATGTAGCTCAGTACGCTCTTCAAAAAAGCATTGAGTTAGGAGCTACAGTGGTTTCAATGTCCGATTCTGACGGAACCATTTATGATGAAGCGGGAATTGATGACGAAAAGCTGGCTTACATTATGAAGCTCAAAAACAACCATCAGCGGATCCATGAATATGCCTCAAAATACAAATGTGAATACTTAGAGAACGAAAAACCATGGAAAATACCATGCGACATCGCCTTACCATGTGCCACTCAAAATGAGCTAAATCAGGAGGATGCCCGTCAACTTATCGACAATGGAGCGATATGCATTGCCGAAGGTGCCAACATGCCGTGTACCTCAAAGGCGATTCATCTGATCGAGGAATCAAATATTCTTTATGGCCCCGGGAAAGCAGCGAACGCTGGTGGAGTTACAGTATCGGGTCTTGAAATGTCTCAAAACTCCCTTCGTTTTTCGTGGAGTCGTGAAAAAGTCGACCATAAATTGCGAAATGTCATGCACCAAATTCATAAGAAATGCCTTCATTACGGGCGGACCGAAGATGGACATATAAGCTACGAAAAAGGAGCCAACATTGCCGGATTCGTAAAAGTGGCGGAAGCTATGATTGCATTGGGTGTGGTCTGACACAGATCATTTACCGCTCTGCATGAAAAGGAGTGACTGGTCCAAAAAAAAACCCGGTTGAAACTATTTCCAACCGGGTTTTTTTATAAAACTAGCTTATATCAGTTATTCGACTGTAAAACTCGTGAAGATAACGTTGCCTGGAAAATCTGCATTCCCAAATATTTCCGGTCCATCTAAACCATTGTTTCCATCAAATTCATATTCACCGATTTCGCCGGTATCGATATGAAGCATTGGAAATAGTTTTTGGCCTACCGTGAAAGACACAGATTCATCAAGGCTTATCTCAACATCTTCGGTTACACCTTTAGATACTTGAACTTTTCCGATAATGTCAGGCAATACGATATTCCCTGTTCCATCATCGTTGTGAATGACCAACCAACCATCAGCTGCAGCTGTCACTTTTCCAATCGTGACTTTATTGTCAACGATCTTTTGATCACTGACTTCTATGGCCGGGGTGGAGATCTCGATGGGTGTGATTGCTATATCTCCGGACTCCGTAAAATACGGTCCGTCTAAACCATTTTGACCGTCAAATTCATAGGTCTTTGTCGTACCATTATCCACATGCAACATAATCCATAACGTTTCACCATCTGTCAACGATTCAGAATCTAATACAGGTACGGAAACATTTTCGGTGGTACCAGACTCGAGATAAACTGGTTCAGAAATAATCGCTGGAACAGTTGGTCCTCCGTTTCCATTATCCCGGTGTATAACCACCCAACCATCAGCAGGAAGTTCGACCGAGGAGACCAGTACACTGTTTTGCGAGATCACCTGATCATCAACTTCAAGACTACCTATGGGTTGGGTTACTGCAAAACTGGTAAATATCACATTGGCAGGGAAATCTTCATTGCCAAATACCTCCGGTCCATCAAAGGAGTTTTCGGAACCATCAAATTCATATTCACCAATCTTTCCGTTATCCAGGTGAAGCATAGGGAATAGTTTCTGATCAACCGCATAAATATTGTTGGAATCCAACTCTATTTCGATGTTCTCATTCACTCCTTTCGAAACCGGAGCTTTTCCAATAATTCCCGGCAAGGTAATGTTACCACTGCCATCATCATTGTGAATGACAATCCAACCATCCTGGGCTGCAGTGACAGACTCAATAATGACCTTGTTGTCATAAACCGGTTGCTCAGATACTGCAATGGAAGGTGAACTCACTTGGATAGGTGATACAACAGCTGATCCGTTATCAGTAAAAAACGGCTTGTCGATATCTCCACCATCAAATTCATACTTGCCGCGTTCACCGGTATCTTCATGCAGCATAACCCAGACCGTTTCTCCGTCTGTGAGTGCTTCTGAGCTTTTGATCGGCACTTCCACATCTTCATTGACGCCGGAAGAAAGCGAGACTGGTTCTGAAATAATCTCCGGTACAACCGGGCCTCCGCTTCCATTATCCCGGTGGATGACCACCCAGCCCTCGCGGGGTACATCCATTGAAGGAATGACGATCGTATTCTGAGATATGACTTGATCATCCACAGTAAGCATGGCTGTTTCTTCAGGCTCGGGATCCATATCATCATCGTCCTTGTCACAGGAAAAAATGGTCAGGCCCAATAAAGCGATTAGCGTAAGGAATAAAATTCTTGACTTTAACATAGTTTGTATTTTTAGTTATTTGCTATACATACGCTCTAACAGTGAAATTGGATTTATATGTTTTGAACAAATCCGCTCTTTTAATAATATATCCACTACTACTATATATATATCGTTAACTATCAATATAATAATACTACTCCAGAGCCTATGTTAATAGCCTTATAAACATACGTTAAAGGGTTTCGCGACAAAGGCATTTAATATTTGAGCTGAATACTAAAAAAAAACATACCTTAGTTTATCATTAGGTAAAAAATGTCCGTTCATTACAGGACTTAGATGAAACAAACGTTCGAACAGTCAGAGGAAAAGATGCTTGTCACCCGCTTACAAAAGGGGGATCAAACAGCTATATCCGATATCTATGATCGCTACGCTGAAGCACTTTACGGGGTATGTCTTAAGATTTTACGCAATAATACCGGCATGGCTGAAGACGCTTTTCAAGAAGCCATGGTAAAAATATGGAAATATGCGGCTTCGTATAATCCTGAGAAAGGTCGGCTTTTCACCTGGATACTCAACATTACCAGAAATACGGCGATCGATTATTGGCGCAAGATGAATAAACGAAGCGAAATCCAAAATGACATTTCTGACGTACATGTCTCAAATCCTCGCATGATCCGAAACCCCAATACTGATACTATGGATGTGGAGGACCAGCTGGAAAATCTAAGTTCAGAAGAACGAGATGTGATTGAATTAGCTTATTTTAGTGGTCTGACCCACCAACAAATATCGGGTCAATTGGAACTCCCTTTAGGAACTGTAAAAACAAGAATTCGCCGGGGAATAACCAAATTGAGAAAAATATACAGGGCAAATTGAATATTAAAGAATACATAGCGAGTGGAATACTGGAGGCATATGTCTCTGGCGCTGCCAGCGACCAGGAACGTCGGGAGGTAGAATGTCTGTCGTCTGTGTATCCGGAAATTCAGGCTGAATTAAATCTCCTGGAAGACACAATGATTGGTTTCGCAAATGAATATCAAGCTCCACCACCACCTGGCTTAAAAGATAAGATTATGGCTTCGATCGGGGATGAAGCCCAAGTGCCAGCTTTGAAAACAGTCACGGACCACAGTGATGAAGAGGTGACCGATGAAGATTTGAATATGGATTCCTCTGCGGTAAAACGAACCAATCGTGATCCCTCAAACTTTCCATGGCGGATAGCAGCCAGCATTTTGTTAATTGTCTCGTGCGGATTGCTGTACTTCCTTATCACTCTGGAAGATGACTACGAATCTGAAATTGAAAGCCAGCGGACGAATATCACGACATTGCAAGACAAGCTGGATAACTTGTCTCATGAACTAGCTAACCAACAAGATCAATTAGCCATCTTGTCCAGTCCATCTATTTTGAAAATTCCTCTGGCAGCTGCCAATGAGGAAGAACAGGGAAACGCACTGGTTTTCTGGGATGCTTCCGATCAAAATGTATATCTGGATCCGAGTCAGTTACCTTCAGTGGACGACGACCAACAGTACCAACTATGGGCTCTTAAGGATAACCAACCGATCGATTTGGGAACGGTTCTCAAAGGAGATATTGGTTTTCAACAAATGAAAAAGGCGACAGAGGCAGATGCCTTTGCCATCACCCTCGAACCACTGGGCGGCAGCGAACAACCCACCCTCGAGCAGCTCAAGGTAATCGGGAAGATATAAAGGGAATGGATGTTTAAGTTAATAGGACGCTACGCTTTTAAGGGTTGGGACGCTGCGCTTTAGTCCTTGGAGCAGTGCGCTTTCGGATATGCCCGTTAATGATCTCATTCCGTCCAGTATATTCATCTTTTCACTATCTCTCCATTTTATTCACTATTCGTATTCAATAATTCATAATTCCTCCTTTCCTTTCTATATTTGCATCTGAACATTAAAACGAACACATCGGATGCCAAACCTATCCAAGCACTATACCTCCGGAACTGTCGAAAAAAAATGGTACGACACCTGGGAAGAACATAAAATATTTGAATCCCGGCCAGATGACCGGGAACCCTATTCGATCGTTATTCCACCACCTAACGTCACCGGCGTTCTCCATATGGGACATATGCTGAACAACAGCATCCAGGACATTCTTATTCGGAAAGCACGGCTGGATGGAAAAAATGCCTGCTGGGTGCCCGGGACTGATCATGCTTCGATTGCGACGGAGGCAAAGGTGGTCAACTGGTTGCGGGAACAGGGCATCAAGAAAGGAGATTTGAGCCGGGATAAATTCATGGAATATGCCTGGGAATGGACGGATAAATACGGAGGCATTATCCTCAAGCAACTGAAGAAACTGGGGGCGTCCTGTGATTGGTCCAGAACAGCATTTACCATGGATGAAGTTCGGTCCGGACAGGTCATACAGGCTTTTGTCGATCTCTACCAAAAAGATAAGCTGTATCGCGGATTGAGAATGGTCAACTGGGATCCGGAAGCACAAACGGTCCTTTCTAATGAAGAGGTAATTCATAGCGAAGAAAACTCGCTTCTTTACCATGTCCGTTATCCGGTAGAGGGCACCGACGAACATTTGATTATAGCGACCACACGGCCTGAAACTATTCTTGCTGATACCGGCGTGGCCATCCATCCGGATGATGAACGATATCATCATTTAAAGAATATGAAAGTCCGGATTCCCATTGCAGACCGCATTGTACCCGTTATTTCAGATGATTACGTAGAAATGGAATTTGGTACGGGAGCCTTAAAAATCACCCCGGCCCATGATGTTAATGATTATGAAATCGGTCAGAGACATGAACTTGAGGTCATCGACATATTCGAAGACGATGCGACCATTAATGATCTGGGGCTTCATTACAAAGGATTGGACCGATTTGAAGCTAGAAAAAAGATCGTCAAAGAACTGGAAGAAAAAGGGTTTTTGGTCAAAACAGAAGACTACTCCAATAGCGTGGGTCGTTCGGAACGAACCGGTGCTGTCGTGGAACCCAAACTTTCTCTCCAATGGTACGTCGATATGAAATCCCTGGCGGCCCCTGCGCTGGATGCGGTCATGACCGATGAAGTTCGGTTCTTTCCGTCCAACATGAAGAACACCTACAAACACTGGATGTCAAACATCAGAGACTGGTGCATCTCCAGGCAGCTGTGGTGGGGTCACCGGATACCGGCCTGGTATTACGAGGATCAAATATTCGTAGCCACTACCGCCGAAGAAGCTCTGGAACAAGCCCAAAAAGCCTTTCCGGATCAAAACCTTACGGCTTCTGATTTACGACAGGATGAGGATGTCCTGGACACGTGGTTTTCATCCTGGCTTTGGCCATTCTCCGTCTTTGATGGTATGGATGGTGGGGATGAAGTGGATTATTATTACCCGACGGCCACCCTGGTGACCGGATGGGACATTATTTTCCTATGGGTGGCGCGAATGGTCATGGCCGGGTACGAGTGGAAAGGAGAAAAACCATTTCAACAAGTGTACTTCACCGGAATGGTTCGGGACAAACAACGGCGTAAGATGAGCAAATCGCTCGGGAATTCACCAGATGCACTGGAACTGATCGAAAAATTTGGTGCCGATGGTGTGCGGTTTGGGTTGCTCTCGTCTTCCCCGGCCGGTGGCGATTTGCTTTTCGAAGAAAAGCTCTGCGAGCAGGGACGAAATTTCTGTAACAAGATGTGGAATGGGCTGCGGTTGATCAAAGGCTGGACCATTTCCTCCAGCACCAATTCTACATCGGACAAGGAGACCATTATTCGTGAAATAGCACTCACCTGGTTTGAAGACAAACTCAAGGAACAGGAGGATCTGATTCAAAAAGACTTTGACGAATACCGGTTATCTGAAGCCGTCATGAAGCTGTATAATTTCATCTGGAATGACTTTTTCTCCTGGTTACTCGAGGTGGTTAAGCCACCCTATGGGGACGCCATTGACCAAGCTTCTTACGATCGGATCATTCAAATTTATGAAAACCTCATGAAGCTTCTCCATCCTTTTATGCCTTTTGTGACCGAGGAAATCTATCAGCAACTGCGATTACGGAAAGAAGGAGATTTCATAGCCACCTCAAGTTGGCCGGAAGGCGGAGAATGCGATACCAGCATGTTTGATACGATGGAATCGATCAAAGCCCTGGTCACACAAATCAGAGACCTGCGGAACAAGCATCAGCTCAAACAAAAAGAACCCCTTGACCTCTATTTTGCAAAAAGCGAATCCACCACTAATCTACTCAGGCAAAGTGGCATGAAGGAAATTCTTATAAAAATGGCAGCACTGGGTAAGGTAGAACAGACCACCGAGGCACCGAAAGATCTCCATGCCAGCATCGTACAGGGTCGTATCAAGGCCTATTTGATGCTTCCAGGTGTGGATGTGGAAGAAGAACGACAGAAGTTAGAAGAAGAACTCGATTATGCCAGAGGATTTGTGAAAAAAATCGAGTCCAAACTGGCCAACGAAAGATTCGTACAGAATGCCCCGGAAGCGATTGTGGCAAAAGAACGAAAAAAACTGGAAGATGGCAAAGGACGTGTAGCTATGCTGGAGGAAAGTCTGGAGCAACTTTTGTAAGCATATGCAGCAGATGCACTCTATTGAATGCATCATAGTAATAAGATTGAATAAAAAACCGGGTTAAGGACGGCCTGATTTTCCTTTGCTGATCACTTTTATTTTTTCGTTGGCGTTCAGCTTGTCGGATAATTCCATACTATTGAGTATGGCGAGTTCATCAAACCGGTCAGCAGGCATATTGTACCGCCGTAAAGCCTGCGCCAAGGTCATCGACGCGGGCACAGAAACGATCCGGATGTGGTCGGGTTGGACATTAATACGCGCTGGATCACGAAGGGTCTTAAAATTATCCATCGTAAACATAAAATAGTTTGACAAGCTATTAAACTCCTGCCTCGGTGCCACTCCAAGCATCTGGTAGATAACATTATTACTTTTATCCTGATAGAAATAAGTCAGCAATCGGACGCTTTGACTCGGGTCTTGTTCATTTACCTGATCGGCCACCATCTGATACGAAGGATATCCATTGACTGTCTTGCTGTTCGTTTCAGACACCGTTAATTTGAACTGCTGTACAAATCCATCTGCCGCTTCCCGAAGCGACTTTGCCGGTGCCAAACTAAATACCATCATAGCATTTTGATCTTTGGGGGCCATCTGAACTTGCTGAGGAGTATTAACCAACTGCCACCCACTCGGATAGGGAAATGAAAACCGCAGCTCCGGATGATAAAATACATTATTATCGGTATACCCTTCACGCGGATCTTCCCCATAAATGATACCGTCAATCATCTCCAGATAGGAATCCCGGTTGATTTTGTATTCCGGCAACTGCAACTTCTGTTGCCACTTCTCTGCCAATTCATGAACCTTCGAGAAACGGTCGGCGGGATTGGGATGAGTCGAAAGAAAATCAGGAATTTCATTCGCTCCGGCGCGGGCGCCAATCCGTCCGATCGTACGAAAAAAATTAGCCATTTGATTGGCATCATATCCAATTTTCGTCGAGTATTCAACTCCCAGTTTATCCGATTGACTCTCATTGGATCGCGAATTACTCAGCATCATGAGTTGAACACCCTGTGATATTTCATTAGCGAATTGACGAACCGTAGGTGATACAACCAGCCCAACCATTAATCCAACTTGTGAGAGAATCTGATTGGTATATTGTTCGGCGCCATGCCGTGCTGTCACGTGGCCGATCTCATGCCCCAACACACCAGCAAATTCAGCTTCATTGGAAAAATGAGCTAGAATTCCTCGTGTAAAATAAACATAGCCACCTGGTAATGCAAATGCATTGACCACCGGTGAATTCAGAATCTTAAATTCAAAATCCAAATCAGGGCGATGGGATATTTTCACCATTTTCTGACCTTCTTTATCGATAAAATTTTGTAGTGTTTCATCTTCGAATAGTCCAAACTGAGCGACCACATCCGGATCAGATTGCTCACCCATAGCAATCTCTTGAGATTCACTCATAAAATTAAGTTCTTTCTTTCCGGTCACTGGATTTCTGGAACAGGACGATAAAAAAAGGAGCGCAATCGTGACGATTAAGGGATTAAAAATGTACCGCATCGTGTTTTTCATAAGTAATTATTTTTGTGGGTGCCCTTTCGTTTTAAGTAATCAATTTTATCCATCCGCTTATAGTGAGAAACTCTCACCACAAGCACACGAACGACTGGCGTTGGGGTTATCAAAATAAAACCCCTTTCCGCTAAGTCCACCTGAAAATTCTAGTTTTGTATTACAGAGATACAGAAAACTTTTCAAATCAGTGACTATACGGACCCCATTGTCATCAAAGACCTGGTCGTCGGGGCGCTCCTCCGTATCAAACTCCATCTGATATGTCAATCCGGAGCATCCACCGCTGGTCACGCTCACCCGCACAAAATGGCCATCTCCAATCTCTCCTGTATGACGGATCTCTTCTATTTTATTCTTTGCACTATCTCCAACAAATAACATTTCGACAAATTTTTACGATCGTGGATTAATTGTATTTTATTTTTTGCACAGACCATTATATGGTCTCACCGCAATGAATTACAAACCTCAAACAAATATACATGGGAATCTGTTCATTTTTCTTAGTGAGAACCACATTTATCATTGAAACAGCAATTGATACCTCACCTAAATACCCAGGTCCACCCCGGAAGTAAACAATTCCCAAACAGGATTCTCGTTGCGCAATTTCGCCACCTTCTCTTCAAAAACGGCGGCAACACGGTCAATATCTGTTTCGCTGGTACTTCGGCCCAGACTAAACCGGATCGAAGCCTTCGCATCCGCTTCGGAAAGTCCCATGGCCAGCAATACATGCGAAGGATCAGGATCAGCTGATGTGCATGCTGAACCGGAAGATACCGCAACTATTTCGTTAACCAACACCATCAATTGTTCCCCATCCACCAACTTAAAACACAAATTACTAACATGAGGTAATCGATGATTGACATCACCATTCCGTGAAACTTCTGCTATATTTTCTAATAGATAATTCTCAAGATTATTTCTTAATTTGGCCAAACGAGCTTGTTCTTTCATACCATGGGTCATCGACAGCTCTGCAGCTTTTCCCATCCCCACTACACCGGGCACATTTAGAGTCCCGCTTCTCAATCCATGCTGATGCCCCCCACCATGTATCTGGGGTTTGATTTTCGTCCGTGGTTTATCAGGACTCACATAAAGTCCCCCTATTCCTTTGGGTCCGTAAAATTTATGCCCACTAAATGCCATCAGATCAATCCCATATTTTGCAGGGTACACTTCAATCTTCCCCACCGCCTGTGTCGCATCGCACACAAAAAACACCTTATGCTTGCGACATATAGCTCCAATTTCCGGTACCGGGTGAATCACACCGGTTTCATTGTTCGCCCACATGATGACCACAGCCAGCGTTTCTTTTGTCAATGATGATTCCAGTTCATCCAAATTAATATGTCCTTCTTCGTTGACCGGTAAACGGGTGACCTTCCACCCTTTTCGTTCCAGATAGTCCAGCGTGTCCAACACAGCTGGATGTTCAGTTTCACAGGTCACAAAATGAGCGGCTTTGTCTTTCCAGGTTTCTGCTAACCCTTTCAATGCCAGATTAATAGATTCCGTAGCTCCGCTGGTATAAATCAAGGAGTCTTCACTAACATCCAGCAATGATGCTAATTGTGCCGATGCGTGTTCCACCGCTGCGGTGGCTTCCCAACCATATGGATGGCTTCGGCTATTGGCATTCCCGGGTGCTTCCGTAAAAAAGGGCAGCATGGCTTCAAGAACGACAGGATCTACCGGAGTCGTTGCATTATGATCCAAATAAATTCTTTTATCAGTCACGATTATTTATCTTTCAATAATAAAATGCGGGTTTATTCCGCTTAGAAAAATATCAACACGCTTAAGTTCATAGTTGTTGTTCGGTAAATTACAAGAAAAATGACGGAAATAAAAGAATACGAAGCATGGTCCACACTATTCCGGGTTGAGCAACAAGGAAAAAGTCCGCACGACATGGTTTATCAGCCAGTGCCCGAGGTGTCCCTTACTCCTTACCAGAACCCTGCAAATAAAGGTCCAAACTTCCATGAGCATCTGGTTAGCCATATTTCGCACTCGATGGTCATCAATAGCAAAACAGCAGAATTACTGAACAATAATTCTATAAATACGGCCTCCTATGAAATTGATTCGGTATATGGAATTAACTCAGATAACAATTCAATGAAAGGAAATCAGTTTTTTGAGACCTTTCAACCAAAAAAATTTGAACATGTTCTTCCTGAGAAAAGAGTCAACCTTCAAATTTTGGATTTTAGAAACAAAACAATCTTAGAAGATTTAAAAAAGGTCTTACACCGTTTCGACGCTCAAAATAATCATCATATCTGGATCACCCCCGGGCATGACTTTTTTTGGAATATAGGTTTGATTCGAGGAATTAAAAAGTACCAGTCCTCCAACATAAAACAGAATTCTACATCAGTTCCACTTTCCGTTTATGTGCCACTCCAAACATTTCAACAGGCAAATGAAAGTCAATTAATCGCTTTATCCAATCAACTCCTTTCTACCTTAATCTCTGGGATTGGTCACTTTGTCTGGGATCTTCGGAACAGCAGCAGCTGGCAACTAGAAAATTTATCCTATTTACTCAATGTTCCAGAAATTTTAGTCCGTGAAGGCAAGATTCTTGGCGAAAAAGACCCTATAAAAGGCAGTGGTTTCTTTGAGGAATTAAGTGATCAGGTGGCGACATATCTGTCCAAAAAAAAGCAGGAATGAATTCGTATTGAATTCATTCCTGCTTGAATTACCATTACTCCTATTCTTTAAGCTGCAATTCTGGAGTGATACGGTTGCTACTGATTTTATTTCACATCAATGAGTCGGGCCGGTTTTTTCTTTGCTTCTTCCTTTTTTGGCAGATGTACAAACAGGATTCCCTCGCTGTACTTCGCAGATACCTGATCACCGTCCACTGAATCAGGCAGGGTAAAACTTCTCTTAAATGAACTGTATCCAAACTCCCGATGGGTATAGTGCTCTCCTTCCTTCTCAATATTATCTTCAAAATCATAGCTAATAGTCAGAACGCCGTTATCTACATTCACCTCAAAATCTGACTTTTTCATGCCTGGAGAAGCTACTTCTATCACAAACGCATCATCTTTCTCTCGAATATTGGTAGCGGGCACCTTTAATCTTGTCGGAACATCATCCCAAAAAGTAGTAAATTCAGGACCAAGCATATTTTCTACCCAATTAGAAAGTCTTGGCATAACGTTTCCATTTGAAATTTTTGCTACAGATCTCATAGTTTAAAAATTTTATGGGTTAAAAAATAAATTCACTATATAATATGCAACTTGCATACCACGCCTCCCAACCTGACAATCCGGCACAAAACCAAGAATTCAACATGCCATAATGACACACCATGTGCAATTCATTGTCATAATGACTTATATAATTGCTTCCCAAACTCAGATCTCACTGTAGGGCTGAATTATTCCAAAAGTTTCATTCGTTCACTGTTGGGGTAAATTCTTCATTAAGAAACGATAAATATTCTCGCCCATTACGGCTTTGATTTCATTTCTTGAAAATCCTGCATCCATCAAACCTTGTACGATATAAGACATCCCGGTAATATCGATCGGTGTGGTGGCTGCCCCATCAAAGTCCGAGCCTAACGCTACGTACTCAATGCCTACCAAATCCCTGACATATTTGATCGCTTCAACTATATCTACGATTTCGCCATGAATTGCACCTTTAAAAAATCCGACACCTATGAGCCCTCCGTTTGTAGCAATCTTTTGAATGTGCGCATCCGACAGGTTTCTGGGGCTATCCTTCGTACCTTTGACCCCGGTATGAGATACAATAACAGGACGAGTGCTTAAATCCAATATATCATCAATCATTTTCGGAGAAGCATGTGAAAGATCGATGATCATATTTATACGATTCATCTCTTTGATCACCTGATGGCCAAATTCGGTGAGTCCTTCACCGGACATACCATGGGCTGATCCTCCGAGTTCGTTATCAAAAAAGTGCGTTGGTCCCATCATTCTAACTCCTTCTTCAAAAAGTTTTTGCACATTGCTTATCTTTCCTTCCAGGCAATGTGCTCCTTCGATTCCTAAAAATCCAGCAATGACAGATTTGTTAGTTTTTCTCCGGTCGACAAATCGCTTCACATCGGATTGCGAGGTAATGAGCATAAACTCATCGTTGTATCTTTGAGCAAGACGATGCAATTGCCGGGCCTGCTTTTCAGCTCGGTTATATAAACTAAACCATTGACGCGGTCCTCTGCCTTGAAGAAAATTAAGAAGGGTAACCATGTCAAAAGCATCCGCAGAATTACTTGTGAAATTTTGCCCTCTGGGTGATTTTGTCACGATCGTAAAAGCTTCCAGCGCCACATTCCCTTCTTGCATACGCGGAAAATCAACGTGACCATAATTGGACCTTTTTGTCAAGTCTCGACCCCATAACAGGGCATCGCAATGTAGATCAGCCACAAAGGACAATGAATCGAAGAAGTCCTTGGCCTCCGAACTCAAATGCCTGGCATTTTTAAACTCGACTAAATTTAGATTTTTCTCAAAAAGAGTTGGTGCAATAGAAATCGTTAATAGATAGATAAACATCAAAGCAACGACGGGGTAACCTATTTTCTTAAGCATGGGGTTTTTCTTTTGGATCTTAAAACAACCGAATATAAAGATAGAAGAACTAATCTCCATTATCTGGGCCTTCAAATATTTTTGGAAGTAAATAAAGTAAGTTTTCGTATCTTTTCCATCCTTTAAAACAAACTTACGCCGTGTCACTAATTATTGTTCTCGCCGGAATCGCCATTCTGATCCTTTTAATCGGGTATTTCAAACTGGACACTTTCATTTCGTTCGTCCTGGTCTCTTTGGGCATTGGATTGGCAGAAGGAATGGATCCCATCACCGTGTCTGAATCGATTCAAAAAGGGATAGGAAGTGTATTGGGTTTTCTGGTGATCATACTGGGCTTTGGTGCCATGCTGGGAAAAATAGTAGCGGATAGCGGCGCTGCCCAACGCATATCGAGCAGTTTGATCAGCGCCTTTGGAGAGAAATATGTCCAATGGGCATTGGTACTGACGGGCTTTATTATTGGAATACCAATGTTTTATTCAGTAGGTTTTGTAATTATGGTTCCCTTGGTGTTTACGGTGGCTGCGACAACCAAATTACCAATGCTATACATTGGTTTGCCCATGCTTTCGGCACTCTCGGTGACACACGGGTACTTACCTCCGCATCCTGCCCCAACTGCTCTGGTAGCCGATTATGGGGCTGATTTGGGTTTGACGATGATCTACGGCATTATCGTAGCTATTCCTGCCATTATTTTAGGTGGACCAGTTTTTTCGTCAACCTTAAAAAAGTATAGACCCAAACCACTGAAAGGATTTTTCAATGATAAAGTGTTTACTGAGGAAGAGATGCCTTCGCTTGTCGTGAGTCTATTAACCGCATTATCGCCTGTGATTTTATTGGGATTTACGGCAATATTAAAATTTTTCGTGATCGAAGATTCTTTAGCAGGTGTGATCGTGTATACATTGAGTGATCCAATTATAGCAATGCTAATCGCCATTCTAATCGCCATATTTACATTGGGTATTTTCAGAGGAACCCTCATGAAAGACTTGTCTTGGCAAATCAGCGAATCCATCCGAAGTATCGCCATGATTCTGCTCATCATCGCCGGAGCGGGTGCCTTGAAGCAAATATTGATCGATAGCGGAGTTAGTGAGTACATCGGATCACTACTTCAGGGCGTAGAAATGTCTCCGCTCATTCTGGCCTGGGGTATAGCAGCGATCATTCGGGTCTGTGTTGGCTCCGCTACTGTTGCTGGTCTGACAGCAGCAGGAATCGTACTTCCATTGATCACAGAAGGTAACGCGAACCCCGAACTGATGGTCCTCGCCACGGGAGCCGGCAGTCTGATGTTTTCTCATGTGAATGATGGAGGATTTTGGATGTTCAAAGAATACTTCAACTTATCAGTCAAAGACACCCTGAAAACCTGGTCTGTCATGGAAACCATCGTTTCTGTAACCGGACTAATTGGGGTTTTGGTGCTAAATATATTTGTATGAGCTGTAATGTAGTGTGTAAAAGCGGAACCAAATAAAAACCCCGGATCGGTGACCACCATAAGAAATCACAAGCACATCCAATAGGGCAGCTTCAATATTGCTCGTGACTCAACGCATGTCATCCATAAAACAAGGACCACATCAGCGGTGCCGTAAATACCGTAACCACACCATTAATACACATCGCCAAGCCACTAAAAACTCCGGTCATCTCGTGAAGTTGTATCGCCCGGGCTGTTCCGATACCATGACTCACCATTCCAATGGCGACTCCTGAAGCTCCGACGTCAGTAATCCTAAACCAGCGAAGCCAGATCGGGCTGAACATATTCCCCAAAAGCCCAATCCCGATCACGACCACCGATGTAATGGCCGGATCACCTCCCAGTGGTTCTGACACTTCGATTGCAATGGGAGTGGTAATACCAAGCGGCAAAAGGGAAGCCGCTAACTCTGATGGCAGCTTCAACACCACAGCCAAAACAGCTACCAAAAACACGCTGGCCAGACTCCCACAAGCTATGGCGATCAACAGAGGACCCAACCGTGATTTTATGGCATCCATCTGTTTGTACATGAGAACGCCCAGGGCAACCACAGCCGGTCCCAATAAACTGGTCAACACTTTGTTTTCTTCAAAATACTGGGTAAAATTCATGCCGGTTCCTTTCAAAAATAGGATGCAACCTAACACACTGAAAAAAACCGGCACAAAAATCAAATAAGGCTTCCTAGAATGCAGCAGCCGCGCCAACAAAAAAAGACAAATGGTGACCAGACTACTCATGAAATATTTTTTTTATGAACCAGATTTTGGAAGAGCTTACCCGATACAAAAAACACGGATAAAATCGTAAGGAGGACCAAACCCAAAATTTCAAGTCCCCACTTTTCGATCAATGTTCCGCTTTCGACAATACCCACCCCATAAGGGATATAAAACATCCCCATAAAAGTCAAAAGCAAAACAGAAGCATTATCCACCCAATGTAACGGCACCACACGCAAACGCAGCAATAAAAACATGATCACCATTCCAATTACCGCTCCAGGTACGGGTATGGGAAGATATTTTGCAATCCATTCACCGAAAAGATAAAGTCCCACAAGAATCACAAAACCCCGCACCAGTCGTCCCAGGTTATAAAGAATACGCATCAATCTATCTGGCATACTGAAAATTTGCCACAATATAACGAGAGAAAATTATTCTCAAAATAAAACATTCCAAAGGCGGTTGTTCAAACATCACCGACTGTGCTCGAGATCGAAACCATGCACTCAACACACCATACAATTTATTGCATTCGAAACAAATTAAGCATTTATTAGCACATGTTTTTGATTATAGAAATATATTACTAAATTGGACTTCGATTGTTAAGACATCGGTAATTTAATAGGATTTTGCAGCATAGACTTCCATCCATAACTAGTAGCTATGTGAGCTAATGGGAAATCACCTGATACTGTGCGAAAAGCTGCTATCTTTTTTAAAAGAAAATTTTAAATCATGAAAACACCTTTACTGGGAATTTTAATTTTTCTATTTATTGGATTAACCGGCTTCAGTCAAGCCAATCAATCCAAGACCATATCCGGGATTGTTAAGGACCAGGATGGAGTGGGTCTGCCCGGTGTATCGATCGCGGTCATGGGCACAGCTCAGGGAACCGTTGCTGATGAAAACGGCGAGTTCACCCTGCAAGCAGCAGTCGGTGACACCTTGAGTTTTTCCTACATCGGGAAAAAACCGGCAGAAGTCGTCGTTGGTGAACGGAACATCATTGAGGTGGAAATGTATGACGACGCCTCGCTGTTGCAGGAAGTACAAGTGGTGGCTTTCGGTACCCAAAAGAAGGAAAGCGTCATATCGTCGGTTGAAACGGTCAAACCCTCTGACCTCAGACAACCAGCATCCAACCTGACCAATGCGCTTGCGGGGCGAATTCCCGGTGTCATTTCGTACCAGACCTCGGGAGAACCCGGGCGCGACAACGCGGAGTTTTTCATCCGTGGAGTTACTACTTTTGGGTACAAGACCAATCCATTGATTTTGATCGATGGTTTTGAAGCCTCCACCACCGACCTGGCCCGAATGGAACCGGACAACATTGAAAGTTTCTCTATACTAAAAGATGCATCTGCTACTGTGTTGTACGGACCTCGGGGTGCCAACGGAATCATCATGGTCGTGACAAAATCCGGGCAGGAAGGACCGGCCCGGGTCAACGCGCGGGTCGACTATCAGGTCGCGATGCCCACCCGAATCAATGATTTATTGGATGGAGTATCTTATATGCGGCTCTACAATCAAGCCAGAGTCTCACGGAATCCACTCTTGGGTACATTCTACAGTGAGCAAAAAATACAATCCACTGCGGATGGCGTAGACCCTATTATCTATCCCAATACTGACTGGTACGACCAGCTCTTTAATAAGTCCACCAATAATAAACGTGGGAACTTCAATATCTCCGGAGGTGGAAAGGTAGCCACTTACTTTGCTGCCGGTACGGTCGAAAACGAAACAGGACTTCTCAAGGTAGATGACCAAAACAACTTCAACAACAACATTAATATTAATCGGGTCCAGTTGCGAAACAATGTCATATTCAAACTGACTCCAACTACCAAACTGGACACCCGGCTACAAGGCCGGTTTGAACGATACAATGGACCCCAGGCGCCAGCCAGTGACATATTCAATATGGTCATGAATTCCAATCCGGTCGATTTTCCTGCGGTTTTCGAACCCGATTCATTGAACCAGTTCACAGATCATATTTTATTTGGAAACACCTTTGTGAAAGGCGCATTAAAGCAAAACCCCTACGCAGAAATGGTCCGGGGGTATGAGGACAAAAATACAAGTTCGATCACTGCGATGGCAACCTTGTCACAAGAGCTGGATTTTGTGACGGAGGGGCTAAGGTTGCAGTTAAAAGGATCTGTAAACACCTGGAGTGAATATTCCAGCAGACGATGGTACAACCCCTTCTACTATGATCTGGAATCGTATGACCAGATCAGTGGGGATTATAAATTGTTCGCACTCAATCCGACCAGCGGCCGCGGTTATCTGGGGGATGTAAACCCCCACCGGGATGCCAGCGGACATTACTATTTCGAAGGCCGGGTGAACTGGGATCGAAGCTTCGCTGATCATACTGTTGGATTTATGACCGTCGGGATGTTTGAAGAATATTTGTTGACAGGAGGAAACAGCAACTCGATCTATGAGACATTGCCCGAGCGAAATCAGGGGATCTCCGGTCGTATTTCGTATGATTATGATACGCGCTATTTTGTGGAATTCGCGTATGGCTACAACGGTTCAGAAAAATTTAGCGGTCAACGACGATATGGATTCTTCCCATCCATCGGAGGAGGTTGGTTGGTCTCCAATGAAGATTTTTGGTCGCCAATTAAAAACACCATCAACACACTTAAATTCAAACTGACCTATGGTAAGGTAGGAAATGATGCTATTGCTGAGCGACAGGATCGGTTTTTCTATCTATCTGATATCTCCAAAGGGGGTCGTGGATACCGCTGGGGCAATACATTTACCAATGCGTACGGTGGATATCGTATAAACCGGTATGCCAATCCGGACATCACCTGGGAGATATCAACGAAAACAAATTTTGGAATCGAAGTCGGATTGCTCGATGAAAGTCTTGAAATCCAATGGGATCTATTCCGGGATGACCGGAGTCAGATCTACCTGCAGCGACAGAATTTTCCTTCTTCCGTCGGACTGGAAGCAGCGATCAATGGCAATGTTGGCCGGGTTCTATCCTGGGGACATGAAGGATCTCTGGACTTTCAAAAGATCATCACTCCTGCATTCTGGCTGTCTGCTCGCGCAAACTACACTTTTGCTACCAACGAATACGTAGAACTGGATGAAAAGAACTATGCCGATGAATACTTAAAGCGAAAAGGGCAGTCGATCAACCAATGGTGGGGCCTGATTGCTGAACGGCTGTTCGTAGATGAAGCTGAAATCGAGAATTCTCCCAAACAAGATTTCGGCACCTATCAAGCCGGCGATATCAAGTACAAAGATGTCAACGGCGATGGTGTCATCAACGGCAATGACCGAGTACCATTAGGTTTGCCTGTCGTTCCAAAAATTCAATACGGATTTGGTTTATCTGGGGGGTACAAGAATTTTGATATGTCTTTCTTTTTCCAGGGGAATTCCCAGGTTTCACTTTTTATAAATCCGGGCACCAATGATAATGGCATTGCTCCTTTTGCGAATCGACGGAACGCTTTGTCCATCATCGCTGAAGATCACTGGAGTGAAACCAATCCCGATGTCCATGCTTTCTGGCCACGATTATCGGTGGATCCGTTACCCAACAATACACAAACATCCTCCTGGTGGCTCAGAGATGGGTCCTTTATGCGTCTGAAAAGTGTAGAAATGGGCTTCAATTTGCCTGAAGGTAGTTTTAAAAGCATCGGAATGGAAAACAGCCGGATTTATCTGAGTATCCAAAATCTGTTTGTCCTCAGCAATTTCAAACTTTGGGATCCGGAGATGGGGCGCAAGGGACTGGGCTATCCACCCAATAAGCGATTTAACGTAGGTATTCAACTATCCTTTTAAGTACAACAATTAAAATATATAAGCAATGAAAAAATTATCCGGGATAATTTTACTATTTATACTGTTATCAGCCTGTGAAGGTTATCTGGATGTCGTACCAGACAACACATTAACTCTCGAAGACCTGTTTAAGCAAAAAGAAGAAGCCTGGGACGCGCTGGCCAAGGTTTACAGTTATATGCCGCACATCGATGAGACCCACAATTCCATGTGGACTGCCGGTGATGAATGGATCGGACGGCTGGATCTCAATGAAAACACCGGACACTTGCGAGGGATCCGACTCATGCGTGGGCTTCAGACGGTGACCGACCCCATACTGGGAAATTGGTCGGGAAATCAGGGTGCTCAGCCGCTCTATGACGGCATTCGTTCGGCCAATGTATTCCTGGAACACATCAATGATGTACCTGACATGTCCGAACAGGAAAAGAAAGATTGGTCTGCTCAAGTGACCTTTTTAAAAGCTTATTATAGTTTTTTACTCATTCGAAAATATGGTCCGATCATCATCGCAGAAGAATTGATTACCTCCGATGCAACCAAGGACGAGCTTTTTCAAAGAAGATCCACCGTAGAAGAATCGTTCGCCTATGTGATCCGCCTGATGGACGAGGCCATACCCAACTTACAAGAAAGAGCAGGCTCCAACCTGTATGGACAAATCGATCAGGTCGCCGCAAAATCCATCAAAGCACGCGTTCTTTTCTACCGAGCCAGTCCATTTTTCAATGGTAATAAAGAATATTTCGGTGATTTCACGAATGAAGACGGAGAACCATTTTTTCCACTAACCTATGATAATGAAAAATGGAAAGATGCACTTGATGCCTTGGACGATGCACTGGAAGCTTGTCAGGCAAACGGGGTAGAACTCTACCGCTATTCAAAAGAACCCTATGTTTTTGATCGCGAAGACTTCAAAGCCAATGAAGAAAAGTTACAGACCTTGTATGACCTTCGGATGGTGGTTACCGATCCGTGGAATAAAGAATTAATCTGGGGGTACTCCAACCTCAACTTTTATGGACAGGGCGAATTGGCTCATAGTTCCAATATTCGATTGCCGGAAGGATATGGAGGTGGCGTCACCAACACCGCTTCGTACTCCTGGCAATGGATGGCCTCCACGTACCGAATGACTGAACGATACTACACAGAAAATGGCGTCCCGATCGAAGAAGACCTCACTTTTGATGTTGACAATAAATGGGAGCTCACGACCACACCTGGAGCGGAAGACGAGGATTATGACCAAAGTCGAGGATACATGCAGCCCGGTGCCGAAACCATTAATCTTTACCTGAACCGGGAGCCCCGTTTTTATGCGAATCTCGGTATCACGGGTGGTTATTGGCGTTCACACAGTGTACGAATCAATACGATGATGTATGCGGGTAGTGATGGAGGATACAATTCCTCTCAACACTCCACGGATTTTCTGGTCACCGGCATCGGCGTTAAAAAATTGGTACACCCTGAATCGAAATCAGGTGCCTGGCAGCGGACCATCAAATACCCCTACCCCATCATCCGGTTTGCGGACCTCCTGCTCATGAAAGCCGAAGCACTCAACGAGTACAACAGCAGTCCGACCCAGGAAGTATATGATCTGGTCAATCAAGTCCGCAAGAGGGCGGGAATTCCAGACCTGGAAACGGTATGGTCCGATCCGGACATCGTAAAAACAGTCAACAAGCACAAATCAAAAGAAGGTATGCGAGATATAATCCTGAGGGAAAGGGGCATCGAATTTGCCTTTGAAGGACAACGGTTTTGGGATATGATCCGTACCAAAAGAGCGGTATCTGAATTTTCAAGTCCGGCCTGGGGATGGAATCACACCGGTGAGACAGGCGCTTCATTCTTCAATTTGGAGGTGAAACAAGCCCGGCAATTTACCATCACGGACAACTTATGGCCCATTGATCTCAATGAGATAAACACAAATTCCAATCTGGTCCAAAATCCCGGTTGGTAAAACCACGACAACATCGATATGACCCACGTATTTTTAAAAACAGCACAATATCCAAATACAATGATACGATCAAATTTATCTATCTGGCTATCCATTACAGTACTTCTTCTGCTCATCAGCAGCTGTGATGATAATGAGGTTAAACGCACCAATTCCGATGACACGATACCTCCCTCACCCGTCACCAGTGTTGAATACAAGCCATTGTTCGGGGGTGCCCGGTTCTTTTATACATTACCGAAGGATGAGGATTTGTTGCACATCGAAGCTTCTTATACAAACGATAAGAATAAAACTTATTCCTTTTCTTCCTCCTATTTTGTCGACTCGCTCGACGTTTACGGATTTGGAGATACAGCTTCTCATGAGGTTCAGATTTACGCTGTAGACCGCGCAGGAAATAAGTCAGAACCGGTATCGATCAACGTAACCCCACTAGAACCAGCCATTAGTCGTGTCGGCAAATCTCTGGAAGTCAAACCAGCATTTAACTCCTTTTTCGTCGATTGGAAAAACGAACTGGAACAGAGTATAAACATATACGTTGACTTTTCTTTTACCCAAAACGGAGAAAAGAAAGAGTTTACTTCTGTTTTCTCATCGAATTTACCGGAAGAACGCCGTTTTGTGGAAAATCTAAAACTCAATTCGGACGAACCCGTGAGTGTAAAAATTCGGGTAGCAGACATTTATGACAACATTACAGAGCCTATTGATATGGGAAATGTCTCCCTGTTGACCGATGTGAAAATACCAAAATCAGAATGGTACCTGCCTCCTGCCAATGATTCCATGGGCGGGGTCCCCCAAGCATTTGGAAATGGATTGGAAGGACGACTTCGGTACCTGATCGATGACATCATCGATCGCGGGGACAACCTCAATTTTATGCACACCCACAGTCGGGGACGCACCGGTGATCCGGATGATGGAAATATGCCCTGGAATGTCATTATCGATTTAGGTGCCGAATACAAATTGAGTCGAATCGTCACCCATCAACGCCATTCCGGTGGGATTAACAATGTCAACCGGGGCCAATATTACAGATACGAAAATGTGGGCATTTATGAAATGTATGTATGGGACGAAGACAACTCCGAATGGGTGTATGTGACCGAACATATGATTCCCGTGCCTGACGGCCTCAGTGAGTTGGAATTTGTCAAAAAAGGAGAAGCGGGTGACCAAGCCTATATGTATCCGGATGATCCCAAGTTTACCAAACCCACCCGATATTTCAGATACCGGGCCACAAAGGGGTTTTCTGCTAATTATACGCGGGAAGACGCCAACTGTCTTTCAGAGATCACCCTGTTTGGTCAAAAAGTACAATAAATTTCATCGATCACAGATAAAATTCAAGTTTGAAGCTTATGAAAAATATACTATTCATTTTATATGCCTACCTGCTTTTGGTCACCGGGTGTGAAGACATCTATGAAAAACAAGCAGAATTTGAAGGCGAAGTTGTTTACCCCGCTAAATACGATACCATCATAGGTCATATTGGCTTTGAAAGGGTGGAAATTGATTTGTTGAAGGCCGGACGAATTCCCAGCAGTGCCATTAACCTGGGCAAAGCCACCAAAACAAAAATAGAGTACGATGATGAAGTCATCACACTCGACTCGCTGGTTTCCTATGTCAACATCACCGGACTCGACCAATCAAAGCTGTATCGTTTTAAAATCTCCACCCTGGATGAATACGGCAATGAATCCGTACCCCAAGAAATAGCACTCATCCCCTTTACGCAGGAGGGCCTCAACAATCTCGTCGTCTCGCCACCACGGATCCTCGCATCACCGTCAGCGGCTGTCGTGGAATGGCCGTCCGGGATCTCTTCGGTATTGATGGAATACGAAAGCCTGAAATATTCGTACACGGACAAAGAAGGGGTAGAACGTTCCGGTGGTATTGATGGAAATCCTCGATTTTTTGTCGGCAATGTGACACCGGGCCAACCAATCACGATCAATATGGCATACCGGGTCATTCCCAGAGTCAATCAAAAAGAAATACTGGATACCCTGACCATCACCGATGAACTGGTCATCAATATGCCAACAGAAACCACCCCATTCACGCCGGCAGAAAAAGACATCCTGGCTGCCAACGGTGTGACTACATTCACCGCTCAAGGTGTCTCTGACGTGACAAAATTAACGTACCCGGTACACGCACGATCCCTGCAGGACATTTTCTTTTTTCCAAACCTAAAAACGCTGGATCTTACCGGTGGCGACTTATTTGAAATACCAACATTGACCTACGACCGCAACGGCGTCGTCGATGTAGTCGGTGGTGGAGATTTCGTTGAATTTCTCAGAAAAGCAGGAGATATCCCGACTAATAATTATCAGTCTCTCAAGGATTTGTTGGAAGCAGGTATTCTGGAAAAAGTCATCTACCGACCACACAGTATGGGGCTGGATGAGTTATTAGCCCCCTACGTTGACGATGGCACCGTGGAGTTGGTAGATAATCCTGCAGAGATATACATCGACAACAAATTTCATCTCGACGGAAATGTACAAGATCACAATTGGAATATGGAGATCACCTATCCGGCGACCGATGCCCCACAAAGCAGCATGGAACTAAAGAACGTTTACAAAACGGTCCCGAAAGCCCGGAGTGCTTCTTTTGTCTTTGCATTGCCGAAGGAATACGAGTTCAATATCGAAGAATATAAATACTTGAAGGCAAGTATTTATGCCCCTGAAAAATCCGTATTTACCGGTGAATACACGCCCTTCCAAAAAATATGGCCCCGGTTTATGAACCGGATGTGGTCGTTTGCTGACTTCAGTAATTTTGGACAGCAGTACTGGGCCATCGATGCTTTTGAATTACCGGACAGCTACCTGGGTGAATGGAAGGAGGTCACCGTGGATATGTCCAATGCGCTCGATAAGCACAACCGCGTCATCGTCCTTAACATTGGCGGCGAACCGGGCATCAGCAACTGGGATCCACCCAAAGAAATAGAATACTACTGGGCCAATCTTCGATTTTCAAAAACGGAGTAGGTTAATGGGTAATGGTTAATGGTTAATGGTTAATGGAAAAAATAAAATATAGCCTCTGGGTGAAAAATTCAGGGGCTTTTTTGTGGGGCGGCTGGAGATTTGACGTATATGTTTAGCATTCCAAACATTGGTGCAATGTGGTTTCTGGGTGATTGGAGCTCCAGCTCCGATCTCAAAGTCAGAGTTGAGTATGTGTCTAACATCTCAAATGTACTTAACCTGGGGATGATTTACCCCGTCCCCAACTCGTTGGGATGGCCGGGTTTACATAGCAGAGTTAAATTGGGCTTTAGGCACAAATTCATATTTATTAATGGCTAAAGCCAAGTTTTCTCGCATCCTGGAGTCCCCGGGCTGATCCCCAACAAGTCAACGATTTTGCACCTGGATTAATAATACTTTCTACTCATTTTTAACGGAGGTTCAAGCTACTCCGTTCTGGTATTCAAGGTTCAATTCGAAAGTCGATGCGTTTATCAGATTGGTTTCTGGCTCAGAATGTAAAGAATGACACTTTAGTTTTTTAATATATCCCCTTATCTAAAATGTCAGTTCACGAATGTTGTCAAAACCCAATACACCCCACATATCGGCTGCTTTTGCTGCCGATAATTTCATTCCTTAAGAATGAAATTATACCACCTCTACATCATTTTTCCGGGTACACTCATTACCTTCTTCAAATTTCATTAACTGACCATGGGTCTAAAAACAAACTTTAAAAACCGGCTACCTCACCTGGCACCTCCTGGGGTACCACTTTCTGTGTTAAAAGAAGGATTTGAATTAGGTTGAAAGAATGGCCTTTCGGCCAATGCGCCATTGCTAAAGCCTGCCTGTCTAATTCATATGGTTAATATTTGCCGGCAGACAGTTTTTTTTAGAATTAGGAGCATTTGTAATCGGATGGAAAAAAGTGTAAGATATACTGCCCGCTAAAAATCTATGACAGGCTGGGAACGGGGCAAAAACACGCTAACCAAGTACGATTTGATGAGGTCTATCAAATCTGCCGCCCTGCCAACCTATTGTTATTCCTTCGTATAAAACCGGACCCAGTCCACCCACATCTCAGCCGGTAAATCTTCCGGATAGACCCGGCCCACCCAGCTTCCTCCGAGCTGCATATCGATCAACAAGTAATAGGGTTGATCAAACGGGTACTGACCTTCTTTATCGGTTTCTATTCGGGGATAGGTCAAGATATGTTCATCATTGATATAAAAGCGTAAACTGTCCGCACCCAATTCCACTGCATATACATTGTACCCGTCCGGATCGATCTGACCCGTACCTCCTTTGCGGGGCGTGGTTTGCTTAAGCTGTACCGTATAATATGAATGAACGGTCTGATAAGCGATGGACTCGCTATTGAGCCGTTCCATGATATCGATCTCACCGCCATCCGGCCATTGACCATCCTGAGGCAACAACCAAATCGCAGGCCACGCCCCCCGTGCACCGACCAGGCGGGCCCGAATTTCTAGGCGCCCATTATGAAAACCTTTTTTGTCTTTCGTGAAAACACCCCCGGTCAGGTAGGTCGCTGTATCATCCAGGTTGTATTCCGGTCTATTGGCGATTCCCCGGAGCACCAGATTCCCATCCTGCATATCATAACAGGAATCAAAATCCGACATATAGTTCTTCCAGTCCGGAGTTCCTCGTGGGATCTTACTCCATACATTGGTATCAAAATGATCCGGTTGATCAAAATTCTCTTCCCAAGCTATTTTCCAATCCTTATTTGAAGTTTCCGGTTTCTGGCATGAACTATGTATCCCCATGAAAGTCAAGAATATGATTATAGTGTATGCTTTGTTCATTTTATGTATTGTTCGTTAATTTCAATTTCATCAAGGTTATGAAGGGCTTCTTCACTCCAAAAGATTTTATAAACCATATTTTGCCTTTAAAAACATGTCACAACCGATGTAATCTTTAGATTCTAAATCCATTTCTCCAACTCAATGACTTTATGATAAAGTTTATCGCTGATCCAAAATCCTATGGTTCTCAAATCTTAAATTTTCATTTCTACAGAGTTTATGAACCCACTTTGTTTTGCCTTTATAAGTATTCCCAGCGTTCCAATTATTTTCATTCCTCTTTTTACCCCTTCCATTCGCCCTGATTTTTCATCAATCAATAGATAGTCTGCATTGAGTTCCATTCCAAGAATAATCGATTCTGATTCACCTAGATCTAATCGATTTAACAAATCAGACACCATATCATGGCTCACAACTGATTTCACAATAATCCAATCTACTTCTAACTCTCCTCTGGACACTATTCCTCTATCAACAAGTATTTGCAATTCATCATAAACGCTCACGGGAATAATCACCTCAGAGTAAAGCCGCTCTAAGATTTCAAGTTCATCTATTTGTACGAGATTACTTATTATTGTTGTGTCACTAATTACTCTCATCTAATGAAATACCTAATATTTCCAAATCTCTTGTCAACTCTTCTTCATCATAGTTTACAGGTATTCTTCTTTTACCGAGCTCCTTTAAAAATAGTATTCGATTAATACGCGCAAACTTACTCGCTCTCCCAGCAGAAACTTTCTCCTTCTCATATAACATTATGGCTATTTCCAGCCTGAGTTCATTTTCATCCATTTGAACGAGTTCTAACTCGCTATCGTCAATCAACAATGCCATAATTACATCCAATTTTTTATTTACAAATAAATTATTAAACCCATCCACCTGTTACCCAAAACAAATTTGTTCGTTATTTAGTTCTGGATCACTCCATTGAATGAACACTTCTCAACTCACGCAATGTTTGAATCCACAATTCAACTCGTGTCAGATCAAATAAGTCGCAAATAATCCGTAACTACACAGCCATCGGAATAATCGCCTCGTTTTGCCCCAACCCTAAGGGAGCCGAATCGATTTTCAGTCTTTTCCCTCTTGGGGAAGGACAAAAAAGAGCAAAATAAATTGTCATTACCAAGTGACTGTGTATTTACAATAATCCCTTTTTCCAGTCCAAGTCTATAATCGTCAGATAGCTATAAATATCATAACCTTATACCAGATAATGTCAATCTGCCATTATCCAATATATAACCATGATGGATTAGTTTTTCAAATCAAGCTTAATTAGCATGGGTGGATCATTCCAGGTATAGTTCTTATACTTTTGGTACAATTCACTAGTTTCTGGCAAGTTCTGAATCTGATTAATAAAATTGCTCTGGTACAATTTTCCAATTACTGAATTTTTATATAGATCAAAAATTAGAAATTGAACATCGACTCCGTCGATATCGTTTTTAGCGGTCCTGCCGTGTATTAATTGACCAGCTTTACCGCTGGTAATGATTGGTTCTTTCAAGAGGTCTGTAAATAGGTCTTCTGAATACACCCTATTGGGCTGAACGGGTTCTTTGGCTTCCAGAAATCGCAGCATAAAAGGGGTGTTCGGTTTTCCTCTTGGAAGGATGAAGTATTCAATAGATTTTAACACGCCCATATTCTTACCAGGTAATTCTATAAAAACTCCGGAACTGAGCCCTGCGGAATTTGACGGAAGCAATCCTGTCAGTTCACCATTTGTATTTTTGAGTATAGTTCCTCCAGGAAGACCGATTATTTGCTCCACCATTCCTTCACCTCGAATAGTGACCTCAGGTAACGCATAAGCTCTCTTCTCAAGAAGTACTTTCAGATTCTCATCCTTACTTGCATTTACAGAGATTATCGTATCCTGATACCCTACACAACTGATTTTCAATTGAACTGGCGTGTTCGACGCATTTTTTAATGCGAGAGAAAATTCACCATCCTGATCAGAGGTCGTCCCGTTCTCATAAGAAGACACATCTATTATTGTCGCTTAGGCCACAGGAATATGACCACCGGCAGAAAGTAAGCTCCCTGATATACCATCTAATTTTTGTGACTTTGCAACTTGACAAATCATGACAAGAACTATTAAGATGATGTGTTTTATCGACATAAATAATTGTATCTCAAGGATCCTTTATATTATTAAAAATACATGTTGGCATTAAATCTAATCTACTTAGTTTTAGCAATGGAGAAGATTGTTAGCACATCATTATCATAAGTCTCTACAGTTAATTTCTTGGCAGATGAATTTCCGTAATTATTTTTCCATGAATTAAAATCGCTAGGTGATGAAACTATCACAAAATTTTTTTCACCATCTAATGCCATAAGCTTACCATGCGGTAATTGGCCACTATTATAAGCTTCAATTGAAGTTATATAATTTTTGCTACTTTTGTCATAAATTACATATTCATATTTTTTATCCCACATGATTGTGAAGCCGATCGCCTTTCTTGATTCAATGATATTTCGTATTCCTACCACCTTTGATCCATCCCATGCCATTTCTAAAATTGTAGACATATCATTCTCACTAATATCTTTATAACTTAGGCTTAATTCACGAAAATCAAATTCATACGCCACATATATCATCGTATCATTTAAACCTAAGATTCTATAGCCAAATGGTTCGACAAATTTTATATCACCGAAATACCATCTTGATATAGGATGCTTCATAAAGAGGTCGTGATAATCCTTTGGTCTTCTGACAAAAAGTTTCTCGATGGAATTAAATGATGTAGAATCAGTAATGGCATAAAAGAAGACATTATCATCTCCATTGACCGGAGGTTCTGGCTTACTAATCAACCATTTACCATTATGTAAAGGCGCCATATTATAAATCGGCACATTGGATTGCATATGAAGCTGTGTCTTGTAATTTAATTTACTATCAAAGACTACCATCTTATTTAATATATCCCACAGATAAATGTCCTTCTTATCTTTTGACACAAAAAAATCCACTGGATGAAAGACTTCTCCAGGTCCTTTTCCAACCATTGTCTTATTGACATAAACTCCTTTCGTGGTAAAATTATATAACTTAAGATTTTCAGGTTTTTTGTCAAGTATATATATGTTAGAATCTGTCATATACATCTTGCGCATTTCGGCATACAATGCCTCTTCTGTGGATTCCAATGCTATATGACCCACTATATCAATAATTGAATCTGCATAACTATTTTCTCTGGACAAGTCTATCGGAATAGCTGTTGACCTTTTTTCATCGTCTACGCAACTGATTATAAAGCTTATTATTAGGATTATTATTATATATCTTATGCTTGAATATATATTTTACAAATAAAGAAAAGCAATATTATGAATCATCCTTCTCCTTAAAATATCAACATATTTAGGAAAAGCGCCAAATTACCCCCCTCCCTATTCCCTTCTTGATTAGTAAAAAACTGTACGTACCCGCGTCGTAGAACGTAAGCTTAAACGATAAGCGGTGTCCAATCTGCGTTAATTTGTGCGATCTGCGGGAGAGTGGGTAACTACCAGCACATAAAACTTGTCACACTAGGCCATTGGTGTGTTAATATCACACAATATATCTGTTCTGCTATGCGGGATCGGGAACAAGTGCTGTATCAATCTGTATGATCTGCGGGCGATTTTGATAGCAATACCGGTACCGCGGTACGCGATATGAACTTTGAATTTCGCACACTACATCCCACTTTCACTGAACCGGATCACCCCGCTATCTGCATCCATCTCTGCTTGCATTCCCACAGCCACCGTAGCTTGATTGGATATATGTCCGATCGAATAGCCTTTCACCACTGGAATATTCAGCGATCCAAAATGATCATAAAGTACTTCGGACACGGTCTGATCAGAGGACCCTTCCTCAGGACCACAACGGGTAAAATTACCAAATATGAGTCCGGCAGCGTTTTTTAAGTTAGCTGCCTGAATCATTTGGACCAGCATCCGATCGATCCGGTAGGACGCCTCCCCAATATCTTCAATATAAACAATCTTGCCGGAGAGATCCGGAAGGAAGTCCGTACCACAAAGCGCAGACAATAAACTGAGGTTACCTCCCAATATCGTACCGGCTGCAACCCCGGAATGGACCACTTCAAAGGACTCTTCGCCCGCTCCAGGTTCCACCACCGGTTCAATGCTATAGTTATAATCAGAGCCAAATAAAGCATTTTTAACGCTGGCTGTGGTATACTCCGTATAATCCGAAGCTGCCACAGGCCCATGGAATGACACCAATCCGGCCTGTGTATAGAAAGCCATATGCAATGCCGTAATATCCGAATACCCAACAAAGACTTTCGGATGCGACCGGATCAGATCGTAATCCAGCATTTCAAGGATCCTCGTCGTGCCGTACCCACCACGAACACACCATATGCCATCGATGTCTTTTCGCCGGAACATGGTATGAATGTCCTCCACCCGCTCTCCATCGGTTCCGGCAATAAATCCATTTTCCTTCCACAAGTACTTGCCCTCTACGACCTCAAGTCCTAAAGATTCCAAATTGGAAATAGCTTCCCGGGTTCTTATTTCACCGGCATAACTAGCTGGAGCAATCATTCCAATACGTGCACCCGGCCCAATTTTGGGGGGCAGAATGACCGATTTCTTTTGATCGACGGCGGTAGTGGGAATCCGGGGATGGCATCCAGTCAGCAAGGTAGCACCTGCTACGGAGGCTAATAATTGCTGTGAAAATCGTCTTCGGCTCGCGGAATGGTCGTTCTTCATAACTTGGATTGATAAGTTTCTTACTTACGCTAAATATCTAAAAAAAACAGGATTTTAAGACAACAGGGATATTGCATTATCTTTTTGATAAATAAGGGCCTCGAAAGAGCGCCCATCATAAATCTATATGGTTGGTGTTTCAAAAGCAACTGATCAATCGCAGACCTGTTTTATTTATAAAAATCAACCCTCGGCAAAAAAAAAGAAAGTGCTTCCTTTACTCCACATGCACCCGATGCCAGTATATTACTCTTTTTGTTGACCAGCATGAGCACCTTTCCGCAGTTCGTTCCGGATAGCTGAGTATTGCTTGCGTGCAGTCTTCATAGGGATACTGACACATTTACGTGCCATGTAATCCACCAGTTCCACCATAAGTTTCTTTGCTTCCGGGTCCAGCTGGTCAATCCGATCTCTATACACCTCGTTGACAGCTTTATCACGGACCGCATAGATCTCGGAAGGAATTTCGCGAAATGCTCGTTCAATAAACCGTCGATGTATTTTTTCGCGGAATGCATCGACCTCTCCATTGATTAATTTTTGCGCAGCTATAACCTCTTTGATCCGAAATGCTTTATTTTTTTCTGCGACCATTCTCAGAGATTCGACTTCAATCACCTTAAGCCCATAGGCTGTAACAATGGCTGGGTGAACATCTCGGGGGATGGCCAGATCCAGGATGCCCCGAGTATTAGTCAATCCGGATGTTGCTCTGGATTGGTCGATTAGTTCCGGCGTCAATACGTAATCATCATGACCAGTACAGGAGATAATGTAGGGGACATTAAGGTTTTGCTCTGCCAATTGATCGAGAAAATAAAGCTCTGCTGAAGGTAATATCTCCTTAATCAATTCAAGATTTTTCTTGGATCGATTAAAGACCCGTATTTTTTCCATGCCCCACTCCCGAAGGAAAAGAGCTACTTTCCGAATCGTTTCTCCTGCTCCGATTAAAATCACTTCATCCTTGGGATGAATCCCTAACCGACGGAGCTTTTTCATGGCTAGTGATACCACACTCACGGTCTTTTCACTGATTCGGGTTTTATGGTGTACTGTTTTGGCAGCGTGCAGTGCACTTTGAAACAGTATCCGGATTTGATCACCGGACAATCCGATCGCTCTGCTCTGTTCATAGGCTTCCCGAACCTGTCGTAAGATTTCTTGTTCTCCGATCACCATTGATTTTAAGGAAGCTCCGACTTCAAAAAAATGACGTATCGCATCTTCTCCCGAGTAGGTGTTTAATCGAAGTTGATCAGTATTTCGATCCGAATTTTTCTGAATATACTGAACAAGGCCTTCATGTAATTCTGATACCGGTGTGCTGCTATAGAATAGATACAGGACCCGATTGCACGTTTGCAAATAGAAAAGCTCTTCTACAGCCAATGCTTCTTTCAATGCATTCAACTGCTGACTTTCGGACACCTCTTCTTCGGAGGGGATCAGATAGTCCTTCAACTCTTCCAACCGTGCGTCACTGAAGGTAAGTGTTAGTATTTTGTAGTTATCAATCATAGTGTTTTCTCTTTAACTCCGATCTTTACTCAAGTTCAAAGCTAAAAATATCAATGCAAAATCTTACGACCACAAATATAGGGTTTCAAATTTTGAAATTGCACCAGGCCAATTGGAGAAATTTTATTTTGAATCATTTTAATTAATCTTAAAAGGGTTAATCCCGGTATTAGTTTATAATTTAGCCCAAAATTTCAGAAAACATGTACAGATCACATCATTGTGGACAATTACGCAGTAAAAATATTGGAGAAAGAGTCGTGCTCAGCGGATGGATGGCGACTAAAAGAGATTTTGGTGGAATGACGTTTATCGATCTCCGAGATCGATATGGAATCACGCAGCTTATATTCAACATGGAAACAGACGAAGCCCTGTGTTTGGCAGCCCGTCAGCTTCACCGAGAAGATGTCATACAGATCCATGGGGACGTCCGTGAACGCAGCAATAAAAATCCGGATATTCCGACGGGGGATGTAGAAGTGGTCGTTTCTGAAATCAATGTTCTCAGCCGCTCCAAACTTCCTCCTTTTACCATAGAAAATGACACAGATGGCGGCGATGAGCTTCGGATGAAATATCGCTACCTCGATCTTCGACG
The DNA here is from genome assembly GCF_019802045.1 of Membranihabitans marinus. Taxonomy (GTDB): domain Bacteria; phylum Bacteroidota; class Bacteroidia; order Chitinophagales; family Saprospiraceae; genus Membranihabitans; species Membranihabitans marinus_A. Next base: position 185,558 of record NZ_JAHVHU010000008.1, on the reverse strand, counting down.
TCCGGTGTTGCAGGAGCAAATCCAATTTCGAAGCAAGCTCACTTTGGCGATTCGAAAATACATGGACCAGCAGCAGTTTCTTGAGATAGAAACACCCGTGTTGATCAAAAGCACTCCGGAAGGAGCTCGTGACTTTGTGGTTCCATCCCGGTTAAATCCCGGTCAGTTTTATGCACTGCCCCAGTCCCCTCAGACCTTTAAGCAACTATTTATGGTGGCTGGAATGGATCGGTATTTTCAAATCGTCAAATGCTTTAGAGATGAGGACTTGAGAGCAGACCGACAGCCGGAGTTCACGCAGGTGGACTGTGAGATGGCGTTCGTTCACCAAGAGGACGTGCTTCAGACTTTTGAAGGACTCACTCGATTTGTGTTCCGGGAAATGCTCTCCGCTGAACTACCTGAATTCCAAAGAATCACCTACGATGATGCGATTCGACTTTATGGCTCAGACAAACCGGATACCCGTTTCGACATGCAAATCATTGATTTCACAGATCCCGTAAAAGGCCATGGCTTCAAAGTATTTGATCAGGCTGAATTTATAGGGGGACTACTCCTGGAAGGGAAGGCTGATGAATATTCCAATAAGAATATGAAAGAAATCACCACCTGGGTACAGCGTCCACAGGTGGGAGCCAAAGGCTTGGTCTATGCACAGTGGAAGAATGACGACACCATCAAATCCTCCGTGGGCAAATTCTATCCGGATGATGTGATCAAATCCTGGTTTGAAGCAGCTGGTGGCCAGAAAGGTGATATTCTGTTTTTGATGAGTGGTGAAGACGCTCTGACCAGGACCCAAATAGGAACACTCCGTCTTGAATTGGGACGACGGCATGAATTAATCTCACCCACGGCCTTTAAACCCCTCTGGGTGGTCGATTTTCCTTTGCTGGAATGGGATGAAGAAACGCAGCGATTCTATGCCATGCATCACCCTTTTACCGCACCAAAAACGGAGGATATCGAAAAGATGAACTCCGATGATCGAAAAGTACTGGAGTCTATCCGGGCAGATGCCTATGATCTGGTCATCAACGGAGCAGAAATCGGCGGTGGCTCTATACGGATATACGATCGCGCATTGCAGGAAAAGAATTTTGCATTGCTTCAGTTTACACCGGAAGAAGCGGAGTCTCAGTTTGGATTTCTGATGAGTGCATTTGAGTACGGCGCCCCACCCCACGGTGGTATCGCCTTCGGGTTGGACCGACTTTGTGCGGTCATGAAAGGCAAAACCTCCATCCGGGATTTTATCGCCTTTCCTAAAAACAATATGGGACGCGACATCATGATTGATGCACCGGCTAAGATCGATGAGGAACAGTTGAAGGATTTATCTCTTAGAGTGGTAAAAAAGAGCTGAAGCTTTTTTTTATTGTTTATAAGGTTGATGAAGGTTGATAAAGTATATGCTGGAATAAAAATCTACGCAAATATTCCCTACTGTCAAGCGTGCATTGTCGCCGGTCGGCGGTCCACAATCTGTGATAATTTTTTGGAAGCACCATCTGACCTTTCTCCTTTCACTTAAAACCTTTCACCTTCCAATCCCATATTGAACAGCGCAAAATCATACTTCACCGGATCCGCCGGATCCAGCGTCCGGAGGTAATTGGTCAATTCCACAACGGATGTCCAATCATTTTTGTCCCGTGAAAGAATGCACAAATGACGGGCGACCCGGGTCACATGAACATCCAACGGAATGTAGAGCTGGGCAGGCTTAATATTCTTCCACAAACCAAAGTCGACGCCGCGATCCGATGAACGTACCATCCAGCGCAGATACATATTAAGCCGCTTTGTAGCTGATTTCCGGGCGGGAGACGGGATGTGTTTTTTGGTGCGTTGAAGAGCGTACTCTGAATCAAAAAACCGGTTTCGGAATTCGATCAGTCCGCTTTCCAGATCATTGAATCCACCCTCTTTATCCCGGAAAGCTTCTTCCAGAGTACTGTGCTTCTGATAATATTCATGCAGAAAATGGACAAAATATAAGGTATCCGCGGGCTGAAAGGTTCGGTGCTTGAAATGCTCCAATCGCTGTAGGTCTTGATCGGTATGATTTAAAATAAAATCATGGGGTGAATTATCCATTAGTTGAAGCAATTCCAAACTTTTGGATATGATGGTCTTTCGCAGTCCCCAGGCAAAAACCGCTGCAAATAATCCCGCAATTTCGATATCTGCTTGTGCTGAAAACCGATGAGGTATCGAAATGGGATCCGCAACGATAAAAGACTCATTCTCATAGTGCTGAGCCTTTTGATCCAATAGTAATTTAATATTATTTCTGATGGAATCGCTGCCTTAAAGGGTTTGTCGGACTTCGATCACTTCGTATGCTTCAATGTTATCACCAACCTTGAGGTCATTGTAGTTCTTGATGGTAACACCACATTCCACACCGCTCTTGACTTCCCGTACATCATCCTTAAATCGTTTCAAGGAATCTATTTCCGCCACCTGACCTTCCTTTGAAGGATAGATCACAATGCCATCACGGATCACCCGCACAAAATTGTTCCGGTTAATAGTGCCTTCCTGCACGATACAACCTGCCACGGTTCCTACTTTAGACACTTTGAAGGTATGGCGTACTTCCAACTGGCCGGTCACTTTTTCTTCTTTGGTCGGTTCAAGCATGCCCTCCATGGCCATTTTCACTTCTTCAATGGCATTGTAAATGATGGAATAGGTATTGATCTCTACACCTTCTACTTCAGCCAATTTACGAGCACCCAGTGATGGTCGAACCTGGAACCCGATAATAATCGCATCGGAGGCCGTGGCAAGCAATACATCCGACTCAATAATCTGACCGACTCCTTTGTGAATAACATTCACCTGAATGGATTCAACACTTAGTTTGATCAGACTATCGGACAAGGCTTCTACCGACCCATCGACATCACCTTTCACGATCAGGTTCAACTCTTTAAAGTTCCCCAACGCTAATCGTCGACCGATCTCATCAAGACTGATTCGTTTCGCCGCACGATTCGTTTGCTCTCGTATGATCTGGGCTCGCTTGTTAGCGATCTGTTTGGTTTCTTGCTCCGATTCGAGGACTTTCATGGTTTCCCCCGCCTGCGGTGCACCCCCTAGTCCCAATACCAACACAGGTTGGGATGGACCTGCTGTATCAATTCGCTTGCCAAATTCATTGAACATGGCTTTCACCTTGCCGCTGTATTCACCAGCCACCATCGGATCGCCGATTTCCAGTGTTCCATTCTGTACCAAAATCTTGGAAACATAACCCCGTCCTTTGTCCAGGGAAGCTTCCACGACGGTTCCATATGCCGGACGATTCGGGTTTGCTTTTAATTCGAGTAATTCTGACTCCAGGAGTATTTTTTCCAACAACAGATCAATATTGGTTCCGTTGATCGCTGCAATTTCCTGAGACTGGTACTTCCCACCCCAATCTTCCACCAATAAATTCATATTGGCTAATTCCTGCTTTATTTTTTCAGGATCTGCTCCGGGTTTATCAATCTTGTTGATCGCAAATACGATGGGAACACCCGCTGCCTGTGAGTGTGAAATGGCTTCTTTGGTCTGTGGCATGATGCTGTCATCTGCAGCTATAATCACTACAGCAACATCGGTGACTTTTGCCCCTCTGGCCCGCATAGCGGTAAAAGCTTCGTGCCCCGGGGTATCCAGGAACGTAATTTTTTTATCATCTTCACCAACGATTACTTCATAAGCGCCAATGTGCTGTGTAATTCCACCAGCCTCGCCTTCGGCAACCTTTTCCTTTCGGATATAATCGAGCAGTGAGGTCTTACCATGATCCACGTGACCCATCACGGTCACAATCGGAGATCGTGGTTCGAGATCTTCCGGATCATCTTCGTATTCATCCTCCACATCGATATTCTCTTCTGCATCCACAAATTCCACTTCATGTCCAAATTCTTCAGCAACCAATTCGATGATCTCGGCATCCAGTCTCTGGTTGATGGAAACGATGACACCAATATTCATACAGACCGTGATCACATCCGTAGCTGACACGTCCATCATATTAGCCAGTTCCTGTACCGAAATAAACTCGGTCACTTCCAAACTGGTTTGTTCCTGCTCCTGCTGTTGCTTCAGCTCTTCTTTTTCGCGTATCGTTTCTCGTTTATCACGCCGTGTTTTTTGACGCTTGCTTTTGCCCCCTTTATTGAGACGAGCCATGGTGGCTTTGATTTGCTCTTCAATCTCTTTTTGGGTGACCTCTTTAATATCTTCCTTGCCTTTGCCGCCTTTTTGACCTGATCGGGCACCTCTTCCACGGGCACCTTTGGATTTGACGACCTTACGACGACGACGCTTCCGTTTCCGGGAACTTTCTTCCGGGGTCTCTTTCTTCTCCGTCTTTTTCTTTTTCTTCTTGGTCTCCAGTTTGTCCGCGGATATTTTTCCAAGAATCTTCAACCCTTTCAAGCGGGGTGCATCGGCTTTAATCAACGGGGCTTTATCTTTTTCCTCCGGGGTTTCCTTTTCTTTTGGAGTTTCTTCTTTTACTTCCTCTTTTGCTTCTGCGGCCGGTTCTTCCTGCTTCGCTGGTTCCTGCTCGGCAGGCTCATCCACCGGTTCTGGTTTTTTGGGTATCTTAGTTTCCTTGGCTACCTCTTTCTCAGGAATCGCATCTTTTTCTTTTTCCGGCTCTTTTTCTGGCGTCGTATCAACGCGTTCTTTCTCTTTGAGAGCCTTTTCCTCAACCTTTTTCTCCGGTTTAGGCTCCGATTTCCGTTTAGGCTTTTTATCAAGATTAATTTTACCTACCACTTTTAGTCCACCCGGTGCAGCTTTTTCAGCTACTTTTTCATCTGCTTCTTTTTTCTCTTCCGTAGGTTCATCTTTTTTAGGAGTCTCCTTTTTCACCTCAGGAGCTTTGGTTTTTTCATCTTTAAAGAGCGATGGCTTTTCTTCCTCTTCCTTCTTTACAGTTTGGCGGGTGGTCCCAATGACCAATTGATCGGCTTGTTCCTTGACCGTCATGGAACCTCTGAATTCCTGAACCAAAAGATCATACATTTCATCTGAAACCTTGGCTGTAGGTTTATTGTCAACTTCATAGCCACTATTGGCCAGAAAATCCACAATAGAGCCGGTTCCGACGTTAAGCTCTTTAGCAATTTTTACTAATCTTTTTGACATTCAGTTTCTAATATTTTCTGCAAAGTTACAAAAGTGAGGACTTTTTATATCATTCCTCTTCAAATACCTCCTCAAATTCTTCATCAAACTCCGCTTTCAGTATGCGAAGTAGTTCATCTACGGTCTCCTGTTCCAAATCGGTACGGCGCACCAGTTCGGCGGCATTTAATCGCAATACACTCCGGGCAGTGTCGCATCCGATCGATTTCAGTTCATCGATGACCCAGCCATCAATTTCATCGGTAAACTCATCCAGATCGACGTCATCTTCAATTTCAAATTCTTCCACATCTCTGTACACATCCAATTCCAGATTGGTTAACCGGGATGCTAGTTTAATATTGTGCCCACCCCGACCGATGGCCAATGAGACCTGATCCGGTGCCAGGAAAACGGAAGCACGACGTGCTTCTAAATCCAAATCAATGTTGGAAATCTTAGCTGGTGTCAAGGACCGCTGAATGAACAAGTTAATATTGTTGGTAAAGTTAACAATATCGATGTTCTCATTGCGCAATTCCCGCACAATTCCGTGAATCCGAACCCCTTTCATTCCCACGCAAGCTCCGACCGGATCGATCCGATCATCATAGGATTCTACGGCGACTTTTGCCCGCTCTCCGGGTATACGTTCAATTTGTTTGATATTAATGATCCCGTCTTCAATCTCTGGAACTTCCTGCTCCATAAGACGTGCCAGAAACATGTTATCTGTACGTGAAACGATAACAACCGGATTATTGTTCCGGACATCGACTTTCTTAATCACAGATTTCACCATATCACCCTTGCGGAAAAAATCACCTTTGATCATTTCACTTTTGGGCAATACCAATTCATATCCTGTAATATCATCAAATATAAGAATTTCTCGCTTTAGTATTTGGTTCACCTCACCGGTAATCAAATCACCAACTCGTTCGTTGTATTGCTTAAATATATTGTCTTTCTCCAACTCCATGATCCTGGAGATCAAAGTTTGCCGCGCTGCCATAATTGCTCTTCGGCCAAAATCCTCCAAATGGATTTGTTCATAACACTCCTCGCCGATTTCATAATCATCATCAAAATCTTGTGCTTCCGTGATGGAAATCTCTTTGAGCGTATCCGTCACCTCCCCGTCCGGCACAATGTCTCGGACACGAAAAAACTGTAGATCACCCCGGTCTGCATTGACAATAATGTCAAAGTTTTCATCCGAGCCATATTTCTTCTTGATCAATGTCCTGAATACATCTTCCAGGATCCGTACCATTTTAACCCTGTCTATGTTCTTCCCTTGCGTAAACTCAGAGAACGATTCGACTAAATTGACCATGTTTTTAAAATTTAATTTGTACTAATGCGGTTGATATTTCTTCAAATGGGATTTCCAAAATCGCTCCCGTTTTCTTTTTTCCTCTTATTTGTTCAATACGGATAGTGTCTTCCAATACTTCAATTAATTCTCCTTTTGCCCGCGATCCATCGGTTTTCTGTATCTTAAGATCACGACCTATATTATTCTGGTATTGCCGTCTAAGCTTGAGTGGCCTGCCCACACCAGGTGACGACACATCAAGTTCATACTTTTCTCCGAGCATCAATGATTCATCAAGGTAAGCTTCCACATGCCGACTAAACGCCTGGCATTTTTTCAGCGACATGCCTGAGTCACTTCCAATATAAAGGGTGAGATGATTTTTGACTTTATTGTATTCGATGTCTACCAGGTAGCAATCATTATAATCATCTTCAGCCTGTTTTTGTTCAATTACTTGTTTAATTTTGGCCTCATCCATAACTTCAATCATTAAAAAAAGGGAACGCTTTTGGTTCCCTTTCACTTATTGTTTTGCAAAAGTACTGAAAAGCAATGGAAAACCCAAAATTATTATCATGGCAATCAATGAACGAATAAGAAAGGCCGCCCATTATCTGAAATCCCAGGTACAAGAGTTGCCTCGACACACTATCGTACTGGGAACAGGACTTAAAGATATTACAAATCAATTTTCTATTAAATACCAGACCAAACTTTCCAAAATCCCTCATTTTCCCAGAATGACCGTTCACCATATGGATGCTACCCTTTATCTGGCCACAAATCAGGGGATCCTCTTTTGGATTCTTGGAGGTCGATTGCATTACTATGAAGGTTACACCATGGCGGAGGTCACCTTTCCGATCAGAGTCCTTGCCGAGACCGGCACCCAATCCTTCTTCTTCACCAATGCAGCCGGAAATGTCAACCCATCTTTTGCAGCTGGAAATCTGGTCTTAATCCGTGATCACATCAACTGGTCCTTCCCAAGTCCGCTTATCGGTCCAAATAATGAAAAATGGGGACCTCGTTATCCATTCATGAGCGAAGTATACGATCCGAAATTCATAAATATGCTTTTAGAATTTTCCGAAAAATCAGGCTTACAACTCGACACGGGTGTATATTTGGGAGTAACCGGTCCTCAGCTGGAAACACCTGCCGAATACCGATTATTTCGTCAATTGGGGGCCGACATGGTCGGCATGTCTACTATACCTGAGGTGATCATTGCTGCTCATATGAACCGACAAATCACTGCTCTATCTGTTCTGTCCAACGATGCAGTGGATACGCCTACGGAGGATTCCACGGATATCACAGCAATACTGAATCACATCAAGAGCAGAATAGATGATGTAGCGGAATTGATCAAATACTGGCTAAAAATGGACGGTTAGAAATCACATTTCCGCATCTTCTGAATCGTAGCAATAGCGTGATCGTGCACTGGGTACAAGCGCGATACCTCAATTTTAAATTGACAATAGGCTAAAAATAGTACAAAGTTCGGAACCTCGATTTTTATACTTTGCGCAATCGTTCACAAAATAAATTCAGAATTATGTGTGGTATCGTCTGTGCTTTTGAACTCAAAGAATCCGTGGGGGAATTGCGTCCCCAAATATTGGAAATGGCCAAGTGTATTCGTCACCGGGGACCGGACTGGAGTGGCATCTATAATTCTGATCATGCCATCATGGCTCATGAACGGTTGGCTATCGTAGATCCCACCTCCGGAAAACAGCCCTTATTCTCTAAGGATAAATCCCTCATCCTGGCCGCAAACGGCGAGATTTACAATCACAATGAGCTACGCAAACAATTTCCGGATTATCATTTTCAGACCAAAAGCGATTGTGAAGTGATCCTGGCACTTTACCAGGAAAGAGGCCCTGATTTTTTGGATGAAATGAATGGAATTTTTGGATTTGCGATCTATGACCTTGAGAAAGATGAATATTTTATTGCCCGCGATCACATGGGTATTATACCGCTTTACATCGGGTGGGACGAAAAAGGCACTTTTTATGTAGCGAGTGAACTTAAAGCCCTCGAAGGGGTCTGTGTAAAAATCGAACTTTTCCCCCCGGGTCACTACCTTCACAGCCGGGATGGCCAAATTACGCGTTGGTATTCCCGCGACTGGATGGATTATCACAACGTTCAGGATAACTCGTCCGACATTATGGAATTAAGAGCCGCACTGGAAAAGGCGGTTCACCGGCAACTGATGAGCGATGTGCCTTATGGGGTATTGTTGTCCGGCGGACTTGATTCTTCCATTACTTCTGCTATTGCAAAAAAATATTCGCAAAAACGGATTGAAAGCGGAGATAAAGATGCCGCCTGGTGGCCCCGTTTGCATTCTTTTGCCATAGGTCTGGAAGGGTCACCCGATCTGGCAGCTGCCCGTCTGGTGGCAGAGCATCTCGATACAGTACATCATGAGATCGTTTATACCATTCAGGAAGGTCTGGATGCCATCCGGGATGTCATCTATCATCTGGAAACCTACGACATCACCACCATTCGCGCAAGCACCCCCATGTATCTCCTGGCGCGATCGATCAAATCCATGGGAATCAAAATGGTGCTCAGCGGCGAAGGAAGCGATGAGATCTTTGGAGGATACTTGTACTTTCACAAAGCACCCTCGGCCAGGGAGTTCCATGAAGAAACCGTCCGTAAGCTGGATAAACTATACATGTACGACTGTTTAAGAGCAAACAAATCTCTGGCCGCCTGGGGGATCGAAGGGCGGGTACCCTTTCTTGACAAAGAATTCATGGATGTGGCCATGCGACTCAATCCGGAAGATAAATTGATCCGGAACGGTAAAATGGAGAAGCACATTCTTCGGCAAGCTTTCGAAGATTACCTGCCAGAAAGCGTGGCATGGCGTCAAAAAGAACAATTTTCAGATGGTGTGGGTTACAGCTGGATCGATACACTTAAGGAAATGGTGGATGCCCGGGTCAGCGATGAGCAGATGCAGCACGCCCACCTTAGGTTTCCCATACAGACGCCTACCAGCAAAGAAGAATACCACTACCGCTCCATTTTCCATGAACACTTTCCCAGTGATGCAGCTGCCCGCACCGTACCATCCGTGCCCAGCGTGGCCTGCAGTTCAGAAGTGGCGCTGGAATGGGACCAGGCTTTCAAGAACATGAACGATCCGAGTGGACGGGCAGTCCGGAATGTACACATGGAGGCGTATTGATCTCAACTTTTTAATTACATAAATAGTTTATTTCAAATAGAAAACCGTTATGAAGAAGGATATGTCACATCTCGTTGGTTAATGTAGCAAAAGCATATTGCTTTTGTAATCTATCCTGCGTCCGCGTCTGGGCACCTGCTTAACGTATATTAGTAAAAAACCCCGTAGAGATAGAAGGTTATAGCCAGGGTTGTCAGACCCTGGAAAGGCTATATGAGTGCGATAAGTCCGTCTTTGCGGACGACAGAATGACAAACTTTTACACCACCCCATCCGCCAAATATGCCGCCTGTCAGGGTCTTTTTAATATAATAAAGTATCATACCAGAGTCTCACGAACAGTATGTGATTAACATATCAACACCGCATAATCAGGTACCTTTGGGAAGAAGGAGCTTACCGCTTTTCAGCGGCACAAGTTCTGCTCCTTGGAAAACGTTTTCATCCATAAGCTGGAGTTCTTGCATCCCGGAACGCAAAAAACCCACACGGAGCTGGAAGATCCGGCTACCTTACAACAGGATCTTATTCAACACACTGATTGTTTACTACATTGAATTAGTAGAATTGGAGGAGGAAGAACTAAATTTATTATCGAACAAATAGCAACCATTCAATCAACAATCTACCATCAACAATCTACCATCAATCATTTTTCCATCCTCCCTTTTTTCCTTGTACCAGCAAAATGGTAACATACACCACATAGCCTACCTGAAACAAGCTTGCTTTCAATACATCCTGCCAGCACACCGGACGATTACCCCAGCGCATACCCGTGTAGATGATCAGATAATCCACAATGAATTTGATCAACAAACCATAGAATAGGTAGGAATAGAAAATGGGCTTCCATACCCCGGCGATCAATAAAAAAACAAACGATAAATTCACGATTCCGAAACCAACCAAATAAAGCTTCGTCGGCCAATGCGAATAGCCGGACGATTTACCAGCCCAACGCATGCGCTGCCGGATAAATGCTGTATATGAAACAACAGGACTGGTATATACCATGGCTGCCTGCTCCAGAACAAACCGGACTTCTCCCCCACTGAGATACACCTGGTGAGCAAAAAAAACATCATCGCCGGAAGGCACATTCTGATTATCCGCATACGGATCCAGCTCATAGAATAGAGATCGGAAGTAGGCCATATTGGCGCCACTCGCAGAAAGGACCACTCCGGAATTTATTCCGCCGCAGGTCAACACATTTAAGGCGGCCTGCTCCATTTCCTGGTATTTCTGTAAAAAACCGGATTTATCCGGTACCATCCACACCGGTCCGGTGGCCAGTACATGATGATCTTCACCGACAGCCCGGATCATGGAATTTACCCAGTCCTCCCCCGCTTCACAATCTGCATCCATCGTCAATACGACTTGCCCCGTCGCGACTTTTACCCCATATTCTATCGCTGCTTTTTTACCCAAAAAGCCTTCCTTCTGATCGATGACTTGAACGCCAGAATAGGATCGGGCAATGGTTGCGGTTTGATCAGTCGAATGATCATTGATCATGATAATCTGTAGATGAGTGGATATGTAATTCTGACGTTTTAAAGAATCCAGGCAACGTCCTATACTTTGTTCTTCGTTCTGAGCAGGGACCAAAACAGTGACAGTGGGAACATCCCCTGCACCCTGTTCATTATTGCTGGTATTGACTTCCGGTGAATAATCTTTTAATTCACCCGACGACCACCACAAATAAATCTGGACTCCAAAAAATAAAAAAAGGAGGATAAAATAAAACACCGGGACCATCATGATGCCTTCCGCCTGCTGCGATGAGATAGAAACTCAGAGCAATGATACAATGTGGCTTGCTTTGTCATGATTTTAGTTTCGTCGTTCCAGCAAGTCAATACGTCGTTTGTGAGTTTGCTCCTCATCGACTACTTCATAGTCAATGTATTCACTCCCATCGGAGGTAACTTCATCGACATAATTTCGGCGCTTTCGCCATTGTGACCAGGCTCGTACAAAAAGAAGCGTACAGGTCACCGGAAATCCGATGACGGCTAAAAACGTCAGCATCAATCCCCAGATTGGTTTTACTCGAATCAATCCCCACAAGTATTTTACAAAATTTTTTATGGTCGCAAAATTAAGCACTGCTGCTGCCACCAAAAGTGCAGGAGCCAGAAACCCCAATGCATAAAGTATCCACTTGGTGATATAAAACCCGACGTACAGAAAAGCAAACAGGACAAAAAACCCGATAAGGATCTGCAGTAGACTAGGTCTTCTTATATTATTATTGTTGAATATGATCATTCTGCCAGATGTTGTACATGATTTAAACTGGATATATATCCAAAATGTTTGAAAATAACACAGAATTTGAAAAAATCCATTTTAAACTGCGAAGGCCTTATTCGATTTCCTCAAATTGCAACTCATACAGCCTTCTAAAATGCCCCCCTTCTTTTTCCAGCAACTCATCCATGGTCCCCTGTTCGATAATACGTCCATGGTCGAGTACGATTATTTTATCGGCATGTTTGATCGTGCTCAGACGGTGGGCAATAATAATGGAGGTCCGTTCAGCAATCAATTGTTCAATGGCATATTGGATCAGGTTTTCGGTCTCCAGGTCAATATTGGATGTCGCCTCATCAAGAATTAGAATATCCGGATCAAAAATCAACAGCCGGGCAAAAGAAATCAATTGCCGCTGCCCGGAGGAAAGATTCGATCCGCGTTCCGAAACCACAAAATCATAATCGCCAGGCAAGTCCATGATAATATCGTGGGCTCCAATCATTTTTGAAAAATAGATCACCCGGTCTTTATCAATGGTTTCATCCATCATCCGGATATTGTCGAGAATAGTTCCGGTAAACAGGAACACGTCCTGGAGTACGATTCCAATCCTTCGGCGAAGTGAATCCAGTTTATATTGTTTTGTATTGACTTCATCAATCAGAATCTCACCGTGGCGGATTTCATAAAATCGCGTCAGGATATTTATTAAAGTGGTTTTCCCCGATCCCGTACTTCCTACGACCGCCAATGCGTCTCCCGGATCAACCCGAAAATTAATGTCTTTCAGTACATCATTCTCCCCATCGTAGCTGAAGTCCACATTACGAAATTCAATTTCACCTTCCAATTTTTCGATCTCAATATCACCAATATCTTCGATCTGATCCCGACGATCCAGTAAATTGAAAATTCGTTCACCGGCGACAATTCCCATCTGCAGCGTATTGAACTTATCCGCTAGCATACGCATCGGGCGAAAAAGCATATTGAGAAAAATAGGAAAGATTACCAGACTACCAAAAGTCACATCTCCTCCAATGATGCCCCGGGCTCCCCACCATACCAGCAAGGCCAAAGCCAAGGCTGATATGATCTCTACGACCGGAAAAAATATAGCATAATACAGGATCGAATCCAGATTGGCCTGTGTGTAATTCCGGTTTATGGTTCTAAATTTCTGCTTTTCTTTCTCCTCAGCATTAAAGATCTGAACAATATACATCCCACTCAATCGCTCCTGGAGAAAAGCATTCATATTCGCAATCTGCGCCCGGACTTTTTGATAAGCAAACTTGACTTTTTCTTTAAATATATACGTCGCAAAAAGGATCAGTGGCATCGTAATAAGTACGATAACCGTCAGTCGAACGCTGACCACCATCATCGTAATCAACACGGCCACAATCCGAAGTACATCAGCAATCATGATCAGTACACCTTGAGTGAACACCTGATTGATGGATTCAATATCATTGATCGTCCGGGTGGTAGAGGTTCCGACCGGCGTCCGGTCAAAGTAGGTTGGATTCAGTGAAAGTACATGTCGAAATACACGGGTTCGTAAATCCCGAATGACATTCTGTCCCAAGAGATTGGACAAATAAATAAAAAAGTATCGGAGGACAACTTCAGCCAATAACACCGCGATCATAACCAAGGTAATGGTCAGTAATCCTTGAAAATCAAACTGGAGGATATAATCATCAACGGCTTTATTGATCAACAACGGCCGAACAATACTGACTGGAGCGAGTACTACCGCCAATACCGCCGAAGTGACAAATAAGGTCTTATAGTTCCCTCCGAGGGAGAGTATCCTCATGAGAATCGACCAATCGAACTTATTTCCTTTTATTTTTTGTGTCGCCATCTACTAATCTGCAAAGATAATATTACATAACCGTTTTTGAAGAAAGAATGTTTTTTATTGTTGAGAGTTTAGTTAATCAGAAGGTTAAGGTAGAGGTAGAGGTTAAGATATCGATTTTAATAATTTATTGAGTTGATGAATTAATTCATCGTAATGGTTGACAAATTTCTCACATTCTTTTTCTTGAAAACAGCCTAACGCAGTTTCATCTATAAGATGATCTTGAGCTTCAAAAGTGGAGCCTCTTGCCATGTCATATAAGTTCTTTATCAGCTCAAGTTCGTCTTCCATAACCTTCAGCAATATTACTTGAAACACTATTCGTACATCGCCTGATCTGAGCGTTCTAAGCGTAAACCTTATACCTTGGTAAGTGCTTTGTAAGTTTCGCTAATTATTATGAAAGTGACATAGACAACTTCCACACCGCCATATCTCGAAATGATTGAAAATTTGACATAAAATCATATTTTAAATTCCATCAACCTCATCCTTAACCTCATTAAAGGCGTCCTTCATCCGAAAAACTATAAAATCCATGCGCGGTAATAATGATGTGATCCAAAACCTTCACATCAAGATGTTCTCCGGCTTGTTTGAGTTTTTTTGTCAGGTTAATATCTTGTTGGGAGGGACTTAGATTTCCCGAAGGATGATTGTGACTGAGGATCACATGGCTGGCAAATCGTTCGAGCGCCGGCTTAAACACCAACTTTGCATCAACTAATGTTCCTGCGACACCGCCCCTGCTGATCTGTTCCTGACCGATCACTTTATTGCTCCGGTCAAGCAATAGCACCCAAAACTCTTCATGGTTCAGATCCTCGAGATGCGATTTTAAATATAAATATACATCCTTGCTGTCTCTGATCCGGTAATGATCGCCCAATTCAGACTTTTGGCGACGACGACCAAGTTCCAATGCAGCTGCGATAGATACCGCCTTGGCTTCACCGATGCCCTTAAACTTCATCAGATCATTCATGGTCAATCGGCTGAGCATCACCAGATCGTGATTTACAGACTTCAGGATGCGTTGACAGAGCTGAACGGCGTTTTCTTCCCGATTACCATGTCCAATAAGAATAGCTAACAGCTCGGAATCGGTGAGGTCAGCACTGCTTTTTGCCATCAGCTTTTCACGAGGTCGATCAGAAACTTTCCAGCTCTTGATATTGGAAGAATATGGCTTTTTAATGGACATACACACTATGTTTTCACACAGATCCAGTGTCTTACAAAATACAATTTTTATTTTAATAATTCACCATTAACCCAAAATTGACTCTACTTTGTTCCAAGGACAAAGACTGATTCCGCTGAGCTCCCACCGCATAGGAAATCCCGAAGATACCCGCTTTGGTGCCCAGATTGAGACCAATCCCAAAGCTGTAGGGAAAATTCCAGTTATACGGCGCATCCGGCTCGTGTAAAAATCCAAAATCAGTAAACACATAGGCATTGCTTTCTTCCCCAAATAAAAAACGATACTCAGTCGTCAAAGTGGAATAAGCATCCGCCCGGAATGATTTGTCAGGAAAACCTCTGAAATCCTGAAAACCACCCAGCCGCAGCTGCTCGTTTTTGAACAATGGCGCGGAACTCCAGATCCAGCCAGCCTGGACTCCAACCCGAAGTGAACTATATTGACCGACCGGCACATACCCATCCCATTGTACATCCAGCCGGGTTTTCAATGTAGATTGTGACACACTATCGTATTGGGCTGAAAAGGAAGTCTCGTTAGTGGGTAGTTCTAAGGCTAGAATCTGTCCATTGCGAACCAATCTCTTCAGGCCTGCCGTAATCGCTACAGAAAACACCCGTCCCTTTCGTGGATTGATCATATGGTCCAGGGCTTGGTGGCTGATATTAATCCCTGCTGCGGAATAATTATAATCCAATTCTTCGGGCAACTGGCCGCTTGTCAACAATCTCCGTGGATTTACAGAGATTAACCGAGACTGATCCCGCTGTAAGAAAACAGCGTATTTCATAGTAGGGCTCCATCGGTACTGAACGCCTAGTTTGCCATAGACATCAAGCACCGTGGAATCCCGGCGGTCAATCAGACCTTCTGCCAGGACCCCTGATCGAATAAACGGAAGATAAGGAAAGTCAAACCTCAAGTCAATAGATTGGCTGGTGTTCGCATATTTGTCAAATCTAAAGTAGATCCGTTCAGCCATCCGGAGCTGGTTCCGAATATCGAGGTAGGCATTGCCCGTGATTTCATATTTTTTGTCCACCCGGTTGCTTGGCACCAGACCAATTAGTAAGTCAAATCGTGATGGCTGGCTGGGCTCAATATGGTAATTTAGATTGACCGCATAAGGATTGAAGTCGTATTCCAAATTCTTAAGATCTGCAAAATCCCATTGTCTGATAACTTGCCGGGTTCGTTCAATCCGGTCAATGCTAAAATAATCCCCTGCTTTCATCCCAATCATCGTCTCAAAAAGGGATTGATTCATGGAAAACCCACCTTTAATAATGATCTCCTGGATATATATCCGACGTATAGTATCCAGCTCGTACTCCAGTTGCAAGGTATCATGAATTATGGCAATAGGATCAGTCATCAGCCGAGTATAAGGATACCCTTGGTTAGCCAGGGTTGTTAATACCTTATTCCGCTGTTCCACAACCTCATTCCATGGAACAACTTTCTGCCGTGTATATTTGTCCAACAACTCCTGCACCTTTTCATCTGTCCAACGAATAGATACAAAATTGATGTGTGGGCCACAATCCAGACTATATACTGGTGTGATCTCGCCAGCTCCCGAACTGGAATCAATCGACGCGTAAGGGTAACCTTTTTCAAAAAGCCGGTCCAGTAATACCTGCTTCGTAAGAAGGGTATCCAGTCCGGTGATCTCTTCCGGACAATTATTCATGTCTGAAAGAAACATGGAATCCTGCTGACAATATGATATCTTTGCCCCCATTATGGTCAGAAACAGAATGATATTTACCAGTTTTGAATCCATTGTGCTCTGTAAATAACGATAAATCTACAAACAACATCTACCCCTTTGGCAGGAATTTATATCCATATTCCATTTTGTAAACAAAAGTGCAGCTACTGCAACTTTCATTTTTCCACACAGCTGCAGGGAAAAAATGATATCCAGCAGGCCCTTCTCAAAGAACTAGACCTTCGACAGGAAGAAATAGCGATGCAGCCGATAGAGACTATTTATCTGGGGGGCGGAACCCCATCGCTTTGGTCACCGGAAGAATTGGTCCAGTTGTTTACCAAAGTACAATCAATTAACCTGGACAAAAACCTGGAGGAGATCACGATCGAATGCAACCCAGATGATCTAACGGAGGATTATCTGAGAGACCTGAAAACACACACCCCGGTCAACCGGATCAGCATCGGCATCCAATCTTTTCATGAGGATGACCTCCTCTTAATGAATCGGTCTCATAACTCATCAGAAGCACGAAGCGCATTGGAAAATATATTCAAAGCGGGTTTTGATGAGGTTTCTGCAGACCTGATCTTTGGTTTACCAGATTCAGATACCATAAAATGGCGAGATAACCTGAAGATCATCACAGAGTATCCCATCCATCATGTTTCGTGCTACAATCTGACGATCGAAGATAAAACGGTTTTTAAACACCAACTGGAACACGGAAAAATCACCGTCCCGGATGATGAAGCCACCATTGACCAGTTCTACATGGCCAGGGACTTTTTCTCCAGTCGTGGTTTTCTCCATTATGAAATTTCCAACTATGCAAGACCAGATCATTTGGCACTCCACAATACCAACTATTGGAAAAATGTCCCTTACATCGGCATCGGCCCATCAGCTCATTCCTATGACGGTTATCGGCGAAGATGGAACGTGGCGAATAATCAGAAGTACATTAAGGAAGTATCGGCTGGCAATGTATATTGGGAAAACGAAGAACTGAGTGAAAAGGACCGGTACAATGAGTACATCATGACCGGCCTGCGGACGGTGTGGGGCATCGAGTCAACCCTGATTGAAACCTTCAGCATGCCCATCCAGAAGGAGTTTTATAAATTATTGGATCAGGAAATGAAAAAAGGAAACGTGGAAAGGAAGGATTCTGCCTACCGCCTGACCACCAGCGGATTGGCTATTGCGGATCAGATTATGTCGGAATTCTTTTATTTATAATGGCAAGGCTTGGACTCGCACGATCACAACAATATTATATTATTCAAGGAAATACTACAAGTACTTTCTTCGAATGAAGTTCTCTCAGTGTTTTTCCGTTATTTTTTTCGAATGATCTCTATATCGCGCGGATCTGCTTTTCTTATAGGATTATGATAAAACCGCCAACAAAAACACAAATAAAATGAACAGTTAATCTGATCCAGCTTACCAATTCACCTCAACAACTCAACACAACAACCTTATCAAATTTTTCAAAATACTTTACCCATCATCAATCACTTTCTTTTCTTCCCCCTCCTCGGGTACTTGTTCTTCGATGACAATAATGCGAATCGCTCTCAAATAACGGGCTATTTCTGTTTTTACCTGTGGCGCCAGTATAACCAAGCCGATCATATTGGGGAAAACCATGGCGAATAACATCGCATCAGCAAAGAAAACCACAGATTCCATGCTCGAAGAGGCACCGATAATAATGAAAAACAAAAACAGTGCTTTATAAGTCAAATCTGCCACTCGTCCTTTTCCGAACAGATATTTCCAACCCTGAATTCCATAGTATGACCAGGACAGCATGGTAGAAAAAGCAAAAAGAATCACTGCAATAGTCAACACAATGGAGAAATGTGGAATTGTTGATTCAAAAGCTATCGAGGTCAGATCGACTCCACCAAGTGACTCACCGGTGGCATTGAGAATTACATTCCCACTTTCATCCAGATTGGCATAATCAAATAAGTTATTCTTCAGATTCGTGATAACGATCACCAGGGCCGTCATGGTACAGATTACCACTGTATCTACAAAGGGGCCAATCGACGCTACCAGACCTTCACTAGCGGGATACCGGGTACGAACTGCGGAGTGTGCTATCGCCGATGAACCCACACCGGCTTCGTTCGAGAAGGCGCCCCGTTGAAATCCGACGATCATGACTCCTATAAATCCACCCATAGCAGAACGGGCATTGAATGCGCCATCCCAGATCAATCCAAAAGCGGTCGGAATTAAATCATAGTTGATTGCCAAAATGAGTAATGCGGACCCCACAAACATAATTGCCATAAATGGGACTACACGTTCCGTAACCATTCCAATTCGCTTGATTCCGCCAATAATCACCAATCCGACCAAGATGGCGATAACAATACCAAACCAAAATCCGGACTCCAGATCAAAAAGCAATTGAAACTGTGAAGCGGCCTGGTTGGATTGGAACATATTTCCACTACCCAATGATCCTCCAATTACACAGATCGCAAACATTGCAGCCAGGATTTTACCTAAGATCGGCATATTCTTATTAGCAAGTCCCTTTCTGAGATAATACATCGGACCGCCATAAGTTTTACCCTCTTCATCGATCTCACGATATTTGACTCCCAGCGTAGCTTCACCAATTTTAGTTGACATTCCGAGCAAGCCGACCAATATCATCCATATCGTAGCTCCGGGTCCCCCCAATGCGATGGCAATAGAGACACCGGCGATATTCCCCAATCCAACGGTGGCAGATAAAGCTGCTGTAAGCGCCTGAAAATGCGTCACCTCCCCATGCACTTCTTCCTTGCGAACCGTTTCTATGATGTCTCCACCAGGTGTAGAGTCACCTTCTGCTTCATACACCCCATACAGGTCAATTTCATCATATTTTCCCCGCGTCGCATTCACGGCAACCTTAGCTAATCGGATATTGGCGAACTTGAAGTAAATAGAGAAAAATATTCCACCAAGGATTAATATTAATACCACGAAAGGCATTTCATATCCCCCAAATGATATGGGGTAAAATACCAACCAGTAAATAAAATCAGAGATTGGCTTAAACCCTTCTTCAATACGTTGGTCGATGGATTTGCCAGATTCCTGAGCGAAAAGGAAAGCAGGAAAAGTTAGAAATAGGAGCGCTAATACTTTTCTAAAGAGCATATTATGAATTTCAATTGATTTTTTCAAAGGATCGCCCAAGATGTAAAAATATTGTCCGTCCCCCAAATTTGCCCGGTTTTTCTTTCAAAATACCAGCAGTGATGCGCCACTATCCATCCTCATTTATTAATCACACCCGATCAATAACGAACCATTCACCATCAACACTAAATTATTATCCTTTTTCTGCTTTCAGATCAGGATCCGGATTTTCGATCGGCTGGTCCAGTTCATCAATGACATCCTGAAAAAACAAATCTACCCGAATCATATTTTTCATATCAAGCAGCTCTGCATAATTCCATATAATTTCTGTGTATTTCTGGTAGTCCTGGCCATCGTACTTAGCAATTGATTTTTTCAGAGTCAAAGATCCCGAAGATATCAGCTTTTGTATCAACGCATTATTCAACTTCGGAAAACGCTTTGGTTCATACGTGATCAAAATTTCAGAAATCATATTCATTCCGACTCCTTTAATTTTCCGGGCGTATTCCTGACCGTTTTCAAAAACATACCCTGGAGCTTCCTTGCGGTTTTCTTTTACAAAACGCACCAAATCCCGAAAAACCTCAAATTGCTGTGTAATTGCTGATTTTGAACCCTGGAACCCATTTGCGTTCCACAAACCCGGTTCACCTTTTGATCCGATGAGCCGATTCAGGTGGGTGGAAGCTTCTTCTTCTGTCATCAACTTTTGGGACGCAATCCGATTTTGAACTTTTCGGGCCAATCGGTAACTATCAATTGTTTCAATAGCATGTTCGGCATTTTGCGCCAATTTCAACCATGCTTTAGAACGTGCTATCAGATGCTCATCATTATTGATAAACAACTGAGATTCACCCCAGGAAGACGCTGCGTTTTCTTGATTGTTGCTGATTTCTTCATAATACGTTTCATATCGGGCGATAAAGCGTGTGGTCAAAGGGTGTACTACTGATGATCCTATAAGATCTTCGATGTAATGCTTTGCCTGATTCCACAGTTTCTTCTTCTTCGATTTTTTCTGATTCACCGATGCTTCCATGTCGGTCTCCAAGGCTTCTTCCGTGCATGGAGCACTCCCGATCACCAGGTGGTAGTTGTTTTTAGTTTTGAACAAATATACATTGGATTGGAAAATCACTTGATTTTCAGGCAAAGCGACAAAATGTTTACCAGGTAGTTCTTGCTGGAGCTTTGTCAAAGCTACCGGGTCGGTGATCGCAAAATTACCTCCAGTTATGAATCGCACTTTTGGTTTGTTCTTATTTTTGGAAATCCGCTTTATGATAAAATCAATCGATGCCTCATCGGAGTAGGCCGTCACGATATCAATCGAATATGCTTTTTTAAGCAACTTTCTAAACAGGTCTTTGTGTGTTTGATCGGTATTGGTAATTAATTTCATGTATGGCGATTATTTGAGGAAATCCAGCGTTGGTAAGGTACCAAATTTTTTTTATAATTATTGATTTCAGAATTTTGAAACAACACTCAGGGAAAGGCGATTTCATTATTAACCATTGAACAAAATACACCCTATCACTGGCTGAGTCTTCATTGTAAATAACCAATTCCCTACCCTTAAAGCTTCTAACCGACCACCTAAAACTCCTCATTCTACTCCTCCCAACTTTTGTGTATGTGACTTCCCTTTTCAGCATCATTTCGTATGTAAAGATTCATCGCTATCTCATCTTGAAGCGATTCAACGTGCGAGATCACACCAACGACCCGACCTTCTTTTCTCAGCGCTTTTAGAGATTCCATCACCAAACGCAAAGCATCCCCGTCTAACGTTCCAAACCCTTCATCAAGAAAGAAAAAATTCTGATGAGATTGGTTTTGATTCTGCAGACTCTCCGCAAGTGCCAATGCCAGACAGAGCGAAACCTGGAAGGTCTGTCCACCGGATAGGGTTTTCACACTACGAATTTGCCCGTCGTGAAGAAAATCACGTACAAGGAATTGATTATCTTCGCCGAGTACCAACGAATAATGATTATTGGTCAACGCCTTAAACCGGCGATTGGCAATTTCGCAAATCTCTCGCAGATAAACCGTGCTGATGTAATCAACAAATTTTTTTCCTCTGAATAGCCCTTCCAGGACCTTCAGGTTTTCGGCACGTCTGTGCAATCTGGATAGTTCTTCGGTCAATTTCTTCTTTTCATCCAATCGTTTTTGAAACTCTTTGAGCATTTTGCGCTGGTAATTCAATTCCTCTCTGAGCTTTTGCAGCTCTTTTTCCGATTTTTCATGTTGTTGGATCAATTTATCGTGTGCTTCACCGTCAAATGTCAGATCACCAATTTTGGCGTGCAAATCGCGCAAGCTCTCAGTAACCATATGCATATCCCGATCATGGTCCTGAATTCTTTTTTGCACCATTTCAACATCAATATTTTTGTCCAGTACCTGACGAACTTCAGCCAAAGTTTGAAAATTTGACAAAGACAGGATTTGCTCCAATTCTTCTTCTGATTGTCGAAGTTGCTTCTTATCCTTATTAAGATACTCTTTGGTTTCTTTCAGGGAAGTTTCCAGCTGGATGTATTCTTTCATAATCTTTTCCCGCTCATCAGCCACCTTGCGAAATTCTTCCTTTTCCTGTTTTATTTTGCTCATCATTTTTTGGGAAAGAGCATGCCATTCTTCCGCAGAATGCTGATCCAGTTGGTGCAACACAGAATTGACCAGACTGGATTTCAATGAATTG
Source organism: Membranihabitans marinus (assembly GCF_019802045.1). Taxonomy (GTDB): domain Bacteria; phylum Bacteroidota; class Bacteroidia; order Chitinophagales; family Saprospiraceae; genus Membranihabitans; species Membranihabitans marinus_A. Next base: position 162,917 of record NZ_JAHVHU010000008.1, on the reverse strand, counting down.
ATCTCGCCCCGCATCTGATCGCATTCACTTTTAAATTGATCGACTTTTTGCCGGTACTTATCAAGCTTGGTGGTTTCTTCACGAATTTCTTGCCGGACTCTTTTTATCTCAAGTTCAGATTTTTCCAAAGTCTTTTTCATTCTGGCTGACCGAACCAAATCCCTTTCAACGAGATCAAAATCTGGATACCTCTCGGCATGTTTTTTTATTTTCATTTCGATTTCCCGAAGGGACTTCTCCAGATTTTCCACCTCCTTCCGTTCGTTCACTTCTTGATGCATCCAATCTTTTTCGGCATTGTTTATACTTTTCCATTCCAATAATGCTTTTTGATGCTTATTCTGTTGGGACTCCAGTCCTTCAATTTGAGACTGGGCCTTTTCAATTTGCTGTTCGGCAGCTTCAAAGTGCGCTGGTGCCGGGTGATCTTTGGATCCACACAACGGACATGATTCTCCAGCGGTCAATTGCTCTACAAAGCGCGCCATTTCAGCCTGGACCTGCATTTGATGCAAATTATCACGATGGTTTTGTTTCTTCATCATGCATTGTGAAATTCGTGATTTCAATTCAGATGTAACTTTTGAATTATCATTCACATACTCCGTCAGGTCAAATTCTTCAAAAAAAGCTTTTTTATGATCCAGGAAAGTTTGTCGCGACCGCTGTGTTTTTTCTTTTAATTTTTCAATCTGACTTAATAACTCCTCCTTTCGATCAAATGCACTTCGGAGCTCGAGTAATAGTTCTCGGTCTGGAAGATTGGACTTTAACTCCGCCACTGTCCCTTCCAGTTTATCGACCGTAATCGCTTTATTTTCTATTTTATCCTGCAGATCAATTACTGACTTCATCCCATTCTTGATTCGTTGATCTTTTTGATCAAGAGAAGTCATACTGGTACGAAGTTTACCCGCGATGCCAGCAGATTCAGCATCTTCCCGTAGCACTTCATGACCTTCAATAGCCTTGTTTAGTTTTTCGTAGTTTTGATTAATCTGCTCTTTCGAAGCATGGAGCTTCATTTCTTTTGAGGCGAGACCATCTAAAGTCTTCTGCAGTTGTGACACAGTATCCTTTCTTTGATTGATCTGAGATATCCTGGCTAGAAAATCCCGCCGGGCTTCCTGAAAGTGCTTTAATTCAGTTTCGGCGGCGCGTACATCCGGTTCCTTTTCTGTCATTTCTTTCAGAGCAGTCTGACGAGATTTCAACTGGTCATCCAGTTGCTTAAGCTCAATAGAATCAGCTAGTTTCGTATGTAAATCCTCGTATTCTCGAACACTCTTTTCCACCTGCGACTGAAGCAACTGGAGTTGTTCCCGGGCCCCTTTGATTGCTTCCGGTGTCACCTCTTCATATCCGGTCAGTTGACCTTCCAGGCGATGGACGAGTTCTTTGTTCTGGGAAGTTAATCTCGTTGTTGCTCCAGCCAGGTCATATTTATCCAGTGCGAATAAATCCTGAAGCATCTGTGAGCGTCCTCCGGGTGTCAGTTCCAGAAAATCCTGAAATTTACCCTGAGGTATTATCACCGTTCGTTTAAAATTCTCATAGGACAAACCTGTGACCTGTTCACCATTGCAATGGCCCAAAGATAGCCATTCGCCATCCACCCATTCTGAAGCCATCCGACGATAGGTATTCACCTCATTATACTGTTTGCTATTTCGACGCCCTTCACACTCAAACCGAAATATTTGTCCGGCATAATTTCGAAACTCAAAACCAATATATAGGCGGTCTGATCTCAAGTTCATCATGTTATAATTGCGGTCATCCCGCTTGTTGAGACGTTCGATCTCTCCATACAAAGCCATGCTGATGGCTTCCAGGATGGACGATTTGCCTGACCCGACGGCTCCGAATATTCCAAAAAGACCAGCGTCAAGTAGCGGTCCAAATTCTATAGTCTGCGGCGTTCCCTGATATGAGTATATGCCCTGCATCGTTAATCGTATGGGTATCATAGGTTCTGTTCTGATTGTATTTCCTGGAATAATTCCATCAACTCACCGGAAGGTGTTTGACCATGGCGGAAAATAAAATAATCCTGAAACAATTCGTTCATGGATCGGTCCAGACGAATTTGATGGGTGTTTTCCGCTTCTTCTCGATGATCAAAAGTCACCTCCGGAATGATCGTTACAATGCCATCGTGCGCTTCATACAGTCTTTTTTTATCTGAGGACTTCAGATATTGATCAGAGACCAGCGTGAGTTCTACTAATGTGTCGGGATGTTGATTCAACCAGTCGACGGCATCATCTACAGTATAAAATCGTTTTCTAGCCAGTGACTTCCCTGCTGTAAGTCCTATCTTGTTCAGGCGAATCTCTTTTGCCGGATCCGCATCGATCACTACTGCGTATTTGGTCTGACCAGCCTCTGAAAAACTGTAACACAACAAGCTGCTGCTGTAGACAATTGGATACGCCTGGCCTCTGATGTGCTGATACCGGTGCAGGTGGCCTAAAGCCGCATATTGAATCCCTTGTGGAAGATTATCAGAATAGATGACCTGAGCATTCCCTATGACAATGGGTTTCTCACCGTCAGGTTCTTCAGGAAGTGGTTTAGTCCGTTCAGATACATACAAGTGGGTCATCAAAATATTGACTCCATGATCATCGCAATAGGTATCAGCTATAGATTGCCAATGATCCTGCAACACCGCCCGAAGTTGGTCGTCCATATTCTCAGAGCCCAGATAGGTTTTCATGCGATATTCGTTGGCAAACGGGGTATGTATAATCCGAAGCGGTGGCCGGTCATCTAAAAACTCAATCTCCAAAAAACCGGGGATGGTTCTCGATATCTTCCATTGGTCTTCCACCTGAAAGACAGGTACTTCTGTCTGTGGATGACCAATCAGAACAATGCCACATGATCTGGCCAATGGATCCGACACTTCAATCCGGTCCGGTGAATCATGATTTCCTGCAATAACGATCACAGGTCGCTGTCCCTGGCGAGTCAATTGCTTCAATGTGGAATAAAACAATTCCATAGCTTCCGTAGAGGGGTTAAACTGATCATAAAGATCTCCCGCGATCAATACCGCATCAACCTGTTCCTGGTCGGCCAGGTTCACCAGCTCATGAAGCACCTCTTTTTGTTCTTTTAATCGGGAATACGGACCCAGTTTTTTTCCCAAATGCCAATCCGCGGTATGCAATATTCGTATCATGAAGAGATCTATTTGACTCAAAAATAGGACAATAGTTTTAGTTCTGAAAAACCAGCAATAAAATCCGTTAATTATGTGAGGTTACCCTATTTATTTACCAGATTATATTTACCTTAAGCCAATAATAATAAACTTCAAATAAAGCACAAGATGATATTTATATACATTATTATCTGTCTGGCACTTTTGGTTTTCATCCTCAGTAGTGTCGCACCTCGATCTTATAGTGTAGATCGGAAAATCAACATCAATCGTCCCCTGGAAGCCGTTTATGAGTATCTCCGATATCTACGCAATCAGGATCACTGGGCAAAATGGAATAATATTGATCCAAATATGAAGAAAACCTATAAGGGGGAAGATGGGAAAATCGGATTTCAATCTGAGTGGGAAAGTGATCATAAAAAAGTGGGAGCCGGGCAACAGACGATTACTTCATTGGATGAGAATAAAGCCATTTATACCAGATTGGAGTTTTACAAGCCCTTTAAATCAGAGTCAGATGCCTATCTTCGGATAGAAAAAATCGACGAACAAAATACAGAAGTTACCTGGGGTTTCACCGGTGAAATGAATCCCCCGATGAATATCATGTTGCTGTTTATGAATATGGACAAGCAGGTAGGAAATGATTTTGAGGAAGGACTGGCTAACCTCAAGCAAGTGCTGGAAAATAATGGAAAGGTGAAAGTTTAAGGTTGAAAACCATTTAAAAATTCAGAAAGAACTTTGGAACACTTCCCCGGGAAGCATGAGTTCCAGTTCTTGGTAAAAATAAAGCACACGAGACGGAGCGAGCTAAGTCCGGAGCTATTCTCGACGTATCCTCTTTTTTCACCACGTCAATCTGCAATGGCACATAATATGCGGTGCATCAATTGTTTACATTTCATGATTGGCCATATTACATAACCAAATTTTGGGTGACGGTTGACTTTATCGGGGTAGCCGAGGCAATTACATTCCCATTTTCGGATATACCAAATAATATTTCGTGGTCTCATGTCGGGTATCGCCCAGGTCCGATATTTCCTCAAAGGGACGGATCCGACCATCCTTCATCAAAAATTTGATCTGACGAGGTTTCCAATCATAGAATTGTGTGGTTTCCGATCCAGAGAAGATCAATTGACGAGCCGTGTTTTCATCTATATCCAGCGTATTAACCAATTGTTCCAATATTTTTTCAGAAGTATCAACTGAAAATGGTTTTGTACTAAGTCTGCTACGAAATAATTTACGTTTTAGAATTCCCTCGCTGAGGTATGAAAGCAAAGGATCAGAAAACATTTGATGATTCTTTAAGGCATATATCGCATCTGTATCGTCCAATTGCAGAAACAATTCCAGTGAATTATCCCCTGCCAATAATCTGTGAAATTTTTGGCTGCACTGCGGCACTCCATTTTTATCAATTATCATCTGCATACGAGACACAGCAGAGATTAACATTTTCTCCACGGCCAACACTGTTTTGTGCATATATACCTGCCAATACATAATTTTCCGGGCCATCAGAAATTTCTCAATAGAATACAGTCCTTTTTCTTCGATGACCAACTCGTCATCGACCACGTTCATCATTTTTATGATTCGGTTCGTCCCGATCTTTCCTTCGACCACTCCAGTATAAAAACTATCCCGCCCCAAATAATCCAAGCGATCCACATCAAGTTCACCGGATACCAATTGGTGTAAAAACACCCGTGGATATTCCCCCGTAAATATTTTAATCGCCAATCCCAGATCACCTCGAAACTGATCATTGAGTGCATGCATGATCTCTAGTGAGAGGTCTTCGTGGGATTTTCGAATGAGCGTTCCTTCTAGTGCGTGAGAAAAGGGACCATGGCCAATGTCGTGTAATAAGATCGCTGTACACGCTGCCCGGGCCTCCTCTTCAGTAATCGATATCCCCTTCCCACGCAGCAAACCAATGGATTCCCACATAAGATGCATAGCTCCTAAAGCATGATGAAAACGACTGTGCGTCGCACCCGGATAGGTCAGCTGTGTAAGTCCTACCTGAGAAATACGACGGAGTCTTTGGAACCAGGAATGCTCCATCAGATCGAACAGAATCTCATATGGAATGTTAATAAACCCATAAATGGGATCGTTTATGATCTTCTTTTTATTCATTGACCGAAAATATTGTAATATAAAATTTAAACATAACGTTTTTGAGAACAGCATTGCGGCTGTCCTTCCAAAAATTCAAAATTAAAAATTAAACACTCAAAATTAACTTATGAGCGATATTCGACTACTGTGGGCTGATGATGAAATAGATCTTCTCAAACCCCAATTGATGTTTCTTCAAAAAAAAGGCTACGATGTCACTACCGTATCCAACGGTCATGATGCTTTGGAAGAAGTCACTGACAACGAGTCTTTTGACTGCATCTTTCTCGATGAATCCATGCCGGGTTTGACTGGCCTGGAAACCCTCCATGAAATACGACAAATCGATAAAAATGTTCCAGTAGTCATGATCACTAAGAATGAAGCAGAGACATTGATGGATGAAGCGATTGGTTCGGAAATATCCGATTTTTTGCTCAAACCTGTCAATCCCAATCAGATTCTGCTGAGCTTAAAAAAGATTATCGATAATCGCCGACTGGTCCGCGAAAAAACCGTTCATGACTATCAGGTCGAATTTCGCAAAATTCTAATGGAGATTAACAGTAACCTCAACACCAGTGAATGGGTAACCATTTACCGAAAAATCATCAATTGGGAACTGCGTTTAAGCGATTCTCAAAGTGATCAGATGCAGGATATACTGACCATGCAAAAAAGTGAGGCCAACACGGAATTCTCGAAGTATATCGTCAAGAATTATATGGACTGGATGGAGGAAGAGAATGCACCTGTCATGTCCCATAATTTACTCCGTGAAAAGCTATTCCCCAAAATGGATGAGCGACCGACCATTTTTCTGCTTTTGGACAACCTTCGTTATGATCAATGGATGATTCTTGAATCAATTTTCAACGAAGATTTTCGCATTCTGGAAGAAGACTATTTTTATTCTATACTTCCGACCGCTACGCAGTATAGTCGCAATGCTATTTTCGCGGGAATGATGCCCCGGGAAATCGAAAAGAATTTTCCCAATGAATGGAAAAATGACAACGAAGAAGGTGGAAAAAATCTTTACGAAGAACTTTTTCTCGAGCACCAATTAAAGCGGACTTTCCGCAAAGACATCAAATGGGAATACACCAAGGTATCCAATGCTTGGCAAGCTGGTGAAATGGAATCAAAGGCATTGAATTACCTCAACAATGATCTGACGGTGATCGTGTATAATTTTATCGACATGATGTCTCATGCACGCACAGAAATGGAAATGCTCAAAGAACTGGCTGGTGATGAACGAGCTTATCGATCTCTGACCCGTTCATGGTTCCTGCATTCTTCATTGTGGAGCACCTTGCAAAAATTGGCAGAACACGATATTCAGTTATTCGTGACTACAGACCATGGCACGATCCGTGTCAATGATCCTTCCAAAGTCGTCGGTGACCGGGAAACAACCACGAACCTCCGATATAAAGTCGGTCGGAACCTTAAATATAATGCGAAAGATGTACTGGAGGTAAAAAATCCTGAGGATGCACATCTTCCGCGCCCCAATGTGAGTTCGACATTTATCTTTGCGAAAGAAGCGAAATTCTTCCTGTATCCGAACAACTACAATTATTACAATAACTACTATAAAGATACTTTTCAGCACGGCGGAATCAGTTTGGAAGAAATGATTTGCCCCTTTGTTAGTCTGACCTCCAAATAGATACTTTTAAACATACTGGGAATAATTAGTCACATTCTGGATTTTATTTATTATTTTAAGGTCTTTATTATTGAAAACACACTTTAAATAAAATGAAAATCACTAATTTATCCCCCGTCCTGCTTGTTGCATTCATGTTGTTCTTTGCCTGTAACAATTCTTCCAATCAGGAAGAAGAGGAACTTGTTGAAGATAAGCAGATGGAATCCATTGAGCCATCAGCCACGATGCTTTGGAAAACAGACACCTCATTTGTGGGTTCGGAATCAGCATTGTACCATCCTGAAAAAGACATCATTTTTGTATCGTGCGGTAATACAGATGCAGCGAAAAAAGATGGGGATGGATTTATCGCCATACTTAACCCCGATGGGAGCGTGAATGAAATGGAGTGGACCACAGGTCTGAATGCACCAAAAGGCATGGCTATTTTGGGCAACAGTCTCTACGTAACGGATATTGACGAGATTGTGCAGATTGATTTGTCCAGCGGTGATATCATAGAAAAATATCCGGTAGAAGGAGCACAATTCCTCAATGATGCAGCCACGGATGGATCGGTGATCTTCTTTTCTGATATGAAAGACAACAAAGTTTTTCAACTCGCCGATGGCGAATATGAAGTTATCGCTGAAAACGTGCCCAGTATCAATGGGCTGGAATCCTACAATGGTACTTTGTACGGGCTGAATGGCGAAGGACTGATCAAATTTGATGATAACAGAGGATATGAAATCCTGACCGATGAAGTACAAGGTGGAGACGGACTTGTTATACTGGATGAGGACACTTATATTGCCAGTCGATGGGCGGGAGAGATTTATTACATCGATGGCGATCAGGTTACTAAAATTGTTGACACTACACCCGAGAAGTCCAATACAGCGGACATAAGCTACATTCCGGAAGATAAAATAATCATCGTTCCGACCTTTTTGAAAAATGAAGTGGCAGCGTATCAGTTGAATCTGGGATCGGATAATTAATGTTTTTGATTATTTTGGTGGATGGCTGGTCAAATCCACAATCCGCACGATCGATTTATGAAATCCCTCCTGGGGGATATTCATATAGCCAGGCAATATTTTGAAGCTTTTCTGCCAGGCCATCTAAAGGAAATTCTTGACCTCGCAAAGCTAGAACATTCACCAAATAGTTTTATCTCGGACCGGCTACGAGAGACTATGGCAGATATTGTTTTAAAATGCCCTTTGAGAGAGAGAAATGGAGAACAACTGCTGTATCTGAACTTACTGTTTGAGCACAAGAGCACACCTTACAAGTTTATTTCTATCCAGATCGGTGGATATCTTTTTGACGCTTACCGGGATCAAGTAAAGAACGACCAAGATCCACTTATCCCGGTCATCCCTTTCTTATATTATCACGGGAAAGATCAATGGGTACCTCTTAAAATGGACGAATTATTTGACGAGCCATATTTAAAAACCAATGAATTTATTCCCAGTATTAAATTTCTTTTTGAGAATATTCAAAATTACAGTGATGATCAGATCAGGCAATTGAGTGAAGGGTTATTGACATCCGCACTTTTAACCCAGAAATACACTGGGGAACCCGAGCTTTTAGCTGAAAAATTCAATAATATATTTTCTATATTAGAATCTTGGCAAAATCGGAACCTACTCGAATCTCTTATTGTTTATTATTTCGACATAATTGTTATTGAGAAAAATAGGTTGAAAAATTTAGTTGAAAAATTACCTGAGGTTATGAAAACAGAATTCATCAGTTTAGCGGATCAGCTCAGACAAGAAGGACGTGAAGAAGAATTAAACCGTAAAAACTGGACCGCCACAAAAAACATGTTACTTAAAGGGGTAGATGCGCCTTTTATATGTGATGTATTAGACGTCACCCCAGAATTTGTTAAAAAAGTAAGAAAAGAAATGGAAGCGGGAAATTAATCGAAGCCCATGTGCATTTGAGTCTGCCTCGACTGTTAAGCACCACATCGATCATACCATTCCAGCGCATCATCACGTTTCAATTTAGTGACCTTTATTCTTTATAATCATAACCTTCCGAAAAATGAGATCAAAGCTATTATCTGCCATACTCTGCCTATTATTCACCCTCCCGGCTTTTGCCCAATGGCAGCTCTCACCTATTGTGGGTTTGAACATTTCAAAATTTCGAACCTCCAGCAATTATTCAACTGAAGGTTTTTCTTATGCGTATAAGAATGGTTTGATGGGAGGACTTAATATAAAATATACACCAGATAATCCTTTAAATATTCAATTAGAAAGCACCTTTTCCCAAAAGGGAACTGAGCATAATATTGACGACGAACCTGGTCGAAACATCGTTGATTTAAATTATATAGATCTGGGTGTTATAATAGAATATCCCTTGAACGAGATCATTGCGGTGAATGCCGGCGGAAGTTATGGAATCAATGTAGGTGAGAAATATAATGGAAAAAATAATCCGGCTGGGAAACTACATAATGGAACAGATTACGGTGCGATCGGAGGTTTAAAGTTCTATATCGGGAAGCTATTTATCCGGACCAACTACTATCATGGATTGAATCCGATTTTAGAAGGAATCATTACAGATGAAAATGGTGTACCTACTGGAGACGCTGCTAATGAGTACAATCAGATGTTTCAAGTATCGATAGGCTATTATTTTCTTTAAATTTATTCAATGTACTTCTGCAATAAAAGCAAAGGTGGCCGCGACTCGGAATCATTTATCTAATTCCAGAGGTTGACAATAACTATGAAATTATCCGTCGGTTAGAAACCGCAGCTAACACAGCTCCCGCCATAATACTAATCTGGAACTAAAAGATCGCCCTGAATTTTTTTTATGAAGGAAACTGTAAATTGCCCCTTGCTTAAGTCCAATTAAAAATTCAACATTAAGAATTAAAAATTACGATCCCGCCATTTCCGGCTCCTCCTGCTGTACCCGAACTAGCATCGTCGTATCCAATCCCGAAATGATCTCCGTGTTCAACCCATCCGATATTCCCGTCTCCACTTTCTTCCGATCAAATCCATCGCCATTTTTTATTTCGACGTAGGTCTTACCGTCACCGTCATAAATAATATCCCGCTCCTTTATCGCCAGAACATTATCCTTCTTATGAATAATGATGTCCCCGTTGGCACTATAGCCGGCCCGCAAAAACCGATCACCGGTCTGTTTCACAGCCGCTTTGACTTCAAACTTTACGGTCCCTTCTTCCTTGACACCTTTTGGTGAAATATATTCCAGTATAGCATCGAACTGCTGATCAGGAATAGCGCCTATCTTCAGCAGAATAGGCATCCCTTCATCTATGGAACCTACATCGGCTTCGTCCACCTTGCCCTCGAAAATCAGTGTATTCATATCAGCGACCGTTGCAATCGTCGTGCCTTCATTGAAGTTGTTCCGTTCAATGACTGAGGTACCTTCCTCCAGCGGCACATCCAGGACCATCCCGGCTACGGGTGAATTGACAACATTAGCCACCTGTTTGGAGTTCTGATCAACGCCTTCTTTGAGCAGTCGCAAGTTGGATACAGCGCTGTTCAATTCCTGCTGAGCAATGTCGACCTGGGTTTCGTATTGTGACAGACTGTTCGTGGAAGTAATTTTGGCATTCTCATAAGCATTTCGTCGCAGCTCCAATTCAAGTTTATATTGATTGTACTGCTGTTCGGAAATCACCCCTGCATCAAACAGTTGTCGTTGACGTGCTTCTTCCTGGCGTGCATTCTCAAAATTAGCTTTTGCTGTTTCCACATCCAGGTTGTCTTCATGGATGGTTCGCTGCCGTTCTAGTTCGCGCTGAGCATCTGTTAACCGAAGGCGGGCCAGTTCGACCTGGGACTGTGCCTGGTTAATATTGACCTGACTGGGGACCAGTTTGATCCGGGCCAGTTTTTTACCTTTTTCGATGACCTCACCGGCCACTACGAACAGCTCATCGACCACGCCTGAAACCTGCGGTTTGATGTTGATCTCCTGCCGCGGATTGATGGTTCCCGTCGCGACCACTTTCCGCGATATATCAACGTATGCTGGTTTTTCGGTGGTATTCCTCACAGAGGATCCCTTATTCTGATAAACAAAATAATACACCAATCCGGCTGTCAATAAAACCAAGACCACAATCGTACTTATAAAACATCCTTTCTTCATTCGAATTAATTTAATACCTACACGCCCGGAAATTTAATTCTCCGGGTTGAATTATTCATCTTTCAAAGCCACCACGGGATTGACACGAGCAGCCATCAGTGCTGGAATCAATCCGGCTAAAGTTCCCGATACCACTAAAATCAATAACGCACCTATAGCCACTTGAAAACTTACCTGCGGATTGTAAAACATATCCACATCGACTTCTATCCATTCCATCACCACATCTATGCCTCCGATGACCACCACACCAGCCAGCAACCCCAGGTACCCTGAAATCAGCGTTATAAAAACAGATTCTGTCAATATACTCCGAATAATCATTCCTGGTGTAGCTCCTATAGCCTTTCGGATTCCTATCTCTTTGGTACGTTCTTTGACCGTAATAATCATGATGTTGCTCACCCCAACCACCCCAGCGATCAGCGTCCCAATCCCTACAATCCAAAGGAACAAGCCGATTCCATTGAACAATCCATTGATTCGATCAAACTGCTCTTCCAGATTAAACCCTCCAATCCCCCGCGGGTCATTGGGAGCGACATGGTGCCGGCTTTTAAGTATGGAATTGACTTTGTTTTCAATATCACTTACCTTATAATTTGGCAGTGCAGACAATGCAAAGTAATGGATGCGGCCACCGGTACCAAATGACCGGTGCATCGTCGTCAATGGAATCACGGTAGCCTCCAAATCACTTTCTGTCCAAGGCTTTATTCGTTCCGGTCCAAAAACACCAACAACTTTAAACTCTACACCATTTGCAGTAAGGGATTGACCGATGGCCGCTTCCCAATTACCGGCACCAAAAAGCACTTCTGCCACTCGTTTACCGATCACAATCACCTTCCTGGATTCGGCAACATCCGAAGGATGGATGTAGCGACCTTTATACACTCTGAACCCTTCGACTTTGATCATATCAGCTAATTCACCGCGGATCTCATAGCTTTCTACGATCTCTCCTTTGGTAATATTTCCCGGAACTGTCGTTCGTGGAGCGATATAATCCACTCCTTCTACGTTTTCCAGAAGATAATCCACATCCTCCATGTTCAATCTGGGGGTTCGACCAGGCTGAAACCCCTGATAGGGAAGCGATGTACCACTCGACCATACGTACATGACATTTTTGGCATGGTTTCCAAAATCTCGAAATATAGCATTTCGCAGTCCAGAACCCATACCAAGCATAAAAATCAGCATAAATATTCCCCAGAACACACCCAACGCCGTGAGTGCAGTTCGCAATTTATGCTTCTCAAGTGAAGCAAATATCTCCTGCCATGTATCCCGGTCAAACATATATTAATTTATCTGTATGAGTTCATGATCGCATCGCTTCAATGGGATTAATCTTAGCTGCCTGACGTGCCGGAATAAGACCGGCCAGGGTTCCGGCTATGACCAGAATAAGAACGGCAGCAAAACCGACTCCCAGGTGAATCTCAGGATTTCGGAAAAAATCAGAATCAACACCACTGATCAAATAAAGAACAACTACACCGAAAAAGAAGCCCATGTAGCCGGCCATGAACGTGATAAAAATCGCTTCAGAAAGGACCATTGAAATAATGGATTGCGGCGTCGCTCCCAATGCTTTGCGAACACCGATTTCCTTGGTGCGATCTTTTACAATAATCAGCATGATATTGCTCACCCCGACGATCCCGGCCAAAATACTTCCAACACCTACAAACCAGAGAAAAGCCTTAATGCCAAAAAATAAATTTTGGACGTTTTTATAATCTTCATACCGATTGTTGACGCGAATCGCCCGTTCATCAGCCGGGTTAAATTGATGATTGGCAGCAAGTATATCGATAATACCTTCTTCAAGAGCTTGTACTTCTCCTTCATTCATATCACCGGTTACCAAACCCAGATTACTTATATTTTCATTGCCCTGATAAACAACCTGTCCAACACTTATTGGAATAAGAATCTCCCGCTGTGCCCGATCACTTTCCGCATCAAAGGAAACCCCAATCACGTAGTATGCAGTAGAGCCCAGCATGATTTCCTTTCCAATTGGATTCTCCCCGCCAAAGACATCCTGCCGTACGATCTCACCAATTACGGCTACTTTGCGGATATCACGCTGATCCTTTTCATTGATAAAACGGCCTTTCGTGATATTTATATTCTCGATGTGTCTCATGTCCGGATGTATCGCCCGTACGGAATATCCAAGACTTTTATCTTTATATTTTAATATAAGATTATTGCTCAGGTAGACCCGGCCTGCAAGATATGGAACCTCTGGAAAACGATTAGATATTTCAAGGTAATCATCATTATTAAAGATTATTCGTCGATTCTTAGGAAGACCATTAAACTCCAATGAAGTAGATCCGCCATATATCCATAGACTGTTGATAGCATCGGATCGAAATTGCTGGGCTATTCCATTTTGAAGGCCCTGACCAGCCCCCAGGAGTATAACCAACATAAAGATGCCCCAAAAGACGCCCAATGCAGTTAAAGCTGTGCGCAGTTTATGCTTGCTGATCGAGATAAATATCTCATTCCATTTCTCCGTATCGACCCATTTCATACTTGTTGTGGTGTTAAGATGACACCATCCTGGATCTCAATGATCCGTTCTGTCACTTTAGCAATATCTTGTTCATGGGTCACGATCAGGACCGTTTTTCCCTGTTCATTAATCTTCTGAAACAGTCCCATCACTTCATGTGATGTTTTCGTATCCAGGGCACCAGTTGGTTCGTCTGCCAATAGCACCTTGGGCTCTGTGACCATCGACCGTGCGATAGCGACCCGCTGTTGTTGTCCACCGGAAAGCTGGGTTGGCAAATGACCAGCCCAATCTTTTAACCCGACCATTTCCAGATAGTGCATGGCTTTCTCATGTCGTAGTTTACGATCTACCTTTCGATAATACAACGGTAATGAAACATTTTCTACAGCAGTTTTAAAATTGAGAAGGTTAAAGGACTGGAAGACAAATCCTATAAATTGATTTCGATAATAGGCCGCTTGTTTTTCTGAAAGATCCTTCATAAGCTGACCGGCTAAGTGATACTCGCCGGAATCATATTCATCCAGAATGCCCAAAATATTTAATAATGTGGATTTGCCCGATCCGGAGGATCCCATTATAGAAGCAAACTCTCCCTCCTGAATATCCAGATCAATTCCTTTCAACACTTGCAGACTGGTAAATTCTGTTTTGTACGCTTTGTGTATATCTCGTAATTTAATCATTGAACCATTTCCCCATTTATTTAATATGGACTGACGTAAACTACACAAATACATGGCGTCGACGAACATAAATTCTGCAAGAACTTCTGTATTATCGACCAAGTATTCATTTCATCGATTTTATAGGTTAAAATTGCTTGTAAGCTCCTCAGTATATGGTGGAATAGCTCCAGCATGAGAGGCGACATATCCGCCCAGTTGATTTCCTTTTTTTAGGGATTCTTCCACATCCTTCGTTCGGACCCATGTATGCAAAAATCCGGCACTAAAAGCGTCCCCAGCACCAACCGTGTCTTTTGTTTTCACTTCATCACTGGTGGCCTCAAGCATATTGCCCCGATACCATGCTTTGGAACCTGCTTTACCCCAGGTATACACCACCAGATCAATCAGGAAATCTGCATTAAGTCGTCGAGCAAAATCCTCCGGAAATAGTACCTCGTCATAGATCAATTTTGAGGCTACTTTTATTTCATGCTCATTGAACTTTCCTATATTGGCAAAATGCAGCGATTTTTCCAAAACAGACTTTGTAAAAAACTCTTGCCGAAGATTACAATCAAAATAAATCCATGAAGCCTGAAGCTGGCTAAATAATTTATGATAAAAAGTTTGATTGTGCGTACTGCGTTGGGCCAACGACCCCAGGGCCACTACAGACCATTTCTTTGTACTGATTCGATCAAAATCAACCTCCAGATAATCCCACGCCACATCCCGAACGATCTCGTATTCCGGTTCCCCATTCTCAAATTCTACCTGTACGGTCCCTGTTTTCTTTTGTGCGTTTTGAAAAATCAGATCCGTGTTTACACCCAGATCCTCAGCTTCATTAATAATCTGGTCGCCCAACTCATCCTGTCCCACTGCAGAGAGTATAAAACTTTCGTTGCCCAGCTTAGCCATATGTGCCGCGACATTGAACGGGGCGCCTCCCAGCTTATATGCACCATTGATTACATCAAACAACACCTCTCCGACAGCCAATACTTTATATTCCGTCAAAATAATTTTCTTTTATTTATGTTTTCACAACACATCTGCTCCGCGATCTGTTGCGTATTTGCAACATCCAAGATAATAAATAAATTAAATGCGCGTCCATGAAAAATCTTCTTTTACTTATTATTACTCTTACGATGATTTCCTGTAAAGTATCCAAATTCAAGGGGGAATCATCCCCCGTGAGCCACACCATTTGGGATAGTTTACTCATGGCCCATGTTGCTGACAACGGATTGGTCGACTATCAGGGATTTATCCAGGACAGCGCCCGTTTGAACCAGTACCTCACTGCTTTATCTACTCATCATCCGAATGACAAATTCTGGACCGAAGATGAACAGCTCGCTTACTGGCTCAATGCTTACAACGCGTATACTATAAAGTTGATTACCGATCATTACCCGGTCGCAAGCATCAAAGATATTAAGCCCGGGGTTTCATTTGTTAATTCTGTATGGGACATTAAATTTATCAATATTGAATCCAGAACCTATGATCTCAACAATATAGAACATGGAATTATTCGCAAACAATTTGATGAACCCCGAATCCACTTTGCGGTTAATTGTGCCTCCATTTCCTGCCCCAAACTCCAGCAAAGGGCATATACTGCGAAAAACCTAGATCAACAATTGACCCGCGCTGCCAAAGAGTTTCTTTCGGATTCCAGCAAAAATAAGATCACAGAAACCAAAATAGAGATCTCACCCATAATTAAATGGTTCAGTGGTGACTTTACAAAGAACGGCAACCTGATTGACTTCTTAAATCAATACAGCCCCGTTAATATCAATAATAACGCAACCATCATTTATCAAACCTATGACTGGAATCTCAACGACACAAAATCAGTTGGTGGATAGTGATTGATTGAAAAAACATATGGTGTAATTTTTAGAAGATTTTTTTTGGTCATGGGTCTTCCTTTTTTGACACCCCTGATTTTCAAATCACAAAAGTAAGATCAGTCTCTATACTTATCCTTCGTTGGAAGAGAACAATCTGGCTTACCCTCCTATCAAATCCTAATCTAAGAGGGATCCAAACCACTATATTTCACCCAGGAGAAGGATGTTAAATTAACAATTGATGTATATTTTTTTTATATTTATGGCGTTATGCATTTTACTAAAGAGCTCTGGCAGCTCCCATTCATTTAGAAACTAAAACAAATAGTACACATGAGAAACTTATTCAAAGTAACTATGACCGCGCTAATCGGCCTTTTTATGGTGGTCGGCTTACAAGCGCAGAATGAACACCCCGCTAAAAAAGAACATCCTTCATCCAATGAACACCCTGCTAAAAAAGAAGCTAAAGCCAGTCCGGCCAAAGAGGCTTCCGGTAAAATCGGTGATGCAACGATCACCATCAACTATAGTAGCCCCGGTGTTAAAGGTCGGAATATTTGGGGGGAGCTGGTACCACTGAACAAAGTATGGCGCGCTGGTGCGAATGAAGCTACCACATTTAAGACAGATAAAGATCTCTTGGTGGAAGGAAAAGAATTACCTGCAGGTACATATAGCTTTTTTGTAATTCCCCACGAAGATGCAACGGCTACTGTAATTTTCAACAAAGAAGCAGATCAATGGGGTGCTATGAAATATGATGAAAGCAAGGATGCACTTCGGGTTAATGTTTATCCCAGTCAAAGCAACATGACCGAACGACTCGAATACAAGGTTAATGACGACGGCATCGTTATGGCTTGGGAGTATTACAAATTACCTATAAAAATCAAGGTCAAATAATTATTCTTCATTTGACCCTAAATAAAAAAGCGATAATGGAAATTCCATTATCGCTTTTTTTATATTCATGAATTTAGTTGCTGCAAGATATCACATCAACAGCCTTACCAGTTTAAAATCATTTTGATTCCGCTTCCTCTTTCGGTGTATGTACCAACAGGGAAACTTCATTTTGTAAAAGCTCCACAAAACCTTGATCAATCAAAAAAGATTCCATTTCACCATTTGATTTTTTGATTTGCACCCTGCCTTTTGTCAACGCAGAAACGATGGGGGCGTGATTATTTAAAATCTGAAATTGACCATTGATTCCAGGAACCGTCACCGATTCGATTTCTCCAGAAAACAGTTTTTCATCGGGCGTTATTACATCAAGAAGCATATATGTTAGTTGTAAGTTCTTAGGCGCTGCGCTTATAGTAGTATGGGCACAGCGCTTTTAGTTCGTTATTTAAATATCATTCTTACGGTCGCTAAAATAGCTGTCACAAAAAACTTTCACCACTCAGCGAACATAATCGCCGGCAGCCTCTAATTCCAAAGGTATCTGTCGACCAAATTGGAAACCGCCAGTCTATATCTTAAGTCGTCTGGCGATCGAACCGCCAAACTACACTTAGGTATTAGGCTTCTTCCGCTTCAGCAATTAATCTTTTCCCTTTCTCAATGGCTTCATCAATAGTACCAACCAGGTTAAAAGCAGCTTCCGGATATTCATCCACTTCCCCATCCATGATCATATTGAACCCACGGATGGATTCTTCGATGGGCACCAATACACCCTTCAATCCGGTAAATGCTTCGGCCACGTGGAAAGGCTGAGAAAGGAATCGCATCACCCGACGCGCACGGTGCACGACGATCTTATCTTCATCACTCAACTCCTCCATACCGAGAATAGCAATAATATCCTGAAGTTCTTTATTTCTCTGAAGCAGGTTGATCACGCGCTGTGCTGTGTTATAATGCTCATCGCCCAATATCTGCGGGCTCAGGATCCGTGAAGAGGACTCCAGAGGATCGATCGCCGGATAGATACCCAAAGAAGCCAATTTACGGCTCAGAACCGTAATGGCATCGAGGTGCGCAAAAGTTGTTGCTGGCGCCGGATCCGTCAAGTCATCCGCAGGCACATATACAGCCTGTACAGATGTAATGGATCCTCGTTTCGTAGAAGTAATTCGCTCCTGCATAAAGCCCATTTCCGTGGCAAGTGTCGGCTGATACCCCACTGCTGAAGGCATACGCCCCAGAAGTGCAGACACCTCAGACCCCGCCTGGGTAAATCGGAAGATGTTATCCACAAAAAACAGTATATCACGTCCGCCAGCTGGATCACTCATATCACCGTCCCGGTAATACTCTGCGATGGTCAATCCGGACAAAGCTACTCGTGCCCGGGCACCTGGAGGTTCGTTCATCTGACCAAATACAAAGGTTGCTTTAGAATCTTCCAATTCCGTGTAATCGACCTTGGTCAGATCCCAACCACCTTCTTTCATGGATTCCATAAAAGCATCTCCATATTTGATGATATCAGCCTCCAACATCTCTCTCATCAAATCATTTCCTTCACGCGTTCGCTCCCCTACTCCTGCAAATACAGATATTCCATCATACCCTTTTGCAATATTATTGATCAACTCCTGAATTAGAACAGTTTTTCCTACCCCCGCTCCGCCAAACAGTCCAATTTTCCCTCCTTTGGCATAGGGTTCGACAAGATCAATGACTTTGATCCCGGTATACAGCACTTCGGTATCCGTAGACAAATCCTCGTAAGAAGGTGGTTTCCGGTGAATCGAGTAGGCCGTATCCCCCTTTTCTGTCGGTT
The DNA here is from genome assembly GCF_019802045.1 of Membranihabitans marinus. Classification (GTDB taxonomy): domain Bacteria; phylum Bacteroidota; class Bacteroidia; order Chitinophagales; family Saprospiraceae; genus Membranihabitans; species Membranihabitans marinus_A. The sequence goes on along the minus strand of NZ_JAHVHU010000008.1, from coordinate 143,940 downwards.
TCAACCCATCGATGGGCTCTCCCACAACATTGAATAATCGTCCTTTGATCTGATCACCCACTGGCATCCGAATTTGCGCACCGGTATCAATCACTTCCTGACCTCTGATCAATCCATCGGTGGCATCCATCGCTATCGCACGCACACTATCTTCACCCAGGTGTTGTTGGACTTCAAGAATAAGATCATCAAACCCATCGCGTTTGATCGCCAATGCGTTTAGGATCTGTGGTAAATGGGATTTTTCATCCTGAAAACTAACATCCACTACAGGGCCAATGACTTGCTTTACTTTACCTATATTTGCCATAAGAATTATTAAATTGGGTAATTGAACTATATAAATTTTGCGCAAAGATAGCGTTTTATATGGAATGGCAAAAGGGAACTTTGAATATTCAAAATAATTTCATCCTCCCATTTTTATTTCTTCAAACAGCACTTTCGCCATAAAGACTAAAATTTTGAACTTAAAGAGACAAAAGCTTCTTCAAACACAACTATTGCTGAGTCATACAGATGCTTCACCCGAAGAATATCAAAAATTCTTTACTCATTTAATCGAGCACCGATTCCGGAGACTTCTTTCTATCTATGGTCACAAAGATAAGCAACAGTCTTTTCAGACAATTGAAGCACCACTTCCCCTGGAACACGAATTGAATCATTTGCTGCAATCCGGACATCCGGAACTTTTCTTTAAAAATGTGTTGTATCATCTTGGTCGCACTCTTAAAAAGATCCCAACCGGTATAGTCCCTACCCTATTGACTCTATTTAAAAACCATCCAACAATGTGGTCCACCATTTATGCACAGCATCCGGAATTGACGTTGGCGCTTTCGCGAAATCATGGGACCTGGAATTACATCCTTCGCGCTTTTGATCATAAACTAACCCTGGCCATAGGAAGTCCGGGCTATTATGACGCCCTGAAGGTGCGCATGGAGGTCTTGCCTTTGCCCACCTTTTCCTATATTAAAGATATCTATCCGAAGGTCTCCGCCCCCCAACAGGCCAGGCTATTGGATATTCTCCATAAAGATCTTTCACCCGATGTCGGTCAATTCATCGAGACCCAACTGAGCCATTCCCGAAAACCCGTTCGGCTGGCTGCCCTGAATGCATGCGTGTTACGAAAAGTAAAAAGCGTCTATGATCCGTTAAAAAATGAATTACTGAAATACATTAAAGCTCCCCAAAATGATGATTCGCTCATCCGGCTTCCTCCATTATTATCCTGGAAAGACCTCGAAGGCCTTGGACATAAAACAACTAAGACAGACATCCTGATTGCATTGGTCGATCCGGATGATTATCTGAATAAACAATCTAAGTCATTTCAATCAGAGCATCAACCTGCACTTATCGAAGCGGCTACCCTTCATCGGTCTCAAAAAACGCTAAGCCACCTCGCGCAGGGAACACCGTCGCTGCTTCATGATTCTGCATTCGTCAAGGCTCTCGATGGCTCTACTGCGCTTGACATTTTGAAAATTTTTATTGACGATCCGCATTCTTCCTTTGATCAACAATTTATCAACCTTCTAAAAAAAATCCATCCTTTCCTGAATGAATCTGATTCAGATCTGGTATGGCAAAGATTTGTAAAGCAATGGGCCGAAATGCCGTTCACAGTCGAAGAACTAGCGCTCGAAGTCCTGGCACTTCGCATTCATCCCAACCGGATCAGGCCGATCTGGCAACATTCATTATTGCAGGACACCGCTCCACCACTGCAGAAAATACGCGATATATTGAAAAACCGGCTGGAATTGATGAAGAAATGCTATGCATAGTTCTTAGTTGATAGTCGTTGGACCTTAGCCCGCTTAATTCACCACGTCAATCTTTTATGATACGTAAGATGTAGTGCATCAATTGCTTAAAATCCAAAATTGGGCATATGACATAGCCCAATTTTGGGTGACGTTTGACTTTTGTGGGTTAGGTTAGAATAAAACATTGAATCTTCTGAAAACTCAACAAAATAAAAACCAAAATTTAATTCTGACTGATCTCATATAACACTGATTATCTTAATTTTTTATAGATGATGACAAAACATAACTACATCAGCAGCTCCCCGACCTTTCAATCTTCACACAGACTGGAAAGCCCAAGATTGCTTCCATGTTTTTACCGGGGCGAAAAAGCACGGGCTATACATCCGTAAACTGAGCCATCTGAGCAAGTTCAAAGATTAACCATTAATAATTATAAATTCTTTCTCATCTTTACTACTATTCCGGCAAACCAGATACACCCAGCTATAATATGAACACCAAATCTGACTTATTACGTGAAAAAACAGAGATAGCCTATAAAGAAGAACTCGAATGGCTTCAAAAGCATGATCAGGAGGACAAACCAGTCAATTGGCTGTTATCCCCCCGGTCTGTATTGACTTTTATACTTGGTGGTGACGTGGAAGGAAAGGCCATTTCCCCCAAATACATCGGTCAAAAATCCTTGATCGAAACCGCTATAGCCACGCTGGTCACCGATCGGGCTTTGTTGCTTACGGGGGTACCCGGCACCGCCAAAAGCTGGGTGGGCGACCACCTTGCCGCAGCCATCAGCGGGGATACATCCTATCTCATTCAGGGCAGTAGCGCAACTACAGAGGAAGATTTGCTCTTCGGCTGGAACTACGCCAGCCTGATCGCCCATGGCCCTTCGGAGAAAGCGCTGGTACCGGGTGCCGTTTTTAGGGGGATGACAGAGGGGAAATTGGTGCGAATCGAAGAATTGACACGGATTCCGGCTATCATCCAGGACAACCTTTTATCGCTCCTATCCGAGAAGATGATGATGATACCCGAACTCAAGTTAGAAGTCCGCGCCCGGCAAGGATTCAATATCATCGCCACAGCCAATGACAAGGATCGTGGCACCTATGCATTAAGTGACGCATTGAAACGACGATTCAATGTCGTGCACCTGCCATTGCCCGACACGCTGGAAGAGGAGGTTCAAATCATACGCTACAAACTGGATGGTGAATCAATCAATGAAAGCATAGAATCCATCCTTCCGGAAAAAGAGATTCAACGGATCGTCCAAATATTTCGGGAACTCCGAAGCGGCATCACGGAAGATGGAAAACAAAAGATAAAACCGACTGAAAACACACTGAGCACAGCAGAAGCGATCTCCACCGCCCGCCAATCGATGAATATGGCTCGCTTTTTCGGAAATGGGGTAGTCTCAGCCCGGGAGGTAGCATTGACTCTGCCCGGATCCATTATCAAAAACCCCGAAAAAGACGGACCGGCCTGGCAGGATTACCGAAATACGATTATTGCACAACGAAAAGAGTGGAAAGATTTGTTTGAAGCACTTGCACAAAAAGAAAAAGAGTGAAATTATTTCACAAAGCTACACAGAGGATATCACGGAGAGACACCAAGTATTAATTATTTAGTTAGAGCTGAAATTTACATATCACGTGGTTCCAAACCAGGACGAGTCAGACCAAAAGAGGTTGATGGAAGAGTCTGTCCGTCTTCGGGCGGAAACTTACCGCATGCCGCAGCCCGCGGCATGCCTAGCAGGAAGCTTGAGGGGTGCCCTACACCTGGTAACCAGCTGATAGTAAGTTCAAAGCCCCCCAAAACAGGAATGTTTTGGTTCCCGCATCAAAGCAATATTTAGCTGCTTTGGTCTTGGCTGAGCCAATATTTTATTTGGTCATATGGGACTCCGCGAAAGTCCTTCGTGGAACTCCGTGAAAGTCCTTCGTGGGACTCAGTGAAAATCCTTCGTGGGGCTCCGTGAAAGTCCTTCGTGAGACTCCGTGAAAGTCCTTCGTGGGAATCCGTGAAAGTTCTTCGTGGGACTCCGTGAAATTACTCAGCGGATCTCTATGAAAAAATAAATACATGAGCAAAATACAATTATACGGCATACGGCACCACGGTCCGGTTTCAGTATTTTGGTTTATGCCACTTGCGGTGGGCAGCGTCGGAAAAACGCGTGGGTGACTGAATGGAATCGGAGTGAAACGAAGATCAAAGGTGGTAAATTCACCTTTGATGAAAGAACCGAAACGACCTCGTTTCGGACGGGTGGCCTAGTGGGCGTATGAGGGATGCATAGCGGGCATGCATTCGTTTTTCCTAGACTTTTGTTCTAATTTGTGTCATGACAAAGTAGAAAAGAGAACTTCATGAGCAAAATACAATTTTACGGCATACGACATCACGGCCCGGGCTCCGCGCTCCGGCTCAAAACCGCTCTGGAGGAATGGAAACCGGATCTGATCCTGATTGAACTTCCGGCGGATGCTCAACCGCTCCTGGATACTTTTTCGCCCGGGAACATGACACCACCCGTTTCTATACTGATCTATGACCCCAAGTCATTCACGCAAGCCTCCTATTTTCCATTGGCAGAATTTTCCCCAGAATGGCAAGCGCTGCTTTATGGCCATCACCATATGGTTCCCACCAAAGCGATTGATGTACCGATGAAGAAGTATTTCCAAAAGGAATTTTCACGCGAAAAATGGACAACGAACCCTTTCCAATTGTTGGCAGATCAAACCGACTTCCCGGATGTGGAGCAATGGTGGGATCACTTTCTGGAAAACAATCAATCCTCCCGGGACCTTTTCCATGCCATCGATCAACTGATGGAGGTATTGCGCGAAGGACTCCCTGTGTCCCAGGAAAACGAATGGCGAGAGCACTTTATGAAAACTCAAATAAAAAAGTACACAAACCAGGACTATGAGCGCATAGCGGTCGTCTGCGGGGCCTTTCACGTACCGGAACTACGACAATTCAATAAAAAGAAAAAAGCGCCTGATCCTAAAGTCAAATCTAAGAAAACAGAAGCCATCTGGATTCCCTGGTCCTATGAACGGCTCACTCAAAAAAATGCCTACGGAGCCGGCATTCAGCACCCGATCTGGTACGAAGCCTTGTTCCGTCATGAAGCAGAAGCGGGTCAGTACTGGATCGCCCAAGCCATGACGGCAATCAGACAAAAAGGCAAAAACATCAGCAGCGCCCATGGACTTGAGGTGCTCCGGCTGGCGGAATCACTCCGGCGTATCCGGAAGAAAAACAGGATGGGCCGGCCGGAGCTGGAAGAAGCCCTGACCTCAGTCGTTTTTGATGGGGATAGGAGCTGGATCACCCTGTATGGAAATGACCTGTACATCGGCTCCAAAAAAGGCCACTTCCCCGAGGAGATGTATCAGATTCCGCTTCAAAAAGACTTCCGCAACCGCATCAAAAAAGCCCGGTTGTCCAAAGTGTTGTCCGAGCACACGGAAGTACAAAAAAACCTCGATCTTCGAAAAGATCTTCATCGGGAACACTCCCGGTTTTTTCATCAAACCGGACTCCTTCAGATTCCACTGGCCCGAACCCTGGAAGCCAATACAGGTGCATTGGGCACCTTCAAGGAATCCTGGGATATCAAGTGGGATCCGGTTTCAGAATGGACCATCGTCCAGGCAGGTACGTATGGAACAACGATCGCCTCTGCCGCTGAAAACAAGCTCTGTAAAACGATTCATCAGGCAGAAGAAATGGAAACGCTGGTCACGGGGCTGAAAGAAGCCTTTCTCTGTGGATTTGAAAATCTTTTCAAGGATATCCAAGATAAAATGGTCTTGATGTATGCCGTTTCGGATTCGATTGTCGCATTACTCGACAGTCTGGAGACGTTATTATACGTTGACCAGTATGGCCATATACGATGGACAGAAACGCCAGACCTGTGTCCATTGATCGAACGGATTACGATGCGGGTTGCGGACTTGCTTCCTGCGGCTATTCTCCACCTGGAAGAGAAAACCGACCAACAACTGCGCCAGCATTTAAATCAGATTCAGTATGCACTGGCCAATCCTGTGTATCGGCCGGTAAGAGACCTGTTGGCCGAAACCTGGATCCGGATCCTCAGTCAAAATAATCATACAGACTTTTACCATGGGCTCGCGCTCAAGATGGCCATGAACCAGGATCTGATCGGATCGGGATTTACAGAAGATCAGTTTCTCCGTCATTTTTCGGATTCTGACCCCGAAAACATCCTGGACTGGCTGGAAGGATTGTTGTCCGGTCAGATTTTGTGGATCGTCTATGACCGGTCCTTTCTTCAGCGTCTGAATTCCTGGATAGGACAAATGAGCCCCGATTCTTTTACGAATAACCTGCCGATATTGAGGAAAATATTCACCCGGTCCGGGCCGGAGGAACGTCAGAAATTGTTTCAAGTTATACAACATCCTGTGCAGGAGGTGCATGAACAAGATCTTACGGATTATTCCGAAGAGATCGAAGAATATGTAGCGGATTTGGTACAACAGTATGGTGAGTTGAAAGCCTAAAAATGAAATGGTTTTACAAATGATTCTCATGTTCTTCTGACGTCCCCATGGGACTCCCAAAAGGTTAATCACGCCCCAGCGTCTCACGACCCTGTCTATGAGCTATCGTCCGCAATGCGGACTTTTGTTTTGTGGGGATAGCTAAGCATTTGACTTTCGCTAGTGATACAAATCCTAAATGCATATAGTTATTTAGGGGATCGGCAATCCACCTGCACACGCGCCTCCCATTGGCTTGCCGATCCCAGGCTAGTAGTGGGATCGGCAAGCTTGTGGGCGTGGCTGGAGCGTGAGGAAGATTGCCGAGCCCTTACCTATACGAACTTCGAGTTTGGTGCACTAGTTTATCGTAAGATGGTAAAGGCAAGTAAAAATCTTCCATTTAATACTTGCGAACCTTAAGTTTAACCACTATACGGTAAATACATTAGGAAAAAGGATTACATCACTCCTCCTCCTCACCATCGGCCCCATCCTTAACCTCTTTGTCCGCCGTAGCTTTAGGGGAGGAGGATTCCTCCAGCCAAAATGAATTCCTTGTTTCTCCCAGATGGATGCGCACCCGCTGACTATTGATCAATTCCAGCAAAGCCAGAAAGGTCACAATCGCGTGCAGCCGGTTGACCATGGTGTCAAAAATCTGATCAAAGGAAGCCCGATGTTCGCGTTGGATGGTATCCATAATGTAGGTTCTTTGATCTTCGATGGTGTAAGGAATGCTCACCACCTTGTGCATGACCCGGTTCTTATCGGCCTCAAAACGTTCCATCGATCGTTGAAACAGTTGGAACAACCGATACAAATCAACCGACTCCCATTCTGATTCGACCATTACTTGTTCGGAAAACTGACGTAACTCGTCCGCGATATTTCCCCGGTGATGGCGTTGACTGCGTGCTTCTTCCATGGCTGCCAGATCTTTCAGGACGGCTTTGAACCGTTTGTATTCGATCAGCCGCTGGACGAGTTCTTCCCGGGGATCGACTTCATTTCCTTCTTCATCCACTTCCTTACGGGGGAGCAACATCCGGGTCTTGATCCGCATCAGGGTCGCAGCTACGACGATAAATTCTGATGCCAATTCGATATTCAGCCGCTCCATCGAGTGCATATAGGTCATAAAATCGGTGGTGATCTGAGAAATGGGTATATTCTGAATGTCCAGTTCATCCCGTTCAATAAAAAAGAGGATAAGATCAAAAGGCCCCTCGAACTGCGGCAGCTTAATATAGTATTGATCCCTGGTATTCTCGAACATGGGGCAAATATAGGTAGACTAATGGAAATTGATTTTACTTTTTGAAATCAATTTCTACTTCCTAGATTAAGTGAAGAAAAACCAAAATCAGCCAAAACCTCTAATATCTTAACCGCTTTGCCTCTATCCGTCCAAACCCAAAAATCTATATCCTGCGTAAATCGGGGATATCCATGAATAGCCAAAGCGAATCCGCCCACAATGAGATATTCTACATTATGTTCGTTTAACCATTGAATATATTCTTTGAAATCCTGGTTTAGAATCATTTAAATTATGCCATTTTATATATCTGGTTCTTAGCTCTTCCAGATGTTTTAATCTATCGCCCAAAGACAATGACAAATAATACGATAGATATTCATCAGCATTATCTCCCTTTTTTAAAATTCTAATTGATTTAGCCGTACCCATCATTTTGATCTGGATAATTACTCAATATACGAATTTATTTTCACTCCACAGGATATTTTGTGATATCAGGTTCGCTGTGCTCAAAAAGTCCGGTTTCATCTCGAAAATTTTTGTCTTTACCAAAAAAAGAAATTAAGTTCATTTCTGGACAAATGATAGATAAGAAATTTCAATCCTTTTCTTTGCTTAAGCAGTTGGACAATCACAGGGGTATTACCAGTTATTATGCTGGAAGCAATGTACTAAAAGCTCAGTACGGACAGGTGTCACTAAGCTTTTCACACACCTCTCCTGCAAGTGTCAGACACCAATCCAACTCTTGCAAAAAAATGCAGAAAATAATGAGGGTAGAGACTTAATAACTGATAACCCATAACCTATATCTACCTCACTACCAATACTCAACTGGCTATCGTCTCTATTTCACCCTGCCCCTTCTCGTACGTCACCTGCACCATCACCACTCCCGGTGGAATCCGAGAGCTAATCCCCAACTCGTTGGGGACGGCTACATACCAGCGCCCTGATTTCGACTAAAGAAAGGATTGATCGTTTTATACGGCTTTTTCCTCAAACATGCCATACCTTGTGGACGCAAAATACTTTTATATTTCTTACTTTCAACCCATGAAAAACCAAACCCGACTCTACCTCATTCCTACCGCCCTCAGCCCGGAGGACACGCCACACCGCCAAGTCATGGATGTATTACCTACGATCGATGTATTTATCTGCGAACGGATCCGAACCACGCGACGTTGGTTGCGATCGGCGATCTCAGACTACGATATCGATGGCCGGACCTTTCTGGAATTTGACAAACACAAAAAGCAATATCCGATGCGGCAAATCGAATCGCTCTGGAAACAACGCAAGGTCTGCGGACTGACTTCTGAAGCGGGTACACCAGCGGTGGCAGACCCCGGGTTTCAGGTCGTGGCCGCAGCCCATCGGAAAGATATTCCCGTGATTCCCTTACCAGGCAACAATTCGCTAATCCTGAGCCTGATGGCTTCCGGACTGAATGGCAATCAATTCACCTACCACGGCTACTTCCCGATCAAAGACAAGCCTTTCGAACAAACCATCAGCCGTATTCTGCCCACTATTCGCCAAGGGTATACTCAAATCTTTATAGAGACTCCTTTCCGAAACCTCAAAACAATGGAGTCGCTGATCAGATACCTCCCGGACGAGACCTATTTATCGGTTTCATCAGCGATTGGGTTTCCGGAAAGTCGCTCGAACACCAAAAAAGTCAAAGAATGGAAGAAGATGGACTTCACTTATCTCAACAAAGTGCCCGCGGTTTACGTTATTGGAAGTCAACAGGTTCACAGAAGAAAAAAGAAGAAATAATACCTGACGTTTGATAAATAAAGATCGATATGAAAGTACTCAGACAGTAGTATTCTTGTAATGAAAAACTGATCATAGTAATACTGATTCATTTTTCTACGTGTAACCTTAGCGCCACAAAGTAGGACCCCATGGGGATGATTCTCCCCTTCAAAAAGGTTTCCGCACAGATGGACCGAACTGGTTAGGAAATGTGTTTTTAATGTGCACTATTGGGATTGATCTTTAAATTTTATACATTTGACTTAACTATATAGCCATGATAGCAACAGAAGATTTAAAAATAGCGGACCGGAACCTGGAAAAGAAAGGGTTTCTGGATGTAGACATCGATCCAAGCCTGGATCTGGAAGACGAGATTGAGCGGCTCAAAAAAGAAAAGAACGCCATCATCCTGGCTCATTATTACCAGGAATCGGATATTCAAGACATCGCTGATTACATCGGTGACAGTTTGGGGCTCAGTCAAAAAGCAGCCACCACGGACGCTGACATTATCGTTTTTGCCGGCGTACATTTTATGGCGGAAACGGCTAAAATGTTGTCCCCGGAGAAAAAAGTCCTCCTGCCAGATCTGAAGGCAGGATGTTCGTTGGCTGATTCCTGTCCGCCGGCGTTGTTCCGAAAGTTCAAGGAGCAGCACCCCAATGCCGTAGTGGTCAGCTACATCAATTGCACCGCAGAATTGAAGACTTTGACCGATATTTGCTGCACCTCTACCAATGCGGTGGATGTGATCAACAGCATCCCCCGGGACAAGGAGATAATATTTGCCCCGGATCGCAATTTAGGTGCCTATCTCGAGAAAAAAACCGGCCGGGATCTTATCCTTTGGAATGGTTCTTGTATGGTACATGAAGTATTCAGTAATGAAAAAATTACTAAATTGCAACTGCAATACCCGGATGCTAAGCTTATAGCGCATCCCGAATGCGAAGAGCACATCCTGGAAAAAGCAGATTTCATCGGGTCAACGAGTGGCCTGCTCAAATACACCAAGGATTCTGATGCGGATACGTTCATCGTAGCGACCGAATCGGGGATCCTCCATCAGATGGAACTCAGAGCACCGGATAAAACATTTATCGCCGCTCCCCCATCCAATGAATGTGCCTGCAACGAATGCCCGCACATGAAAAGAAATACGATGGAAAAATTATATTTGTGTATGAAATATGAAAAACCTGAAGTAAATTTGCCCCCCTGGGTAATTAAAGAAGGAGTAAAGTCCATCGAGCGAATGTTGGAGATATCGGAGAAAGCGGGATTGGGCTTGAAAGATTAAATTTTGGATTCAGACTGACGTTATTATACAGTTACTTCGTTAGTGGCCTTGCCTTTCACAAAATGATGGCAAGGCTTTTTTTTATCACACAATTCCAGGGAAAATATACCCATGGATAAACACACTTTTTATGAGTTTGACTATTATAGGGACCGTTGCCTTTGATTCTGTAAAAACACCATACGGAGAAGTAGACAAAGTTATTGGTGGGGCCGCTACTTTTGCTGGCTGGGCCGCTTCTTATTTGTACCAGCATATTCAATTGGTCTCCATCATTGGGAACGACTGGCCCGAGGCAGAGATGAAAAAAATGACCAGCCGTGGGATCGATGTAAGTGGGATCGAAATTGTCAAAGGAGGAAAATCCTTTTATTGGAAAGGAGAATATGACAAAAACATGATTGACCGGACAACTTTGGCCACCGATCTAAATGTTCTCGATGACTTTGACCCGAAGTTACCTGAGCACTACAAAAAAAGTGAGTATTTAATGTTGGGTAACCTGACCCCAGAAATCCAACAACAAGTCATTGGACAGATGACCAAAAAACCAAAGCTGATTGTCATGGATACCATGAATTTTTGGATCGATATCGCCCGGGACGCACTGATAGATACCATCCGAAAAGTCGATGTACTGAGTATTAATGATGAAGAAGCCCGGCTACTGAGCGGAGAATACAATCTTTTGCGGGCAGCAGATCGCATCCTGGAATATGGTCTCCAGTATCTGATTATCAAAAAAGGGGAACACGGCGCTTTACTATTTAGCAAAGACGATATGTTTTTCGCTCCTGCCCTCCCACTGGCCGAAATTACGGACCCAACCGGAGCCGGTGACTCGTTTGCCGGCGGGATGATGGGCTATCTGGCCAGCCAGGGCGATGTTAGCTTTGAACACATGAAAATGTCCTTAATATATGGCGCAGCTATGGGTTCCTTTTGTGTAGAAGATTATTCGATTAAAAAATTGCAAAGCCTCACCCCAGAGATGATAAAAACAAGAGTGAAGGACCTCATTGAATTATCGAAGATTAATATCGAAGCCTGAATAGGGTTTGAGGCCTGGGGCAGTTTGGGGTTTGAGCAGTGCGTGCGTTTGTGGTTTGAAGCCTGGGGCAATTTGTGGTTTGAGGGCTTCCGCCGATCGTAGTTTGGGGTTTGGACATCACTAAACGTTACGACCATGGAAAGGTCGGATTTGATTAGCTGGTAGTAAAATAATCCGGAATTTCTCAACAAGATATTGGTTTGTGCATTTAACTATTATGAACAAATCATTTTCAAAAATACCCATTTCCATTTTGGATCTGGCAGTGATCACAGAAGGAGGATCACCGGCATTGTCTTTTAAAAACAGCGTGGATCTAGCGCAAAATGCGGAAAACCAGGAGTATCACCGTTTCTGGGTTGCGGAACATCATAATATGGACAGCGTCGCGAGTTCGGCCACCACAGTGCTTATGGGTTTTATCGCTGCCAATACCTCCTCCATCCGGGTCGGTTCTGGGGGTATAATGCTACCCAATCACGCGCCACTGGTGGTCGCTGAACAAATCGGAACCCTTGAATCCATCTATCCGGGACGGATCGACCTGGGATTGGGTCGCGCTCCCGGCACAGATCCGCTGACGGCCTATGCACTGCGCAGAGATGAACAATCCGCCCATCGGTTTCCACAAAGTGTTCGGGAAATACAAACCTATTTATCTGCAGATAATAAAGGAGCAAAGGTCCGGGCCATTCCGGGAGAAGGTCTCGACATTCCGATCTGGATTCTTGGTTCGAGTACCGATAGTGCCCGTTTGGCAGCAGCTATGGGTCTCCCCTATGCCTTTGCCAGTCACTTCGCACCTCGTCAGCTGCACGAAGCAGCATCCATCTACCGCGCCGATTTTCAACCATCAGCACAGCTTAGTGAACCATTCTTTATGCCGTGCGTCAATGTAATACTATCCGATTCACAAGAAGAAGCTGAATTACTGGCAACCTCTGCTCAAAAACTTTTCATAGGGATCATTACAGGCAACCGGTCACCCTTACAACCCCCGGATCCTGATTTTGAGATGCCATTAGCTGCACAGGCAGCCATGGATCAAATGACGAAATATTCATTTATCGGGGACTCTGATACGGTTGAAAAACAAATTAATGATTTTGTGGATGCCACAGCAGCCGATGAATTGATGGTGGTCTCACACATATTTGATCATGAGGCTCGGCTTCATTCTTATTCCTTGTTGAAGGAGATGCAATAGCAGTTTCGGTCAGAGTTTGAGTTAATGTAACAAAAGCATTTGGCTTTTGGAAAATAAATCATGTCCGGCGCTGAAAGCTCCGGCTACTTTGAGCTTTCTTGCTTTGCGCGTCATTGCTTTCCTGCGTCTGAAATAGTACTTTGAAGTAAAACACAGGTCAGTCTGTACCACATAGAACAATTACAATAATAAAATCAACTTCTCTCCAAAATCCATTTTATTCCAGATGCTGGCAGAGCCCGTCCTGCTATATCGTGATTATAGTACGTGCAACCTTTCTCCTTTGGACTTATTTGCTTTCAACTTTCACTTTTGAGCTTTCACCTTGTGTCTTTAAGCTTCTAATATTTTCAAGCTTAAATCCACCGCTTTTACTCCATGAGTTAAGGCACCCACTGATATAAAATCCACACCGGTTCTGGCGACGGGTACCAAATCAGAATAGGTAATGCCCCCGGAAGCTTCCACTTCATACCGTCCATCAATCTGACTTACCGCTTCCCGCATTTCAGTCACACTAAAATTATCCAGCATAATCCGTTGGAACCCGCCTACCACGATCGCTTCATTTAGTTCCGAAAAACTGCGGACCTCTACAGTAATCAATAGATTAAGATTCTTTTTTTTCAGATAATCGTGTACCGCATGCAAGGCATTGCGCATTGATCCTGCTGCATCGATATGATTATCCTTGATCATTATCCGGTCGTACAAACCACTCCGGTAATTCGTACATCCCCCGATGCGAACCGCCTCTTTTTCAAGAAACCGCATCTGCGGCGTCGTTTTTCGGGTATCCAATATTTTCACATCGAAGTCCTCCACCGCATTCGCATATTTTCTGCTCATGGTAGATATTCCGCACATTCGCTGAACGGTATTGAGCAGCAATCGTTCGATTTTCAGCAGTGCTCTTGTATTCATGGTTACATACATCGCCACCTCACCTGATTTGGCTAATTCACCATCCTTCATGACGGTCTGAATATCTGCTTTTTCATCTACGAACCGGATCATCTCTTTAGCCACTTCCATACCGGACAAGACACAATTTTCTTTGACCAGCAAATGTGCTTTGGATCTTTGGTCCTCAGGTACGCATGCTCTGGAGGTATGATCTCCATCCCCGACATCTTCTTTTAGTCCCCGGACCACAAAGGTCTGCAATTCAGTGCCAACATCTTGATCTAATATCATACTATATGGTTATTGAATTTTCACAGCTAATTGGATTCCAAATTGGTTGAGCGCGCCTTTGGAGTCTTCTTTAATGGTTTTCATCCCGCCCCCTTCCACATCAATCACCTGGGTCCCTTTATTGCGGGTCACGTCAACCAGTCCAGTGTTTATAAATATCATAAGGCTTAGATCCTTATTCCACCGTTCAAACTGAGTTCCCAAGGCCATGCCCCACATAAAATTAAAAAAACTTAAATCTTTTCCAATTTTCTCCTTTTCAAGCAAAATACTTCCGGCTTCTATATTGCCTCGTGCCCGGTTCCGTACACCCAGCGTAATTACAGGAATTCTGGCAAAAACATTTACGTTGTATGCCACCGGAAATTGAAATTGCAAGCCGGCAGGAATTTCAATATAATTAATCGTGTACCGGATGTTTGTGTTATCCGGCAGTGGTTTATCTCCTTTATTCAAATCGGGATTGGATAATTTGGATTTTGGTAAAAAATTCCCTCCTTTCCGGTACAATAATTGGCCTCCGGACCACAATGTAAAATCCAATCCGGTAGCCAGACCAACCCAATCCGCAAATTTGAAGTTAACCGTTGCACCCAGCTTGATGCCAAGATTAACACCATTTGCATCGATATAATCACTCGAACTATTCAGTCGACTAAACGTTGGCGACAGGTGAAAATCCAGTTCTTTATCATCTAACTGTTGTCCGGATACACTTCCTGATAGTAAAAATAATAGGAAAATCAACCCGATGATGTACTTGTGATTCATGCTTGTGGATTACTTAAATATCGAAGACAATATAAAAATTTTATTCCCATTTGATGTCATAAATTCAGGATATAGAAAAAATACAAATTTAAAACAACATTTTTTTTTGGTCATCCTGCAATCATTACCGCCTCTGTACGTTTGTCATCAGGAAGGAAATATCAAACAGTTTTTTTAATTTTTTTATGCCTGGTTTTCGAAAAATAGTATCGTTTCTGGGGTTAATCCCGTTGTTTGTTATCATTTTGTCTTGTTCAGAAGAGAACACTGCATCCCGGTCCACACCACCCGTCTCGGCCAAAGAAATAAAAATCGTACGGTTTGATCAGGAGCTCTGCAAAACTGCAGAACAATCGGATAATCAATTATTGGAAGATTTATTAGATAAATACCCGATCTTCACCGATGTGTTTTTCAACCAGGTGATTTTTCCACGGAACACCGAGTCTATCCAGCTGAATGAATTGATCCGCAATTACTGCGCCGCACCAGCTATCCAACACCTGATAGATACCAGTCGAATACTCTTTCCAGACCTACGACAGATGGAAAACGAACTGGGCCTGGCTTTTGGGTATTATCAAAACTATTTCCCTGAGCAACCGGTTCCCAAGGTTTTCACCTATGTTTCCGAGTTTGGATTGGGGACCTTCACCGTCGACCATCGGGTTTTGGCGATCGGACTGGATTTTTTCTTGGGGGAGGATTATCCGTATTACGACCCGGCGGTCTTTTCTGCATACTTACGTAAAACCATGAGCAGTGAATTCATGGTATCCAAAGCCATTCGGACACTGACACAAGGACTCCTTCCCTCGGTAAGCAAAGGAAATATGTTGGATTTTATGATCCGGAATGGCAAAATAATATACCTTACTTCAATGCTTTTGCCGGATAGTCCGATGCACAAGATTTGTTTGTATACCCCCGAACAAATGGAGTGGGTTCAGGACAATGAACTCAATATATGGTCCTGGTTGCTTGACCTGGGATACTTTTATGAATCGGACCAAAGAAAATTTAAAAAATTTACAGACCCAGCTCCGAATACCCCTGGTTTACCTCAGGAAGCGCCCGGGCGGATAGCAAATTGGATTGGCTATCGCATTGTGGAATCTTATATGAATCACCATCCGGATGTCACATTAAAAGAATTGGCAGATAATACGGACTTTCAGTCTATTATGGACAGATCCAAATACAAACCAAACCGGCCTCAATAATTTCCTCGGTGCTTCAGTCCAGATTTTGTATATTAACCGCTGCATAGATAAATAAGGTATGACCTTATTCCTACAACAAATACACCTAATACCAAAAAGAATGCCTGAAAAATTACTACCACGAATTTCATTGGAAGATTTCACACAAGGAAATGATGATAAAAAACAGAAATTTGTTCAAGATCTCGGAAAAGCTTTTCATAAATGGGGCTTTGTAATCATCAAAGACCACGGAATTTCCCAGGAATTAATCTCCCGGTTCTACCAAAAGTCAGAAGCATTTTTCAAACTACCGAAAGCCACCAAACGGCGATATGAGATCAAAAAACTGGCTGGTCAACGAGGTTACACATCGTTTGGGACAGAGCACGCCAAACACGCTGATGTTCCTGACCTAAAAGAGTTTTTTCAGATCGGCCAGGAAGTTGCCGACGATCATCCGAAGAAAGAAACGTATCCGGACAACATCCGTGTCACTGAGGTCGAGCAGTTCACTGAAAGCGGGATGGAATTGTTCAAAGCTTTTGAAAACGCCGGCCAATCACTTCTACAGGCTATCGCTCTTTATCTCAATCTCCCCGAAAATTACTTCAATGATCTTATCCGGGAAGGCAATAGTATCCTCAGATCGATTTACTATCCACCGATCAAGACGGACCCAAAATCTGCCGTTCGCGCAGAGGAACACGAAGACATTAATCTGATCACCCTGCTGGTTGGGGCATCAGCAGGTGGACTTCAACTCCTGAATCAGCAAAATGAATGGATGCCTGTGCTGCCCTCGGAAGATGAGATCGCTATCAATGTAGGGGATATGCTTTCGCGTCTGTCCAATGATTATCTCAAATCAACGACCCATCGTGTGGTTAATCCACCCCGTGAAGAATGGCACATTCCTCGTTTGTCTATCCCGTTTTTTCTGCATCCTATAGCAGAAATGGATCTTACATCCCTGGACCAATGTATTCCTGAAGGAGAAACAGCCAAGTATCCGCCTACAACTGCCGGAGCATTCCTTGATGAACGACTTCGAGAAATAGGCCTGAAAAAATAAAGGAACCCGTTTGAGAACGCATGCACTCAATTACTCTTATCTGTAATAGCTTGATCCGATTTCCCAGACCGGGTGTGTAGATTAATAAAATGGTCATAGATAAGCCTGGACACTTCAACCATCGCCTGGTCAGCTTTTTCCATATCGCTTACGTTTTTAGAGAGCATCACCAACACATATTTTCGTCCATCCGGAAGAATGATAATGCCAGAGTCGTGGTGTACCCCGGTAATAGACCCCGTCTTATGAGCCACCTGAACCACATCAGGTAAAGGCGCTGGAATTAACGTGTTAAATTCCTGGTTAAGCAATACATCTATCATAGCCTGACTACTCGAAGAGTCCACCACTTGGTATTGAGCTAATTTTTCATAAATATGCAACAGGTCCAGTGCTGTCGTGGTATTACTTAATCCCGCTTCATAAGCTTTGAGATCTTCCACTCCACGCAATACCTGGATTTTATTGGCTCCCAGGCGGCGCATGCTTTTGGTCACATTCTCAGCACCTAGTTGGTCTATAAGAATATTGGTAGCCAGATTACTACTTCGGGTGATCATACGATCAATCAAATCCACCCAACTTATTTTTTGATTGAGAAGGTCATAAAGCTCTGGATCACTATCGTTCTCAGGCGTAAGGTGATACTCACTTTTATCGACAATGCTGTAAAATTTATTGTAAACAACAATGGAATCCGTCATTTTTTGACCTTGTTCTTTTCGCTGTTTATAGGCTTCTATCATGACCGGTGTTTTCATAGTACTCGCCGCATGAAACACCTCATTGGCCTGAAGTGATATCGTATCGCCGGTTTGCATGTCCATATAAGCTATCGCAAAATCTCCCTCCACAGAATCGAGGACAGCATGGATGGAGTCTCTAAGTAAAGTCGGCGTCTGACCAGTCTCACAAGCCTGAAGCCAAATAAGAATAAAAATAATACTACTCAAAAACGCGGTATGTCGATTCATATTCGATCCATTTTGTAATCAACTTCAGGGTCTAATACTACAAATTAATGCGTGCAATGCATGTTTTTTTTAAAATAACATTTAACTAAAATCACAAATCTCCCTGTACTGGTCTGAGAACTACTTCTTCCATGACCGCATTCGGGGCCAAATCAATTGCAGTCTTTATGACAGCAGCTACCTCCTGATTATCCATTAATCGATGCTTCGGGTAATCCATACCTTCCCAGCTGTGGCTCCAGGTTGGTCCTGGTAAAATATTTGTAACCCGAATCCCGAATTCCCGGACTTCCGCTCTCAGTGTTTTCCCAAATCCCAGTAAAGCATGTTTCGAAATGGCATAACTTCCACCGTTGACGGTGCCTTGAATACTAGCTACTGAGCAAAGATTGATGATATGACCTGCTTTTCGTTTAACCATTTCGGGTAAGAATGTCTTTGTCATAAAATAGGCACTGTGCAAATTGGTCTCCAGAACCCGATCGAAAGTCTCTGGCTTTTCATCTACGATCATGCCGGGTACAAAAACACCCGTATTGTTGACCAGTACATCCACAGATCCAAATTTTTGCAAAACAGACCGCCCAAAATCATCGATAGCATCCCGGTCTCGTATGTCAAAAGCTTGTATATAAACTAATTTGGATTTTCCCCGATCCAATATCTCATTCTTTACTTTTATCAGATCAGCCTCAGTGCGTGCACACAATGCCAATTGATGGCCATTTTCCGATAAAGTATGCGCAATAGCCCGTCCTATTCCTTTCGTTGCCCCTGTAATAACAACCACCATTATTCGTTTTTTTATTAGTTTATTCCATTCGGATGTGATCAAATATAGAATATTTTGTGATATTTACACTCCCATGATAAAACCTTTGCTATTCCATACTGGTCGATATTTTGTGATGCTGGGATCTACGCTGCGAAAGCCCTCCAATTTCCGAATGTACTGGAAAGAGACGGTTCGTCAGATGTACGACATCGGCGTGGGATCAGTAACCATCGTTGTACTCATTTCTGTATTTATAGGAGCTGTGTCTGCTGTACAATTTAGCTATCAGATAGGGGGAACATTTATACCGAAATACTACATTGGCTATATTGTAAGAGATATGACGATCATCGAATTAGCTCCCACCTTTACAGGTTTGGTATTAGCAGGCAAAGTCGGATCAAACATGGCTTCCGAAATCGGAGGAATGCGACAGAAAGAGCACATTGATGCCATGGAAGTCATGGGGGTGAATACCGCCAGCTATCTGATCTTGCCAAAGATCATCGCAGCTGTGGTAATCATACCCATCCTTGTCAGCATTGGCGCCTTTGTAAGTATCATTGGGGGATACATTGCTTCAGTTCCGTTTGGTGATCTGACCAATCTGGATTACATCAAAGGATTGCGGTCGTTTTTTGTCCCATTTAATGTGGTGATGATGCTTATAAAAGCACTGGTATTTGCTTTTATATTGACCTCTGTTTCATGCTATCAGGGATATTATGTAGAAGGTGGATCCATTGAGCTCGGAAAAGCAAGCACCAATGCCGTTGTGATCAGTGATGTGATGATTCTTCTTGCTGATTATATCATTGTACTAATGCTTACCACCTGAAACGGCTTTAAAAAAGAAAGTTATGATTCGTTGCGAAAACATATTTAAAAGTTTTGACGAAACAGAAGTTCTTAAGGACATCTCAATCGTTTTTGAATCCGGAAAGAACAACTTAATCATTGGTAAAAGTGGGGCTGGAAAGACCGTACTACTGAAGATACTCGTCGGACTTCTAAACCCAACCTCAGGAAAGATCTGGTATGATGGCCACGACTTCACCAGTCTTAATCATAAAGAACTTCAAAAACTACGGAATGAGGTCGGGATGCTATTTCAGGGTTCCGCTCTGTTTGACTCAATGACAGTGGAAGAGAACATTCGCTTCCCAATGGATATGTTTACCAAAAAAACCAAGAAAGAGAAAAAAAATCGGGTCAATTACTGTCTGGAACGTGTGAATCTGGAAGGAATTAACGACCAATTCCCCTCGGAGATATCCGGTGGTATGCAAAAAAGGGTTGGCATCGCCCGATCCATTGTCATGGAGCCCAACTATCTTTTTTGCGATGAACCCAATTCAGGTTTGGACCCAAAAACTTCTATTGTCATTGATGAACTTATCAGCAACATCACTTATGATGATAATATTACAACCATTATCAACACCCATGATATGAATTCCGTGCTTGAAATAGGGGACAACATCAATCTACTCCACAATGGAAAACTGGCCTGGCAGGGCACTAAATCTGAAGTTCTCAAATCACAAAGTGAAGAATTAGTGGACTTTATCTTTGCCTCACCTTTCCTCAAGAAACTGAGAGGGCAAGCCATTGACGAACTATAGTTCGCAACGTACGCTCTGACGTGTATAAGTGGTCTCACAGCGGACGCCATCACGGATTCGGAGCACTCCCCATCCCCTGTCCAAGGGATAAGCCTCCAGACAGGAAACAGGGAGCGACCCAAATTCGGATTATTTACGAATTAGCGTAATCCAGACTTTGCTTTACAAAATCTGTGAGTGCTTTTCCATTCAACATGTTCTGGTTGAGCAGAGCCAAATTGTACAAATATTTAGTAAAGTCAACCTTTTTCTCCTCACTGCGCATATTATTAAGCTTCTGAGCGATCAGCGGGTGATTACCGTTGATAACAATCTGATGCATTCCCAGTCCCTGCCCAGGCAATTGGCCGGATTGCATCCGCTGCATATCCTCCATTCGTCGCATAAATTCAGGTTTGACGATCTGAACTGGCGCCGCATCTACAGGCAATGGCCGAATTTCAAGTCGATGGTCATCCAGTGAAAGAACGTCTTTAAAAATTCCTTTTATCTTTTCTTGCTCCTTCTCACTCAAAGCAGTTTCTTTTTCCTCATCTTTCGCGACCAATTGATCCACGGTTTCACTATCGACACGTACAAATCGGACCTTATCCCATTTTTGCTCGACGGTCTGTATAAAGTGGTTGTCCAATACCTGATCAAGTAGCAATACATCATACCCATAATCTTGAGCCGCTGTGACATAACTGTCCTGAGCGTCTTTATGGAAGGTATAAATCACTACCCGTACATCATTTTTATCGGTTTGCGAATCCTTTATTTTATCGAGATAAGCATCGATGGTGTGGTACTCTCCTTCTGTACTTTTCAGAAGAACAATATCCTTTACTCGGTCATAGAATTTTTCATCGCTGATCATTCCATATTTGATAAACACCCCGATGTCTTCCCATTTGGCTTCGTACTGTTCCCGATCTGTATTATACAGTTCTTTGAGTTTATCCGCCACTTTTTTCGTTATGTAACCTGTAATCTTTTTTACATTCCGGTCGCTTTGCAGAGCGCTCCGCGATACATTCAATGGGATATCGGGAGAGTCAATAACGCCGTGCAATAAAGTCAAAAACTCTGGCACAATCTCTTTCACTTCATCAGTCACATACACCTGATTGGAGTAAAGGTGTATTTTGTTTTTCTGAACTTCCAACTGATTGTGAATTTTCGGAAAATACAATACTCCGGTCAGATGGAATGGAAAATCTATATTAAGATGAATCCAAAACAACGGCTGATCACTATATGGATAAAGCTCATCATAAAAGTCCAGATAATCCTGATCATTTAAATCGGTTGGATTCTTCTTCCAGAGCGGATGTGTATTGTTAATAATATTGGGGACTTCCTCGGTTTCAACTTCCTTTGCTTTATCTTCGGCCTCATCCGTTGACTCATCGGTCGCAGTCTCTACGGGTACTTCTTTGGTTCCAAACTGAATAGGAACAGGTAAAAATTTACAATACTTTTCCAACAGGTCGCTAATGGTACGCTCTTCCAGATATTCTTCATCCTCTCCTTCAATATGCAAAATCACATCCGTACCCACCTGATCCCGGGTGGCATCCTCGATCATATATTCCGGTTCTCCTTCACAGATCCACTTGACAGCTTTCGCATCTTTCTGCCAGGACTTGGTCACGACTTCCACCTTTTTTGCCACCATGAACGAGGAATAAAAACCCAATCCAAAGTGACCGATAATGCCTGTTCCTTCATCCTTGTACTTGTCCAAAAAATCGTTGGCGCTCGATAGTGCCATTTGGTTAAGGTACTTCTTTACTTCCTCTTCGGTCATACCCAATCCCTGATCGGAAATGGTTAATGTCTTTTTGTCAGGATCGATTTCAATTTTAATTCTAAGATCTTCAGTTGACCCCTTAAACTCACCTTTTCGACTGAGTGTTTTAAGCTTTTGAATGGCATCCACAGCATTGGATACCAACTCACGCAGAAAGATATCCTGATCCGAATACAGAAATTGCTTAATAATCGGAAAAATGTTCTCTGACTGTACTGAAATGTGTCCTTTATTCATGAATCGTATATTTTTATTTCCTCCATTAAGTTCAAATAATATGCCACCTGCCTTTTCGTGTCAAAATGACATAAAAACCGACGGAAAAATTATTTTTACGACAGTAAAATAAATAACAGTCCGTAGCAGTTGTAGTATATGTAAATGAGATCATAGAAAATCTGCCGAAAAGGCAGATGTGATATGCACTTATTTTACTCATGGTCTAGACCGGTTCTTACATAGGGGGATTTATCGAGCCGGTCTTTTTTTTCTCCTACAAATCCAGCGAATCCCGAGGAATCAAAAAACAAACACGCCTCCAGGGCTCGATCCCTTTCCTGCTATTCAACCAAGTTACTCTAAGCCCCAATTACTTTGATCTTAAAATTTCAAATGCTTTACAGTCAGGGAGTTGTTAATCAATTGTTTTAAACTATCAATCCCAATACTGAGATGTAATTCTACAAAGGTTTCAGTCACGATGGAATCACTTTCTTCCGATTTTACCCCTTCCGGAACCATGGGAATATCTGACACCAACAACAAAGCTCCGGCTGGCATATGATTCTTGAATGCAGCGGTAAAAATAGTCGCAGATTCCATATCAATTGCCATGACCCGCAGTGTTCGCAGATAATCTTTAAAATCTTCGCGATGTTCCCACACGCGTTTATTCGTCGTATAAACCGTTCCGGTCCAGTAGTCTTGCCCGTACTCCCGGATAGTTGTGGAAATCGCTTTTTGAAGGGCAAATGCCGGGAGCGCAGGTACCTCGGGTGGTAGATAATCATCAGAAGTTCCTTCGCCACGGACCGCAGCAATCGGTAAGATAAGATCCCCTACTTTATTCGTTTGCGTTTTGAGACCACCACATTTACCCAGAAAAAGCACAGCCTTTGGCTGAACAATACTAAGTAAGTCAATGATGGTCCCGGCGTTTGGGCTTCCCATTCCAAAATTGATGATCGTAATATCTCCATACGTTGAAGACTTCATCGCCCGGCCTTCCCCTTTTATTTCCGTTCCAAACCAGAGTGAAAACAATTCCACATAAAGATTAAAATTGGTCAGCAATATGTATTGACCAAATTCGTCCACTTGAGTTCCTGTATATCTTGGCAACCAATCAGTAACAATATCTTTTTTTGTTTTCATAATGCTGTATTATGGTTTGTGAGTTCTGGTCCATGTGAACACGGTGCCCTAAAGGGGTACTGCGAAACAAACTTCCTCGTTCACTGAGTCCAATCAAACTATAGGTGTTCCAGTGGGTCAAACTTCAGAGATAAAACAGACCTCTTTGATCTCATACTCCAGAACAAAATAATTTGAAGCAAAATAATCAAAAATTTCATACTTTTGTTTTAGAATAGACGCGACAACCGAACCGTCCGCTTTCATGACAGTCATAGAACAAATCAAGTAAAGAAAAAGTTATGAAATTAAAACCCATCGAAAAAGTAAGTGGTCTCAGTTCAAAAGAGTTTCAAGAACAATATCTGAAAACAAAAACCCCCGTTGTCTTGAAAGACCTGGCTGCATCCTGGCCAGCCACGGATAAATGGACGTGGGAATTTTTATCATCGGAATACGGACACCTCGAAGTTCCTCTCTATGGAAAGGATTACCACAAAGCGGGCAAAGGCTACATGACGCCAACTACCACGATGAAACTTGGCGAATATTTGGATCTTATCCGCCATAAGCCAACTGACCTGCGCATGTTTCTGTACAATATTTTTGAACATGCTCCGGCTTTGAGCAATGATTTTTCGATGCCCACCATCATGGATGGCTTTCTCAAAAATCATCAATATATGTTTTTCGGAGGAGCAGGCGCTAAGGTAGCCCTTCACTACGACATCGACTATTCATGCGTGTTTCACACTCATTTTCAGACCCAGAAAGAATGCATATTGTTTGATGAAGATCAGAGAATACATCTTTACAACCACCCCTTCACAGTGCAAAGCCATGTCGATGTCCTAAATCCCGATTACGATCGATTTCCAGCACTACGACACGCGGAAGGATACCATACGATTTTGGAACATGGAGAGACATTGTTCATGCCGATGGGATGCTGGCATTTCATGCATTATGTAGTAGGTGGTTACTCGCTAAGTCTGCGTGCCAATGCTTCGCTCATGACCAAAGCCAAAGGTTTGATGAATATTTCACGACACTTTATCGTGGACAAAGGCATGAACAAAATCATGGGCGAAAAATGGAAGACGCTCAAAGAGGATATTGCGCACAAAAGAGCTGATAAAGTTTTAACATAACCAAGTGTGTACAGCTCATTCCCAAAGAAAAGGACGAGCTCCAGCCTATCCTGTTTAATTTTGTATCTTTGCCGGTTCAGACACCAAAATTGATTATGAAAAAACCTTTTATCAGTGGAATTCAACAAGTGGGAATCGGCGTATCCGATGTTCACGAAGCGTGGAGCTGGTACCGCGAGCACTTGCAGGTTGATGTACCTATCTTTGAAGAAAAAGCAGAAGCGCGTCTTATGTTGCCGTATACTGGGGGAAAACCCAGAAGTCGGCATGCCGTTCTCGCACTCAATCTCAATGGTGGCGGCGGATTCGAAATATGGCAATACGTAGGCCGAACACCCCAGCCCGCAGAGTTTGAGATAAAACCTGGCGATTTGGGTATCAATGCTATAAAAATTAAATCATTCGATGTCAAGAGTGTCTATGATCAATTAAGTCAATCAGGCGTTCATATGCTATCCCGGATCACTAAAGATCCAGCCGGTCAGGATCACTTCTATTTCCAGGACCCTTATGGCAATCCTTTTGAGATCGTTCATTCCGAAAATTGGTTCAATAAAAAACGACAGCCAAACGGCGGGGTTGGAGGAGTAGTCATTGGTGTTAGTAACATGGAAGCATCGATGGACTTTTACAAATCCATCTTGGGCTATGATAAAGTGATTTATGACACCGACGGGCCTGCAGCTGATATGGAGGACTTTGACCAGGATCAACAAAGCTTCCGACGGGTCCTGCTCGAACGCAGTGCACCGGTTACCGGGCCTTTTTCAGGACTACTTGGCGATTCTTCCTTAGAATTGATTCAGACAAAAAGCCGGGAGCCACATAAAATATTTAAAAACCGATTCTGGGGAGACCTCGGATACATCCACCTGTGCTTTGATATTATAGGGATGGATGAAATGCGGATCAAGTGTGAAAAATATGGCACGCCTTTTACTGTAGACAGCAGCAATCAATTTGATATGGGCGAAGCAGCGGGCCACTTTAGCTACATCGAAGATCCGGATGGAACCCTTATCGAGTTTGTAGAAACACATAAAATTCCGGTATTAAAAAAATTAGGGTGGTATCTTAACCTACTGAAACGCGATCGGACCAAACGTTTACCCAAATATATGTTGCGTGCATTATCTCTGAACAGAGTAAAAAAATAAATGAATACGTTCAAAAACAAATGGATTTGGATTACCGGCGCATCTTCAGGGCTCGGTAAAGCCATGGCCATAGCCCTTGCGGAGGAAGGGGCTCATTTGATTCTATCTGCTCGCAGCGAAGAAAAATTGCACCAGGTGGCAGAATCATGCCAAGGATCGGGCAAAAAACACATCCTGCCCTTAGACCTGACTCAGTCCGATTCCTTTCAGGAAAAAGTCAACAAAGCATTATCCTATGGCGGATACGTGGATATAATAATCAACAATGGTGGCATCAGTCAGCGAGCACTTGCTGTAGAAACCCAACCATCTGTTTCCAGGGAACTATTTGAAGTAAACTTCTTCGGCACCATTGAACTGACCAGGCTACTGTTGCCGTCCATGTTGGAAAGAAAGTCCGGGCATATTGTCACTATTTCTAGCATCGTAGGAAAATTTGGCAGCCCCAAACGTTCCAGTTATTCGGCCAGCAAACACGCTTTGCATGGGTACTTTGACTCTCTACGGTTTGAAGTAGAACCCGATGGAATTGATGTAACCCTTCTGTGTCCGGGATTTATTCAAACGGATATTTCAAAGAATGCGTTAACTGCTGATGGTCAGCCACAGAACACCATGGATGAGAAAACAGCTCAGGGTCTGACCACGGACCAATTTGCCTCCAGGGTCCTAAAAGCCATACGAAATAAGAAAAAAGAAGCCAACATTGGAAAATATGAAATAATGGGTGTCTATATGAAACGATTTCTACCAGGCCTGTTCCGAAAAATACTGGCTAAATCAGAAGTCACCTGATACAATTCCTTCCCGGCGAATTTTATAGTTGGATCAATTTGAAATTAACTTGTATTGCAAATGATAAATCATTCGCTCAAAATAAAATCAGCAATCATTCGGGCATGCAATTGAGTCGTTGGCAACAGAGGAATCCGATACGCTTCATCACCCAGCAGCATGGGCAGTTCTGTACATCCCAATATTATTCCATCAGCACCTCTTGATTCCAACCGATTGATCTGATCCAGGTAAAAATCTGTCGCTTCGTTTGTAAACTTTCCCTGTGTAAGCTCTTTGGACACATAGTCATGTGATGGATCAATAAATTCCTCCGCCGGTATAAGAGTCTCGATATTAAACTTTGATTGAAGGAAAAGGGGTATAAAATCCCCCGTCATCGTCGGTCGATTCCCCAACAGTCCCAGTTTCTTCAAGCCTTCTTGCCATGCTACCTTGCCGGTTGCGTCTGCGATATGCAGGATTGGTATAGATATTTGCGGCTGCACATAGGGATAAACCATATGCGGCGTATTCGCACAAATTGCTATGGCATCAGATCCATTTTGTTCCAATTTTTGGGCCACTTCCAGGTACTTCTCATTGATCTCCGCCTTATTATGTCGCCGCATTAAATCGATATTGAGACTGTGAATCCAAATCGGTGGATTTTGATCAGAGCCTATTGTTTCACTCACCATTTCATTAATGAGTCTGTAGTATACGATCGTGGAATGCCACGAGGTGCCACCTATTAATCCGATTGTTTTCATAGACTAAAATTATCATTATGACTTCACGATCACTGTGCTTTTTCTCACATAACCGTCCAGTCATAAACAATATAAGATCCACCGGGTTTCAATAAATGCTTAAGGTTTTACAAAAATGCATTTATGAAATTACTAGAGCAATTGCAATGGCGATATGCAGCCAAACGCATGAATGGATCGGAAGTATCCGATGATAAATTACAAAAAGTATTGGAAGCCATTCGTCTGGCACCTTCTTCCATGGGGCTTCAACCCTTTCAGGTCATCGTCATTGATGATGAAAAAATACGGGAAGATATATTTCAAAATGCATGTGGTCAACCACAGATTCTGGAATGTTCACATTTGCTCATTTTTTGTGGGTGGAATTCTGTGTCCAAACCTCAAGTTGACAATTACATGAATTCAATCGCTCAAACCCGACAGATCGATGTGGAGTTGCTCGATGATTTCAAAGAAAGTATCTTAAAATTCACGGGTTCACTATCCCCTGCAGAGACCCGGGAATGGTCAGCGCGTCAAGTCTATCTGGCGCTTGGTACAGCTATAGATGCATCGGCGTTGTCCCATATAGATACCACACCGATGGAAGGCTTCAACGCCGCAGCCTTGGATGAAATGCTTGGGTTACCTGACCGGGACCTGCATTCTGTTGTTTTACTGGCTTTGGGCTACCGGGATGAACACAAAGATGAATTTGCAAACACACCCAAGGTGCGGCGGAAATTTGAAGATTTATTTGAATTTATTTGATGACAATCGCGTGCTGGTCGTTGAGCCAGTGTAAGAAATGCTTCATGGCTATTTCGGTTTTGAACTGGCTGATAAGAATTTCGATATTCTATTTTATATACTCCTCCAATAAGTGCAATGCAGATGTCGTGACCGGTGTTCCCGGTCCGAAAATATAGTATACACCAGCCTGATAAAGCGACTCATAATCCTGTTCCGGGATGACTCCGCCAACGACGACTTTTATATCATCCCCCCCCAGACGGTTGAGTGATTTGATCGTCTCCGGTACCAGGGTGTCGTGTGCACCGGCCAGCGATGAGACACCTAAAAAGTGAACATCGTTCTCGATCGCCTGACGTGCAGCATCTTCCGGGGTCAGAAACAACGGACCAATATCTACATCAAATCCAATATCGGCAAAACTACTGGCGATCATCCGCGCACCCCGGTCATGACCATCCTGACCCAACTTAGCAATAAGAATCCGGGGTCGTCGTCCTTCTTGTTCTTCAAATGCAGCACACTTTTGTTGCGCTAGTTTATATTGGTCATTACTACTCATTTGACTACCATATATGTGTTGAATTAAACCAGACCGGGCTTGGTACCGCCCAAAGACCTCTTCCAGGGTGTATGATATTTCACCCAGCGTGGCCCGGCTTCTTGCTGCTTCGACGGCCAACTCCAGCAAATTATTCCCATTTTTGGCTCCCTTTCTTAAGGCGGTCAAAGCATCGCTAACCTGTTTTTTATTTCGTTGTTTTTTGACTGTATCAAGCTTTCTCTGCTGATCACCCAGTACTTTTTGGTTATCAATCAACCGGACTTCCGGGGCCTTGGTTTTGTTGGATTGCGTCAACACATTCACCCCGACCATTTCAAAATGACCTAGTTCGATATCGGCCTGTCTTTTCGCAGCAGCTTCCTCAATTTTTTGTTTAGGCACCCCACTCTTAATCGCTTCCGTCATTCCACCCATCGACTCAATATCTTTCACATAGGATAATGCTTCACAGTATATCTTTTTGGTCAAATTTTCTATATATTCTGAGCCGGCCCATGGATCGATGGCTTGCGTCACTGCAGATCTATCTCTTAGATATAACTGAGTATCTCTGGCAAGTTTTGCAGAATGATCAGAAGGAAGTGCGAGTGCCTCATCGTATGAGTTTGTATGCAGAGATTGAGTTCCTCCAAACAAGGCGG
The DNA here is from genome assembly GCF_019802045.1 of Membranihabitans marinus. Lineage (GTDB taxonomy): Bacteria > Bacteroidota > Bacteroidia > Chitinophagales > Saprospiraceae > Membranihabitans > Membranihabitans marinus_A. The sequence continues at coordinate 114,457 of NZ_JAHVHU010000008.1, read as the reverse complement.
CCATGGCTTCCATTGTTGTTCGGGTCAGATTGTTAATCGGTTGCTGTGCCGTCAAACTCCAACCGCTCGTTTGAGAATGGGCTCGTAAACGTTGGCTGGTGGATTTTGCCGGCTGGAAGTCAGCCATTTGGTCACTCCATAGTTTACGAGCGGCTCTTAGTTTAGCAATTTCCACATAAAATGATGTACCTATTCCCCAGAAGAACGACATTCGCGGGACAAAATCATCCACTTCCAACCCAGCCCGAAGACCTGCCCGAACATATTCCACCCCATCCGCTATGGTATAACCCACCTCCAAAGCCGCGGGTGCACCAGCTTCGTGCATGTGGTATCCACTAACAGAGATGGAATTAAAACGGGGCATATATTTTCCAGTATATGCCATGATATCAGATACGATCCGCATCGAAGGTTCCGGAGGATAAATGTAGGTATTACGTACCAGAAACTCCTTGAGAATATCGTTTTGAATGGTTCCGGTGAGCTTATCCAACGAAACGCCTTGTTCTTCGGCGGCTACAATATAGAATGCCATGACCGGAATCACCGCGCCATTCATCGTCATGGATACAGACATCTTGTCCAAAGGGATTGCGTCAAACAACACCTTCATATCTTCCACAGAATCAATCGCTACTCCCGCTTTACCCACATCTCCACTGACCAGATTGTGATCCGAATCATACCCCCGGTGTGTGGGCAAATCAAATGCTACGGACAATCCTTTTTGTCCGGCTTTTAAATTGGCTCTGTAAAAAGCATTACTTTCTTCTGCGGTCGAAAAGCCGGCATATTGTCTGATCGTCCAAGGTCGCCCCACATACATACTGGCATATGGACCTCGCGTAAAAGGTGGCAAACCAGCCTGTCCAATTTCCCATTTGCTGTTTTCATTGCTCATAGTAAACTAAAGATAAAAATACCTGTGTATCCATTCGAATAAAATCAATTTATTATCACAAAAGAAGCATCACTCACATCATGCCTCCGAAGGTATATCTGAATTAACGAAACGAAGCTTTGCGTTTTTTCCCGGTTAAGCGTCCCTCCGCGGGTACACGCCCAACATGCGCCCCATCATCACCAATTGTCCCGTATGATAAGCAGAATGTTCTATGACCAAAAGCACTTCCCGAAATATGGTGTGGATCTCATCGGAATTCTCAGATTGACCCGCTACCCGGTCGTCCAAACCATATTCTGATGTACGTATTAAGTCCGCCAATTGATCCCGCTCTGTGAAATAGGATTTCTTAAGCGCTTCCCACTCTTTCTCATGGTTCGGACCTGTTTTACCTGGCCAGTAATCGCCCGGCCAGACCGGAGGCTCATAAGAGCTATGAATACAGTAGTTTAAAATATCCAGCTGTGTAAACCGAATATGCCAAAACAATTCATAAAAAGAGTATGGGAATGGTTCCGGTCGAAAACCGATCTTTTCGAACGGAACGAGATTCACGATCTTTTCCACAGGCCGAAATGCCTGCCCCATCTTGAGGTGGTAGATAAGTTCATGGGGTACACGGTCTTCGTTCATTATGTCCAATATTTTTATCACGGTGTATTGCACCAAAATTGCAATAAACACTATAACTTTATGATTAATATACAACTTTTAGACCAATTGTCCGGTAAGAATCAACGACTTGTTCTATCTTCGTTTTCCTATGGTCAATTATGAAAAATTTGTTTTGAAGAATGGTCTCAAGGTCATTCTGCACCGAGATGAGGATTCAACGCTTGCAGCGGTGAACCTGTTATATCAACTGGGTTCCAAAAACGAACAAGAAGATCACACCGGTGTCACCCACCTGTTTGAGCACATGATGTTTACCGGCACCAAATCGGTACCGGACATCGATCAGTTATTGCAAGAAGCTGGTGGAGAAAACAACGCCTTTACCAATGCAGATTATACCAATTACTACTCCTACGCGCCCACCAGCAATCTGGAGTTGCTTCTGGCCATTGAAGCAGACCGAATGTACGATCTCGCCATCACCAGAGAGAAGTTTGACATTCAGAAAAATGTAGTTATTGAAGAATTTTATGAGACATGTCTAAATCAGCCCTATGGAGACGTGTGGCATCTGATGTCGGATATGGCTTTTAAAAATCATCACTATAAATGGCCGACGATTGGAAAAACACCAGATCATATTCATAAGTCCACCTATGAAATGATTCATGAATTTTATCAATTTTACTGTCCAAACAATGCCATTTTATCGATTGGCGGTCACATCGACATTGACCATGTCAAAAAATTGGTCCACCAGTACTTTGATCCGATCCCGCCGAAATCGTATGAATTACCAGATCCGGGCCGCGAACCCGAGCAAATGAGTTCCCGGTACAAACAAGTCCAGCGCAATGTACCCACATCGTCTATTTATATAGGGTTCCATATCCCGGAACGGATTCACCGTGATTTTTACACCCTGGATATGATGACTGATTTTTATGCAAGTAATAATTCTTCCTATTTGTATAAAAAATTGGTTAAGGAAAAAGATCTGTTTTCAGGTATCGACGCCTGGGTGGTCGGTTCTATGGATCCGGGGTTGTTGCTTTTTGAGGGAAAACTAAATGACGATACACCTATTGATGTCGCGTTATCTGAACTTCAGACAACCATCGAAGAAGGCCCGCGTGGTCTGACCGACCGAATCGTAAAAAAGATAAAGAATAAAATCCATACCAATTTGATTCAAAGTGAAGTCAATATACTCAACAAGGTCATTTCATTGGCTTACTTTGAAATGCTGGGTAACATCGAACTGATTAATTCCGAAGGCCGTATTTATGATGCGATCGATCAGAATGAAATGATCAGCACGACGAAAAAGTACATCGATTTTAAAAAAGCCAATATTCTGATTTACGAATCCGTGGATCAGTTTACCAACAAAGGGTAATACCACAAGACCATTGCGGGGGGAGTAGTTACCGCCGAAACCGAAAAACCAAAAAGAATACAACCATGGCCTGCGCTCAGTCTTCTATTGGTGGTCAAGCAAATGACCGAAATAATCTTCTTTGGTTTTCATATAACCCTGATTACTTTCCCGGATAGGAATGATTAAGGGTTCCCGGTGAACCAGTTTTACAGAAGATTCCCGGATCGCTTCGACCTTTTCAGGGTTATTCGTCAAAAGTGTGATTTCCCGAACATCCAATTTTTCTAATATTTGCACGGCGACGTCGTAGTGCCGTTCATCCGGGTCAAATCCCAGGTGTACATTGGCTTCTACGGTATCCAATCCCTCATCCTGGAGCATGTATGCCTTGAGTTTATTCACCAAACCTATGCCCCGGCCTTCTTGCCGAAGATAAATGAGGATTCCACCTTCTGCGCCGATGCGTTCTAAGGAAGCACTCAGTTGTTCTCCGCATTCACACCGGTGAGAGCCAAATGTATCTCCGGTCAGACACTCCGAATGTATGCGAACCAACACCGGTTTATCCATATTGGTTTTTGTACTGACCAATGCCAGGTGGGGACTGTATTCATCTTCGTGATCACCAAATGCAATCACTTTAAAATCTCCATAGTCGGTGGGGATGCTTGCCTGTGATAATATCTTCATTGAACCGTGGATGCGTGTGCCAAAAAATAAGAGAATAAACTAATCATATAAAAACTTAAAGCCTGAATAGTTTATTCTCTTTCGTTCTTAATTTCCTGAAGCGCCAAATAGTAAGCAGTACTTACTTTACAGCATTCTCATTCTCACTTTGCATAATTTGTTCCTGACGGCTGATTGATTCTTCGTGAATTGCTTTGAGCACTTTATCGACGAACCGGGAGGAAAGCCCCATTGGTCCAGCTTTCTCCATCATGCCTTCCAAGATCTCGGACCATCGTCCCTGCTGGTAGATGGTGATGTTGTTCTGTTTTTTATACTCTCCGATTTTCTCGGCCAAATTCATTCGATCTGCAAACAACTGAAACAGTTCCTTGTCGATCAAATCAATCTGAGATCGAAGGTCTTCCAGGTTGTGTTGAAAAACCGGATCATCACCCGTTTCTTTACGAACGATTAATTTGTCCAGTACATTTTTCTTTAGATCAGCCGGAGTCACTTGCTGGGCTGCGTCACTCCACGCATCGTCCGGCGTTGGGTGGGTTTCCAACATGACGCCATCAAAGTTCAAATTGAGCGCTGCTTGTGAAACCGAATACAGGTTTTCCCGGTTTCCGGCAATGTGCGAAGCATCACACAAAATCTGAATTCCAGGAAACTCTTGTTTCAGGGCCAGTGGGATCTGCCACTGCGGGCTGTTCCGGAACACACTCTTACCAAACTTGGAGAATCCCCGATGAATCACACCTACCCGATCCAGACCGACGTTGAGCAAACGCTCGATACCGCCCATCCACAGTTTCAGATCCGGATTAATCGGATTCTTCACCAGGACAGGGATATCCGTCCCTTTTAAAGCATCTGCAATCTCCTGCACGGCAAAAGGATTCACCGTCGTTCGCGCACCGATCCACACGACGTCAACTTTTGCTTTTACCGCTTCAAAAGCGTGATCTTTGTTCGCTACTTCGGTGGTAATTTTATAACCAAACTCGTCACGAACTTTCTTGAGCCATTCCAGCCCTTCTGCTCCGATGCCCTCAAACGAATTGGGACGGGTACGGGGTTTCCAAATTCCGGCACGAAACAAATCGACCTTCACATCATTCTCTGCCAATTGGCGGGCGGTTTCCATTACTTGTTGCTCTGTTTCCGCACTACATGGGCCCAACACCTGTATGGGTCGGGTTACATTTTCAAAAACTGGTTTAAACTTCATCATTCAATTATTTAAGTATTTTTTTAATATCATTAGCACGTTCCATGAGTGCATGAAAACGCTCAAAATCCTTTTTGATCAACATCGTCCTGAACTGGCTGATTACGTTGATATGTTCATCCAATACATCCAGGACATTGTCTCGGTTTTGTTCGAAAATAGGAATCCAGGTATCCGGGTTACTCTTCGCCAGCCGCACCGTACTCGAAAAACCACCACTAGCCAGTTCAAAAATCCGGTTTTCATTTTTTTCTTTTTCCAAAACAGTTAGCGCCAGAGCAATGGAACTGATGTGTGATATATGCGACACATAGGCGGTATGTACATCATGCTCTGCTGAATGGTATTCTACAACATCCATTCCAATCCGCTCGTACATCGTTAATATTTCATCCACCACCTCTTTATCGCTGTCTTCCACATCGCAGAATACGCACACCTTTCCCTCAAATAACCGTTGCAAAGCCGCTTGCGGACCACTATATTCCGTACCGGCCATGGGATGCGTGGGCAAGTACCGAGAACGCTTCGGGTGTCCCTTCACACTTTCTACCATATCTTGCTTCGTACTGCCCACATCGATGACCATCTCCTGATCAACCAGGTCCAACACCTGTGGAAGTAGGCGAACAATTGATTGCACCGGCACCGCTAGAATAACCACATCAGATGCTTGAACGAGTTTTTCCAGACTATCGCATCCCTCATCAACGATTCCTTTCTGAAGAGCCACTTCAACGTGCACTTCTAGCTGATCATACCCATACACCCGGCTGGCATAATTACACTCCCTCAGAGCCAATCCCATCGAACCACCGATTAATCCCAATCCAATAATCCCAACCTTCATACGACTGCATTTTTGGTTTTGATCAACTCCTTGACCCGATTCCGGGCTTCATCCAACTGGTCATTCTCGATGCAAATCGATATGCGGATATATGGATCGCCTTGTGTTCCAAATATACCACCTGGTGTAATGAAGACATCCGACTGATAAAGCAACTCATCACTCAAAGCATACCCATCTTCATAATCCGAAGGTACTTTTCCCCAGGCAAACAACCCGGCCTGATTTCGTTCAAAGTCACATCCGAGATCTTCCAGTATCTGATACGCAATTTCTTTTCTATTTCGGTACATGCTATTGAGCTCTTCATACCATTCATCATCCAATTTCAAGGCTGCTGCGGCAGCTAACTGAGTCGCCCGAAACATCCCTGAATCCATATTGGATTTGAACTTGATGACTTCGGATAAAAATTCCTCCCCACCTACCAAAGCGCCAATTCGCCAACCGGCCATATTGTGAGATTTACTCAGTGAATTCAACTCAAGGCAACAACTCCGGGCACCCGGCACAGAAAATATACTACGGGGTTCCGGATTGAGAATAAAGCTGTAAGGATTGTCATGGCAAATCAAAATATTGTGTTTGTCACCAAAAGCAACCAGTTCTTCCCAAAACGAGGTCGTCGGTTGTGCCCCGGTCGGCATGTGAGGATAATTGACCCACATCAACCGAACCCGTGATAAATCTTCTTGCGCCAATTTTTCTAGATCCGGCATCCACCCATTGTCTGCGGACAACTTGTAAAGCCGGTTTTCCCCACCTGCCAATGCGGTAGCTGATTGATAAGTTGGGTATCCCGGATCGGGAACCAATGCTTCATCACCAGGATTGAGGAAAGACATACTTATGTGCATAATCCCCTCTTTGGATCCAATCAAAGGTAATATTTCAGTGTCTGCATCCACAGAAACCGAATACCGCTTCTGATACCAATCACTAAAGGCTCTGCGAAGCTCCGGTATGCCGTAATAACTCTGATAGCCGTGCCCTTCTTCTTTTTGAACTTCCTGATTAAAAACCGACCGCACAGAAGGGGCCGGGGGCTTATCGGGACTTCCGATGCCCAGGTTAATGATGGGCTTGCCTGATACTTTCAATCGGGCAATCTCCTTTAATTTTCGGGAAAAATAATATTCCTTTACCTCGGATATTCGATTTGACGGTCTAACCTTCATAATGCTGTCCTTCTTTATATTTTCCTAATACCCGAACCCCCCGCGCATGTTGGGATAATTCATCGATGATTTCATCTAAACGTTCAGGTTGTGCCAATACAAAATCAGCAAAAAACAAATATTGCCAGGGCTCTCCAAGTATGGGTACACTTTGAATTTTTGTCAGATTACACTTGTTTAGAGAAAGATTCTCCAAAGCCTTATAGAGGCTGCCAATAGCATGGGATACCCGAAAAGAAATCGATATCTTATCAAATTGCTGGTCCGGCATGTGGTCATCCAATACCAAAAACCGGGTGTAGTTTTGCTTATTTGTCTCAATGCTTTCTGCCAGCATTTCCAGATGATACATTTCTCCGGCCAATGAACTGGCTATCGCACCAATCTGATTGTTTCCATTTTGAGAAATGTCATACGCAGATTCCGCCGTATCATAAGTTGATACCAACTGTACATCCGGATACTGTGAAAAAAACTGTTCACACTGAGCCAATGCGATCGGATGGGAATGAACTTCTTTCAGATCTTTCAGCTGCGTACCGGGTAATGCAAGCAGGTTCTGCTTAATCCGTAGATACGTTTCACCCACGATTTTCACACCGGAGTTCTGGATGAGCGAGTAGTTGCGGAGCAAGGTTCCGGCAATACTATTCTCGATGGCCATCATCCCATAATCAATCGTGTCATCATTCATCACATCAGTGATGACTTCATCAAAAGTATGTCGCCCCACCACCTCCACGGGACTGCCTTCATAATTCGCAGCTGCTATGTGATGGAAAGCACCGGGAAATCCTTGTATCGAAATTCTTTTCATAAAGTTTGTTCGTTCCTGTCCTAAATAAAAAAAGGCCCCAAATTTGGGACCTGATTTAGTTTTTCACATTGTGCAATAAACGTCAGATCCCTTTTTGATCGCCAAAAAAGAAATAAACGAAATAAGCGTTTTGTGTACTGTAGTTCATTGCCTATGTATTGTACCGGTCAAATCTAAGGAATATTTTCCGGAAAGAGAAAAATATTTTAGCTTGACAATCAATGCGAAAGGGAAAATCACCAACACAACCTAGAATAATTTTCCAATAACAGGAGAATTACGCGTCTTGATAGAATATTATTCTACATGAATACCATATATAGAAATATTTTTTTTAATCCGTCCACGCTAAAATTAATCCGGTTCGTCAACGGATCCTATAATTAAAGGTTGGCATGACAGAAGCCAGCTCTTGAAAGACAACGCAGACCGTTTCAAAAAAAGCTTTTCACCAGATATTCGTGCCACGATTTTCCGATTCAATCATCCCCCTTCGCTGGATTCCTCCACACTTTATCCTATTTTTGTCAACCAAACCAGATTATATGCATTATACAAATTGGATCATAAATACAGGCTATGCATTTTAAAATATTAATATTAACAATCATGACATTAGCTATGGGATTGACGACAGCCGTTGCCCAGAAAGAAATAACCCTGGAAGACATTTGGTCAAAAGGTACTTTTGCGGCCAAATCCATACCCGGGTTTAACTTTATGAATGATGGTCGTCAATATACCTTGAGAGAAGGAAACACGATCGCGGCCTTTGATATCACCACGGGAGAAAAAACACAAACCATTTTTGATCCACAAACCCTGCGTGAAAAAAACGGGTTTGATGGCAAGTTCGCCAGTTATACTTTTTCACCGGATGAACAGCTTATTTTATTGGCTACCAACCGCAAACAGGTTTACCGCCGATCTTTTCTGGCCACCTACTATCTATACGACCGGAATAAAAATGAAATATCTCTGCTCTATGATGCGGACAGACAGATGAATGCTCATTTTTCGCCAGATGGAATGAAAATAGGATTTGTGCACAAAAACAACCTGTATTATAAAGACCTGGCTACAGATGAAGTAGTTCAGATTACAGAAGACGGTCAGGAAGATGCCATTATTCATGGTGCCGCCGACTGGGTATATGAAGAAGAATTTGCCATTACGAGAACTTTTGAGTGGTCACCCGACGGCCGTTTTCTTGCATGGATCCGGTTTGATGAAAGAGCCGTTCCCCAGTTTACCATGACCAACTACAGAAACGGACTTTACCCCGACTACGAGACTTTCAAATATCCGAAAGTAGGGGAGAAAAACGCTCTGGTTTCTGTACACTTATATGATGTGGAGGATGACCGTTCCCGGGAAGTTGATATCCTAACCTCAGAATCTGACCTCTATATTCCACGGATAAAATGGACCAAACAAGCAGACCAACTGGTTGTGTTCGTATTAAACCGGCACCAAAATAATCTTAAATTAATCCTCGCCAATGCCAACAACGGGGACGCTCGTGTACTCATGGAGGAATCCAACAAATACTATATTGACATCGATGACAATCTGACCTTCCTCGAAGATCGGGAACACTTCTTGTGGACCAGTGAAAAAGCGGGCAGAAATCAAGTTTATCTCATTGATTTTGATGGTCGCAAGAAAAGGATAACACCAAAAAACGATATAGTCACTGAAGTTTATGGTTATGATCCGGCCAGAAAACAAATTTATTATCAGGCCATCGACCATTCACCACTCCAACGAGCTGTTTTTTCAATAGACCTTAAGGGGCAGGTCAAGAAATTAACGAGTGCTGATTTAGAAGGTTGGAACGGTGCCCGATTTAGCACCACGTTTGACTACTATGTACTGGTCCATGCTACGGCAGATTCGCCCCCGGTGTATTCAGTGTATCGCAATGATGGAAAACTCATCCGGGTCATCGAAGACAATGCAGAATTAGCGGACCGGACCACAGAATATGGTTTCCAACCCAAAGAATTTTTCACATTTAAAAATCAGGAAGGTACTACCCTCAATGGGTACATGATCAAACCAAATGATTTTGATTCCACCAAAAAATACCCGGTTTTCATGTTTCTTTATGGGGGGCCGGGAAGTCAGCAGGTGGTCGATGATTGGCAAGGTCGATACCTGACCTGGTTTCAAATGCTGGCTCAAAAAGGATATATTGTTGCCTGCGTCGATAATCGGGGGACAGGTGGTCGCGGTGAAGAGTTCAAGAAACAGATCTATATGAATCTGGGCAAAATGGAAACAGCAGACCAGATTGATGCGGCGAAATACCTTGGAGATCTGCCTTACATTGATCCGTCCCGAGTAGGCGTATTCGGGTGGAGTTATGGTGGATACATGTCTACGAACCTAATCCTTCATGGCAACGACGTCTTTAAAATGGCTATTGCTGTAGCGCCTGTCACCAATTGGCGCTGGTATGACACCATTTATACCGAACGTTATATGCGGACCGAAGCTGAAAACGAGCAGGGGTATCACGATTACTCACCGGTGTATTATGCTGACAAACTAAAAGGTTCCTATTTACTGGTTCATGGTTTATCCGATGATAATGTTCATTTTCAACACGCCGCAGAGATGGCACGCGCTTTAATCGACGCGGGCAAAGAATTTGACACCATGTATTATCCCAATGACAACCATGGGATTTCAGGACCGGGATCCAAGCTTCACTTATTTCGCCTTATGACCAATTTTATTAAAGAAAACCTATAATGGCTCAAAGCAACACCATCCAAATCAAGAATCGCAAAGCAAAATTTGAATATGAATTCATAGAAGAATTCAATGCGGGGATCATACTCCACGGCGCCGAAGTCAAATCCGTGCGTGCGGGAAAAGCCAACCTGGCAGACGCTTTCTGTTATTTTAAAAAAGGTGAACTCTACATCAAAAATTTTCATATCGCAGACTACAAATACAATACGGTACTGGAAATGCGTCCCACTCGTGAACGGAAGCTACTTCTCAAAAAGCGGGAACTTCGAAAAATCCATAAAATCGTCAAAGAGAAAGGGCTGACCATTATTCCGTATCGGGTATTTATCAATGAACGTGGATGGATCAAGGTTCACATCGCTGTAGCACAAGGTAAAAAAGTGCGTGACAAACGACAATCCATTAAGGAACGGGAAAGCAAACGAGAGATGGCACGGGCCAAGAAAATTGATTATTAATAATTACTCAGATATTAATCAGCCAATTATTAGTTCGTAGGACGTCAACCTGAACCACATCAAACAACTATAATTCCACCCAATACATCTTTCAACGTATAAAATTCTAATATTTATATTTATACAAAATAACAACAAACTATTGAAGTTTATTTCGTATATTGGTACCCCATTTTTTGAAAAATCAAAACATCATATTGATTTTATAATTCAATAGTGGCCAGCCATGGCAAGATCGTGGCAAAGAATTGTTGTTGCATTTGGAAGTATGATCTTAATTACTTTCACCAGCCTGAACGGGCAAGGCCACTGGAATGCCTCCAATTGTGGGAATTATGCCCCAACCCTGGATCGGATTGTCACCAACAGTTGTAGCAGTTATGAACCGGATGAATATTTTATTTTTCATACCAATAATAGCAATCTCAATGTATCGGGGCAACAACTCAGTATCCGGGTGAATGTAACCAACGGCAGCTTTGTTTCTGATCGATGGACCTCCAATCCCACAGCTCTGCAAGCCATGAACCAACAAAGTGGTTGTGGAAAACCACTATTTTTGGATCCTTTTGCCGCTCCCTATAATGGCACCATCCCGGCACATGCCAACGTCATCGCATTTGTTCAGCGCAGCCCCGATTTCAGTGGAAAGCTCTCCGGATTGTGCAGCCAGAAAGCCATTTTTGTCCTTTTTGGTAATTATACACCTGGTTTTATCAAGTCGATGTTTGCAAACACCTGCGGATCCAAACCTGGATGCACCCGCCATATCGTGATGAACCTGGGTGGGTGCAGCTATGATATCGTTTATGAACCGGATCGGCAGTCCAATAAGAACGGTGATTACATTTACGGCAGTGGAAATTCTATTCGATATGGCAACGCCTCTAGTTGCCACCCCGTCTTTGCACCACCCAAATATACGCCACCGCCAATTCTTAACCGCACCGAACTGATGAAATGTGAAAATGATGCAGACATCTTTCACAACTTTTCAGTAATGAACGGAGATAATTTTACAGCCTGGTATACCAATATAAATGATCCTCCGATCCATCGGGGCCCTACATTCCGACCACCAGCTTCTTTATTCCCCCAACCCGTCAATAGTCAGACAGCCTCTCGCTCCCTCTTCGTTGCGAACGAATACGGTGGGCGTTCTGGCAAACCCGTTGAATTAACACTTACGACGTATCCGTCTCCCCTCACTGCATCTATTTCACTACTGTGTGGTGGTGATCAAACCTGTAACTTCTGTGACGGTCAGGAAGTCCTATTGGAACTCGATCTTGATCAAAATACACAACAGGGTGGTTTTCCATATAGCAACCTTATAATCAAGAACAATACCACCGAATTCCCGATAACACCACTCCAGACCGGAATCAATAAAATTGTATTACCGCCTCCTTCCTCAGCAAATAATACCTACCGGACCGTTTCGGTTGAAAATAAATACGGTTGCATTTCGACCTCAGGATTTAAAGTAGGCGAACAAGCGATTAATATCCAGAAAAGCACGGCTTATACTCTTCCAAAAATTCCGGATATGTGCACCAGCAGTAACAAATTTCCACTCCCACTTACGGTAGACCAAGTGACCGGGTCCTGGTTTATACAGAACAGATTGATTAAAGAAATTAATCCAAAATCCCTGAAGCCGGGAATCCACTTTGCCACATTCAAACCTTCTAAGCCCTGTCATTCCATTGATTCGGTGCCGTTCCAAATCAGTCCTGTCCCTACTGCGGAAATACTGTTGTCCGATATTGATTGCAGCAAATCCACTTATACACCACAGCTTTCCAGAAGTTCAAGTGCAGGCGGTAAATGGTCCATATCGCCTAAAATCCCCATCGATGGAGTGACCGGCAGCGTTTCCATGAAAGATTTCTTCCCAGGAACTACCTATACCTGGTCCTATCACGTTGGTACAGAATGCATGATCATAGTGGAAGCTGCTATCACTGCACGGGACTGCGTTTGTAAGATATCAAGTAGATCGACTGCTTTATCTTGCAACGACAACGCCACCCCGTCTGATTCCACCGACGATACCTTCACTTTCGATTTAGTCGTAACCGGTAAAAATCATTCCGGACAGTGGATCTTTCAGGATGGATCGTTCAGTGGAACCTACGATACCCCGACTCCGATCGGACCATTCCGAATCAGCGATGGAACACGAACCATCCGAATCAGGGACCATGATGACCCAACGTGTACTACCGAAATTACGATCGACCCACCACCTGCCTGTTCCAACCAATGTGAGATATCGGCAGCACTTACTCAGGTCACGTGCCACGACAACGCCACCCCGTCTGATTCCACCGACGATACCTTCACTTTCGATTTAGTCGTAACCGGTAAAAATCATTCCGGACAGTGGATCTTTCAGGATGGATCGTTCAGCGGAACCTATGACACTCCGACTCAGATCGGACCTTTCCGAATCAGCGACGGAACACGAACCATCCGAATCAGGGACCATGATGACCCAACGTGTACTACCGAAATTACGATCGACCCACCACCTGCCTGTTCCAACCAATGTGAGATATCGGCAGCACTTACTCAGGTTACGTGCCACGACAACGGCACGCCATCTGATACTACCGACGATAACTTCACCTTCGAGTTATCTATGTCCGGACAAAATCACTCCGGAAACTGGACCCTCCAGGATGGATCGTTCAGCGGAACCTATGACACTCCGACTCAGATCGGACCTTTCTCGATCCATAATGGTCAGCAATCCATCCGGATAATAGATGCGAATGATCAAGCCTGTCAGGCAGATATTTCGATCGATCCACCACCTGGCTGTTCCAGCCAATGTGAACTTAAATTTAACCTCAGAGATTCATGCGTAATCGACTCACTTGGGGAGAAGTACATCTACTATTTCATCCAAGTTAACCCCATCCAGCCTTATACAACCATAGGCATATATTTTCAGAATCAGCTGTTTGATATTGTGCCTGGAAGTGGTGAAATTCCTATTGGACCTTTTATGAAAGGTGACATAGGAAAAGAGATTTTCATCACCCATAATAGTCATACTAATTGTCAACACACTTTTAAAATCACTGCTCCTTTGAAATGTAAACATCCTTGCAATCTAAAGATTTCAGATATTTCTCACCCCATCTGCCTGCAGGCTTCGAGTGGAACTTTGAAAGCTAGACATCTTAGTCTGAGAGTTTATTCGAACACTTACCCGGTCCTTTTACAGTTGAATGATCATACAATAGGAAAAGCGATAAACTCTGATTTAAATACATACACTCTTCCGACAGTGCATAGAAAGGCTGTTTCGGGCACCTACACCCTATCCGCCAGAGAAAGCGAGCAATGCAGTACAGAAATCATTCTGAATAGTGCGTGTCTACCGGAAGACATTACATTCCCTAATGCCTTTACACCGAACCAGGATGGGGCCAACGATCTTTGGATTGCACGACTTCCTGATGAAAGTAAAATTATACGGGCAACAATATATGATCGATGGGGAAGGCAAATATACAATGCAGATCAAAAAACATTGTACTCTGGAGAAATTATCTGGAACGGCATGGATGGATCTGTATCCTCAGGAACCGGAGTTTATAAGTTTGAAATAATCTGGACGCACAAATCAAAGAAATATATTCATTCGGGAGACATCCTGCTTATCCGGTAAGCACATTTTATACTCCTGAAACTAAAAAAAACGGGTCGAAAATGATATCATTTTCGACCCGTTCTATATATTATACTGATTTGGCAATTATCCGATCCAGATTATTCGGGAGCCATCAAGCTAAAGTACTGATCCAATTTTGGAAGTACAATTATTTCTGTACGACGGTTCAGTGCTCGTCCGTCGCTAGATCCGTTGCTTGCTTTTTCGATGTATTCAGATCGTCCACCGGCAGTCATTCTCTTCGGATTTACATCATGTTCTGTTTGCAATGCGCGAACAATTGAAGTAGCTCGAAGCACACTCAAATCCCAGTTGTCTTTGATGCACGATGTAGCGATCGGAACGTTGTCTGTATGTCCTTCTACAAGGATGTCAAAGTCATTGTGATCATTAACGATTTTAGCAATTTTTGCTAACACACTATTCGCTTCAGAGGTGATCGCGGTGCTTCCGCTTCGGAATAACAGTTTGTCAGAAAGAGAAATAAATACAACCCCTTTCTTCACTTCTACATTCACATCATCATCGTTCACGTCAGAGAGTGATCTTTTCAGTTTTTGAACCAAGACCAGATTCAGGGAATCTTTGCGTCGCATCGTTGTGTTCAAATCCTGTATATATTTACCTTGTCGATCCAGGGCATTCAGTGACTTCTTGATGCTTTCAGCACCAGTTCGGCTTAACACTGAAAGTTCCTCCAAACGTCCCAAAAGGTTGGTATTTGTTCGCTTCAGGTAATCGATCTCATCTTGCAATTCTTTTACCCGGCTTTGGCTGTTTGAAGCCTGTGACTTAGATTCTGACAATTGGGAATTCAACTCAATCAGTCGTCGGTCTACATCTTCTTTCTGAGCCAACAAAGCAGCAATTTCCTGCTCACAGTCTTTCTTCTCTTGTTCAAGCTGATCCTGTAGGGCTGTGTATTTTTTCTTACTTACACAGGAGGTCATGGATAGGCCAATCACCAGCACAAGGCATAATAGTAGATTTGTTTTCACGGTAACAAGTTTTAATATCAATAAAATTATTTGCGTATTCCAGGCGCTAAAATATTACATTTATATCACATAATGCGAAAAATCACAATGAATTTTAAGATAGTTATTTAACCACCTTCCAATCCCCGCCTTTGATTGGGCAAAAACGATCCCACAGCCACATCTTCCCAGGAATATTCTTCCTATTCTTCCTGATCGATGGTCGTATAAAGTTCTTCCAATTGTTTTTTTACTTTCGGAGAAAACTTTTTGTCATCCACCTGTTCATTGAGAAAGGAATTCAGATCTTCCTGGCTCAAAGTCGTTTTAACCTGGCCAAATTCATCAATATGAATATTAAATCCTTTTAGATCGTCATGGATTCTTGGATTATCTTCCTCTTTCTTACCTTCCTGTGCCATATTTATCGCTTTAAACCGTGGGGAAATATTCTAACGCTTTATTGAGTCTGTTGTTTACTTTTTCTTTCCCAATCACTTCCATCATTGCAAAAAGGTCGGGCCCTTGGAGTACCCCGGCGACTGCTAACCGAAGAATGGGCAATACGACACCATATTTCGTACTCTGAGTAGCAACAAATTCTTCAACTATGGATTTTAGAGTGCTCCGGTCAAAAGGTTGTGCATTTTTAATGTCATCAAATAAGGTAAGGTACAACTCCTGATTTTCTTCTTTATATCTTTTTTTGATCTGTTTTTCATCATAATCCGGCCATTCGGTAAAGAAGTATGATGCCTGATCACTTAATTCGGGAAGCACATGGATCCGTTCCAGGAACAGAGGCACGACCTGAGCCAAATATTCAGGGTCTGCCAGACCGTACATTTCAGGAAACTGCGTTTTGATATATGGCAATAATTCTTCCACATCAGCATGTATCAGGTACTGCTGATTAAACCAACGCGCTTTATCCAGGTCAAAACGAGCTCCTCCTTTAATAATCTGAGATAACATAAAAGCATGAGTCAGTTCCTCCATATTAAATATCTCTCGGTCGTTCCCAGGCGACCAGCCTAATAAAGCCAGAAAGTTAATAGTAGCTTCAGGCAGGAACCCCTCTTCACGAAACCCCTGAAAGACAGCACCGGTATCAGGATCATTCCACTGCAACGGAAAAACAGGTATATTTTGTTTGGCTCCATCCCGTTTACTCAATTTTCCACCGCCCCCAGGTTTTAGTATAAGCGGAAGGTGTACAAATTCTGGAATATGATCTTCCCAACCCAGCATTTGATAAAGCAACACATGATGCGCAGTACTGGACACCCATTCCTCGCCGCGAATTACATGACTAATCTTCATATGATAATCATCCACGATATTAGCAAGGTGATAGGTTGGCCAGCCATCCGCTTTCAAAATCACTTTATCATCTAGTTCGTTGGTATCGAAGGTCACCCGATCACGGACTGCATCGAAAAAGGTCACTTCTTCATCTTCAGGAACCAGCATCCGGATCACATAAGGTGCTCCTTCGTTGATTTTGTGTTCCACTTCAGCAGAAGATAAATTCAAACTGTTATTCAGTCGATGGCGAACCGTCGCATCGTATTTGAATGTAATCTTTCTGGATTCATAAGATTTTCGGATTTCACTTAATTCCTCCGCTGTATCAAAGGCGATGTAAGCATATCCCTCATCAAGTAATAACTGAGCAAACTGTCCATAGAGCTCCTTGCGTTCGGATTGGCGATAGGGTCCAAATGGACCGCCTTTATCGGGTCCTTCATCCGGCTCCAACCCTAACCATTGTAAACTTTCCTTGATGTATTCCTCTGCCCCCGGCATCTTTCTGTTTTGATCGGTGTCTTCTATACGCAAAATAAAATCTCCACCATTTTTTCGGGCAAATAAATAATTATATAGTGCCGTACGAACTCCGCCTATATGAAGTGCCCCTGTCGGACTGGGTGCAAACCGAACTCTTACTCTGTTTTCCGTGGACATAAATTCACTGTCTTTATTTTGTTAAACATTAGCATTATTTATCATATGATTGACTGATTCATTACTTTTACCTGACGAACATATGCCTTGCAAATGTATAAAAATATCCGCCCATCCGAAACCCAATAAAAATGTATTTAATCAAGACGCCGGGATTTGTTAAAGATTTTTTTCCTCAGCTGACCTGGAGCATGCCAGCAGGCGAAAAGAAAATTTATTTGACATTTGATGACGGTCCGCACCCTGAGATCACACCTGCGGTATTGTCCATTCTAAATCACTACGAAGCTTGTGGGACTTTTTTTTGTGTTGGTGAAAACATCGAAAAATATCCGAATACTTTCGAACTGTTGAAAAAAAATGAACAGGGCATCGGAAGCCACACCTTCCATCACCTAAATGGCTGGGCAAGCGACAATATCGATTATTTTAGAAATATAAAACGTGCCGCTATTCTAACAGGCTCCACGCTGTTCCGCCCCCCCTATGGACGAATCAAGCCTTCCCAGGTGTCATTTATCCAACGACATTATAAAATCATTATGTGGTCGATCCTAAGCGGGGACTTTGATAAGACCATTTCAGGTGAAACGTGTTTTGAGAATGTACGGAACAATGCCCGGGATGGGTCCATCATTGTGTTTCATGACAGCCTCAAAGCTAAAGATCGTTTGTTGTACGCTTTACCTCGAGTTCTAGAGCATTTCACGCGTATGGGATTCCAGTTTGCAGCCCTTCCGCATTCCAGAGAATACAAAGAGGAAGCACTATCTGTCAATGAGTGATGGCTGATGGCTAAATGAGAATTGGGGCGCTTCGCTTTGGGTGTTGGAACGCTTCACTTGGGATATAGAACCGTTTCGATATTGCACTAGTTTCCCGATCTCTGAATGACACGTAGGGCAACCAGATTTCTAAGTTTTCCTCAACCACCCAACGAATAAGATCCATCGACTCCATAAACCAAAAAATATCTCATATCTGAAACCAAAACGGAAATGCCGCTGTTCTTAACCTGAATTGAACAAAATAACATCCATGCGGAAACGCAAAATATTAAAATACGTCCAATCGAAATTCCAAATCCTGGGCTATAAGTTAGCCTACATGGTATTATTGCAGTACTATGCCTTCAATAATCCAAAGACACCTCGATGGGCCAAGAATATTATCCTAGGTTCATTGGGCTATTTACTAAATCCCTTTGATGCCATTGTAGACGTGACCCCTTTCATCGGTTACACCGACGATATCGGTATTATTTCTTTTGCATTGGTGACCATCAGTGCGTACATCAACGACGATGTCAAGATTAATGCCCGTCAAAAATTACAGAAGTGGGTTGGTGAACTGGATATGGAATCAATCCAGGAGGTGGAGAAGATGTGGTGACAAATCATGTTAGGTGTAAGGTATTAGTTGATAGGAATTAGGGCGCCGTTCTATTTCGTACCGGGAGGTACACTTATAGTCCGCCTTATTCACCTCGTCAATCGATTATAATGCATCATACGGTGCTTCAATTGCTTAAATCCCAAAACATTCTAAGCGCTCTTCGCAGGAGCTCACCGTTCCTTGAACAAGTGACGATTGACGACCTTTGAACTCGGCCGAGCCGAGACTGCTTTCAGTCATTCTCTGTTAAAATCGCTGTGTCTTTCCGTGAAATCCCCTGTGACTCTCCGTGAAATTCTCTGCCCACTCCGAGAAACCTCTTTACCGCTCATTTTTTCTGCACCAAATACACCCCATCCCGGATCGGCATCAAAAAAGGTTCCACCCGATCATCCGCAGCAACCATTTCATTAAACTTCTGTATAGATTGGGTCTTTTTGTCGGGCTCAGCATCCACTACTTTACCCCGCCACAGCACATTATCAATAATCATCAAACCGCCTGATCGCAATCTTTTGATCGACTCTTCATAATACAATCCGTATTCTCTTTTTGCTGCATCAATAAACACCAGATCAAAAACATCTTCCAATTGTGGTAATAATTCTTTAGCATCACCATACCTGACTTCTATTTTTTTTCCAAGAGATGTCCAAGAGAGGTGTTTTTCAATCAGATCTTTGAGGTTGTGATCCTTTTCCAGACTGATGACCTTCCCATCCTCTGTCATCCCTTCAGCCAGACAAACCGCAGAATACCCCGTGAAAGTACCGACTTCCAGCACCCGTCGGGGTTCAACTAACCGACTCAGCATCCGTAGCAAACTGCCCTGGTAGGCTCCGGAAAGCATATTGATCTGATTGGAGTGCTCCCGGGTAGAAGCTTCGATCCGATCGAGGACATCGTTGGACCGGTTGGTATGGTTTTCGCAATAAGTGATGACTTCTTTGGTGAAATGTTCTAACATGGTAAATGAGTTTAGGAGTTTAAAAGTTTGGTCCTTCTGATGAATATTAACTGATTAACATGGCCGTTATTCCTTCAATATCACTTCGTAAGGAATGATAAATATCCTGATTAATATAATTTAATTCCTTGCTGATTATTAGCTGATTAAGCACTTACATGGTGGATAGTACCTGTTCTGATTTTTTTATATTTTCTTGAACTACCCTCCGCAATATTGGATGCGATGGAAATTGAAACCCTCCTAAGCTGAGATATCAATCCAAATTTTTCATCTGCCCGGAATTTAAGTGTTGTTTTATAGGTAGCCACAGCAATATCACGGGAAATCATCCACACATTCAACTTTTCAAAACTATAAAACATATTCAAATTTTATAAAGTTATTTGCCGCTTACCAAACTGTGGAATTTTTATATTGCCCTCAACTCCTCAACACCTCAACCCTTTTTTTCATCATCCGTTTTTCGAATATAGGAAAAATAAAGACAACCAGCAAGATGAGTGCAGCACCGGTATAAAAACGGAAATCCAGATCTTCATTCTCATCCAGAATCCAGGCTGCCAATAAAATCCCATAAATTGGTTCTACGTTTATGGAAAGATTCGCCGCAAATGCCGACATATGTTTTAAGGCATCAAAGGCCAGCGTGTAACATACAGTGGTACAAATCACCGCTAAAACTAAAAGATATTTCCAGTCAGATACCGGAACAGGCCATAAGCGAATGGACGAATCCCAATTTCGCGCGAATAATATAATGATTGAAAGTACGATCATTGCCAGAAACAACTCCACAAAAGTAAAGAACAAAGTGCTCCCTTTACCGACGATGGATTTGTTAAAGGTTGTAAATATCGCAGAAAAAAATGCGGATATCAATCCGGAAGCAATCCCCCAATACATGCCCGGATCGACTGATGACACTACGAGAAACATGCCGGGAATAATCAACAGTCCAAAAAACAACTCAATGGGATGAAATCGGTTTCGATTAATTAAAGGCTCAATGACAGAAGTCATGGCGGAGGTGGTAGCCACGCAAAGCACTCCGATAGATGCATTGGCCAATTTGATGGCGCCAAAAAAAGTGACCCAATGCAAAGCCAAAAAGATACTTACCAGGATTAAAGGCCCTCGAACCACATTGAATCGATCCCACTGAAATTTTTTACGGATCATCAACACAGGCAGGAAAGCCAAAGCTGCCAAAATCAGGCGCCACCAAACCAATGGCAACGGCGACAAAGTGATTAGTTCACCCAAAATGGCGGTAAAACCAAAAAAAACAATGGCTATATGCAATTGAACAAAAGACTTCTGGCGTGGGTTCATAGTTTATCTCATAGGTCGGCGTAGGGAATCATAAAGATCTTAAATTCCTGCCATTATGTGGTTATTCTCCTTCTATAAATGGAGAATTTTTTGTACTTTTGTATAGTCGTTGAAGACTATGAAATTGATATGCCAGGGCAATATCCCCGAAGTATCGAAATCAAAACAAATCATGAAAATAACAGATCAGCAAAACCATCCGTGGAAAACGCATTATGTATTATATACCAATTCTTCAACTTCAACCGAAGAAGAAGAATTAGTATTGGTCGATGAAGAAATCGATGAAGGCTCACCGGCTGAATTGGTGGTCTACAACGATGACTACAATACGTTTGATCACGTCATTGAATGTTTTGTCCAAATCCTAAAACACAGCGAAGTTCAGGCAGAGCAGCTTTCGCTCATGATTCACTTCAATGGAAAAGCCATTGTAAAAACAGCACCTTTTAAGGTTTTAAAACCTTATAAAGATGCTTTGGTGGAACGTGGTCTTTCAGCGGTCATCGAGCAATAAGTTCGAAATCAATTCACTTGCGTGCATTCCCCCTTATATTTTCCACATCCACTGATAGCAGATAAAGATGGTCTGCTTGCTGTAGGTGGTGATCTCTCTATCGACCGGCTTATTCTGGCGTACCGTTTTGGTATATTCCCATGGTATAGCGATGATCAGCCGCTACTTTGGTGGGCCCCCCGCGAACGTTTTATTATCGATGTCGGCCAGATGCACATTCCCAAATCAATGAGACGGTACCTGAACAACCCTATATTCCAGGTCACTGTGGACCAACATTTTGATGAGGTCATTCACCAATGTCAGCAAATCCCTCGTCGCAATCAGACGGGAACCTGGATCACTGACCATATGAAGCAGGCTTATCAGCAGCTCCACCAGTCAGGTATAGCTCACTCTGTGGAGGTATGGCACGAATCAGAGATCGTGGCGGGTCTTTATGGTGTGGGCGTAGGGAAAATATTCAGCGGGGAGTCTATGTTTACAAACTTGTCTGATGCCTCGAAATTTGCCGTTATTATGCTGAATCATATCCTGGCAAAATTGAATTTCAAAATCATGGATTGCCAGCAATACTCTCGACATATGGAATTGTTGGGCGGGTATTCAGTAGATCATAAAATTTATTTCGAAGAGATTCGGCAAAATTTATTTAATTCATTGACCCCGGAAAAGTGGAGTGGAGAATTGATTCCCGGCCCATTTAGAAAGTAACTACCTTTTCGCTTTTCAACTGTGCCATTCTATGCCGATTGATTCTGCCATTTTAAAAAAATTAGAATCGAAAAAAAGTGTTGTGAAACTAATAAGCAGTACTACTCTTACCTTGATAATCAAATATGCACTATGGTCTGGTCACATGCGCTGGTCCACCCATTTTAAAATAACCGCTTTCACTTTTTCATTGCCGATGTCATGAAGTACTTCATGGTACATCCCGGCAAAGGAGTGCCAGCTCTTGTCCTCTGCGGACACCTGATCGAAAAACGTTTTCGCAACTTCCGGCCGGACAATTTGATCCGACTGACCCTGCACCATCAAAAGTGAGTGATGAAAAGCGTTCCCTTTTTGTTTCACCACTTCCATACGAGACAGCAATTCATACCCCGTTTTGACCTTGATCTTTCCATGGTATACCAGCGGATCCTTCTTATATCCGGTCACCACCTCGGGATCCCTCGCCAACTGCTCCGGAGGCAGACTCAAAACAGGAAGTCCGGGCAATACTTTCCGTAATAAACCCGCCATACGAATCATCCACGGCTTCACAATTTCACCGGCATCCAAAGCCGGGGCCGACAAAATTACGCCTGCGGTCTTCGGACTGAAACGGGTCACGAAATCAGCTGTAATCAACCCACCCATGCTATGTCCAAATAGAAATAGCGGGACTCGCTCTGCCTCACTATAATCCATAGCTATTGTGTATTGAGATTCCAACGCCGCAACCAATACCTCAAAATCTTCAAACAACCAGTCCCCTTTCCGGCTTCTTCCATGACCCGGCAAGTCATACCGAAAAACAGATATATCTGCCCGATTCAGGTCCAATACCCAGTCATCGTAGCGACCACTATGTTCACCCAAACCGTGTGTGATTAATACAACTCCACGGGGATTATCGACCAAATCTTTTTGTATATACATGTGCTGAGTACTCATATTTTTTGTTATTCAAGGGCGCTACACAGACTAAAATCTCAGACCAGGCCCTCTCCAGACCAACCAGATTGCGCTCCTTAACCCGCTTTATTTAGCATGTCAACCTGCTATGGCCCATAATATACAGTGCATCTATTGCTTATATTCCAAAATTGGGCATTTTTCATAGCCCAATTTCGGGTGACGTTTGACTTTTTCGGGGTAATTTACAACAATCTAATTTCATTAGATCTATTTCACATTTTATAGCCGAGCAAAAAACCACCCCTTTAGGGGACGGAGCTCAATTGTTCAATTTCTCCTTCAAATACTGTCCAGTGTAGGAAGCTTCGACATTCGCCAATTCTTCCGGCGTCCCCATCGCAACGATATTTCCACCATCGATCCCGCCTTCCGGCCCCAGATCGACCACCCAGTCAGCGGATTTGATGATGTCCATGTTGTGTTCGACCACGAGGACCGTGTGGCCCAGTTCGATCAATTCATTGAATGCCGTCAATAATTTCTTGATATCATGAAAATGTAACCCCGTGGTTGGTTCATCAAAAATAAAAAGGATGTGTTCCTTGGGATTTTCATGGCCCAAAAAATAGGCCAATTTTAATCGCTGTGCTTCCCCACCCGACAAAGTGCTGGAAGGTTGACCCAGTCGCAGGTAACCCAATCCTACTTTCTCCAGTGGCTCCAGCTTGGCGACGATTTCCAGACGGTCTTCAAAAAACACCAAAGCGTCTTCGATCGTTAATTCCAAGACTTCATAAATGCTCTTATTTTTATACTTGACCTCCAGAATTTCCTTTTTGAATCTTTTTCCACGACACACTTCGCATTCCAGGTAAACATCTGACAAGAACTGCATCTCGATCTGGATCTCACCATCTCCTTTACAATTTTCACATCGTCCGCCTTCTACGTTGAACGAGAAAGAACCAGCGGTGTATCCGCGAAGTTTTGACAGATTTTGGCTGGCAAATGTATTTCGGATGTCATCAAAGGCTTTGACGTAAGTAGCCGGATTGGATCGGCTGGAGCGTCCGATGGCTTTTTGCCCCACAAACTCCACACTGGTGATCAAGCCTAATTCCCCCGAGATGGATTTGTACCCTGTGCGTCGTCCAGAATGAATATTCTCCAGGTGTTGGTTGAGTGCCGGGTACAGGATTTCATGGACCAATGTTGATTTCCCGGATCCCGAGACCCCGGTCAGCACATTGAGCACACCCAGTTTAAAGCGCGGGCTAATATTCTTTAGATTGTGCATAAAAGCATCCTCCACGACAATCTCATTATTTGATGTCCGTCGTCGAAGGGGAAGGTCGATCTTTTCTTTACCGGCCAGATAGGACAGCGTCAGGCTTTTTGAGGCTTGCCCATTTACAGAACCATTAAGCTCACCCTGATATACGACTTCACCGCCGTTTTCTCCAGCCAGCGGTCCCATATCAATCAAATAATCAGCTTCGCGAATAATCTCCTCTTCATGCTCCACCACTACCACCGTATTCCCCAGCTTTTTCAGATCCATCAGTACTGATATCAATTGATCACTGTCTCTGGGATGTAATCCGATACTTGGCTCATCCAGTATATACAGTGAGGAAGTCAGGTTGCTCCCCAGGCACTTCGTCAGGTAAATTCGCTGGGTTTCACCACCACTCAGCGTACCCGAAATCCGATCCAGATGTAGATATGACAGCCCCAGTTGATTCATAGCTTTCAGGCGAACTTCGATCTCATACAATAACTGCTTTGCAATTTTTGCATCATCTTCTTCCAGTTCCAGTTGTTGAAAAAACTCGTACAACTGATCGATCGGTTTTTCAGTCAGATCAGCAATATGATGTCCCTGAATTTTTACGTATAGGGCTTCGGGACGCAAGCGTTTGCCTTTGCAATCCGGACATTTGGTCCGCCCACGGAACCGCGACAAGATAATCCGGTTTTGAATCTTGTAACTCTTCGATTTCAATTTGGCAAAATATTGATCCAGTCCTCTGAAGTAGGTATTTCCAGTCCACAATAAATTCTTTTCTTCCTCACTCAGGTCTTTATAGGGTTTGTGAATTGGAAAATCAAAATGATGAGCCGAATCGATTAATGGGTCCAGGTACTTTCGTGCAGTTTCTCCTTTCCACGGAGCAATCGCCCGATCAAACACCGACAAATTGTGATCGGGAAAAACCTTGTGTTCGTCGATCCCCATGACCCGCCCAAAACCTTCACACGTTTTACAAGCACCATAGGGGTTATTAAAGTTAAAAAGATGGGGGTCAGGCACTTCAAATTCTATGCCATCCATCTCAAACCGATTGTTGAAGTAGCTCATTTTCCCGGTCTCGTGCTCCTTGACATAACAGGCTCCACCACCTTCTGTGAAAGCGATACCCACAGAATCACTAATCCGGTTGGTATTCTCTTCGTCCCCGGGTCGCACCGAAAACCGGTCAATGACCACCAGGATCATCTCTTCTTCCACTGCCTCCAGTTTCTTGGTTAATATCGATTTCTTGGTTTTGTCCAGATAATCTTCGATCTTCCATGGTTCTCCTTCCACTTCGATCCGGTTGTAACCGCGTTGAAGAAGTAGTTCCAGGTGGGTCCGAATGTTCCGTTCGGGATAGTGCTTATTGAGTGTGGTCAACAATATGACACGTGAATTAGCATCACGGGACAAGATAAAGTCAACGACATCACTCACCTGATGTCTTTGAACCACTTTCCCGGAGACTGGAGAATAAGTCACCCCAATACGGGCAAATAAAACGCGCAGATAATCATAGATCTCTGTCATAGACCCCACTGTACTGCGGGCATTTTTGGATCCCACCCGCTGTTCCAGAGCAATGGCGGGACAGATCCCCTTAATGTAATCCACTTCAGGTTTTTTCATCCGATTCAGGAACTGACGCGCATAAGAAGAAAGACTTTCCACATACCGTCGTTGTCCTTCTGCATACAGGGTATCCATCACCAGTGAGGATTTTCCGGATCCGGATACCCCCGATACCACCACAAGTTTGTTTCGGGGAATATTCACATCAACGCTTTTCAAATTGTGAACACGAGCACCTTTTATTTCAATTATTTTATTGGTCATTTGGATTTTTGTTCAATTATCTTGTATATTAGCTCTTGCAAAGAACGCATATAAAAAAATCAATTTGTTAATTTGTTCAAAGTTTCTCGAGCATTAAAAGTATTTTGCTAACTTTGAATCGTTAATCAATCTTTAACCACCAAAAATCAGGCTTTATAGCATAGAACTTTTACACTGAATCGAATTTTATTATTTAACCTTAATGACCCGAAAACGATTTGGTATGCAAATAACTATGCTTTCAGACAAAGACCTTATTAATTCTTATCTAGGTGGAGATGAAAAATGTTTCCAGGAACTATTAAGCCGTTACGAGGACAAAATCTATACATCCATTTATATGTTTGTAAAGAACACCGAATTGGCCGAAGATATTTTCCAGGAAGTCTTCATTAAGATAATTAAAACACTCCGCGCCGGAAAATACAACCATGAGGGCAAATTTGGTCCTTGGGCGATGCGAATCGCTTACAACATGTGCGTAGACAACTTCCGTAAATCGAAGCGGCGACCACAAATTAATCCGACAGAAGAGTTTGACATCTTTGATGTGCTCGAAGTAGAGGATGACAATGTGGAGACCACCATGATCAAAAATGAAACCTTCTCCAAAATCCGGCATCTGATTGATCTGTTGCCTGCGGAGCAAAAAGAAGTGGTCATACTGCGTCATTACGCTGATCTGAGCTTTAAAGAAATCGCCCAGCTGACCCGGGTAAGCATTAATACTGCCCTGGGACGGATGCGGTATGCGCTCATCAACATGCGTAAGATCGTTGATGAACGCAACATAGTGTTGACTTAAAGCAAAGTATCAGCGATCTGACCCCAGATGGTCAGACAACGACGTGTGATAGCCCTGTGGGCTGACTTTCTTTCCCAATAATTCCATGAACAGGTAAAGAATAAACAGAAGCCTTCTGATGCCATTGGTGTCAGAAGGCTTTTTTCAATTAGCACCATTTAGCCAGGTCAAACTTGCTTATGTAATACTGTGAGACTATTTCAAACCAGACACGAAGAACTGACAGGAAAGGATTCAGAAAAACATAAGGACGAGATTGAATATTCTGCGCTGGCTTGGGGCTTATCGGGGATAGCTAACTGTGATAGGGTCGCCCCCCCTAAAATGGCACAAATTTACTGTTTCAACGCTCCCTTCATATTCAGAACATCCCCCTTAGTCAGCACACGTTCATTCTCCATTGTTGACGGCCGAAACTGATTGAGGTTTTGATATCCTTTGAGGATGGAATTCTCCGCATTCACTTCCTTCATGGAAATAAGGTCACCGGTCGGATTTTCCAGAAAAGCTACCCCGGTCACCGTGTTGTTCTCAAAGGTCATTTCGATCCGGCTGCATATAATTTTATTCATCGCAATATATCGGCCTGCTTCGTCCAATGGAAAATAAATCGATTCTGCATTTCCTTCTACATCGGTTTGATATAGGTCACCATCTTTGAAATAGGCCGTAATCTTGCGACCTTTGATCTGGTTAAAAAAGATGCTGTCCGGAGAAGTAATAATAAATCCATTGCCTTTGATCAACACATCCTTAACTTCACCCTCCACCATGGAAATAAATATAGTATCACCGGATAATTGGGTGGTATCCATCCATAGTATGGGATTTCCATAGAGTATGATCAAGGAATCTGATTCTTTGTAAGACAATGAATCAGCACGCCCCTGCATGTCTTCCCGAAGAATGGCCACATCATAATAAGCACTAAAATCCTGGGTCGTATCATTGACTTGTTGCCCCAGTGTATCTTTTCCAGAGACTATGGTCTGATAGGTAAACAGCGTGTCAGAGACCAATCTCAGCGTATCGCCTTCCTCACTACTCCATTCAAAAAGGGGTCTTTGACGGATAGAAAGTGCCCGGGCAGTCTGGCCATCATTGCTATACTGAAGACTATCGGTAAATATCCGCTTTGATCCGGAACTATCCGCCCAGATCACATTGCCCGTAGCTACCCCTTGTTGCGTTTCATCATTATAGTCCAGAAATTCAGATTGGAGTGTAAAATCCGTACGTTCGACCCGGGACCGGCCCCGCGAACGAATGGCCTTGGTCTCCGTATTGTACACCAGGGTATCCCCCGTAGCATTGACATCGTCGCCGCGAACATCTGCCTCACCAAAAAGGTACATTAGTCCGGCCTGCTCCTCATAAATAATTTTCCGTGCCGTAGCGACCTGGTCATCTTTTTTCAAATACGCCTGACCGATCATTTCGTAACGACCTTCCTTCCCAAAATAGTAAATACTGTCCGACCGGCCAAGAGTCGCTCCAGATAGAAACTGTGCAGAATTGTAAAACAAAGCTTCCTCCTCATCCAATAAATAGTAGCCATCTTCAGCATACAACCGGCTGGTATCATTGTATACGACGGTCGGCCCCAGGAATTGAACTTTGTGTTCCTGGGTGAAAAATGCCATGGAGTCTGCTTTCAAGTTGAAGGAATCGCTAATGACCAGTACACTGTCCCTGAAGATAACCCGGTCTTCGCCCACATAGAAGACGCCATTTAAGGAGCTCAATTGTCGGTCGGCATCCATCATGTACGACTTCTCATTGTAATGAGCAATCTTAGTTTCCAGGTTATAAAACAAATGGGGTGTAAATAATCTTTGTGGATCTTTCTCCAACACCACCTCTCCCCTCAGCTCAGCGATGCGGGTATTGCCATTGTACCAGAGCGTATCCGCAAAAATATATGTGCTATCCAGTTCTTGAATAACAACATTTCCATAAGCTTCCACTTGATTTCGGTCATCCAATATTGCTGAATCTGTCCGCATAAAGGTACTGTCATGACGCATCCGGACATTCCCGGTCAATTCCTGGTACTGGACAGAGTCTTTGGTAAATAACCGAACCCGGTCGGCCGGTTCGTCAAGTATGATTGTCGTCTGCTTTAAAGTATCTGTTTCGGGGCGAGTAAAGGCGTCCTGCCCCATTGCAGTTTGTGGTCCCAATAAAGCACCCCCCACTAGCATCCCATATAAGATGGTGTACAGCCATATCGAATAGTGCGTATTAACCTTCACCATATCCTGCCTGTGTTTCATACCGCAAAATTAGAACAATAAAAGCACATCCACATCATTCCCTATATTTTTCATTACAACAAACGAATAGGAGCCCATAAATATGTCACCAAGAGTAAATTCATATCAACAATAGGGCATTTCCTCAAAAACACGTATTTTCACCCAAAAATTAAACAGAAATGATACAACGCATTCAATCCATCTATTTATTCCTGGCTGCTCTTTTTATGGGCGGGTTATTTTTTCAAAGCGCCGATATTATTTCCATCGAAACAACTGCGCCATCCACCTTGGGCGATATGGTATATTTGAACGACAAGGTACTGGACATTTACGATCAAAACATTTTAATTGCCTTTACAGTAGTCGTCGTGGTATTTTCACTGCTGGCCTTGTTTTTATTTCGCAACCGGAAGTTACAGATCACGCTTAGTCGGGTAGCCATGCTCGTGGTTCTCTTCTTTCTCATTTTTTCCGTCTACTTAAGTTATGCAGATTTAGCGCCTTATATTTCATCCGTTAAAATCACTCCTCATATTGGCGTTTTTCTTCCAATCGTTGTCATTATATGTCTCATTCTGGCCGTCAAAGGAATCAGGAAAGATGATTTGTTAGTAAAAGGAATGGATCGGCTGAGGTAATTAAAAGATAAAATATTGCTAGCCTCCAGAAAATTACCCTTTTAGTCGGATGCATCTCAAGAGGTCAAATTGATGGCCAGCGCCATAAAAAGACTGGAAATTCCGGACCATTAAGGGACGTTTTACGTATAGCAACAGATGCTAACTGCTGTTATACGATCTACCACCCTTGGAACATGAAGGGTCAGCACCCAAACCATGCTTTCATTTATTTCCGGTCATAAAAAAAGGTTGTCAGAATAATTCCAACAACCTGAATCAAATAATCTTTATTTTGATGGGCTGATTTGATATCGGCTCCAGCAACCTCCGTCTGGGAGGGCGGCTTCAATGTCAACAATTATCAGTTCATAGCATTCATTTTTTCAGCATCGGGGGTAGCTGAATAATTAATCTTCAACTGATTTGCTTTTCGCAGCGCAGTCTTCACATCCTGGACGATTCCCATGGTTACATCCCGGTCTGCCCGGATGGAAGTAATAATCTGTCCCCACAGTTGCTCGTTGACCTTGAGTTTATGTTGCTCAAGAAACAAAGCGATATCACCGTCCAGATGATTAGAAAACTTATCATCCAACTGAACACGCGGTTGCGTCCCATAAATACTTTGATATTTTTTCGTCGGTCGTCCGATATAGATGGTATTTACCAGCGATTTTTTCTCAAGCTTCTCGAGTTGCGTCGCTTGTGGAACCACTACCTGTACTTTTCGTTCCCCTTCCCGCATCACAGTAACTACCATGAAAAAGAAAAGAAGCATAAAGATAATATCAGGCAGGGAAGCCGTGGATACTTCAGGCGTTGCATTTCCTCTTTTTTTCTTAAAATGTGCCATAATTTATTTTGTATTCAATTTATTAATCCTCATCACCAAAGCTGGTCGGCTCTGCTTCAGACAGTACAAAAGGAATCTTCTTTTTAATAGCGTTCTTTTGATCTGTGGTTAAAGCGTCCGAATAGGGAACCCCATACATCCGCTGTGATTCTTCATCCCACAATTCATCATAAGCTGCTTTCAGTTCATTGTAGACATTGAGGTACGCTTTGTATGTCGTGCCCCGGTCATTCTTCAAAGAAATAATCGCTTTTGTCGGTGTCGCAGCCAGATCTTCCCGGCCTTGTGGATTGGCAATAAATTCCTTGGCTCGTTCACGAAGATTATTGATATCGGCTGGCTCGTCACGCACCAGTAATTGATCATTCGCATTGACCAAAACACTGAACACGTTCCGTTCATTTAACTTAGTGGGATCTGGTGGCTCTTCAGACCAGGGTGGCAGCTTCACTGTAATACCTTTATCTGCATCGATGGTCGTCGTCACCAGAAAGAAGATAAGCAACAGGAAAGCGATATCCGCCATAGATCCTGCGTTAACTTCTGGTGCTGATTTCTTATCTCGTGCCATTATTTATAATTTTTAATGCTATTGAAATAAATTTCTGATTTCGCCAAGGATCATCAGTACAATGGCAGCTCCTGCTAGTATAAAGGAACTCTTCAAAAAGGCACTAATCCACTTACTCATGGATGCTGATACATTAAACTCCTGCATAGCTGCCTGAACTCTACCACTGGCTTCTGCTGTAGAAGTCGAGTAAAGAACAAACACAACCACTAACAATACCGCAATTCCGATGACGCCCTTAATAGCTCCTTTCGGATTTTTAGCCAGACTAAGCAAAGACGCCAGGATCGTGATGACAATCGTTGCGATCAGCAATCCTCCGGTTGCTTTCAATCCCACGTCAAATGCCGTAGTAGCAACCTGTTCGTCATTACCGAGCTCACTAAAACCACTGGGTAGTCCTGAAAGTGCTGGTATGAGGAAGATTAATGTAAAGACCAACCCTATGACAAAAGCCAGAATTAATCCGTATTTAGAAAATATCTTATACATAGGTGATAATTTTTACTTGAAATAATTGTTTCTGGCCAACACATCCAACAATCCCACGGATGCATCTTCCATACGGTTTACAATACCGTCGATTTTTGAAACGATGTAGTTGTAAAAGATCTGCAGAATAATCGCTACAATCAGACCAAATACAGTCGTCAACAAGGCCACTTTAATACCACCGGCTACAATGGTTGGTGAAATATCACCCACGGCTTGAATGTTATCAAACGCTTGAATCATACCGATTACTGTACCCATAAATCCAAGCATCGGAGCAATGGCAATAAACAGCGCAATCCAGATCAACCCTTTTTCCAGAAGTCCCATCTGAACAGACCCGTAAGCTGAGATCGCTCGTTCTACACCTTCCGGACCTTTGTCTACATTTCGAAGACCTTCATACAATACACTGGCAGCAGGTCCTGAAGTTGATTTACAAACTTCCATGGCACCTTCCAGATCACCTTCAGCAAGCCGATTGTCAATCTTAGAAAGTAATTTATCCGTATTGGCGGTAGCGAGATTCAACGTAATCACCCTTTCAATACAGAAAGCCAATCCCAATATAAGACAGATCAGTACCGGGGTCATAAACCTCCAGTCCCCCTGAATAAACTTTTCCTTCAACACCTGAAAGCCTGTAGCAGTCTCTTCCTGTGCCAAAATCTCGGTAGCTCCGAATGAGGTCGCTACGCCCAAAACAAGTAGTAATGCAACTAATTTACGCATGGTATAAACATTTTTTTAACGAATATTTTTCAAAATAATTAATTCCTTATTCAATATGCCGTGAAACATAATTATTCCACTGCAGTACAAAGCGGAGAGTGAGGGATTCGAACCCCCGATACCCGCAAAGGTATACACGCTTTCCAAGCGTGCGCCTTCAGCCACTCGGCCAACTCTCCTTCTTACTTTCCTGGTTCTTTAACCAAAAATTTTGCTAAAATTATAAAACTTCATTCAAAAACCAAATTTCGGAAAAGTTTCTGAATTTTAAGGTACAAACCCTCAAAGTATCTTTTTTTGATGATAAATACAATATTCTTCCCGTCTAATTGAAAATTTCTCTCGCATTCCGGCTCGTTATTTGTTCCACTTCCTCAATATTTACGGATAGTGTCTCAGATAGCTTACGCACCACATGGGATAAATAAGCACTCTCATTCCGTTTTCCTCTATGGGGCGATGGCGAAAGATAAGGCGAATCTGTTTCAAGTACAACATTCTCCAATCCAATCACCTCAATTACCTCGTCCAATGTACTATTTTTATAAGTTAATATACCACCTATGCCCAGAAAAAAATTCATGGCAATAATTTTTCTAGCTTGTTCCTCAGTTCCGGTAAAGCAATGAAACACGCCTTTTAATGCCGGTTTTTGCTCCTGAACCATGTTGATCTGCATGTCCAATGAATCGCGAGCATGAATTACAATGGGCAGATTTCGTTCTAATGCCCATTCGCATTGAATATCAAAAGCATCCTTTTGATACTCCAGGTAGTTCTTGTCCCAGTAAAGATCTGAACCAATCTCACCGATAGCAACCAAAGGCCGTTCGTCCAACCGTCGCTCTATAGCTTCCAATTCTGATAAGTAATTATCTTTTACATACACCGGGTGGAGCCCGAGCATGGGTTTGAAAAAGTCCGGGTATCGGTCACACAAGGAAAAAAGATCATCTATAGTACTATGATCAATGTTGGGCAAATAAACCTCTTCCACCCCGGCATCTCGCGCCCGATTGACCACCAAATCGATATCGGTGTCAAATTTATCCAGGTACAAATGAGCATGTGTATCAATGATCATTGACCCATTGATTTATCCTTCCCATTCAATATATCAACAACTATTTGCCCCATCTCTTCCTTGCTTATCTTATTCATGGGTGGAAAGTTATTAATAATTTCCAAATAATGCCCAAAAATAATCCGAGAATGAGGAAAAGCAGTAAAATATCTTCACTCAAAAAAGATCTGCAACAAAGAAGTATTCCCCTCCTTTCTTCGATTGAATTTTGAAAGTCAAAGTGATACAAATGGTGTTTTCACTTAATTAATCAGATCAGTCTGGCCATAAAAAAATCATAAATTAACACTCTGATAGTTGGGGATTGTGCAGATGAGAAAAACGACTATTTACAATCGGGGTGTAACAAAGACCAAAGTGATGATCCACCTGTTACGGAATAACTCCCGACAGCCATGATGGTACCCAGGTGTCAGGTATTGTTCCCATCACCACGATTGCTCCAGCCTCTGAAAATAGTTCCAGATCGCTCACCCCATTCCAATGGAAGCCGGTTGTGTCCCCACGGAAGACCCGTCGAACATTTTCTTATAGAAACTACTTCACCCCTGGGTTTGGCTCTGATAACCCAAGCTGATATCAGTCCCTGAAAGCCTTATCGATCAAATTCGCTTGTTGTTCATCGTGAATAGTCTTAAATCCGGTGGCAGGTGATGCACTAGCCTCGCGTGAAATAGTCGTCAGATCCCACCCGGATAAGCTGTGACGAATGTACCGGTTGGCTCCCATATTTTCAGGTTCTTCCTGAACCCAGTAAAACTCGGCGTTACTGTATTTTTTCCGAACATCATCCAATTGAAATTCAGGCAACGGATACAATTGCTCAATTCGGACAAGTGCAACATCCTGTCGTTTTGTTTCCTCTTTTTTCTCCAACAAATCATAATACACTTTACCAGAGCATAGGATTACTCTGGTGACCTTTTTTGCTGCTAAGGTCTTGTCGTCATCGATAAGTTCCTGAAAACGATTTCCTTTATAAAATTCAGATTTTTTACTGACACATTTTGGATGGCGCAACAAAGACTTGGGTGCCATATTGATCAAAGGTTTACGAAATGGTCGGTCCAATTGACGTCGCATTGCGTGAAAAAAGTTTGCCGGCGTTGTGATGTTTGTCACCGCAAGATTGTATTCGGCGCACATCATCAGGAATCGCTCTAATCGGGCGCTGGAATGTTCTGGTCCTTGACCTTCATATCCGTGCGGCAGGAGCAAGACGAGCCCACTCATGTTGCGCCATTTGCTTTCTCCGGCTGAGATAAATTGATCTACGATGGTCTGCGCACCATTGTAAAAATCACCAAACTGAGCTTCCCATATAACCAGTGCGTCCGGTGTGGCCAAAGAATAACCGTATTCAAATCCCATCACAGCAAACTCGGAGAGCAAAGAGTTGTAGATCATAAATCGTCCCTGATCTTCGGTCATACCATCCAGTCTATTTAGGGATTTGTATGACTTGGAATCATACACCATGGCATGGCGGTGAGAAAAAGTACCTCGTTTGACATCCTGGCCACTCATCCGAACATTCCGCTTGTCCAGCAATATGGACCCATAGGCAGCCATCTCTGCTAACCCCCAATCCAACATATCCTTAGCCAGAAGTTTATTCATGCCTTTAAACAAACGATGAACCTTCGGTACGGGATTAAAATCTTCGGGTAGATTGGTAATATGATTCAGTATAAAATCCAGTTTTTCTTCTGCAATGCCCGTTTTTGGCGACTTTATAAAATCATTTGGATCTTTGGTGACGCGCAATGCTTTCCATGCTTTTTCCGGCTCTTGATGCGCATAAGGCAATGGTGTTTCCTTGACCATATCCAATCGGTCCTGCAATTTTTTCCAGAACGAATTTTCCAACTCTTCGGCCATTTTCTTTTCGACATGATCTCGTTTGATCAGCTTATCCACATAAATCTCCCGGGGATTTTTATGATCCTTGATGATTTTATACATTTTTGGCTGCGT
This sequence comes from Membranihabitans marinus, assembly GCF_019802045.1. GTDB lineage: Bacteria > Bacteroidota > Bacteroidia > Chitinophagales > Saprospiraceae > Membranihabitans > Membranihabitans marinus_A. Next base: position 78,581 of record NZ_JAHVHU010000008.1, on the reverse strand, counting down.
AAACTTCGGATCATCACCTTCATTGTGGCCGTGTTTTCGATAACACACCATATCAATAAATACATCATTATTAAACTTTTGACGATATTCCATCGCCAAAAGCACTGAATGCACTACCGCTTCGACATCATCGCCATTGACATGAAACACGGGTGCCTGAATAACGTTTGCTGCTCCGGTACAATATGTGGACGATCGTGCATCATCAAAATCCGTCGTAAAACCAATCTGGTTATTGATCACAAAATGAACCGTTCCGCCGGTATAATACCCATCCAACTTGCTCATCTGAACGGTTTCATAAGCAACACCCTGCCCTGCGATGGCCGCATCGCCGTGAATCAACACCGGAAGGATTTTGTCATACTCAGAATCGTATAAAATATCTGCCTTGGCGCGCGAAAATCCTTCTACTACAGGATCGACAGCTTCCAGGTGACTTGGATTTGCCATCAGCCGCATTTGTATCTTTCGGCCATTGGAAGCCTCGATCTGGCTGTTGTACCCCAGGTGATATTTTACATCCCCGTCACCAAATGCCAGTTCTGGTACGGCATTGCCTTCAAACTCTGTAAATATTTCTTCGTAGGTCTTGCACATAATATTGGCCAACACATTTAGCCGGCCCCGGTGTGCCATCCCGATAACGACCTCCTCTACAATATCCTGTGCACCATAATTGATAATAGCATCGAGCGCTGGAATGGTACTTTCTCCGCCCTCCAATGAAAAGCGTTTCTGTCCTACATATTTGGTATGAAGAAATTTTTCAAAGATGGTTGCATCATTTAACTTATCGAGAATTCGCTTTTTCATCTCAATTGAAAGTCCGTAATCATCAGCAAGATTACGATTTTCAATTTTATCCCGAAGCCACATTCTTTTCTCGTTGTCTTCGATGTGAACATATTCGTACCCAATATTCGATGCATACAGGGTATTTAATCGTTTCAGAATTTCTCGCAGGGAAGCATTCTTCATCCCAATTTCTTCGCCTGCGATAAAAACCTCATCGAGATCAGATTCATCCAGATTATAATCCTCTAAATCCAAGTGAGGTTTTCGGTCTTTCCGCTTTTTGATCGGATTGGTCGTGGACAACAGATGACCACGGTCTCGAAAACCATGAATAATAGAGAGCACGTCAAACTCCTTTTCAAGTTTTCCTACGGGGACCTCCCGATCGGCCGCGGCATCCACCCCCCCATTGGTTTGAAAATCAAAGCCGCTGAAAAAAGCACGCCAGCCCTGTTCTACAGAACCAGGGTCATCTTTATAGGTTTTGTAAAGTTTATCTATTACGCTGGGATGTGCATTGAACACGTATGAATAATCTTTCATATTATTTTTATGATTCATTCGCTCACAAATATCGGATTTTTACAAAGACTATCTGCCTCTGATAAACCAATTTTAATTAACTTTAGCAAAGTAACGCATCCTGATTCAATTAGTTGCAATTCCAGCCCTTCTTTGATGACGGTTTTTCATCCCTGATCGCAATAGCGGATACACAAGAATAAATATAAACAGACAGGAAAAAACAATCAACCACCAGGCCGAGATGTTCTGTCGGGAAGATGACACCATTGATCCAATGGTTACTACATCGGGGGGCAAGCCCATACCCAAGAAAGATATTGTTGATTCCAGCAATATAATCCGGGCGACGACCAACGGAAATAATCCCCAAAAAACAGACTTCGTATTCCCCCACAGATAATGGTTCAACAAGTGCCAGCCTGATACTTTATTGCGAATCGCCTGAACAAAGTAAGGCTGTAGTGTCACTTCCACAGCGACTCGCCGGGCAATCAGTGCCAACGACGGCCAGATCACCGCGATCATGATAAGTCCCAACCCCCACCAACTCATACTTCCAAGTGCTGCACTTAAAACCAAAACCATCAAAAGATCAGGCAGCGCCTGGTACCATTCGATCCATCGCCCCCACCACCAGGATCGCCCAATCGTAGTGACGGGTTTGACGGGTTTTCGTCTACTCCACCATCTCCACAATATCCAGCCCGGAATAAATAATAAAAAAAGGTAGGATTGGGTCTGCCAAAATAGGATCAAAACCAATAGAATCCCTACAATCCAATAAGGAACCACCTTGGTGTGATACCGCGCATATATCGACCACATCCCCACCGCCCATCCCATACCCATAGCTAGAACACCGGCAGACAACCCAATCAGCAAGGAACGTTGGCCCCCATACAGTATGCCTGCGAACACATCGCGCCCCAAAGCATCCGTACCCAAAAGATGCCACCCTACTCCGGAGGTATATGAAAGCGGTGGTAACAATGAAGCAACGCGGGCATCCAGTGTCTCCGCATTCATCTGCACCACTAAAGGGGAAATCCCATGACCACAGTCAACAGATCCAAATAATCGGATACCAGTCTCACAATACCCCACCAGAAAATAAGAACCAGCCAGAAAATAGACCCCGCCAAAACAAATTAGTACCAAGAAGCCATACCAGAGGAGAATACCACGATGCTGTTTCACTATATTTGTATATGAATTCATAGCATATCTGATTTTACATCTCCGGACGCAAAGAAATATTCTATCATCACATCCGAGACGATATGGCCGATCTGCTGTACCACTGTAAACAGGAAAATTAGATATACTGTGCTTTGGACATCGTAGTTCACAATAGAATCGTACAGAAACCTGCCTAATCCTGGTATATTAAAAATCAACTCGATGATCATCGAACCACCCAAGATGGCAACAAAAAGGTTGGACAAAAGTGCCCATGTAGCTACGAACAAATATTTAGACAAGTATTTGAAGCGAAAATCCGAAGCAGAAACCCCGGTATGTCGCAAATAGCGGTATGAAGGTTGCGACATTTTAATTTCTTCAATTTTCTCATAAAAGACCCGGTAAAATAAAATCATCGGACTAATAGCGAATAATAGCATAGGCAAGAGCAGCTCAAAACTATAATTACGGTAAATTGCTCCTAAATCACGGACCCCCGTTTCCAAAAAGACAGGAAAAGGAAACATCCGGGATATGGCACCATATCGATGGCTGGTCAGAAAAATCAAAGCCAGCATGGCCAATACAAACGTAGGAAAAGAATATACGAAGACCAAAATGCGATCCAACCGGGCCAATAATGCGCTATGATCATAGAAATACAAAACAAACAAAAACACCACCCCCCACCCAACCAGTAAAACAGGCATGGTGTAAGCCAGCGTCCATCGAACGGTCCGATGGAACCGATGCTCAACTCTTTCACCAGATATGGTTTTCAAAGTTGGTTGGCCTGTGATCAATCCCCGGATATAATAGTGAAATGTATTTTGGAAACCATTCCATTGGAAAGAAACAGGAGGTATACTTCTCAATCGATCAGAACTCAACACCTCCTTCCAAACAGGTGGCCTATTGTCCGGGGCAATCTCCAAGAGGTCTATCTGGTCTTCCAGTTCATGCTTTGAACTAGCGGAAAGAATATGCAGTAACTGTCGTGCAGTAACATTGACTGAATCTTTTGACTTTACCGCATCGATTTCCCGTCCAATCCATAAGGCGTATTTGTTCATTATCATGGGACGACTGACATCCTCAGCCAGACTTTTAAAGGAGGCATGAAATGCCATGGGGACCAGATACATAGAGTCCGGAATATATCCGGCTTTCAAACTAAAATAGAAGAGTCCGGGCGTAGTAAAAAAAGGGTCTTGATTTACCTGTCCTCTCAAGAGCTGCTCCAGCTCACGATCACTACCTAGCACTATTTGCTCACTATCGAACACCTGTGTCCCTGGTAATTTATAAAATAAAAAAAGCGTAACGAATAAGACAGATAGTGTCACCGGAACAATCATCAAAATTCGATATACAAACCGTCGTCCCATTTACTCAGAATCTATGGTTGATCTTAAAAGATCGTACCCCGGACGCTGAGGGGTCCAATGCAGGTTTATGTCATTTCGAAATCCCACGGCATCATCGGGAGCAACTAAGAAAAAAACAGGAGTCAAGGTATCAAACGTCTGCTGAAATTCTTGATAATACTTGATCTGTTCTGCAGGAACTACCGCTCCCCGAAGTTGTTCCAAGGTATGATCCAGGGCCGAATTTGCCAAAGCTTGGTAGTTTTTACCTGTCGCACTGGATTGTGAGCTGTGCCACAATGGGTAAGGATCATCCAACAAGTTATTCTGCCGCAGTGCCAGCGTTGCAAAATCATAGGTTTTATTCTGCAGTTCGGGAAGAAAACTCCGAAAGTCCGAGGATTGAATTTCAAGATCGACGCCTATTGTTTTCCAATACCCTTTTATTAAGGTAGCTACATTGCGTGACAGCTCAGATCGAGTTGTCCAGATATGAAATGACAATGGCCGCACACCGTCCCTACTTTCGCATTCCAAAATACCATCATTATTCTCATCTACACAACCTGCTTCTTTCAGCAAATCTCGTGCCTGATCCGGACTGTAATCCACCGAACGAGCTGAAAAATACCCCTTATCCGGGTGGATCGGCCCATAAGCCGGTTGACCATATCCGTGGAACAGCCGGGTAATAAGATCTTTGCGGTGGATAGCCATATTTAATGCTCTGCGAATGTTAATCTGACCTAACAATGGATTTTTGTGATTTACTGCTATATAGAACTGCTGCAAAGTAGGAACATTATGAACTCGGCCCCAAAATGAAGACAGTATCGCAGAATCTTTTTGATCAATGGTATTTAGTACATCGACCCCACCACTCGTGAATGCATGCAATGCATTTTGAGGATCGGCAATGATCACATATTGGAGGGTATCAATATTTGTTTTAAAAAATTGTCGAAGATCATCCACTCGATCGATCCAGCGGTTTTTGGTCCGTACCAACGTAATGGATTGGTCGGGAGCCCAGGCTTCCATGCGGAACAACCCGGAAACAGGGGAAGGCCAATTTTCAGGAGTCCCATAACTATTAAAATTGCTGGCTAGTGCCTGCAGTATTTTTTCTTCATCCACCGAAAATCTTCCCTCTAAAAAACGTTCAAACGGGATCTTTTTCAGATCATGATTGGGGTCCAGCACATGCGCAGGATATGGCTTTAATCCGGCTATAAATTCATCTGCCAAAATGTAAGGAGTTTCCATGGTCACTAGAAGTGAATCATTTCTTTGCTGAATTGCCGTAATCAATTCCAGATAGGCCGCCCAGGATTGCTGATTGATAAATGGATTCAATCCCATTTTTAAAGTATACATTAAGTCCTGCGTTGAAATGGATACACCATCACTCCATTGGGCTTCTGGTCGGAGATGCAACATAAAGTCGATTCCTCCCTTGGTTTTTCGCGGTTCATAATCATCGATCAATACCGGCAACCAGGACATTGATTCTTCATTCCATACCGCAAGCGGAAGCGACATCGTGTTTTCAATGAATGATGAGACACTAAGTCTGGAAAGTGCCGCATTGATAATATCCGGGGCATGCTTCACCTGAACCCGCAAAATATTCGTACTTTGAGACGGTGGGTGGTGTTGGCATGCATAAAATGCAACCAGGCAGACAATAAATATAGAACCAAAATTAAACTTGCACAACTTCATAGAATAGTGATCTCTTACGAAGTTATCAATAATCACGTTAATCATGAAACATCAATCTGAAAAGATCCTTTTGGCCGGAGGGAGCGGCCTTGTAGGTTCGATCCTCCAGGAAAGACTGGGCCAACACGGAAAAGAAGTGCATATACTCACCAGAAGTCAGGACTCCCATCCGTTTCGACACCAATGGGACCCCGACAACGGTTTTATAGCATCGAGTATTTCAGACCATGCCTTTGAGGCTTTAATCAATCTTTGCGGTGCCGGTATAGCCGACCAACGATGGACTTCGTCTCGAAAAAAAGTCCTTTATGATTCAAGGATTGTTCCGACGCAATTTTTATGGTCATTGATTAAAAACCAAACCATCAATACGGCCAAATTCATTCAAATATCTGCATCGGGCTTTTATGGTAATCGGGATAAACCAGTGGATGAAAAAGCCACGTCGGGTCCGAAACATGACTTCATGGTCCAACTCACAAAAGATTGGGAGTCGGCATTTTTATCCAGCGCAACAAAAAAGGTCCCCCATTGCAGACTGAGGTTGGGGGTTGTCATTAGTGAAAAAGGCGGGTTTATCTCTCAATTCCGGACGCCAATCCGATTTTACATGGCACCCTATTTTGGAGCGGGGGATAATTATATAAGTTGGGTACATGAAGCAGATTTGGCCAATATGATTCACAGGCTGATCGAATCAGATACACTGGCACCCATTTACAATCTCGCCACACCATACCCGGTCACTTCCAAGCAATTTGCCAAAAGCCTAAAAAAAGTTTTTAATTCCAATGCGATCTTAATGAGAATACCGGTTTTCGCACTGAAACTATTATTCGGAGAAATGAAAAGTGCCATTCTGGCTGACGTCCGTATGATGCCTGGTGAATTTGAAAACATCAGTTACAACTTCCTGGTTCCACGGATGAAAGAGGCTTTGGAGAAAGTGAAGTAGACGGTAGTTTTTAGTCCGTAGTCTATAGTCTATAGTTAGGCCTTAGAGCTTAGATTTCGATAAAAGGAAGTCTTAGTCAGAAATGATCTAAAACCTAACAGCCGCGCGCCCGGACACCTATCAAATCAATGATCGAAAACTTCGACCTGCTTTTCCTTAATGACGAGGTCGGTGAATTTCCCCTTGAAACGCGTTGCCCGAACGATGTGGTTATCTATCCAGTGATAGTTTCCACCCCGTGGTTTATCCATAAGCAGACCATGGTACTTAAATCCGTGCTTACGCAACCATTCTTCAGTCACGCTCCGGTGTTCTTCGGTTCGGCTGGTAAAAAAAGTAATTACATGACCTTCGTCGAACCATTTGTTAATAATCTCCAACGCATCCGGATAGATGTTTGCTGTTACCATCCTTTCGGGTTCTTCATTGGGAATATCGTCGCAGATCGTGCCGTCGATATCGATCAGAAAATTTTTGATTTCTTCTGGTAACACAGGACTTAGATGTTCTCCGTTTTCATCTACGATGTCCTTAAATTGTACGTCCTTTACTTTCTTATTGTTTTCCATGGCGCAAAATTAGAACATTATTTATACATAACAGAGCTAACCTTCATAAATTTTACTGAAAGTTGATATAGCTCGTGGGATCCACAGGAAAACCATCCACCCATAGTTCAAAATGGACATGAGGTCCGGTGGTGAGTGTACCTGTATTACCAATGATGGCGACAGCTTCTCCTTGCGATACTTTTTGATAATTTTCTTTGAGTAGTGAGGAGTTGTGTTTGTAGACCGAGATGACCCCACCAGCGTGCAATACCATAATGGTATTTCCAGTTTCTACCGTCCAGTCGGATTGGAGCACAAGACCATCCGCGATGGACTTTACCGCTGTATTCTTCGGTGCGAGAATATCAATACCATAGTGCGACACAGCGGGATCATACCCTTTCCCCATCGGTCCGATCACGGGCGCCATCAGATCTGATAATTGTGATTTTCCCAAAACTTCAGTTCCACTTTGTCGAATATTCTGACGGAGCGAACGCAACCGATCTTCCATTTCCATCGTTTCTCTAAGCTGAACTTCTTCTTCGATTTTTTGAACAGGCTTTGCAGAGGTATCGAAGTCGGTTGAAAACCGGGTATCCTGGTGCTGAAGACTATCTAAGGGTTCTCCGCTCAATATCCCCTGCATGGTTATGATATAATTATCTTGCTGTTTGAGAATTTCTTCCATTTCCTGGACCCTGTTTCTCAGTTCGACCATCTCTGGCACATCCAATTGTGAATAATCACCCGGCAACAGCCTACGCAACGGGGTAAAACCAACCAACGCATACGTAACCCCTACAATACCGACGATTAATAAGGCAAATAAAACAGCAATTTTCCATCGCTGCATGCTAAAAAAGTGCTTCCGCTGCAGGGTATCCGGATTGACAGTTTCAAGACGTAAAGGCATCTGCCACCAGGCCTGCTTGTCGTTCTCAGAGAATTCACTCATGTTTTCCTTCGACTTTTATAAAATAAAACACCTGGTCGGTAAGTTATGTTGAATGGAGAACGAAAAACATTTTGTTTCCGGCGCAACCTCAAATACTAGTAACCATCGTATATTGCCGTAAAAACAGAACCCTTCGCTGATCCAATAACAAAGGTAAAAGTAATTTGTGGAACGGGTAAACTTCTGGGTTGCAAATTTGATTGGCACAATATGTGCTTTGCAACCTATAGTTTATATTATTGATTACCCTAATGTGTGATATTAAAAGTCATTGATGAACCGATTAATTTATACTTTCTTACTATTGATTCTCTTTGCATCTGCCTGTACTGTGCGTAAAAGTCAGGATGACCCTTCTTTTCTTCAAAAAATCTATCATAATACGACGGCCAAGTACAATGGTTATTTCAATGCAGATTTATTGATGCAGGAAAGTCTGGCGGCACTAGAGCAGGAATACACCGAGGATTATGACACCTTAATTCCCGTGTATCCTTACATGGCAAACCCCAATGTAGAAAACCAATTTAACACCCTCGATAAAGTTATTGAAAAAGTAACTACCGTCAGTGCGTTGCACCGTCAAAGTCATTGGTTAGACGACAATTACCTGATGCTTGGAAAGGCACAATTCCTTAAGAAGAACTACCGGGAAGCCGGTGCCGCCTTTCAATACCTGGTGAACAACTTTGATCCTGTATCACCCAATGATCAAGTACGTAAGGAAGAAAAAGAACGATCCCGGGGCCGGGAAAGTCGCTCATCATACAAGCAACGACAAAAAGAACAGGAAAAAAGACGGAAAGAAATTAATAAACGACGTAAACAGGAGCGAAAAAAAGCAAAGAAAAGGAGGGGGCAGAAAAAAAGAAGAGAGCGTCCTGAAGAAAAAGAGACGGTGCCATCTGAGGTTTCTGCTCCGGATGCTCCATTGCTCGCTTCTGCTTCAGAAGAGCCGCAACCACCTTCGTCGGGTGGTCTGATTCCCGAATCATCAAACCCTGATCACTATTTCCTGAAACACAAACCAGCCTACCAGGAAGGTTTGCTCTGGGAAGCTCGGACATGGACCGCTCAGGAAAATTATTTCAGTGCCGAAGCCCGGTTATCAATGCTCGTCAAAGACCCCAACACTTCTGAAGAGATTCGAAAACAAGCTCTCGTCGCCCTCATTGACAGTTACGTAAAGAGCAAAAAGTACCGTCGCAGCCTGGAAACCATCGATGAAGCACTCACTCAAAATATCGATCAGGAAACAAAAATAAGACTGGCTTTTCTAGCTGGCCAGATATCGGCGCAGCTCAAAAACAATCAACAAGCCATTCAATACTTTGAACAAGTCATCAAGTATCATCCTAATGATTATGAAAAGTACTTTTATGCAGAACTCTACATCACCCGACTTCAAGGCGGAGATCTGATTGGAAAGTTTCAGGATTTACTCCGAAACCCCAATAACCAGATGTATAAAGGCCAGATCTACTATGCGATGGGGGAAACATATCGGGAAAACTATGATTTCCAGCGCGCCATTGATGCGTATAAAAAGGTTGACGACCCAGAGATAAATGTCAACCCGGTTATCAAAGCCAAATCTTTTGTAGCTATAGCTGATATTAACTTCAACAACGAAGATTATTCGGATGCCAAAAAGTATTATGATCGCGCGCTTAGTGTGTTATCGCCAGATGATCATCGCTACAAACGGGCGAATGAACGGTCAGAACAATTGACAGCTATTGTCGAGGCTGAAAACACCATATATGTTCAGGATAGCTTGTTAAGAATTGCTGACTACACACCAGAACAAAAAAGAGAATTAGCGCTTAATATCAAAAAACAACGGCAGCAGGACCAAGCCGATGCAGCCAATGAAGCCAGTAGGAATTCCATAGCCGGCGGACAAATGGTTTCAAAATTTGGTTCAGCAGGCAGTGTTCAATCTTCCTTTTTTGCCTACGATGAAAAAAGCGTATCCCAAGGAGAAAAATCATTTAAAAGAATATGGGGTGATCGTAAACTGACCGATAACTGGCGCTACTCCAGCATCGGCGGAGCTGTCACCAGCGACGATTCTCCAGGTGGCGGACGAACCATCTCGCTGGGAATCTCCCAAACAGAAATCGATGAAATTCTTCAAGATGTTCCAGATTCTCCCGAAGACAAAGAAAGGGTTCGTCAGACTATAGATAAAGCCATGCTCCAACTAGGGTTTGCGTACCGATCTGATCTTGACAACCTCGAAAAAAGCAACGAAACATTACATCAGCTTATTAACCGGCAACCGGACAAGGAGATCCATGCTGAAGCACTCTATCTCTTGTTCGTTAATGCAAAAGAAGCGGGGAATAACACGAAAGCTGCAGATTACAAACGTCAATTTGACAGTCAGTTTGGGAGCACCGAATTCAATAAAAAAATATTGACATCTACGACCTCACTGGGCATGGACGGTGTCGCAGAAAGCGCTCTGGATCAAGTGCGAAAAGATTATGAGAATGGCAATTACGAAAAAGTCCTTCAGCTGAGCGACCAATCAAAGACTATGTTTGAAAACCGAAAAGACCTACTTGCCCAGTTTGCCATGCTGGAAGCTCTTGCCACGGGAAGAACCAAAGGCCGGGAACCTTATATCGACAAGCTAAAATACCTGGTCGCGAACTACCCCAATTCTCCAGAGGGGGAAGAAGCCCGGGCTTATTTGCAGATATTGGGTGCCACGGTCAATACGAACATAACTTCCGGTAGAACCGGATCCACAGAAGAATTTAGCGATAAAATAGAAAATACACCCCACTATTTACTCGTGTTGGTTCCTGGAAATGACGCGATCAATCCTTTAAAAGCTACCATTTCGGATTTTAATAAGGAATTTTTCCAGAATTCCAACCTCTCTATCAGTACGGTCCAGATATCCACTGACAATGGGCGGGAACCGGCCCTATTAGTGCGCCGGTTTAATAATAAACAAGAGGGAATGGATTACTACAACGTCATTCAAAAAGAAAAATCCAAGTTCAATGGGGACCTCTCTGTGACTGTTTTACCATTGGCCATCACGAACTATCGATTTTTGATTACCGAAAATAAATTGCCAGAGTACAAGGTCTTTCTTAAAAACCATTATGGTATTGATTTATAACAGCCGTTTCGGATAACCATCTCCGAATTACTATTATTTTTGTATATTTGACCAACTAAAATAAAATTTATGTTTTCTAAAACCTGTGAATATGCCATTAAGATAATGGTATTTATCAAAACCCTTGAAGCCAAGGGCACCCATGTTGGTCTGAGAACCATTGCCAAGGAAATAGATTCGCCACAGGCTTTTACTGCCAAAATACTCCAACGACTTGTCCGGGCTGACTTACTTACTTCCGTCCGAGGTCCCCATGGTGGATTCAAAATCAATGATCAACAGGGTCCCATCTATCTCAAGGATATCGTTTATGCCATTGATGGAAATGCACTGCTCACAAATTGTGTACTGGGATTTGAAAAATGTTCTTCAGAAGCACCGTGTGCAGTTCATTATAAGTTTGTAGAAATCAGAGATGAACTTAAAAAGACCTTGTCAAACACTCACATTGAAGAAATTGCAGGCATCGTCGCATCAGGTTCGGGCGCCCTCAAACTTCAGTAGTATAGACTGATAAAAAAATCATTTTTCAGTTTGTCGGAAAAGCTTTGTTCTCATGCAATCAAAACCGAATATCTTCGTGCGTCGATGGCTCGGTAGTGCATTGATATTCTTATTCATCGCCAGTATTTTAGGACTTCTAATGCGTTTGAAGGTTTTCAAAGCAATTCCTGTGTTACCCTACAAAAACCTATTGCACGCCCATTCCCATACGGCACTACTTGGCTTTGGATTTTTACTAATCATGGGTACCTACCTTTTCTTGATTCTTCCCCGGCCAATAAATATAAAAAGATATTCCAGGTTATTGTATGTTTATGTCCTGGCTGGTATTGGAATGGCGGTTAGTTTTCTATACCAAAGCTATGGCCCGATTAGCATTGCCTTTTCGACGATTATTATGCTCGTGGCATACGTGCTTGTTTATCGCTTTCTCAGAGATTATAAAAAAGCCGAACCAACCTCTCAAAACCCACTTATTAAATGGAGTATTTATTGGTTTTTACTATCCACCTTGGGCATATGGGCGGTAGGACCCGTTACCGCAATATTGGGCAGGACACATGAATTGTATTTTTTATCTATTCAATTTTTTCTTCATTTCCAGTTCAACGGTTGGTTCACCTTTTCTATTCTAGGGCTTCTGATTTACCTGGCAAAGCAACGTGGATTGGATTACAAAGTTTCCTCCACCGGATTTTGGTTACTCAATACTGGGCTTGTGTTGATGTATTTTCTCAGCGTGACCGTGGTCCGTAAATCAGCCGTATTTTTTGTGCTGACTTCTGCGGGCGCAATACTTCAGGTTATATCGTATTACCTGATTTTAAAACCGATTATTATGCATTTGGCCCATGGTATGAATTTTCGTAAATGGCAAACCCGACTTCTGATGACTGGAGTAGGTTGTCTTATCCTTAAAGTTGTTCTACAGGGGCTGGTAGTTGTTCCATCTTTGGCCGTAATATCCTATTCTGTGCGGGAATTTATTGTCGCATATATTCATCTTATTTTATTGGGTGGGACGACATTAACAGCGTCCGGCATTCTGTTGAAGCAAGGCATCCTGAGTGATAATGGTTGGAGTAAATCGGGATGGATCGGATTAGCTGTTACGTTTATCATCATGGAAGCAGTCCTGTTTGGTTACGCTGTTTTGACCTGGCAAGGTATGGGAAATGCCTTATTCTATATCCGAACAATCTTCTACGTAACAATTCCTTTCCCTGTTTTTACTGCATGCATTGTGATTGGCGCATGGCGCAGGCCACCAACAACGAGGATAACCAAATCAGCCTCCTAATGAATGAGGGTAAGTAGTTTTTCTCCTTTACTTACATGATCTCCTTCAGAGACATGATATTCAATTTGCTCAACCGCATATGGAGCCTGTATGGTGTTCTCCATTTTCATCGCTTCCAGAATGAGGACCGATTCACCCTCTTTCACAGAATCGCCATTTGTCTTGATCAGGTTTTTGATCAGCCCCGGTATGGGTGCGACGATAACCTCATCTCTGGACGATCCTGAATCTTGCTGACGAATCATTTTCAAAACATCATCGAGCCCATCTTGAAGAGTCACCTTAAAAACATGACCATCCTGGGCAAATTCAAAACTTTTCTGACGAATATCGTAATCAAGCACTTCGATGGTAGAGGTTCGCCCTTGGTATCTGATTTTATATTGGGCGCCTTTTTGTTCTACTATTTCAAGATGCGACTGGGCTGACAAATCATATAAAAACCGGTCATTTACTTTCGCCTTCATAATTGTGATGCTTATGTGAATTGGCCAATAAAATAAAATCAAATGTGGCTGCGATCAAATATCCCACCACTAGTAATAACATGATAAATTTTCGTTCCTGCGTAAAATATGTTGTCAAAAGATAGGCAAAACCAAGAACAAACAAGACTTTAGTAAAAAACGAAAAAAACAGATAGGCAAATGGATTAATCTGGAGTTGATCTAAAACAAATTTTCCCCCATATGAAAACAGAATATAAAAAACCATAAACACATACAAGGTCACCAGTAGCAACCAGGGGGTGCAGCCGCAATAAAAAAAAGATATCAATAAAAGTACTGCGAAAAAGATCAGGGTAAACCACATCAACTTTTTCTTCAAATCCGACAATTTCATGAATTTAAAGACCATTCAATCCGTGGAAGATAAGTGAAATCCGTAGAAAGGCGATAGTAATTCAAGATAAAGTTTATCTTCCTTTCTTGGAAGACTTGGACGTGTTGTTTTTGGCCATCACCTCTTCCTCAATCTTAATATTCGGATTATCCTGGCCGGTCATTTTGCATTGTACTTCAAAAATGGATCCGGATTGGACCACCAACTTTCCGGTAACGACTTCGCCGTGAATGACGGCCGTTTCTTTTACATACAGTACTTCACTCACGCTCAGCTGCCCTTTAAAAGTTCCTTCGATTACAGCGTTAGCACATTTGACCTCTCCCTCGTAGCGTCCACCTTCCCCGATAATAACTTTGGCTTCACAGTCCAGACTTCCTTCAAATTCACCGTCGATGCGAAAATCATTCTTTGACGTCACATTGCCGGTCAGTTTTGTAGTAGACACAATCATATTGTGACCATCTCCACCTCCGGGCATTTTGCGATTGGTTCCGTTGTCCTTGCGCTGATTTTCTGAGTTTTTCTTACCAAACATAGTCATTCTTATCTTCTTATTAAAAGGTCGGACAGTACAGGCCACGGCTCTCCGGACCACAAATTAAATAGCTCAATGAGAATTCAAAAGCACCATTTCCACGAGATGCTCCCCGAAGCTTTGAAACGTTCCAATCATAGGAAAACCCAAGTCCAAACTCATTATAGTTGAACCTTGTCGACAAAATAACAGACTCTGCTCCGAGGTTTTTAGAAGACTCATCGATGTAATTATTAACCACTCGGAGCCAGGCTCCTACTTCAAATGATTGGGAAAAGAAGTTCGTTGAGCCCATATCAAACCGGAAGGAGTTTCCGATATTTCCTTCAAAAGAGGGTCCCTGGCTAAATACCACAAACCCTGGTACCAGGCTGACCGTATTGCTAACTGGAAATTCTCCCCCTCCATGGAGGGTCAGTCGCTGATACAACTGAAATTCATCCTCGATCATAGAAACATTGGGTTTGTTGATATGTGCCAGTGCTGCACCTGCATAAAAATTCGTCCGTTCATCAAAAACACTAAACCACAGCAAACCACCGGATAAATCAAAAAATGTCGTGGGCGAAATAAGATCCAGCAGAGGATCTGGTGGCAATGTCGGATCAAAAACGCCGGTCGTCGGATCATACTGGCTACCAAATCGCAAGGCTCCCACATCTAGGCTTCGTTGATTAATCCCTACATCTGCACCAGCTACGAGATAGTGAGATTTTTTCCGTCCTCCAAATAGTTTTTTACTAAATGAACCGGTCAGACGCCCCATGAATTGCTTATATTTTGTCTCGCCAGCCACATCGCCCCAAACGGACGCACCCCATCCAAAATAATCGGACCGGCCTACGGGAACTTTCTGATCATAAGAAGCTGAAAAGGTATTGTAGGGATTGGTCAATACAGTGGCCCATTGATTCCTGTAATTGGTAATGACCCGGTTGTTGCAGTTCATCACACCAGCCATCGCCGGATTCAAATGCAGCGGGGCCATATAAAACTGAGAATAATGCAAATCCTGAGCCTTCCCGTTCAGAGTCCAAACGGTCAAAAATATAAGTACAAATAAATACCTCACATTCATATATTTACTAAAATGGGTTGTATAAAGATATCAAAAATAATTGAGCTTCCGTAAGAATCAAACGACGTTGGCGCATATTAATTTCACCTGTTCCCAATATTTCCGGGGATTTATTTGCCGCCTGAAAAGGATCAATAAAGCGGACGTTCTATGACTCTTTTGTAATCAACATCTTCTGTGCTTGCTCTATATAATTTTTCGTGGCAAAATTGATTCGTTGATGAGTTCATCTGGGGTATGCTCCAACAAAACCAATCCAGGTGACTTACCGGATTCTAAAGAACCCAATTCTCTTTGCATACCTAATGCAATCGCTCCGTTCACCGTCCCCCACTCTACCAATTGCTTCCAACTCAATTCAGGATGCTTATTTTGTATAGTACAGATTTCATGCCAGATTGACAACTGGCCATTCGAAGCATAGCTGTCAGTCCCTATGCAAATGGGTAACTTTGACTCCAGCCATAAATCATATTTTGGAAGTCGCGATTCGATATAGAGGTTTGCGTTGGGACAGGTTACCAAATAAGCATTTTTTCTTTCATTGTACCGCCTCATAGCTCCCA
The DNA here is from genome assembly GCF_019802045.1 of Membranihabitans marinus. GTDB lineage: Bacteria > Bacteroidota > Bacteroidia > Chitinophagales > Saprospiraceae > Membranihabitans > Membranihabitans marinus_A. The sequence goes on along the minus strand of NZ_JAHVHU010000008.1, from coordinate 62,549 downwards.
AATCAGCCCGGTCAGCAACAGTATTGTGCACAAACAGCATATGATCCGGCTGATAACCTGATTCCATAAACTGCTCCATGCTCGTGCAATGTGGAGCCTGGTAATGATCCATTCCAAATCCCAGCAGCTCAAAAAATCCCGGATAGTCCGATTCAGCACCGCTTAACAGATACCCCTCTTGTTCATTTTCAAGCATATGAATTGACCCGGTCATGCCGGGTTGAATAGTCTGCGCGAGGCGGCTCATTAACTGATTACTAACTGTATATGGGCTATGAGGAACCCGTACCACCGGACCACATGCTGCATGCTCAAATGCCTCATACACCAGCTCGTATTGATTATAAAAGCCATTCGCTCTATCGGGGTTCAGGAAATCAAACATTTCTACAAACGTATAGTAATTGATCGGACTACTCGCTTTGACAGATGCTGTTATGGCCCGATTGCTAATATCTCCTACCGCAACAATCCCGGCTTCCTGCATTTCCTTATCTGCACGAATAATAGCTTCCTTTACGATCTCTTCTGGGACCGGATCCTGGGTGACCACTTCAGTTAAAAAGGTCGTCAAACCTGTTCCTGAATCGATTTTTCCTTCCATATATGACAGTTCCAGGTGGCAGTGCGCATTAACCAACCCTGGTATTAGCGTTCCATCATAATGTTCCAGTTGACTCACATCAACCTTTTCAACATCGATAATATCGATTATCCGGGAACCCTCGAAAACCAAAACAGGGTCCTCCGGAAGCGTTCCTCCCATGGGCCAAATGTGCGTGGCTGTAATAAACCTTCTATTCATCTTCGTTGATTAGGTATCTGAATAATTCCCGACGGCATATGTGGTTCAATCCAGGTAGATTTCGCTGGCAAAACCTCGCCACGATGTGAAGAATCCCATAGAAATTCATGTGACACGGGTGGAAACAAAAATATAAAATCGTTCTTCCCGGACGGTAAATTTTCCAATTCTCGACCCGTTACAAAATTCATGAGGTCATGTATGTCTGATTTGGTATCACTACAAAATGCACCAACGACCCTTTCTTCAAATTGAGCCAGCAAATCAGCACTCCCTTTTCGTATCAATGCACTATTGTTCCTCGGGTATAGTCTGTTCCATTTCTTCTCGACTTGCATAAGTATCATCCGCTCCTCAGGTCCGATCTGGTCAGTACTCTTAATAGTCATCCCTCCATGCCATTCCTCGATTTCATAAACTCGCTCCAACAATTGATAAAAATCCATTTCCGATCCTTTGGGGATATGAATCTGCCGGTGATAACTTCGCACGTCAACTTGATCCAGTGAAAGAATAGCACTGAACAACCCCGAATTCCCATCGTTTTTCTCCCGCATCGCCCAATATGCTGCTGTACGATGATGCCCATCGGCAATAACCAGGCTTTCCTGTCTAGCGAATAGGGACATAAGTTGATCTGCCCAAACCGCATCATCATACACGGTATACTCATATAGAAAATCATCCTGCTCACGCCGGACCAGGACCTTTTCTGGATCAAATCCTTCTATAAGATGTTCCGTTAATCCTTTATTTGGCCCATAAAGCAAACAAACGGGTTTAGTCAAAAATGATTCCGATTCTGCTTCATTCTTTTTAGCATCCACTTTTTGGAGAATAACTTTTTCATGGGGTCGGATCATTGAAGGATGATCAGGATAAGTCAGCGCTAAGAAGCCAAAAGCAGGTTCACGATCGGGTTTCGTTACCCGAAAAACGATAAAGCCCTGATCCAGCGTTAATGGGTATTGACCAAAAACACCGGATTCGATGGGAAAGGGATTTTCGATCTGAAAGGTGTGAATGGGTCGTATTTTCATAGTGCCAATTTAACTTTATTTTGCTTATTTTTGGATAGACCGGATAAAGTTCATTTTTCTCACAATCGGTTCCTGAAATCTCTTTATGAGATATCGAGGTTGCACGGGAGTACCTTGACGTTTTTTTACATGAAAACCCCAAAAAGCTTTTAAACCCTTAACCGGATCAGTCATTCACCCAATAGTTTCATCGCAGGTAATCTTAAAAGACGATGTCGGGTATGGTATTCCCATTGCAAGATTAAAACGGAAATGGTACAGTGTCTTTGAATTTATGGTACGAACACAGGCGTATTCGATGTCTCGTATCAATTTGTCAAAAAGATTAGAAAAGAAATGCCAGAATCATAGCAGGCACCCATGCAATCCTTCATAACATCAAAAAAAAATCTCAATTCTGAGTTATCACTTGATCATCCTTAAAAAGGATCGTACAAAGACCGATTCTGATTTGCTTTCCAGGCTGGACAAAAACTTATCCGATTTCATTGCATAATGTCTGAAATCACAGATCATCTCCAAGGATTCTTTGGGCATTTCATTTTCCATTTGGGACGGACAGTAATGTTCCAGCATTTGGATGAGGGGGGTCAATTCTTTTTCCCGACGATAAGCTATGACCCGTTGAAGAATAGTGAAAGTATTTTTGGTAGCAGTATAATAATCTCTGCGTTGTTGATCATCCGCTTTTTGGACAAATTCATATTTAACCAATTGGCTTAGATTTGTCGATACGCAACCGCGTGAGATACCCAGTTCATTCATCAGTTCATCAGAGGTCACATATTTATCTGCTGTAAGTAAATACGCGTGAATAGCAGCCATTTTCTTACTCATGCCCCATGAGACTGCGATATTTGACCAATCTTCAATAAAATTTTTCCGAGTACATGGTTTTTTTGTCACTTCAGCTGACATAATCTTTGACATTGACAAAGGGTGGTTTTACAATATTGCCTTCGAAATATTTTTTACCGTTCGAAATTAACACCTGATTACTATCACCTAGTAAGTTTGACCGAATATAGCCCATCCCTATGGGTTTTTGTAAACAGGGTGAGAATGTGCCTGATCGTACATCACCGATTTTTTTCTGTCCCATGTTATGAATAGTATAACCGGATCTGGGCACTCTTTTGTCGTTCAGCTCAAAACATTTCAACCTTTCAACAACACCTTTTGACTTTTGTTTAGCTAGTTTCTCCTGACCTACAAATGAGGGTTTATTCATTTTAGTTATCCATCCCAACCCGGCTTCCCACGGCGTGGTTTGTTCATCAATATCCTGGCCATACAGACAATACCCCATCTCCAGTCGCAGTGTATTTCGTGCTCCCAGGCCAGCACGTTTCAATCCATGTGGTTCACCTGATTGCAGGATAGCTTCCCATAGATCCACGGCATGCTCATGGGGAACGTAGAGTTCGAATCCGCCGCTGCCCGTATACCCAGTAGCTGAGATCAATATATCGTCAATTTGTGCTACAATATCCCTTTTGAAGTGATACGATGAAATGGTCTTTAAATCCACGGAAGTCAGTGGTTGAAGAATTTCAATAGATCGGGGTCCCTGAAGTGCGATCAATCCTGTCTCGGCAGATATATTCCGTGTGACTGAAGTATATGATTTATTTTCAATGATCCAGTTCCAGTCCTTCTCAATATTACCCGCATTGACCACGAGCATATATTGTTCTTCTTCCAATCGATAAATAATCAGATCATCAATAATTCCACCTCCTGGGTTGGTCATCAAGGTGTATTGAGCACGGCCGACTTTCAAATCCGCTACGTTATTTGTAGTTAATCTTTCCAATAATGGTAAAGCTCCCGTGCCTTCCACGATGAATTCACCCATATGAGATACGTCGAACACTCCGGCGTGCGTCCGGACAGCCATGTGTTCTTCCTGTATTCGTGAAAACTGCATCGGCATTTCATAACCCGAAAAATCAGTCATTTTAGCGCCTTGACGCACGTGATTATCGTACAGTGGTGTTTTTTTCATTATCGATGTATTTTTATGGTCTCTATCTGATCTCCGCGTCGAATCAAAGGCAAGATGTCTTGACCTGAAACCACGCGGGCGAACTGGGTATATCTCCCATTGAGATGCAACGCGGGCCGAAGAGTAACAAACCATTGCTGGCTTTCGGTATGTAAACCAGCAGAGGCCATCCCCAAAATTCCTGATTGATCGTAGTACTGTGGTCCCACTTCCGATCGAATGGTATAATCCATACTGCCATATCCATCGCCGCGATTGCCCCCACCTTGTAGTACAAAATTAGGCACGACCCGGTGTATTAATTTTCCATCATAATAGCCCGATTCTGCCAGCTGAATGAAATTCAACACCGTAGCAGGAGCTTCTTTTTTAAACAACTCAACCGCCATCGCACCTGCACTTGTAAAAATTTCGGCACGAGGTTGATCACTGAGCTGTTCGTAGAGCTTCCAATCCACCGGGTGCGTATAAAACTGATCCTTACGATAGAAAAGAGGGTCATATTCAATACCGAAAAGTTGTTGTCTTGCTTTGTCAACAGCCATGCGAGCCTCGATACCCCCTGGCATGGATATCGCAGTACTCTGCGCAGTCCAACGTGCTTTATCCGCAGTAAGTTCCGGAAACCACATTTTGTTTTTTGCAAAAAAAGGACTCAGTACAGCGAGTGCAGCGACATCACCAGATTCCCATCGTTCAATCAGGAATTGTCGCTCCCTGGACCCCAGGCGATCAGCCGCATTTGCAGCCTGAATCAATGCTTCTATGATACTGATCCGGACCACAGGGGGTGTCTCCTCCGCATCATACGCGATCAAGTGGCGGGCGGTCTCCATTCGCTGGCCTGCAGCCATGATGAAATCACTTTTCAAAAAAGGATCTTTTGTTGATCTCATCCGACGGAAGATAAGATCTTGAACCATTTGACGAAATCGGACATTGCTTACGTACTTATTCCCGGCTCCAAGAAGTCGAGCATATACCTCGGGCGCGTAATTGCCAAATGCCCAATTGGCATAAGTGTCCGAATAGACCGATGACCCATATTCCATAATCAACCCCGCCGCTGTACGGGCTACCTGGCTGTTCTGATCACGCAACGTTCCAGCCCATATCCGATGTCGAACTGCCAAAGGCAACGCCGTACACCCGCGCAATAACGCGATGCAAACCCGATCGTCTTTTTCAATTCGAAGAGTTCTTCTAATCCAAGACTCCGCTTCTGACCCCGATTTCCCAATGGCTGTACCAATAAACATCCGGATTTCCGGATTCTCTTCAGCCTCAAAGGATTCGATTAGTTCCTGTCTGTAAATTTCCCTGTTGTTTGAATTTTCCACAGCCAGATAATTGGCTGCAATCAGTCGAACAGACCTACTATAAACCGTGTCTTTGAGGTACTTCACCATACGTGCAGTGGCTGTCGGATCTGAAAACCCACGTTCAGCCATTTTCAATAACCCCAGACACTGTCCTTCCATTAAAAGTGTATCGGTGGGTTGATAGGTCGTGATCCCAGCCAAATGAGACAAAAAACTACTATCTGCACACTTACCCATGCCTTCCAGTGCATACCTGAAGGTCATTGGATCAATCCCCAGTGAATCCTGATTCTGAAAAACCTTCAATAGATAAGGTACTGCCCGCTCATGATAACTTTGTCCCAATACATAAGCTGTTATCCGACGTACTTCAGGAATGGGATCTAAAATACCGCTTCCCACCGTATCGATGTATGCCTCATCCATCATTCCTGAAAAACCACGGATCGCCAGAACCCGGAATGAAGGATCCGGGTGAGACAAATAGAGCAGTAAAGAATCCTGTTCTCCTTGATCAATGAGATTGTAAACCTTTTGGAATTGAACCGAATCAAGTGCAATGTTCACTTTCGTGATTATCGGTCCCTCCCCTCCCGACTCATCTTGGGAACATGAAACCAGTCCCATTACCCCAATCAGAAAGATAAGAACGGTGTTTATTCGGGAAAACCAGCGTAGTCCCATCAGGTCGGACGATGTTTTTCCTTGGAGATCCAAGTCCTGACCTCCTTTGCCTCGAATGACAGAGATAAAACAGTGCAAGCTTGAAGTCATCCTGGCATCAATCCGGGAAAGCATAGATAACATAACTGTAAATTAATTCAAGGAAAATAAAGCCTAGCCGCCAAAAAATTCTTCCTCATGAGCGGGTTCTTCCGGGTGTGTTCCGTCATCTTGCAAAGGGTGGTTATATCGGTCACAATCTATATTAATATCCAATTCTCCGGGAGGTCGAAAAAACTGAGCCTGCGTATCAAAATTCATATCCGGATCATCTTCCAGGCTTTTTATAAACTGAGAAAAAATAGGCCGTGCCATAACAGACCCTTGCCCCATGGTCAGTGATCGAAACCGAACCCAACGGTCTTCACCACCAACCCATGACCCCACGACCAGGTTGGGTGTAATACCCATGTACCACCCATCTGTTTGATTTTGCGTGGTACCGGTTTTACCCCCATTCACCGTTTTAAGTTGATTAATTCCGGGACGACCAGCTGCAGCTTTTTTCAACATATCGACCATGACATAATTGGCATCGGGCTGAAGCGCTTGGCTCTCTTCGGTAATTGACCGATAAATTAATTTCCCATTGCTATCCGTTATAGAGGTTATGAAAGTCGGAGTAACATAAGCGCCATTATTTGAAAATGTAGAATACGCACCCGTCATCGACATCAAACTCAAATCAGGTGTTCCAAGACAGATAGAGGGTTGCCTCGGCAAATAATCTGGATTTATTCCCATGTTCGATGCTAACTGAATGACCGGAGCGACATCACCCAATTGCATCATCAGATATACACTTATGGAGTTAATCGAATTTCGCAACCCTTCATACAACGTCACTCGTTCATTACTAAATTGGCCATCCGAATTTTTGGGATCCCAGGCTTTCTGAAGATGAAAATTACCTTCCCCAGGAACAATAATATATTGACGGTCCAATACTTTTGTACACGGAGAAACCCCCTGGATAGCGATTGAAGTCGCGTAAACAAATGGTTTGAACGTAGACCCCACCTGTCTTCGATTCAAGACATGATCATTCTGAAAGTATTTGAAATCAACACCACCCACCCAGGCTTTCACGTATCCGGTTCCGGGCTCGATCGCCAGCATCCCGGCCTGCAATATCATACGATGGTACATGATTGAATCCATGGGTGTCATCACCGTATCTTTCTCCATTTTATCGTTGTACGCAAAAACTGTCATTTCTACTTCCGTATCAAAAACGTTGTCCGCTTTTGCTTTAAATTCTTTCCAGGCGCTGGCAATAGGCCCATATTCATCGCTGTTGGCGACCTCCGATAAGTAGCGGGACCTGGACGTTGAGATCAGCTTATCATCAATCAATTTCTGAAAATATTCTCCATCTCCCCGGGCACTCTCCAGCACCTCCAAGGTAAAAGGTGTAAACTGAATATCTTTGAATTGTTCTTCGACGTGAGTAAGTAAACTATCAAACTGAGTAGCTTTCATGGTCAAGAACCGCTCTGATTCCATCTTTAGATTTTCGAGGTGTCGGTACTTGAGAGCCACAAAGTCCTTATCGCTTCCATAGGACCATGGTGTTGCACCATAACTCCAATGCTTAAAGAACTGCCCCTGCAATTTTTCCATATGCGTGGTCACCGTTCGTTCTGCATGGTCCTGCATGTCCGGATCCAGGGTAGTATATATTCGCAGGCCGTCCTTATCGAGGTTCCAGCGCGTTCCATCCGGTTTGAGGTACTCCGGTTGGGCCAGCAACCGATCAATGTGTTTTTTAAGTTCCATCCGAAAATAAGGTGCAGGACCCCGGTCATGGGCTGTGATGGTAAAATGGGACATATCCACCGGCTGCGCCTGCAGTGAATCACGCAATTCTTTACTCAGGTGATCATGGTTATACATTTGATACAGAACGACGTTGCGTCGCTTACGCACGTGTTCCGGGAATCGACGTGGATTATAATAGCTTGGATTTTTGAGCATACCGACAAGAACTGCAGCCTCATTCACTGTCAAATCAGACGGTGATGTATTGAAAAAAGTTTCTGAAGCCGCTTTAATTCCATGGGCATTATAACCAAATTCAAACTGATTCAGATACATACTGATGATCTCTTCTTTGGTATACGCTCGTTCCAGTTTGACGGCCGTCACCATTTCTTTTAATTTCTGAGGTGCACGCGCAAAAATATTAGAAGCCGGTTTTTGAGTGAACAATAACTTGGCGAGTTGCTGGCTGATGGTACTTCCACCACCGGCGTTTTTATTCTGAAGAATTATCCGCTTGACCAGGACACGCATCAAAGCTTCAAAGTCAATCCCGGAATGTTTGTAAAAACGTTCATCTTCGGTGGAAATTAAAGCGTTAATTACATTTGGTGAAATCTCGTCAAAACTGACCGGAACGCGGTTCTTGACAAAAAACCGTCCCATTTCGGAATTATCATTAAAGTAAATCTCCGTTGCAAAATCTTCCGTTGGATTTTCTAAATCTTCAAAGGAGGGTAACTTAGTAAAACTCGTAATCACAAAGATCAATAATCCCAGACCAACCCCGCCGAGCACAATGATCCAGAGTACCTTGACCAGGTTTTGTTTCCAGGTTTGTGTGGTATTGTTTTTGGTGTTTTTTGATTTCTGGTTCTCAGACATTACTGTAATCAAATTGTTCTTCTAAATAAATCAAACCGACTTCCACTTCTTCGAGTGAGATATCCTGATTGATAGCGTATTGCCCGATGGCATTCAACAATGTGCATAAGATTTTATCACCTTCATTCTTCTTGTCTCCCTTGATCAGATTTATAATCATATCCCGTTGCTGGAGATCAAAACTGAAATCTACATATTTACGCAGATGATTGGTGATCTCACTGAGTTCATTTTCATTCAGTAATCCTCGGATCTGTGCGATTTTACTTTCGGCTATCATGCCCAGTAAAACAGCTTCTCCGTGCAACAAGGAATGTTCTGTTTCCAGCAAAACCCCTTCAATGGCGTGACCAATGGTATGCCCGAAATTCAAAGCTTTCCGCGGTCCTTTTTCATAGGGATCATTTTCTACGATCCGTTTTTTGATCAACAACGATTCTTCCAGGAAAGGTTCCCAGTCGATGGTACGTAAATCTGTAATACCCTTGATATTATCCCACATCGACCGATCTGCGATCAAAGCGTGTTTGAGCGCTTCCGCAAACCCGCTTTTTAACTGGCGGTCTGATAAGGTGTCAAAGAATGCAGGATTGATAAATACGGCTTCCGGATTATTAAAAACACCCAGGGCATTTTTCAAACTCAGGAAATCTACACCGACTTTTCCGCCGATGCTCGCATCCAGTTGGCTCAGTAACGTCGTAGGCACTTGGATAAACTTAATTCCGCGCTTATAGGTACTGGCTACAAAACCTCCCAAGTCACCAACAACTCCCCCACCCAGGTTTATGATCAAAGCCTGCCGGTCTGCATCATGCAGAAAAAGTTCATTCCATACCCGCTGGCAGGTTTCGATGGTTTTATACGTTTCACCAGCCGGTATCTCGATGATTCCATCTGGTTTGATCTGACTTTTTTCCAGGAACAAAGGCAGGCAATATTCTTTTGTCATGGCATCTACCAGTACAAAACATTTACTGACACCGTTAAAATCAATTGTATTTTGAATTTCAGCCCAAGCATTCCCGATAGACACTTGATAATCCTGTAGTTTTATTTGACGCATCGATAAGTATTATTTCCTATTGTTTATGAATGATTTTATTACAGCCTCCTGACCTGCTTCAGTTTACGAAAGTACCATTGCACAAAACTACTATTTAACTGCGAAAAACGTAAGAAAATTTCGCGGTTGTCCTTTAATTAATGAAGTATTTGAACCATCCTACCTGAAATTTCATTGTATATTCCGAAAGTGATAAGATAAAACTTTAAAAACTAAAAACATCTCATTTGAGCGAAATAGAATTAACCATAGACGGTGTGGATCTGAGAGAGCTTTATGGCGAGCGAAACAAAAACCTCGACATCCTTCAGGAATCCTACCCCGAGTTGCAAATAATATCACGAGGTAATTACCTCAAACTAAACGGTAAGAAGAAAGCCACACAAAATGCAAAAGCCAATCTGGAATCCATGATCCGGTTACTCCGAATGAATAAACCATTGGATGACATGACGGTCAAAGACCTGGTGGCCGGAGAAAATGTTTTTGAAAATCACGTGGAGGAATCCAATTCTAAAACGACGATTGTTCATGGACGCAATGGCAAACCAATCAAAGCCCGGACCCGGAATCAACGTAAAATGGTAGAATCCATCGATAAAAACGACGTCGTTTTTGCCATCGGGCCCGCCGGAACAGGAAAGACCTACACCGCCGTAGCACTTGCTGTACGAGCACTGAAACACAAACTGGTGCGAAAGATTATATTGACACGGCCGGCAGTGGAAGCCGGTGAAAACCTTGGTTTTCTTCCCGGTGACCTCAAAGATAAGGTAGACCCATATCTTCGGCCGCTGTACGATGCTTTGGACGATATGATTCCAGGTGAAAAACTGAATCATTTTATGGAAAACCGAACCATTGAAATCGCGCCACTAGCATATATGAGGGGTCGTACCTTGGACAATGCATTTATAATTCTCGATGAAGCCCAAAACTGTACGATGGCACAGATCAAAATGTTCCTGACGCGGCTCGGTCCATCTGCAAAATGTATGATCACAGGTGACATGTCGCAGGTGGATCTTCCCAGAAGTCAACATTCAGGACTAAAACAAGTGGTCCGGATGCTGGAACCCATTGACGGAATCGATTTTATAAAGCTCGGCGCAGAAGATGTGGTCCGACATCGGTTAGTCAAACAAATCATACGTGCCTTTGAAAAGGAGGATGATCAGAATACTAAAACCAAGAAGAAAAAGGCTACTTTTGCACCCAGCTTCTCTGAAGAGGAGTAGCCATCAATTTTATAACGTATTTCTGAGAACAGATACATCGCATGAGTAAGCAGGTAATAAACATTTCACTCGACCGGGAGAGTCTCGAGGGAGAGATCGCATTGGACGGCTCAAAAAGCATCAGCAACCGAGCCCTGATCATTCAGGCATTAACAGAAATGCCCAAACCTATTCATCATTTATCCACCAGCAATGACACCAAAGCGCTGCAGCACATTTTAAATTCATCCGGGGACGTTTTTGATGCCGGCGCTGCAGGCACCACTTTTCGGTTTCTGACAGCTTATCTGGCGGCATCGGGAAAATCGTGTACGCTAACCGGTTCCGAACGCATGAAACAACGTCCTATAGGTGAATTGGTGGAGGCTCTTCGCACACTGGGAGCAAACATCACCTACTTGGGAGAACCGGGTTATCCGCCACTGCGATTTGAACCAGCGACGTTGACCAAAAATTCTGTACTCCCCATTGCGAGTCATATTAGTTCACAGTTTATCAGTGCTCTGTTGCTGATCGCTCCGACACTTCCGGGAGGTCTTACCCTACAGCTGGGCGGGGAGATGGTCTCTCGTTCTTACATCGAATTGACCCTCCAAGTCATGCAAGCTTATGGTGTGCGTTATGAATGGAAGGACAATGAAATCACAGTTCCACATCAATCGTACCAGGGCAAAGAGTTTACTGTAGAATCTGATTGGTCTGCAGCTTCCTATTATTACAGCATAGCCGCTTTATCGGACTCTTGCCGGTTGCAGTTGCATGGATTAAATGAAAAAAGTTTTCAGGGAGATGCCGTTTTACCTGAATTATATGAGTCGTTTGGTGTTCACACAACCTATACTTCTGCCGGAATTACGTTAACCAAAACAAGTCCTTTAGTACCCGCCTCTTTTGAACATAATTTCATACTTTGCCCAGACATTGCCCAGACCATAGCAGTGACCTGCGCGGGATTGGGTACAGATGGTCTGTTTAGTGGATTGCAAACGCTGAGTATCAAAGAAACCGACCGGATTGCTGCATTGAAAACCGAACTGGCCAAACTCAACGTTTCTTTTACGAAAATGCCGCCTAAATTCAGTCCTTTGACCGGCGAAGAATTTTACTTGGTTTCAGGTAAAGCAGCCTTCCCAGAAACGGTTACTTTTCCGACTTATGAAGACCACCGAATGGCGATGGCATTTGCACCTTTGGCGGTATTGCACCCCGTCCGAATCGAAGAACCGGATGTAGTCCGAAAGTCATACCCTGATTTTTGGCTGGATCTGGAGCGTCTGGGATTCTCCGTGGAGAAGGGATGAGGTGGAGATAGAAGTGGAGTTGGAGATGGAAAATTGACATGAGAAATCATTTATTAGCAAAGAATTTTATCATGGTGTCCGGCTGTCTTAGTATAAGATGGTATAGACTTGGTAACGCCTGATCGTAATTTCAAACATGGCGACCTGGCTGGGATCGTTGCCGGACTCAATGAATATGTGCTAATAAACTGTGACCTCTCTGAGGTCAGTGTAGAAGATACTGGCCATGTGTTCCCAGGTTATGGCTCTGCATCTTGGTATGAGGCATGTTTATTTTATTATAAACAATTTAATTTAACTCAAAATGAAGTAATGACCTGCGGAGCGGGTCAAAGTATACTAGCTCCAAAGTATGGAATCACGCTCGACCCCGTAGGTGGTCGCAATGAGAAAAGGGCAGACAATCTGGAGTTTTACGATACCAATTATTATTTTCTACCCTCATTCCAAAAAGTTGTTCTTCATAAAAACAACTTTCGGCTTTTTAGAACGAGACCTGTGCTGGATGTTGGCTAAAAATAGTAATCCTCTTGATACAGACGATTCCGCAAATCAAGATTCTTAAATCTGAAATCTATTGTCCTATTTTTAGTATTTTAATCTCGACCCGCTGATTGCGCTTTCGTCCTTCGGGTGTTTCATTGGTCGCAATCGGATATTTTTTACCATACCCCATAGCGGTCAACCTTTTAAAATCAATGCCGCGTTCGACCAAATAAGTAGCTACCGCCATGGCCCGTTCCTGGCTTATTTTCTGACACTCCCTGCCATCGGGCAAACTATTCGTATGTCCGCCAATCTCTATTTCTACTTCGCGGTATTCCTGCATAAACTGAAATAGTTCATCCAGTATCATGCTGTCTTTTCTACTCAAGTCACTTCGATCTGCCTTAAACTGCAAATGCTCGAGATTTACAATATCGCCTTTCTTAAGAGAAGACTCACCATCTTTATTTGTGAGCTTATATTTACTGGCATTGATCGTTGTTTTGGGCTTGGATACCGGTTTATTTATGGGCTCGGGTACTTTGTTAACAGCAGCCAAGGGATCAATCGTCCGTATAAACGTGGAATCCGTATCAGTGCCTGCCCGATTACTTCCGATCACTTTGATGGCATTTCGGCCGGGAGCTAGTTTTAGATAGGTAGAAAATGCTCCGGTCTGCGGATTAAAGGTAAAATCTTTGATTTCATAATCATTCACAGCAATAAAAACACGTTCTTTGGAGTCTACGTTCTCTATTTTGGCATGCAGTCGATAGAGCATTTCTTTGGTGTCGATTTTTTCAACCGGATCTATGATTTGCACCACGGGAGCTTCTACGGGATCTTCTTCCTTCAATTTATCATCACAGTGCGCCAAAGCAACGATATCTGATGCATCATCCACCAAGATATTCCCATTATAAGCAAAGAGGGTGGGCGTTTCATAATACGCCTCCAGAAAGATGTATTTGTAGTTTCCCCGTTTTGGAGAGAGCTTGATGTGGTACCGTTCCCATTCATTGTTGGTTACCAGACCGGTTTCACCGATCAGCTCTTGTTTGTGGCACATATCATTTCCAGCCCAGATCCGCAATTTAATCGGTGTCACAAAATTTTGCACCGGCGAGCGTTTTTCTTCATCACCACTGATATCATTGACGCTACTAAAATATACGGGACTCTTACATAGAAAAAAAGAAATCTGATAACACGTCCCGGCCCACAAGATATCATTCAAACGCTGACCCACGCTTTCATAGGTATCATTGTGCCGAGCGACCATCCCCAGATAAGTCTTCCCATCCATGGCTGGCCAGAAGACGCCCCAAGCACCCGATGGCTGAACATCTGGTGGAGACTCATCAAAAAATCCACAGTCCGACCACCCTTCCGGGGGATGACTGTGTTGCGGCCAGTCTTCAAATGATGGGTTATTCAGCTTTATCACTTGTTGGGCACACAACTGCGTCCATGGTATGAGTACCATTGTCACAAAAAATCCGATATTGCGTATTGAAAACAGTTTCATTGATATTCAACTTCATGACCACGTCTGTAACCAAAGATATTAATTCTTTTTTTGTTTCCGTAAAAGGAGTTACCCGGGCTCTTTTAACACTACTTTTTATATTACAGCTTACCAGTCAGAGCTTTAGTCAAAATAACGTTTTTTCAGCCCGAATTATTACAGACATCAATTTTTCACAGATTCGCGGAGATATGCTGGCGGGGTATCATCGGATAGGATATGGCATCGGTACCGGCGTCGGGTACCGAATGGCTCCACGCTGGAATGCCCATTTGGATCTATTTTACCGCAATACCGGAGCCAAAAACAGTCCATATGATCCCATAAAACGTTCTATTGATATTCATATGGCCCAGATTCCACTCTACGCCTCCTATCTGACCTGGTGGGATAACGGACTATCTCGTTTTCATTTTGATGTGGGATTTATGTACGGGCGAATCCTCCATTCCACGATCCGATTTCCGAAATTTGAAAAATATAGTACCTTTATCCGGGACGATGATTACAGTGTCATGACCGGAATGGGGTTCTGGTTCTCTCAACACCATGGGATCAACGTCCACTATATTCGTTCCTTGTCTTTAATATTAAATGTCAAGGCCGACGATGTAGAATGGCAGCTGTATTATATTAGTTTACAATATCAATTTAGATTTTGAAAAAACGAGTCGGCCTTATTGATTTCGGATCCAATACCTTTCACCTTATTATCGCTGAAATAACAACAAGTCAATGGCAGGTAATTTTTCATCAAAGAGACTATGTATTTTTAGCGCAGACGGGAATAACCCATATCGCAGATGAAGCCATGAACCGCGGCTTAAAAGCTGTAAAAAACTTTCATTCCATCTGTACGCAGCACCAGGTAGATGAGATCCTGGCTGTGGGGACAGCGGCACTTCGAACAGCTGATAACAGCAACGAGTTTACATCCATGATTCGCCAAGAATATGGTATACATACCAGGGTCATCGATGGGGAAAAAGAAGCGAACTATATCTATCAGGGCATGGGAATAGCCTGCCCGGACTTCAAAAAAAATGCACTCTTCATGGACATCGGAGGTGGTAGCACGGAATTTATTATTACCCACTCTGACAAAAAGGTTTTTCAGGTAAGTTTGCCGATTGGCTTGGGGGTATTGAAAAACGCCATTCCTTTTAGCGATCCGGTTACCCGGGAAGAAATCCATCAGTTCAATGAGTTTTTAGATAAACATGCAGCGATAATTTCACTTGCAATCCATGAACAAGCACCAAAAACCCTAATCGGCGGCTCCGGTACATTTGATGTCCTAGCCGAAGCGCTAACCGGGGAAGTATTTGATGCAGCGAACTGCAGCAGTATTGAACCAGGGCAGGTTCGTCGATACATCACCGACCGTCTATATACCACAACCAATGAACGATTGGAGGATCCATCTATTCCAGACAAAAGAGTTCCACTAATCATCCACGCCTTTTTGCTGATCATATGGTTAATGGATCATCACCAGTTTCAGCAAGTCGCTTTTTCTAAATATGCTCTGAAGGAAGGGTTCATCCAGGAATACTACGAGCAATGGTTGAAAGAACAATGAAAAGCATAGAGGTGTCCGTTGGAAAAAGAACTCTAAGTCCATCCATAAGTTCTTTTTATTCCCCCACTCTAAGGAGAGTTTTTACAATGCGCTCCAGATCAAAGTAATTGATTAAGGTTTGTGTATGAACTCCATTTTGAATGCCTCAACACTTGAAAAAATGGGAAGCAAATCAAATTTACCTCCCACTTTATGTTCGAATTAATTCTCTGAATATTATTTCAAGGCGGCAATGATCTGATTCGCCAGCTCTATACCTATGTTCTCCTGTGCTTGACCAGTAGATGCACCAATGTGTGGCGTATCGGAAACTCTGGGATGGTTTAGCAAATCTGCTCGTGGCGATGGTTCATTGACAAAAACATCAAGCCCGGCACCCCCGACTTGTCCTGATTCCAATGCATCGAGCAGGGCATCTTCATCGATCACACCTCCACGTGCTGCATTCACGAGAATCACTCCTTTTTTCGCTTTAGCCAATTCGCTTTCACCCAAAACAGCTTGTTTTCCACCGGGAACATGCAATGTGATGACATCAGCTTCACGGAGGAGCTCTTCCAGCGACACCGTTGGGATAGTCACCGATAATTTTTGATCATAGGATGGGTGTAAAGCGACTTCGAGGGTAACTTCCTCCACCATGGGATCAGTTCCGACCACCTTCATACCCATTCCCAGGGCAATCTGAGCAGCTTCGCGACCGATACGGCCCAATCCTACGACGCCAAATGTCTTTCCGCGCAATTCGATGCCACCGGAGTATGCTTTTTTAAGCTTTTTAAATTCCGTGCTGCCAGAGCGCGGCATCTCTCGATTCGATAAATGGACGGATCGGACCAAGGATAAGACATGTCCGAAGACCAGTTCAGCCACGGAACGAGAACTAGCGGCAGGGGTGTTCACTACCGTTAACCCTTTGTTGCGAGCATATTCCACATCGATATTGTCCATCCCAACGCCGCCTCGGGCGATTACTTTCAGATTGGGACATTGGTCGATCAATTCCTGACGTACTTTTGTGGCACTACGAACGATGATAGCATCGTATTCATTCAATTTGTCAGCGAGTTCGTCCTGAGGGATTCGTTCAAGATCCACTTGGAACCCGGCTTCTTCGAGCATCTTTTGTCCGGTCGGGTGAATACCATCGTTGGCTAATATTTTCATCATAGTAAATTTAGAAATTCGTGTAAGGTTAAATAATTATTTCTGGGTGAAGATTAATTCTTGATTCGGGCATCCTGGCATTCATCCAGGAGTTTTTTATAGGTTTCAGCTTCTACCTTATAGTAATCCACATCTTTTTGAAGCCGTCGAAGTTCATCTTGTAAATCGGTCGTTGATTCTTTATCCGGCCGATCTTCATGGCGCATAGAAACGGAAGTTTCTTCTTCACTACCAAAAAGACCGCGAAGCGTGTCCATTGGATCAGACCCATTGATGTAGGACGCCGCAAAAAATGCGAGCGGTGCAACAATAAGTAACACAATAAAAATCCGCGCACATCCTGTCGTTTTATATTTTCTGGCCATTTTAAAAGAGGAGATTGATCATGAAGAATGTTTTTCTATGCCGCTTTATAAGTGTACCACCATAACGCCCGTCAAAGTTACAAACTTACATTGTGCTATTGAAACTATTTAAAAATTTTCAACTTTCCATTTTCAACTTTCCAATTTCAACTTATCCTTCCCCACCATTCAGCTGATTTATGCCGGGCCTCCAGATAGGCCTTGATCCCCCTGTGCTTATCTGATTCCAAATCGGGATCTTCTTCCAGGATAATTTTTGCTGTTTCCCGGGCCGCTTTTAGAATATGCTTGTGTTCGATCAGATCTGCTTTTCGAAAATTCAGCCGACCACTCTGTTCTGTGCCCTGTACCTTCCCTGGTCCCCGAAGCGCCAAATCCACTTCGGCTATTTCAAAACCATCATTCGTCCGAACCATGGTATCAATCCGGGTCCGGGCATCATCACCCAGTTTGTTCCCGGTCATCAGGATGCAATAGCTTTGATAAGATCCCCGACCGACTCGACCCCGCAACTGATGCAACTGAGCCAGACCAAACCGGTTGGCATTTTCGATCACCATCACCGCAGCATTGGGTATATTGACCCCCACTTCAATCACGGTGGTGGAGACCAGGATATGGGTTGTTCCTCTGGAGAAACGCTCCATTTCCTTCTCCTTTTCATCGGGCGTCATCCGGCCATGGACTACACCGATCTGATAATCGGGTCGGGGAAAAAAAGTCAACAGTTTTTCATACCCATTGTTCAGATCTTCGAGATCCAGGCTTTCTGATTCTTCGATCAAAGGATAGACTACATAAATCTGACGACCTTTGGCGATTTCCTGCTTCATAAATTTGATCACATCGGATCGGTAGAATTCGGTTTTGTGCAAGGTTCTGATGGGCTTTCGACCCGGGGGCAGCTCGTCGATCACACTGACATCCAGGTCTCCATAGGTGGTCATATGGAGGGTTCGGGGGATGGGTGTGGCAGACATGACAAGGACATGCGGTGGCAGCCGCTTCCCTTTTTTCCACAGTTTTGCCCGCTGAGCGACACCAAATCGATGCTGTTCATCAATGATGGCCAGCCCAATTTCTTCAAACTGAACCCGGTCTTCCAATAGAGCATGTGTCCCCACCAACAGATCGATGGCTCCAATCCGCAACATCCGCAGTAGCTCCTTCCGTTCCGCTGTTTTGGTCTTACCCGTTAATATAGCGACCTGATATTTCATGCCCTCGGTCAGTTGGGTCAGGGATTCAAAATGCTGCTGGGCCAAAATCTCTGTCGGCGCCAACAATGCAGTCTGAAACCCATTGTCCCGGGCCAGCAAGGCAGCCAGCAGAGCCACAATGGTTTTTCCACTCCCCACATCGCCCTGAAGCAGCCGATTCATCTGTTTTCCCGTCCCCATATCCCGTCGAATCTCCCGCAACACTCTTTTCTGCGCCCCCGTTAACTCAAAAGGAAGATGTTCCTCATAAAAAGTCATAAAATAGTCGCCTACGGTCTCAAACACATGGCCTTTCAGATCCCGCTTGCGAGTAAGATATTGCTTGATCAACCGCAGCTGAACGAAGAAAAATTCTTCAAAGATAATTCGGTTCTCTGCTATTCTTAGTTGTTTCTGATTCATCGGATAATGAATCATTCGTGTGGTTTCATAGATATCGGCAAACCGGAATTTCTGCCGCAATTCGTCCGGGAGGTATTCCTTAAAAGCATCTCTCGGTAATTCCGCAATCAGGGGTTTCATAATCCGATTCCGACCTTTGGTATCCAGTCCGCGTTTGGTCAGTTTTTCCGTACTTCGGTACACCGGAATAAAAGTCTGAAAAGAATCCGTCTTTTTTTTCGATGCCGCTTCCATCTCCGGGTGGGCCATGTTATACTGGTTGCGAAATCGTGACACGCGGCCATTGACCACATATTCCATTCCACGAGTGAGGTGGTTGACCATCCATTCAATGGATTTGAACCAGACCAGTTCCATACCGCCAGTATCATCAGAGACCAAAGCCACTAAACGACGCCCTCTTCCCTGCCCCATCACGCGGAAATCTTTCAGGATTCCTTTGACCTGCACATATTCGCCTTCGGATTTGGCTTCAGCGATGGGAGTGATTTTCGTCCGGTCCAGATAACGGATCGGAAAATCCAGCAAAAGGTCTTCGATCAGGTATATCCCCAATTCATTCTGCAACAGACCGGCCTTGGCGGGGCCGATGCCTTTCACAAATTCGATCTTTCCAGTCAGATATGAACCTGGTATAAACAATGGCAGGGCATTTTTTCTAAAATGGCTAAAATACTAATTCTTTAAAACAATAATCGAATTGTATCTTTGTTTGTTATGCAGACCCATCACGAACGGATGAGGGAAATACCTTTCTGCTATGGTTGCAGGTAGAATCTTTTTTATCACACAAAAACCACGTTATCATGCAAAACAAAAGACAAAGTCAGGTTGGTGAATTGATCAAGCGAAATTTTAGCCTGGTATTGCAGGAAGAAGGTTCTTACATCTATAAAAATGCCCTCGTCACCGTGACCAGAGTGCTCATGAGTCCGGATCTGAAATATGCCAAGATATACCTTAGTGTGTACAACCGGGATGACAAAGCCATGGTGATCCAGGAACTGAACCAGGAAAAGTCCCGATTGAAAAATGGACTGGGAACGCGCATTCGAAAGCACGTTCGTAGAATACCGGAAATTGATTTTTTCCTGGATGACACCCTGGATGAAATGTCCCGGCTCAATGAGCTGTTTGATGAGTTAAAGAAAGAGGACTAGGAATTTGGGACGCTACGCTTTGGAACACTTCGTTTTGGGACGCTATGCTTTGGAAGCTAAACTGTGCTTTTGGTTTTTACAACTGAAATCCACCGTCCCTGTTGTCAGAAACTTGCCGCCAGACCTGGTGAAGAGGATAGTATACCGCTGGATCGGCATGAGACCTGGCTCCTGATACACTAGCGAACGACTGCAATCAACTCCACCTCAAAAATCAACGGCGAATACGGTGCGATCACATTCCCGATCCGCTGGCCTCGATATGCCAGATCGGAATGCGTGAGGATGGTCATCTTCCCATCCTCACCGATCAGCTTGAGGGCCTCCTGCCAGGCCGGGATCATGTCAGAGAGATTAAATTCAACCGGTTCACCGGAGGCGGGGGATTGATCAAACACCGTTCCATCGAGCAGATTGCCCTTGTATCGGACCAGGATCTTGTCTTCTTTTTGAGCTCTTTGATCATTCCCAGGCTTCTGAATCCAATAGAGTAAACCCGATTCGGTTTTATGAACAGGCAGATTGTGGTCCAGGGCGTACTGGAGCAATCGGTTCACCTGGTCTTCCTGATAGGTCTCCGGAGCCGGATCAATCAACATCGTGACCCGGGTCAGTTCCGTTTCATCCATTTCGGGATGCTCGGACGAAGCTGCACCTTTGTGATCTGAGTTACATGAGCACAGCAAGATTAAACTAATCAGGAAAAAGGACGTTGTATATTTCATAAGAGTTAGTCGGTTGGTTATATCATAAATCATCTGACTTCAAATTTAGAAAATTAAATGAAGACAAAAATGTCAAAACTACCTTTTCAGAATCTGATCAACGGGGACATCCCGGTATTAGTGGATTTCACTGCCACGTGGTGTGGTCCGTGCAAAGCGTTTATGCCCATCCTTCAGCAGTTCAAAGATGAAATGAAGGATAAAGTCCGGATCGTCAAAATCGATATCGATAAAAACGAAGCCTTTGCCAATGAAATGGGCATCCGCGGTGTACCTACGGTCCATCTTTATCAGAAGGGTGAGCTCAAATGGTCCGCGAGCGGCGTCCAGTCTTTGGAGACGTTGAAGAATCAGGTGGAAGCAATAAGTAGCTAGGTCATAGGTCGCTTCGCTTTTAGGTTTTAGGTCACTGGGTTGACTTTAAAAAGTGTCTGGCCTATACAAATAACCTGCTTCACAAGAGATCCTTCTGGTATTTATTGGTCACCCATTATAATTCCGACAAATACAGGGCCGGAAATACAGTGAGAAAGTTTAGATGGCTTTCCACACAACTCAACCCAAAGAATTATTCTACTATAAGAAACAGGAGTTCCTTTTATCTCACAAGGTCTCCCCCATTCAGAGCACTTCGCTCTACCTGAAGAGTTGATCACGGAAAAACAGAAAAAGTTGACAAGAACATTTAACCTCAAATGTTAATATTCCGGATTATCGAATCTTTTATATAAAATTCCTTATTTTTACAATCTACTACGTTTATCATATCGCTTTTATTCTATTTCTAGAATACATCTAACCACCTCAAAAGTTATGGTATGATTGCATAACTTATTTTTTAACCATGAAAAGCTTATTATACTTTTCACCCCAAAAGTCTAACTTTTTTAAACACCCCAAATTTTTGATATTATTGGGTTTTCTGATGTATCACTCTTCAATTGGGCGCAACTTAACATGAAGAATGTTACCCACTTTATGGATTAAAAACGATCAATCATGCATCTGATGGAGTTGTAGTAGAGGAATCCGCTAAAGCTTTCGCAGGTGCGACAAAGGTGAAATTTACAGGCTCTAATCATCAGCAAATGAGAAATGATAATATGACGAAAAATTCATTATACTATTTGTTTGGTGGTAGTTATGGTTCATATTGTTCAACCCCTCCCAAATAATGAGAATCTCTATGTATATGTTGTTTTTGTTTTTTGTTTTAATTGAGATTAATTCATGTTCAAAACCCACACCCCCACCTCATGAACCACCATGTATTTGGGATTGCGACACCTTTGACATATCCAAAATAGTATGGACAAACCTTTTAGAGGATGAGCTAGATGGGACTGTATCTATGGAACCTAGAATAGCTGATAGTATTGTGGTTTTTTGTAACCGATTTTATAAAGGGAATCCTGAGATATTTCGTGGGTATAATAGATTTAGTGGTGATCTTGAATGGAGTTGGCTTTTCCCACATCCCGATGGAGGAGAAGAATATACGGCATCTTCCCACAGAAATAAATACATCGTTGATGATCAGATGATATTCTCCATTGCTACCTATTATTATAATCGGTTTTAGTTATAGCAGGAACTGACCATGCTATGTACCCGTTTGGCGTCTCAGACCCTGGGAAAACGGAGCTCCAGCTCCGTTCATATATGAAAATCATATAAAAATCACACATTATAAATTAATTCCCAGGGGATTAACAGCGCTAAACAAATACATAGCGTGGTATCTATAGTGTTGCACAATATTATTATTATTATGGATACATTTCACCATTCACAAAACTGTTTAATTGGGCAAGTATCCTTGATGTGCGGACAGGACGTGAAACCGGAACGACAAACCAGATCGCTATTCCTACTTCCGGTATTGTTACTTACAATGAGCTTTTTTATTATGTCAATGGGTCTCGATTGGTGTCACTTGACCCAGAGGGTCTTAAAATAACCTGGAGTTATACCCCACAACGAAGAAATTCAAGTAATTATGGAAATCAGTTTCCTCACAGAGATGGCATTGCTATCGATCCGGAGAATAAATTGCTTTACACCACTGATAAAAGGTATGCACTGTGTATAGAGCTGCCTGACTGATTGGAGCTCCAAATCCGATATTCAAAGTCAGGGCGATTAAAAAAAAAAATAAATTAAAAAATCACGCAACAAGCCGTTAAGGTTGAAAATGATTTCTTCTTATTTCAATGGAAATAAATGACAAGTTTGTCCGTACGATCTGATATTGCAAGTTTAATATCCTAATAATTTCTATTTCTTTGTGCCGGTGCGGACTTCCTACCTCGTAACGGGAGGTACACTTTGCGAGAAACAGAAATCGAAATATCGAATTTCTTTTGATTGGCCTGTTTTAAAGGTTAAAAATGTTCCGTCTTTCTGAAAAATAGATTACCTTTATATCCGAAATTATTTTTCATCAAACTTGAAGCGGTGAAAACCATAAAGTCTGTATGGGCGGGTGCTTTAATTTTTATGGTGCTGATTATGAATTTTCAGACCATAGGTACCTATGCGTGGTTTTTATATCACCAGGATTACATCGCTGATGTATTTTGCATCAACAAAGACAAACCAGCCCTGCATTGTGAAGGAAAATGTTTCCTGATGGAACGACTGGCTGAGCAAGAGCCGATTTCAACTCAAGATCCAGAGTTTCCCGGTGCCGAAGAACGTCCGGTCTTCCTCTTCTACAATGGGTATGAATCCCCTAATTTCCTTGCAAAAGTATTAAGCTGTACTGACTTACCTTCCTACTCTTCTCCTTGGATGGGCACGGATTATACACAGGGATTGTTCCGCCCTCCAAAATGTTGACATCCTATATCTTCTTTTTTATTAATCGTGCATTTCCAGCCGGGAATGACGTAATATGCTATTCCGGTGTACTGGATTAGCACGATTTTTTCTCAATGAATGCAACAATTATCAAATTCGAAAGACTGTTTAGCATCATAACTTAACCGAGATGACTGCTGGCTATCAGGTACCGGTTTTAGCCCCGGGAAGTCAGAGCTCCTGCTCTGACATAAATTAATCATATATGAGTTTTCATGTATAAACGGAGCTGGGGCTCCGTTCTCCCAGGGATTCCTGGACCTACCATAAATTCGACTGATAGTCACCACTACACTGAATAGTGCCACTACACTGAATAGTGCCACAATTTTCGCAAGCGTCTTAGGTAGTAATTCAATCAAAGGGTCCTGGAATTTGGTACGTGCTTTACAAATAACGAACAAAACATTAAAATCAATGAAACGATTACGATTTCTAATAACGGGAATTCTATTCCTACTTTATTTCTTTATTATTTCCTCTGTCCAAGCACAGGACAACAAAACGATCATCTTAAGAGATACGGCCGTTGAGAGTCCCATCACCGGTGCCACCTTTCAATACGGCGATCAATCCGGTATATCGGACGAAGAGGGTCAGATTACATACCAGGTACTGGATCAGGAGAATATGCATCTGTCCCATATCAGCTATGGCACATGGATTCTGACCGCAGATGCATTAGCTTCAGCAGAATCACCGATGGTTTTTCACCGGAGCAGCTCTGCCGTATCCTTGTTTCCCGTCACCATCATATCGGTTCGACCCAAAACGGAAGAGTCTAAGGTCCTGGATCTGGATTTTCAGGAAAAAATGGCGCACGACGCCGGCGCTTTGCTCACGCAGACTCCGGCCATCGGTACCATCCGAAAAGGCGGGAACTATGGATTTGATCCGGTCCTGCGGGGATTCAAATATGATCAACTGAACATCGTGATGAATGGCAGTCAAAGCGCTACGGCCGCCTGTCCCAATCGGATGGATCCGCCGACCAGTCAGATGGCCCCGAATATGATCGACCGGATCGAGATCCTGAAGGGACCTTATGCACTGCGCTATGGCGCCGGTTTTGGCGGAACCATAAATTTTGTGGCTAATGACCCCCGATTCGCGTCTTCGACCACTTCCTTCGGGCGCCTATCCGGCGGATATGAAACCAACGGGCAATTGCTCCGCAGCGAGGCGATGGTTGGGTTGCGTGGTGAAAAATATGAAACCAACCTATACGGATCCTGGTCTCAGGGCAATGATTACACAACCGGCCAAGCCTCTACGGTTCAGGCGGACTTTAAGCGAGTCAGCTTCGGTGGACAAGTCAACTTTAAGTTGGCATCCAACCAGACCTTGCAACTATCTGCCAATAAAAATGTGGCCCGAGATGCCGATTTCCCGGCATTGGGGATGGACCTTCGGGACGACGACACCTGGATGTTCCAGGCATCGCACAAAGTCACGCCCGTCCACAGTAACCTTCAATCGTGGACAACTACCTTATTCGGTTCTTTCGTGGATCACCTCATGGACAATGGCCTCAAACCACTCAATCCCCGGATGATGAATGCCGCCACTAATGCCAAGACGAATAATTATGGTGGAAGGATGGAAGGAATTTGGAATACCGGTTCCGGAAAGTGGTTCACCGGTGCTGATGTCCGTATTGAAAACGCCCGTGGCATCCGAACCCGGGAATTTCTGATGGGGCCCAACGCTGGTAAAGTCCTTTATGATAATGCCTGGCAAAACAGTCAGATTAGCAAAGCAGGCCTTTTTACAGAGTATAAATTTCCTATAGACCGGTACCGATTTGTGTTTTCAGGTCGCGTAGATCTCAATCACGCTATGCTCTCCAACGCGGACCAGGAATTTACACAACATTACGACCAGACCACCAACACGCAGTTGAATCCCAATATAGCGCTGGGTGGCCTTCGCTACTTCGATCATGGTATGACAGTGGGACTGTGGCTGGGACATGCCCGTCGGAGTGGCAGCCTGACCGAGCGGTTTATCAACTACTTTCCCGTGGGGCAGGATCCGTATGAAATGCTTGGTAATCCTATGCTCCGACCGGAGAAAAACAATCAGGTCGACCTGACTTATGAGTGGAAAACTGTTCAATCGGCACTAAACGTAGATGTTTTTGCGGCTTACATGACCGACTATATCTCGTCCGTGATCCAGAAGGACCTCAATCCAAGGCTTCCCATGAGTCCAGGAGTGAGAAAATACATGAATATTGACCAGGCCCTCAAAACAGGTATTGAGATTCGGTGGAAACAGAACCTGACCAGGTCACTAAGTCATCAAATTGCCTTCGCCTACACCTATGGGCAGAACCTAAAGCTGGATGAACCATTACCTGAGATCGCTCCGTTTGATGTAAGATACCGACTGGCGGGAAGTTTCTTCCAACAAAAATTCAGACCCGAAGTGCAGTTCCGTTATGTATCCGCCCAGGATCGAATATCCAGTGAATTTGGAGAAACAATAACACCTTCGTTTTCTTTATTGGACCTTCACATGGGCTACACTGTGACTCAAAATATAGGCATCAATGTGAGCGTAAACAACCTACTGAATAAAGGCTACTATGAACATTTGAATCGGTCTGTACGAGGGAGTAAAAATCCTATTTATGCGCCGGGTAGAAGTTTTCTATTTTCATTTAATGTCCGGTTTTGAGTAGAAAAAGCATCAAGTCTGGCTCAAGTGTCGTCCCTGATGGGACTTGCAAGCAAGTAAATACCTCATTCCAGGGTCTCACGACCCTGGCTATGAGCTACCGTCCGATAATCGGACTTTAAGTCCGTGTGCACCAATATTTATAACCTGGTCAATACAGCTTTTAGCGACAAAGTTTTCGCTACTCACACAGTCTAATGACGAAACGAGAGAGCAACCCGCATCGATGCATT
Organism: Membranihabitans marinus; assembly: GCF_019802045.1. Taxonomy (GTDB): domain Bacteria; phylum Bacteroidota; class Bacteroidia; order Chitinophagales; family Saprospiraceae; genus Membranihabitans; species Membranihabitans marinus_A. The sequence continues at coordinate 35,988 of NZ_JAHVHU010000008.1, read as the reverse complement.
TCTCACAAAGCTTTCTGAAAAATGACAGAAAATAATTGGTACGATTTCTACGGAGATGAAAACCTGTCTACCACTTCAACAAGGTAGGATCCGGCTGCTTTTTACTCCTCAATATGCCCGGAGCTTGTAGCTCCGGCGGCATCCATCTCCACTACCCAGATGCCACGTACTTCATGGGGCTGGTAACCGACTGCCCGGTCATCGGGATAGCGTTCTTTGATGAGGTTCAATGTTTCTTCATTGATGTCTTTACCAGGTTGGCCGTGGCAATTCATACACATCGCGTTGGTGAGAATGGGGTAATATCCGATCATCTTACCTTCCATTTCTTCTATGGCCGGATGGATAGTTTCTCCGGCGGCCAACTGTTCTTTCGCCCGGGAAATGTACTTGCTTTCTTTTTCATTGGCTTGATTGCCCGGGTTTCGATATTTGTCCGATACCCGTCGGAGCGATACCTTTAGTTCCTGAGCCGCACTATCCGTGATGGGAATGGCTCGGGTGTTGCAAAAATCGACCGCAAACGGCGGACCACCTTGCTGTAGCGCTGCTTTTAAATTTTGCCCCAGAGCCTGCTGAGCTTTCATCGCATATTCCTGACCCTGTGTCTTCCAGGATTCTAGGTCTACTTGCGTAGTTTCCGTCTTATCTTCCGATTCTCCGACGGACTGGCAACCATTCCAGGCATTTACCAATAGTGCGATCATCAACACCCCATATCCATTCTTTTTCATAGCCAAGTTCTTATTTTTATTAACTTTGAGTACCTCGACTTTGCGCGGTGTGCCCCTAATGTACGCAATCATATATAATGTATAGGTATTATCTCGCGCTTCCAGATCGCGACATTTCACTCTGCGCTCACGAGTCGCTTTTATTGAGCGGCAATCCATGTGTGTAGCACGAAGTGTATCCAACTTGTTGGGATGAGAGCGCCACATACAATGCCTGCAACTTCTGAATTCGAGCACTGGTGATCCAATTCACAATTACCGTACACCTGTTTTTTTCAGCCCCAGACAGCCTAACGCCTAAAAAGCCCGGTGGACCGGACGCCCTAACAACTAATCACCTAATTAGCCGCCCGGATCGTGGTTTGTTGCTGGATCCAGCAACCCACCGTAAACGAATCTCCTTCATTCAGCGTACGCTGAAAGATATCTCCTTTACTGGGCATATACTGTCTGTAATTGTTAATGAGCTTATTTGCTTCGGCTGCCGCGTCCGGATCGATGCTCCGCGCCTTCTGCCACTCATCGATGGCCGGCCAGACGACGATCTGACTGTCCCACCCCGTTCCGGGTCCGCACAACGGCCCAGAACTGGCATAAAGTTTTCCGATCAACAAATGAGGCTCTCCCCAGTTGGGTCGGGCTTCTGCAGCCTTCCGTGCAAATTGGCGAGCGAGTGGGAATCTTTTCAAACTTCCATAATATATCTTGGCCACCAAAAGATAAAGCTGTGCCTTGCGATCCAGGTCGTCGGTTTCTTCCGCGGCTTCTGTAAATTTATCTATAGCCTGTTCAAATTCACCCGATTCCAGAGCATTAAATCCTTCTTTAGCAGTCGACGAAGAAGCAACCTTTTCCACCACCCGACAATTCTCATCATATACCGCTTTGATGCGTTGAAAGTCCTCATTTCCGGTATCGCTGCATCCCCCCCATATCAAACTTCGGTATACGCTGGTTACATTTTCGCAATCATCCGGATTCTCATCAAACTGAGGCACATATTTGGCCAGGTAATATTCACAGTCATAAAATCCTTTTACCCCCTCAAAAGCAGCTAACCGCGAGGGTACATAATCGTTAATGATCGACCATTGGGCTTCATTTTCCCCACTTTCCAATCCTGTCTGGAGCCGATTCATAATCATACCGGCATACTTTTGGGCCTCTTCTTTACTGATTTTTAGATCAAAATACCGTTTTACCAGCAGATCGGTGAATGGATTGAGTATAAAGTATCGGGCAGTATCCCGGTCCAGATCGATGGATTGTTTGAAGTAATCATAGACCACATCGTCGTCCTCCATTTCCGGATATTTGAAATAGAGATCAAAAGCCTTCCTTCCAAGCACATACCCGGTTTCACCGTAGCATTCTTCCATCTGATCATAGAGCATAAAGATGGTATCGACATATTTTTCTTTCAACAGACTATCCGTTGCCTCGTCATAAAAATTCTGATAAAATGTGATTCCATCGGCAAAGTGAGTATTTCGTTTTCCATCCGCAGCCGGCGCAATCGTAAAAGCTTTTTTCCAGAGTGGAAAGGCTCTGTCATATTGCTCCTGCTTCAATAAATCGCGGTAGAGGACATGCGCTGTGATGGCTTCTTCCCCCATCCGGCTATCTTCAAAAGTTGCGCATGGCCCCGTATTCGCAGTTTCTTCCTGTTCGGTCACCTCTGTACTGGTCACCGGTTCCGTCACCTTGGGTGAACAAGAATACAAGAACATCCCCAGCGCCACAACCATTAATCGATATCTTAACATAGAGCTATTTTTTATTGATCAACCAAAAATAACATTTCCCCATTCAATCTGCAAATGTAAAAGCTGAAAGGCTCAAGCTCAAAGCATCAAAGATTAATGTTGAAAGCAAATAAGCTCAAAGACCCAAGCTCAATGCTGAAAGCAAATAAGCTCAAAGACCCAAGCTCAAAGCTAAAAGCAAAGAAGCTCAAAGACTCAAGCTCAATGCTCCGGCTTCGCTCAGCAAATATCATACATCATATCGACCAACGAACACAAATTACTGCTTGAGGCACTAACCCGCAAAATTCATGGCTTTTGATTTACCTAACTGGCGTTGATTATTGTTTTAATGGCAGTTAGACAGGTGCAGATGCAAGGCATCTGACTCCGCCGGAATAGTATTCTATTTCAAGGAGTTAGTAACATGAACGAATGTAGTCTCATCTCGGTAAAGCCGAGCTGAGACAGAAAGTTCAGTGAACTTTCTATGAGAGAACCGAGGGCTCTGTCCCGAGGATAATGTATGAATCAAAAGTCAAACGTCACCCAAAATTGGGCTATGTAATATGCCCAATTTTGGAAATTAAGCAATTGATGCACTGTGTATTATACGTCATAATAAATTGACGTGGTGAATAAAGCGGGCTAAATACTTAAAATTAAAATAACGGCAAATAAATTCGCCGAAGTTGACGGTTAAAACCGCCGATACAGGGGCTTTTGCATATGTTGGACCCTTCTGGTATGGGATCCACCGGTATTTTATTGTCCGAACTTAGTTCCTGGTACACTATAGACCAACAACTGAAAACTACCAACCAACAACTACTGACTACTGTCTACCCAATAACTTCAAGCTCCTTTCCAACCTTTACAAAGGCCTCCACCGCGCGATCAATGTGGTGTGGTTCATGGGCTGCTGACAACTGAACCCGGATCCGGGCTTGACCTTTCGGTACCACCGGAAAGAAAAATCCGATCACATAAATGCCTTCATCCAACAACCCAGCCGCAAAATTCTGGGCCACATTCGCATCATACAGCATAATGGGGACGATCGGATGGATTCCATCCAGGATATCAAATCCTGCTTTCGACATTTTTGTGCGGAACCGAATGGTATTATCAGCCAGCTTGTCACGAAGTTCGGTTGTTGTCGATAATCGATCCAACACAGATATGGTCGCTCCCACGATGGCGGGTGCTACACTATTCGAGAATAAATAAGGCCGGGATCGCTGTCGCAACACCTCGACGATTTCTTTCCGCGCGGCAGTAAATCCACCAGAAGCTCCCCCCAGTGCCTTGCCAAAGGTTCCAGTTACGATATCCACCCGATCCATGACTCCTCTAAATTCGTGGGTCCCCCGGCCACTTTCTCCTACGAAACCGGTCGAATGGCAATCATCGATCATCACCATGGCTTCATACTGCTCTGCCAGGTCACAGATTTTATCCAGCTGGGCAATGGTGCCATCCATGGAAAACACACCATCTGTAGCAATCATTTTCCGTCGTGCTCCGGAAGCCGCTTTCAATTGTGCTTCTAAATCTTCCATATCGTTGTGTTTAAACCGATATCTGGCGGCTTTGCACAGTCGGATCCCATCAATAATCGAAGCGTGATTTAGTTGATCAGATATAATGGCATCCTCCTTGGTCAAAAGCGGTTCAAATAAACCCCCATTCGCATCAAAAGCGGCTGCGTACAGAATGGCATCCTCCATGCCCACAAAATGAGCTATTTTCTTTTCGAGTTCTTTGTGAATATCCTGCGTACCGCAAATAAATCGAACCGATGAAAGTCCAAAACCATGGCTATCCACCACTTTTTTGGCAGCTTTCAAAACTGAAGGATCATCGGATAGTCCAAGATAGTTGTTCGCACAAAAGTTAAGTACCTCTTTCCCATTCGCTTCAATCTCTGCCCCTTGCGGTGACTGAATAATCCGTTCTTTCTTATACAATCCTTCATCGCGGATCGTTTGAAGTTCTTCCTGCAAATCATCTTTAATGGTATACATATGCTAATTTTTTACTTCAATATATTTCTATCCTGCAGATGTGTAATCATTTCTTGAACCATACCTGCCAGGGTATATTCGGGTTGCCAGCCCCAGTCCTTACGGGCTTGGGTATCCACTATTCTATTGGGCCAGTTCTTTGCGATATCATCCCGAAAGTCAGGCTTACACTCCATTTGGGCGTCAGGTATATATTTTTTGATCTCGGCGATTAATTCAGCCGGCGTAAAACTCATGGCACCAAAATTATACGCAGTATGAATTCCTATATCTTCACGTGGAGCTTCCATCACCTCTAAAGTACCCCGAATGGCATCTTCGACATACATCATCGGCAATTCGCGGTCCCGACTCAGGAAACAAGAATAAATACCATTATGAATGATCTGGTGAAAGATGTCGATGGCATAGTCGGTTGTTCCTCCGCCCGGCGCTGTCTGATAACTTATTATTCCCGGGTACCGAAGTCCCCGAACATCCAAACCGTGTTTTTGAAAATAATATTGCCCGAGGTTCTCTCCGGCGACCTTCGTAATTCCATACATTGTGGCGGGATGAAGCGGAACATTCTGGTCCGTATGGTCCAATGGGGAGCCTGAACCAAACACAGCAATTGAGCTAGGAAAAAAAACCCGGTCAACCTGATACTTCACAGCCAGATTAAGCGTATTGATCCAACCACCGGTGTTCACTTTCCACGCCAGTTCCGGATTTCGTTCTCCGACCGCTGAGAGAATCCCTGCCATGTGGTAAATCACGGTGGGTTGGAAGTCCTTGATCATTTCTTCGTAACGGTCATAATCTAAGACATCCAATGTCAAAAATTTCGCAAAACACGAAACGGGTTTCAGGTCTGTAGTCAATACGTGATCAGCGCCATACTTATCCTCCAGGACTAGTCCGAGTTCCTGTCCGATCTGCCCCCCGGCACCCGTAATAAGTATCCGATCTTTGTTCATCGTGGTAAAAATTACAAAAATTTATGCTAATTCCTGTACCCACTCAAGAAAAATGGTCCACGTAGCGGCGCTACGTGGACCATGGTAAATCTATCATTAATAATTGTCGTATAAAAACGACTTCTTAGAATCGCAAGGTAACGGTTTCAGCAATCCAACATCCCACCTTGGTCGTCGAGCCATTTTCTAATCCACGCATAAATGCATCCCCTTGTTCGGGACGGGAACTGTGGTACTTTGCAATTCTGGAACTGGCTTCCTGGTCAAAATCAGAATCAACAGCCTTTGCCTTCGCATATTTATCAATCGCGGCCAACACAGCCAGACGCTGGTTCCAGGCATCACCGCAATTCCGACTCGTGGTCGCATACATATCACCGATCAACATATATGGTCGTCCCCAGTCAGGACGCAGTTTTGAAGCTTCAAGCGCACTTTTCCGGGCATCGCTATATTTATCCATTTTTCGAAATTGGATAGAAGCCAACGCAAAATAGTACTGCGCCTTTTTCTCATTGTCGGTTTCCTTTTCGATCGCTTCCTCGTATTTTTCAGCCGCCTCCTCAAATTTTCCCTCATCGTACCGCTTTCTAGCTGCATAAGCTGGATTCTTCTCTTCAAGTTCTTTTAGACGCTCTTCATTGTATTCTGCTGCCAGTGTTTCATACTCCGATTTGATTTTTGTCAAAAAAGGATCTGCATCATCACATCCTTGTTGGCGCAACGTATTGAATACATACTTCAGCACATCAAAATTATCCGGATCCTCTTCATACATCGGCTTGAGCTTTTCTTTGAAATACTCACAATCGAAGATCTCTTTTTCGATGGGTTTGAATACTGCTTCTGACCGACGTTTGGTAATATCAAAATACTCCCCCAATTCCATATCAGTTTCGATATTGTAATCTGCGATCTCCATAATTCGATCGTAAACAGTCCGAACTTCTTCTGCACTCCTGGAACCTTGCTTAAATTGATAGGTAACAATATGCGCCCAGGGCTCGAGTACGACGTATTCCGTTCCTTTGTCGCCATATTCGACCGCTTTCTCGATAGCTTCGAGTGTCTTATCATAGGGCGAACTCAACGTATAGAACATATCATAGGCCATGCGACCATATTTTTGACCAATCACGGCTTTTAGACACAAGTCGTCACAGTTTCTGACCTTAATCACTTTATTTTCGTAGCAATTAATCATTCCCTGATACAGATCAAGAATCTTTTGTTTGTATTCCTCCTTTTTGGCATCATCAGTTGCCGTTTCTAAAAAATGCTTATAAATCGTGATACCGTCTTCATAATGATAATCACGTCTGCCGTCCGCTGCCGGAGCGATATTAAAAGCTTTTTCCCAGTGGGGAAAGGCTCGTTCATAATTTTTGTTTCGGACCAGGGGCCGGTATATGCTATGCTGGTTTTCTCCTTCTTCTTTTTGAGGTGAATCATTCCATGTCTTGCATTCCGGTAACTGTGCCTGAACTTCCAGCTGAGCTCCAATAAAAACAGCCAGGATAATTAATAGTCTTTTCATTTTTATCGTTTCAATAATTATTCAAATCTCCGCTTATAAAACCAGAGGTTATTGTTTAAGGTTACGCCGATGTTAAACCGAACAAATTTTTCACTAAAAGTTTGGCCGGCCAATTTACCATAATCTATGGAAAAATTAATATACGACAATTGTCTTTTCTGAAAAATAGGTAACCCCAGACCGATCTGCACCCCTTTTTCATCGAGGCCGTCATCACCCGCAATCACACGGGGATCTTTAGTTACGTATACGCTAGATCGATATGATACCCGATTCCAGTAATTCAATAATGAATTCGGATTGGGTGTATACTCTACTGACGCAGCAGCTGACCAGGAGTTACGCAAATCCCCAATATTTAATAAATTATTAAAGCTTTCCCAGTTGTCAAAGGACATGTTTACACCCGCCTGCAAGCGGTTTGCCATTGAGTACGAGACCCCAAAGCCAATCTGAGACGGCAAATGATTGCGAAGTCCTTCATCCCTATGTTGGGATATAGTATCCAGCGTGGTTCGATTGGGATCTGCATCATCCAGTCCGGTATAACCGTTGGCTTTTCGCAACGTTAATATTTGCTGATCAACCTTCACGGGTTGCTTGGAGTTTCCATAAACTCCAATGGAAATCCATCTGTTTTTTGAAGGATTCTCCAGATTCTTTGTTAAATAATGGCGATACAACAATCCTGCGTCCCACAACAACCCACTATAGGCACGTTCATTGACGTTATAAGTATGGTGTCCATTGGGAAGTTCCTCAAATAATAATGATTTTTCATTGTCAATGGTTCCAAAAAGGAAGCCAATATTGAAACCAGCCGAAAAATTCCGGTATTGCGCCCCTGTCCCAAATTGTAGTTTATTCAAACCGCCATTACCACCGTATTGCCGGGTCACCTGGCTGCCGTCAGTCAGTTGGGTCTTTTGGTTGATGCGATAATCCATCTTACTGACAGGAAGTAGTGCGATGTTCATGCCCATTTTGAACAACTGTTCTTTCCGATCCAATACAATATTGACCGGACTGACCAACGGAAATGACAAAGATAAATACTTGAGATTACCACCCCAGGCACTTTGAGACGATGTATTGTCATCCAGCGTGATATATGATGCATCTACTCCCACATCAAATGCAGTGGCGGCAAGTCCTGCATAAGACGCCGGATTGACCAGATTGACATTATACCCATTGTAATAGGTCGCGAATAATCCTGAAAGCGAATTGCCAGCCACCGTTCCGGGCTCCGTCAGTTCGCCGATTCCCAGCGATGACAATGGAGAGTTCTCGCTCACCTGAGCATCAGAAATATGAACAAGACCAAGGATAATTGCAAGAATTTGCATCCCACGCAAAACCGTCGATCGGCTTTGATGCTTCAGGGATGATATTCCGAAAAGAATCGGTATAAAGTTAAATTTCATTGTTTTTTAGTATTTCATTCAGACCATAGAGGATGAGATCGGGATGCACATCGCATTCATCCGTGAGGTACTTTTTTATAAATCCTGCATCTCCACCGGTCAAAACGGTCGTTAAATGTCCGTAATTTTCTTTTAAATAAAAAATAAAGCCTTTTGATTCCAGAATAGCCATCCCGACACCCCCGGTTTGTAAAGCTTGTTCCGTGGACTGTCCGATCCATGGAAATTCATCTGGAAATTCTACCAAAGGTAAGCGGTTCGTATATTCGTGCATGGACCGAAGTCGCATACGCAATCCTGGAGCAATATTGCCCCCCAGGTAATCTCCATCTCCAGTCAAGAAATCATAAGTTATGCAGGTTCCACAATCAATAACCAATACATTCTTCTTTTTATACAACGCGTAAACAGCACTTACAGCTGCCAGTCGGTCCTGTCCTAGTGTCTCAGGGGTATGGTATTGCACATTGAACGGGTAATTTACATCGTTATTGGCTTGCACTACTTTATTTTGATTAATCCATTCGTGTTGGGCGTCCGTTAGTTGGATGGTGGCAGAAAGTGCTATCCGATGCGGATCCCACTCCCTTCTCCACTCTTCCCATACCTTCAAATCCAAATTTTGAACAAGCCGTTGATCGGTATAAATCAAATGATCGTCCTCAAAAACACCCATTTTTTGTCGGGTGTTCCCCAGATCAACAACTAAATGTCGGTGCTTCATGAAGGCCTTTTTTAATTTTTTATAGCTCGATCCAAATTTCAAACTTCTTACTATGCCCTGAGTCTTTGGTTTCTTTACAGAAAAACACTGACTGGTTTGTTCTTCAACACTTAATTCTGTTTGATGTAGTCATCCTTAATTGATTTCAATAACTTATTTTCACTCAAACCCAGTTAAGCTACTAGTTAATGTTTAAAATGGCGAACTCCTGTCAGCACCATGGCCATGCCATGCGCATTGCAATAATCGATGCTGTCTTGATCCTTGATCGACCCACCGGGCTGTATAACGGCTTTCACTCCCGCTTCATCTGCTATTTCGACACAATCCGGGAATGGAAAAAAAGCATCGCTGGCCATAACCGCACCTTCAATATCAAATCCAAACGCCCGCGCTTTAACAATAGCTTGTTTCAAAGCATCCACCCGACTGGTCTGTCCACATCCCATCGCGATTAATTGCCTGTTTTTGACCAATGCGATGGTATTGGACTTTAAATGTTTTGCACAGATATTTGCAAACAACAGATCTCCGATTTGTTTTTCATTGGGTGCCACCTCCGTAACCGTTTCTAAGTCTTGTGCCGTTTCTTTTTTCAGATCAGTGTCCTGGACCAGCACTCCGTTCAACAAGCATTTGAACAATTTCGCCGGCCGGTAAAAATCCTTGATGCGCAAGAGTATGCGTTTTTTCTTTTTCTTCAGAATCTTCAGTGCTTCGAGATCAAAATCAGGAGCGATCAAGACCTCATAGAACAAATTACTGATTTCTTCCGCAGTAGCTTTGTCAATAGGTGTATTCGAAATCAAGATTCCCCCAAATGCAGAAACAGGGTCTCCGGCCAACGCTTTTTGCCAGGCAGATAACACACTGTCCGCTTGCGCCACACCGCAGGCATTCGTATGTTTTAATACTGCAAAAGTGGGCTTATCGTCCTTGAATTCGGCCATTAGCTGGACTGCAGCATCTACATCCACGAGGTTATTGTAGGAAAGTTCCTTACCGTTCAATTGTTCAAATACATCCTCCAGGGGACCATAAAAATAGCCCTCCTGATGGGGGTTTTCACCGTAACGAAGTTGTTTCTCTCCCGTGTAGTTCATTACAAACTGGGACTGGGGCTGCGCCCCCGAAAAATAGCTCTGAATGGCTGTATCATATTGGGAACTGACCTCAAAAGATTTTAAAGCTAAATACTTCCGTTCTTCCAAGGAAGTCACTCCGTGTCGTTTCTCCAACAGCTGTTGGAGATATTGATATTCATTTTGAGATGGGACCACGACCACATCTTGAAAATTTTTGGCCGCCGCTCTGATCAATGATATACCACCTATATCTATTTTTTCAATAATTTCATCTTCATTTTTAGTGTCGCGCACAGTTTGCTCGAATGGGTACAGATCCACGATCACCAGATCAATTTCCGGAATATCATAATTTTCCAGTTGACCCTGATGACCAGGTTCACGACGTGCCAGGATTCCACCAAACACCTTGGGGTGCAACGTTTTGACTCGACCATCCAGAATACTTGGGTACGATGTCAGGTCTTCGACTTTTTGGACCGGAATATCAAGGTCCGCCAAGTATTGATAGGTTCCGCCCGTAGATAAAAGTTGAACCCCCAGTTCATTTAGCTTTTTAGCAATCGGCTCTAAACCTTCCTTGGAAAATACCGATAGCAGGGCTGACTTTATCTTGATGTCCTTCATTGGTCGTGTTTTTTATCATTTATAATTTCAAGGGTGCAAAAGTAGTAAAATAATGAAAGCAAATGAACTAATCCTCGTGCCTTTAATCATCAATTGTTTACAGATTTAAAATCTAAAATATTTCCCATGTCAAAACACACCCGGCACCGCGCCTCATATTGTTCCTGAGCCCCCACCAGAATTTGATCTCTGGAGGGGATCAGGCGATAGGAATGAGTGGCTAGACTACCACATTGCTGACAAATGGCATGCAATTTCGTTACATATTCAGAAACAGCCATCAATCCCGGAACAGGACCAAACGGTTTACCGGAGAAATCCATGTCCAACCCAGCCATAATAACCCGTTTTCCTTTGCGAGCCAATTCCTGCGTCACATCAATGATCTGATCATCGAAAAACTGAACTTCATCGATTCCAATTACTTCATACCCTGCGGCTCCATCCAAAATATCGGAGGATTGATGAACTTTTTGACTTAGTATGGTCGTCCGGTTATGCGACACAACCAATTCTTCACTGTATCGATCATCCAGAGCCATTTTAAAAACCACCACCTTCTGATTGGCGATTTCTGACCGCTTGAGTCTTCGAATCAACTCCTCCGTTTTTCCGGAAAACATCGATCCGACGATGGCTTCCAGCCATCCACGCCTTTGGTGGTGAAATTGTGGTTCTAAAAACATATTATATTTTTATATCATGTAAAAAAACGTATATTTACATCGGCGGGCTATTTTACTGCTTTTTGCTGGTAAAAATGCTCTCCAATGCTGTTGATATTCTCAAAAAGCCACAGATGATGCCATCCAATGGAGTGCTGTGGCAATCTTGAAATCGATTTTTTCGTTAGTTACAAAAAACCACAGAAATGCAGACCAAAAAAGCCAAATATCATCTAAAAAGGATCGAAACTATTCTTTCATTGCATGAGGACAGTTTGTCCAGATTGGACCGGGATATTCTTTTGGAAGATATCAGGCAATTGTATGACCTGGTTCTGAATCACGACGAAGTTATTTCTTCTCAAGAACAGCAATCATTTCATGAACACCTCGCGACGAATCCGGAATCGGTGATTGAAGAACCAGTAAGTGCGGCGGTCACCCCACCAGCTCAAGAGAACAAGGCGCAAGTATCCGAGCCTCAAGAACCTTTGTCGAAGCCTGAGCAAACCATCTCCTCCTCGGAACCGGTGCAAGACGAGCCGAAGCCTCGTACAGAAGTTACCCAGAACCAGATAGAGCCAGAGACTACAGCCCCTGCTGTGTCCCAGGAGGAGAAAGTAGTGCCCCCCCACCCCAGTTTCAGCAATACTGAAGAATACCAGGATCATTCTGCATCTGAAAAAATGAATGGAACTTCAGATAGTCACACATCAAACCAACCGGAAACCGAAGAATACGAAGATGTAATGGTCAAGGAAAATGAATCCTACCCCGAACTATTTGATTTCCCGAGCACTTCAGATCTATCCGATCGCTTAGCCAATACAAAAATTGAACATCTGAACAAAGTGCTTACGATCAATGACAAGATCTTGTTTATCAACCATCTTTTCAGCGGAGAAGCCATACCCTTCCAAGAAAGTTTGAAAAAGTTTGAGGGTTTCTATACCTACGAAGAAGCAAAAAAATACGCCTCGGAGGAATTGGTACAAACCTATAACTGGACTGTTGATGAGAAAAAAGAAACCATTCGGCAGTTTATGCGACAAGTGAAGCGGTTGTATTCTTAGGTTATGGTTTGTGGTTTGTGGTTAGTATAATATCTCATATTTTACACATAGCGTCACTTAGATTATCCATAAAAATCTGGTGGACGCTCGAATCCATCTGCGTAAGCATTGCCAGAGTGTATGTTATTCTGACATTCAGCGGTTAAAACCAGCTTGCCTCGTATGGAATTTGGGGCCGATACGGGGGCACGGAGCGTTGTATAATATGGACTGGCATTCTACCTAGTTGGGTGCTTTGTTTTTCAGAAAGGTAGTACCCCATACTAAGGATTACCCCAGTCCGTCAACAAATGCTAAGAAGCCCCATATCGGCGAATTTGCCCAGTAGGACTATATCCAAAGGGCGAATTAGCTGCGGTCTGTAGCCTCCACCACCCAGTAAGTTTAATGACCTGGATAATAGTTCATCGTAAACGGTAAATACTTTTGCCATTTATAGAATTTGAACTCAGGCCTTTCCTCTAAAATCACTATATTCCACCTTTTATGAACCAATTCATATTCCCTACCATCATGGAATCAAAAAAACTATGGGAAGCTGATCAAAAGACCATTCAGAAAAGCCACTTAGTTCATTTTATCAATTGGTTGAATAAATCATATCAATTGGACCTCCCCCAGGACTACGAAACTCTTCATCAATGGTCCGTCGACCACACTGAGATGTTTTGGGAGTCCATCTGGAAGTTTTTTAACATCATCAACCACCGGTCGTACGACGCCATCACCAATGGACTCGATATGCCTGACACCCGTTGGTTTCTCAATGCACAGATCAATTACGCGGAACACATCTTCCGGAACAGTACGACGGAATTTCCGGCGATCATCAGTAAATCAGAAATCAGAGACACCGAAGAGCTGAGCTGGAAAGAACTCGAAGATAAGGTAGCTTGGCTCCAGAAATATTTAATGGACTCAGGGGTCGAAGCCGGAGATTGCGTAGTTGGATTTCTCCCCAATATTCCCGAAACAACGATATCCTTCCTAGCTGCAAACAGTCTTGGGGCGATTTGGTCCTGCTGCTCGCCTGATTTTGGAGCAGATAGCGTGGTTGACCGGTTTCGCCAAATCCATCCCAAGATCTTGATCGCAACAGATGGGTACAGTTATGGCGGGAAAAATTTTGACCGAAAAGAAGTAGTCGCCGAGGTGGTTCGACAAATACCGTCGATAGAGAAAGTGATCATCGTTCCATATCTGGAGAGTGAGCATGATGCATCTTCCGTTCCGATACCTATTGGATCGGAAACAGATAAAGCAGCTAACAAGTATGTCTGGTGGTCGACCATTTTAAAAAAAAATAAAAATGCACCGGAATTACGATTCACGCCGGTCGAATTCAATCACCCCATTTGGGTGCTATATTCTTCGGGCACAACCGGTCCGCCCAAGGCCATTACGCACAGCCATGGGGGGATGTTGTTGGAACATATCAAGTACATGGCTTTTCACAATGATGTACACCGCGGTGAACGCTTTTTTTGGTATTCAACCACGGGATGGATGATGTGGAACTTTGTCCAAGCCAGCTTATTGGCCGGAGCTACGGCGGTGCTTTATGATGGAAGTGCCGGTTACCCTAATCTATCTGCATTATGGGATTTTGCAGAGGAAGCAGAGATCCACCATTTTGGAACCAGTGCTCCTTTTATCGTGGCCTGTATGAAAGCAGGGTTGAACCCGGCAGCAGACCATTCATTCGTCGCATTGCGGTCCATTGGATCAACCGGAGCTCCACTCCCTCCGGAAGGATTTGATTGGATCTATGACCACATAAAAAAAGATGTATGGCTCTGTTCCATGAGCGGTGGAACGGACGTTTGCACCGCATTTGTAGGCGGTTGCATTATGAAACCAGTGTACGAAGGATATATCCAGTGTCGCGGGCTTGGTGTATCACTACTGGCATATAATGATGACGGTGAATCCGTGCTTGACGAGACTGGAGAAATGGTGGTAACACGCCCCATGCCCTGTATGCCCATCTATTTTTGGGCGGATACAGAAAACCATCGTTATCGAGAAAGCTATTTTTCCTATTATCCCGAGGTCTGGCGCCATGGGGACTGGGTGGAGATCACAAAAAAAGGTATGCTGCGGATACTGGGGCGGTCCGATGCGACATTGAATCGGCATGGTGTTCGCATTGGAACCGCAGAAATCTATCAGGTTCTGAATAATTTTGAGGAGATTGAAGATGGGTTGGTTGTGAATCTGGAATTAGCTAACGGCGATCACTACATGCCACTATTCCTCAAGTTAAATCAAGGGGAGAGTTTAACTGAAGGTCTGATTGATAAAGTAACCAAACAGTTGCGGGCTACCCATTCTCCCCGACATGTTCCAGACCAATTCATAGCTGTAGAAGATATACCGTATACTATCAGTGGTAAAAAAATGGAAGCACCAGTCAAAAAAATATTGTTGGGAAAGGATACGAAAAGCACACTCAACCCGGATGCCATGCGCAATCCGGAAAGTCTGGAGATATATAGAAAAATGGCCGAAGAGGAAGATTTTAAAAAGGATGAATAGGCGCTACCTTAGCGTTTTCCAACCTGCTACCACAACAGGTTGGTATCTACATTAACCTGACGAGCGCCTGCGATACAATGGATATTTTAAAACAGACTGGGTTCACTTACCTCAAATGCATCGGGGACGATTGACCGACCTGTCAGCGGGATTTTCTATCGCGCCCAAACAATCTGACAGGTCAGCATTTAGCACTTAACCCGCTTATTTCACCACGTCAATCTAGTATGATGCATAGTATGCAATGAATCAAATTGCTTAATTTCCAAAAATGGGTCTATTACATAGCCCAATTTTGGGTGACGTTTGACTATTGATTCATAGACAGAGCCCTCCCACAGCCAAGGCGGAGACAGGTCGGTTCACTCATCCAAGGTTCACCGAACCTTGTGCCCCGGCTAAGCCGAGGATTCATTGGCTCATCTCCATCAAAGATGGATTTACCATCTTTGTTCTGGGTTGCACTCCGACTATATTCAGTCATTCCTTGCATCTGCACCTGTCTAACTGCCATTAAAACAATAATCAACGCCAGGTAGGTAAATCAAAAGCCATGAATTTTCCGGGTTAAAAAGAATATCCCAATCGAGCACAAATATATTTTCAGGTTATTCACCCGCGTAAAACAAAGCATACGAGGCTTCACGGACACCATTCATTTTAAGGTAAAAAGCACCACCGGTATGCCTGACACTTACGTTCTTATATCTTAAATCCGATCGTCAATCCAATATCGGAAGTTCTGGTCTTAATATCCACAGACGGAACCACTGCATTATTCAATGCATACGGGCTGTAGTTATAGCCATTGGAACGATTCATATAAGCCAGATCCAGGTACCAATTGTCCCCACGAAAGCCAAACCCAAGACTAAATCCTTTGGTGTTCTCAAACTGGTCCATCGGAGAAGAATACATAAAAATACCACCTCGAAGCCGGAAGGCATTGAGGACATATTCCCCGCCCAACCGGAGGTTCAAAGCGCTGCTAAAGTCGTTTTCGATCTGGCGATTCAGATCATTCTGATAATTCTGATCGGATATCCCGGCACCTTTAAAGTCAAATTTAGAGAAATTATACCCTACATAATCTATTTCTCCGTTAATAAATCCACTGCGTCCAATCTTATAGGCTGCTCCAGTGGACACCCGCCAGGGATTAATAAACCGGTATTCAAACTGGCTTTCTTCCGTATCCGCCTGAGCTGATTTTTGAGCATTATTTTCTGTCCATTCATATTGAATGGTATTTCTAAAATTATCTGTCAGATTGAGTACTGTAGGACTTGCCAGGGACAAACTCCAGGAAACAGCCGGTGTAAATTTTACAATGGCTCCGATCTTCGCATTTACACCTACTCCGTTGGTCGAGAGGTACTCATTAAATCGCAACCGATCAAATTGAGGAACTTCATTGCCTTTATCGTCTTCTATGTAGGCTTTCTTACTTTCAAAATTGATAAAATCCAATCCAAGTGTTCCACCAATTAACAATTTATTCCGGTAATTTCCGGCAAATGTAATTGCAGCTTCGCTCCATCCCCCCTCCGTATCCAATAATTGACTGCGATATAGTTTTTTATCTTCATTGCGAAAATAATCATACTCATACAAACCATCACCTTCGAGGTCATAGATCACTCCTGCACTATAGGCTGGACCGGCTTCGAGATAACCAAGATCATCCGGGTGCAATCCATCTCCCAGAGCTGCCCACCGCTCACTAATACTACCCAGGGTATTTCCTTCATAAAAAATTTCATTGTCAAACTCAGCTAATTTGTTGTAGGTAATACTAAAGCTTTTGGCCATCCAGCTTTTGTTGGGTGTATAAGTGGTGAATACAATTCCACCTTGAGGTATGGTCATCTCAAAATCGGAGGATCCGATTTTTCCTGTGCCACCATTAATCAAAGTTGCATCATTGGAGAATACAGATACATCCAAAGTTCCTGAGACCTCACTTTTCCAAAAAGCGGCGATCCCGGCTGGATTGTGACTGGCCACACTCATATCTGCACCGATGGCACTCATTGCTCCGCCTAAACCATTGAACCGGGCAGATCCTGTGGGTGTCTGAAAGGAGTATCGGTATGCATCCAGGATGTTCTGACCATGTACACTGCTTCCTAAGATCAACATGAACAATCCCATTATTATATTTCGATATTTCATCGTTCTTCTGTTTTATTAAAGAATACTATTGTTGCTCTATTTCTTATCCAATCCTATTGGTATAACATCCATATCGGTCACCACTATACCTTTTCGAGAGCGAGCTATCCAAAAAAAAGGCTACCTAATTTTATAAATTTACTAGGTAGCCCGATATATATTTAATCCCTTGTCATACAGGTCCTATTCGAACCAATCATCTCTATTCTCCTATCGTGGAGAGCTGCGTCGTGATGACGATGATGATGAACCGCTGCTTCGTGAACTGGAGGAACCGCTACTGCTCGATGGCGTGTAGCTTCTCCGAGATGGTGCACTGCGGTTAATAGTTGAACCTGAATTCCGGGATGAAGGCGTATAATCTCTTCCTGAACTTCGGCTGCTTGGTGTATACGTACGCCGGCTTGAACCTGACGAAGGGGTATAAGACCTCCGAGGTGATTCCTTGGAAGGTGTATACGAATTCCTTCTGGAACTACTTCGTGGTGTATAGGTGCTTCGATCTCCGGAAGATTTTTGTTCTACCCGGGATGGTGTTCTGTACACCCGATTTGTTGTTCCTTTTCGATCCGGAGTATACGTATTGGACCTTGGGGATGCATTTGTATTTGTCCGTCCAGATGTCCGCGGACTCAATTTTTGATCTCCGCTGCTGCGTACGCTTCCTGTCGTCTTATTCGATCGATCACTGGAGCGTGGTGACGTTCTTGTTGTCGGCTGGACATATCCATCGCTACTATTACTACCGCTTGACCGAACCTGAATCCGTCCATCACGGGCTGTAGGAACCAATCCGGCTCCACTTGTCCGGGCACCGTTGTTATAGTAAACCGGACGTTCACCGTGGTTTACATTATTGCGGTATACGTAAGGATATCGGCTGCCATAAATTCCACCGTCATAACCATATCCGTATCCATAACTGTTGTACGCCAAAATCGGATCGTAAAAGCCATACCTATACGGGTTATAGAACCGACCATACATGTTACCATAGTGCATTGGATATCCCATGCCAAAATGTGAGCCTAAACCATATCCCATGCCAAATCCAAGCGAAAAGCTCAGTCCGGGACGGTAGAAAGGACTTCCAAATCCGGAAAACCGGTATGGGTTGTAGAATCGATGCGGGTGGTACATACTTCCCATCATGAAGAAATCATCGTACATGAATGGGTCGTAAAAGAATCGGTTTCGGTGAAACCGGTTTATTCTTCGCGTGTACGCATAGTCATCGAAATAATAGTTCCCTTCGGAATAATCATCGTTGTAATAATCGTACTCGTCATCGTCATAGGCGTATTGTCCGTCATCCATCCGTGCCCGGTCGTTGTTTCGGGTATAGTTATAGGATTGATCCGAAGAACTTCCTATATTGGAATTGGAACGCTGACTGGTAGTTGGAGCCATGCTATTTGTACTGGCAGCATATACATCTTTCGACGGGTCAAAATAAACATCGTCGAATTGGGCATATGCGGCTCCGGTGTAGGCTACCATCGCGACAACCAAAAAGCCGATATGTTTCATAAAATTTTTCATAATCTATTTTTATTTCTTAGCGTTGTCAAATATCTCTCGTCTAATTTATTACTTTTGAGGCGAAATGTTAGTTAAAATCCATTAAATCTGGAGGTCCACTCGATTTTTGTCATCTGTTCTATCTTGCACTCATCTATATGACGTAAAATGAGGCCGAATAGTTTCACGATTAACAAAAATTTATGAGGAATTCCTGATTTTCGATAACTCTATAATATACAACGAATCATATGGCCAAATCGATTGCATCCAGAGCAGAAAATTATTCACAATGGTACGTGGACATTATAAAAAAAGCCCGGCTTGCAGAGCATTCTGCAGTCAGAGGAAGCATGGTGATCAGACCTTATGGATTTGCCATTTGGGAAAATATGCGCGATCAGCTGGACCGCATGTTCAAGGAAACGGGACATATGAACGCTTATTTTCCATTGTTTATCCCAAAATCATTTTTAAGTCGAGAAGCCGATCATGTGGAAGGGTTTGCAAAGGAATGCGCCGTAGTTACGCACTATCGCCTGATGAACAACCCGGATGGTGATGGTATCATAGTTGATCCGGAAGCCAAACTTGAAGAAGAACTCATCGTCCGTCCCACCTCAGAAACTATTATTTGGAACTCATACCGGGATTGGATCACTTCGTACCGGGACTTACCCATCTTAATCAACCAATGGGCCAATGTCGTTCGCTGGGAGATGCGGACTCGTCTTTTTCTTCGCACCGCCGAATTCCTGTGGCAGGAAGGACATACCGCTCATGCCACAAAGCAGGAGGCCATCGGCGAAGCGGAAAAAATGCACGAGGTGTACGCCACTTTCGCAGAGGAATATATGGCAATGCCTGTTCTACGAGGGACAAAGACCGATAGCGAAAAGTTTGCGGGTGCACTCGAAACTTACACCATAGAGGCTTTGATGCAAGATGGCAAAGCATTACAAGCGGGTACTTCTCATTTTTTGGGTCAAAATTTTGCCAAAGCGTTTGATGTAAAATTCGCTAACGAGGAAAATGAGCAAGAATATGTATGGGCTACTTCCTGGGGTGTATCTACACGGTTGATGGGTGCGCTGATCATGACCCACTCTGATGACGATGGTTTGATCATCCCACCCAAAATTGCCCCGATTCAGGTCGTGATCGTACCGATCCCTAAACCCAATGATCAAGTAGATGAGGTCGCTCATCAAATCATGGATGATCTGAAATCGAAAAATATAACCGTCGAATATGATAATGACCCCAAAAGTCGGGTTGGATTCAAATTTGCTGAACACGAACTCCGCGGGGTTCCTGTCCGGATCGGCATAGGGAAACGTGACCTTGAAAAGAACCAAGTCGAGATTGCCCGACGTGACACCAAAGAAAAATCCTTTGTTTCGCTCAATGGTGTATCTGATTACATTGAAAATTTATTATCTGATATCCAGGATAATTTGTTCAGCCGGGCATTGGAGTTCCGCAAAGAGCACACCACAGAAGTGGATACCATGGAGGAATTTGAATCGGTCATCGAATCAAAAGGGGGCTTCATCTATGCCCACTGGGACGGGAGTCCGGAGACCGAAGAAGAAATTAAAAAACGCACCAAAGCCACCATCCGGTGTATTCCCTTGAATGCTGTGGAAGAAGAGGGCACAGATATGATCTCAGGGAAACCTTCGAAAAGGCGGGTGGTGTTTGCGAAAGCGTACTAGGATTACTGGGATTACTAGGATTACTAGGATTTATAAGGATAGTAGGATTCAATGGCACATGAAAAAATATTGACATCTGACAACTAATCTTCAGGCAACCATCAAAAAGATGCGTGCTCACAAAAGCTTACTAGGATTACTAGGATTCAATGGCACATGAAAAAAGATTGACTTCTGACAGCTAATCTTCAGGCAACCATCAAAAAGACGGGTGTCCGCAAAAGCTTACTAAGATTAGTCGGATTTATAAGGACTTCGGTAAGCGATAGGTGGACAGCTCTCGGGCGAAAATGTTTTCATAAGCATCATCAATTACAAATGGTATTACTTTAGGGTGTAGATATCATATTACGTTATTACTCAAGAATTTTAAAATCCTGCTTGTTTTATATATAATTAAGGAGTCAGTTGGTTTTATAATTAAAATATTTTATTCCATGGTTTGACAACTTAACAAGAACGCAGACACTAAAGGATTCCTTCCACGCCCTAAAATCAAGCGTAAAGGTGTAACACAATATAGTGTTAAGCTAAGAGATATACTATTAATTAGATCCATTAAGTTATATATTATGTGTCCATCGCCATAAAGCCGCAAATTTAATGCACCAATGACAAAGTACATCACCATTCTCGTTATATCATTATCTTCCATTGTCGTCACTTTAGCCCAGTCTCCCGAAGGAACATGGGTAACCATAGATGACAAACGCAATGTTGATATTGCTCACGTCAAAATTTTTAAGGAAAATGGTATGTTGTATGGGAAAGTCCTAAAGCTATTACCGGAAGCCCGGGTACGTACATGCGAAGGTTGCTCTGGCGACCTCAAGGATAAACCTCTGAAAGGTGTCACTCTGATCACAGATGTCAAACCCACAGGAAATAAATACTGGTCCGGAGGTAGGCTACTCGATCCAAAATCGGGTCGGCAATACTCTTGCAGTATTTGGTTGGATGATCCAAACACCCTTAAAGTAAGAGCTAGCTTTGGTATATCATTGATCGGAAGGACACAGACATGGAGACGGCTTCGTTAAATAATAATTCTGGAATATAATTGATAAATTAGGCGCCAGTATTGATCTACTGGAGTTTCGTTCTTCTACACCGTAATTTAAAAAAGGAGACGGGTCTTGACGGTAAGTATACTGCTCAAGCTACAGTACTCTACCGTAAAATCTTAATGGCTGAGCAGACTCGAATCGACCATCAATCTTTAACCACCAATGATCAACTATCCTTGAAGGGCTGCCACGCCACCTACGATTTCAGAAATTTCATTGGTGATGGCTTCCTGACGGGCTTTGTTAAAGCTGATGCGAAGATCTTTGAGTAGATCATCTGCATTTTCTGTAGCCTGATCCATCGCCGTCATACGTGCGCCATGTTCTGCTGCATGCGTATCCAGAATATACTTCTGGAACTTGATGTGTAATATCGATGGGATCAACTGCTCTAAAACAGTATTTTGATCAGGTTCAAAGATATAATCCGCCCGATAGTTGCCATCCGATTGAATCTCCTGCCGGCTGATGCCAGACAATTTACGCACTGGCAAAAATCGTGAAGCACTGGGAATCTGAACAGCTGCGTTTTTAAACTTGCTATATACTACTTCAATCCGATCGACCTTCTCATCCAAAAATCGATCCATCAATTCCTGAGAAACCCGCATCAAATTCTGATAATCGAGGTCTTCAAAAAGGTTGATATAATCCGTATTCAACGGGATCTCCGGAAAATTCTTTTTGATGTAATCCGCCCCCTTCTTACCGATCGAAAGTATTTCTACCTGTCCCTGACTCACTTGTTCTGCAAAGGTGTTCTTGATCAGGTGCACGGTTTGTTTGATCAGGTTGGAGTTAAACGCTCCGGCCAGACCCCGGCTAGAGGTGATTAACACGATTAATATTTTCTCAGGTTCTTTGGTGCTGCTGAATTGATTATTCACATCCTCGTCCATATTGGATAGAATGTTGCGCATGATGTGATCCAGTTTCTCAGAATACGGTCGCAGGCGGGTAATCGCATCTTGTGCGCGGCGGAGTTTGGATGCCGACACCATTTTCATAGCCCTGGTGCTCTTCTGTGTATTGATCACCGAACTGATTCTTTCCCGTACTTCTTTTAAATTAGCTCCCATCGATGCGTATTTATATCTAAATTCTTAAAAAACCTTACCCAAACATGGTTTCAATATCTGCGACCAGATTTTTCATTTTATCAATATCTTCATCCAGCAATTTGCCATTTCGGAAATTCTCAAGTATTTCAGGATGAGCGGATCGCATTTGTGATAAAAACTCTGCTTCAAATTCCTGAACTTTATCCACAGCTACGCGACGCAAAAGATTGTTCGTTCCCAGATAAATGATCGCGACCTGCTCACCAACAGGTACCGGAGCGTATTGATCCTGCTTCAGGATTTCAACGTTACGTGCTCCTTTATCCAATACAGATTGTGTGGCCGGATCCAAATCTGACCCAAATTTTGCAAAAGCCTCCAACTCACGGAATTGTGCCTGATCCAGTTTCAACGTACCAGATACTTTCTTCATGGACTTGATCTGAGCCGATCCCCCTACCCGGGATACAGAGATACCTACGTTGATGGCGGGCTTGATTCCTGAGTTAAATAGATTTGTTTCGAGGAAAATCTGTCCGTCCGTAATTGAAATCACGTTGGTCGGAATGTAAGCAGAAACGTCACCAGCCTGTGTTTCAATGATGGGCAATGCGGTCAATGATCCACCGCCTTTGACCAGTCCGGCATCCACCAGAGACTGAGGCAGGTCATTCATATTTTGGGCGATTTCATCATTATCAATCACCTTTGCAGCCCGTTCCAATAAGCGCGAGTGGAGATAAAACACATCACCAGGATATGCCTCACGTCCGGGCGGTCGTCGAAGCAACAAAGACACTTCACGATAAGCCACCGCTTGCTTGGATAAATCATCATACACGATCAGTGCTGGTCGTCCTGTATCGCGGAAAAACTCCCCGATAGCAGCGCCGGCGAATGGCGCATAAAACTGCATGGGAGCCGGATCGGCAGCTGAAGCACTGACGATAACGGTATAAGCCAAAGCACCTTTTTCTTCCAATACCTTGGCAACCTGAGCCACGGTAGACGATTTCTGTCCTGATGCGACATAAATACAATAAACCGGTTCGCCGCGGTCATAAAATTCTTTTTGATTGATAATGGTATCAATCGCGATGGCAGTCTTACCTGTACCTCGGTCCCCAATAATCAATTCCCGCTGTCCACGACCGATGGGAATCATCGAGTCAATCGCTTTAATTCCTGTTTGGAGTGGTTCAGATACCGGTTGACGATAGATCACACCAGGGGCTTTACGCTCCAGAGGCATATTATAAGAAGTCCCTTCGATCGGTCCTTTTCCGTCAATGGGTTCCCCAAGCGGATTAATGACCCGGCCGAGTAAACCTTCTCCCACGTTAATCGAAGCGATCAAGCCAGTTCTTTTCGCACTGGAACCTTCAATAATATCATCGCCTTCACCCAAAAGTACAACCCCCACGTTGTCTTCCTCCAGGTTCAAAGCAATCGCCTGAGTTCCGGATTCAAATTCCACCAATTCCCCCGCCTGGACACTGTTCAATCCATAAATCCGGGCGATACCATCCCCTACCGACAATACGGTTCCAACTTCTTGCAATTCCGCTTCGGTTTTAGCACCAGAAAGCTCTTGCTTGATAATCGCGGAAATTTCATCAGGTTTTATATTCGCCATAACTTAAAAAATTTTGTACTCTGGTATTAATTTACCAGCTTTTGTTTTAGTTTATTCAGTTTGCCTCTTACTGAAGCATCGTATTGTTTGTTGTTGTATTCCAGTATAAATCCACCAATAAGATTTGGGTCGACCTTGGTTTGGATTTCGATGTTTGGTTTGGTCGTACCGGACGCTTTGACTTTTTCTTTAATTCGATCCAGTGTTTTTGCATCCAATGGTTTTGCAGAAGTCACGACCACCTGGGTTATTCCTTTGTATTCATTGTACTGCTGAAAAAAGGTATCCACCATATCGGGCAAAACATCCTCCCGCCCTTTTCGCGTAACGACTTCTACGAACTTCAAAGTCAATGGCGACCATGCGTCAGCAAATATTTTTTGTAAAATGGCATTCTTCTTCTCGCCCCGGACAGTGGGGTTCAATAAAAGGTTGGCCAAATCCCGTGATGCTAATGATCCTTTGAAAAGCGTCATATCATCGAAGACTTGATCCACCTTGGAGGTTTCAATAGCCAGATCCAATAGAGACCTGGAATACCGTTCTGCTACACGTACTGATGCCATTATACTATTCTGTTATGATAAATGAATATCGTCCACCAATTCATTGACCAGTTGTACCTGTTCTTTATCTTCGGACAGATTTTTCTTCATGACCAGCTCGGACACTTCCAGTGCCAATGCCGTCACCTGATTCTTCACATCGCGCAAGGCTGCTTTCTTTTGATTCTCGATTTCCACATTAGCCTGTGCCACGATCGCGCGGGCGTCTTCCTTGGCTTTCTCTTTGGCATCTTCGATCATTTTACTGCTTTGCAGCTTAGCCTCTTTGATAAGTTCTGCACGTAGTACTCGTGCTTCATCCATCATCCTGGTGTTTTCTTCTTGTATGCGACGCAATTCTTCCTTTGCCTTACTGGCATCAAGCAATGCATCCTGGATGTGGTTTTCCCTTTTGACCAGTGCATTTGCAATGGGTTTGAACGCAAATTTTGCGATCAAGAACCAGAAAATCAAAAAGAACAAAAGCGACCAGAAAAACAAACCCGGTTCCGGTCGAAGGATATTAAATTCAGCTAATACGAACATATCTGGTGGTTAACTTTTTTTCAAAATAAGGTAGTTTATCTGCCAATCGCAGTATAAACTACCTTTTCTCAATTTCTGTACCTGCTTAAGTCAGGAATATAGACAAAACGATCGCGATCAAAGCAACCCCTTCTACCAGGGCGGCCATCAAGATCATGTTTGATCGAATGTCATTCACTGCTTCAGGCTGACGTGCAATAGATTCCATGGCTTTACTCCCGATCCATCCGATACCAAAACTGGCACCGATCACGGCGATTCCTGCTCCTATTGCTGCAATTGATCCTGTCATAATTAAATTATTTATATGAAATGATTAAATCCAAATTTTTATATATCAATGTGCTTCTTCAATCGCAGCTCCGATATAAGATGCTGACAATATGGTGAACACGAACGCTTGAACCAAGGATACTATAATCTCCAGCGCCATCATAAACATGGCCAATACAGATGAAAGCAACAACCCAGGTGCGGAACCAGCCATATTTTGACCGGCATTATTAAATATAAACAGCAAACTGACGAAGATCACGATCATAATGTGCCCCGCCGTGATATTCGCAGCCAAACGCAAAGTCAATACGATGGGCTTCAAAAACAACCCGATAAACTCCACCACAGACATGATCGGCTTCACAAAGGTCGGAACCCCGGGCATCCAAAACGTATGCTGCCAGTAAGCTTTCGTCCCGTTGATATTCACTACGATAAAAGTCACAAAGGCCAAAGCCAGGGTAAACGTAAGATTACCCGTCACGTTGGGATTTCCGATAAAAGGGATCTGACCAATAAAATTCAAAGTCAGTATCAGAAAAAACAAAGTCATCAAAAAAGGAAGGTATTTCAAATAAGCTGCCCCCAAAAATGGCTTAGCCACCTCATCTCTGATGAATATAAAAATGGGCTCCAAAAACGACTGGATCCCTTTAGGGGCCTGCAGCGGATTGTCCTTGTACCGTCGCGCTGACTTTAAAAACACCCAGAGCAACAGCAACATGGCCACGACCATTGTCACTATATTTTTAGTAATAGAGAAATCATAAAAGGACGTCAGTCCGCCTCCGAGCACCCCTCCGTCCAGGGTAGATTTATTATCTAAGCGGTACGTATTACCATTGTGCGACAAATAGACGACTTCTGCATCGGCACCATCCTCTTTCGATTCGGTTTGAAAAGTATATGGATGGTCTTCTAACGCTACTTTGCCACCGGGAAAACTTTTATCGGTAATTCGTCGCACAACACCTTCCACCAATACGTACCGATCCACTGCGTAATGACCATTCCCATGATGCCCTATACCAAATTTGCCACTGGAGAACATTTTCAACCCATCCTCCGGGGCATAAAGAATCATCGGTAACGGGATCTGTGCAAATCCAAGTGAATACACATTCTGATCAGAAATATGATGCAATGTCGTATTGGTCGGATCATATCCTTCCTCCGTCAAGTCCTTTTCATCGGAATCGATGTGGTGATCCTGTGTGAATCCCATTTGAGGACCCAGGATTCCTGCTAAAACGAGGAGAAACAGACTGATTTTTAAGGTCAATTGACGGCTCATAGGCATCGTTATAGTAGCGCTTTTTAAAAGATGGGGCAAAGATAGGATTAATCCCTTTACTAGGCAAAGAAAAGAAGAAACTAATTTTGGAGAATGTCGGAATGTACCTAAACTACCTTCTGTGTCTCTGGCATGCATGTCCGCATCCGGTGTGCTCACCCTTTTACATACTACTCTGTGTCCGAAGCTCGGATGCACCTGCTTCATTCATTATGTCGGAAAAATGGAGACCACATGAACACGATAATGCAAAATAAAGAAACCAGACAGAATTTAGCTCTGTTTGTTTGTAAGAGATAGAGCTCTAACCTCCTGGTATCAGATCTCAGAAACCCGTTCTAGATTACGTGAACCGCGCTTCATTAATAACAAAACGGCTCTAGTGCTTGAAGAACTAAATGCCTAATACTAAATTTCCTGCCCCAGTATGGGCCCGTATGGGCAGGCCTTGGTGATTTTCGCAGATTTACCTTGCCACTGGCGAGTAGATTTCTGCGTTGATCTGGGTAATTTGCCTGCAACCCTTGACTGCGCGTGAGGGTGGCAATTAACACCTTTTATATCACCCACAATACCCAAGAACCTACCTGTTGTGTCGCGATAAATCATAAGAACAGGTCTAATGAGCTGAGCAAAATCTAATACCCGTGATTCTTTCCCGAACGAGGGTGGCCAGGTGTAAGCCCTCTCGCTCTCCCGCTCTGCTCCCACCACAGAATTCTTTACCCTCCATCCCGCAACACTTAGTGCAAATAGCCTTAAGAAATTAAAATTTGTATCACTAGTCACTATGCATTCATATCGGATATACTCAAGCACGAAAATACAAGAAACTAAACATTTTCCTCTTTGACTGAGTTCACCAATTTTTGCTCAATCCAATACGTCAAGATTGATGCGGCGACCGAAATCACACCGAGTTTGACGAAAAAATAATCCGGAAAACTATCCACTCTACCCAATAAGTTAAAAAAACCACCGATGAAAAAAGGTATCCCAAAGTAAAGGATAAACTTTGATACCATTATCAATTTTTTACTCTCCACAATAATATATTTAAAGTTGTGAAATCACTGATGTCGATGCACCACTAATAACTCCTACTACACCTGCTGTAGGTATTCCGCCCAATAATGGATTTGGTATCGCAGTTGCCCCACCGGATGAGACTAATGAAGTAGCTACTCCAGCAACAGCTCCAACAGCATCACTAATTATAAATTTACCAAATTTTTTCGACGACACCCATCTAGTAAACCAATTTTTCCTCAATTTTATTTTAGTATTACTAATTTTAGCAGATAGTATTTCATTATAGCCGAGTCCACCTAAGTTTCTAGGAAACCATAATTCAACGGAAGATTTAACCACACGAATAAAGTCTTTATATTGATTTCCAATGTCACTATTAATTTTTCTCTTTGAACTAAATTTTTCAATCTTATCTTGGATAATATTAACTAGAGCGCTTGGGTTATTATTATAAATAGCATGATAATCAATACTATACAGATAACTTTCAAATTCATTTATTTCTACGATTAATTCATTAGATAATTGAGACTCTAACGCAATGGATTTCAAATCTATCTCTTCCGTTTGATAAATATCCTTAAAATTCGAAAAATCAATTTCATTAAGAATATTAACATATTCAACTTCATCAAAGCCAAAATGGGCTGAAATTTCTGATTTACCAGTGAGTAATACATCTTTTATATCTGAACCACAATGATAAACATCGTCAAAATTTGAATTATCAACAATATACTTTGCAATGTAGTTATGATAGGTACCAATCTCAGTTGGATCTAGGAAGATTTTTACAGGTATAGAATTATCACCATCTTTACTGCAACTTAATAAAAGCAGAACAGAACAAAAAATAATTATTTTAATTGAATTCATGATAAAATAAATTTATAATCTACACTTACTCTTTTCTTTATTGTCGCTTTTCAGTAATTCCCGACTTTGCACGTCATAGCTATGTTGTAGCGCCGGCGGACTTTGTGCGCCGAAGCTCTGCAAGAGCGAAGACGTACCTTGCGTACCATAGCTGCAGGGAGCGTCCAAGTACTTTATGGGCCAGCCCTACAAAAGCTAAAGCATGCGTTGCGTGCCATAGCTCCCATGGAACTGTTCGCTGCAAGAAGGACATCATACAATAAGATTGATCAATCAGTATTAAATATAAGTCAACTATTTAATTCCTAAAAGCCAATTTCGCTTACTGAATTTATGCAGAAAGGAGAAATGTTCTTGTGTATTAGGATTTACGAATTTTTTAGTCTATATTAAGATTTATCAAAAATATTTGTAAGCGAAATCCCAAAAGATAGCATGATCATGTTCGTGAACTTAACGTTGCCATCTTATGAGGAATCGGGAATTTTTACAGGAATATAAAAAGAAGCTTAGATCCTGTCGCTATGCAGCCAATACGGTGAATACCTATCTCCATTGTGTAAAACCGTTCCTTAGAGAATTTGAATCACGAGAACTGGAAGAAATATCAGAAAGGGAAGTGACGCAATTTATTAACAGATATAGATCAGAGAAACAGATCAGTGAGTCATATGAAAGTCATATGTTGACTGCCATAAAGAAGTTATTTCACTTGGTATTTAACAAGGAAATGGAGCTGAGAAAGATATCTAAAAGCAATTTGAAAAGAAATCTACCCCTTCATATAGATAATCGGGAAATAAAACGAATGATTGATTCCTCTCCAAATTTGAAGCATCAGTGTATAATAGGGCTTCTATACTCAGCAGGACTGAGGGTAGAAGAAGTCATAAATCTGAAAAACTCAGCTGTTGATTTTACAGATCAGCAAATACACATGAGAAATCCGAAAACAAAAAAGGAAAGATCACTACCCCTCTCGCCATACCTGATTCCGTATCTAAAAAGTTACCGAAGATCTTATTCGAATGAACGACCTGTTTTCGAAGGCTATAAGAATGATGTTTTGTGCCCGAGAACTGTTCAGCAAATAGTGGGAAGTACAGCCCGGTTAGCGGACATAGAACAAGATGTTTCACCTACCATGTTGAGAAATAGTTTTGCTATACATCACCTTCAGGCAGGAACCCGGCCGGAAGTAGTCCGGAAACTACTGGGGCTCGGATCGGAGCAGTCTATTCATAAATATATTTTGGTGGCTAACCAGGAGGGTGAAAGAATGAAGAGTCCACTGGATTAGGAAGTTGTTCATAAACGCTCTCACTTTTGAAATTACCCAAACAATAATCCAAAGCTCCTGGATTACATGAACCCTGGACTATTGAGACCACAGAAGAAACGGTTTCAATTAATAGTCCGAGCTGGAGCTCTGACCTCTCGGTGGCAACTTCCCGGGAAGAATAAAAAAATCCCTGCCACCCTTATGGGCGACAGGGATACCTTTATGAGCCATATAAAAATTTCTTTGCCTTCTTATCAGGTGGGAGGCATCACGCTAGCCGCTAAGCTTTGCAGCAGATTCCTTTCACCAAAGTGAGTTATTTCGCTACGGAGACGGCTCGTTTCTCCCGGATCACCGTGACCTTGATTTGTCCCGGATACTGCATTTCTTCCTGAATGCGCTGCGATATCATAAACGACAAATCATCGGCGAACTCATCGCTCACTTTTTCACTTTCCACAATGACACGTAACTCGCGTCCGGCTTGCAGTGCATAGGCTTTGTGCACCCCATCATACCCCAAAGCAAGATCTTCCAGATCCTTGATCCGCTCCAGGTAGCTATCCAGGATTTCTCTTCGAGCACCGGGACGCGCTCCTGAAATCGCATCACACGCCTGCACTAAAGGCGACAGGATGTTGTTCATCTCAATTTCATCATGGTGTGCGCCAATCGCATTGCAAACATACGCATTTTCTTTGAATCGTTCAGCCATATTCATTCCCGCTACGGCATGGGACAATTCATTCTGTTCTTCAGCCACTTTCCCAATATCATGCAACAGCCCGGCCCGCTTAGCCAATTTGATCATTTTACGGGGCAAACCGATCTCTGCGGCCATGATCGCACATAAATTAGCTGTTTCTATCGAGTGTTTGAGCAGATTTTGACCATATGACGAACGGAACCGCATCCGCCCGATCATGCGAACGAGGGCCGGATCCAGACCGTGAATGTCGAGATCAATAACGGTGCGTTCTCCGATTTCTTTAATTTGCTCTTCGAGTTCTTTTTTGGTTTTCGTCACCACTTCTTCGATTCTGGCCGGGTGGATCCGTCCGTCAGCCACCAATCGTTTTAAGGACAACCGGCAAATCTCGCGACGTATAGGATCAAAGCTTGAAATCACAATGGCTTCCGGGGTATCATCAACCACGATCTCTGCACCAGTAGCTGCTTCCAAAGCCCGGATATTCCTTCCTTCCCGTCCAATAATCTGGCCTTTGATATCATCAGACTCCAGATTGAACACCGTCACGGTATTCTCAATCGTGAATTCGGCACTCATCCGCTGGATACTTTGAATCACTAATTTTTTAGCTTCTTTGCTGGCCGTCGATTTGGCTTCTTCCATGCGTTCTTTGACCAGGGCCATGGCCTCATTTTCTGCTTTTGCTTTGACTGCCTCGAGAAGTTGTTCTTTGGCTTCGGCTTCTGTCAACTTAGCTATCGATTCCATTTTATCGATAAATATTTCATTGGAGCGGTCCAGTTCTTCCCGTTTCTTGGCGATGATTTGTACCTGGCGATCCAAGTTTTCCCGGATATTCTGATTTTCCTGCTCCAGAGATTCAAGTCCGTCTGCTTTGGATTTAATCTCTTTTTCCAATCGGCGGATGTCTTTTTCTTTACTTATGACTTCTGCCTCTCTTTCTTTAAGTTCTATTTTCTTTTTCCCGCGGTATTGATCATAATCAGATTTTAATTTGGAAAACTTTTCTTTAGCTTCCTGGATCTTTTTCTGCTTAATGGCTTCATTCCGACTTTCAGCTTTGGCCATCGCTTTTTCGGCCTTCGTCTCTGATTCATCAATGATTCGTTGGGCAGAAAGCCGGGCTTCCTGAAGGACCAAATCAGCTTTTTTATTTAATTCGTCGATTTGAGATTTACTTGATCGCTGGAAATAGGTACGAATCACAAAGTATCCGATCACCGCTCCCAGAATCAACCCTCCGACAATACTCAGTATTAATTCCATGGTTTTTAGTTTTGTTAGCCGTCGCGCTCCAAGTTGTTTTATCGGAAACGACAACCAATTATTAAAATATAACGTCGAAGGAATTCTACCGCAACGCTGGCTTAAAAGCCGACCCCATCGCAGCATGGAAAGTAAAAGATAAGAAGATCACAACCTGAGCAAACCTTATTGCAATAGTTTATCGAGTAGGTCATCAACCTGGTCAAAGCTGTCCATCAGCTCATCTTCGCCAGGAAATACTTGAGTCTCAGTCTCTTTTTGAACCATCAGTGACAAAACAGTCATCGCCAGTGCTTCTTCCAGTTTCTTATCCGGATACCGAATCTGGATATCCTTCAGCGTAGTATTGATTTTTGCGGAAATGTCATGAATCTGATCTGCCTCAGACTCATGGACCTTCACGGGAATATTCACCCCCCCAATAACTACTTTTAAACTTTTAGTGTCGCGGTCTGACATTTATTTAAAGTTTTTGCAAGTCTTCAATGCATGCATTAATTTTGGACACATATTCGTCAATCTCCACATTCCATTTTTCAACCTGGTCCTCACGAATTGCCACGGATGCATGATCATTGTCTATTTCTTTTATTTCCTCCCTCTCGCCTACAAAGTTATTACTTTTATTTTTCTCAATTTGTTTTTTTAATCGAACATTTTCAGACAAGAGCTGCATATTCTGCCTTTTGAGCATGGACATCTTCCCTCCTACCTGTCGCAATTTATGGT
This sequence comes from Membranihabitans marinus, assembly GCF_019802045.1. Classification (GTDB taxonomy): domain Bacteria; phylum Bacteroidota; class Bacteroidia; order Chitinophagales; family Saprospiraceae; genus Membranihabitans; species Membranihabitans marinus_A. The sequence continues at coordinate 3,111 of NZ_JAHVHU010000008.1, read as the reverse complement.
CTATTTGATTCAATCGTTCTTTGATAGAGTCCATATAATATTATATTTATCGGAGATATATCCCCCACTTTTTTTGCAAGTTATCCAAAATTTTTGACACTTTCTTATCAACTTCTTTGTCCTTCAAGGTCTTCTCCGGGTCAGAAAACACCATTTTAACACCATATGATCGTTTCCCTTCACCCAGCTGTTCTTCGTCTTCGTACACATCAAATAGGTCCACCTCCCGAATAAGCCGCCCGCCTACTTTACCGATCTCCTTTCTGATTTCCTGAAACGTAACGTCTGAAGTGACGATAAGCGCCAAATCCCGCTCCACAGTGGGATATTTACTGATCGGTGCAATGGTCCGCACTGTCGAGACCATCTGAACAGCAGCAGACCAGTCGATATCTGCAAAGTAAACATCATTGCGAATATCAGTTGAAGGAAACTGACTAAGATCTATCAGGCCGAACCGTGCAACTTCTGTTTTCCCACGATGAATGCGGACGCCATACCGGTATTTTTTATCTGTCAGCATACTTTCCTGAAGTCCCTTAATATTTAGTCCTTCCAAAATCTGCATGACTACAGATTTTAAATAATAAAATCCTGCAGGCGGTTCCGGCATCACCCAATTGCCCGCCTCCTCGTTCCCGGAAATGGTTATCGCAAGATGACTTTTCTCGGTAAATCCATCGTTGATGTACTTATACGAACGGCCAAACTCATAAAACCGAAGTGACTCGTTTTGGCGTTTTTGATTGTACTCCACGATCGAAAGTGCTGAACCGACCATGTCCGGACGCATAATTTCCAGATCCTTATTGGAGGTATTGTTTATCCGAACGAGCGCATCGTCAGACTCATCGGTCAAAAAACGGGGTAAGGTAAACGACAATGCCATCGTTTCATCAAATCCCATGCCCGATAAAATCGATGATACCTTGTCTTGATATACGAGTTGCATATCCCGTTCCCCGCTGTCCAAGGCAATTTCCATTTTCCCGTCGATGGGAATATTGTTAAAACCATAAATCCGCAACACCTCTTCGATGACATCAGCTTCCCGGACCACATCCACCTTACTCGTCGGTACGGCAATTTCCAGCTCATCCTCTTTGCGGCTAACTACTTCCATTTGCAATGCCTCTAGTATAGTCAGAATTTTCTCTTCCGGAATTTCTACGCCGACAATCTTCCGGATCTGGGGTAATCGGACTTTGACCGCTTTTCGTTCTATCTTTTCTTTATATTCATCAGAAACTTGGGAGGTAATGGACCCGTTTGCAAATTCTTTAAAAAGCAAAGCCGCCCGTTTTAAGGCATAGGTCGTCACAGAGGGATCGCTTCCTTTCTCAAAGACCCGGGCTGCATCTGTCCGAAGGTTGTGCCATACACTTGATTTCCGAACTGATGTGGCATTAAAATGTGCCGATTCCAGAAAAATATCTTTGGTGTCTGCCGTCACTCCTGAATGAGCACCGCCAAAAACGCCAGCGATACACATGGGTTCATGGTCCGAATTACAGATCATCAAATCATTGGCGGTCAGTTTCCGCTCCACTTCATCCAAAGTAACAAATGCCGTATTCTCCTTAAGGCACTCTACATAAACATGGCTTCCTTTTAGTGCCCGCAGGTCAAAGGCGTGAAGCGGCTGTCCCGTTTCATGAAGAATAAAATTGGTGATATCGACCACATTATTAATCGGGCGTACCCCGATTGCTTTTAAGCGATCCGACATCCACTTCGGCGATGGCCCCAGTTTCAGTCCACTGACGGTCAGACTGGAATATCGCGGACACAAAGTACTATCTTCTACGTGTACGCTAATGTCATGATCTACACTATCCGCATGAAACTGACGCACATCCGGCAATTTCACTTCGTAAGGTTTATCGTGTTGATAGGTCAATGCTGCAGCCAAATCCCGGGCGACTCCAAGGTGGCTGGTCGCATCAGACCGATTCGGAGTCAAACCTATTTCATATACATAATCCGTCGTCACTTCAAACAACTCTGCGGCTGGTTGTCCAATCTTCACTTCAGGATCCAGGACCATAATTCCATCGTGACTTGTTCCCAAACCGATTTCATCTTCTGCACAGATCATGCCTTCAGATACTTCTCCCCGAATCTTACTTTTCCGAATTTTAAACGGTTCGCCGTCCTCGGGATAGAGCATGGTCCCCGGTACGGCTACGACAACTTTTTGTCCCTGAGCTACATTGGGAGCCCCACAAACGATGTGCAACAATTCGGATTCACCAACATCGACCGTTGTTTTCTGCAAACGATCTGCATTGGGATGGGGCTCTACGCTGCGTACTTCCCCGGTAACGATTCCTGCCAATCCCCCAGGTACACTTTCGACTTTCTCAAGCCCTTCTACTTCCAAGCCGATCTCCGTAAGAATTTCTCCCAATCGTTGGGGTGTTTCTTCAAAAGTCAAATAGTCTTTTAACCAATTGTATGATATTTTCATCCTGCGTTTGCCGTATTTTCAAAAGAAGGAGCAAAGATATTGATAATAGTAGATAGTTCATAGCATATGGTTCATTGATTGTAGTCAAGCAAGCTCAAAGTATCACACAGAGCGGAGCCGAGGTGGGAAAGGAGAAAGCAAGAAAGCTCAAAGACTCAAGCTGAAAGCTTAACGGGGAAAGAGGAAGTATTTTATTAATAAAGGATCAAAGAAATTGCTCACAATTTTCTAAACACTTGATACGATGACTAATGATCTTCAAATACTTCAAAACATTTTGGTAAATCAAAAAGCCCCAACTCAATAAGGACGTGTGATCACAGCCGCGGTCGTGAGCCCCTGGAAGATGTGATAGTTTTGTTGAGTCCTGTAGGGACGCAAGATATACCTCTCCCCAGCCAAGGACAGTCTCAATTAGGTTATTCAATACAAATTTTGGATCTGGCAACCCATAGTACCGCTGTAGGGGGACTGTCAAGTAGTTTGTGTATTTGTGGAGTTCAAGAAGACTTTCCAAAAAATTTTGTGTTGAGCGGAATTGATCTGATTTTGTGAGTCTAAAAACTTTATACTATGAAAGATCAAACTCAAAAATTACTCGATGAATTGGTCAATCAGATTGCAGACAAGGATGAACTTGC
>NZ_JAHVHU010000007.1 GCF_019802045.1 Membranihabitans marinus | reverse complement strand
AATTGAGTCTAGTAACTCGTCTACTTTTTGGTTCTTCATAATTTTTAATATAAGATTTACAAATCATGAATCCCAATGATCGGGGGCGGAAAAATGTAAAAAAAATTTTTCAGCCCCCCGCCCCCGGCCGGGGGCGGGGGGCTATACACAAAATACTTTACAGTCCCAAGAGAAGGCTCGCGCTTTTTAGTCATTCAGATTTTCTTTTATTATTTCGGGATTTTCTTTTTTCCGTATTACAATTGTTGCAATAGGCCATTTGTCATTTTCTCCTTTTTTGAATTTCATTGAGTTCAAATCCCATTTTTACTCTGTCATAGGCCTCCACCGTACAGCTTATATCTCCGTAGTCGATTAAACTTTGCACAATTCCATCAATAAAATCAGATTCTTTTTCGGTGTCTACTTGTTCATAATCAGTTCGGCAGCCATAAGAATTTTGTATAATCTCTAAAAGGTATTTGCCAGTTGTAATTTTCTTGATAAAATCTAGGTTGTACTTTTTTATATTTTTCGACAGCTTCTTTCAAAAAAGAGCTTACCTAATTATCGTGTTTAGTTTTTATAAACCGTAATACTTATTGGGAAAAAGTCTCTGATATTTCGTCTATTTCTTTATGATGGTTTCTACAAAGCAGAATTAAATTGTCATAATCATCTAAATTCGGGTGATGTCTTGGTCCATTCTGTTTACTGCTAATTATATGACATTCTTCCCCGATATTTTCTTCATCCGATTTAAATTTTTTCGCAAATAATTCCGTTCTGCATATCGAACATCGGTTTCCTGATTTCGCACAAAGATTTTTTCTTGTTTTGCTGGAAATTCCTATTATAGTTAAATTTTTTCCAATTGTGTCTACCGGTTTGTCTAAGGCAAGTCTGGGATTTCGTAGCCGATATTTTGTCTCCAAATTATTAAATATTTGTGCCATTACTACCCCTGCAACCACTAGGATACCACCCACAATGTGGTAATTGTTTAAGGTCTCATTCAAAATCAGTGCCCCGCTATAATGGTGATAATGGGACTCAGGTTGTTGAAAACAGCAATTTGCGAAGCAGGTATAAACCAACTATGATTGTCATTAGTATTAAGCCGATATAGGCCCGATGTTGTTTTTCAAGAATTCACATGAAACTTGATATTGGAACCGGAAGGTAATCAACTGGCATTATGACCGATAAGGGCTCGTTGATGTGTTAAATAACTTGAGCGAAAATGTCTTCATGGATAAGCACTTCTTCGATTCAATCATCTTGTGGATGACTGTTGGTGTCTTATCAAAAGCTTCCTAGATCACTTGACCATCTACCAGGATATCTATACTCGTTATAAAAGTAATTAACTAATAAAAAACGAATACATCCACACAAGTTTTTCTTGCTCACGGATATAATCGCTCATCAGCGCATTGGTTCCTTCATTTTCTGCATCAGTAGATAAGTCCAGAATTTCACGTTGAAGGGTGATAATGATTTGTATGGACTCAAGAGTATCTTTCACATCTTGTACTCCATCTGCCACCTCGGTGATTTCTTTGACCTTTGCATCTTTTAAATACTTTAGTCTAAGAACTGGAGGTTGCCTGCCTCAAGACGGCTCTAGCATCCCAGAGCACAAAAAAGCTAAATACATATCTCTCACCTGGAAATGAGTCCATGAATACCTGTTAAAATATATATTAAAACTCCGCTTCCTGTCCCACCAGCTCCCAACCTACACGGAATACTTTGAGCTCCATGGTCAGACCGGCGACCAGATTTTCAAGCAACCTTTCTTGTTTCCCAATCGTGGCCACTTCGACCTGGATATGAATTTCTTCCGGATTGGAGTCGATAACATCCCGATTAATCGATCGGAGCAACAGCTGATTATTATTTTCAATGTACCTCAACACCCGAAATCGCACGTTCGATTCGACATCCAGAGAACAATGAATAGAAATCTGATAAAACGTTTCGCTGATCCTCGTTTTGTTGTATGATGACAATTTGGCTAATCGAACGCTTATCGGTCTTAGGAGCAAATGAGATAAGACCACGGCTGTAGTGGTTACGACCGCCTGAGGAAGGAACCCCATACCAGCTAATGTTCCCACGGCTGCTGAGCACCATATGGTCGCAGCCGTATTGAGGCCCCGGACATCAAATCCATCCTTCATAATCACCCCCGCACCAATAAAACCAATTCCAGTAACGATCTGAGCCGTAATCCGGCTGGGATCGCCCCCTGAAAGACCATGAAGCTCTATCGATAACAATACAAAAGAAGCCGCTCCAATGGCTACGAGCGTGTTGGTTCTCAGTCCGGCGTTTTGCTGTTGCCATTGCCGCTCAAAACCTATGATCCCTCCCAATAAAAATGCAGCACCTAACCGCAGGATATACCCATAGATATCTACAAGCTCTATCATAAAGTTTATTGTATTATACATTTGGGTGTCTCATTGCCGCATATATACCTAAAGATATATCCCCCGTCACAGTAAAATAATGGCTGGCTTAAACCATAACCACGCGGCGTACTTTCCCATTTCTGCCCCTTGCACCCTTCATAATTCCTCTGGCACTGAAAATCATCATCCGAAGGTAAGGAGATTCTTAATCTGCTTCGAATAAAGCCAAACCTAGATGTGCTCCTTACCTAAGACTGCAACATTTTTAAAAAGAATGCCATAAAAATTTAGGAAAGATCCAATTGCGTAATATCAATTTTCAGTGCTTCGGCCACTCCTTTTCCATAGTCCGGATCTGCTTTGTAGCAATTCCCAATATGTCTTTCCTGAATAAACCGTTCTGCCCCGCCCACTTCGGCCGCGGTGTTCTTGAATAATAAGTTCTTTTGTTCGTCATTCATCAAACGGAAAAGATTTCCAGGTTGCGTGTAGTAGTCATCATCATCCTCTCTGAAATCATGGTGGTCCGCATCGCCTTCCAACGGCAATGGGGGTTCGGTATACTCTTTTTGCTCTTCCCATTGTTGGTAACTGTTGGGAAAGTAATGCAACGTGCTACCCTCGTTACCGTCTACACGCATGGTCCCATCTCTGGACGGATTGTGAAAAGGACACTTTGGTTTATTTACGGGAATCTGATAGTGGTTGACCCCCAACCGATACCGCTGTGCGTCCCCATAGGAAAACAACCGGGCCTGCAGCATTTTATCTGGTGAAAACCCAACACCGGGAACCACGTTGGCTGGATTAAATGCAGCCTGTTCCACATCGGCAAAGTAGTTTTCCGGATTTCGATTTAATTCCAGGATACCCACGTCGTGCAAAGGATAATCGCCATGAGGCCATACTTTGGTCAGATCAAATGGATTGAACGGACATTCTCTGGCCTGCTCCTCGGTCATGACCTGAATTTTCATTTTCCATTGTGGAAAATCACCTTTCTCAATCGCATTGAATAAATCTCGTTGATTGCTTTCCCGGTCATTGGCTATGATGGCAGCGGCTTCTTCATTGCTAAGGTTTTTAATTCCCTGCTGTGTTTTGAAATGAAACTTGACCCAGACCCGGTTGTTGTCGGCATCGATCAGACTAAACGTATGGCTGCCAAATCCATGCATATGCCGATAGGATTTAGGAATTCCCCGATCACTCATCGTGATGGTGACTTGATGCAAGGCTTCAGGCAACAGCGTCCAAAAATCCCAATTGTGATTGGCACTGCGCAAATTCGTTTTGGGGTCTCTTTTTACGGCCTTATTCAGGTCAGGAAATCGGTATGGGTCGCGTAAAAAGAAAACGGGGGTGTTGTTTCCGGTGAGATCCCAATTACCTTCTTCGGTATAAAATTTGATCGCAAAACCCCGGATATCCCGCTCTGCATCAGCCGCTCCCCGCTCTCCGGCAACCGTAGAAAAACGCATAAACACATCGGTTTTTTTGCCAATTTCTGAAAATATCTTAGCTCTGGTATATTGGGTAATATCGTGTGTAACTGTAAAAGTACCAAACGCACCGGAACCCTTGGCGTGCATCCGACGTTCCGGAATGACTTCCCGGTCAAAATGAGCCAGCTTTTCCAAAAACCAAAAATCTTCCAGGAGCATGGGACCCCGTTTTCCAGCTGTTTTTACGTTTTGGTTTTCTGCAATCGGTCGGCCCGATACAGAAAACAACTTCTTTTTTTTGTCCTTTTCATCCATAGCTATTCGTTTTTTGTGCAAAAAATATGATAAATAAAGTAAGGGGGAGTCCCCCTGCCAGGTTTTCCAGCCCACCAATGTATTCGACTACTTTAAAGCCTTGCTTTATTCTTCTTTTACATCGTCAGATAGAGCCAGAGCACTGGCGGATTAAGATACAATTATTTTTTGCAAATCGTCAAAAATGAATCATTATGTCCGTGGAATTCGGGGTATGTGGTATGCCTCACCACATTGTTAAGCCTTGTTCACTGCAACATCTATTTATTGGTCATGACGCCGATCTTCATCAATCTTCCCACTCGTCCCGGATTTCATCCATAAGGTCATCATATCGCTTCAGCAGTTTGCCGGAAATATTTTTAGATTTTTTGCGTAATTTTCTGAGTTGCAGTGCAAAGACAATATTGAATAGACCGGCAAATAAAAAACTTAGTGCGATCAAGACAACAACCCCCAGTCCTGCGAAAATTGGTTTCCAAATGAGGATAAATGAGACGATGGCACCGATAATCCCTAAGATTAAAAGTATACTCCAACTTTTACTACCATATTTTTTAACATCTATGGCAAAACCAATCGTGGATATAGACCGAAACAGGATCACAAAGCCGATGTAAAATGCTAACGCAGTCAGTGATATGGACGGGTTTATCAAAAACAACACCCCGACGACAAAGGTGATTATTCCAAAAGCGAGCGACCATCCCCAATTATCCAATTGTTCCCTGTTGACCATCGAAAAAATGACCTCTGAAAGTCCGCCAAATAGAAAAGACAATGAGAACAACAAGGACAACGCCAAGAGGGAGCTTTTGGGTGAGAAAAACACGACGAGACTGACTACTACAAAGAAAATCCCAACAAGCAACGGGACGTACCAATACTGGATGGATTTCCTTATCGACTTTAATAATGAAGGTATCATAGTTGTAATTTTAGTGGTGAAGAAGGTATATATGAGCGCTTTCGGCTCCTTTGTTATCGCTGTGGACTTCGTGCATCAAACTCGAAGTTCATATAGCTAAGGCATTTAGCGCTCGGCGGGCTAGGCCATGGCCTTTATATTGTGTATCACACCACCGTCAACCAGGATGTCAGTACTCGTGATAAAACGCGCTGCATCACTTACTAAAAAAGAAACTACTTCTGCAACCTCTTCCGGCTGGCCATTTCGCTTTAAAGGTGTCGCTTGCTTAATCAAATCCATTCGTTCCGGATGTTCTTTTGCCGCTTTAAGAGCCATAGGCGTTTCGATAACGCCGGGAGAAACAGAAACGATTCTCGCTCCCTTCTCGCCCCACTTATTCGCATTTTTGTGCGTCAATAAAAGTACGCCTCTTTTTGCAAAATTGTACATCATATCTGAATCATTATTCACCATCTGACGGACGGTCTCAAATGAATCCGGAGCCTGAGGGTTAGAAAGTGCTTCATCATAATCTTTATTGGCGGGAACCGAATGGGCCATCATGGAAGCGAGTAAGACAGCAACCGAACCCTCTTCGGCCAGGGAATAAAAAGCATCAACCAAAAGATCTGTGGCGATCAAGTCAATTGTAAAGACTTTTTTAAGATCCTTGACCGTACCACTTACACCAGCCGTGTGAATGAATGCTTTTAAAGAACCCTGATCAGCTACAAATTGGGTCAGTTTCTTGATATCGGATTTATTGGTGATGTCACAGGCCAGTCCTGAGACATCAAATCCTTCATTGGATAATTCCTCAACTACCTCATCGACGACTTCCTGCGCGTAGTCTGTAATGACTAAGGGATGATTCTTAAAAGCCCGGGCGCAAGCCTGGCCAATGCCTCCGGCACCACCAGTAATGACAATAACTTCTTTTTGTACATTCATCATACTTAATTTATGGTTAATAACCGACCTGCAAAGACTATAAACACCCAATGAACCGTGGCTCATGCCACGCCCCATTGGGTGTTTTATCTTTTGCTGTATAAGCTATAAGGTACCCCTTTAGGACCGTAGGCTATAGCTTTGTGGGTGTTGCTCACTTTGCAGTGAGAACGATTAACTTATATAGGAAGAATACATCCAAACCAGCTTTTCCTGTTCGCGGATATAATCGCTCATCAGTGCATTGGTTCCTTCGTCTTCTGCGTCTGCTGATAAATCGAGAATTTCTCGCTGAAGTGTAATAATGATTTGCAACGACTCGAGGGTGTCTTTCACATCTTGTATTCCATCGGCAACTTCGGTACTTTCTTTAACTTCTGCGTCTTTGAGGTATTTGGAGAATTTATGGTGCGGGGTGTGACCAAGAGTCTGAATACGCTCTGCTACTTCATCAATTTTCACAAACAGGTCTTCGTACAGTTCCTGGAATTTATCGTGGAGCTCAAAGAATTTATCTCCCTTGATATTCCAGTGGTATCCTCTGATGTTCTGATAAAATACGGAGTAATCTGCGAGTAACTCATTAAGTTTTTCAGCAAGTACTTTGGACTTTTCGACGTTCAGACCAATTGAATTTAATTTTGCCATGTTAGACTATAGTTTTATTTAATAATGCGTGTTTACATCCACCATGTTCCACACCACCGTAGGGCTATTTATACCCATGGAACTTTAAACATCTAACAATGAATACCGCACTTTGTTGCCAAGATTGATTATATTGTAATCAACCGAGAAAATGAATTCATAAAATGCATATCCAACGTTAAAAAAAATTTATTAACGCAAAATTATACCGTAGCAACGCAACCGAAATGCTCGTTGAAAAGCTATGGGTTGGAAGAAGGCAAAGCAGCCAACTTTATCGTATTGAACGAATCCTCCGTTTATGAAGCGATTCGCAAAAGAGTAAACGTATTGGCCTCCGTACGGAACGGTGACTTTTTGTTTCGACGAAGAGCACCTGAATATGACATACCATTGGACCTGTAACCAATGATTCGGATCATTTCACATCAAAAACAACGCACTTCAAAAAAGCTTTAGTCTTTATCCAGAAGCTGAAACTCCTGGTTACTAAAAGGCGGCCCGTCCGGTGATTTCACCACAATAAATCCGTGGTCAGTACTGCGATGACAGCTATTGCACGTGTTGGTTAGTTCGATGTATTCCTTTTTAAAAAGAACAGGATCTTTTTGATCTATCGCAACTTCAATTCTTTCCAGGGAAGGCTCAATCATGGTCATCATTTGGCTTTCTTTTCGGTCCTTCTGATACTTCCGTATATCTTCAATAGCTTCTTCAATTTCATGAATTTCAAAATCAGCCAGTTCCCAGTTTTGATTTTGGCCCGCAAACCAAAGTTTACCGTGGTGAACCTGTAAACTGGACATAAAATCGCCAAAACCAGGCTTATAGGCCTCTTCAATTTCATGCTTCAGACTATCAATTCGGTTCTGCAAAACCTGGACCTGGTCTGTTTTTTGATTGCATGAAAAAAGCACAATAGTCAGTAAAATCAGAAAAGCGTATTTCATCATCTGTATGTTTAATGAAGCGAAATTGCCAATAGTATAAACATAACCTTTTTTTAAGTATATAAAAAATCAACCACTCACTCATGCAGCCTTAAACACAAATTATGCTGTCACAGGGTTCACCCTATGGTAGTTATACTCCTAATGTAGAACGCTAAATCCGCATCCCAACTTGTTGTGGATGGGAACGCTTCATATAATACATACAACTTCTGAATTGCAGCACTAGTTAGTCAGTCCAACGTCTTTTTGGCAAAAAAGGAAATGATCAGCCCCGGAAGAGCCAGTGCAATCGCAAACCAAGTCAGGCTCATGGGTGAATAAACGCCAAGCAACAGGCCCGCCACGGAAGCAGCTATCATAATAGATAAATTAAAAGTCGACGACTGTACCGATGTCGCCACGTCTTTGGCGCTTTCCACTTGCTTACTGACCGCTGCCTGAAATAGCGTGACCAACGGACCGAACGACAATCCCCACAAAAAGAAAGCAAAATGAGCTACTCCACGCATTCCACCAAATACCAAAAGCAAGCCCATTGAAGCGATTAACAATCCAAACATGGCTACGGTAAGCAGCCTCAGATAATGGTCCGTATATTTCACAGCCAGCAGCACAGAGATCAATGAGCCCACTCCAAAAAGAATTAATGCCCATTCTGTTCCCCCGGCAAGTTGGATTTCATCGACCAGGCTCGTAATAAACACATAAACTCCATAGTGTGCACTGACCCCAAGCAGCGTGAGTAAAAGGACAATCCATACCGCCGGAATTTTTAAAAGTGAAAATGGAGAAGAACTTGCTGTTAGTTTCTCTCCTGGCGTAGAAGGTAAGGCAAATGCCCCAATCACTGCAATGAGAGCAATAAATACACCCAACGCTATAAACTCCGTTCGCCAACCATAGTCGTTTCCAATCACAGTCACAATGGGCATCCCGATACTAATGCCCAAGGTACTGCCTGCCATAATCACAGCAATTGCCTTCCCGTGATACGCCTCATCCACCAGTCGCATTCCGTAGGCAGCAATCATGGGCCACATCACCCCGGCACAAATTCCGCCGATGACCCTTAAGATAACAATGACCGTATAATCACTGGACATCCCGGCAATGATATTCGAACCAGAAAATCCGGCAAGTAAAATCAGCAGCAAATTTTTACGGTTGAAAGACATTGTCATGGAGATAAGCGGAATGGCAAAAATCGCAGACGCAATGGCGTAGTACCCCACGAGGTTCCCACCCTGTACCTCATTGATGTCCAGATCGGCCATTATCTGGGGAAGAATCCCCGAAGGCATTAATTCAGACAATAATCCTACAAAAGTGACCGATGACATCAGAATCATGATCAACCACGGAAAGCCACTTTTTATATTTTCTGTAGACTGATGTTTGTTCATAGTGACTTTCGTTGTATTATTCTTGAAAATTGGTCAGTTGATCAAGTTACTAAAGTTAGTATTAATTTGAAAATGAGATCAATTTAACTACACCCGAGACGTGTTGACATAAAGAATATCGGATGTGAAATGGGATGAGATGATTGTGATGTGAAGCATTATCAGCTTCCGATTGTTAAAGCTAATTCATGTATAAGTCGGAGCAAAACCAATGAACCATGAATAAATCCTATGGTACCGTAAATCCGTTCACGAGATGGTCCATAAAGATAAAAGGGCCAACCATTCTTTTTTTCCGAAAAGGAAGTATCCGGTTGACGCTAAAGTGTGAGCTAATCGCTGCTTCGCGGGCTTGTATGATCAGTTCGGGCATATTTTTAGTTGTATAGACAGAATTAATAATGTTTGCTGAAGGCAGCATCTTTCAGATAATATTACAGATTCGTATCCGGTCAACCAAGCGTTTATTGACTTTTATTCATGAACTCACGCACGGAGGCAATTCTCTCTATTCTATTTCATCTAACAGCATGAGCTTTACCCATTCAAAGATTACTGTAAGCTTTCCACCTGGAGTACAATAACAATAAACCCGAAATACACCGTAGCTATAATTCCATATTTATAATCTTTGAAACGCATAAAGTTAAACAATTTGGACCACGGCACGTAATATCAACAATTGATCAGCTGAAAGATCAAATGAAAGTTTCAGGGGTTTTTCGCTTTTGATCTCAAAGTCGGTCAATCACATTGTAAAAATCATTAAATCCATTTGTCAAATGAAAGAGCCCTATACTTTATCCAACACGACCGCTGATATTGTGGTGGACAAACTCATTGCCTGGGATGTAGATACTATCTTTTCATTGGTTGGCGATGCCGTAAATCCCATATTTGAAGCTTTGCGCCGACGAAAAGCAGACATTCGGCTTATTGGTGTACGTCACGAAGAAGCTGCTGCTTTTATGGCTTCCGGATATGCCAAAATCACCGGTAAACTGGGCGTTTGTCTGGCTATCTCAGGGCCCGGCACCACGCATCTGCTCAACGGGCTCTACGATGCTGCGATGGAAGGCGCACCAGTGCTGGCCATTACAGGCGTGATCACGCAAGATTTTTCAGGCGGAACCTACAGCCAGGAAATCGACGCCATCTCTTTATTGGATGATGTAGCCGATTTCAACGAAAGAGTAACCGGACCGGTCCATGCCCAATCCATGGTAGATATTGCCTGTCGTACCTCGCTGACCAATGGCACAGTTTCACACCTTAGTATTCCCACGGAAATTCAGCAAATGGCTCTGAAAGACGATGTACGGTTAAAAAAACAAGGTCACTTAACGGGAAGCTCATTCCATACTCCAGGTGTTGAAACTCCACCCAATGAAGCCTTGGAGCAGGCGGCCAAAATGCTGAATAAAAGTTCGAAAGTTATGATTCTTGCAGGTCGCGGTGCTCTTGCTGCTCGGGATGAAGTCCTTGAGCTGGCTCGGTTGTTGGGTGCACCTGTGGCCAAAGCACTGCTTGCCAAGGCATTGTTACCTGATGACTCGCCCTACACCACGGGGGGAATCGGGACGCTGGGGACATTGCCTTCAAAAAAGATGATGGAAGCTTGTGATTTATTATTAATACTTGGGAGCACGATGCCCTATCTCGAATACTACCCCACAAACGCAAAAGCCATCCAAATTGATCTCGATCCATCGCGGATAGGACTGCGCTACCCGGTGCAAATCGGATTAACGGGTGACGTAAAGGCCACCTTAAGTGCTTTAATTCCTAAATTAAATAAAAAGACCAATCGACATTTTATAGAAAAGGCACAGGAGGAAATGGGTGAATGGCGCGCGATGCTTCGAAGAATGGAATCGATTCCATCAAAATTAATCACACCACCTTACCTGGTGGCAAAAGTGGCTCAACTCCTGGAAGACGATGCACACATTGCTATTGACACGGGTGCTCATACTGTATTTACTGCGCGCCATTTGCCCATTAAAGATCAGCAAGAGATTACAGTGTGCGGCAATCTAGCCAGCGCAGGACCAGCGCTATCTTATGGCATCGCCGCACAGCTCGCCAACCCGGAGCGGCAATGTGTCGTCATGGCTGGTGACGGGGGGTTTTCTATGTTGATGGTGGAACTGGCTACTGCCGTACACTATGATCTACCGCTGAAAATAATTATTTTCAAGAACAACTCCTTTGCGATCGAAGGGTATGAGCAAGAAGAAGCAGGCGCAGAAAAATATGGAGTTGAGTTGCATCCAATCAACTTTAAAAAGTTCGCCGAAGCGTGTGGAGCAGAAGGGTACTCCTGCAGTGATCCGGCAAAATTACAAGGGGTCCTTAACCAGGCATTTCAGTCAGAAAAGACAAGTTTGATTGAAGTAGAAATTGATGCCGATTACCCGCCCGAACCGCCGGAGGTCATGAACCACTGATCATCATATTTTTATGGAAGCGATAGAACATTTTCCTAAAAACGTGAATGGGGCAGTGACTACTGCTTTAGCCACAACTGGAGTGGAAAATATAAAGGCATCCATTCATAGCATCCCCGGATTTGAAAGCAACAGGCATGAGATCAAATTGGCAGGGAGACGATTAATATTAATGTGATCGTGGAGACAAAACCCCCTGAGGACAATCCGAAATCCAGCACATTGGCTGCATATAGCGTGTTTAATTTACTGCGGAACTTAGTATTTCCTATTACCTTTTAGGGAAAGCCTTTATTCGTTTTTTTAAAGTGAGTTTTAAAACAACCGGTAAGGTGACGATGAGGATAATGCCAAGAATAATATATTCCAAATTTCTGAGCACCCAGGGAGTCTCTCCCAAAACATATCCTAATGTAGTAATACTCCCTACCCATAGGACGGCTCCCAGCACATTGTAAAACGTAAAGTTTTTAAAATCCATTTTAACCGTACCGGCCACAATAGGGGCAAAGGTCCTCACAATGGGTAAAAAACGGGCAATAGCCACTGCGAAGCCACCTCGCTTATCATAAAATTCATTGGCGGCCTGCACATGTTTTTGTTTCAAAAACCAGGTGTCTTCTTTACGATTGACAAAATGAGTAAATTTATGTCCAAACCAATACCCAAAAAAGTTACCCACTATGGTGGAACCCATAAAAAGCAACAACCAATAGGGAAGATTTAAAATTTCCAGACTAAACGGATACGCTTCATCGACAGAAGCAATGAGCATCCCTGAGACAAATAATAAAGGATCGCCGGGCAGAAAAAATCCAAAAAACACGCCGGTTTCAATAAATAAAATCAAAAGCACCAAATACAACCCTCCATTTTGCATAATCCAATCAGGATCCAAAAGGTGTTCAAAGGAATCAAAGAGTATATCCATGTAAGATTTAGAACGTGATAAAAATAGATTTTCTTTCAATATTCTGAAGATTTCTTGTTTTGTGCCCTTTACCTTGAGTATCTTCCATCAACAAGATATCACCACCTTTGAACGTCCTTTTTTCACCCAGGGAAGTTTCAATTTCGATTTCACCATCCAATAATATGATGAATTGTTTTTGGGGTGCAGTATGGAAATCATAGTCATAATCGGGTTTAACCTTCCGAAAGATGATCTCCTTTGCGGGAATGCTTTCAGAGAGAAAACCAATTTCACCATCGTCCCTTAGGGGCATTTGGATCTCCTCAAAATGACTTTCGCCTGCGCTATCACTAAATACTCTGGTAATTGTAATCATGGTTATTGGTTAATCCTAATTATTCAACTCGATTCAGATGGTCTTGAAAAAAACACCAATTTTATCGAGACACAATGGGACAACATCAATGATCTACCAAGCCCATCCGAAAACGGAACTTATTCTGCAGTTTGCTCTCCTTGTGGTCTCTGAGGTTCATCTTTCCGGACTTCATTTTCGGGTGGTCCATTGGATGAATTTTTCAAATCATCTACTTTGCTGCGATTCCATAGTGGGACGCCCTTATAGTACGACGTGTTACCGATGAGGTGCGCACCCACGGGCGCTGTAAGAATTAAAAAGAAAACAATAGCCAGTGCCCGTGTAGTTATCGATGCTTCATTAAAATACATTGCAGCACCGATTAAAATCATTCCTACCCCCAATGTTGCCGCTTTGGTCGTTACTGAGATCCGTAAATACAGGTCTGGCATACGAACAATTCCCAGTGCAGCAAACAATACAAATAACGCACCGAGGGTGATTATGATCATTATGGCTATATCTGTCATTGTCGTTTCTGTTTTTCAATGTAATACGAAAAGGCCACGGTAGTCAGGAAAGATATCAAGGCCAGAATGACAGCCACATCCATATAATTCTGTTCATCAAAAACGACTGCAAAAACACATATCATACCTATGGCCGTAGTCATGAGAAGCTCCAGAGACACCACACGATCACTCAGGCTGGGACCGAGTAAAAAGCGAATAAATATCAGTATGGCGGTCACTGCCATTAAAGGAAGTATAACAAACTGGAGATATAGTTGTATGGTCATCGTAGTAACTCTATTACTTTTCGTTCAAATCCATTTTTAACACTATCAATAAACTCTTGTTTATCATGCACGTACATAGCGTGCACATACAATACTTTTTTGTTATCAGAAACATCCAGACTTAGTGTTCCCGGAGTAAGTGATATTAAATTGGCGAGAAGTGTGATTTCCAAATCAGTATTCAAATCCAATGGTATCGCGACAATACCGGGCTCCATGTGCAGAGTTGGCTTAATCACTTCGTAAGCCACCTGAATATTTGCTTTGATCAATTCATAGAGGAAGAATAATACAAAGCTTATAGCGGCAGGAATAAGGCGGAAGTACTTCCTGCTGTCACTTTCTTTGTCGGCCAACCACAATGCGAGCGATCCAAGAAAAAATCCGAATACAAAGTTGACAAAAGTAAAATCACCCGTCAGGGCTACCCAGATCAAAACCAATATGATATTCGTTAAAAATTTTTTCCTCATCTTAATTTATTTACCCAACACCAATTCGATATAAGCATCCACATTTATTAAATCTTCAGCGATACGACTGGCGATCAGGTGGATGTTATCAGCCCCAAAACCAATATACAAGGTAACGACACTTAAAAAGCCAACCGGAAATAAAATCCAAAACCTTCTTCTTTTTGACAATTGATCAAAAAACAAAGGCGCGTTAGGGGGAGCCGTTACCGTAGACGATTTCCAAAATACCTTTGACCAGATTCGCGCCACAGCCATCAAGGTTATAAAGCTACCAAAAAGAATAAACCCGACACTGAGATAATCGCTCTTTTCGATTCCTCCCCAGATTAACGATATCTTGGGCCAAAACCCTGATAAGGGCGGGATCCCGATCACAGAAAACAAACTTATGGCAAACAACAAAGCGATTCTCGGATGATCATTGTAAATATCGCCAAGCTGGCGAATGTCGGTACTCCCTTTTATTTTAATAATCATTCCACTCATTAAGAACAAATTGGTTTTTATAATTATATCATGAATAAGGTAAAACATCATCCCGGCCAGGGCTGCTTGGGTAAAAAGTCCCAGACCTATAATCATGTAACCAATGTGACATATAATGAGGTAAGAAAAAACTTTTCGAATATTGTTTTGCACCAGCGAACCTATTCCTCCGCTTAATATAGTGAATGCACCAACGATGAGGAATAAATTATTGAAAAATGCTTCTGGGATAAATACCAAACTGAACACGCGAATAAGCGCATATACAGCAACTTTGGTCAAAAGACCTGCAAACACCGCGGTTACGGCAGTGGGCGGGGTATGGTAAGAGTCCGGCAACCAAAAATACATAGGGAATAATGCAGCCTTAATCCCAAAACCAAAAAAGAAAAACAAGGCACAAACATTAACGAGCCCACGATTTTCAATAGCCATGAGTTTTCCTGAAAGATCGGCCATGTTAAGCGTACCTGTCAACCCATACAATATACCCAGTGCGGTCAGAAAGATAAGCGATGCCAGCATATTCATCGCAAAGTATTTAACCGCTCCTTCAAGCTGTTCCTTTTCATTCCCAAGTGTGAGCAGCACAAACGAGGTAATAATGGTGATTTCAAACCAAACATACATATTGAACAAGTCACCGGTCAAAAAGGAACCACAGAGTCCCATCATTAAAAAATGAAAAACGGGAAAATACCCAAAACGGATGCGGTTACCGGACAGGGTATATGCTGAAAATATGGATACTGCAAATCCGACAATGGCTGTGAGCAATACCATAGTAACCGCCAATGTGTCGGCTACAAAAGTTATCCCAAATGGAGCCTGCCAATTTCCAGCTTGAACAGCCATACTACCCTCCAGCCGGACTACATAGAACACGCCTCCCGCAACAGCCAGGTTAAGCGCACTTCCTGCGATGCTTATAATCTTTTGTATTTTGACTTTGCCAAAGAAAAACAAAAGCAATACGGCAATGCATGCTTGAAATAGTATGGGCAAAAATATAAGTTGCGTCATAGTATATCGTAGTCTTCAGTATGACTTAATCGATCAATATCATCCGTGTTGAGCACTTTATAAACTCTTTTAATCAGTACAATGGCGAATGCCTGCAAACCAAAACTAATTACAATGGCCGTTAGGATCAAAGCTTGAGGAACGGGATCGGCATAAGCTTCCAGAAAAGTATCCGAATTTTCGGATATTATAGGTGTGCTGCCTTTGGTAATTCGTCCCAACAAAAAAATGAGAAAGTTGACACCATTACCAATAAGTATGATGCCTATAATAAGCTTTACCATACTTCGGCGCAACACCATGTAAACGCCTGAAGCATAAAGCAATCCGATGGTTATGGCAAGCAGTAATTCCATTTATTTTACTTCTTCTGATATAGTAAACAATATGGTCAGCGATACCCCTACTACTACCAGGTAAACCCCAAGGTCAAAAAACAAAGCTGTGCCGATGCTTCCAATGACGGGAACGGGGTCATCTAACCAAACTCCGGTCATAAACGGTTCTCCGGTGATAAGTACAGGAGTAAAACCACTAAGCAAAGCCAGACTAAGTCCACATGGCAACAGATAGCCCGGATGTATCATTAACAGTCGTCGGGTTTCGTCAAGCCCATTGGCAAACATGTGCAACACAAAACCTACGGCCGCCACCAGTCCACCCACAAATCCACCCCCGGGCAGGTAATGTCCTCTCAGGAGGATAAAAACCGAAAACATAATCAGCAACGGTAATAAAAAGCTGGCTGCAGTACGCAGTATGACTGAGTTCATAGTTTAATCAATTTCAGATTTTTTTATTTCCAATTTCATAAGACTAAACACGCCGATTGCCGCAATAGCCAGAACAGTAATTTCTACCAGGGTATCAATTCCTCTAAAGTCCACTAAAATAACATTGACCACATTTTTTCCCTTGGCAAGCAAATAAGCGTTGTCCGCGTAAAATTCACTTAGTTCCCGATTAACGGGCTGGGCCAGCACTTCCAAAATAAGCAGGGTGATGAGCGTACCAAATGAAAGGGCTACCACACCATCGCGTATGCGTGAGCGCATATTGCTAAGTACCTTGTACTTTGGCAACCGGAATATTATTAATACAAAAAGAATGACCGTCAACGTATCGATCGAAAATTGAGTCATCGCCAAATCTGGAGCTCCGTAAAAAACGAAAATAATACACATCGCATAACCCAATACACCCAAAGCAGCTATAGCCGCTAACCTCGACTGAGAGAAAACAGCAACCACAATTCCCGAAATCATGATCAAAATGGTACTCATTTCGTAAAAGGTCACCTCCTTTAACTGACTGAAGTCCACTTTAACATGGAGCACCGCCACAAGCTCGTAGCCTACGATTCCAATCACAAACACCATGACTGTAATCACATAATATCCCAGATAACCGCTATTAAAGGTTCGTGTCCAGAAGATGCTCAATCGCAAGAAGCCGCGGCTAATTTGTTCTGTAATAACCTGTGGAGATATAAAATCTGCCTTGGCCATAAGCGCCACCTTCTGATTACTGGGCTTGACAAATAGATACAGCAATACACCGCAAGCAATAGTTATACCGCTCAAAAGAAGGATGGTAGTAAACCCGTGCCATAGTTTGAGGTGTGACTCAAATGGTTCGCCGTAAACTGCTGAGAGTGCCGGGCGGACCAGACCCTCGCCCACAGCGGGGAATATACCGAAAACAATACATAGTATTCCTAGAATTAAGCCCGGCACCCAAATAGCTGGTGAGAGTTTTTTTACCTTGATCTCCGGATCCAGCCGTGTACCCATAAAGGGTTTTATGCCCACCACAAAGCCTGCATAAAGGAGAAGTATATTGGTCAAGACAGCTGCTGCTGTCAAAAACACTGCGGATTCTCCCATACCCAGTGTGGCCTCATAGATCAGGTCTTTCCCCAGAAACCCGAATGATGGCGGGATTCCTGCATTGGATATCGCAGCTAGGATTCCTGCTATGGCTACGGGAATCATATATTTGCCCAACCCGCGAAGTCGTAAAATATCACGTGTTCCCGTGGCTTTATCGATCGATCCGGCAACCAGGAATAAGGTAGCCTTATATAGTGCGTGGACCATGATAAAAATCAGGGCGGCAAGAAAAGCGGCTTTTGTGCCCAGTCCTATCAAAAAAGTAAGAATTCCCAGAGCCGATATGGTAGAATACGCAAGGATCGCTTTCAAGTCTGTCCGAAAAACAGTATGCCATGCACCGTAAAGCATCGTAATACCACCAAATAGCATAAGCGTGTTATTCCATGAGGGATCATTTCCCAACAAAGGACTAAGTCGAAAAATCAGATAGATTCCCGCCTTGACCATGGTTGCTGAGTGCAGATAGGTCGAAACCGGTGTTGGGGCTTTCATCGCCAGTGGCAACCAGAAGTGAAAAGGAAATTGGGCGGACTTGGTAAAAGCAGCACCGATGATAAAAAATAAAATGAGCGGGTAATAGGCATTGTCCGAAAACGCGATGCCAGAATTGAGCATTTCTTGAATGGAGTAAGTGTCTCCGATAGACCCCATCAAAATGATTCCACCTAGAAGCAACATACCGCCAAGTCCGGTCAACCCCAGCGAAGTCATTGCTGCTCTACGCGACCCTTTATCATGGGTGTTGTACCCGATCAAGAAGAATGAAACGATCGTGGTGAGTTCCCAAAAAACAAATATAGTAATCAGATTGTCAGACAACACTACGCCTAGCATAGCGGCCATAAACATGCCCAAATAACCGTAAAACCGGTCGAGCTGTGGACTGCCTTTCATGTAAGCCGAAGTATATATAAATACCATACTTCCAATCCCGGTAATCATCAATGCAAAAATCATTGATAAACCATCCAGATTGAAATTCATATCAACACCCATGGACGATACCCAGGAGTATGACTTGTAGATTGCGCCCTCCGCAATCACCTGTGGAATTTGTGCGCAAAAATACACGAACAGCCCAATAGGAACCACAGCATTAATAAGAGATGCGCGACCTTTTAAAGGTTTTCCGGCAAATACCAGCACACATGCAAATATAAATCCTGTTAGTACAGCTGTAAGCATATATTTTATAGGCGTCTGTTTGATTTAGTTGAGTGAAGATACAATAGACTGTTGGATTTTAAAGGGATTGCGCCCGTTTTGGGAATAATTTGTATTTATAATGTACGTGGAATGGGGTTGAAAAAACCAAGGATTGTTCCAATATATGTACGAATGATCCATGATCGTTTTACTATTGACTTTTTAATCAGCACCTTACACCACACTTACACACCTGATAGTGCGCGTATTACATATTCTAACCCATGACCAGATGCTCATGAAATGTCGCAAAACAAGCAGACACTCCACACTACATCGTTTGCCGGATCAGCCCGGATCCAGCAAAGGCACGTCGGACTCAAAGGTACTCCGGACGACGCAGAACGAAGTCCCTTTTATCGACTTGTTTTCCTGCCACATGTGGTTTCCTTGGAGCAGTTTAACCAGAACGTATCCTTCATCAGTATAATTCAAGATCGAAATCACGGTGTTCATTGGGAAAAATTATCAGCCATGATTCGAGTATATTGCGCTCATTCAGTAAAAACCATGTGATTGGATTGCTCGATTTCGTCTTGCGAGATGGTATGTGGTCGTCCTTCGTACACCTCAAGATGCACCTGAGCATTCAACTCTTCCAAAATACGAACACTTTCCCTCACCCGTTCAAGCGGTACATGCGGGTCGGGATCCCCGGTACCAATAAAAAAAGGTGTTTCGGCAAAATCACCGGAATAGTTCTGTTTATACAGCTTGTTACCAATCAACCCTCCGGTCAGAGCAACCACACCACCCCATTTTTGGGCATGACGAGCCACAAATTCCAAGGTCAGACACGCTCCTTGGGAAAAACCCAGGAAGTAAATATTTTCAGCAGAGATCCCTTGTTTCGTGACATCATCTACCACTTCTTTGAGTAGATCAAGCGCAGAAGAAAGCCAGGGTTCATTTTGTTCCGGTTTGGCCATAAAAGAATACGGGTACCAGGTATTGTTCGTTGCTTCAGGAGCCAGCAGCGCATATTCGCTTACATTTAAGTGTGCAGCAAGTCCGAGAATTCCACGGACATTGGCTCCCCGGCCATGAACCATAATGAGTACTTTTTTGGCTTCATCCAAAGATTGACCGGCGTTGTGGACATTTTTTTTGTGCATGATCGTGTGGTTTACGTTTTTAATTCTGGTAGACCTTGCACGATCTGATCCCGCATAGCTTCATATTGATTTGGTAATTGCAACGAACTACCCAGATTTTCAACCGTTTCATCCGTGGCAAACCCCGGATTGTCGGTGGCTATCTCAAATAACACGCCACCCGGTTCCCGGAAATAGAGTGAAAAGAAATAATCCCGGTTTATTTTTTCGGTAATGTGAAGGCCACGTGCCACAATTTTCTTTCTGTATGCCATCAAAGTTTCCTCATCTTTAACCCGAAATGCCACATGGTGGTTCGTACCACCTGCATTTAACCCTCGTGGCGCATCCGGCATTTCCAGCAAATCCACAATGGCGGCATTGTCCACCGCACTGGTTTGATAACGGGAATATTTCTCTTCCTGTTCGATCAACTGATAATCAAAAACATCCGTGAGGATGGCAGCCGTGGCGTCAATGCTGTTCTGGGTCAGCGTGATGGTGTGAAACCCTTTCAGCGCCACATCATTTTTCACTTCAGCCGTCTCCCAGCCCTTGCGTTCATCGTTGTGTTTCGTTTCAATCAGGTTGATCCGCAATCCATCCGGATCCTGAAAAGCGATGTATTTCTCTCCAAACCTTTCTCCCCCCTCGTCGTACCGGACTTGATACTTTTCGAATCGTGCTTTCCAAAACTCCAGGCTGTCCTTCGGTACCGAGTACCCGATTTTTGTGGCCATGCCGGCTCCGTTCTTCCCTTGCCTGACATTTCGCCACGGGAAAAAGGTCAGAATGGTTCCAGGACTACCTTCTTCGTTTCCAAAGTAAAAATGGTAGGTCTGTGGGTCATCGAAATTAACGGTCTTTTTGACCATCCGAAGACCGAGAACCTTAGTATAAAAGTCGTAATTCCGCTGTGCATCGCCAGCAATAGCAGTAATGTGGTGTAATCCGAGTATTCTGTCCATAATTTATTTTAAAGTTTTTCTGTTTTATTTCCGGTGAAACAGTCGATCGTCCAAGGAAAACTTTCCCGGGCCGGTTAGCGTCAATGCTATAAAAGCAAACAGGTGAAATAATACAAGGCCAAAGACCAACCTGAGAATCAATAAAATGGTATCATGCCCCCTTTTCCAATCTCAGATTAAAAAACTTGAAGCCGTTTTCATTACTTATGGTATAAATAGGTATCAACTACTTTTGCTTACGCCAAAACGTCACCTATGCTCTTATCCCTGTCGAATCTGCTTTTTGCGTAAGGACATAATGGGATGATTTTTAAGTTGTTTTTCCGCGCATATTCCACCCCTGCCATCACGAGTCGCCTCCCAAATCCTTGTCCACCGAATTTTTTCTCCACGCCCGTGTGGTCAATTATAAATTTTTTCGTTCCTGCCCAGGTGTAAGTCATTTCTCCGGCAAACTCTTCATTCTCATAAATGATAAACCGTCCTTTTTTCCCGTTATCCTCTTGTTCTATTGCTGCCATATCTTTTGTTGGATTTTTTATTTTGTGCCAAATAACGGATTTTCATCAGGGATAAATTTACGTGACTTTATAGTGGTGGACGTTGATCTATGTTAAGAAGTTTGAGGCAGGAAATCATTACTTAAAGAAACTAAAAATTTTAGAAAACAGTTTTGTATATCATTGATTCAACAGAAAAAAACAGTTAAATGTTTATCCATGAACTGGTACGTCAGCGCTTAAACCTCAAAAATTGCGACCAAGCCATTGTACCACGAATCTTACTCTTTTGATCTCAACACTACTGATTGACGAAGTTCAGAGTGATTTTTTCCCATGTTCTGCCTCTCATCAAATAAGTACTTGTGGTCGTTAATTAGCTATGCTCCGATTCTTTAACTTTCCAGATGACAGGTAAGTGCCAGTGGTATTTTACCGATAAAAGACGGAATACAACGATCGTAATGAGACAAATGACTTCAACCGGCATGGTAGGCACACCCACCTTGAGCAATATGAAAAAAACTATACCTCCAACAATACACGTTGTCGCATAAATTTCTTCCTGGAAGTTGAGTGGTATATTACTCAAAGAGATATCTCTAATCACTCCTCCAAAACACGCAGTAATGGTTCCGAGTGCGATCGAAATCACCGGATGCAATTCCAGCGCAATACCAGTCTGTATGCCTACGATCGAAAAAAGCCGAGCCCGATGGAATCAAAGAACAGGAGGACATTGTGATAGTCTTTTATGACGCCTCTAAAAAGTAACGCAACGATGGTACTCAGCAATACAACCACTCCTGAATTCAAATCAAGCATCCAGTTTACGGGCAATTGCCCCACCAAAACGTCCCGCAATGTTCCCCCGCCCAATGCGGTAATGAAAGCAATAATAAAAATTCCGAAGACATCCAGCTTTTTTTCCATGGCAGCATAGATCCCTGCAAAACTGAAAGCTGCAGTGCCGGCAACATCTAAAATTTTTAACGATTCCGTTCGTTTTTAAACCGTGCTTAATTTAAAAAGATTATTCCATCTTTTCTAGTATGCCTATTCTAAACTCGCCTGACGATGGAACCGCTGGTGGATCCAGTGGTCAAGGGACAACTTGCCTGCTCCTGCCAAAGCAATAAAAAAGTAAATAGAGGCATAGAGCAAAGGCAACTCTTGTTTCCTGAAAGGATCATCTATATGATGAATCAGCGCAGCCACTAGCATGGTGATAAGCAATGGAATGGCGGCCAGACGTGTTCCCAATCCGAATATTAATAGAATAAATCAGAACACTTCAGCAAAGATGGCCAGCACCAATGATGCTGTTGCGCCTATGCCAATCGGGTCAGAAAACTGAATGGGGCCCTCTCCAAATAATCTTTCAAATTTACCCAAGCCATGGGTCAGCATTAAAATTCCGACGGCAATACGAAGAACCAGCAATGCAAAGTTAATATGTGCAGCGTAATTGCCAGGATTGAACGTGTTTTTAATCATTTGTGTTATGTTTGATAAATTTCCAAATAGCTCCGTTTTTGGTGGTCCATTTTTCCAAGACTCCCTCATCAGAAAGATCATTCAGCACCATTTCACTTTCATTTCTGGGCGTTCCGGATAGCTCAGAAAACTCCTTAGCGGTCAGCGTCGCATATTTTGTAAAAAGGGTTCTCCAATCTTTACTGTATTCGCTTTTTGAGGCCTTCGGATTCAACTTCAGAATAGCCATTTCATAAAATGCATACGGTCTTGTACCGTAAACAAATTCTTTATTCCCCGACTCGTCAATAAAGGAAACAGAAGGGAATCCTCTGACACCCATATCATTCGCCTTCGTCAAATCTTCTTCAAATATGGCCGTGGCCTGCCCTTCATAGTCTATTCTCAACTGCTCCACTTGAAGACCTACGGCTCTGGCTGCAGCGGCCAAATGCTCCCACTTCGTAATGTTTTTCTTTTGTAGGAAAACCATTTCCCGTATTTCGCGAAGAAATAAAATGGCTTTTTCTTTATCTTGCATTTGTGCCGCTTTGAATGCGATAGAGGGCGGGTACGATGATTCCAAAGGGTCTTCCAACCATACATCTCCGTCAATAGGCATATCGTAATGAATACTCACTTCGTCCCAGTGGTGAGCCACGTCCGATGGTTTTCCGATACCTCCACTGTTGTAACTCCAATCCGGTAATAACCCACCCATTCTGTATTCGATATCAAGATCATTACCGTATTCCAATTTGAGTTTACGCAGTTGTGGTTCGATGCCCCAACACGAAGAGCAAATTGGGTCGGTATAATAAATGACTTTTATGGATTTCTCACTGGATTGCACATCGGTTTTAGATATCGAACCCATACTTCCATCAGATGTTTCACACATCCCCGTTTCGATGTCACACAATAATGGATTATTAATAATATTTTCGTTATTCATTTTTTTAAATTTTTGATTGTCCCACAGAAGGCTTATTGCTAAGAAGATATTTAAAAGCAAGTGGTTACGTCACGCTCTATTGAGGATGACATCCTACATAATCTTAGCTCTGCATATTAAGTACTCCCGATCATATTATCATTCAACACTAAGCTTACTCTGAAAAATCAGTTTTTTGTTTTATTAGCCCGTGCCTTTAGGCCGGGTATGATAATGTAAAATAATGATGGGCTTTAGCCCTGAGTGCTTTGTGTTTTACATGGCTAAAGCCAATATGGTCGGCATGATAAACACCCCGGGCTAAAGCACCGGGGCTAATCATTTTAAAATATGATTTTCTGGAGTGGACTCAGCACTTAAAAACTATAAAGCTTAAAATGTTGACTAATTGAAATTTTCTGTTGCTCACTCTGCAGTCGCAAATTGGGCGTGAATCAATATATGTACATCCTTCCCAACACCAGCGGCCGTCGGGTCAAAATCAATATTATAATCAAATCTATTGATGGTCGTTTTGGCTTTCACGCCTAGTTTTTTTCCTTGATCCGTCTCGACGGTCCCACCATAGTGTACATCAAATATCACGTCTTTCGTTACATCTTTTATGGTCAGCTTACCATACAATAAATAGTGGTCGGGTTTACCGGTCGGTAAGATTTTTGAACTTTTAAAAGTCATATTCGGGTATTTTTCAACCTCAAAGAAATCAGCACTTCTTAGGTGGTTGTCCCGATCTTCAACATTGGTATTGATGCTATTCACTTTAACGGTAAAATCAACTTTGGCATCATTCAATGCTTCCCCATCTGTAGTTAGATTCCCGGTGTATTCCAGGAATTTTCCATTCACAATACTTATACCGGAATGTGAGATGTTAAAATTTAGGGAGGAGTGGTAAGGGTCAACCTTCCATTGAGTCTGTGCAAATGAGCTTACCGCAAGCAATACCAATGCAAATAATGAAATAAGATTTTTCATAATATAAAAATTTATTGTTTTGTAAATTGAGTTTCACCTGTAGGCCACGTGGTTTTCCTACCAAATGCTACCTGTTTGTTTAACACGGTATGCAGTCATTCAGGTAATGAGTGTGACCTTTTCTTATAAGTGCAAAGATATCATCGAGTGGAGGGGTTGAGGTAATAGAATTTGGACAATGAGTTGTAAAATCAGGAAAGCAGGCTCATCATTTCTTCCCGAAACTCGGAAGGTGTCTGGCCTGTCCGCTTTTTGAACACATTGGAGAAATAGGATTTTTCATTGTATCCCAAGTCAAATCCAATTTCAGAAATATTCTTATCTGTTTGCAAAAGTTGATTTTTGGCTTCGATAAGCTTTCGCGTTTCAATAATCTCGCTAACGGTTTTTTGTAGTATATTTTTACAAATCAAGTTCAGATTTCTGGCCGACATAAATAGCTTTTCGGCATAAAAATCCACCCCCACCGGTCTGTGGTAGTTCTCTTCAAGAATTTTCAGAAAACTTTGCAGGGTTGAGTTTTGTGTTTTCTCCAATCCGTGGTCATCTGAAGTTAATTTTTCCCTTTCTGACTCGATCATGACGAACAAACCATTTAGCAAATGCCGCACTACACCCAGATCCGGACTTTCCTGTTGCATGGCGGCATCTATGGTTTCGCAGAGTGCTGCCAGGTGACTGAAACAATCTCCGCCTTGTAACTTCAGGGTCGCCTGATCGTGGTAATAACTATAGAGCTGAAAAGTAGTTTCGGGGATAAACTCACTTTGGAAACGAAGTACCCACATGTCGCATTGTCCGTTCTTTAGTTTTGGGATAATGCGATGCACCTTCCCTTTGGTCACAAAACTTACAAAGGGCGCTTCAATGCGAGTCGTCTTGAAATCAATAAAATGCTCTAACTCACCCGCCATCCCTACAATCAACTCTTCGTAATCGTGCTGATGGGGTTCATCAGGCGAAGCAATTATTCTCGCGGCTTCCTCATTGTCAATTTTAAAAATCTTGAAAAGCTGATTCATATACTCTAAGTTAGGAATTTAACTGGTTTTAGGGAGAAATGGTTCACTAAAATTTTATGAGGGATAGGAGGAGTCTATACCGCCGCGCACCCCTCGTGTGCGCTAGTTATAACTTCCAATATAACATGTATTCAGATTGAATTTCCAAAATCATTGATAGCAAGGGTTCAAGAGTTTTCTTTTCTACCCCCTTTTATTAATCCATATGTTTCAAAAATGTGTACTCTTTAATCGTAAACTCTCTACTCAGCTTCGTAACTTGAGTAGGCACGGAACCCAAGTATTGATAATAGAATATATTACTGTGATCTAATGCTCATGTTCCCCAAGTCGTTGTAAATTTCTTCCACCCATTGATACGATTCCGGAATTTGGCCGAGCAGAGTCAGATTCCCCGGAAACTGACAAGCAACCACCTGAGGCAGATCCGTGATTCGAAGGCAATTCAACATTTCCAAAGCAGGGCCGCGTCCTTCGGGATCGCTTTCTACATCCTGCGTCGCTGGTGGATTCTCCAGAGTCAGCGACTTAATAGTTCCATCCAACAAAGCTGCATACGCCGCAACGACGGCCATCTCACCGCGTGCAGCCAGATGAATGTTCGCTGGATCCACCCCTTCCAATGTACGAAGGTACTGAAGACTACGCAGAACATCGTACACCCGCATGGAGGCAATTGTACGACCGGTCCAGGCCGATGCCCGGCGGATGTGCCATTTTTGATTTTCCGCCCATCCCGTCTCCCCGATCCCCCGGGCTTCAAAATAGGCGATGTTATAATCATTGTTATGCCCTCGGGCCAGATGATGTGATGCCCATTTGGTTTCATTGGGATTATTTAGGATTAATACAACCGGGGTTGATTCTTCAGATGGACGGGCTGTTCTTCTTACATCTAGCTTTAAGCGCCATCCCTTTTCCGACACAAAGCTGTATATCTCCCGACCAAATTTCGAAAAATTTCGTGTAGAGAATTCCAATTTTGCTTCGAAAGGTACCGGCTCCTCAGGGAAGGCTCTAAAGGTTTTGGCTTTTAGTTGGTCTGTAATCCGTTGTCGATAAGCGTTCAGATCGGCTTTGGATGAAATATTCGGAACCTCCGCCTTGGGAACAAAGGATTCCTGGATCAATTTAGTCCGATCATTTTCTGGTGGCTTACCTGAGTATACCGATAAATCAGTATCGGAAAGTACTTTTGAAACATCTATGTTACCCTGCTCTGTTGTTCCGTTTTTGTCGTTTTGCAAATGCCTTCTGAAGAAAGAAAGAATCCATGGCCGCATTTCATCGTTTTCACCGTAACTGTGCCCGCCGGGAGCTTCCTTCATTGTGATGTTATCGCCACGACCATACAGCTCATATATTTTCGAGGTCCGTTGATACAGGTCACGAACACTTTCGATCGAGTAATACCCGTCGTGCCGGGTCTGAGCTACCACAAATGGACGGGGTGCGATTAAGGCACCGATATCTGAAAAATCCCACAAGTAGGTATTGATCGGCATCATGCAATCGCAGTGGTCATCCAGGGTTTTCTGGCACACCTGGCCTTCCAGAGTTCCTGCTCCGGCTACTGCTGCAGCGGCTCGTATCCGCCCATCGAGCGCCGGAAGATACCAGCTTTGTGAGCCTCCGCCGGAAATACCGGTCACCCCAATTCTTTTTGGGTCCACTTCAGCCAATGACTCCATTAAATCAATGCCCCGGATACCGTTCCAGACCTCTACTCCGGCAGGGTTATACCCCCGGCTGTACCACTGAAACCACCCTTTTTCATAAGCACCCAAATGGTCGCCTTTTACCTCCCCGCGTTGAATGGTCTCGATGATCAGACATACGAATCCTTGCTCAGCAAAATTTCGGGCGTGAGCCTGGTAATGGTGTTTTTGTGTATGACTGTGCCCGCAAACGTATAAAATAGCGGGTGCCGCCTGGTTAAGTTTATGAGGGATATATAAATTTGCCGGAACAAATAAATCATCCATTGACTCGTAATACAGCTTCACAATGTCAAAACCATCCTGGCGTATGGTACCCACGCGCTTGTAGTATGGAGCAGGTCTTTGCTCAAAGACCGGATAACCATCCAGACCCAACATTTCTGCAAGTTCTTCTTTTTTCTGCTTCTGAACTCTCTTCCATCCAGAAAGATCCTGGATGGTATCCAAGGACCGGGATGTAATGGCGGCCGCCTCTTTCATCAAATAATGACGTATATTATTGGATTGATCAGGTGTTGTATATTTCGACCCACCTGGATACTGGGTAAAACAAAACACGGGAAGTGTCAGTGTGAGGATAAAAAAGAATATTTTCATAGATATTTATGTTTTAAAGCCTCCTATTACACCAACGATTTTCACGTAATAGCAAGCAATGGAAACAACCCAAACCAAAAAATAAACAACAAAGAAAGTACAAGCAAACCATCGATGCGCTCAGGAATTTTCAGACCGAACGCATACCAGACCGTCTTGTAAAGCAAGAGCATTCCATGAGGCAGGATAAACCAAACAGCGGTAGCATACAAAGAGCCGATATCTGGCAACTGCCACCACCACAAGGTGACCAAGATGGTGGTCGCTGTGATGGCCATGGAGATACACATCGCAACCTTCTTTCCAAAACGAACCGCCACGGTCTTCTTGTCGATTGTCTTATCTGCTGCATAGTCCGGGATCCCGGCCAGGATGATGGCTACCACAATGCTCAAAAACAAGGGAACACTGATCATCCATGGAAATGGATCGAACACATCTCCCCCCTGAAACAGAAATCCGCACAACATCACCCCGATGCTGTGCGTCAATCCCACATCGATCTCACCCAGGGTTCGATATGACAATTTTAACGGAGGCGCCGTATAGCCCAACGCTAATATGCTGAGCAGAGCAATCACCGCGACCGGCACAATACCCAGATTCGCCATATAAACAACCAGAAGCCCCAGAAAGCCAGCCAAAAATAGGGCCGCAATGCTCCCTTTTTTCAACTGGCCCCGGGTGAGATCACCATCCACAAGCACCCGTGATCCACCGGTAAAAGGACTGTAATTCTTGTTCACCTCATCACTGGGATAATCGTGGTAGTCATTATTGAACACGACAGCGACCTCCAGTAAAAAAAGGAATGCATAGCCCAACCAAAATATCCAGGCATCAAAAGCGTGTCCGAGATATGCCGCACTGAACCCGCCGACCGCATAAGACACCCACGTCATCGGATAGAACTGAAAGCGAATCGCTTTGAGCCAGGGCATCATTTTGAACCACAGCTTTTCCCAGGATGTCAATACGCCGGATTCCAGTTTTTCACCTTCGCGTCGGACCCGGCGGAGCCATTTTCGACGCTTATCTTCAGTGGTGTAGGAAATGGGAGAAAAACCCAAAAACCGGACTGGTTTTATTCCACAATAACCTAATGTTCCTTTGCGCATCGCGTTGGTCCCGGGCGCATGATAGAGAAATCGATAAACCAAGATGGGCGTGTCCATCGTCGTGATCAGCTGAGCTGTCTTCCCCTTCAAAAGTGGGATCCAGTCTGTATTTCGATCCTTTTCTTCAAAAGCAAACCCCGGCAAAAGCAGCCGATCCAGAAAACCTTTTAGCAAAGCCGGCATGGTGGCCCACCAGGTGGGATAGACAAATACCAAATGATCCGCTTCGGATACACATTGCCGGGCATAATCCAGATCGGGTTCCGAAAATTGCTTCCGAAGCTTTTGAGTAGTAACATGGATGTCAAACTCCAAGTCATAAAGCTTCAGATAAGTGACTTCGACGCCAGCCGCCCGCGCACCATCCATGTATGCTTCTGCCATAGCTTCTGCAAAACTATCCGGTCGAGGATGACCCAGAATCACTAAAACCTTCATAAGGTATTTCGATTTTATTCCTACTCAAGACCATCAAACAACCCGCCGGAGTGTTGTTGAGGGATCGGCTTCCCAAGGTGTTCATAGGCTTTTTCCATGACAATCCGTCCCCTGGAAGTTCGCTGAATAAAACCTTCCATAATCAGATAGGGCTCATAGACCTCCTCAATGGTTCCAGCTTCTTCACCGACCGCCGTACCAATGGATCCGATGCCCACGGGTCCACCCTGAAACTTGTCGATGATGGCAGACAAAATCTTATTATCCATTTCGTCCAACCCATGGTCATCCACCTGCAATGCGTCCAGGGCATACCGGGCAATGGCCAGATCAATTTTTCCGGATCCTTTTATTTGCGCAAAATCACGAACCCGTCGCAACAAAGCGTTGGCAATACGTGGCGTACCACGACTTCGTCGCGCTATTTCCCGTGATCCTTTTTCATCCACTTCCACCTGCAGCAGCCCGGCGGACCGCTTTACGATACGTTGCAAAGTATCGTGATCATAATAATCCAGGTGAAAATTGATTCCAAACCGCGCTCGCATGGGGGCACTGATCAATCCCATCCGGGTCGTAGCACCGACCAGGGTAAAGGGGTGCAATGAAATCTGAATATTCTTGGCACTGGGCCCACTTTCGATCATGATATCGATCTTGAAATCCTCCATGGCGGAATAAAGATATTCCTCTACAACAGTATTCAGCCGGTGAATTTCATCGATAAAAAGGACATCTCCGGGGTTGAGGTTGGTAAGCAGTCCCGCCAGATCGCCGGGTTTCTCAAGTACTGGTCCGCTGGTAGATTTAAGTTCACACCCCATTTCTGTAGAAATAATGTAGGCCAGGGTGGTTTTACCCAGACCGGGCGGACCGTGGAGAATAACGTGATCAAGTGAATCTCCGCGCATATTAGCTGCGGCGATGAAAATCGACAGATTTTCCACCAGCTTTTCCTGTCCTGAAAAATCATTCAGACTTTCGGGCCGTAAAGCCTTGTCGATCTGTTTTTCTTCTGCTGAAGCACTTTCTCCGGTAGCATCTAAATGTGGATTCATAGAAAACAAATATAGTGTTTTTTTGCTATATCAGAACGAACGTTCAGGTAGATAACATTCTTTGTTTTACTAAGTACCACAGAGAAATTCACGGAGGAATAAATTGTGAACAGAATTGACCAATTAGATTATTAGATCTAGTGCACCAAATCAGAAATTGTATGCATTATATGAAGCGCTCCCATCCCCAACAAGTCAAAGAATTTGTGCGATCAGTTTACATTACAGATTTCGCTTGTGAATTCTTCACTTCCCACAAAGACATACTGACCTCGTAAAATAAAAATAACCACCGCCCCCTTGTATCGTATATGGGAGATCATTGGCGTAAGTAGTAAATTTTTTTCAAGCAGTATGTCCACTCTCAAAAAAAAATATGTAAGGTGAATTATGCGTGCAAATTCACTGACAAGTTGGGGTACGTACTATAGCGCTCTAAATGTAGATTATAATCAGACCTGCAGCGCAGGTCGAAGTATGTTAGCAACGGTTATTGTCAAAATATCGACCTCAGAGAGGTCGGAATGTATGCTTAGACATTGCGACTTCTCCGAAGTCGATGAATACTGCAAAACCATCTGCCTACTTACTTATGACCTCTCCAAGGTCTATTGAATCAAGCTCAAATAGGGCTTTTACAATATACCACATCATCTACCCTTGTTTTGTTACATTATTTATTTATATTTACCCTTGTTTTGTTTCAATTAATAAATAATGAACTCACTTTTTGAAAGAAATATTTGGTCTGACCTAATGCAATGGAAGCAAAACTACCAGCGCAAGCCATTGATCATTCGAGGAGCCCGACAAGTAGGCAAAACCACCATAATCAGACAATTCGGGGAAACATACAGGCATTTTATTGAATTTAATCTTGAAAAAACCGAGAATCAGAGGATCATCCAGCAAGTTGATTCTGCACAACGACTGATTGAAGTACTGTCCTTACAAAAAAATCTGTCTGCAACCGAATGGAAAGGCACCCTGCTGTTCATTGATGAAATACAGGAATCTCCAAAAACGATAGGCTTCTTACGTTACTTATATGAAGAAGTACCTGACCTCCATGTGGTCTCAGCAGGCTCTCTACTTGAACACAGACTGAAAGATGTCAAAAGCTTTCCCGTTGGCAGAGTGAATTATATGTACTTATTCCCACTGAATTTTCAGGAATATTTGAAAGGAATCGGTCACGACTTACTCCACGATCATCTGAAAACCGTGCCATTGGACAAGACCGTCCACAGCACCGTATTGAGTTTATTTCATCGATATTGTATTGTTGGAGGCATGCCCGAAATTGTAGCTCGATACAGTATTACGAAAGACCTGGCCGGATTAATTCCCACTTATGAAAGCATCTGGGATACCTATAAAGATGATGTGGGAAAATATGCGGAAAATTCAACTGAGATGAAAGTGATCAGGCATATAATGGAGACCGCACCTGCCTTGGTCGATAAGCGGATCAAATTTCAGAATTTTGGTTATTCAAATTACAAATCACGGGAAGTAAGTGCAGCCTTTCGGAGTCTCGACCAAGCTAAGGTTATCCAGATCATATATCCCAGTACGAGCACAAAGCCACCAGTCATTCCTGATTACAAGAAATCCCCAAGATTACAATTTATGGATACAGGACTGCTTAATTTTGAATTGAACATCCAGGCAGATATGCTCCTCATGGACGACCTCAATAGCGCCTACAGGGGGGCAATTATCCCTCATATGATCACCCAGGAACTGATATCAATGAATACCACCAGCTACAAAAAACCCAATTTCTGGGTCCGTGATAAAACTCAATCTTCTGCTGAAGTTGATTTACTGTATAGTAGTCAAGGTCTTCTCGTACCCATTGAAATCAAATCGGGTGCCACCGGTTCGCTGAAATCACTGCATGAGTTTATTGACAGGGCTCCACACTCTTTGGCCGTAAGAATGTATGCCGGAGAATTTAAATTAGAAAAGACCAGAACCCGAAAAGGTAAATTATTTTATCTCATGAATGTTCCTTATTATTTAGGCACTTATTTGGATCAATGCTTATCCTGGTTTATTGATAAATATGGGTAGTCACTCCTGCAGCTTTTTAACATACTAACCGTTATATCATAACTCGAATTATAGTATATTACGGATCAACATACGGAACGAACTATATGCCGATAAATAATATTTTTTTCTTGATGCTGCTTCTGCTATATACAGGCATGGAGCTTATCAGCCAAACCTACTACACCACAGATGACTACACCTCGGTCCCCAAATATGATGTCCACATTCACATCAACACAGAACGACCTGACTTTGTAGAAAAAGCCAAAAAAGATAATTTTCGGTTGATCAATGTCTCCCTCGAATATACCAAAGGTTGGGAAGACGTACACACCAAATACCACCACGGCCTCATACAACATCAAAACTTCCCGGAAACAGTACAGATGGTCACGGCTTTTGCAGTCTCGGATTGGGATGATCCGCAGTGGGAAGAAAAAGTTATCACCTGGCTGGACAGCTGTTTTGATCAGGGCGCACTCGGAGTCAAGGTCTGGAAAAACATAGGGATGGTTTCCCGGGATCAGGCCGGCGAACTCATCATGATTGATGATCCAAAATTTAAACCCATTTTTCAGTACATCCAAAACCGAAATAAAACCCTGATGGGACATATCGGTGAACCGAAAAACTGCTGGTTACCCCTCGATGCTATGACTACGAACAATGACCGGAACTATTTCCAGCGCCATCCAGAGTACCACATGTATCTCCAGCCGGAAATGCCTTCTTATCAGGACCAAATTGATGCCCGTGATCATATGCTGGAGCAAAATCCGGAGCTCACTTTTGTGGCCGCGCATCTGGCCAGCCTGGAATGGAGCGTCGATGAAATAGCAGAAAGGCTGGACCGTTTTCCCAATATGTCCGTGGAATTGGCGGCTCGTATGGGACAAATCTTTTATCAAACCTCCAAAGATCGCGAAAGGGTACGTGAATTTTTTATCCGGTATCAAGACCGGATCATGTATGGAACTGATATGGGCGACGGAGGCAATACACCCCGTGATGAGCTCCACCAGAATATGGAGAATACTTGGAAGCGGGACTGGCAATACTTTGTAACGGATGAGAAAATGGAGAGCGAACTGATCAATGCTCCTTTTCACGGACTCAAACTTCCGGCCGCAGTGGTGGATAAAATTTATTATACCAACGCCGTCCGGTGGTATGGCATCGGGGAGTAGCGGTTACATTCAAATCGTAGGACACCCTTTCAAAAACACCTGCATCGCTGACATCACCGCAATAACAATACATCAAACCCCACCTGTTTTTTTTGACCATTCAACAATTCCAAGGCCACCTGTACCACATATACGCCCGATTCGGCTTCTTGTTCACCGTAATATCCATTCCAGCCCCGCTGCAAAGAACCCGATGCATCGGAATAATCCTCCTTATAGATCGCATTCCCATACCGGTCAAAAATCTCTAATTGCAGGATCTGCTTGATGTTGTCCATAGGAGCGACACTATAATAATCATTCATCCCGTCTCCATTTGGTGTAAACACATTGGGAAATTGGTAGTCCGTTTTACTATAATCCGGAATAAATACTTCAACCAACAAGGTATCTGTATACATACACCGATCGTAGACCTCTGCTGAAAAAAGTAATTCTCCACTTTCCTGAGGCACATACTCCATATCCACTTGATCGCTGATCTCCACACTGCTGTATTGCCAGGAAATATCGGTCAACCCCGTCGGCTCCGCCACCGCATAGTTTAAAGTATCATGAATATTAATCCGTATAGCGGCAGTATCCCACACCGTCAATTTCTCGGGCCCGGCATAGACCGTCACGCTCGTATCCAGTGTACATTCATCCTCATTCCAGAGCTGTACCTGGTAAGTTCCAGGATCCGTGAAGCTGGCCACCGAGCCGACGTTTAGGACAGGCCCGCCCTCAATCTGATATTGGAGGGACGGATCTGGTGGATCATTTAAATCCTGCACCTCAAAATGCACTTCATCATCCCCCGGACACAACACCATAGAGGCAGCATCCCACGTCACATAGATTTCCTCCGGATTCGTGAGAGTGTAACTTACCGTATCTACACATCCTTCTTCGTCTTTTGCCCGTATGGTATACTTTCCCGGTTCCAGGCCGGACACGATATCATCAATAAATGATGCACTACCATGGAGCAGTTCATATTGATAGTTTTGATTGGATGGTGCAACAGCTACCGCAAGCTGCCCGCCCATCGGGTCGATGCAGGTCGGTTGTATTACGCGACTGGCATCGATATTTACTTCAAAGTTGGGAGGAACTTGTTCCAGAACGATAAAATCTTCTGTGATTTCAAAGCCAAAGGAATCCCGAATGGTGAATTCATAATGCCCGGGTGGCACATCCGGAATAACAAACGGGGTCGATACTACCATTGAATCCGGAACCTCGACAGAATGGAAGGAATACGTATAAGGGTATGCCGGCTCACTGATTACATCCAGTTTGATCCGATGTGTTCCATCCATGGTGTTACACAATTGATTGAGGTCGTAGATCAGTTCCCGGTCCTTCAGCACTTCAATCGAACCGTCTCCCAAAAGAAAATCAGCCTCCAAACCATGGATATAAAAAGACGATGCCGGATCATCCTGGTCGCGGAATCGCAGGGGAATCGTAGTTCCTTCGTCGGTGAGTGGCTTTCCGCACCATTCGAACAGAACACTGCTGTCGGTCAGGGTCAGGGTATCCAACCCGGAGGGAAAACGGATCTTCACCCCTTCCATATTACCACCATGATCCACAGAAGCAAACTCCAAATAGGGCTCCAAAGCTGGGTGGACATGACTAATTCCTGAATAAGCCAAAGAATCCGTATGCCAGGATAGGACAGCGCTGAGCCCTGACACTGATTCAAAATTTCGGACACGTACCGGGACACCTAGACTGCTGTTCCGATATCCGGTGACGGTATCAGCGATGAGCTCCACGGCCGGAAAAGCCCAGTTTTTACCAATTTCAAGAGTAGAACAATCGTAATTTTTCCAGGTAATTTCAAAATTGAATACACCTTTTGATTTAGGGAACTGCAGACGAAACGATCGATTGTCCGTCATCACAAAGGAGATTTCTTCACCAGTTTCCTGATCTGTAAAAGAAAAGTCAAAAAAGTCTGTTATGGATGTGTCAACGGGCCAGTTCGTAAATGAAATTTCATCAAAATGAACCAATTCGTGCTGTTCCGGAGAATAGACCATATGGATGGCGGAGTGTCTAAACAACTTGACACAATCTTCTTCCATCCAAGTGTCGGGATCGGTTCCATTGGTATTGGACACCATCACCGGCATGAGAAAAAATGCACCAGACACATTGTCCAGATTCGTTAGTGTGGAGATATCAATCAACTTTGACGGATCGGAAAAATACAACGGTAAACCATTGATATCCTTGTAAACCGCGTCATTGAATTCATCGATGGTCAGCACAGACTTCCCCGGATCTCGTTTCATAACAACCAGTAAAATACCGGGAGGCGTGGAAGGTTCAGGATCAACATATCCCACCAAAGCCTTGGAAGGCAACTTAAATTTCAGATCTCCACTTTTCGAGCATGGAACCAAATACGATTGTATCTGACGATCACCTTGTGCGGTTACTTCAAAATATTCAATAGGGTCGATGTCCACTGACGCACATTTCTGTGAAAAAAGTGAAAAAGCCATTAACCAAAATGGAATAACCAAGCCAAATTTCATAATCTGTCTTTACTATCCGGAAACATCATTTCGCCATAACCATTTAAAAAACGATGAGTAAGATGGGAATACACATTTCAGGTTTTTCTTATTCACTGTAAACAAAGAATAGACCAAATCGGTATTTCGATGCTGTTAATTATAAAATATCCCCAGAAACGACGTGAATCCTCCATTTTTTAGAATACGATGGGTCCATATAGTCCAGGGGTCGATATCTGGTATAGATCATTTATGCAAAGCGACTTGCACACCTTAGGCCTTTAGGTACAACTCATAATTATCCTCGCCAAAACATACAAAGTACACCGTCTTCAGATAATCAGAAGTCGTATTCCTGACCACGTCCAAAGCAATATGGGCTGCTTTGGCTTTGGGAAAATTATACACGCCGGTCGCTATATTGGGGAAAGCGATCGAAGTTAATTCATTCGCTTCAGCCAGCGCTAAAGAATTTTCATAACACTTCCGCAATAAGTTCGCTTCATCATGACCTCCTCCTTTCCATACCGGACCAACTGTATGGATCACATACCGGGCATCCAGGTCACCGGCGGTTGTTATCACAGCTTCGCCAGGCGGACATTCACCCTGTTTTTCACGTATTTTCTTACACGCTTCAAGTATTGCGGGTCCGCCAGCCCGATGAATAGCGCCATCTACACCTCCTCCTCCCAGCAGGGATGAATTCGCTGCGTTTACAATGGCATCAGCTTTGACTTTGGTGATATCTCCTTTTTGTACGATGATTTCCATGGTTGTTGCTTTAAGTTGTGGATCGACTAGTACGGCAAATTCTAAAGGTCCATACTTATCAAAACCTCCCGCAGATCATGCAGATTAACGCAGAAATTACCACGCCGTCGGCGTGTTCAAAGCGTATTTCTGCGAAAATCAGCTAAATCTGCGGGAAATAAAACTATAGCTATTTAGTTTTTGATGCATTAGTGCTCTGTCTCATCATTTATTAATAACCATTCATTTAATACCCCAATAAAGACCCCAGCCACCGCTCCATCTCTTCCATATCCATTCCTTTCATAGTGGCATAGCTTTCGACCTGATCCCGATCGATCCTGCCAACCCCAAAATATCGTGAATCCGGATGTGAAAAATACCAACCGGATACAGCCGCTGCAGGGTACATCGCATACGAATCGGTCAATTCTATTTGCGTATTTTTTGTCGCATTCAAAAGTCGGAATAATTTCTCCTTCTCCGTGTGGTCCGGACAGGCCGGATAACCCGGGGCAGGACGGATTCCCTGGTATTCTTCCCGAATCAATTCTTCGTTTGTGAGGCTTTCATTGGGTTGATATCCCCAGTAAGAGGTACGCACCTTATGATGCATCATTTCGGCCAATGCTTCCGCACACCGATCCGCCATCGCTTTGAGCACGATGCTATTATAATCATCGTGTGCATCAACATATTTTTGAACGTGAGCCTCTATTCCAAGGCCGGCTGTCACAGCAAATCCACCGATATAATCCATCTTACCCGATGATTTGGGTGCAATAAAATCGGCCAGACTCAGATTGGGAATCCCTTTGGCTCGTTTGACTTGCTGCCGAAGAAATAATAGTTCTTCCCGGACCGTCTTGCCATCCGATTCATAAACATATACCTTATCACCTTCACTCTGTGCCGGGAAAAATCCAACAACAGCATTTGCTTGCAACCAATTTTCATCGATCATACGTGCCAGCATTTCCTGTGCATCATCGAACACCTTCCGGGCTTCCTTACCGACCACCTGGTCATCAAAAATATCGGGATATTTTCCCTTTAACTGCCAGCTTTGGAAATACGGGGTCCAGTCGATGTAGTTTTTAATTTCCCGAAAATCGACTTTATGAAATGTTTTTAAACCCAATAAATCGGGCTGTGGGGGAGTATATCCTTCCCAGTCCAGGTTCAACTTGTTTTCACGAGCCTCATCAATTGTCACAAACCTTTTTTTCCCCACGTTCTTTCTTCGTGCTCTGATCGCTTCATATTCCGCACTTATGGATTCGATGAAAGTCTGTTTCTTCTCTTTATTTTCTCCGATCAAAGAAGAAACTGTGGAGACACTTTTGGAAGCATCCAGTACATGAACCACGGGCGGTGCATAGTGTGGTTCGATTTTGACCGCGGTATGTATCTTGGAAGTCGTTGCTCCACCTATCAACAGCGGCAATTCAAATCCTTGGCGCGTCATTTCTTTCGCTACATGCACCATTTCATCCAATGATGGCGTAATCAAACCACTCAACCCGATGACATCCACCTTTTCTTCGATGGCTTTGGCCAGAATTTTTTCGGCCGGAACCATCACGCCCATGTCAATGATTTTATAGTTATTGCATGCCAATACAACACCGACGATGTTCTTACCAATATCATGAACGTCTCCTTTCACCGTAGCCAGGAGCACTTTTCCAACTGCTCTGTCTTCATCTGATTTCTCAGCTTCCAGATAAGGAGTCAAGTAGTTGACGGCCAGCTTCATCACCCGCGCACTTTTTACGACCTGCGGTAAAAACATTTTTCCGGCACCGAACAAATCCCCCACGACGCTCATGCCGTTCATCAGAGGCTCCTCAATAACGGTCAACGGAGAATCATATTTCTGACGAGCTTCTTCTGTATCTTCGATGATAAATTCTGTAATCCCTTTCACCAGTGAATGCTCCAGTCGTTTTTCCACGGTATTTTTCCGCCAGGACAGATCACGTTCGACCTTTTTCCCTTTATTGCGGACCTGTTCTGCATAATCTACCAGTTTTTCCGTCGCATCCGGATGACGATTAAAAAGCACATCTTCGATCAGGGTCAACAGCTTTTCAGGAATATCCGCATACACCTCCATCATTCCTGCATTCACGATTCCCATATCCATTCCGGCCTGCACAGCATGGTATAGAAAAGACGCATGCATAGCTTCCCGGACAGTATTATTGCCCCGAAAAGAAAACGAAAGATTGCTCACTCCACCGCTAATCTTAGCTAATGGAAACAATTTTTTGAGTTGTTTTACTGCTTCAATAAACTCGACCGCATAATTATTGTGCTCCGCAATCCCCGTTGCCACAGCAAAAATATTGGGATCAAAAATAATATCCTGGGGTAAAAAGCCGACCTCTTCCACTAAAATACGATACGCCCGGGAACATATCTCAACCCGACGTTCAGCGGTTTCGGCCTGACCTTCCTCATCAAAGGCCATCACCACCGCAGCAGCGCCGTATTTTCGCACCTTGCGCGCGTGTTCGATAAATTCTTCTTCACCTTCCTTCAGCGAAATGGAGTTGACAATGCATTTCCCTTGGACACACTTCAATCCGGCTTCAATCACCGAAAACTTGGAAGAGTCAACCATAATCGGTAATCTGGAAATATCAGGTTCTGACATAACCATGTTTAGGAAATTTTTCATCTCATCTGCAGAATCCAGGAGCCCTTCATCCATATTCACATCGATCACTTGTGCTCCTCCTTCTACTTGTTGGCGAGCCACCTCCAGGGCCTCTTCGTACTTCTTGTTCTTGATCAGCCGTTCAAATCGCTTCGACCCGGTGACGTTGGTCCGCTC
This sequence comes from Membranihabitans marinus, assembly GCF_019802045.1. Classification (GTDB taxonomy): domain Bacteria; phylum Bacteroidota; class Bacteroidia; order Chitinophagales; family Saprospiraceae; genus Membranihabitans; species Membranihabitans marinus_A. The sequence goes on along the minus strand of NZ_JAHVHU010000007.1, from coordinate 292,521 downwards.
ACCCACATTGATAAAATTGGATTCCGGACGCACTACCAGCGCTTCCAGTCCACTGTATTGACTGTATGGTTCCTGAGGCTCAGGTTTCCGTGGCGTCAGCCCCCGGACAGCTTCAGCTATTTCCCGAATGTGGTCCGGTGTGGTGCCGCAACACCCACCGACGATGTTGACAAAATGACTTTCCGCAAAATCACGAATATATGCCCGCATTTCTTCCGGATCCTGATCATACTCACCCATTTCATTGGGCAATCCGGCATTGGGATAGGCACTGATATAGGTATCAGCGATGCTGGCCAGGTTCTGCAAGTAAGGGCGCATCTCTTTGGCGCCCAGGGCACAATTCAATCCCACGGCCAGTGGCCGGGCGTGTGCTATGGAAATCCAAAAAGCTTCCACGGTCTGGCCCGACAGAGTTCGTCCGCTATTATCCGTAATGGTTCCACTAATAATCAATGGCATATGCCGACCCGTCTCTTCCTCCAGATCAAGAATAGCATGAATGGCTGCTTTGGCATTGAGCGTGTCAAAAACCGTTTCGAGGAGGAACAAATCCACCCCACCCTCCTGAAGTGCCCTGGCTTGTTCTTTATATATTTTATGAAGCCCATCATAATCGATCGCGCGGTACTCTGGTCGATTCACATCCGGAGACAACGAGGCGGTTTTGGAAGTAGGGCCCAGTGCCCCGGCCACGTATTTGGAAGATCCCGGGTGTTTTTTCATATATGCATCAGCCGCTTTGCGAGCTGCCTGCGCTCCGCCAAAATTTATCCGCTGCACCAAATGCTGCATCGAATAATCCGCCTGTGACACCGACGTGGCATTGAATGTATTTGTCTCGATAATGTCGGCCCCAGCCTCCAGATACTGATAATGAATGGATTCGATAATAGCTGGTTGCGTGATGTTCAGCAAATCATTGTTGCCTCGCACATCCGTCGGATGATCTAAAAATTCATCGCCACGAAAATCCTTTTCACTGAGCTTCTGATCCTGAATCATGGTGCCCATTGCACCATCGAGAATAACGATTCGGTCGTGTAATACTTCTTGTATACTTTGCTTCATGCTTTAAAAAATTGACATTCCGGTACGTTTCGTATTGAGTCTGAACGCAACACTGCCCCAGATATTATTGTTTTGATCCTCCCGGCGAAGCCCCAAATTAAGATCCAAGTAGGCATCATGCCATAGCATAAACGTCAGGCCGGCCTGTAAACCGGTCACCTGCACTCGTCGGCCCTGCAAGGTACGCACTCCGTAGTTCATGACACGCGTTGTTCCCGATTTTCTGATATCGCTCCCGTAGTTTTTTCCATCGAAATCCAAGCCCTGGGTATGATGATAAAGCACTCCAAACATCTGCCAGCGGTGGTGTGGCCGGTAATCCAGGCGCCCGATAAACTCTCTGAAATTAGCGCCCAGAGGATGAGCCAAAGGCGAATTGTAATGGGTGTATGCGGACAAAGTATCCCGGTGAGAATAGTTGTAAGGGCGTACGGTATTGTACTCGGCAGTGGCGTTTAAATTATTAATCCCACCCACATCAAACAACTTCGCCCCGAGCTGCAGCCCCCACTTGTTCGCCCACCATTGGTTACCGCCAAACAATTCGGATGATTTAAATTCATCGAGCACAAATTGGCTGTAGAGGTCGAGCCTATCGAAGAGAGTAGATTTAAAATCGAGCCCCAGTAAAATATTGTCCGGACTCCCGATGGCGCGTTCGACCGTCCGAAAGAAAATCACCGGAAGAAGGTAATGCCACTCCAGTTGTTGTTGGCGATTGAATACGACCGATTCAAAAAGCCCCAGGTGCGCCTTGTTCCAAAGTCTAAACTGAAGCATGTGCGTAGCCATGAATTTTTTGGGCAACAACTGATCGCCGGACACCTGCCGGGCACTCAATCCCGATAATTCTGCGATCATGTAGCGATATTTCAACTTCCAAATCTGTATATCAAAATTGAGATGAAGATAGTTTCCTCCAAAGTCGGACAAAAGCAGGGACTGGATCCCGTTTCCGATAAATTCCCGCCCGTACCCGAATCGGGTGTAAGCATACTTTCCGATCGGAAAGGTCAGGTGGGCTTCTCCATCCAGCACATCCAGACCCCGGATCGCTGGCACTACAGAGCTCTGATATCGGGTGTAAAAAGTAAATCCGGGACTGGATTTGTATGTACTGGTATAGCGATTGATGTAATCCGGTCTGGAAAACTGGAGTTCTTCAATCTTCGTGTCGATAAATATCTTGTTTTCAATGCCCATTCGAAGCGCCAGCCCCTTTCGATTTTCAAATAGATTGGGTAACCCATCGCGTTGTCGGCCATACTTCCATTGGATCACAGGATTCACCCCCATAAAAAAGTCTTTTTTGCGGACAAAAATTAGAGTGCTGGAATACGGATAAAAGGCGTTCAGCCAGGCATCTTTTTTTTGGGGAACCAGCGTGGCGTTTTGGGAATGGAGGTCGGACAGAAAAGCGGTATCTGTAAACCATTCCGGGGAATCATTAACCAAAGACCGCACTACCTCCAAATCGCGCTCATTCAATGTCGATACAGGAAGACTCATGACGTATTCCACCACCCTTTTTCGGCTCAGGGTCCGGGACGATGGAAATATCCGTTCGCCTCCGGAATATTTTGCAACCAACCGTTGGATCTGTTCATATTCCATGGAACCCAGTCGGACTGGATTGTCTTGGGCACAGACCGGCCGTCCCACCAGGAGCAATCCGACGAACGCCATAAGAATGAACTTTCTCATACCGTAAATTTCAATAGCTTTTCCTTGATATCTTCTATAAACTGATCTCCATCCAAAAATACTACTTCGATGGGAAGAATAAATACATCAATGCCTTTGCTGCGAAAATAAGGAAGGTGTGGAACCAGGCGGATAAGGTCTTTTTCCGTCGTCAGGAAAATTTTTTTTGCTTCATCCATTTTTTCATAGGAATCTATGACTGTAGCAATATCGTGTTTTGTAAACGCATAATGGTCCCTGAACTTTCGATGAAAATAATGTATCTCTTTAGATTTTAAAAACTGAACAATCGGTTCGGGGTTGGCTATGCCGGTCATCAAAAACACGGATTGATGTTCCAATAAGATCCGTTGCTCTGTATCAAATGCATTGTAGGCCGTGTGGTATTTCAGGGAGGAGAAATAAAGTTTTTGGTGGGATTTTGGATTAATTTCTTGCTGAATGGCCTGTTTCTCCGTGTCGGCTAGGGTGTTTGGGCATTTCGTCACGATAATGATATCCGCTCGTTCTACCGCACTCCGGGGTTCACGCAGGCGTCCCATCGGGAGGAGAAAATCTTTTGTAAATCGATTATTGTACTCGGTTAAGACAATATTGAGATAAGGACGAACACCCCGATGCTGAAAAGCATCATCCAGCATGACCAGTTGTATTCCGTCGTAATTCTGTAAGAGTTGGGGAATCGCCAGTGCTCTTTCTTCCCCGACGGCAACGGCCGTATTGGGATATTTTTTCTTCAGAAGCAGAGGCTCATCGCCCACCTGGGTATAATCCGTATCTTCTGTTACATTTTTATACCCCTTTGTTTTTCGCTTGTATCCCCGACTCAGGACACTAACCTTAATGAATGGGCTCAACTGCCTGATCAGATATTCAATCATAGGGGTTTTACCACTGCCGCCGGTGTTTAGATTCCCTACAGAGATGACGGGAACATCAAAAGAGATCGACTTCAACAAATTCACATCATACAGGAAACTTCTGATGCCGATAATCGCCCTGTATATCAATGTAAATGGGAAAAGTATAATTCGTAAGATCCATGTATCTGTCATGATTTCAATAGTATAGCCTGACCGATCCTGCACTGCGCACATTTGCGGTTCATACAATAGGACTTGTAAAGATACAGAAGTGCCTGAGAATCGAGTGCATGTTCTACCGTCACATCCAGTTTTTTCCACATTCGGATAATACTGTTGGTTTCCGCGGGGAGATTTTCCAATATCCGTAAGGCTTTGTCTTTGACCGACTGATCGCGCTTTTTGACACCTGTAAAGAAGAGAAAGGGTACCAAAACATTAATAAATATGGAATCCTTACTGGAAGCACCCATTTTTTTGATGCGACGTTGTTTTGACTTTATATCAAACCGATAGTGGTCGTTCCAGTAATTGCTGGCTGAACAATCCAATTTGTCCACCAGCTCCAACCAGTCCAGGGAATACATCAGAGTTTTTCCATACGCATACAAGAAGTCAGCCAATTGCGCTATGCGGATGGTCGGGAAGTTTTGGGGGCGCATTCGGGCATAGTTCCATACGGTCGGATCGATGGGATCGAGGTTGTACTTTTCAGCCAGGAAATTATATTCTTTATACAACTTCCGGGGGTATTCATCTTTCGCATCAGGTGTGAGCATTCCGGCCTGCCCGTAGAGCAGACTCTCAAGCTGCAGCTTATTGTCCAGGTGCCGTGCAATTAGTTTGAATTTTAAGGTATTGGCCAACCATTCAAATGCCGTATTGTTTTTGGAGAAACCGAAAGCACGACACAATAATTTGAACAGGGTTTCCTGAAAGTTTTTATCGCTGTATAAAAAGACTTCTTCCACCTGCGTCTGTTTCTCCTGTAAGCGCGATACAGCCATGCGTTCTTTCCAGGACGTGATGTTTAAACGGGAGACAGTATGTAGGAGCTTTTCACAGGGAATCATATCATACTGATACGATGACAAATACCGGTAGGTTTCCAGAATATCATGATCTATTCTGGACTTCAGCTCCAGCGTTGGAATCTTTTCTCCATAGGGGTCCGTCACCGGTTGGTCGTCCTCGTAGACCACGTGCAGGATCACATTGAAATAGTCCGGATTGCCTTCATGACCATGTTTCAGCCAATCGGACGAACGAACATGAACTTCAACTTTACCCGCCCAAAGCTGACCATTGATCCGCATGCGGGCATCCATAAAATCAGGTCCCTGATCATAATTCAGCGTACCGGCTTTCATGATTTCCAGGGCAGCTCCTTCTGTCGACCGAAGACCAGCTTGATCATACTTTTGGGTCCGCCAGATATACTGCAGAAAATCTTCGTTAATTATGGGACTATATTCGTTCATACACTTTGAAAACGTAATTATATTCATTCTTATCATCGGCCAAATGAGGTTCCTCCGAAACCAGCTTCCATTCTTCCGGGTTCCATTCGGGAAAAAAGGTGTCACCTTCAAACTCACCGTGCACTTCTGTGATATAAAGCCGGTTCAGGTGGGGAAGACTGTGTTCATACACCATGGCTCCACCAATGATAAAAACCTCCTCGCTGTCCGTGTCCCGGGCGAGTTCCACTGCCTCACCGATGGAATGTGCTACCAGGATATTGGACGATATAAAATACGGGTCCCGGGTGACTACGATATTGGTTCGCTTGGGCAGGGGGCGTCCGATGGACTCATAGCTTTTGCGTCCCATGATCACCGGGTGTCCCAGCGTAGTTTTTTTAAAATATTTAAGATCTGCCGGCAGGTACCACGGCAGATCATTGTCCTTTCCGATGACATTGTTGGACGATATAGCAACGATGGCAGACAGTATCATGGCATTGGTTTTTTATTGATCAGATCAGAATCGAGCACCATCTTTTCCACCCATTTTTTGCTGTCAGAAATTTCTCCTTTCAGATATTTTTCGATCATCAGACCAGCAATGGGCGCAGCCTGGGTACTACCCCAACCTCCATTTTCAATAAATACAGCAACGGCAATTTTTGGGTCATTTTTGGGTGCGAAGGCGATAAACACCGAATGATCCTTTCCGCTGTTTTCTGAGGTTCCCGTCTTTCCACCCACTTCAATTCCGGGGACAGCCGCTAATCCTCCCGTACCAAAATCAATTACTCCCTGCATCCCATCCTTTACTGGTGGAAAATAATCCGGATCGATATCAACCGAACGTTCCTTTCGGAACCGTTCCGGGATCCGTTCGGCTTCTCCATCGATGCTTTTTATCAAGTGCGGGGTCTTGAACTTCCCTTCGTTGGCTATGATGGATACAGCATTGGCCATTTGAAGGGTCGTCAATTCGATTTCTCCCTGGCCGATGCCATTAGACAGGATATAAGTGAATCGCCAATCTCCTTTGTTTCGGTAAATTTCATCATAATAAGCCGGCGTCGGGTTAAGTCCTGTTCCTTCCATGGGCAGATCGATGCCCAGTTTTCGGCCGATTCCAAACTTGCTCAGATAATTGTGCAAATCAAACAAACCTTTTTCAGGATGACTGTAACCATACTTGTTGATCAAATCCCGGTATATGGTAAAAAAGTAGGTGTTACACGATCGGGTGATGGAACTTTTGAGGTCGTTGTTTCCACCGCCGGCATGACACCGCCAGACATTGCTCTTATAAAAATAACCACCACCACAATAAATGTGTTCGTGGGGTGTGATCACTTTTTCCTGTAGCCCAATCAAGGCCAGGATGGGTTTTAACACACTACCCGGCGGATAGTGTGCCATCATGGACCGGTCGTAAAACGGCTTTAGCGTATCCGCAAATAATTCCTGAAACCGCTCACCGCGATTCTGACCGATCGATAGGTCATTGAGATTGAAATCAGGTGAACTTAACATGGTCAAAACCTCTCCACTAGCTGGTTCTATAGCCACGATCCCGCCTTTTTTATTAATCATTAGTTCCTCGGCATACCGCTGAAGATTGATATCCAGAGTCAGGGTCAAATCATTTCCTGAAATTGCTTCCTGGTTCAGCGAACCATCCAGATAATCGCCAACTTGGCGCCCCAGATTATCTTTGAGCTCATATCGGTGCCCCTTGACGCCCCGAAGCAAATCCTCGTAATAAAGTTCGATCCCGCTTTTTCCTACATAATCCCCCGAAACATAAATGGCACTGTTTCTATCGAGCTCTGCTTTACCGATCTCTGAAATATATCCCAACACGTGCGAAGCAGTGGGATACTTGTACCCCCGGACCGCCTCCTTAGTCACAAAAAACCCTGGAAACATGTACAGGTATTCTTTAAAGCGCAGGGCTATGCTATCCGGTACGCGGGATAAAAATGTAAAGGGAGTAAATTTTGAGTAGCGGATATCCGACCAGTTTCGCTGGATGTTCTTCTCATAATATTCCTGATCGATGTGCAGCAAGTCAAAAAGCAGTGTGGTGTCGACGGGATCAGGGAGCTCATTATAGACCACGTTAATGTCGTATACAAACTTATTGAACACAATCAATTCACCGTTGCGATCATAAATCAGCCCCCGGGACGGCTTTTGGATCGTCTTCACCAGGGAAGCTGTATTGGCCTCGACCTGAGACTGCGCATCCAGGACCTGTACTTGTGCCACGCGGAAGAGCAAAAATGCAAATCCCACGGCAATAATACCGGCAATAATTCTAAACCGACCTTGTGAATCAATGGTCATATTCGTGTTTATTCTTTTGGATCAAAAACAATCATGGTGATGACAATGACAACATAAGAAATCAAAGCACTCAAAATGGTTCTTAACAGGATATAATGTACTAATTTAAATTGAAAAATGTCAATTAAACTCACTGCAAAACAGTGCAATGTGATCATAACTGCTGCGTACAACAAAAACCACCGCAAATTGATCGCAGAAATCGTCGGTGATATATTCACCTTGTATCCGCCACGAGGAACCATGAGATTGATCACGTACGGCCGCACAAACCCCGCAAATGCACCCGCCCCCGAATGCACGCCGGGGGTATTTTGAAATATATCTACGATAAGCCCGGTGACAAAACCCAATATGATAACCGCAGAAGCCGGGGTCCGAAGGGGCAATAAAAAAATGATCAACGGATACAAAAACACCTCGATAAAGGGAATTGAAAACCAGGTGATTTTTACAAAATTAAAAATCAATATCTGCGCCAGCAACAGCAGCAACGCACGGATGATATTCACTCGGTAGACACTCATTGTTCCTCCTCATCCATTAACTCAGAGGATACCGTATCCGCCTCTTTCCAGGTATCTTCTATGATATAACACGCATTGAGCGTGTACAAATCCTCAAAGAGGCTGACATAGACCGTGTAATCATTCTCACCACTCTCGAGATTAAAATAATCAATCGAACCAATCGGCAATCCGGGCGGAAAAGAAAATGAATACCCACTCGTGACGATGGTGTCTCCAATTTCAAGTTCTACATGTCTCGGAATTTCCCGCATGACCACGGTTTGCAGGTTATAGGGTTCCCATTGGATAACCCCCAGTGCGTTATTGTTTTTGACTTTTGCACTTATGGAAGATTCGATGTTATACAATGATATCACCTTGGAATAGTCCTGGTTCACCTGCGTCACGATGCCCACGGGCCCGTCTTCTGTGATGACCCCCATACCGGGTTTGATGCCAGCGTTCCGGCCCGCATTTATAGTCAAAAAATTGTGAAGTGACGAAAATGAATTGGAGATGACCTTTGCGGGAACAACCCGGTAGCGATAAACATCATCGTCCTCACCAACCGTCAGGCTGTCGGGATGAGCTGCTTCTGCTTTTAACTTCTGTTCCAGATTAAGAAGTTCATTTCTCAACCGCGCATTTTCACTAGTTAAAGATTCATTTTCTTCTCCGAGATGAAAGTATTGGGTAATCGTCTTAAAATGGGATTGGGCGTACCCGGTAATTTGATTGGATGTACTTAAAAAAATGGATTTCCGGCGATTATCAAAGTTTACGGCAAGATTAATACTGATAATCTCCAGTATGATAAACACAATGAAGTGAAGGTTGTGAAGAATGAATCGTATAAAATTTCCCATATATTATCAGGATTCTCACACATTCTTACGATCGATCAAAAATGAGAATTTACCTATATTTTCCAACGCTATGCCGGTGCCGATAACAACGGCGCGCAACGGGTCGTCCGGAACATGCACATCCAGTTTTGTTTTCATGGATATCCGCTTATCCAGTCCTCTCAACGCAGCGCCGCCACCGGTCAGATAAAGTCCTTTCCGAAAAATATCGGCAGCCAGCTCCGGCGGAGTGGCTTCCAACGCCTTGAGAATAGCTTCTTCGATTTTGGATATCGATTTATCGATGCAGGTCGCTATTTCCTGATAAGAAATGATCCGTTGCTTGGGAATCCCCGTCATCAGGTCACGGCCGTTCACCGGAATATCTCCCGGCGGTTCATCGAGCTCCTCGAGTGCGGATCCAATTTTTATTTTGATGTTTTCAGCTGTACGCTCTCCGATCAGCAAATTGTGTTCCCGTCGCATGTAATTCACAATATCAGACGTAAATTCATCGCCACCAGTCCGGATAGATTGATCCGTCACGATTCCGGATAAAGCGATCACTGCTATTTCAGTAGTTCCGCCCCCGATATCAATAATCATATTCCCTTCAGGCTCTTCCACATTGAGCCCGATACCCAATGCAGCTGCCAATGGTTCATGGATGAGGTAGGTTTCCTTAGAATCGACATGATCCGCGCTGTCAAAAACAGCCCGTTTTTCGACCTCGGTAATTCCGGAGGGAATGCAAATCACCATCCGAAGGTGGGTAAAAAAACTTTTCCGACTGTCGATCATGTTGATCAGCCCCTCAATCAGGTTTTCAGCTGCCTGAAAGTCTGCTATGACACCGTCTTTCAATGGCCGGACTGTCTTGATGTGTTCATGGGTTTTTTCATGCATCTGCATGGCCCGGGTTCCCACGGCTATGACTTCCTGTGTACGCCGGTCTATGGCTACGATCGAGGGTTCATCTACGACTACCTCTCCATTTTGGATAATCAGGGTATTTGCCGTTCCAAGGTCAATGGCCAATTCCTGCGTAAAGAAGCTAAATAATTTCATATTGTATTAATGGCTGTACCAAGCACGCGTCGCTCAAATAATATTTAGTTACAACTCGATTTTCGAAATCCAAGTATTAAAGTCCCAAATTTAACATCAATTTACTACTACAGTAAATAATTCCTCCTTTTTCAGGTATTTTTTTACCAGTCGGGGAATTTCTTCTGCCTCTATTTCATCCAATCGATCAAAAAAACCATAAATCCAATTCACCGGCATGCCCTCCAGCGTTAAGATTTTAACGATTTCTGCTTTTGAAAACACCCCATCCAACGAGCTCAACAGGTAGCCCTTGATGTAGTTCCGGACCATTCGCAACTCCTGATCGGATATAATATCCTGTTCCAGTTGTTGGATTTCATGATAAATCATCTTAATGACCTTGTCAATATTATCCGTTTTAATATCAGTACCGATCATAAAATACGCATCGTGCTTCATCGGCTCCAAATCCGAATAAATATTGTAGGTTAACCCTTCCTTTTCCCGAATATTTTGCATCAGCCGGGAACCGAAAAATCCGCCCAGCAAGGTGTTCACAAAATGTATAGGAATGTAATCGGGATGATTTCGCCGGATAATCCGTTTGCCCATCTTTATGGAGCTTTGTGTATTGAACGCATAATCATTTTTGAGATAGATCACATCGGGATGCGAGACCCTGTTCTTAGAATACTCGGGCGAAAAACTCGTGGGGTTGTATCGTTGATCAGGCAACGCATGGATATGATCCAAAAGCTCTTTTTTGATGTCCGAACTCACAGAGCCGGACAAGAACACTTTAAAATTTGGTTTGCAGTAAAAAGTGTCGTGAAATGCCTGAAGATCTTCGACCTGGATCTGTTCGATATCTTCACGCGTCGAATTGTATCCGTAGGCGTGTTGACTTCCAAAAATTTTTTCCGTTAAAATACGAAACGACAAAGCATCATTATCAGCCAACGCTAATTTAAGTTTTGACTTAGCCCTCTTTTTGAGTCTTTTCAGATCTATTGCGTCAAACTCCGGCTGGGTAATAATCTCAAAGACAAGTGGAATCAACTGTCGGCAATACCGAGAAAGACATACCAATGAAAAGGAAGCATAGTCCAGATGATACTGGACATGAAAATTCGCACCATAAAAATCAAAAAGATCGTTGATATCGTCTTGATTTTTGAACTGGGTGCCTTCTTTCAGCATCCGGGCACAGAACCGCGAGCTTAGTTTTTTTTGTTCCACATGGCGACCCCGGTTGAGGACAATTTCGATTTTCACCAAATCGAGTTCATGCGTAGCAGGTATCGTGTACAACGCACAATCCTCCAGGATCACGTTGGTCTCATACTCAAAAGCGGCGGGCTTTTGAATGGGCGCTATTTCGGGTACTTTTATCACCTTCTGGTTTTGATCATCTGGTCAAATGTATAAATTAATTTTTTCGCCAAAGAATAATATCAGGCGCTCGCTCAAGATTGATACGCATAAGAGTTCCCTCAACCGGAAAAGGACAACCTTATTCTAGGTAATCCAGTGCGTGTTTTCCAGCAAATTTTTCTTATGTTTATACCCTGAAATAAAAAAGTAAAAAACAGCATGAAATTTTCCGTTTCTTCTAGTGATTTTTTGAAAAAAACAGTGATTGCATCTGGTGTAATCCCCACGAATCCAATGATGCCCATTTTAGAAGATTTTCTACTGGAACTGAATGGAAATGAGCTCAAGTTAACCGTGTCAGATCTGGAAACTACCATCTACTCGACCATAGAGGTGCAAGGCGAAGAAGATGGGAAAATAGCCGTTCGGGGGAAGATTCTGAGTGATACCCTAAAGGCGATTCCTGATCAACCCGTTCAGTTTGTCAAGGAGGACGAATCCAACATCCTCAATATTCTGACCAACAACGGAGAATATAAGCTGGCCTGTGACGATTTTGAGGAATTTCCGGAGATTCCAGATACGCACATATCGCAATCCGTCAACATTCCCAAAGAGGCTATGAAGGCAGGCATTGAAAACACCATCTTTGCCACCAGCAATGATGAAATGCGTCAGGCCATGATGGGGGTTTATATTAAAGTGGAAGAAGACAAGCTGACCTTCGTTGCCACGGATGCTCACAAACTGGTCAAATATACCTACCTCGATATTACGACAGAGATGGAGGGCTTTATGATCATTCCGAAAAAATCGCTTTCTCTCCTCAACATGGCCCTCGATGGCGATGGAGACGTGGTCCTGAATTACAGCAATTCACATGTGTTTATTCAGTCCGGTGAAACAGAGATTGCCTGTCGACTGATCGACGCCACTTTCCCCAATTACAACGGCGTGATCCCCACCAACAATCCAAATATTCTAACGATCAACCGAAAAGATCTGTTGAGCTCGTTAAAGCGGATTTCCATCTATGCGAACAAATCCACCAACCAGATCGTCATCGACCTGAAGAACGATAAAATTGAAATCCAGGCGCAGGATCTGGATTATTCCAATGAAGCCCATGAAACCCTTTCGTGCCAGTACTCCGGTGATGAAATGCAGATCGCTTATAACTCCAAGTTCCTGATCGAAATGCTGGGCATCTTGGATTCGGAAGAAGTCATGCTGGAAATGTCAACCCCAAATCGGGCGTCGCTTCTACTGCCTTCATCCAGCGCTGAAAAAGAGGACCTGCTGATGCTGGTCATGCCAGTAATGGTTAATGCTTAATAATTGATGGTTGATGGTGGTTGGGATGCTCCCTCCTGCTTCGCAACAGGAGATGAATTGTACTTTGGTCGTTGGGGCACTCCGCTTTGGTCGTTGGTTGTTGATCGTTGGTGACTGGGGATTGGAAATGGAAAGTTGAAAGCTGAAAATTTTTAAGAGTTTCATGAAAATAGGTCTCTTTTTTGGTTCTTTCAATCCGGTTCATACCGGACATATGATTATAGCGAATCACGTGGCAAACTGGTCTGATTTGGACCAGGTCTGGCTGGTCGTCACACCGCAAAACCCATTTAAAAAACGATCCAACCTGGCACCGGATTACGACCGATTGCACATGGTACATCTCGCGATCGGAGAAAATGATCAGCTCCGGGCGTCCAACATCGAATTTGGAATGCCCAAACCGTCTTACACGGTCGACACTCTCACCTATCTCCAGGAAAAACACCCGGATTATGAGTTCACCTTGATCATGGGCGGTGATAATCTGGCCAATCTCCACAAATGGAAAAACTATAAGGTCATTCTGGCGAACCACCACATTCTGGTTTACAAGCGGCCCGACTATGCATTGGGCGATTTGGCGAACAGCGATCGCATAACCATCATCGATGCACCACTGATGGAAATCTCATCCAGTTTTATTCGAAAATGCCTCAAAGAACAAAAATCGGTTCGGTATTTGGTCCCGGATGCGGTATGGAAGTACCTGGATGAAACACCGGTGTACTGAGGATAATTTTTAAATCTGAGTTTTTAATTCATTCAGATAGGGGGTTAATAATTGGTCGTTTGTAGTTTGGGTTAGGGAGTTTTAGCTGGAGGGCCACTAAGTATTAAGAAAAAGAACGCAGAGCGGTCCAAGTATGTTAGAAGAACGTTCTATGACCTAAAATCGACTTCGGAGAAGTTGCAATAATTATCTTTGGAGTTGAGATTGGGCACCCAAACATTTATTTGTAGGAGCAGAAAGCACACGTGAATAATGCTTAAGCAGCAATTGGTAGAGCTGTATTTTTTTTTAATTCAAGATAATTGTATTCTAGGGTTCTTATCGAATGATTGGTATGCAATAAGAGCAGAAATGGCATTGTTCAGAAATCTCTGGATAGATCGGTGTCTAGTGCTCCGTTTCATAAATAATGTATACAACTTCTGAATTGAATCACTAGCATTTCTCCTCCCCGAATGGCGCCTATCGGCTTATTCGGGGTTATTTACTTTCAACACCTCCGGCGTTGTTGGGTAATCAATATGAGATCGAGTACATTGAAATTTTGTAATAATTAGAGATCACCATTATTCAGAACCCTGGACGGGGTTTTACCTGAATAACCCCCGACAAACATAGTGCAGTCGGGGGTTAGAGACCATCCCTATTGAGCACCCTGTATGGGGTTCAATGTGAAGCATAAGAGCGAAAATGAAAAGGGTGTTTTTAGGGGATGAAACTTTGCCCTAAAATCGGTATATTCATTCTCACTGCTATCATGCTCCATAGCACCTGCCGCGTCATGCGGTATATAATTCCGCATACACCAGGCAATAACCCGGCGAACTCCCAGTGTAATCATAGCGTTAGCAACATATAAGAGGAGTACAGATAAAGATTGAGGTCCGCATCAAAAAACAAGAGATTTTACCATGACAGAATTCGTTCTCCATCTGGCCAATTACTATTTTTATACTTTCCATGCTGTATTGATCCTTTTCAACTTGTTTGGATGGATGTATCCCGCTACGAGAAAAGTAAATCTGATCACCTTATTGGTCACCTTTGGATCCTGGTTTTTACTGGGACTGTGGAAAGGATGGGGATACTGCTTCCTCACTGACTGGCATTATCAAATCTTACATGCCCTGGGAGAAAGGGGAATGCCCCCGAGTTACATTGCATTTCTGGTCGAAAAATTAACGGGCTGGCAACCCGGCCCCTGGCTGGTTAATACTTTTACCGTCGGCCTGGCGATTCTGGCACTGATGTGCTCCGTTTGGGTGAATATCAGAAGTCGTAATCTATAGAAAGCTCGATTTGCATGAATCCCGTTAATTCGCTAAATTAGAGGATGATAAAATCATGACCTTGCTGAATAGACGAATGACCCAAGACTTTTCAAAAAACTGAAAAGTGAAATAATATGGCAACTAAAGAAATGAAAACATTCACGCCTGAAGAAATGAAAGATGAATTTATTGGCAAAGTTGGCACCCAAGAACGAGACAAATACGAATACGAGCTCCGAATGGAAATATTAGGACGAATGATCAAAGCTGCCCGAAAGGAGCGACATTTGACCCAAGAAGAACTGGGCAAACTCGTAGATGTAAAAAAGCCGACCGCCTAACATCGGCTAGAGCAAATGCGGTCTAAAGTGCCAAAATGAAAGAATTTCCACTAAATAGACCAAATGTTAAAAGGATAGGTAAGTGCCTTGTAATCTTGCATTTGCCATAGCAGTAGCAGCAGCAGTAGCCATAATACCCACACGCAACAAAGTGAATTGAAAAATCAAATAAAATGGACAAAAATCTATACCAAATAAAAACGGAAATCTATGACAAATGCTCACTTGAGATTTCGGACTTTAAAACTGAAAGTAAAGAATATAATGCTTGTCGAATTGAACTTAATGGACTGCATGTTTTGAGTAGAAATGCCAAAATAACGCCAAACAAAGTCGGACAATTTGTTACCTTTTGGAAACGAAATGGAAGTGGACCGATTGAACCTTTTAACGAAAAGGACCGAGTTGATTTTTTTGCTGTAAACGTGCGGACGGAAAACGAGTTTGGGCAATTCGTTTTCCCGAAATCTGTGCTGATTAAAAGAGGAATTCTCTCAACCGAAAAGAAAGAAGGTAAACGAGCTTTTAGAGTTTATCCAAATTGGGATACTGTGAAAAGCAAATAAGCTGAACGAACTCAAAAATGGCAACTGAATTATTTTTATACAATAAACAGTTCGATTGATTTACAAAAAGTGACCGAATTGTATAAGTATTCTACTTAATCCAGGCGCTTCCAGATCGTTTCACGCTGACGAATCGCCTGGATCAATCTGTGAATCGTGAACCCATAAGGATCTGGAAACACAAATAACTCCGAACTCATAAAATAAGTTGAGCGGTGAGGGTTACATCGTAACTTATTTAAATGATACCCACGACAGAAAATAGCCTGCCGGGGCTTAAAAATTTTTCCGAAAATTTCCAGACTTACCGGATGATTTGTAATTTACAATCCAAGAGCACTCAACAACCCGGCTGCTGTACAAATGTAAGCAGCAAACACCCCCGGGTAGCTGATTGGCTTCAGATCATAAAGCCCACTGCCTACAAAGTCCATAAAAAGATGAACTACAACAACAAAAGATTTAGTCCGGTGGCAAACACAGAAAACGGAGAAACCTCTGCGCAAACCATCTTTGAATACAAGCAAAACGGAAATATTTTAACATCCCAATACAGCGGGGGAGAAATTGTAAAAGGCCATTTAATCGGACTCGTCGATGATCAGGGGAATATTGAAATGCGGTATCATCAGGTCAATAAAAAAGGCGGATTAATGACCGGAATATGCTTCTCAAAACCTGAAATATTAGAAAATGGAAAAATCCGGCTGCACGAAACCTGGGAATGGACGTCCGGAGACCTTTCCAAGGGGAAGTCCGTATTGGAGGAACTGTAAAATAAAGCGTGAAAAACACCAGCGCACCACAAAGTTAAGAAGCTAGGCTCACATCTGAGCTCATATGGTAAATACGGCAGCTCCTCTGGTACACTAGTCAGTTTTTACTTGAAGTTGATTCTTTCGGTAGATGCCACAACTCCGCTATCTGGTGGTTCAACTCAAACTTTGGTTCTAACATAGAATGAAAAAAAAGAAAGTCAAACGGATAATCAGAATCGCATTGTTGATCGGAACGATCGGTTCGATGTTTTTTGTACCTTGGATTTTAGTCAAAGCCTGGATACGTCCGCTTCCGGATACCGTTCAGGAACAGGTCGACGAAGCCATCGATCAGGGGTTTGACGGAATGATTGTCTATATAGATCAAGCCGGCAAACCACCCCGGTATTATACCGGTGGCTGGCACAACCGGGAATCTAAGATTCCGGCCAGACCGCAGGCACTTTTTAAGATAGCCAGCATTAGCAAGCTCTATGATGCCGTAGCGGTCACCAAATTAGTCCGAGAAGGTCGGCTTTCTCTGGACAAGACGATCGCTGAATATTTACCTGAACTCGTGGGAAGCATTGAAAATGCGGAGAAAATTACTTTGAGAATGATGATCCGGCACAGAAGCGGGATCCCCAATTTTACAGATGCCCCAAACTTTTGGGCTGCTCCTACCGAAACCTATGAAGAAAGTCTGGCATTGATACAGGGCAAACCAGCCAATTTTGAACCCGGCGAAGACTATGAATACTGCAACACCAATTATTTGCTAATCAACAAAATAATGGACGATGTACTGGGGTATGAAAATTTTCAATACATCCGGGAAGAAATTCTCAGGCCGCTGAACCTTCACCACACCTTCAGTTCACTCCGGGATGTAAATATAGACGATGTGATGAGCGGCTATCATGTAGGACACCCCTTTGATCTAAAAAAAGACGAGCATGGCATGTTAGCTACGGCAGAAGATGTGGGGGTTTTCCTTCGAGCACTCAACGATGGATCCGTGTTCGGTCCCGGAGAACAAGACATTTATTCTTCGGTATATAACTATGCGCATTCGGGGTGGGTGCCCGGATACCAAAGCTTCGCAAGATACCACCAGGATATGGATGCTGTTGTGGTTGAATTCTACAGCACCACGGACCCCAAGCTGTACTATTGGAATTTATCAGAAATAATAAATAATCGGATCGTTAAAATAATTCGCAGGTAACGCAGCGCTTCTGATCCATAATTTGGTTAATCTGTTTCCACCACACCATCCCGGATAGACATCCAGCTAAAGTACGTGTAAAAGCAAATTACTCCAAAAAACAACATCAGAATAGTGTTCCAGTCCTGGATAATATCATACAACCACCCGACAAAAAACGGGCCACCCGCTGCTATATAATACCCAAACGACTGCGCCATTCCTGATAATTTGACCGTGTTCTCGCTTTTCTGCGTGCTTTTGCTGATCAAATAATAAGACAGGCTAATGCTACCTCCGGTGGCCTGTGCCATAATCGTCAACGCCAGATACAGCACCCAGCGCTCCGAACTCAACAACAACCCAAACGCCAGAAAAAACGTAGCTCCCATAATCAATACCAAGTAACGAAGATACCCGGGACGATCTGCCAATATGGGCATGACATACACTGCACCCAGTGAAACTATTTGCATATAGAATATAGCCCAACCACTTTCTTCGATTGAAAACCCTTTGGAAATTAATATCTCAGGCCCCCACGAAGCTAATGCGTAAAAAATAAACGACTGAATACCCATAAAGATGGTGATCTGCCAGGCCCGTCGATATTTTAACAAATTTAACCCTTTCACCGTATGTGCGTTTTGGTTCTTCGGTGCATAGCGTGATTTTAATTGAATCATCCATACCGGTATCGTAATCAAAGTCAACACCGCCCAGATCATTAATCCACCGCGCCACCCCCACTGAAGATTCACCGAAAGGGGTGCTGTCACCCCCGATCCCAGCGCCGAGAATACACTCATACCCAGCGTATAGGTTGCGGTCACCATAGCAGCGTGCTGGTCGAGGCGGTTTTTTATCAATGGAATGAGCGCAACATTGCATATCGCAATGCCTCCACCCATAATCACCGTCGCCACATACAACAAATAAATACCACCCAGACCCCTCAGAATAGTCCCGGAGCCGATCATCACCACCCCGATCATCAGGGTCATTTCAAAGCCCACCCATCGTGTCAGTCGAGAGGTAAACAAGGACGCTGTCGAAAATGCCAGCAAAGGCAAGGTCGTCAGCAGACCCAATTGGGTATGGGTCATCCCCAGATCATCCTGGATCAATCCCAGTATCGCACCAACGCTGGTGAATCCGGGACGTAGATTGAAAGAAATAAGTATGATGCCCAGAAACAGCAACAAACCAGATCTGGACCAGGTGGAAAAAGGCTTCAATATGTTGGTTTTTTTTCCCGTATCGAGCAAAAGTAACCAAACGAGGTGATATAAAAAATTTAAGGAAATGATCAAAAATGTGTATTTTCATTTTTTAACATACGACACCAGACCATGCGAAGCCCATTGATAGCATACTTTTTATCATTATTTTTCTCCAGCACGATGTGGAGTCAAATTAACCAAACCGAAGAAGCTATGCTTCTGACCATTGACCAAGAAACAGCCTATTATATTTCCGTACTGGAAAAGACCGTGAACATCAACAGCGGGACGATGAACTTTGAAGGAGTCCGACGGGTGGGAGATGTATATATCACGGAATTTGAAAAGCTGGGGATGGAAACCCAATGGATCGACGGAGCAGCGTTCAAACGAGCAGGCCACGTCGTGGCGCGGACCCATGGAACCACGGGACCGCGACTACTGTTGATCGGCCATTTGGATACGGTTTTTGAACCAGAAAGTCCGTTTCAATCTCTTGTCATGGTGAACGATAGCATTATGAAGGGACCCGGAGTATCAGATATGAAGGGCGGCAATGTGATTATCCTGATGGCCCTAAGAGCACTAAAAGAAGCCAATCTGCTTCACGATATGCAGATCGAAGTGGTTCTTACCGGGGATGAGGAGCACAGCGGCCGTCCGATTGAACTTTCAAAAAAAGCACTCACCGATGGAGCTCAGCGGGCGGACATTGCGCTGGCTTTTGAAAACGCGGACGGAAACCCGGAAACACTGGTAGTATCCAGAAGAGGCTGGACCGGGTGGACGCTACAGGTTTCCGGTACACCAGCCCACTCTTCACAGGTATTTACGGATGGTGTTGGCGTCGGAGCCATCTACGAGGCATCCCGGATTCTCAACACTTTTTATCAAGAACTTACTAATGAAAAAAATCTCACCTTCAATCCCGGCGTCATTGTGGGTGGAACGACAACCTCGTATGATTCCGAACAAAGCCAGGGAACCGCTTTCGGAAAGAGTAATGTGGTGGCTCAGGAAGCCAAGGTATCCGGTGATCTCCGGGCGGTGTCTCCGGAACAATTAGAAAGAGCTCAAAAGATCATGCTCAGAATCGCATCGAATAATTACCCGGGAACAACAGCTGAATTGACATTCAGTAGAGCAGGATACCCGCCATTGCCATCTACTGCAGGAAACCAGAAACTCCTCCACTTGTACAGCACCGTGAGCGAGGATCTGGGATTTGGACCCGTTACAGCGGTAGACCCCAGAAATGCCGGGGCTGCGGACATTTCGTTTACTTCAGGCCTGGTGGATATGGCGGTGGATGGTCTGGGGATGAGTGGAGCCGGGGCGCACACCATCCATGAAACGGGCGACCTGAGTAAAATTCCTGTGCAGGCAAAGCGGGCGGCGGTGTTGATGTACCGCTTAGCCAACCTGTACTAAAGAGGATGGAGCCTCTGTTCCGAAAGTAAATTTTAGCCAACGATCTAAACCAACTACTCTTAACCTGTAAAATTCATGGGTTTTGACTTATACCATTTGAATTCAGAAGCATGCCAAAGATTGAGGTCTTTCTATGACAATAATTCTAAAGCGTTTATCTCAGCTATTAACTTGACAAACATCGTTCCGCTTGCATTACTTTTTAAAAGTCACTCATTAGGAAGAGACTCGACCTCCTCCGCCAGTCCACCCGGCAATTCGATGACCTTCAGATTCCGGAAATGGATTTCAGCACCTTCAGATTCGAGACACATATACCCTTTCCGCTGGGTGGATTCGCTGATTCCGTTCACAAATTTTCCATTGACGGACAACTTGATGGTACCATCCACGCAGACCACATCGTAGGTATTCCACTCCCCTTTTCCTTTGCATCGGTTCTCGATGGATTTACTTCGTACGCCCCGGGGATTAT
Source organism: Membranihabitans marinus (assembly GCF_019802045.1). GTDB lineage: Bacteria > Bacteroidota > Bacteroidia > Chitinophagales > Saprospiraceae > Membranihabitans > Membranihabitans marinus_A. The sequence continues at coordinate 271,956 of NZ_JAHVHU010000007.1, read as the reverse complement.
CCGGCGTGGTGACCACATCACCCACACCCCACATCTCACCATGCACATAAGCAATCGGCGGTTCCTTACCATTTCGGGTATTTAACTTCACCCAATCGAGTTCCAACATTTGTACTTCTACGCCATTGGGCAGACGGTTTTTACCAGGTACCGCACTGCTCCACATAAACATTCCTGAATTCCCGCCGGCTTCCATGTGTTTCCACTCGACGTGCAGCATGTAATTCTCAAACTGCCGACCACTCCGTACCACGCCGATGGGGTTTCCGTAACAAACCAAAATGCTGTCGCGGTGGTCCCAGGTCTCTTTTTCGGTATTGACATTGTACCATTGGATTGGTTCCGTCTTACCCTTATCGGTTTCTTCAAGTGCATTGGCCAATGGAATAACTTCGCCAAAATCGAATAAATATTCCTGGGCTTGTGAAGAATAAACCAACGTGGTAAAAAGGATAAGAAAAAAGTAAAGTGTATTGTGTTTCATAGTTATTTTTGATTTGCCATTTACCTGTCAGCGTCTTGGATAAAATTTTATAGGGAGAGGAAGATGTACTAATGAAGTTAAATGATTTTCAGGGGAAGTATGAGACTTGTCAGTGTTTGAGAGCAAGGTGCAATTCGTCGTCATGTCATTTTCTACTACTGGTTCATGCCGAACAAGGCCAGTCCCCAAATTCCGCTAACTACTTCGTTTAAACCAACTGCTTTATTTTTTCAAAAGTCAATTGCATCCAAAATCTGTCCAGTCACTCTTCAGAGGGTTCGTTTTATTTGTGCCTGAACCCATTATATTTATTTGAGTTTCATATTTTATCAATTACTTTCCCGATGAAACCGATGCTAGCTTTTCAGTACTTTCGTCTTACCCGGCACCGGCACCGGAGACATCGGCCACTGAAGATCAAATGCATAATCTTCGAAATCGGGCCCAATGTGCATATCTGAATTCATCGCCTGTTCCCAGCTGATTTCTTGTCCGCTGTAGCCGACCATACGCCCCAGAATAGCCAGCATAGAGCTGTGGGCCATCCAGACACCATCGTTCATGGGTTTATCCTTCCGTATGGCATCAAAGAACAGATCGTGTTCATGTTGGTACATGTTATTCCGCTGGCCTTCAAACTGCCAGTTTTGCTGACCCGAAATTCGCGCTTCAGCAGCGGGTTTGACATAGGCATGTCCTTTGGTTCCGAAAACATCGACGGTGTTACTTCCTTTGGTTCCGGATTGTTGACGGCACATATGAATTCCTTTGACGCCATCTTCGTATTCATATTCGATCGCAAAATGGTCGTAGATATTTCCATAAATCGGATCAACTCGCTTTTGTCGACCGCCGGTTCCAATGGCTTTGACCGGAACCCGGTCACCCAGTGCCCAGGCCATCAGGTCCAGACTGTGAACCGCTTGTTCTGTGATAAAATCACCGGACAACCAATCATAATACAGCCAATTCCGCAATTGGTATTCCATATCAGACCAACCTGGTTGTCGTGGTTTGGACCACAACTCACCACCAAATCGTTTGGTCGTTACGCAATGAATATCACCGACGATTCCCTGATGGATCTGCTCATAAGCAGCCATATTTACCGCATCATACCGATAACAGAATCCAGCCAACACTGACAATCTTTTTTCTTTAGCGGTCTGCGCTGCTTTCAGGACTTTCCGCACTCCGGCCGGGTCAACAGCCATAGGCTTTTCACAAAACACATGCTTGCCGGCCGCGATGGCAGCTTCAAATTGGCCCGGTCGGAAAACGGGTGGTGTGGTCAGTAATACTACATCTACACCGGAATCGATAACTTTTTGATACGCATCAAAACCAATAAATTTATGACTGTCTGCGACCGTTACCTGGTCACCCATTTCTTCTTTGATCGCTGAATAAGACTGGTTCAGGTGATCTTCAAATACATCCCCCATGGCGGTGAGCCTGGTCTTGCTATCGGCCGTCAATGCCTGCACGGCGGCACCGGTACCCCGGCCTCCACATCCGATTAATCCGACCTTAAGGATTCCATCCTCTTCAGCTGACGGTCCTCTGCCATAGGCCATATTCATTCCCACGGCAGTAGCTGCCAGGGTCGTCCCGGCTGTTTTAATAAAAGTACGACGTCCCGGATTGTTTGTTTTTTTATTGGTTTGATCCTGCATGATTTGTGATTTTACTCTTTCTCACATCTGAAATATTCCAATGTAAGAGCAGATTTCCTTTTCCCAATGCATGGCATCGGGCTTAAAATAATTAATTCATCTCGTCCGGGTCAGCCCCGCGACGGGTCCTATATCCATAAACAGCGGGAACTACATTATGAAAAAAAAGTAATATTACCCTTGCTGTTCACAGGAAACCGACAAAATACGAAATTTGCAGAATTATTCACACATATCAAATAAGATTCCGGGATGTATCAGCATTTTATTTCTCCCATGATGTAAAAAACATCCCGAAAACCACTTTCGCTAAAGATTTTCAATTGGCCGCGTACCTTCTTGAGGTTATTCCCGATAACCTCAGATTTACGAATTTCCAAATCGACAGAGTAGCCTTTCCCTTCATATTTATAAAACTGGGCGGAAAGATCTACGGTGCGCTTTGTGAAAAGTTCCAGTTCAATCAACCGGCCATCCATCGCTAAAACTGCGGACTTCCGCAGATCAGTAGCAAAGATAAACCGTTCAGACGTCAGATCATCCTCGGACAATGCGAACACGGCTCTGCAGTTATCATATTTATCGGGTACTACCGTAAAAGAATACACCGGACCTTGTTCGATCATGGTGTATTCGTTGGTTTTTTTTTGGGCGAAGAGACCTTCCTTTTCACCCGAATTTGATTCTGACCCCGATTGGCAACTCTGCCCCATCAGGAGCAAAAATGTAAGGGGAAATAAAAGTGCGATTTGTTTCATAGTCTTCTTATTTACGTAGCAATTTCTGGATTTATGATTTGAGCTCTCTTGCTTTAAGCTTAGGACTTTGAGCTTTCAGCTTCCTTGCTTTAAGCTTAGGACTTTGAGCTTTGAGCTTTCAGCTTCCTTGCTTTGAGCTTCCTTGTTATCAGCTTTTATTTTTTCCATTTAATATTACATCCTCCACTTGGAACCTGCCTGTCCGAGGGCTGGTCACCTGCCAGAACAGCATCTAGTGCAGCTTTGAAATCTTTCCCCGTGACCGGCACATCCTTACTTGGCCTGGAATCATCATACTGTCCCCGGTAGGCCAATTCCATTTTCCGATCAAAAATATAAAAATCTGGTGTACACGCAGCATCATAAGCTTTCGCGACCTCCTGCGTTTCATCGAAAAGATAAGGAAACGGAAATTGCAGAACCTTAGCAATAAGGGCCATGCGATCCGGGCTATCATCGGGGTAATTCTCTACATCATTGGGACTAATCGCCACAAACCGAACGCCTTTTTCCATATACTCTTCAGCGGTATCTACAATGTCTCGGATCAAATGAATCACATATGGACAGTGGTTGCAAATAAACATAATGACGGTTGCCTGATCGGACTTGAGCTCATCCAGGGATTTCTTCTTCCCGTCCAAAGGATCCACCAGTGTAAATTCCGGGGCGACCGTGCCCAGCGGTAACATGTTCGAAAGTGTGTATGCCATTTTTTTAGTTTATAAATGATTAATTATTCATAGTAAATTATCGACGAGGGCCACGAAAAAATTTGGGCAGGTACCTAACAAACCCCAACAATCTGCAAAGCTTTCGTTTGCCACCCTCAGGATATAGATTCAGCAGCGTTGTCTACAGACTATAAACTATACTCTATTTTCCACTGAGCAACTCGGGATTAATGCCCAGCACATAGTTCTTGACAACATCAATCTCCTCCGCCGTTTCAGCCCCTTTAAACCCAGAGATCATCTCATTTTTCAGATGTTTCGCAGCGTATTCTGTGAGCACATCGGACACCGGATAAAAGCTCCAATGCCACTTTTCTTCGTTGTAACCATAGGGTCTCAGGCTATCTTTTTTTGTATAAGGTTGTCGAAATCCATAATTAGCTGCATGCTCCTCCAACCAGGTGTATATCTTCAGCCCCTCTCCATGTTCAAAGAACCGATTGGTGAAATTGTTCAAATCGATATCTGTCCCCCAATGGTGCCGGCTGGTTCCGGGCATGGAGCTATACCGAAGAATCTTCCGTGCCCGCTCCACCGGATCCGGGGTGGACTCATTGAGTTTTTCACCATTCTCAATCGCCGTTTCACCAGTCCACTTTCGCTCCCAGATAGATTTTTGATAATCAAAATTTCGGGTGGCGGATCGAATCTGCAGAATCACACCTTCCTCGCGAGCTGCAGAATCCATGGCCAAAAACGCCTGGTAGGTGTCCTTCCGGAGGTACATGCCTGTCCGGTCAGCTTTATTCCGGGGCACCAAAGTGAATGTCGTATCCTTGGCGGGATCAAAATCTCCCGTCACATAGCGTATACTCGTATCAATAGGCCACAAATTCCATTCTTTCGATGTTTCAGAAGATATCACGATGTCATTGGACGGCACAGGCGAAACTGTCGATTCTGCCGGGGTATCATTCACCCATTGACAAGCCATCATCCAACCGATGGCCAGAACCAAAAGGCCTTTTACTATTTTGTGTTTCATTTAATTTTTGTTTTATCCGTAATTATCATTTTCAGATTCCCCGTAAAACAGTTGTTTTTCTTTGATCAAATGAACCAGATCTTCAGGAATATATGACTCCCACCCTGACTCTCCACTTTTGATCATCTTATACACCCCATGAGGTATTATGCTCAGCTTATCGGCATTGTAATCTTTTACTTCTACGATAAGTTCCTGGTCGATAAGAAACCGGTATAAAAAATGGATTCCTTCCGGCAATCGAAGCGTATCCAGAGTCATGATTTCTGTCAGGTCGTCATTGAGCGCCGGATACACATATACTTTAATATTTCGTGTAAATAACTGTCCAAAAGCCACCAGCAAGTCGCCATCTTGGTATGTATCATATTTATCGACGATAAGATCCCGAAACTCACGGATACCGATCACAATACCAAGCTGATGGATCTTGTAATCGGACAGGTAGTTAATCAGCTTTTGATGTTCGCTGCAGTCGGATACGATAACCATTTGCCCCATAGCATTAAGCAGATCCGCCCGGGCTTTGAAATCTTCGGTGTCAATCCGACCATTCTCCGTAATATTCTCCAGTGTCAGCTCAGCCATGATGATCGAACGCTTCTCATCGACATCATGCTCATTTTGAAATTTTTTAAAAGAACGTTCGAATACATCTTCCGTAACCAGGGTTGGAGGCCTAAAATTTCCCCGAACTACCATAAGTGAGTTTTTATATAAAAACTCTGAAGCATGTACCGATTGGCCGTTTTGATCAAACATAGCCACCTCGGTAAGGTGGTTCTTCACCAGGTACATAGAAAGAATTCTGTTGTCCCAATCTTCGAATTCCGGTCCGCGCAACCGGATCATATCAATGGACAAACGGTCGTGCAGGTGGTCATGCAAAGAACGCACAAACGTTTCCGGATCATCGAAATGATAATACGCTGCATACAGCATATTGACACCAAGGATTCCTATGGCAGCGGCCTGAAGCTGGGCATCATTGTCGCGCATGCGTGCATGAAGCACCAGCTCATTGTATTCTCCGCCGGGAGTAAGCTGAAACCGGAGCCCCAACCACCCTTGTCCAAAATTGCTCTTCTGATAATTGATGGATTGGATAGTATCTGCAAAAGCGAAAAAAGTCTTGGATCCCCGATCTTCTTTTAACCGATCCCAGAGCAAGTTGTATTCGTGGTTCAGCATTTTATACAACCGCGATTCGCACACATACCGACCGGATGACTCGGCTCCATATATATTATCTGAAAAGACCTTGTCATAAGCTGACATCGTCTTTACGATCGTTCCGGCAGCAGCTCCCACTTTGAAGAAATATCTGGCCACCTCCTGACCTGCTCCAATCTCAGCAAAAGTACCGTAAATCCGATCGTTCAGATTAATTTCCAGTGCTTTCTGATCCGTATCTATTTTCGGAGTTTCCGGCATTGATTAATATATATGCTAATTTATAATCCTCTGTTGTCTGCGAATAACTTGCCGACAATATCAATTGTAATCCAGATGTTCTGGTAAAATTCGTACCCTGCGCATCGTATTAACGTCTTCTTCTCCGCCAGCCACATTCAGTCGAATATAATTATCCGTCCATCCCGCCAGTTGTCCGGGCTGTTTTCCCGGTTCCAACAAAACGGTTCGGTCTTCGTGAAGATGTTGCTCGTAAAACGATCTTTTTTTCTGGTCGCTTAGATGTCGTAGTATTTCATTGCGTTTGCGCCGTTTATTCATATCGATTTCACCGGACATGGTAGCTGCCGGTGTATTGGGACGCTCAGAATAAGTGAACACGTGGAGATAACTCACGTCGAGACTTTCGATAAACCGCTGGGTCTCTAAAAAGTCTTCATCCGTTTCGCCCGGAAAACCAACGATAACATCTACACCAATGCAAGCGTGCGGCATCACTTTCTTAATCAATTTGACACGGTCTTCGTAGAGTTCCCGGCGGTATCGACGACGCATCATGGCCAGCTGTTTGTTGTTTCCCGATTGCAAGGGCATGTGAAAATGGGGCATAAAACGACTGGAACCAGCCACAAACTCTATAATTTCTCCGGTACACAAATTGGGTTCAATGGAAGAAATGCGAAATCGTTCAACGCTGTCGACCCGATCCAATGCACGAATGAGATCAATAAACAAATCATTCTTTTTGGGTCGTTCTCCTTCTATCACCTCCGTTCCATTGCCAAAGTCACCTAAATTTACGCCGGTCAGCACAATCTCACGTACACCCGATTCCCCAATCTGTTGGGCATTAGCCACCACCTGATCCAAGGTATCGCTACGGCTTCGACCCCGGGCTTGTGGAATGGTACAGAAGGAACAGTTGTAGTCACAGCCATCCTGGACCTTCAAAAAAGACCGAGTTCGATCTCCAAAAGAAAATGCGTTATTGAAAGTGGATACTTCGCTGATCTCCGTCGTGTGGACCGTACCTTTTGATTTTGCACCATCCAGTTGATCGATGTAGTCCAGCATGCGAAATTTTTCCGCAGCACCCAGAACCATGTCCACACCCTCTATGTCTGCAATCTCAGTAGGCTTGAGCTGGGCATAACACCCTGTCACCACGACCCGGGCTTGTGGATTCTGCCGCAGTACCCTTCGAACAAACTTGCGGCATTTGCGATCTGCAAAGTCAGTAACCGAACACGTATTCAATACAAAAACGTCCGCATGGTCATACGCCTCTGCCACATGATAGCCTTGATCCTCAAACATTCGTTGCAGCGAGGACGTCTCCGAAAAATTCAACTTACAACCCAGTGTGTGAAAAGCTACAGTACGCGGACTTCCCATAATTTAATGACTTTAGGATCAATCCGGCGTGATTATTTTCGTTCGGTGATCCCAAAAATACCGAAACATCCCGCCGCATCTAAATTACAAAGGTAATGGCATTCCGGTTTATGTGCGAATCCATGAGGGTGTTTTATATAATTTTAAAATAGTTCTTACTTTTACACACCAATTGCTATCACATAAGGCTTTGATCTGACCAACTATGATCCAGGAAACAAAAGTGTCCACTTCGTTCGATGGGAAACCTGTGTTCTCCATTATTATCCCCACCTGGAACAATCTGGACTACCTCAAAAAATGCGTGTATAGTATTCGCACCCATTCACAGTACACCCATGACATTATCATCCACATCAATGAAGGGCAGGATGGCACGCTGGAATGGCTGCGGAAACAAGATGATTTATCGTTCAATTATTCTAAAGACAACATTGGAATCTGCTATTCACTCAACCTGGCCCGGGAGTTGATGCAAACCGATTATTTGTTGTACCTCAATGATGATATGTATGTGGCACCCGGTTGGGATGTCCCATTGTGGGAAGCGATCGATGCCCGGAAAGGGAACCATCTGTTCTTCTATTCAGCAACGCAGATGCAGCCCGGTTCCTTTTGGGATGACAGCATCCTGGATGAATCTAACTTTGGCACCAGCGTCCATAATTTTGAAGAGATGACATTCTTGGAAAACTACCACCAGCGTACCATGGAAGACTGGAATGGGGCAACCTGGCCACCCAATGTAGTGCACAAAAGCGTGTGGGATGCCGTAGGTGGATACAGCACAGAATTTTCACCGGGGTTGTACAGTGATCCTGATTTTTCAATGAAACTCTGGCAATTAGGAGTTCGAGATTTTCGGGGTTTTGGTAATAGCCGGGTTTATCACTTTGAATCCAAAAGCACCCGCCGACACAGGATGAACCCAGGTTCGATCCAGTTCTTGATGAAATGGGGCCTGACTGCCGCGACCTTTTCAAAATATTATCTCCGGCGTGGTACACCCTATCAAGGCGCCCTGGAAGAACCGGTAAACACGCCCGAACTATGGTTTAAGAAATGCTTGTGCAAAATTAAGCGTGTCTATTATTCGCTCATCAGCTAGGCCAAATCTTCGCACGCCACACATCAGAGGGAGATAGCCTATTCCTGGCTTATGCATTCGTATTTTCGTTCCATCCACTGGTGCACCAACGCACACTTCATACCAGGTCATTAATCTGTTCTGCCTGTGACACAACCCTGAATCCTTTGACCGTCATCTCCGCTTTGTTGTAACGCAAAGGTTCATCTGCTGACCACTGATAAATGCCACCACCGGCTTCCTCCAGAATAATCTGAGCCGGGGCGATATCCCATTCCTTCATGTTGGTACGTGCCCGTGGATAATAATCTGCCTGACCGGTAATTAGCTGGACAAACTTCAGACCACTACCCATCGTGATCAATTCCGGGTTATCAAATCGCTGGATGTATTCCATCGTCAGCGGATCCAGGTTCGAACGGGATCGCATGATACGCAATCGGTCCTGATTGAAATCTACCGCATGCCCGGCCAATCTTCTGTCTTCCCCATTTAGTGATATCCACGCCCCACCACCTTCCCAGGCATAGTAGAGCTCATCATACACCGGCGCATATATCATGCCCAACACGACCTGGTTCTTTTCGATCAACGCCAGATGTATGGTAAATTCATCGAGCTCTTTAATAAACTCTTTGGTGCCATCGAGCGGATCAATAATCCAAAACCGGTCAAAATTCTTACGTACCTCAAAAGGAATGGCTTTGTTTTCTTCAGAAACGATGGGGATCGAATCATCCATGGCCTTCAGTCCGGTGACGAGGATTTGATTGGACCGGAGGTCTGCCACAGTAACGGGGGAATCATCCTGTTTGAGTTCCACATCCACACCGCCCTCTTTCCGGTATATTCTCAAAAGTTCTTTTCCGGCCTGACGGACTAAGGTCTTTAGATCAGAAATATACGTTTCAGGTGCTTTCATACTTATTTTGTGATTATTAATTTTCTACTGTTTCAGTCTCCTCCCTGCGGGGAAGATACGATTGATCTCTTCTAATGAATGATTTGAAATATGCTTCGTCGCATACTCCATGAACGCCTACTCTTCATTTTTCGTCTGAGCTCTCTTGTACTCCGGCTTTCCCGTTCATATTGGTTGAGATAAATAACCGCTCAAAATGATCTTGTGTTGTTAAAAGCTCTAAGTAATGTTGATACCATATCCCGAGAAGATGCTCATTTTACCAGAATATCACCCAACCGAAACACGGTCTTCATCCCCTTCTTTGCAAGATACTTCGCTGTATATTCCACATCAGTATGCAGTGCCAACCCAAAATCGCCACCCCATGCTCCCAATGGCTTGACCACACCTTCAAAATCGGAAAACTGACCATCATACGCTGTCCGGTTCAAAATACGTTCCATCATATTGACGTGATCCCGCAACAAGGAAATAGCCTCATCGACATCATTACAATCGGCCAATGCTTCAGAGATACTACTGACCTGTTTTACGTCCTTTTGTTTCCATACTTTATTCGTCTTCCAGGTCCGGACTTCTTCGAGACTGTTTTGTTTATGGCCTTGATAAAAAACACAAATTCCATCGGTCAAATTTCCGCTCCAATCAAAAGTCTCAAAAGAAAGTTCATCCTCGTTTTTCTGATAAAGCAAGGGCTCTTGCGAAACCGCCGCAGCAATATCATATCCCGATCCTTCCTGGGTATCAAAAAAAAGTTCAAAAGGTGATAACTCTGCCCATGTCGCCAAATTGCAGATCAGCGTCGAACTGGTTCCAAGTCCCCACGCCGGATCAAACCCCAAATCACAGGTAACTTTATATTTTTTCCATTTGGATAGAAAATCGGAATTTAATTGAGCTGCCGATTTAATCAATGACTGAACAAATTCAGCTTTGGTTTCATCGGTGGTTTTCTCGATGGCAAAATCAATCAGATTGAGCTTGCACTCAAACCATTTGGCTCCATTTTGGTCCTTCGTTATCCAATGTATCCCGGCACCCTGAGATTCAGTCACTTTCATGGACTGGCCCCATTTGACAGGAACAGCCAATCCCATCGCCCCTTCCATGACGAAATACTCACCAGTGATTAATAGTTTACCGTTGGAGTGGGTCTTGAAGGCGATGTTGTTTGTTTTTAGGCGTGAAGGAATTAAGTGGTAAAGATACAGATTTTCAACTGTTCATGATAATTTTATATCTTTATAAATTGCGATCGATTCACTATACCAAATTATTTAAACCGAACCACCCCATATGACTGTTTCCACCCCTCAATCTTTTATCCTGAAATCCGACATGGTTCGATTTACAATCACAAATTACGGAGCCCGTCTCATCAATGCAGGGATTCCCGGAGTAGATGGAAAAGAAGTAGATGTTCTCCAGGGGTATGACACCCTGGATGAATATGTCCGGTTCAATAATTTTTATGGAACAGTCTGTGGTCGGGTGGCCAACCGAATCGCTGGAGCCCGGTTTACACTGGATGGCAAGACCTACACATTGAATCAGAATGTACCCGGTGCCACCTTGCACGGCGGTCCGGGCGGATTCCACACAAAAATGTGGACAGTATTGGAACACACGAGCGATACGGTCATTCTGGAATACGTATCACCTGACGGTGAAGAAGGTTATCCTGGCAAAGTTACTGCTCGGGTCACTTATTCACTCGAAGGCCCTCAATCCCTCCGGCTTACGCTGGAAGCAGCTTCAGATCAAGCTTGTCCGGTTAATCTGGCTCATCTTCCCTTTTTTAATCTAGCCGGACATGATGCGGGGCATTTACGACATCATTTTTTTAAAGTAAATGCTGATTACTACTACCCGATGGATGAATTTTTCACCATTGATAATGATAAGAACCATGTAAATGATACCGTGTTTGACCTTAGAAACTATCGTAAAATATTCCCTTACCTCAGTGATGATCATCCCCAAATCCAATTAGCCGGCGGATATGATCATAATTTTGAGCTCCACGAGTATCAAAAAGGGAATCTCCGGGAGGTGGCGAGTATCTGGGAAGAAACCGGTGGACGGATGATGAAAATTCATACGACGCTTCCCGGAATTCAATTTTACACCTGCAATTCTGCAGGTAATCACCCCGGTAAAGAAAATAGTCATTACCCCAAATGGGGAAGTTTTTGTCTCGAACCACAGTTTTTTCCGAACAGCCCCAATGTGCCAACTTTTCCTGATTCTATCGTCCGGCCCGGAGAGCCGATGAAAGAAATCGTAATCTATGAATTTGATCAGCGAGAATCATTGCATGAGATCACCAGTAAAAAATAAGGACAGCGTTGCGCGATAATTTTTTTTTATAAAAACAACTCACTTTGGCTAAATACAGGATAGATGTGAACTGCGATATGGGAGAAATCGCCTACGAAGAGGCACCCCACTTGATCCGATTGCTCGATTTTATTTCCAGCTGCAATGTTGCTACCGGTTTTCATGCCGGGGACCCTCATACCATTCTCCAGACCATCCGCCAGGCTCATCAGCGAAATGTGGCCATTGGAGTGCATCCCTCCTACCCGGATAGGCCCGGTTTTGGGCGCATCTCCATGGATCAGTCGGAAAGTGAACTATATGCGTCATTGTATTACCAGACCTCAGCATTATCAGGTCTTTGTTCATCGGTCGGCGCCCGATTGCAGCACCTGAAACTACACGGCGCTCTTTATCATGATGCCCATCATAAAGAAAAAGTAGCTCAAGTTGTTATTCGGTTTTTGTTGGATTGGCCCTACCCATTGTTGCTGTATGGTCAAAAAGGAAGTCTGCTCGAAAAAAGAGCTCGGGAAGAAGGTATTGTGTATATTGCTGAAGAATTTCTGGATCGCCGTTATAACAGCGACGGCACCTTAGTGGCGCGAAATCACGACAAAGCAATTATTTCTGACCCTGATGAAGCAGTAGCACAAGCGATTAACATTATTAAAGGTAACAGGATTAAAACTGTGGACGACGCACACATCCTGCTGGAAGCACAAACTATTTGTATCCATGGGGACCATTCCTATGCACTGACCCTGGCTCAGCAACTCCACGCTAGTCTGGATCGTGAAAACATTGTTCTCACACCTCCTGGCTTATGAATACCTTCAATTATCAAATCTTCGCATTATCTGAACGTTGTTTGACTCTACAGCTCGAACCGGTAATATCTGAACCACAAATCAGATGGTTATATGCGCTGCGGGAACGCATCCTGATCAAAAATATACGGGGTGTTCAACACGTTTGGGTTACCTTCCACGAACTAACCATCCAATACGATGTTGACGTGGTCAACTTTGAGCGGCTTCAGGATAACGTGGAGGTACTTCTTGCAGAGCGTCCTCATGATATGTCACAAAACATGACAGTGAAACCCCGGCACATAACCATTCCGATCTGTTATGAAGATGAGATGGCATGGGACAAAGACAGATTGGTCTCCCACTGCGGGCTCTCTTTTGAGGATTTGATTCATATTCACCACGAACAAGAGTATATTTTTTATATGTTTGGGTTCCTCCCCGGCTTTCTTTATCTGGGCGGATTGGATCCCCGGCTGGCCTGTCCCCGACTCGAAAAACCCCGCCAAAACATCCAAAAAGGATCTGTCGGGATAGCCGGACATCAAACGGGGGTATATCCCATGGCGAGCCCGGGCGGATGGAATATTATAGGCCGAACACCATTGGATTTATTTGATTATACCTTATCAACTGCACCGGCAATAGATGATTTAATGATCCGTCCTTTGGATCGAATCAGATTCACGCCTGTTTCGCGTTTGCATTTTAAAGCTCTGGAAGGTAAGACTGTGAATGAATATCAAAAACTGATTAAAACCACCTAATTATGGGAATCATAGTTAAGAAAGCGGGCTGGCAAACCATGGTGATGGATCAGGGGCGGAAAAACACCCGACATCTCGGAGTTCCTTCGTCGGGCGTAACAGATCTGTTTCAGTATTGGTGGGCCAATGGTCTGGTTCATCATTTTGATTTTAAAGGTGCTGGTCCTGCTGTTCTTGAAGTGGGAACTGGTCCGGTCGAATTTGTATTTGATCAACCCCATGTCTTTGCCATGACCGGCTCTGCCGGGGAATATTATCTCGATGATCAAAAAATCCCTTCTCACACTACTTTGCACGCAAAAAGCCAGCAAATCCTGCGGATCGAAAAAATTGCCCGCAATGGTACCATTTATCTTGCCATCAGAGGAAAATGGAGGGTGAACAGAGTCTACGAAAGTGCATCGGCAGATGTACTAAGTCCTTTTTCAGGAAGTGCAGGCAACCGACTTAAAGATCAGGACCGAATCATCATCGACCAGGTAGGCCAGATGGAATTATCTACTGTAAAAACACCGGATTACTTAAAGCCCGCCAAGTCTTCCGGACCTCATACCATCCGTATAACTGCCGGAGCTGAATTACATCAATGTGATCAAATCAAACATGCTTTGAGCGAAGAATCTTTTGGCATCAGCCGAAATAGCAGTCGAATGGGATACCGTCTGACCACAAACCAAGAATATAATCACACGATGACTTCCATGGTTTCATCCATTGTGTTGCCAGGTATGATCCAATGGCCTTCCGGTGGTGAACCCATCCTTCTTTTGCCCAATTGTCAGACAACAGGCGGATACCCTCGGGTAGCTAAAATCATTGATGCGGATCTGTGGAAACTGGCTTACCTGGGTCCGGGGGATCATCTTGAGTTCAAATGGACCACGCGAGAGGAAGCGATATATCTTCGAAAATATAAAACGCAACAATTTACCCGTTTCTGGAATAAACTATTTCCCGAAAACATCAAAAATCATTCGTTGACTTACTGAGCTACTGAAGATTCCTGGTTGATGCTGGAGTACGGATAGCATTTGAGCCCTTCCTCCAGGCAATCCAAGGCGACAACCAAGTGGGGCAAATCAAGGACGTAGGCTAATCGAACTTGATTTTTTCCAAGTCCTTCCGTCGCATAAAATCCATTCCCCGGTGCCAGCATTACTGTTTTCCCATCGATCTGAAAATCAGTCAAAAGCCATTTGCAGAAAAGTTCCGAATCATCAACAGGTAACTGAGCAAAAATATAGAAAGCTCCTTCTGGTTCATTGAGAATAATGCCCTGAATCTTTTTCAAACGATCCATGACATATACCCGTCTGGCACGATATATATCCATCATGTTCTGCATAAACTCCTGCGAGGGATTAATGGCTTTCTCTGCATATTTCTGCCCTAAAACAGGAGGGCTGAGTCGAAGCTGAGCATACTTCAAGATCATCTCTCTCACTGTCGCATTCCGGGTTACGATGCATCCTATTCTGGCTCCGCAAGCATTGTATCTTTTACTAATGGAATCCAGAACAATGACTCGGTCCTGAATATGGTCCATCCGGAGCACACTATAGAACTCAGATTCATAACAAAATTCGCGATAGACCTCGTCCACGATCAGATATAAATCGTGTTTTAATATAAATTCTGCCAGCTGCAACAGCATTTCACGTGTATAAACCTTTCCTGTCGGATTGTTCGGATTACACAACAATACCGCTTTGGATCGGGGCGTGAGCACTTTTTCAAAATCCGTCATGGAAGGAATTGGAAATCCATCCTCAAAAGGCGTATACACAGATTGTATATTAACCCCGGCCATTTGGCTGATCCCATTGTAATTCGCATAAAAAGGCTCCTGAACGATCAGATCATCCCCCTGATCCATGGTGACAAACAGACTAAATAATAAGGCTTCACTCGCCCCGGTGGTCACCAGAATATCATCAGACTCCAAATGAACGTCCCAGTTTTCGTAATAGGCCAAAAATGCTTCCTGCATAGATTCTTCACCTTCGGACTTACCATAGGGCAAATGGTCTGACTTCCAGTCAGACAAGACTTCTCGAGGATTAACCGGTGAAGGAACATCGGGCTGTCCGATATTCAGGTGAAATACTTCTATCCCGTTCTTTTTGGCTTGATTCGCATATTTCATCAGTTTTCTGATGGGCGATTCATAAGCATAGCAACTCCTTCGGCTCACATGGTCCATTGTGGATAAGATTTGAAGGTCAGGTAAATCAGGCTTCAGCGTTTGGAATATTGAAATTTATGGGTGGCATAGGTGCTCCTCCATCTTTAATTTTTCCGTGTTGCTTTTCGAATTTTTTGATATTTTCTTCCAGGGCAAGCATCAACCGCTTAGCATGCGACGGACTCAATATAATCCGGCTTTTCACTTTTGCTTTGGGAAGGTTGGGCATCATCCGAACAAAGTCCACTACAAATTCCTGGTTGGAATGAGAAATAATGGCCAAGTTGGAATAAATTCCATCGGCTGTTTCTTCCGAAATTTCAATATTCATTTGATTCTCAACTTTTTTCTCTTCCATAATCCGTATTTTCCTGTCAAAAGTAGGTGATTTCTATGGACTATACCAATGAATTTGCCGGATAATTTAGTAGGATCTGATTGCAATCTCAGAATACTTCCTCTCCTATGTAATCAAAATAATGACACGAATTGGTTCAAATGTTAAAACAGCCATGTTTTAACCACTCATTATCTATACAAGTAAACATGACGGTTAAAATCAATATGATTACACTAAAACTTGACGTGAAGTAACGTAATTATTTGTTAATCAAATATTTTTAAAGATTGATAAAAAGCCATATATTTGTTTTATCATCTCAAAAACCGATATTTTTATGAAGCTAAGATTTCTACAATTATTTGTATTTATCGCCGGCTGTCTTGGATTGTTTTTTATTTGCTTTCCGGATTGTCTGACCGTATTCAATCAAAAAGAATGTGAAAGATTGCATTTCAGAACATCTGAATACATTCAAAAAACCAACCACCCCATACAGGTCGATACCATGCGGGCCATAATCGGACAAGATTCGTCCATATTGGCTATTTGACTATAGATACTGCAAAGGACGTCGTCCCTGTATATACTGTTTCCAATGGATCCAAAAAGCGAAAAACAAATAAACGATGACAGGTGATCCAAAAGTGAGCAAAGACAGGTAAACAAAATATACCCGGACCCGATCTACGGTCCATCCGGCAGAATCTGCGATGGAACTGCAAACTCCAAAAGCCTGTTTTTCTAAAATATTTCGCCAGTTCATGTAAATTGAAACTTTTTTTACAAACAAATAGTTCCTTTAAGTGGGATCATGCATTCGATTTCCAAGTGAAATATAATCAATTTCTATATTTTATTGTTTGATCAGCACATTAAAAGTCAATTTGACTACTCTAAATGCACAAATTTGTGAGCATTCAACAGATAATGCGCAGAAGCAACGTTAGAGTTAGCTGACACCCATGATTAAACGAGCAGAACAATGAATAATTCTACCGGTTACGAGCAGTTAATACAAAAACTGAACAGGTTTATCCGCAAATACTATACAAATCAGTTGATTAAAGGGACATTGCTGTTTATCGGACTCAACCTCTTTCTTTTTATAATTTTTAATGTTCTGGAATCCCAGTTTTACTTTTCTTCATCCACTCGTAAAGTGTTATTTTACAGCGGATTAGGTGTTTTAATACTTTCTTTTATCCACTGGATTGCTCGCCCGATATTTCGTTTTTTTCAAATCGGTCAAACCTTGGACCAGGAAGAAGCTGCCCGTATTATCGGTGATCATTTTCCTCAAGTCAAGGACAAATTATTAAATATACTTCAACTTGCCCGACAAACCGGGCAAACGGAAAACGACCTATTATTACACAGTATCGAACAAAAAACTAATGAGATCAAACTGATCTCCTTCCCCAAAGCCATTGATCTTTCGAAAAATCGTAAATATCTGCGCTATGCACTTCCGCCCTTTCTGATACTTATCGTACTGCTTTTTAGTGCACCCAGTATGATCACAGATTCGTCGTATCGTCTTCTTCACAATAATGAAGAATTTGAGCGACAAGCACCGTTTGATTTTCAGCTGGAGAACACAGATCTTTCTTTACCTCAGTTTGAAGACATTGAAATACTCATGAATACGGAAGGCAGCGTTTTGCCGCAAGAAGCCTTTATCACGATTGACAATTTTCAGTATAAGATGAAAAAAAATGACCTGGGACAGTTTTCATATACACTGAAAAATGTGGGGAATGACACCCGATTCTTCTTTTCTGCCAATGGATTTTCATCTGTACCTTATGAGATTAAGATACTCAAAAAACCTTCATTAGCTCGTATGAAAATTGATCTGGACTTTCCTGACTATACCGGAATAAAAGACAAATCTCTACTCAATGAAGGCGATTTTATCGTGCCCGCAGGTACCAAGGTTATGTGGACATTTGATACCGAAAACATGTCTAAACTGGGACTGAAACTGAATAAGGAAGGGGTCGACACGGTTCTTAATACGAGTAACAATATCGCGAAGTTTGGTCAGCGCATCTATCGTAATACCGACTATCGGCTTGTCTTCAATTCGTCCGACATTCCACGTGCAGACTCAGTACAATACTTCATAGAATCGATTCCAGATGAATACCCGCGCATCAGTCTTCAAAATGAAAAGGACAGTCTCAATCCTAAAATTCATTATATTCTGGGAGAAGCATCGGATGATTACGGGATCCGGAAAATAACCTACAACTACGCTCTTGTACCTGAAGGTGCCAACCCGGATCAAGATATTGAATTCCACTCCGAAGTCCTGTCAAATACAACAGGAAAAGCCGCGACTTTTGACAAGATCATAGATATACAAAACTTTGACCTGGCTCCCGGTGCAGCGTTGTGGTATTACTTTGAAGTTTTTGACAACGATGGAGTCCGTGGAAGCAAATCTTCAAAAACTGCCATCCAGAGGTGGACTCAAAAGACCATCGAAGAGTTTGAAGAATTGGAAGAACAAACCGAACAACAAATCAATTCCAACCTGGAAGATATCCTCAAAAACCAAGAGGAATTGATCAAATCGACCGAAGAACTTCGCAATAAACTGCTTCAGGAAAAAGAGCTTTCCTGGCAGCGGAAAAAAGAAATGGAAGAGTTGCTGAAAAACCAAGACGCTATTCAGCAAAAACTTCAGGAAACACAACAAATGCATGAGCAGAATTCTCGAAATCAGGAGGAATTCAAAAATACCGACCAGCAGAACAATAGAGATATCCAAAAGATGATGGAACAAGCTCAGAATCCAAAACTGGAACAACTCATGCAGAAAATACAGGAGTTAATGGATAAAATGAAGAAAGATGAAGCAATCCAGGAGCTCGAACAAATGTCTCAGGAGATGAATCAGACACAAATGGATCTCAAGCGACTGGAACAATTGTATAAAAAACTTGAAATGGAAAGTGATCTGATGGATCAGGCAGAAAAGCTGGAGGAGTTGGCCGAAAAACAAAAAGAACTTGCCCGGCAAAATATCGAAGAAAAAATGGAAGAGGATCAAGATAACAATTCAGAAAATACAAATCAAGCAGGTGAAGAAGAAGATCCGAATTCAGAAGAAAGTAAGGAGTCGGATAATAAGGAAAAGAATAGCACAGAGAATAGTGAAGAGAATAAAGAAGGGCCATCGGATAAAAATCAGGAAGAAAATATAGAAAAACAAAAAAAGCTGAATGAGGAGTTTGAGAAAATCAGCCAAAAATTGGAGGAACTCCATGAAAAAAATAAATCCCTGGAGTCTCCTGCCAAAATGGATGATCCCAAAACAACTTCCGAAGACATCAAAAAAGACCAAAACCAAAGCATGGAAGAAATGCAGTCCGGATCTCCCCAAAAAGCGGGTCAAAAGCAAAAAGATGCGGGTGACAAAATGCAACAAATGGCAGAATCCATGCAGCAAAATATGCAAAGTGGTCAGGAACAACAAGCTAAAGAAGACATTAAAACACTCCGACAAATTCTTGAAAACCTGGTCAGGCTTTCCTTTGATCAGGAAACCCTCATCGATGAGGTTGCTCCTCTGTCTTACGCCACTCCGCAGTATGTTGAAAAAGTACGTGACCAATTTAAGCTTAAAAGCAATTTTTCTTTGATTCGGGACAGCCTCATGGCTCTGGCTGGTCGAAACGCTCAAATCGAAACCACAGTCACCGAAAAAGTGAATCTCATCGACACGCACCTTGAAAAGAGTTTAAAACTTATGGAAGAGCAAGAAAAGTCAGATGCTGCCAATGACCAGCGCAGGACCATGAAAAATGTAAATGATCTGGCTCTGATGCTGACGGAAGCTTTGCAAAACATGCAAATGCAAATGGCTCAGCCTAGTGCCATGTGTCAAAATCCAGGTAATAGTTCTGGATCAGTTCCAATGGATAAAATTACAGAAGGACAGAAAAAGCTGACCGAGGAAATGAAAAATATGGCCAAAAAAAGACAGGAAGGAAAAGGTAAAGGAGGGGAAATGAGTAAAGATTTTGCGCAAACCGCAGCCGAACAAGCTGCATTACGTAAAATGCTGGAAGAAAAACAGCAAAAATTAATGGAGCAAGGGAAGGGTTCCAAGCAACTCCAGCAGCTAATAGATATGATGGATGGCATGGAAACAGACTTGGTCAATAAAAAGCTAACCAACGAAATGATGCAAAGGCAACAGGAGATATTAACGAGGCTCCTTGAAGCTGAAAAAGCAGAGCGGGAACAAGAGATGGATGAACAGCGGAAAGCTGAGGAAGCTAAAAATGTCCCCAGGACACTCCCTCCTGACCTGCAAAAATACCTTGAAAGACGACGAGAAGAAATCACACCGTATCAGAAACTTTCTCCGGCACTAAAGCCTTATTATAAACAATTGGTGGAAGAATATTACGAAGACCTGAAAAACCGATAACGCTTTGTCACAACTTGTTTTCGCATCGGAACTTGAAAACATCAAATTGATTGATGATTTTATAACCCGGTTGAAAAAACATTATCAGATTGATCCGCCGAAGTTCGTGGATATTCGTCTTTCTATTATGGAAGCTGTCAACAATGCAATCATCCATGGTAATCAGTTGGACGCTTCTAAAATGGTCATTATTTCCGAAAAAGTCGTTGATGATTATCTCGTGGTTCAGATTGAAGATCAGGGAAGGGGATTTGATCCATCTGCTGTTCAAGATCCCACTTCCAAATTGGACCTGTCACTGCCCGGAGGGAGAGGGATTCACCTTATGCGCCATTTAACGGATAAGGTTGATTTTATAAAAAATGGTCAATCCGTTGTCCTTAGATTTAAACTATAAAATGGAAATATCATTTTTTCACCACGATGTTGACTTTCCCTGGGATGAAGAAGAAGATATCCGCAAATGGATAATCAGAACCATCAATCAAGAAAAAAGGGATACGCCAATCGGAGAAATATCTATTATTTTTTGCTCTGATGAATATTTGCTGGACATCAATAAGCAATACCTGAACCACGATTATTTCACAGATATTATCACATTTACCTATTCAGAAACTCCCCTCACGGCTGACTTATACATAAGTACAGAACGAGTTATGGACAATGCCTGCACGATGTCTCATGGGTTTTACGAAGAACTGTATCGCGTGATCATTCATGGAATTTTACACAGCTGTGGATATACAGATAAGACGGTTGAAGAACAAAAAATCATGCGGGCAAAAGAAGATGAATATCTCAAATCTGTTCAAACGCTACTGGAAGGAAAATTTAAATGACCTTTTTATTCCTGTCCCTAAGAATTTATTAATAATTTTGAGCCCTTATTGATTGAATGTCATAAGAACGATAAATCTATTATATAATTCATATATGCGCGTATTAAAATTTGGAGGTTCATCGGTCAAGGATGCAGATCGAATTCGTAATGTTGGAAATATTCTTCAGAGCTACTCGAAAAAGGGGATCCCTTTTACTGTTGTTTTCTCCGCCATGGGTGGTATTACCGATCTTCTGATCGGAATGGCCACAAAAGCCAGTAAAGGAAAAGAAGATTACAAGGAAGATCTGAATCATTTCATACAACGACACAATGACGTTATAGCGGAATTGTTCGATAATCCGACCTACCGAAAAGAGGTTATGGAAGTGATTCAGGAACAGCACGAAACCCTGGAGAACCTCCTTTATGGAATTTACCTGGTATGGGAAGCTTCTCCCCGAACCATGGATTATGTATTAAGCTTCGGCGAACGGTATTCTGCGTTTATCATTGCCAAATACATGAACCAGCTAGGAGTGCATTCGGAGTACCTGGATGCACGAAAGATAATTAAGACGAATCGCGTTTTCGGAAATGCAGAAGTTCATCTAAGATTGACTTATCAAAAAATTGCAGACTACTACAAAAACCGCACCGCTATTCAAATTGTAACCGGTTTTATTTCATCGACCAAAGGCGGTTTAAGCACCACACTCGGTCGAGGTGGATCGGATTATACTGCCGCATTGCTGGGTGCAGGTCTTGAAGCTGATCTCATCGAAATTTGGACCGATGTAAATGGGGTATTGACCACCGATCCCCGCCGCGTAAAGCAAGCTTTTACCATACCCAAAATGTCATTTTTGGAAGCTGTGGAAATGTCACACTTTGGAGCGAAAGTTATCTACGCACCAACTATGCAGCCAGCTATGGATCGGAACATTCCATTGGTGATAAAAAACTCCATGAATCCTGATCACAGCGGAACATATATATCAGCGGAGGTCAATCTGAACGATCATCCAGTCAAAGGGATATCTGCCATAAATAATGTGGCATTGCTCACGCTTCAGGGAAATGGGATGGTCGGTGTTCCAGGTACTGCAGCCCGTCTGTTCAGATGTCTCGCCGATGCTGGTATTAATATAATGCTTATCACACAGGGTTCATCTGAATACAGTATCAGTTTTTCAATATTACCCAATCAGGTTCGCAAAGCGAGCAAAGTCATTCAAGAAGAATTTAAGCGAGAATTCGAACGGAATGATCTTGACCATTTGCACATCGAAAAAGAGCTTTCTATCCTCGCTATTATAGGTGATAATATGCGATTTGTGCCGGGTGTCGCTGCAAAAATGATGCGTTCACTGGGAAATAACGGTATCAATATAGTAGCAATCGCTCAAGGAAGTTCAGAGAGAAACATTTCGGTGGTTATCAACAAAGAGGATGAAAACAAGGCTTTGAATGCTCTACACGAAGGATTTTTCTTGTCAGACATCAAGGTTATCAATTTGTTTGTCGTCGGCACTGGTCTTATCGGCAGCACATTGATCAAGCAAATTCATGAGCAAAGTCAGTCTCTATTGGAAGATCGTGGAGTTGAAATCAGGCTAATCGGCATCGCAAATAGCCGGAAAATGCTTTTTGATGAACACGGAATAAACCTGGAGAGCTGGGAAGATGATCTGTCACGAAATGGAGAGGCAATGGATATGTCTCTCTTCAAAAAACGCATGGATGATGCCAATGTGATCAATTCTGTATTTGTTGACAATACAGCCACCGATGAGATATCACGGCAGTACCGCTCCATTCTGGCCGAAAGCATTCATGTTGTTACACCAAATAAGATTGCTACCTCCTCTTCCTACGAAGAGTATGTGAATCTAAAAAGACTGGCACAAAGAAACAATGTTACTTTTGGTTATGAAACCAACGTGGGAGCCGGCTTGCCGGTCATATCGACCTTGCAAAACCTTATTCACTCTGGTGACAAAATCAAAAAAATAGAAGGTGTTCTTTCTGGATCTTTATCTTATATATTCAATGAATTTGATGGAACAACTCCTTTCAGTACCATTGTAAGAAAAGCTAAAGAACTTGGCTTTACCGAACCTGATCCACGGATCGATTTGAGTGGTACAGACGTCAAACGTAAAATCATTATTTTAAGTCGGGAAGCTGGAATGAAAATCGAACCTGACGAAGTCATGAT
The DNA here is from genome assembly GCF_019802045.1 of Membranihabitans marinus. Lineage (GTDB taxonomy): Bacteria > Bacteroidota > Bacteroidia > Chitinophagales > Saprospiraceae > Membranihabitans > Membranihabitans marinus_A. The sequence continues at coordinate 248,585 of NZ_JAHVHU010000007.1, read as the reverse complement.
CGAATCCTTTTTACCAGCAGACTGTATGGAAGCAGATACCACCGAAGAGTTCTTTGAACGCCTGCAGGACAATGATGCTTATTTCGAAAACCTAAGACAGGAAGCAGCCAAAGACCATAAGAAGCTCCGTATTATCGCTACTATGGAAAACAATACAGTAAATATTTCCCTGCAAGCCGTCGATCAAAAATCTCCTTTTTATAGCTTGGAGGGCAGTGACAACATGATCGTCTTTACCTCCCATCGCTACCACAAAAGATCACTTGTTGTTCAAGGACCCGGGGCGGGAGCAGAAGTGACAGCGGCAGGTGTTTTTGCTGAAATAATTAATATAGAAAGTCAAATTAGCCCATCTTAATGAAAGCAGGAATTAAAGTATTTGCGCCGGCCACCATCGCCAATCTCGCCGTAGGGTATGATATCATCGGTTTGGCCTTGGAGTCTCCCGGAGACGAAGTAATTGCTCGGAAATCGGACCAATACAAAGGAGTTCATATAACACAAATTTTCAACGATGGAGGTAAACTTCCCATGGATCCTTTAAAGAACACTGCATCCGTGGCAGGTCAGGCTGTTCTCGACGCATGCAATGCCTCTGACATGGGCATTGAAATAGAAATACATAAAAAAATGCCCATTGGCAGTGGATTGGGTAGTAGTGCTGCATCCGCTGTGTCTGGTGCGTTTGCTGTGAATGACATTATGGGAAAGCCTTTTTCAAAAGAAGAGTTATTGCCTTACGCGGTAAAAGGAGAACAATCCGCAGACAAGGCCTACCATGCGGACAATGTAGCCCCTTGTTTGTTGGGAGGAATAATTTTTGTCAAAAACGACGAGACCTTGTTGCATCGACGACTACCTACTCCGAAAGGTCTGTACATCACACTGGTTCACCCGGACGTAGAAATTTTAACTAAAAATGCACGAGATGTCATTAAAACAAATATAACGCTGGATCAACACATCAATCAATCTTTTAATCTGGCAGGATTCATTTATAGTCTATTCACTTCAGATTTCACTTTGATGCGTCAATGCTTACAAGATCACATTATAGAACCTCAACGTGCCTTTATGATACCAAAATTCCGCGAGGTCAAAGAAGCTGCCATGAATCAAAATGCACTGGGATGTAGTATCTCTGGTGCTGGTCCATCCATATTTGCTTTATCGGAAAACAGTTTGGATGCTGAAAACATCGCATTTGCCATGCGTGAAGTTTTTTCAAATTCAAAAATTAAGGCCACAACATTGATCTCAAAGGTAAATCCCGAAGGCGCTTATAAATATTAATCCAATTACCACACCAAAATAGTTCCACGTGAAACTATACAGCACGAACAATCCAAACCACATCGTTTCTCTACGGGAAGCGGTATTGCACAGTTTACCACCTGACAATGGCTTATATGTGCCACAACAGTATCCCGCCCTAGATCCGGCTATAATAGAAAATATAACGGATTACAGTTTCAGAGAACTAGCAAATATCATTGCAACACAGTATTTGCGGGAAGAGGTGCCGGAGGAAATTATACAAGAAATCGTATACGATGCCATAAATTTTCCGGCACCTGTAATCAATATCGACGATAAAATTTCCATACTTGAACTTTTCCATGGGCCCACACTGGCGTTCAAAGATTTTGGGGCCCGCTTCATGGCTCGTTTAATGAATCATTTTTGGTCTACAGAAAACAAAAAATTAAACATTTTAGTTGCAACATCTGGAGATACAGGTGGTGCTGTAGCCGCAGGATTTTATGGGCTGGATTCCATAGAAGTCACCATTCTTTATCCAAAAGGGAAAGTATCTCGATTGCAAGAAAGCCAACTTACCACCTGGGGAAGTAACATACATGCTTTAGAAATTGAAGGCGACTTTGATGATTGCCAGAAACTGGTAAAACAAGCTTTTTTAGATCTTGATCTTAACAAACATCTTCATCTCAGTTCAGCCAATTCGATTAATATTGCCCGATTGATCCCCCAATCATTCTATTATTTTGAAGCTTACAAACAATTAAAAAAAGATACTCCTGTTGCATTTTGCATACCCTCAGGTAACTTTGGCAATTTAACTGCCGGATTAATCGCCCAACGGATGGGTTTACCCATCAGCCATATGATCGCGGCTACAAATATCAATGACGTATTCCCAAATTACCTTAAAACAGGGGAGTATAAACCAACCGCCGCTATACCTACTCTATCGAATGCAATGGATATAGGCCATCCTTCTAATTTTTCACGCATCCAACACATGTATGGTTCCACGTGGAACGATATCAAGAAAGATATTTCTGGTTATTCCTACACTGATCAGCAAACGATTAATCAAATACTCAATAAGCATAAAAACAATGGCTACGTCCTGGATCCCCATACCGCGATAGGCGTTTTAGCCGCTGAACAGTATTTAAATTCAACGAATACTGGCCATCAGGTTGTAGTGTTAAGCACAGCTCATCCGATAAAGTTCCAATCAGAGATACAAGCTGAGATTGATTTTAAAATTCCCTACCCTGCTAGTGTTCACCGTTTTTTGGATCTAGAGTCTCATAAAACCCCGATGTCAGCAACATTCCAAGACTTCAAAAATTTCCTTCTAAGTAAATCATCATAGTATATCAACATATATTTTAACACCATTAATCAACGGTGGCAGATCATTCTCCATCGATAGATACAAATAGTGATTCCAAACAGCTCCTCCGATTTATATTGAAAAAATAAAGAGCCTTTTCAATTCACGCTTCTTCTAAATCCTGTGAATCGCTGGACTCACAAACTTAAAACGTTTACGTATTTGGAAATTGCAACCCACCGATAACATCAAGGAAAGTAGAATTGATTATCAGCCGCTAAGCAATGACTTCTCTCAAATAGATCGCTTTGGTCATCGCGCGTTCACCTGACCAAAAAATTCTGCGGACATGTCAGTCACCATTGCAACACAAATTGGTTGTAATAAATTCAGCGCAGCAATAAATTAATTAGAATAGAAAGTCTTAGACCTGAGACAGGAAGGATTCCAGCACTTTATTAAAAGCCTCTGGTGTTTCCAGCATGGGTGCATGTCCACACTTATCAATAAACTCAAGCTTCGCATTAGGGATTTTTTCATTGAATTCTTCTGCCACAAATGCTGGTGTTATGGTGTCTTGTTTACCCCATACAAGCAAGGTTGGTACTTTGATTTTATCCAATTGATCCCCCACATTATGTCGTATTGCACTTTTGGCTGTTTTAACCATTTTCAGGCATTTTCGAGTATTGGAAGTGATATCATAAATCTCATCTACCATTTCTTCTGTGGCTACATCATCATCATAAAAAGTCAGATTGATCTTTTTACGAATAAAATCTTTATCCCCTCTCCGTGGAAAACTTTTCCCAAATGCACTTTCATATAAACCTGAACTACCTGTCAAGGTCATAGACTTGACATCATCCATATACTCCAAGACATACAAGAGTGCAATGTGCCCACCCAAAGAATTACCAATGATATGTGGATTTTTAATATCAAAATGCTCTACAAACGATCGAACATATTCCATAAGACTATACACCGAAAGCTTCCTGACATCCATATCAAATATTGGCAGAATAGGAAGGTAAATTCTATAACGATCTTTAAAGAAATGTATCGTTTCATCGAAATTACTAGCTGTCCCGAATAAGCCATGCAACAATAAAAGGACCTCTCCATCGTCAGGACCAACTCCAATAAAATTGAATTTATCTTTCGTTTGAATAGTAAGAGCGTTCATGTATAACTAGGTTATTCCGTGATCAAATATAGTTAAATAATCTTTTTTCGCATTATAAAAACAAAAATCAAGCTGGCATTAAATAGTAATATACCGACGACCTGATGTGCCACTCCATAGAAAACGGGCACTGTACCTACGCTGTGAATCACGGTGAGGATTCCTAATCCTATCTGTGTGACCAACAAACTTATTAACAATATTTGTGCAAAGTGAATAAAGCGATTGGAGTAGTTGGTGTATAACTTCCACGCAAAATACAAAATACTAATGGTCAAGATATAAGCCCACAAGCGATGTGCTGTATGAATAAGCGTCGGGAAGAATGGCGATTTATCATAGTGAATAAAATTCTCAACATTCCATAAGGAATTGTTGAAAATAAGCGATGGAATCCATTCACCTTTCATTTTAGGAAATGTAGGATATAATAATGCAGCTTTCATTCCACTTACCATTCCTCCTAAAAATATCTGGATAAACAATCCACTGGCTAAAAATAAGGACCATTGTGCCAGTGATTTGTCTTTGAATTTACGCACAGGATATGAGGACAAGAGTGTCCACATAACGTATCCCAAGAGTATAACTGCCAGTATAAGATGAAAACTAAGACGATAGGCATTTACCCACGGACGGTCTATCAAACCGCTGGCTACCATAATCCATCCGAATGAAGCTACTAACGCGGCTAGCAAGAAGATGTAAACTACTCTTTTCTTTAACCATTGCGGGAAAAAACCTTTCCACCAAAAAAATATTGCGGGCAACAAAAATACAAACCCCATTATTCGTGCCCAAAGCCGGTGAAAGTATTCCCAAAAATAGATAAACTTAAAATCCTGGAGGCTCATCCCTTTGTTGATCTTTTGATATTGTGGTGTGTCCTTATAGGCATTAAATTCAGAAACCCAGTCACCATCATTCAACGGTGGAATCGTACCTGTGATGATTTCCCATTTGGTGATGGAGAGACCGGAGCCAGTCAATCGGGTGACACCCCCAATCAAGATTTGAAGAAGAATCATTATAAAACCGATCCAGAGCCAAATTTTTACGCCTTTTGAAATTTTTTGATTGACTTTACTCATGATAAATGATCATATAAAAATTTAAAAAAAGAATCATTATTATTAGGATTGTGAAGATGTGGATAGAAAGTTTCACTTCCATTTTTATAAACTGATCTTAACATCAGCCGACCATTTATTCACAATAGTGACCCTCAACATATTATTTCTAATCAGCCTTTTATAACTGCAAAATTACCATTATTTGGTTATACACATAATGTTGTGAATTGTTAGTTTGAAAACTTTCTGCCGCATGGATGACCATAGATGCAGGCCTAAATGTGAATGATCACTGAACAAAAGCTGGAATGATCACAATTTTGATCTGTCAACTGATTTGTTGGAAAAATTTGTGAGTAATGATCCTGTTTTACACGCTATAGTTAACAATTCATCAACAAAATAAATTATGTAAATAACTTATAATCAATTAGTAAGGTATATTATTTATTATTTATGTTTAAAACATTTTATCATATTAAAAATTTATATAATTTGTCCTGCGAAACAAGAACTATACTATGGGAGACTTATTACATTATGAATCTGACAACACAGTAATTTTGGAATTATTAGAACAAGGAATTCATTTTTCCGAATACTTATTGTCGCACTTCAATATTCAAACGGGACAACGTTACCCTGTTATTGCACAATCTGAGAAACCAGGAATATCCATGGTGAGATGGGGAATGGAAAATCCTATGTTACCTGAAGCACCCAGGTTATCCTATCTTTATGGACCGTCTATTGAAAAACAGGAAAGTCTGCATACCATATTTCGGCATCAAAGAATTCTGATTCCGATTAAGAAGTTCATTTATAACCAGGATCCTGGTACGAGTATAATAATCAAACATCCCGAGGACAAAATGCTTTGGATGGCGGGTTTGTGGTACGAAGATCAGCAAGGCACGAAAGGATTTGCGGTAATCACGCAAGATAGTGGTGATGAGCAGCGAAATAAAATACGACGTATCCCTTTATTTATTAGTCATAAGTCTCTAATAAATAACTGGTTGGATCGTAAAAATGGGAATATACCTGATCTTGATAAATTGATGGTTGCCAAAACCAAAGCTTTTGTTAGTAAGGAAAGCATGTCTGAAGTAGAATCTTAAGTAGTGCGAGTAGTTATTCAACGGGTTAGCAGGGCATCAGTGGAGGTAGAGGGAAATCAAAGTGGTGCTATAGAAAAAGGTTTGTGTGTATTTTTAGGTGTACAAAAAGATGCAGATGAACAGGATCTCGTGTGGCTGACGAAAAAAATCATTAATCTTCGAATTTTTAATGATGCGTCAGGCAAAATGAATCTTTCGGTTCTTGATGTGAATGGAGACATTTTGCTTATCAGTCAATTTACGCTCCATGCTTCTACCCGCAAAGGAAACCGACCCTCATTCATTCAATCAGAAAGGCCGTCTCGTGCTGAAGAATTATACAATACATGCATTGGCTTGTTGGAACAGGAACTTGACAAACCCATTCAAACCGGTGTATTTGGAGGCGATATGAAGGTATTTATAGAAAATGACGGTCCGGTGACGATTCTTATGGACTCTCAACAAAGATGGTAGCATGGAAATCAGGGAATATCAAAAAAGGGTTGACGAATGGATTAAAAAATTTGGAGTTCGATATTTCGACGAAAAGACAAACGGTCTGATTTTGATGGAAGAGGTTGGTGAATTAGCTCGGCTCATTGCACGGATATACGGCGAACAATCGTTTAAGCAAGAAATTCATAAAAAAAAGGCCTTGGAAGACGAGATTGGGGATATTTTATTCGTTTTAACCTGTCTGTCAAATCAAATGGATATTAATCTTGAAGAAGTAATCGCTGAAAACTTTTCTAAAAAGTCAAAACGAGACGCCCAAAGACATTTTGAAAATCCTAAATTAAAGGAATAATATAGAAAAGAATAGCCGTGCAGGAGATATTGGTTATAAAAGACCCGTTCATAATTGATTCAAATGGTGCCAATATATGAAAATATTGCTGACCCACAGGATACTTACAACAATCAGTTGTTTGGGTTGATGAAGATTACGGAAGCAATCAATGAAAATGCTTCTATCACAGATCTGTTTGAAATTTATAAAAATTCCATCGAACGATATTATGAACCAGGCAGTGTAACCTTGTGTGTTAATACAATTCGGGGAATGAAAGTTTTATCCTCGGATCCGACGAAAACCTGGTCCGACTATGCGTCTGCTTTCAAGAAGTTTTCCGAAAAAAAATCCAAATTTTTTCGGTCCTCCAATGGGGAAATTTTTATTCCTGTGTATCATAAGAAAGAATTAATTTCTTTGGTGCACCTGGAGCAAATTAATGTGCAGGATAGTACCAGGTTTAATTTTCTAAAAACGATCACGAACTTTGTAGCCATCGCTATGGAGAATAAGCGATTGTTTAAGCTGCGAATTGAGCAAGAGAATTACAAAACTCAGCTTGAACTGGCGCGGCAAATCCAACATTCATTGATGCCGCAATACTTTTCGGATACCCGCGAATTGGAATTCAAAACCTTATACATCCCACATAGTGAAATTGGTGGGGATTATTTTGATTTTTTTCACATTGAGAATAGTAACATCAGTATATTTTGCATTGCAGATGTAGCAGGTAAAGGCATTCCTGCTGCACTACTCATGGCTAATCTGCAGGCTAGTCTGCGGAGACTGAGCATAAATTATTCTGATTTGACTACGCTTTTGAAGGGACTGAATAAAGCCGTATACGAATCTACAAAAGGCGACCGTTTAGTTACTTTGTTTATCGGTGCTTATGACGTCATCAAAAATGAACTGCAGTATATCAATGCGGGGCACCCCTACCCCATCCTTCAAACCCGTGCACAGGGTAGTTGCTATTTGAAAAAAGGAACTACGCCCATTGGCATAAATGAAACACTCCCTGAAATATCTGTAGGTCGCGAAATAATAAAGGATGAAACCGTTATTTTTTCATACACGGATGGATTGGAGGAATTGCGAAATAATAAAGGTCAGATGATGGGCTACCATAATATCCTGTCTACACTGCACAAATTGCCTTTCGGAAATATTGAGATGATTACCGAAAATATGAAGGAGTTCATCGAAAAATTCAAGGAAAATGAACCAATTGGGGATGATATCACTGTTTTATTGTGTAAGATTAAACCAGAAGGAATAGTCAAATAAGGTATGCACAACGAGAAAAATAAAAATTTAGCGGCTTTACTCGCCTTTTTCGGCGGAATCGTCGGATTGCAGCGATTTTATCTGGGGCAGGTAGGCCTAGGTTTGCTCATGGTTTTCTTTGCGATATTTACTTTGGGTTCAGTGAGTGCAATTATCGGTGTTATCGATGCGATAATATTTTTAACGATGAGTCCGGACAAATTTGATCTGAAGTACAATAATTCAGATGCGACGGCCCGGCATCGAAAAGGACAACCCCGGTACAGATCATACAGGCGAAGATATTCCGGCAGCGTTGAATCGGATCCGATGGGCCGCAGAGATCGTCGAATAAGTAGAGATGAGTATCGGGCTAGCAGAATGAATGACATGAGAAAAACGGACGGACCATACCGAAAACGCAACAGAAGAAAGCAGGTACCCACCTCAAAAAGAGAGCGAAGAATGGTTCTGAAGAAGATTGATGAATTAAAAACACGTGGAATTGAAAAATTCAAGGACTATGATATGGAGGGTTCCATCCAGGAGTTTAATAAAATATTAGAAATAGACCCCCACAACATAGCTGCAAATTTTAATGTTGCCTGTGCTTATTCACAATTGGAAAAGCCGGAAAGGGCGATGTTGCACATCAGTGAAGCTGTAAAAGCAGGTTTTGATGATTTTGAGCGAATCAGAAAGCACAGCAAGCTGGCTTATGCACGAATTCAACCGGAGTGGGAGGATTTTGAGCGAAATGGTTTTATATATGTTGAAAAGGAAACGGTCGTTTCACGTGAAACACTACAGGATCCAGAAGAGGAAGAAGATTTGGTTTCTGACCCGAATCTCAAAGCCATGAACGAAGAAGATAAAGCAGATCTCCTCGCTCATCTGCACACACTGAAAGAACAACGTGAAAAAGGAATTATTTCAGAGACCGAATTTGAATTGGAACGCAGGAAACTAATGTCTTCCTGAGTCGTTATTACATGAAACACTATGATTGCCAAACAAATTATATCAAACAATTTTAAAAATGTCTCCATATCCAATACGGTTGATGAAGCATTGAAAATTTTAGATGGGAATAAGACTCGTCATTTGCCACTTATTAAAAGCAAGGCTTTTTTGACAATAGTCGATGAAGACACCCTGCGAATCAGCCAGCCGGGTACCACGCTCCGGGAACTTACTAAGAAAGGAGTTCGTGTGTTTGTGCGGGCCCAGGACCATATGCTTGAAGCAGCAAAGAAAATGGCCAATGAAGGATTGACCATCATGCCAGTACTTGATGAGGAGGACACCTATTTGGGTGTCATTACTATTGAAAAATTGTATGAAGAAATCATATCGACCTATGATTTGGGGTCCGAAGGTAGTTTGCTTGTATTGGAAGTACCTCAACAGGACTTTTATCTATCTGAAATGATTCGCATACTTGAAATGGAAAAAGTTCATATTTTCTCTGTGTTAGTATCTACGGGAAACTATCCGGTTATTGAAATAACGTTAAAAACAGATATCAAGGATATTAATACTGTGTTACAAACTCTTGAACGGTATTCCTATAAAGTAAAAGCTTACTATGAAGATGATAGCTATAGTCATCAGTTAAAGGATCGGTATGAATCACTAATGTCCTACCTGAATGTCTAGTCTCTGGCTATAACAGCTGAGAAAAATAATTTCAACAATCTGTATTTTTCTATATCTTGGAACGTTAGTCTTAAGGCTGAAGCAGAAGTTTTATCTGTGGAGTTACTTGGATTATTTGAAATATTAATCTTATTCATTGTTTCACGAAGTGAAAATAAACCTGTGACTAGGGATGAATCAACAGTCAACAATCATGGGATAATGGATTATTTCAAATATTTGCGATATAAGATGATTATTTTGGATGTAAACCGCATTACTTTAAAGGTTTACAATCTAGATGTACATTTAATACGTATAGCGATATGAAAAGATCGGGATAGATAAAGTATGGATTGGATATTGGAAAATGCGAAGAAGTTATTCATCTGGATAGTCATAATGACAAGCAGCATGGCATGGCATCTTCCCGTTCAGGCCCAGCACACGCCTAAAAAGTATTTGGTCCGACAAATTTCTTTTGAAGGCAATGAAAAGACCCAAAGCAGCCGATTGCTCCGAGAAGTCGTCGTCCACGTAGGAGATTCGTTGACACTCAAAGAGATTACCCAAAAGTTGCAAATCAGCAAAGATCATATTAACAATATTGGATTGTTTACAGATGTTTCCACCAATCTTTATTTTGATGAAGAAAATGATAATAACGTACGCTTACATTTTACTGTGAAGGAAGGTTTATTCTTTATACCTATCCCAATCATCGAACTTGCTGATCGAAACTTCAACGTGTGGTGGTCAGAACACAACCGGGATATTAAATTTCTTAATCTGGGAATGAATCTCAAACTTCGGAATATCACAGGAAATGCAGATGAAATTGATGTCCTGGCCCAATGGGGATATGACCGGAAATTTATACTGAATTATGAAAGTCCCTACTTTGACCCGGGCCGAAAATGGAATTTTGACTTCAGGACTTACTATGCATCCAACAAAGAATTAATATACAATACGCTGGATGGAAAACCTCAATATCTGCGTGACGATGATCAGTTTTTGCGGTCACGATTTGAAACAGGTATGGCTTTTACTTACAGACCGGCTCAGAATAGTTTTTATAAACTTTTTTTTGGTTATTTTTACAATACTATAGCTGATGAAGTATTCGAAAAAAACCCGGACTATTTTCGGGGTGCATCAGAACAGCGGTATGCACAAATCAAATTAGAATATAAGCTGGAAAAAAGAAACAATAAATACCTGGCCACCGACGGGTGGTATTTACTTGCTTCTCTGGCCCGTAATGGAATTGCAGATTCTGATCAGTTAAATTCCTGGGAGTTGGAAGCAAATGTGTCCTATTTTCAACCGTTAAATGAATATTGGACGTGGTCGCATGCCGGAATTCTGAGAGGTCATTTTAGTCAGGAAAACTACCCGTACTACGATCTCTACCAATTGGGTGGTGAGCCGGAATACATTCGCGGGTATGAATATTATCACATTCAGGGTTCAAGTCTCGGGGTTTATAAAACCAGCGTCATGCGAAAAGTGTTTGACCGAAAAATAAATTTGGGTAAAATCATGCCCTTTACAAATTACCGGGAAATGGATGCTAAGTTATATCTTTCACTCAATATGGATTATGGTTATGTGTATGATAGTTATTTTAAAACCAACCCTTTTGTGAACAGGAGCCTTTGGGGCGGGGGCGTTGGTCTCAATGTTTTGCTATATAATAAATTTAGTTGTTCCTTTGAAGCTAGTCTAAATGAAAGAAAGGAAATTGGCGTATTTTTTCATCTCAACCGAAATTTTTAATGAGGATTCTTTTATATGCGAACGTACTAACATCAGAAAGCGAACCTTACTTCTTTGAAGTAATTGATACACTTAAGGAATTTGGTGTTCATATAGGGATTTACAAAGATATCCGCAATCATTTTATAGAATCAAATGCCGAAGCTGTTGCCGGATATGAGGTAATCCATGATTATTATCAGCTGAAAGAAGAAATGTATGATTTTCTACTTTCGCTGGGAGGTGATGGCACAATTCTCAATGCTACCCTATTGGTAAAGGATGTCAATATTCCAATATTGGGGATTAATCTCGGAAGATTAGGTTATTTGTCTAGCGTGGAAAAAACCAAAATACGAGAAGCTATTCAGGATCTATTGGAAGGAGCGTACAGCATCGATGAGCGGACGATGTTGGAATTGAAATCAAAACCAGAGTTGTTTAAGGAGCAAAATTTTGCGCTGAATGATTTCACGATCCACAAGCGGGATAATTCATCCATGATTACGGTACAAACCTATATGGACGATGAATTTTTAAACACCTACTGGGCAGATGGCTTAATAATCAGCACTCAAACCGGATCAACGGGGTATTCGCTGAGTTGTGGTGGTCCGATCGTGGCAATCGGCTGTGACAACTTTATTATTACACCTGTTGCACCACATAATCTCAATGTAAGACCCGTCGTTCTTTCCGAAGATGTTACGCTGCGCTTCAAGGTTCAGGGACGTGCGGACAACTTTTTGTGTACGCTCGATTCGCGGTATGAATTGATTACTTCAGAACATGAAATGACCATTAAAAAGGCCGATTTTAAAATAAAATTGGTCGACCTGGAAAAAATGTCTTATTTCAAGACATTAAGGAATAAACTGATGTGGGGAAAGGATCTGCGGAACAAAAAGATGCACTAAGAAAATAAACTTGTTGCTATTTGTTGCATTACTTCTCTTCTCGCTACGTAGTCGCTTAGCTGTCCTAATTTGTTCAGATTGATTATTTCAAATAATTTCTGTATTTTGTATTTTAATACCAAGTACTGATAATGATTTGATGGCCATGCGTTTTCTGACCAACGTTGACATTTCCAACTTCTATGCGAACTTTGTCAATCTCGACAAGCAGGATTTTGATGTCATAATCGAAGAGTTTCAGGCAAATAAGAATCTGATCGGATTGCTCTCGGTGGAGCAACAGTTGGAATTGAAAATTATCTATCTTGAAGCCCTGTATCAAATTGGGAAATATGGTAGCTTTCTACGCGAGGTCGATGAAATCATCGAAGACTGCATCCGGTACCATCGGGTTGATCAACCCCATCGGGAGGTCTATGAGGAATTGCTGTTTAAAAAATCGACAGCGCTATTCCACCAGGGGTTTGTCCAACAGTCCGAATATGTAACGACAGAACTAGTAAAAATTAATCCGGAAAAAACTTTGTATCAAGCGCTGCTTACCCGGATCTATTATAGAAAAAATGAATCCAGATTTCATTTTATAAAAGTCTTTTGCTTGTTTTTGATCGTTTTTTCTGCCCTTGTTTATGGGTCCAATTTGTTGATTGTCTATTATTTTTATGGCGAGCACTTGCCGGTGCTATTTGATGTGGGATTTTTCACACTTAATATTGGCGTGTTGGTCTATGTGATCAGCGAAATCTGCCTGTTTGGAGAAGCTATTATCCGTTCCCGGAGAAAAGTGCGTCAAGCCACAGAGCGAAAATCACGGAAAGAGCAATAGCGACCCGGATTTTTTGATCTGTTCCCCCTGATTGTTTGTGAGTTCTACTTGCACGACATATACATCTGCAAAACCTTCTTTGCCCTGGTGTTGTCCCTGCCATCCTTCCGCCGGATTATTTGTTTCAAAAACCAGACTCCCGTACCGGTCAAAGATGCGGAAATTATACGAAGTGATGTTGCTTTGAGGAACAATGATCGGACGGTAAGGAGGCTCATTGGAATGATAGGCATTGGGAAGTTCCACGATGGTCTCCCCGTGGAGGCAAACCGTATTGGATTGCATGGAAAAATCTGTCGTACTGTCTGATTCGGCATAAAATACTTCCCCACGGGCCACGACATAGTAGCACACGGAATCTATGGGGTTGTTTTCATCGTAAGCATGCTGGAAATGAGTTGTCGAACCATCGACGGATCCGAGAAAAGAAAAACCACCATTGGACACATAGTACACCACATATTCATCCACGTGCCACTCTTCATCGCTTACATCGGTCCATTGGATCTGGAGATCAATGCCTCCGTTAAGTTTTCCCTGGGTCAGCAAAGCCTTTTTGGGACGTGATTCAATGGTATTACCGCAGCTGTCTTGCAACGATATTTTATACTCCGGATTATTGGATGAAATAGCTGGTAAAGTATATTCATATTGATTTACAGCACGCTGGTGAAGATCGGTGGGAGGTATATCCGCCGAAGAACCATTTTTGTGGAGCTTGAATGGAAAGGTCGGTGTATGGTTATTGTTCGTCCACAGAATGGTGGCTTGATTTTGATTGTTAATGGTAATGGCACCGATGACGATCCAACGGATGGGTTCTTCAACATTGGTCGTGAAGGTGATTGGATTGGAATATGCCACCTGATCACGTTCGTGTCCGGCCTCCCGGACATAGAATGTATATTCCTGACCGTGGTCCAGTTGTTCGTACCGAAATCTGGTATCACCGACAGCCAGATCTACGGAATCAGTGACCTGGTCATTCCGAACTACGAACAATGTAGAAGATGCTGTACCTCCTTGCCAGTACGAAAACGGTTTAAATTCGAAAGAAATCCCGCTTTCACACGGAACTGTTTCATAGGTCAGCCAGGAGGTGTGGTAAAAACTATCTGGTTCCGGGAAGGTGTATCCACAAGCCAATGAAGCTGAAACTGAGTAATACTCGATATCATGGCCAGCCAATCCGCGGGTATCGGTGTATGAGTTTCCCTGGATGCCACTCGCCAATACGGAGGAGCTTCCGCTAACTACAGAATTTACGATATACCGGACTCCGGAGATCGGTTTGTTTTTCCATGTTAACCGTACATCGCCGTTCGTCAGGACGCGCACGGAATCCAGTTGCACGGCTTCACGCATGGCAGCAAGTGAAATCGTGTCTGACCCGATCCGTCGACGATCGGGACATTGGATTTTAAGTTCCGCATAGACAGCGTGCGCTGTTTTAAATACATCATCCCGGATTTCCCCATTTAAAGATGTACCAGAGTACCAGGTATTGAATGGTGAATTTTCAGATTCTTGAATAAAAACGAATAAAGAGTCTATGACCGGATTGGTACAGCCCGGTGCAGATACCTCCCAGGCTATTCGGTCATGATCATAACAGGTGAAGTTTACAATCCCCTGTCCTCTGCCCGTAGGAAGCGCGGCCACAAAGAAAAATGCCAAAAAAAAGATCGATATTCTAATCATATGCGTTACAGTAACGTTTGTAAGTGTGCAGACACTATAAATAGAACAAATTATTCGATAGAAGCGCATAAGATCGTTAACTTTGTCGGATTGAGGTTATTTGGAATGTAGTTTCTTTGAACCTCTTATTTTAAATGTAATAAATACCACATATAATGTTTAAATTTTTAAAGGATCTTTTCGGTACGAAGCATGAGCGGGATGTCCAATCCTATATGCCCAAGGTCGAACAGATTAATGAATATTTTCAGGAATATCAATCTTTATCCAACGATGAGCTTCGGCAAAAAACAAATGAATTCAAGGGCCGTATTGCCGAATATCTGAGTGATATCGATAACGAGTTGGAAAAACTCCAGGCTCAGGCGGTGGAAGAAAAGGATTTTGGAGTAAAAGAGGAGTTGTTTAACGAGCTGGACCAGATGGAGGAAGACAGGAATACCTACCTTGAAGAAATCCTAATGGAGCTTTTACCTGAGGCATTTGCTGTGGTGAAGGAAACGGCGAACCGGTTTAAGAATAACAAGGAACTGATCGTGACAGCCACAGATTTTGATCGTGATTTAGCTGCATCTCATGATTTTGTGGAAATAAAAGGTGAACAGGCCGTATGGAAAAACGAATGGCTGGCTGCCGGAGCGGAGATACAATGGGATATGGTCCACTATGATGTTCAGTTGATCGGAGGGATGGTGTTGCACGATGGGAAGATAGCAGAGATGGCAACAGGAGAAGGAAAGACGCTGGTGGCTACTTTACCTGGTTATCTGAATGGTTTGTCGGGGCGAGGTGTTCACATAGTTACAGTGAACGATTATCTGGCCAAGCGGGATTCTGAATGGGTGGGTCCCATTTACCAGTTCTTATTTCTTACGGTGGATTGTATAGATAAACATCGGCCCCATTCTCCACAGCGCCACCAGGCTTACATGAAGGATATTGCATTTGGGACCAACAACGAATTTGGGTTTGATTATCTCCGGGATAATATGGTTCGGTCGCAAGAAGAACAAGTGCAGCGCAAGCACCACTACACCATTGTGGATGAGGTCGATTCGGTTCTTATCGATGATGCCCGTACACCACTGATTATTTCCGGACCAATCCCCAAGGATGCCGATCAACAGGAATATGTGGAGTTAAAGCCGATTGTCGAACGGGTGGTCAATGAACAGAAAAAATTAGCGACAGAGTATCTGGCAGATGCGAAAAAACTAATCCAGGCCGGCAAATTGGGGCATGAGGAAGATGAAGGGGGAATGGCGCTGCTTCGATCGTACAGGGCGTATCCCAAATACAGACCATTGATCAAATTCCTCAGTGAGGATGGAATCAAATCCATCCTACAGAAGACGGAAAACCATTATATGCAAGAACAGTCCAAGCACATGCATATCGTGGACGAACCCCTGTATTTTACGATCGATGAGAAAAATAGAGGAGTGGAAATCACTGAAAAGGGGGTGGAGTATTTATCCAGATACCAGGATGATCCACAGTTTTTTGTCATGCCGGACCTGGCGACCAGCCTCAATGAGATCGATCAGCAAGACATCTCCGAGAAAGAGAAAAAGGATCAGAAACAATCTTTGATTCTGGAATATTCAGAAAAATCCAAACGGCTTCATTCCGTCAGTCAACTGCTTAAAGCCTATGCTCTGTTTGAGAAAGATGAAGAATATGTGGTGATGGATGGCCAGGTCAAAATAGTGGATGAACAGACCGGTCGTATGATGGAAGGACGTCGATATTCCGATGGATTGCATCAGGCTTTGGAAGCGAAGGAGAACGTCAAGGTGGGAGAATTGACTCAGACTTATGCTACTGTAACTCTGCAAAATTACTTCCGAATGTATCACAAACTATCTGGTATGACTGGTACAGCAGAGACAGAAGCCAGTGAGTTGTGGGAGATATATGAACTGGATGTGTCGGTGGTGCCAACAAACAAACCCATTATTCGAGATGACCGGGATGATTATTTATTCCGGACACAACGCGAGAAATATGCGGCTGTCATTGAGGAAGTGAAAGAATTAACCGAAGCCGGTCGTCCGGTTCTGGTCGGTACGACATCCGTGGATACTTCGGAGAAACTCAGCAGAATGCTGAATATTGCCAATGTTTCTCACAATGTCCTGAATGCCAAACACCACCAACGTGAAGCAGAGATTGTAGCCGAAGCCGGAAAACCGGGACGGGTGACGATCGCTACGAATATGGCGGGTCGGGGTACCGATATCAAGATTCGGCAAGAGGTCAAAGATGCGGGTGGTTTGGCGATTATTGGTACCGAACGCCACGATTCACGTCGGGTGGACAGACAGTTGAGAGGACGTGCAGGAAGACAGGGAGACCCTGGAAGTTCTCAGTTTTTTGTGTCATTGGAGGACAATCTGATGCGCTTGTTTATGAATGAACGTGCCATAAAGATTATGGATCGGATGGGGCTCAAAGATGGGGAAGTCATTCAGAATCGAATGATGACCAAATCCATTGAGGGCGCACAGAAAAAAGTGGAAGAAAACAACTTTGGAATTCGGAAGCGATTGCTGGAGTATGACGATGTCATGAATATTCAGCGGGAAGCTATTTACAAAAAAAGAGAAAATGCCCTGACAGGAGAACGGTTAATCGTTGATCTTCGAAATATGGTTGAAGGTTTTGTGGATAGCTTGGTGTATGAACATAAATCAGCCGGGGATTATAATTCATTCCGAGAAGCTTCTTTGAGAGAGATTGGGTATGACCCAGAAATAAAAGAAGAAGATTTTGAAACCGGATCTGTGGATAAGCTATCAGATCAATTCCGGGAGGACGTATGGAAGTTCTATGAAGAAAAGGAGAATTACATCAAGCGGATCATGCTTCCCATCATCAAGAATGTATATGAAAATGAAGGAAATAAATACAAGCGGATCACCCTCCCCTATTCTGACGGCAGCTCCAAAGTATTGAATCTGACTGCAGATTTGAAGAAAGCTGTGGAGACCGAAGGTTATTCGATTATGCGAGATCTTGAAAAAACGGTTACACTGGCTCTGATCGATGAAAACTGGAAAGAGCATCTTCGGTATATGGATGAGTTGAAGGAGTCGGTCCAGGCTGCATCATTTGAGCAGAAAGATCCATTGGTGATTTATAAGATGGAAGCCTACAATCTGTTTGAAGAATTAATATATAAAATTAACAGGGAAGTATCCGGGTGGATCCTGGGTGGTAAAATTATGATCGAAGAACCCCGGGATGTTCGTGAAGCGCGAACGGAACGAACGGACCTGAGTAAGATGAAAACAAGTCGTTCTGAAGAAGAGCAAGCAGCTCGCCGGGCTGCTGAAAATGCGGGCGGTGAACGTCAGAAAGTGGAAACATTCGTTCGTACTGAAAAGAAAGTGGGACGGAACGACCCTTGTCCTTGTGGGAGTGGTAAAAAATTTAAGCAATGTCATGGACGGGTTTAATTGAAAATTTATTTAATTTCGGTTAGCCAAAGCACATATTCATGGATATTCGTAAACACATTGATTTTACCCTGCTCAGACCCGACCTCGTTTATTCCACGATCGATGAACATGTCGATAGAGCCATCGAAATGGGATACTATTCAGTATGTGTTCCGCCTTTTTTTGTAGAACACATCCGTCGGCGGGTTGAAAATGAACGGTTTAAAATCTCAACAGTGGTTGGCTTCCCCAATGGATTTGACTCCTATAAAAGCAAGGTAGAAGAGATTAAAGAGGTCATCAGTGACGGGGCATCAGAAATCGATGCTGTGCTCAATATCAGTGCTGTTAAAACGGAAATGTGGTCCTACGTAGATCGGGAGATAGACAGTCTGTCCAGTATGTGCAGAGTGAAAAATGCAAAACTGAAGTTGATCGCAGATCACAATCTGCTCACCCGGGATGAGCTTAAAATTATCGTGGATTATTGTGTGAAATACAATGTAGAATACATAAAAACCGGCACAGGTGTCTATGGAGATACTACGCAGGAGATGGTTTCGTTTTTAAAATCATTGTGTCCGCCAGAATTGAAAATAAAAGCTGCCGGAGGCATCAGGACAGTCGAACAAGCAGAAACACTGATTAAACTGGGTGCTGACAGGATCGGGACTAGTTCCTTGTTGTAAATGCTCAGGCATAAATTCATCAACCCGGCAATCAATATTCACTTGTACTTCTGATATAATCAGAAACTTCCACAACGAATGCAGCACCTAATATTTAGCATAAGTCGAGATGGGAGTTCGATGCTTTTTCTGATGGTTGATTGCAATAATTGATCAGGATACTGCTTCTGTATTGCAAAGTAAATCGATGCGGTTAACCCATGAAGTATTGTTTCGCCAATTTAATAGGAACATCAAATTATGAAGACAACGAAATTACTCTTACTTGTGTTGATAACTTTTTGTGCACTTGAGTGGGGATTTGCTCAGGAGATTATGTTCGTAGAAACCACTCACGTCCAAAAAGCGATGCGGGAATATCAGGCCAGGTATGAGGATAACACGGAACTGGAGGGCTATCGGATCCAGTATTTATTCACTACCGATCGGAGAGAAATGGAGCGCATCGAACGCAAGTTTGACGAGTTGTACCAGTATATCCCCCACGAATGGGAACATGACCCACCTTATTACCGACTCTATGCGGGATCTTTTGTAGCGCGTTCAAATGCGATGCAGTTATTGGCTCTGATACGAGAAAATTTCCCGGAGGCCTTGTTAATTAATGCAACGGTACCTATTGATAAGGTGATTCAGTGTCGGAAAAATCTTATACAGAAGTGAAAACGAAAAGTAGTCCTACATACGACTGGTTGTTGTTTGTCTTATTTTTCGCCATCCTTATCATAGGGTGGTTTATTAAGGTAGCGGCCACGCCAGCTACTTCTTGGAGTGAAGTCCATATTTGGAGTCTGGATACTGCTGTCGGAATGCAAACTTTTTGGACCATCGCGGCTGCACTGGTCTTTTTTTCGGCGTTATTGATTGAGAAGAAGTTTTGGAACGTTTTTTCCTTGCCGATCTATTTGATCAGTTTGCTATTTTTGGTACTCGTGTTGATATTTGGATCCGAAATCAATGGAGCCAAAGCATGGCTCAATGTAGGGGGCATATCCATTCAACCTGTGGAATTTGCGAAGTTTGCAACTTGTTTATCTCTTTCGAATTATCTGGCCAACCCTTCTGTAAAAGTGACCAATGTGCGATCCATGTTGATCGCGTTTGTGATTATTGTGATTCCGGTTTTGCTGATATTGATTCAACCTGATGTCGGATCAGCTCTTATATTTTTTGCGTTTAGCTTTGTATTATTTCGAAACGGACTGAGCATCTGGCCATTTGTGGTGGTGTTTTTATTGGGGGTGGTATTTATCATGACGCTTAGTTTTACCGTTTATAGCACCATTGCTTTTTTGTTGCTTTTACTCATGTTTGTTTATGCTTCACAATATAATTTCTCAAAATACTGGATTGGAAGTATATTGTTACTTGCCATTGCGAATGTGGTTTTTTTCAAAAATGATCTCGATGTATTGATCTTGATTATCGATGGTGCTTTTGCCCTGGTGATGACCTTGTTGACTATCCGGGAAGGAAAACTTCGCTTGGTTTCCATGGTTACGTCGGTCTTGCTCATGCTCTCAGCTTTATCCTATACTACTTCTTATGTGTTTTATAATGTTCTGAAGCCACATCAGCAGGATCGACTCAATGTGTGGTTACATCCTGAAAGATGTGATCCAAGGGGGAGTTTATATAATGTGGTATTGTCCAAAATGGCTATCAGTTCGGGCGGTATCGATGGCAAGGGGTATATGCAGGGGACACTGACTAAGCTGAATTATGTGCCGGAGCATACCACTGATTTTATCTTTTGCATTGTGGGTGAAGAACAGGGATTTGTTGGTTCGGTCATCATTATGGCTGTCTTTCTTATTATGGTAATGCGAATTCTTTATGTCGCAGAACGATCCAGTACCCGGTTTGTGACCAACTTTGGATATGGGCTGGCAGGTGTGCTGTTCTTTCATGTCTTTATTAATATCGGAATGACGCTGGGGATGGTTCCGGTGATCGGCATTCCATTGCCTTTTATTTCATTTGGAGGGTCTGCATTACTGGGTTTTACCCTTATGTTTGCAGTATTTATCAACATTTCCCGAAAAAACGTCTAGTATTGAGTTTTACGTTTGACATAGATTATAATGACAAAAGCTCCGACGCGCGGGCTGGTCGATTGCATACACCACGAGGAGTGATTCATACACCTATTTTTATGCCGGTGGGAACCGTGGCTACTGTAAAAGGCATTCACATGTCGGAATTGGAAGAAGTCATTCATGCTGAAATTATTTTGGCCAACACATATCACCTCTATTTACGCCCCGGACTCGAAGTGATTGATAAAGCAGGTGGAATCCATTCCTTTAATAGTTGGAAAAAACCAGTTCTGACGGATTCAGGCGGTTTTCAGGTTTATTCCCTGGGTAAAAACCGAAAGATCACGGAGAAAGGAGTGGAGTTCCGAAGCCATATTGACGGATCAAAACACTTATTTACACCGGAATCGGTGGTGGATATACAGCGAACCATCGGGGCTGATATTATCATGGCTTTTGACGAATGCACGCCGTATCCATGCCCAAAGGATTATGCCAGGGATTCCATGCATATGACACACCGGTGGTTGGATCGTTGCTTTGATCAGTTCAGTAAAACGGATACGGACTCAGCCGTCCAACAATGTTTGGCGCCCATTGTGCAAGGGAGTGTGTATGCAGACCTTCGTGCTCAATCAGCAGCGTATATTGCTTCCAAAGAGGCGCCGATTAATGCCATCGGTGGTCTTTCTGTGGGAGAGCCGGATGAGGATATGTATGCCATGGTAGAACTTATAAATGGTATACTGCCGGCGAGCAAGCCCCGGTATCTTATGGGGGTGGGAACACCAGCCAATTTATTGGAAAACATTGCCCTGGGGATTGATATGTTTGATTGTGTGCTTCCTTCACGAAACGCTCGCCACGGAATGTTGTATACGCATGAAGGAATTATTAATATAAAGAACGAGAAATGGAAGAAGGATTTCTCGCCCATTGATGCCCGGAGTAACGCCGATACCAGTCGTCGACATAGTAAGGCATATTTGCGACATCTATTTTTAAGTAAAGAATTATTAGGCGCGCAGATAGCTACTTTGCAAAATTTGACCTTTTATCTTCAGTTAGTACGTGCGGCCCGGGAGAAAATCAAACAGGGTGTTTTTGATACCTGGAAAGAAAAAGCCATTACACAATACAGTCAAAGATTGTAGATGAAAATTATAGATCGGTACATCCTGGGTAAGTTTTTGAAAACGTTTTTCTTTACGGTTTTGTTATCAACGGCTGTATCGGTGGTTTTTGATTTTAGTGAAAAAGTGCAAAAGTTGGCCGATACGCAATTGCCAGCCAGTACGATTATTAAAGAATATTTTATCCCTTTTATTCTTTTTATTGACAGTACAATATGGCCTATTTTTATTCTGATAAGTGTCATTTTTTTCACCTCCAGATTAGCCAAAAACAGTGAAATCCTATCTGTGTTGAATGCAGGTGTCAGTTTCAGACGGTTTTTATATCCTTATATTCTCGGTGGTATTATTGTATCAGGAATACATTTGTTCGCGAATCATTTTTTGATTCCCTATGGTGAAAAATCCCGTATTGTTTTTATTGCTAACCACCTAAGTGACAATAAAAAGAAGATCCGGGAGAGCAATATCCAACAAATGCTCACCCCTGAATCCATGATTTATATCCGGACCTACAGACCCTCAGATACATCTGCCTACGATATCCAGTTGGAAAAGATCCAGAACGACCGGATCGTAGAAATTATAAAGGCGAATAAAATGGAGATTGTGGAAGCTCCGTTTCAGTGGAAGCTATATGACTATTCGATAAGAACATTTGAAGGGGATCGTCAACACCTGGAAGTTCATAAAAACAAATATCTGGATACGACGCTTTACATCAAACCGGGCGACTTTATACAGATTGATGAATTTGAGCGAACCTTTACGACGTTTGAGTTGTATGACCAGGTTCAGGAACAAAAGCTCAAAGGGTTTTCGAATGTTACCTCATCGTGGATTGAGATTCATCGAAGAACCGCAGATGCTGTTACGTCATTTATCCTGACAATTCTGGCTGTGAGTATATCATCCCGCAAGGTGCGCGGGGGGCTGGGACTTCATTTGGCAGCTGGACTTTTGATCGGTGCGTTGTTTATTTTATTTTCAAAATTCAGTATTACCTTCGCTAATTCTGCTGTGGTTCCCCCCGCTCTTGGCGTTTGGCTTCCCAATATAGTATTTGGGTTTCTCACCTTTATCATGTTTAAGATGACGCAACGGTAGGCGTACAATATTCAATCTGACGTGAACGTTAATATTTGTACAACTGATTGATAGTCAGATGTATTAGGATATGTTTAATGACTATAACAGTAATTTAAGAGAATATTGTTTAACCAAATTAGGATTTTCATTAAACAAACATTATATTTGTAACAGTCAACAAACAAAATTTAATACAATGTCCAGATTTGAATTTTCGAACAACTTCGACGAGCAAACCAAAGTTCTACGGAGCTTTGCTTTCTCGCTGACCAAGAATGATGAAGCAGCGCACGATTTGTTTCAGGAAACAGCGTACCGGGCTTTTAGCAATAAAGAAAAATTTCGACCAGGTACTAATTTCAGAGCCTGGTTGATGACCATCATGAAGAATATATTTATCAATAATTACCGGCGACGGAAAAGATACAATACAATTTCAGACCACACCAGCAACCTTTACTACTTGAACAGTGGTGAAGATGATATCTTCAACAAAGGTGAGGTGACCATGTTTATGGAGGAGCTTTTCGAAATTATTGACGAGTTGCCGGAATCTTTGCGCGAGCCTTTTCAAATGTATTACGAAGGGTTTAAATATCATGAGATAGCCGATAAACTAGACCTGCCATTAGGGACTGTCAAGAGTAGAATATATTTTGCACGAAAAGAACTCAAAGAAAAAATCAAGGTGCAATACAATAACATTTATGAATTGAATTCGCGAGCTAGTTAAAATGAGTATGATATCCGAGCAGCACTATCGTGCCTCCTAAATCATCTTCATGGAACAACCAGCTCAGGAACAGATAGTCCGATTTGGAAAACTACTTCTGAATTGGTACACCGAAAATCCCAGGCCGATGCCCTGGAAAAATTTCAGCGATCCGTATACCATATGGATCGCTGAAATTATTTTACAGCAAACCCGTGTGGAGCAAGGCACGCCTTACTTTGAGCGATTTATCCATCGATTTCCCGACCTTCAGTCTTTAGCCACAGCTTCTATTGATGACGTGCTGGTATTGTGGGAAGGGTTGGGCTACTACAGCAGAGCCCGGAATCTTCACGAGACAGCCCGATATGTTTTTCTAGAATTAGGTGGGGAATTTCCAGATACGGCTGCGGGGCTGCAAAAATTAAAAGGAATCGGACCATATACGTCAGCAGCGATAGCGTCGTTTGCGTATGGAGAATCCATTGGTGTAGTAGACGGAAATGTCAAGCGGGTGACTAGTCGGTATTTTAATATTGAGCAGGATATTACTTCAAGCCGAACCTCTAAATTTATCCAAGATCTGGTCAATAGAATTGTCCAGGAAATTCCTTCAGCAGAATTTAACCAGGCAATCATGAATTTTGGGGCAATGATGTGTGTACCACGGCAGCCCGATTGCGCCAGTTGCCCGGCTCGGAGTACGTGCCGTGCCTATCAATTGAAAAAGGTTGATGATCTTCCGTATAAGTCCGGTACCACCATTAAAAAGAAACGTTGGATAAATTTTGGGGTATACGTGAACCAGGGCAGAGTGGCTATGATTCAAAATAAATCTTCCAATATTTGGAAAAATTTATTTATATTTCCAGTGATCGGTTCGGAGAAAGGTCTTGGCTCATTTCTTGAATCTTCAAAAAAAAGCAAAGCCCCCGACCTGCCTTTATTAGGTAAAATGAACTGGGAGCTTTCCCACCGGAAGTTGCACTTGCAATTCTATCTGGTTGACCAACCGCCCACCGATTGGGAACAAAATGGAAAAATCATGATGGTAGAGTCAAAAAATTTGGAGAACTTTGCAATACCACGACCTCTGCGTTTGTTTTTAAACAAGATATCTTATAACTTAAGCATAAAGAAAAGCGATGATCAATAAAGTCATATTAGTCGGAAACCTGGGAAAAGATCCTGAAGTACGTGTCCTCGAAAGCGGAACAAAAGTTGCAAAATTTCCTATGGCGACCAATGAAAACTACCGGGATAAAAATAATGAATGGCAGACGGTGACAGAATGGCACAATGTTATTTTGTGGCGCTATTTGGCTGAAAGTGCGGAAAGGCAACTCAAAAAGGGAAGCCTTGTCTACATTGAAGGTAAACTGACGCACCGAAAATATCAAGACAAAGATGGCAACGACCGGTATGTCACTGAAGTGGTTGCGAACATCATGCGTTCACTCGAACGAAGGGATAGTCAGGGGGGAGGATCTCCATTTCCATCGGAAGAAAATGATCCGTTCGTAGCCGGTAGCTCGTCGGGTTCTTCTTCAGGGTCAAATGCTAGCTCGGCGCCCACATCTTCGGCCTCTGATTCAGACGAAGAAGAGGATGATCTACCGTTCTGACAAAATGAAAGGCTGTTCACTTTTAATTTTGAGTTTTTTTTTGTTTTTCGCCTGCGGAGGGGAGAACGAAGCTGCGTATGGCCCCAAACCACGAATGTATCCGTATGAAGAGCTTCCCGAAGCTGATTATGTAACCGTCTACGATAAAACAGATTGCGGGTTTACATTCCGAAAATCAACACATGCGCTGATTCAAGATCGACAGATGTATTTTGATGACAAATTACCGGACAACTGCTGGTTCGATTTGACTTATCCGAATTTGCGCGCAAATATACATTTTACCTACTACCCCATCGGAGCGGCACATACTTTTGAGGATTTATCTGCAGAAAGCTTCCAGATGGTATATGAACATAGTGCAATAGCCAGCAGTATTGAAGAAATTCCGATCAATCAGGATGGCCGGACGTCCGGAATGTCTTTCGAACTCAAAGGACCGGTGGCATCTCCCTTTCAGTTTTTTGTAACCGATACCTCCGAGCATTTTCTCAGAGGTGCATTGTATTTCCAGGTTCAGCCTAATCCGGATTCTATTGCACCTGTTTTGAAATATATTCACGCGGATATGGACACCCTTATCAAAAGTATTGAATGGCAGTAAAACAAAGCGATATCGTTGACGTTAGTGTGGTATGAGAATACTATTTTTACTGTTGATGTTCACGATTGTGATGGGCTGTAACAAGGAGGACAACAAGACAACTACAAAATTAGATTTGGTCCTGGAGTTGAGGTATGACGGATCTCCTGTGTCAGGACCACAGCGCTGGTACGCTATTAACGATTCAGTAGAGATGCAATTCAGTAAGGTTAGTTTTTACTTGTCAGACTTCAAGTTGCAAAACGAATCTGAATCTCTTGATATGGTCGATGTCCTGCATGTGTCCTTTTTACAAAATACAAGCGGAGATGTGGTCCGGGAGACAGAACAGACACTTCGATTTGAGGTGCCATCCGGAGATTACAGTTCACTGTCTTTTGGATTGGGGCTGACAGCAGCTCAAAATGCTACCCTTCCTGCCAATCATGAAGCCGGTTCTGCCATGAGTCTGACCAGTGAATATTGGCCGGCGTGGCAAAGCTATATTTTTACTAAAATAGAAGGTAATTTCAAACTCCATGATTCCTCACCAGGTGCTTCTACACTCCATACAGGGGGAAACGACACCTATCGCATTTTGGAATGGAATGACGGGTTATCCTTTCGTGGTGGAGAAGTCAGGGAGATTATTATTCCTATCGACTTGAAAGAGATCTTGAAGGATTATCCGCTTACAGAGGCGCCTCGACTTCATCAATTGGAACAGTTACCTTATATGAATACCATTGCAGATGGCTTTTTGGAGTCAATGGTCAATTAATTCGTTGAAACCTTGATTTTTCAAAATTATTTTCGTATATTTTCGGCGTTTAGTTTTAAAATAAATTTAGCATTATAATGAGACGGAAAAAGAACTACACCATGGGTGAAGGGAATTATTATTTCAATGTAAAAAGCGGACATCAGATGATAACCATCTACCGAAAGGAAAAAAAGGCCGCGGTCAATGCTTTTAATAACTACATTAAAGTTGGGAAAGACGTAGAATGGTTAGGATGCTGGGATGGTAAAGACTTTAAAGAAACCAGCGAACCCTCGGCATAAGGAGGCATTATTTCCATAGCATAAGAATAAGGAAGAAAATTTAAAAACAACCTGTTCGGAAAACCCCGGGCAGGTTGTTTTCTATTATTTGGAGGTCTTCCTGCTGTTGAAAGTCCTCGTAGTGACTGATGGAAGTGCAGCCGATACAGATCCCAACCCTATGGTGGGATCGTCCGTGGGGAGGATGCGCTACGACGGGAATACCGAAGCCAAGTTTAACTCGCAAAAGTCAAACGTCGCCCAAATTTGGGCTATGTAATATGCCCAATTTTGGGAGTTAAGCAATTGATGCACTGTAGATTATGCATCATAATAGTTTGACGTGGTGAATAAAGCGGCTTAAGCTGCCGGACTTCGTTCTTGGAGCAATGGTGCTCCGTTTCAACTGTGAAAAGAAAAGGTTTTGCGAAGGCTTGATATGAGAGTACGGCTAGGGTGCGTGAGAGAAAGGACTAATTCTGAATGTATACCAGGTAAATGAACCGTCTCTTAGAATATCTGACAGCTTGTATTTTCGTCACCGTATGCTCCCTCATAGCTTAGATCTCGAAGCCAGAAAGTTTTATGTAGATCCTGATCAGGAAGATCCTTGTTTGTAGTGAAATAGTCCAAGCGCAACGAAGTATCTTGATGTTACGCATCATTTCTATTTCGGCTTTACAGAGCCGGATCAATACTAAAAACACCACTCGAAGGACGGGGTAGATACCGCTTTATGGGACAATTTTATCGGTAATCGGCGAGATCAGCGGGCAGTAAAATAAAACGTAGCGCATGCCACACTACACGGATTTTAGATCCTCGCTTTTAGTCCAGCTTGTAGATTTCCATAATATTGCTCAGGATTCCTTGAAAATCAATTTTCAAATCAACCAGTTTGCCGGTATGAACATCAAAAACCCAACCGTGAACTTTCAGGCCCCGATCACGAATGGCTTTTTGCACCACCGCTGTCTTGATCATATTGACGCATTGTTCCTGGACATTGAGTTCGACAAGTCGGTCGTACCTTTTGTCTTCGTCGACGATGCTATTTAATTCTTTATTGTGTAAGCGGTATACATCACGGATGTTTCTCAACCAGGGGTTGAGTAGCCCCAGATCTGCAGATTGCATGGCTGCTTTTACCCCACCACAGGAATAATGGCCACATACGATCGCATGCCTCACATTCAGATGCTTGACGGCATATTCTATCACAGACATGGCACTCAGATCTATACTGATCACCATATTGGAAATGTTTCGGTGTACAAACACCTGGCCTGGCCCTAGCCCCATCAGGTCTTCAGCGGTTACACGGCTGTCCGAGCAACCAATGTACAGTAATTCAGGGTCCTGACCATTGCCTTGTTTTTTAAAGAAATCAGGATCCACATCCAGTTTTTCCTGAATCCATTTCTGATTATTTTCAAATACGTCTTTAAGTCTCATGGCTTTTATTACTGGTTAAAGGATATGCAAAGAAACAAGATCCTGAAAAATTATTCTACCAAATCTACAAGGAATTCCTCGATTTATATTTTATGCTCTGATGGCCATCTTTAGTTTTTACCCCGAACCATAGGAACAAAACGTACCTTAACCAGGTCGGTTTTGGTGACTCCATCCGCTGTTTTAGTTAATTTTTTCAAAGTTTGTACCTGATTTATTGCCCCCACCGGTAAAACCATTGTGCCCCCGGATTTCAATTGTTCGATTAATTTTTGAGGAATCTGTTCAGGTGCGGCGGTAAGTATGATACCATCAAAAGGCGCTTCTTCCGGCCAACCTTTGTATCCGTCACCCGTCCGAACTTTTACTTTTGAGAAACCCGCCAATTCCAGATTTTTAGTAGCTTGCTCTGCCAGTTCGGGAATTAACTCGATGGAATAAACCTCCATATCCATCTCGGCGAGTACGGCTGCCTGGTAGCCCGAACCTGTGCCAATTTCAAGAACCCTCGAACCGGCATCGAGATTTAACGTTTGACTCATCAATGCGACCATATAGGGTTGTGAAATGGTTTGACCATGTCCTATAGGTAGTGGTCCGTCGACGTACGCCATTGTCCTTTGGTCGGTTGATACAAATAAATGTCGAGGGACGACATCCATGGCTTTGAGTACGGCCGGGGACGATATTCCTCTTTTTATGAGTTGTTCATCAATCATAGTTTTACGCTCAGTTTGAAAATCCTGGCCACATACACTCACCCATAGAAGAGAAAATATAAGTAAAAGAAGTTGCTTATAAAAAACCATGTACTTCATGAAGCGACGTGCCTTTATTCATAATTTTAAACCGACCATGATCAAATATGTTTTGTCACTCTCTTCCGCTGGAGTTAATTTGACAAATGCATGCGATGGATGCCCGCATGATTATTGAATATCTCAACGGAATAGTATATTAGCCCCGTGGCACTTGCAGAATATCATTTACGAAAATCTAAAATAATATCCGGACTGGACGAAGCAGGTCGTGGATGTCTGGCGGGACCGGTTGTAGCAGCAGCTGTGATACTCCCGGAAGGTTTTAATGATCCAGTTCTTAATGATTCTAAAAAGCTTACGGAAAAACAAAGAAATCTTCTTCGACATCATATTGAGAACAGAGCCCTTTGTTATGCGGTGGCGTTTGTATTTCCCAATCGCATCGATGAGATCAATATTCTACGAGCATCCATAGAGGCTATGCATGTAGCACTGGATAGTCTGTCTGTACGGCCGGAGTATTTGCTCGTGGAC
This sequence comes from Membranihabitans marinus, assembly GCF_019802045.1. Classification (GTDB taxonomy): domain Bacteria; phylum Bacteroidota; class Bacteroidia; order Chitinophagales; family Saprospiraceae; genus Membranihabitans; species Membranihabitans marinus_A. The sequence goes on along the minus strand of NZ_JAHVHU010000007.1, from coordinate 218,618 downwards.
GGGAACACCTTTTATGCTTATAAAGACACACCCCACGAATGCGTGATCAAGGGAGATGGTCAATTTCTTTCCATAGCAGCGGCATCCATTTTGGCAAAGACCTATCGCGACGAGTATATGAAAGAACAACACTATAATTTTCCAACATATGGGTGGGTGCGTAATAAAGGGTATCCGACCCGTGAGCACCGGAAGGGAATCGCTGTCCACGGTCCATGTGGATTACATCGGAAAAGTTTCCGATTGACGCCGGAGCAAAAATTGTTTTAATAGCACTGGTGCGTGTCACTTGGAGGAAAGCCTTGTGTGAAGGGAGTGCCCCGCACCTGAATCCCGTTCATTAAGAATTAAGAATTAAAAACTCAAAATTAAAAATTTGCGCTGACCAACACCCAAAGACCAATAGTGAAACGCCACAAAGCACTGGCATCTCATACCACCTAAATTTTAAAACCTTATCCCCCATTTCTAATTCCTTTCACCTAACACCTAACAGCCTTATTCATACAAAATCCCCTTCGCCCCATTTATCATCCATTTCCTTGCGAAGACGTTCATAGGACTTGAGGTCCATGGGGTCTTCTATTTCATCTTCTTCAGATTCCAAATGCGGATCAGAACTATGCTCTTCTTCAAGTCGCAATTCTTTTAGTTTTTGCTGATAGCGCGTTTCTTCCCAGGAGTTAATCCGGTTAAAAACAAAAGCAGAAAGTCCGTGAAATATTAATCCTATCATCCAGGAGCCAAACAATATTAGACCTACAATAAGAAACTCCTCTGCGCTGATAATGTATGCCAAGGCCAAGTAGAAAATAAGAAATACCAGGTATATAATGCTGTGCTTTAGAAATTTCGCTTGATTTCGAACTTTCTTGCGTACTTTTATTTTTAGCATCTCCTGAGGACTGATTTGCTTTTTCTTCCAAAAAGGCACAATTTTATATTTTAGTGTTATATATAATCCATGATGTGATCAAGGCCCAATTAATGGATTTTGATACCTCAACATTTCCTGAGAAACCCGGGAACGTAAATCAATATACCATTAATGATTTTTAGAAGAGCTTCCTGAACACATTTTTTAGCAAATCCTAATAAAAATTGCATTTTGAAAACGCTCGATCAACTTCGAATAGCAACTGTGCAACCAGATCTTTACTGGGAAGACCGGCCCTCCAACCGGAGTCATCTTCAGAACTTGATCAATAAGAGTATGCCAAATCCGGTTGATCTGATCATCCTCCCAGAGATGTTTACCACCGGGTTTACGATGAATGCCGAAACCAATGCTGAACCTGCAAAGGGTGAAACCTTGCTTTGGATGCGTAGCCTGGCCTCGGAACTCGATGCTGCATTGTGTGGTAGTATCATCGTTCGTGAAAAAGACCGGTACTACAATCGATTGTATTTTGTGTGGCCCAGTGGTGACTTTGAAACCTATGACAAACGGCATACCTTCTCCTATGTGGGCGAAGATCAATTCTTCGAAAGCGGTGTAGACCGGCTCATTGTCCAATACAGAGGTTGGAAACTATGTCCGTTGATCTGCTATGATCTCCGGTTCCCGGTATGGTCGCGGAATACGGAAGCGTTTGATGCATTGATTTATGTAGCGAACTGGCCGGCAAGCCGGACTCGGGCCTGGGATACGCTCCTGCCGGCGCGCGCGATAGAGAATCTTTGTTACACCATCGGAGCCAACCGGGTCGGCAGAGATGATAATGACATCCTGTATCTCGGTCGTAGTGTGATTTTGGATCCTTTGGGAGAATGTATAGCTCAACTCGAGGATGGAGCGGAAGGACTCGTTACCGGGACATTGGAGAAAAAGGAACTGGGGAAAATCAGGAATAAGTTTCGGTTTTTGGATGACCGGGATGCGTTTGTGTTGAAGAGCTAATATTGTGCAGATGACTACTGCTCCGTTTCAAAAGTTTTTAATTTTTTTTTTACTCATCCCCCGCCAAACTTTGGCCGCCTCTTTTCCCGGAACGCCGCTACGCCTTCCTTGAAGTCTTTTGTTTTTCCAGCCTGCGTCTGTAAATTTCTTTCCAGCATAAGTTGTTCTTCCAGGGTGTTTTGAAAGCTGGCGTTGACTGCTTGCTTGATCCGGGCCAGCGCTTGGGTTGGCATGTGGCTCATTTTCGTGGCCATGACATGTAAAGCATCGTCAAAACCATCTGGTGGATAGACTGCATAGATCCATCCCCATTCGTGTGCTTGTCGAGCTGTTACTTTATCGCCGGTCATCATCAGATTCATGGCCCGGTGATATCCGGTCATCCGCGGAAGAAACCAGGTGCTTCCACCATCCGGAATCAGACCGATGTGAACAAATGCCATGGTCAGGTAGGCGTCCTCACTAGCAATGATCATATCGCAAGCTAGTGCCAAAGATGCGCCGGCACCCGCAGCCACCCCATTCAACCCACAGACGATGGGTTTGGAGAGTGATCTCATAGTTTGGATTAGTGGCTCATACCGGGATTTTAATGTTCCTTCAAAATCAATTTCATCCACTCGGTCAAATTCATTCAAATCCTGTCCGGCGCAAAAGGCTTTGCCCGTTGCGGTGAGGACAATACAGCGTATATCTGGATTTTGACCTGCTTTGTGCAGGGATTCCATCAGTTGGCTCATGAGTTCACCAGTCAGACTGTGAAGCGATTCCGGCCGGTTCAACGTGAGCGTGGCCACGGCTTGTTCTTCATGATATCGGATAAGAGACATAATTGGATTGGTTTATTCTGGCATAAAATAGCGTATAATTTTTACCTAAATACCTTCTAATCTGAATTAATCCACGGAATTATCTCAGAAGAGGGACAAGTGTTTAGCGATGGAGAGTCCGGATAGGATGGAGCACAAGCTCTATTTTTAGATATGGGTGGGATCTGATGCGCCCACATTCCGGGTAAATTACTGGTCGTAATCCAGATGAATCTTATCACTTCGGGGCAGCGACTGACAGGTTAACCGATACCCTTCTTCGACCTCCTCATCCTCCAGCGCAAAATTCGCCATCATTTCTACCTCACCTTCCAGCAACTTGGCCCGACAACTGCAACACACGCCTCCCAGACAAGAGAAAGGGGCAGGATAACCGGCATCCAGGACGTATTCGATGATCGGCTGGTCATCATATGGGACTTGAAGAACATGATCTTCCCCATCCAGGGTGATGGTTACCTCAGCCATATCTTCATCGGGAGAATGTTCTTTGGGCTCCTTGTTTTTTAAGATGTTACCCGCGGCACTTTCAAATAACTCAAAATGAATGTGCTCTTTTTTTACGCCCTGCTCCAAAAACAGATCCTTGAGATCAAAGATCATCTTTTCAGGACCACAAAGTAAAAACTCATCAGTTTCTTCCGTTTTCAAAATCAATTTCTGAGCCAGAACATTGCACTTTGACACATCCAACCGACCACAGTACATCTGGTCTTTCATGGGTTCTTCTGTGAAGAAGTAATGGATCTTAAACCTTTCATGTGCATTTTTCAATTCCTGCAACTCCTCGTAAAAGATAATCGAAGAATAGGTTTTATTGCCATAAAAGAGGGTTATGGAACTTTTAGGTTCTATGTGCAGAATCTCTTTTATCAGGGAAATGACCGGTGTGATTCCACTTCCGGCCGCAAAAAAGACATATTTTTTAGAGTTTTTACTTGAAAGGTCCAGGGTGAAGTTGCCTTCCGGCCCCATCACTTCGATCGTATCTCCGGATTTGAAATGACTGTTAGCGTGATTGCTAAACTGTCCGTGTTCTGCCTTTTTAATCGCTACTTTATACGAATCTTCATGCGGTGCACTGCACAGTGAGTAGGGTCGTTGAACCGATTCCCCGTCAATTTCTGTACGGAGTGTCAGATATTGTCCCGCTAAAAATGTAAGATTGCTTTTTACTTCCTTAGGAATGTCAAATTCAACTGAAATACAGTCATTTGTCTCCTTCTTAACGGATGAAATTTTGACAGGAATAAATTCATGGTGCATATTCCTGCGTTCCTTTTTTTTACGTCTGGAAAAAAGAAATGCCATAAATGTTATAATTTGGGGCAAAAATACGGGTTTTATTTGACTATATTTAGCTCTTCTTCAAAAACAAATTATGCAATACACTCGACTTACGCTTTGGATCCTGTTTGCGACAGCCCTTTCCATTTGGGCTTGTGATTCTTCTTCGGATAAACCCATTGGGAAAGCAAATATATATGAACATTCAGAAGCCATTTACCAGCAAGCTTGTGCTTCTTGTCATGGCGTAGAAGTCGCAGCATTCTCCGACCGGACATGGGAATATGGAGCGGAAAAAGATTCTATTATCCAGGTCATAGCCCATGGACTTCCAGAAGAAGACATGCCCGGCTACGATTCTGTGTATTCAGCAGGTGCCATCGATTCTTTAGCAACTTATATTCTGACGATCCGTGAAAAGATCGAAGCATACCAGTTTGCAGATGCGAGCGATAGTTCCGATGTCTTTTCTGCAGAGGCATACGATCTGAAGCTGGACACGGTGATGACCGATATGAAGAGCCCCTGGGGAATGGCTTTTCTTCCCGGAGGAGATTTATTGGTGACAGACAAGGCAGGAAAACTTTATCGGGTAGACAAAATGAGAAATCAGACTGAAATCAAAGGTGTACCAGAAGTACACTATGCCGGTCAGGGTGGACTGTTTGAGGTGCTTTTGCATCCGGAATTTGAAACGAATAATTGGCTTTATCTCTCTTATGCGTCATCACAAGAGGAAGACGGCGAAACTTTGGCAGCCACCATGATCACCAGGGCGAAGCTGGATGGAGACCAACTCAAGGATGCTGAAGTCATTTTTGAGGCCACTCCCTATCTGGCAACCGGTCATCATTACGGCGGACGGATGGAATTTGCTGCAGACGGCACACTGTATGTTTCGGTCGGTGATCGGGGAAAAAGAGATGATAATCCACAAGCTATGGACCGGTATCCTGGAAAGATCCACCGAATCAATGCGGATGGTTCTATCCCTGAAGATAACCCGTTTGCAGATCAACAGGGTGTAGTCCCATCGATCTATTCATATGGACACAGAAATCCGCAGGGAATGGCGATACATCCTGAGACAGGAGCCGTATGGACCCATGAGCACGGTCCTCGTGGTGGAGACGAGATCAATATCGTACGCCCCAGGCTGAATTATGGTTGGCCCGTCGTATCCTATGGGATTAATTACAGTGGCACCACATTTACAGATAAAGTAAAAAAAGCCGGGATGGAAGACCCTTTGCATTATTGGGTTCCGTCCATCGCTCCGAGCGGGATGACTTTTATCACCGGAGACCGCTACCCCGACTGGGAAGGTGATTTATTGGTAGGCAGCTTGAAGTATCGTTATTTGGAACGTATAGTATTGGATGGAGAGGACGTGATCGAAACGGAACCACTTTTAAAGAAAATAGGGCGAGTACGTAGTGTTGCCATGGGACCGGATGGTTATATCTATGTCGGGGTCGAAGGAAATCCGGGTTTTGTGGTCAGGCTTGTGCCTGAGAAGTAGGTCGTGGACGTACACTGCAAACCAGTTATAAGTGATTTATAAGTGATTTGAATTGAAGCAGAAATTTATACAGCGCAGGCAGTTTTTGGTTTTAGCTGGGATCGTATTGTTTGTGTGTTTTGTGTCTTTAGTGGAATTGGATCCGGAACGTCCCGTTTTGACGTACACGGCTGGTGTAGCTATTCTAATGGCTTTTTGGTGGGTTACGGAGGCCATACCGATTGGGGTCACCTCTTTACTACCTGTATTTTTATTCCCTTTGTTTGGAGTGATGGATAGTGGTGAAGCGGCGGGCGCCTATGTCAATTACGTTATCTTTTTGTACATCGGTGGTTTTATCATGGCACTGGCCATGGAAAAGTGGGATTTACATCGGAGAATCGCTTTATTTATTCTTTTGAAGGTGGGGCAAAGACCGATACATATTTTATTTGGATTCATGTTTGCCGGATATTTTTTGTCGATGTGGATGAGCAACACTGCCACTGCTATGCTGATGGTGCCGATCAGCCTGTCGATTATGAAAAATCTCGAAGACTTTTACCCGAATAAGATCATCCGGCGATTTAGCATTGCGGTATTTTTAGGTTTGGCTTATGCATGCTCCATCGGAGGTACAGCGACTTTGATCGGGACCCCGCCCAATCTGTCGTTCGCCCGGATATATGCTATATCTTTTCCCGAGGCCCCGGAAATCAGTTTTTCTTCCTGGTTTATTTTTGCATTGCCTTTGAGTCTGATTATTCTGGGGGTGGCGTTGATCGTTCTTTACCTGATGTATGTTCCTAAAAAGAACATGGATCGTATTTCTAAAACATTGTTGCAGGAAAAATACACGGCACTGGGTTCGATGTCCCGGGAAGAAAAGTGGGTCGGTGGGCTGTTTACTCTGATGGCTTTGCTGTGGGTGTTCCGGACCCCGATTGTGATTGGTGGTTTTTCGGTGCCAGGCTGGTCGCAGTTGTTTGACAACCCGGGGTATTTCAATGATGGTTCAGTTGCCATTGCTATGGCAGTGCTTCTATTTTTGATTCCTTCCCGGGAAAATTCAGGCCTGATGGATTGGAAGACAGCGGTCAAATTACCGTGGGATATTGTATTGTTGTTTGGGGGAGGATTTGCACTGGCGCTGGCCGTGAAGGAAACCGGATTGGGTTTGTGGCTCGGTCAGCAGGTAATGGAGAACAGCAACTGGAGCCCGGTAGAACTGATGGCAGTTCTTACAGCGGGAATGTCATTCCTGACGGAGTTTACCTCCAATACCGCTACGACAGAAATGGTTCTGCCCATCGTAGCGGGTATCTCTGAAACATCGGGAATTCCACCGCTATTGCTTATGATTCCTATTACATTGGCTGCTTCGCTGGCTTTCATGCTGCCGATAGCCACGCCACCCAATGCAATTATTTTTGGCAGCAGTCCTTTGCGTATCATCGATATGGCCAAGGCAGGCATTGTCATCGATGTTATCGCCGTGATTCTGGTAATTATTGGAATGTATCTATGGGGAATACCGGTGTTTGGAATCTCTGTGTAGGGGTTTGCAAGCTTTGAGGAAGCGTAGCGACCGTGGGATTGCAAAGCCCGGGTTTTATGGTTCCGGGATGATTTAGCTTCACAATCCCAGCGCACCGTCCTCCCAACCCGGCTTATGAATCTAAATCTAAGGCAACCACTTTTTTTCAAAATCCGGTTTCCGTTTTTCCAAAAAAGCATCCCTTCCTTCCTTTGCTTCATCGGTCATATAGGCCAGGCGCGTTGCTTCACCGGCAAAAACCTGTTGTCCGACCATCCCATCATCGGTCAGGTTCATGGCAAATTTGAGCATTTTTATACTTGTCGGAGATTTCGCCAGAATTTCCTGTGCCCATGCATAAGCAGTATCCTCCAGGTCATCGTGAGGCACGACGGCGTTCACCATACCCATATCAAAAGCCTCCTGAGCCGAATAATTCCTGCCTAGAAAGAAAATCTCCCGCGCTTTCTTCTGCCCCACCATTTTGGCCAGATAGGCGCTTCCATATCCGCCGTCGAAACTGGTGACATCGGCATCGGTTTGTTTGAATATAGCGTGTTCCTTACTCGCCAGGGTCATATCACAGACCACATGAAGACTGTGGCCTCCGCCCACGGCCCACCCGGGCACCACAGCGATCACTGCTTTGGGCATAAAACGGATGAGTCGCTGCACCTCCAGGATGTTCAACCGGTGGTAACCATCTTCCCCCACATATCCCTGCTGCCCTCTTGCGCGTTGATCCCCGCCGCTGCAAAAGCTGTAAACCCCATCTTTCGGGGACGGTCCTTCAGCCGATAGCAAAACCACCCCGATGGAAGTGTCTTCCTGCGCGTCGTGAAAGGCGTCAAGTAATTCGGAGGTTGTTTTGGGGCGGAACGCATTGCGTACTTCCGGACGATTAAATGCGATCCGCGCGACACCATCGCATTTTTTATAGGTAATGTCGGTGTATTCTTTGGCGGTAATCCATTTGGGTGTGTTCATAGGTGTTCTTTTTTATGATGGGGTAAAGATAGGGATTTAGCAAATTATCAAAAAGTAGATGTAGTAGTATATTATACCATACCTATAGTCTTATTTCTACCAAACATTAACAAAATCAAGGGTTTAACACAGCGTTGTTCAACATAAAAGGTGCATTTGCCGTTACACTTTTATGTTATGGCACTTTTTATCCCGGCGGTCGTAATAATAGCCAACAAATAAACCATCTTGACCATGAATTCCAATCCTTTCTATTTATTCCATGAAATTTTAATTGCATTTTCTTTTGTCTTATTTGGGTGCAGTCCGGCAGGGTCTCAGACGAATATCGAACTCACACCCTGGGGTGAATCGCACAATCAACCTATCGATATGGCACCTTGGGTGAATGACGACTTTATTCTGATCGAAAAGGCGGGAAAGGTCAAGACCATTGATGAAGAAGGGAATCAACTAAATATGATTCTCGATATTAAAGACCACATTGCCAATGCTGGTGGTGAACGAGGACTGCTTGGCATAGCATTGCATCCGGCTTATCCGGATACTCCTTATATTTATCTGAACCACACCGATGAAAACAACAGCACGGCGGTGGTCCGGTATGAGTTTTTCCCTGAGTCTGATGAGATTGACCCAAAGACTCGAAAAGTTCTTCTCACGGTAGATCAACCTTATGGGAACCACAACGGGGGGTGCATCCGTTTTGGGCCGGATGGTTATCTGTATATCGGAATGGGGGATGGCGGATCAGCTGGTGACCCGGAGAACCGTGCACAAAACCTCACTTCCCTGTTGGGTAAAATGCTGCGGATCGATGTGGACAAGGGCAATCCTTATGCCATTCCGGAAAATAATCCATTCAAAAATGTCGATAATGCCCAACCGGAAATTTGGTCCTGGGGTTGGCGAAATCCCTGGAGGTTTAGTTTTGACCGTGAAAACGGTGATATGTGGGTGGGTGATGTCGGACAAAATGCGGTCGAAGAAATCAGTTATGAAGCCGCTGATGCAGAAGGTGGGTTGAACTATGGATGGCGATGCTATGAAGGTGATCAGCGATACAATACCGATGACGATTGTGACGGTTCTTATGTAGATCCAGTTATTACGCGAAAGCATACGACAGGGGATCGGTCCATTACCGGCGGCTACCGGTATCGAGGTCCGGTGGATGGGATGGAGAACCGGTACTTTTTTGCCGATTACGTGTCCGGGAATGTATATATGGCCGTATTGAAGGATTCTGAAAGTGCAGTGGTGAAGTCTCTGGAGACCATTGATAAGAAAAACAGTATTGCTTCTTTTGCTCAAGATAAGGAAGGTAATCTTTTTGCTATTTCACTCAGTGGCCAGATCTATAAAATTTTTTTGAACTGTGAAATCAGCACACCGGAATTCACCCAACAATCAACCGATGGGGATTCAATAGCGCTCCAGGCGGACTCCACCTATGAAAAATACATCTGGCATTATCATGCTGACTCGGACGATAAAGCGCTTTTTAAGGCCATTGATACCACAGAAAGTCCGATTTTTTTCAGCCATCAGAATGGGAACTACTATGTTACCGTGGTCGACCAAGATGGTTGTCAGGCCGGTTCTGAGATTCTGAGTGTTATGCTGACGGCTACTGAAGCGGTAGATTTTTACAATATAAAAGTATATCCCAATCCCGCTTCGGATCATCTGACTATAGAAACAGAGGAGTCTCTGACCAACGCTATCATTGAGATCCGAAACAGTACAGGTCAGTTAATCCGGAAGATGAAATCTTCTCTACCTGGTTCTGTATCTCTTCGCAATATCCCCACCGGTATGTATTTTCTGAAGTTTTTAGTGGGCCAGAAAACCTATGTGACGAAGATCTTGAAGAACTGATCATTAATTGTTTAATAACGTTAAAAGCCAATTTGGCGGAATATTTATCACTCCGGGCTAATCCCCAACTCGTTGGGGACGGAGCAAAACATTGCTCTAAGTATTATCTGGAGTGGACTCAATGATTAATTTCAGTGGTTGATATACTTTCCATGGATTATTTGGCGCCCTTTTTCTGCTGATCCTACGCGCTTTTATGTCTGAAAAACCTATTTATTCCTGGTTGTCCCGCACATCCAACAGCCAACGACAAAGTTTACCTACCGTTGTGCAGCAGCTAGGCGTACCAATGACCAACGACCCATTAATAACTAACCATTCATAATTGCTAAAACCCATACCCTACGCCAATATTATACACTGGCTGGAAGCCAGAACCGAAGTTGTCATTCAGGCTGAGGTGATAGGCTTGACCGTAAAAAAGATCAATGGCAAACTTTTTATTGAAGACGTATTGAAAGCCACCGGTACCCCCAAACTGGAAACTGCTTCGGCGGTTCCCGACTTGGTTGATGCCGCCGCCTCCAGGATTGAGTCCACCGCCATACAGCGATGTAAATCCCAGGACGGGTCGAAGAAAGAAACCTATCGGTGTCTGGAAAATCTCATGCAACGGATAGTAGCGGTAGCCTGCGCGAATGTCCACATTGGCGTGAATCTGGTTGCTGAACGGAGAGTTGTTGAAACCAAGCCGGAGTGCCGCATCGATGCTGGATTTATCATTGAGATTGATTTCCATATAGACTTCGGGATCGCTGTATTTTATAAAGGTATAGAGGTTGACCTTAAAGAGTGCCTTCTGGGTCATGCCAGCCGTGGCGAAAATCAATATAAGAGCAAAGGTCAGTGGAATGTGATTCATGTTATCAATAGCTTTAGTAGTAGATTGTTATTAAAGTGGGTTTACTTTAAAATAGACCTTGAAATTACAATTTTTTGTATTTCGGAGGTGCCCTCATAGATCTGGGTGATTTTGGCATCGCGCATCATACGCTCGACATGGTATTCCCGGACATACCCATATCCACCGTGAATCTGCACAGCTTCCGTGGTGATTTTCATGGCTGCTTCAGCAGCATAGAGTTTGGCCATGGACCCGCTAACTGTATAAGACCTTCCGGCATCTTTATCCATCGCTGCATGATAAACCAGAAGTCTTGATGCCTCTAGTTCTGTAGCCATATCAGCTAGTTTAAAGGATACATCCTGGTGCTTGTAAATTGGAACCCCAAAGGCTTCCCTTTCCTGTGCATACTTCAGAGCCCGTTCATAGGCACCCGATGCGATTCCCAGGGCTTGTGCAGCGATCCCGATGCGCCCGCCTTCCAGTGTTTTCATTGCAAAGGCGAACCCGAAACCATCTTCGCCTATCCTGTTTTCTTTGGGAACGACAACCTGGTCGAGCATGACAGAGCAGGTGTCACTGGCGCGAATTCCCATTTTGTCTTCTTTTTCTCCCGTCGTCAACCCGTCGGTGTCTGCTTCTACTATAAAAACATTAATGCCATGGGAGCCTTTTTCCGGGTGGGTCTGAGCCATAATCAAATATATGTCTGCATTCTTTCCGTTGGTGATCCAGTTTTTGGTCCCAGACAAAAGGTAGTGATCCTCCTTCTCCTCGGCAATAGTGTGTTGATGACTGGCATCAGATCCGGCTTCCGGTTCGGAAAGGCAAAATGCTCCTAGCTTTTTTCCGGAAGCCAGGGGCCGGAGGAATTTTTCTTTTTGTTCGTCCGTGCCATATTTCTGAAGTCCCCAACAAACAAGCGAGTTGTTTACGGACATGGCCACGGCACAGGAAGCATCTACTTTAGATATTTCTTCCATAGCAATTACATAGGACAAGGTATCCATACCACCGCCTCCATAAGCGGGGTCGACCGTCATACCCATGAAGCCCATGTCGTGCATTTTGTTAATTTCTGTTTTGGGATAGCGGGCGTGTTTGTCTCGTTCTATGACCCCGGGGAGCAACTCTTTTTCAGCAAATTCCCGGGCTACTTTTCGGATCATCCTTTGTTCTTCAGAAAAATCTATCATGATTTTTTAATTCAAGTTACTGAAATTTTTGATCTTTGCGTAGGTTTATAGAACGTTCAAATAATATAATCGCTGTATTAGCTTGCCATAAATCTTCGAATTGACCTACGGGTAATCATTAACTGTTAACCGCTCTTCATGAATAGTAAGTTATATTTTTGTGCATTGTTATGTGGACTTTTATTTTTGCCTTCACTAAATGGTCAATCTGATACCATCGTGCGTATACCGGATGTGACTATCGGGGATCAGCGAATTCAACTCCCATTCTCCCAGTCCAATCGGACCATACATTTTTTAACCCGTCAGGATATAGACCGGCTTCCCGTGCAAAGTCTGAATGAAGTGCTTTCCTATTTGCCGGGTGTTGATGTTCGCAACCGGGGAATCAAGGGCAGCCAGGCGGATCTTAGTTTGCGCGGATCGACCTTTGAACAAGTTCTGGTTATGATCAATGGTGTTAAGATCAATGACCCACAAACCGGGCATCATTCACTAAATATACCTGTACCCCTGGAATCCATCGAACGAATCGAGGTGCTTAAAGGACCGGGATCTCGGCGGTATGGTCAGAATGCCCTTGCTGGGGCGATTAATATTATTACCCGGGTTCCGAAGACCCCCCAGTCTACTTTTCGATTGGAAGGAGGATCCTACGGAACAGTACAGGGTAGCGCGGCAACGACGGTGGGTTCGGGTGATTTTCGGCAGCTCTTCAATGCATCTCATATGCGAAGCGATGGGTACCGGCACAACACCGACTTTAAAACCACAGAGCTGTTTTATCAGAATGAATGGAAATCGGATCTTGGAAAATGGTCGGTACTTGCCGGCCACGCAGATCGCAAATTTGGCGCAAATGGATTTTATGCCAGCCCCGCTCATGTAGATCAATATGAAGAAATACAAACCAGTACAGCGAACATCCAATACGCAAAAGTTGGTAATAAGTGGCACGTCAAACCTTCCGTCTACTGGCGGAGAAATCAGGACAAGTATCTTTTGGTCCGCGGCAAACCGGAAGAATACCTGAACTTGCACGTCACCAATACGCTGGGCATGGAAGTACAATCGGGGTATCAAACCGATTTTGGTCTGACAGGACTGGGTGTAGAAGTTCGATCCCTGGGGATAGAAAGTAACAACCTGGGGGATCATCATCGGCAGGAAGCAGCCCTGTTTCTCGAGCACAGATGGGAGTCTCGCAAACTTTCCATCACACCGGGGTTCAGTGTGAATTACTTTTCAGAATTTGGAACCTTCTTTTATCCGGGAATGGATGTGGGGTATGCAGTCAATAACCGCTGGAATATTTACGCGAATGTGGGGCAGACTTATCGTGTGCCGACCTACACGGATCTCTATTATGTCGGTCCGACTAACATAGGGAATGAACAACTGGAACCGGAAGAGGCTATGACGTATGAAATCGGAGCCAAATATTTTGGTGATCGTTGGTATCTGAACCTGGCTTGGTATATGCGAGATAGTCGAAATCTAATTGACTGGGTAAAAGAAGATGTGAATGATCCGTGGAAACCACGAAACTTTTATCATGCGCAGGTCAACGGGTTGGAATGGGATAGTCATTATCGCTTTGGAGCAAATCCGCTTCAATTTTCACATTTGAAGTTGTTTTATACCTATGTCCAGGCAGACTTGATCAACACCGACCAGGCTGCATTTTCTCGGTATGCGCTCGATAATCTGAAGCATCAAGCCATGATCCAGCTCGAAGGCCATATTAGTGATAAAATAAACTACAGTCTAAGCGGACGATACCTCGACCGGGTAAATCTGGCCAATTACTTTTTGATGGATGCATCGGTAAGCTATCGATGGAAAAAAGGAAAAGTATGGCTTCAGTTCAATAATTTGCTGAATGAAAAGTACACCGAAACCAATGGAGTCCCTATGCCGGGTCGTTGGTTCAACGGAGGCGCAAGCATGAAGCTGGTGCATTGATCACGCCGGGCACGCCATTCTTATCCAATGCCTTGATAATGCCGCATAAGATCCCGGGGGGAATCAAGCTTTATTTTATATACTTATCTGCCCAACGGATGTATTGTGCCCAATCATACCGGGTGACATCGTGCCGGCCCGACCGGATATGATAAGAAACACTCTCCGTCATGCGAGGTTGATTTATGGCAGGAGACTTTATGGTCGATGGTGTTTGCATATTGTATAATTTATAGGCCGGTGCAGCGTAGTATCCGGACAAGTATTCACCACGTGGATCAGCCCATTCATCATCTTTGGCACTGGCGATGTACACGGGGCGGGGTGCCATCAGGCTGATCAGCATATGTTGGTCAAATGGAAGTTCCTCTTCATTGTTATTAAAGCGGGTAAAGTAATCATTGAACCAATGGGGGAAGGCGTTATTTATAATTTTGACGGTCTCCCCTACTTTTCTTTTGGAAAGTGCGGCGCCCCCACATCCCGAATTATTGGAAATGATTCCAGCAAACCGCTGATCCTGGGCCCCAGCCCACAAGGATGTTTTTCCCAGCCGGGAATGCCCGAAAACAATCACTTTGTCATGGTCGACTTTTGCATCGGTTTCGAGGTAATCCAGGGCGCGGGAAAGGCTCCATGCCCAGATTCCGATACTTCCCCATTCTTTTTCGGTGGGTTTGGTTTGTCCTTTTTTATAGAATAAGGGGTGCAAACCATTTTGAAATTCATCATCATAATCGGGGTCGATGTCCCCGTAATATATCACACCCAGTCCATAACCATGGGATAAGATGTATTCCACAGGCCAGCGGGAAGACCGGACCCCTCTTGATCGGTCGTCCACTTTTTGGTCAGAAATTAAGAAAAGTGGATTGTCTCTTGCCCAGCTTTGATGTAATGAAATCGATGCTGAAGGATGAATGGTGTGGTTCCCGTAAAAGTTCATGCCGAGGAACACCGGGACGGGTCCTTCTACGTGAGCAGGTAAAAATAAAAGCAGACGCGCTGTGTGTTTTCCCTGATCGTTGGAGAAAATAAGGTCGATTTCCTTCAGGTCAGCCACTCCATCCAACACCTTCTCCTTGTTTTTAACCAATTTAAAGTCAACTTCAACCTGATGTACAGGGTTCGTGCCATACATTTGTTCTCGAAATACATTCAGAATCTCTGGTCTTCGCACAGATTCCCAGGCCGATGCATCATTGATGGACTTTCCGTGGAATGTCGTTAACAACTCGGGTAGTTGAAAGTCAGGGACTTTATTTTCATCGTAGTTTACCTCTTGGCTGTAGAGCGAAACTGATATCAATGACATCCATATATAAATTGCAATTTTTCGCATAGGTTGACTTTGTTTGGTGGAAAAGTACAAAATATTTTGAGGATTAACAATCGCAAAACAAAGTAGCTGATATTGGGTTGATATCATTGCTGCTTTGATTAAGGGAATATCGAAGATTATCTTAACTTTGCGGCCCTATTATTTATTCATTTTAAAAACGAAGTCAAGTTATGAGCGGACAAAAAATCACCATTAATAATAGAGTATTGAATGTGCCAGATAATCCGGTTATTCCGTTTATCGAAGGAGACGGGATCGGTCCTGACATTTGGGCCGCCTCTGAAAAGGTATTTGATGCTGCTGTTGAAAAAGCATACGGAGGCCAGCGAAAGATCGAATGGAAAGAAGTATTAGCAGGTCAGAAAGCCTACGATGAGACGGGAGAATGGTTGCCCCAAGCTACTTTGGATGCCATCGAAGAATACCTGGTAGCTATCAAAGGTCCGCTGACGACGCCGGTTGGTGGTGGAATACGATCGCTCAATGTTGCTTTGCGACAAAAGCTTGATTTATACGCTTGCGTACGACCCGTCCGTTGGTTTCAGGGAGTACCTTCTCCGGTGAAGACACCGGGTGATGTGGATATGACCATTTTCCGCGAGAATACAGAAGATATTTATGCCGGAATCGAATACCTGTCAGGAACACCAGAAGCAAAAAAAGTAATTGATTTCTTAGTCAATGAAATGGGTGCAACCCAAATACGATTTCCTGAAACCTCTTCAATTGGTGTAAAGCCTGTTTCTGTCGAAGGAACCCAACGACTGGTTCGATCCGCCATCGAGTATGCGCTGGATAAAGGATCTTCCTCGTTGACGCTGGTTCACAAAGGAAATATTATGAAATTTACAGAGGGTAAATTTAAAGAGTGGGGGTACGACGTTGCTAAAAACGATTATAATTCTGAAGATTACGAAGGCGGTCCATGGCAGATTATCAACAAGGACGGTCAATCGCTGATCATAAAGGATGCGATCGCTGATGCCTTCTTGCAACAGATTATTTTACGACCGAAAGAATATGACATCATTGCTACGCTGAACCTCAACGGCGATTACATTTCTGATGCACTGGCAGCGCAAGTGGGTGGTATCGGTATTGCACCTGGAGCTAATATCAATTATGAGACCGGAAAGTCTATATTTGAAGCTACACACGGTACAGCACCTAAATATGCTGGTCAGGATAAA
The DNA here is from genome assembly GCF_019802045.1 of Membranihabitans marinus. Classification (GTDB taxonomy): domain Bacteria; phylum Bacteroidota; class Bacteroidia; order Chitinophagales; family Saprospiraceae; genus Membranihabitans; species Membranihabitans marinus_A. The sequence continues at coordinate 202,158 of NZ_JAHVHU010000007.1, read as the reverse complement.
GTAAACCCAAGTTCCGTGATATTGTCGGGAGAAATGATGTTCCGTTATATGAAGTGGGATGAAGCGGCTGATTTGATTATAAAGGGCATTGAGGGTGCTATCTCAGCAAAGCGTGTCACTTATGACTTTGAGCGTCAGATGGAAGGAGCTACCTTGTTGAAGTGCTCTGAATTTGGCGATGAGATTATCAAAAACATGGACTAAAATGTTGAGTTGTTGAGTTGTTGAGGTGTTGAGATTGTTGAGTTGTTGAGAAGGTTTAGGTAACTGTGAAAATGCCTTATTGAGCAGCTTTACAGAGAAATACAGAGGGGAATTTGCGGCAAGTGTTCGTAAATTCCCCTTTTGTAATGAATGAGGTGTCCCTTCCACATGATCAATTTTATAAAACTGTTTCCCGATGTGGGAAGAACAGGTGAGTTTATGGGATGGTAGAAATTACTTAACACCCCTGACGGGGCAGGCTCGGTACTGCCTGCGTTGGTGTTTAATTTTTTTGAACAGACAAGTACTTTTTTCGGTTCATTCGCTTGCGATTTCGAAGATCTTGGTCTTTGTGTACCATGTTCTTATTTGACTGGGATTGTTTTTTCCTCCGTACTGTATATAAACTCCTGCTGAAAAAGATCTGCCAACCGGGGAAAAGCAGATGCAAACCGTTTCTTGTCAGCAAAAAAAAGGGTTACAGCCAGGGCTTTTGTGTGGATGTTTTCCTGACTGAGACCGAGATACTCCTCCAACTTGTCGATCGTGTATCCTCCATGAGAACACAGCTTGCGCAAGCTCGGGAAATCGACAGAGTCGAATAGTCCGTTCATTCTGACGCGCGCACTTTCATAGAGTACAATATTTAAGAACCGGGTCGGGTCTTCGTTTCCCTTCATCATATGTGGGACCGAAAATAACATGGCCCCATCTTCCTCGAAAAATTCTGTAATGTGCAGCATTTTTGGAAACTGAGGGGATGGGAAAGGGTGACCATAAAATACATACACGGGAATAGAAGGGAATGGAACAGCAGTGCGCTTGCTATTGATGTCAAAATAAGCTGCATAGGCACCACACAGTAGAACGGCCGGATGGTAAACCCGTTCTTTCGGGTCCTGACTGATTATTTCTTTGTCCAGCCGGAAAAAATTAACTTTTTGAAAGAATTGTGATTTTTGGTCAACTGGAATGTACTTCAGCAAGGGAAAATTTTCGTTGAGGTATTGAATTTCTTTTTCACTGAGCAGTCGTCCGGTTTTTTTGTGAATCCAAAGGTTGATTTCTTTTTTAAAGATAAGAATACTCCCGCCGGCCATCACTCCAAAAAATAAAAGTATCAGCCCCAATGTGGATGCCCAGTATGCGTAAACTCCAAACCCAAGAACGGCAATAAGAACCATAAGTGCTAATAAGAGAATGGAAGGATTTTTCATCAGAAACTTTTTAGTGAATAATTTTTTTGTTGAACTGAAAAAAGAGATTACCTTTGCGTTTCGGATGAATAAAAATAGATAAAGATCTATATTGTTTTTCCATCCATGTAAGAACTCGATTTCTTCCTTTAAACCAAAGTAAAGAAAGAAATATTGTTAATAATAAATTTTGTCTTTTCAAAAGACAAGGAGGTACCTTAGCTCAGTTGGTAGAGCACAGGACTGAAAATCCTGGTGTCCCTGGTTCGATTCCTGGAGGTACCACATCAAGAGAGCTGTGAAGTCAACTTCACAGCTCTTTTTTTATTTACGTTAATGCAAAACCCTTTCTTAAGTTGCTCGAATGGTCTCCCTTCTTGAAATGTTTCCTTTTGATATGGATTAACAATAGAATTTGATCGTATAAGAACCAGTCATCAAACTGTTTTAATATTCGGAAAGTGTGATATAAATATCGTTGCCATACATTTATATATTAAAATTTTGCTATTTTTATCAGATGATCAACCGCGGCATCATATCAACTCCGGTAGGAATTGTAAAAATGGAAAGCAATAACCATGGTCTCCGCTTTTTACATATACTCACCGATGAGGCTGCTAAGGAATCAGAGCTGGGTTACGATCCTTTACTCACCCCGATCGTAGAACAACTGGACCAGTATTTTCAAGGCGAATTGGAAAACTTCCGGTTCCCTTTGGATTTCCGGGGTCATTCAGAATTTTTTATCAAAGTCTGGCGGGTTTTATGTGTGATCCCTTATGGTAAAACAAGAACTTACAGTGAAATCGCCCAGTTTTTGGATAATCCCAAGTCGGCCAGAGCAGTGGGCAATGCAAGTTCTCATAACCCCTTGGCCATCGTAGTTCCTTGTCATCGGGTCATTGGCAAAAATGGACGACTGACCGGATATGCATATGGGAAAAACATAAAACGTCAACTCCTACAGCATGAAAATCCGGGGCATTATGCATTTCAAGGTGATCTGTTCCAAGAAAGTCAGGTCTGAATCGAAAAATTTTGCACTTGATTATGAAGAATAGCTTGCTGAAATTTCTTTCTTTTAGTCTGATTTGAATGCGGGTTATAACGCTTTGTTTTGAAGTGGTTAGGAAGTTTACATCGAATTACGTATTTTGAGGAGTAGATGATGAATCTGGAGGTGTAAACAGGATTGATCGTATAAATTATTAAATGTTTTAATTCAAATCAGATCCTATGAAACGACGTGAAGCTATGAAGAAAGTCGCCACGATAATGGGTGCCAGCCTCAGTGCATCAACCTTGTTGGTTTTTCAGCAAAGTTGTCAATCGGATCCACATCCGGAACCTGGTAAATTTTCGCAAAATGATTCAGATACACTCAATGCTATCGGTGAGGTTATTCTACCAGAGACAGATACACCGGGTGCAGCTGCAGCCAACACTGGACCCTTTGTAGTGATGATGTTGGAGGATTGTTATCCCAAAGAAGCGCGGGAAAAAGTAACCTCTTTTTTGGCTGAGATCGGGTCGGACTTCGATGATAAATCTTCAGCGGATCAGATTCAGGCGATCAAAGATATAGATGCAATGGTATATGGTGAAGCCAGTGAAGAAGACAAGAAAAAGCATGAAGGATATAAAATCATCAAAGAACTTACTTTGTTTGGTTACTTTACTTCTGAGCCTGGGATGACAGCGGCCTTAAATTATGTAAAAGTCCCCGGACGCTATGAAGGGTGTATCGATCTGAAGCCGGGACAAAAAGCCTGGGCGTAAAATTAGCTCCATCTAAAATTTAATCTGAAAACAGTGAACGATTATGAATATCAATAATAAAGCACAGCAGGAAAACACCTACGATGCCATCGTGGTTGGTTCTGGGATAAGTGGGGGTTGGGCTGCCAAGGAATTGTGTGAAGAAGGGCTGAAAACCATTCTTTTGGAGCGGGGGCGGAACGTAGAGCACATCAAAGATTACACTACAGCTACAAAGGATCCCTGGGAGTTGCCCCACCGCGGTCGGGATACCTTGGAAGTCAAAGAAAATTATCCCATTCAAAGCCGGTGCTATGCATTTGATGAAGCTACAGAACACTTCTGGGTGAATGATAAAGAAAATCCCTATACAGAGGTTAAGCCTTTTAACTGGCTGCGGGGTTATCACGTTGGCGGAAGATCTCTGATGTGGGGACGTCAGGTTTACCGGCTATCTCCAATGGATTTTGAAGCAAATGCCAAAGATGGACATGGCGTGGACTGGCCGGTTCGTTACGATGATATCAAGGATTGGTATACCTATGTAGAAAAGTTCGCGGGTGTGTCCGGGAGAAAAGAAAACCTTCCTCAGTTGCCAGACAGTCATTTTATACCTCCCATGGACATGACCTGTGTGGAAAAACATGTGGCGGATCGGGTGAAAGAAAAAATGGATGGCCGGGTAATTACCATTGGCCGGGTTGCGAATCTTACACAAAACGTCGAAGGCCGGGGACCATGTCAATACCGGAATCTGTGTGCCCGGGGGTGTCCGTTTGGCGGGTACTTTAGTAGTAATTCAGCAACCCTGCCAGCAGCTCAGCGAACAGGAAACCTAACGCTGCGGCCATTTTCGATCGTTACAGAAATCCTCTATGATAAGGATAAAAAGCGAGCAACCGGTGTGCGAATCCTGGATGCAGAAACCAATGAAACCCAGGAATATTATGCAAATATTGTATTTCTCAATGCCTCAACACTGGGGACCACCTGGATTCTTTTAAATAGCACATCTGATGTTTTTCCCAATGGATTTGGAAATAGTAGTGAACAGGTCGGTCATAATCTGATGGACCACCATTTTGGTGTAGGAGCTTCTGGTCAGATTGATGGATTCGAAGATAAATATTACTATGGACGACGGCCGAATGGTATCTATATACCCCGGTTTCGAAACATCAGTCCGGACTCGATGCGTGACGATTATGTGCGTGGGTTTGGTTATCAGGGCGGTAGCCACCGCGGCCGGGGCATCGGTGGAGCAGCAGGCGTTGGCGCAGAGTTCAAAGCATCAAAAACAGAGCCTGGACAATGGGGTATCGGGATCGGCTCCTGGGGTGAACACCTGCCCTACTATGAAAATAAAGCCACGCTTAATCACGATAAAAAAGATAAATGGGGGCTTCCCACGCTGGATATCGATTGTGAATTTAAAGAAAATGAAATGGCAATGCGAAAAGACATGAAGCAAAGTGCCATTGATATGTTGGAAGCCGCAGGGGCAAAGAATGTTAACGGTTATGATAGCATGCCGCCTCCAGGTCATTGTATTCATGAGATGGGGACGGCTCGCATGGGGCGGGATCCGAAAACATCAGTCCTCAATAAGTGGAATCAAATGCATGAGGCAAAAAATGTCTTTATTACGGATGGCTCTTTTATGCCATCGTCGGCTTGTCAGAATCCATCATTGACCTACATGGCTTTTACGGCACGAGCTTGTGATCATGCGGTGAAGGAACTGAATAAGCAAAACTTGTGATAAGTTTGCGATCTCTATCACTTTGAGCTTTTCAGCTTTCCTCGTTGGTCCATTGGTGGGTGCAGAAAGATCCTTACAGAATCACGTAGTTATTCGTCTTCCACTACCATGAAGAAAACCGAAGAGTCTGGACCTGACCTCAATGTCGTCGACCACCGCCCGGTCTTCCACCACCACGAGATCCTTTCCCTGTGTCTCTGAAATCGTAAATGACAGAAAATAGCAGATATCGGGATAACGTCTTTTGCTGACCGTCTACGATATTGTTGAAGTTGACATACCGGTAAAAATTAATGTTTTGATCCAGGATATCATAAGCGCTCAACCGCAAGGTGATCTTTTTGCTGGCGAGAATCTTTTTATTCAGCGCCGCATGCCATATAAAACTACTTTTACGGAAGCCAGGTGTGGTTTGGGGAATGTACCGGTAGGTGAGATCATTCTGAAATTCCATATTCCATGGTAAGTACAACGTAAAATCTCCGGAAACTCTGTGATTGAAAATATTCACATCCCGGTAATCGACCTTTTCATAGGTGTTGTGATTGTAATCAAGATTGTATTTTGGGGAGAAGTCAATGATGTCGTGGAAATTGTAATTGACAGATAATCCACCTCCTAGCCCCGTATTGTTGGAAATGCCCTCCTGTCCGTTGATAAAGAAGGGGCCGGATCCTATGTTTGCATTGAGATCAAAATCGACACTGATTTTTTGATTCTCCAATTCAAAAGTTCGGTTGATTCCTGATCCTCCCCGAAGATTATAGGAGGGTGCTTTGAAATTGATGGGGCGGGAATAAGTCACTCCGCTTTCGTCGACCCGGGAGGTATTAATAATGTTGTCTCCCCTGTAGTTTCCACTCATATAGAGTCGGTACTTCCATTTTCGTGCATAGGAGAACTTCGAAACATACATACCATGTGAACGCACGGGGGTAAGATTCGGGTTGCCTTCCCGGATATAAAGCGGGTTGGTGTTGTTGGTAATGGGGTGTAGCTGGCTGATGTCTGGCGTATTGTAACTGTACCGATAGAACAACCGCCACCCATCGAGTACTACTCTTAAACGCGGGGTGAAAAAACGATAATTTTCGTTAAAATCAGGAATTTCATCACCGAACTTATTGGTATAATTTAGAATATCATATTCCACGCTTAGATTGACCTGTACTTTGTCCTTTTGGTATCGGATGCCGGTCCCCAGTTCCATCTCCTGTTCATTCCGGCTAAAGTCATTGGAAAGATTATCAATAAGGGACCAATCCGGATCCTGCTGATACTGTTGTCTGGTTTCGATGTTATTAATGCGCGAACTGGGTTCATATTCCGCTTCCAGGTCGATAAACCAATTTTCGGCAATGGGCTCTGTGTAACGTAAGTTGACCTCAAAACTTTGATTGTCTGAATAACTCGTACGCAGCTGATCAAAGTAAACCACGGAATCAATCGCATTTTGAAAATAGGTCCGCTCAAAGTTTGAAAATAAATCGTTGTCGTTTTTGCTTTTTGAAAAAGACGAGCGGAAACTGATATTCCGACCATCATCATTTAATTTTTTGTTGAAATACACCCGCGTATTTAAGCCCAGGTTGGCGGAAGAAGGATCTTCAGTGGTCACAAAATTTTGCAGAATATTGTCCTTATCATTAAAAGCAGAAGTCTCTTCATTGAAGGAAGGCCGCTCTCCGTGTGAATAATTCAGGCCGATATTAAAGTTCAATTGGGTCATCGTATCGATCTCCCACCGCAGACCACCTGTAACATTGTGTCCCTGGTTTTTCGAATTTCCTTCGTTTTGTGAATCGTAAAAAAACACGGAATCGGGTCTGATTGTCTGTTCCTTAAATGTTTTTGATCCAAACTCCAGCGTGTTGTTGGAGTAAAAGTATTGCAGGTTCATTTTCGCGCCGCCAAAAGTGGCATTGGCGTTTGCTCCGCCCAATAAAGAGGTTGGATACCCTGACCCGCCTGCACCAAATTGAATCCCATCGATTCCGCCACCGCCCCAATATCCTCGGCGGTTGGTAACAAAACTTCCCAGGCTCAGCATTTCGTTCATCGAAAGGTTGGTCTGCGACAGATTATTGTAATAACCTACCATACTTAGTTGGAAGGTATCTCGGAACGAATTGACAATTCCTCCTACCTCATACCGGTCTTCGGTTCCGCCTCCGGCATACGCTTTCCCAAAGGCTTTGATTTTGGCATCTTTCTTGAGCTTAAGGTTGATGACCTGATCCACTTCATCGTCGGCCAGAAGCTGCTGAGGATCTTCTTCCCGGTCGTCGGTAATCTGTACTTTGTCGATCATATCGCTCGTGAGGTTTCTCAAGGCAATTCGGGGATCACCCCCGAAAAAATCTTTCCCGTCTACACGAACCTTGGTGACAGCGCGACCATTCGCTGTAATGTTTCCCTGGTTGTCTACCACCACACCCGGTAATTTTTTAATCAAATCTTCAACGGTAGCACCATCCCGCGTGGTAAATGATCCGGCATTGAATTCCAGCGTGTCATTTTTCATCATAATGGGTGGACGTTCCCCGAGGACCAGGATTTCGTCAAGGGTCTGGGAGGTCGAAGTCATTTCTATCGTGCCAAAATCTTTGATAGCGCCGTTTTCGGATAGTTCAAAGTCTTCTTTTACCGGTTCGTACCCCAGGTAAGATATGATAATGCGTAATGTGGTATTGAGTGGCAGTTTTTTAATTAGGAAAGAACCATCATCTTCAGTTAATACGTAATCAATCAATGCAGTGTCCATGGCCGTATATACGGATACCGTAGCGAATGGTAAAGGTGTTTCTTCGTCACCCAGCAATATACCTGTAGTTTCACCATTTTTTTGGGCGAAGGCGGAGATGGTAAAAACAAAGATTAGAATTAGTGAAGTAAAAAATCTGGTCATGGTAAATCGCTTTAATAGCAGAACATTATTTAATTCAGAAACAAGGTGGCCACAGTGGATAAAAAAGAATGACAATTCAATTCCATTCATTTATGTGCTACGATCACAATCCTGGCATTACTTTAATCAAAGGCAATATGGTGTAATTTGTTGTGCTTTCTTAAGTATATTCGGTAAACAACCAATTCTAATAGGTGAACACGTCATTTTACATATAATTCGGAAATTTATGCTGGAAAATGAATGGAATCGGAACATCGCCAAAACTGTTCTCCAAAAGCGGATTCGGATAGATGGAAGAGTGCATCCAAACCTGGACAAATGGGTGCACCTAATGTTAGATTGTATTCAAGATCCTTCCTTCTTTAAGCTTTAAGACCTTGTTTAAAAAGTTGGGTTTGTGGTCTGCTCTGTGGGTTACAAAGATTACGGTTTGAGAAGAGCTAGGTTGGACGGTTTCCAGAAAATGGTTGTTTAATTTGATCTGATGGTGACTGAGATCCTGGTAAGGTTCATCGAGCAGCAGTATTTCACTACTTTTCAGGTAGCTGAGTAGAAGCAATAATTGCCGGCGGTGTGTTTTGGATATTCTGGAATAGGGTGTTCGCCGGTAAGGTGCCAGCCCAAAATGTGTTAAGAACCCGTCGATCAAAAACATCGATGGTTGGATCGTTTTCAGATAGGGGGTTTTTAATTGCTGGTGAACCACGTCCTCCAGCGTTTTAGACGAACGGAAATATTGGAAAAAGTCCGATCCAAAATAAGCGATGCGTGCCTTTTTTTCCCAGATCGATTGCCGACCATATTTTTGTCCGAATAACTGAATGGGTTGACTGTATCCCTGCGGGTTGTCGGCATTAATGAGACTAACCAGCGAACTTTTTCCAGCCCCGTTTGGACCTTGAATATTCCATTTATTCCCTTTCTGCACGTGCCAGTGGATTTCTTTTAAAATCTGTACTTCCCCATATGTGATATTTACACCCTCCATTCGTATTTGGACAGGCCCGGTGGATGCGGATAGAAATTTGGATTGATATTCGTGGTAGGCATCAAACAGTGAAGTTGGGAATTCCGGAATTGCTGTTGATGGTATTCCACCCGATGACCCCATGGAGATATTTTGCACTGCAGGATGCTTAGCCGGAACGTCGGAAGAAAAGATAAGTAGACCAGTATAGTGGATGGGGCCTACGATGCGATCAAATATTTTATGCTGCCATTCCTGGTCGAGACCGTTCAGCAGATCGGGTACGATTAATATTTCCGGTCGGTTTATTAAACCGTAGCAGAGCGAAAACCGTTGCCACTCTCCGGAAGACAATTGCAATAGTGGTTTTTCCCATATTTCCTCCAGTTCAAACCATTTTTTCCACTGGTCCCATTCTAGATCATCAATGGTGACACCCCGGGCTCGCAAACGATGTTGTACGGTTTCTCCCCATTCGTTATAGGATGATTGATACCGTTGTTGGAAAAAGAGTCCTTGGTGCTGGTGTCTTTCGATGTAATGAGCTCTGGATCCCAGTATAGTGATCTTTTCAAAAGATCTACCCGGTGGATTTGAAAGCCTTTTTAAATATTCATGGATGTCATCTAGCAGCTTTGTTTCCTGGATGTGTTCACCATAAATGCAAAATATCCGGTGATTTTTACCTGAAAGTATCGCATCCACTATGTCGTTATGAACCATATCAAGCTTTTTTGAATGGATTGCAACCGACTAATGTACCATGACCGGTCCCCTTCTGTTATTGCCCCCACTCTTCCGAAAATCATAAATCACGGATAGCATAAAATACCGCTTTAATGTCTTTTCTTGAAAAGTGTTTACAGTATTGTATCGGGCATACCGGTAAAAACTAATATTCTGATCGAGGAGATCAAAAGCGGACAGTCGGATGGTCAGCTTCTTACTGGAAAGTACTTTCTTATTAAGTGCAGCATTCCACATGGTTCTGCTGTTTCTGTAACCTGGAGCTGTCACGGGTATGTACTGATAGGTGACGTCATTCTGAAACTCCATGGCCCAGGGGAGGTGAATCGTCAAATTTCCGGACAAGTAATGAGCCGGTGTTTTTATTTCTGGATAGTCGACATTTTCATATGTGGTCTTGCTGAACCCCATGTGGTACCGGGGCGAAAAATCTAATACCTCGTTCAGGTTGTAATTTAAACGTGTGCTTACCCCCATACTTCTCCGACGTGACGTACCTTCCTGCCCGTTGACAGAAAAAGGGTCGGTATTAAAATTCATGTACACATCCAGATCGACGCTGAGCTTTTGATTTTCCATTTCAAAAGTTCGGTTGATGCCCGGGCCCCCATATAGATCCATGGAGCTTCCTTCATAGTTGACCGGTTTGGAAAAGGTCACACCATTCTTGTCAATATAAGTGGTGTTGATGATACTTTCATCGCTAAAACCACCACTGAAGTAAATGCGGTATTTCCATTTGCCCGAGTACTGAAATTTTGATAAATAAAGTCTGTGGTCCCGGGTCGGTGTAAGATCGGGATTGCCTTCACGGATATAGAGTGGGTTCGTATTATCGGTAATGGGATGCAACTGGTTGATGTCGGGTAGATCGTAGTCGTACCGGTAATTGAACCGCCAACCATCCAGAACAATCCTCAGATTTGGACTGAAAAATCGGTAGTTTTCATCAAAGGTGGCGTACTCTTCGCTGAAATAATTGTTGAAATTGAGGTGGTCGTATTTGAGGCTGAAATTGACTTGTACCTTTTTTTTCTGATAACGAATGCCGGCTGAAGCCCCCATTTCGTTTTCTTTTCGTTCGAAGTCATTGGACAGGTTATCTATGACCGTCCAATCCTGGTCTGTCGGATATTGCTGTTGGGTCTTGATGTTATTATTGCGCAGGCCGGATTTGTATTCCGCAGACAAATCGACAAAAGTATTTGAAAGCAGCGGCTCTGTATATTTCAAATTAAAGGAAAAGTTTTGGTTGTTTTCATACCTTGTGCGCAGCTGATCAAAGTAAACGGCGGAATCGATGGCATTTGGGAAATACACCCGTTCAAAATTGGATAGTAGATCATTGTCTTCTTTTCGTGTGGTAAAGGAAGAATTCAGGCCGACATTACGTCCCTCGCTATTGAGTTTTTTGTTAAAATAAAGACGGGTGTTGATATTGATATTGGACGAATGTGGATCCTCTTCAGTAATGAAATTCTGAATGATGTTATCCTTTTCATTGAATGCCGAAGTTTCAGTATTTGTGGAGGGCCGTGTCCCCTTGGCGTAGGTGAGTCCTGCATTGATATTTAGTTGAGTCATGGTATCAATTTCCCAACGAAGGCCACCGGTCACATTGTGGCCCCGGCTGGTTGATTCTCCTTCATTATCAGAGTTGAATATGAATACAGAATCAGGCCGCACCGTGGTCTCTTTGAAGGTCTGATTGCCAAATTCATTTTTATAATTGGAATAAAAATATTGAAGATTGAATTTGGCTCCGCCAAAAGTCGCATTCGCATTGGCTCCTCCGAATAAAGAACGTGGAAGGCCTGCCCGGGATCCCCCCGTCGACAGCCCGTTAATCGTTGGCCCGTTCCCGCCCCAACTTCTATTCGCGCTAAAGCTGCCGAGGCTAAGCATTTCGTGCATGGACAGGTTGGTTTCGGTGAGGTTGTTGTAGTAGCCGACAAAACTTAGCTGCAGGGTGTCATCGAAATTATTTACGATGCCTCCTACTTCAAACCGGTCGTTGGTACCCTTACCTGCGTATGCCTTGCCGAAGGCTTGAATTTTAGCATCTTCTTTTAGTTTCAGGTTCAAAATTTGACTGACCTCATCGTCTGCTTTGAGGTTTTGTGGATCCTCCTCCCGGTCGTCGGTGATCTGTACTTTACTGATCATATCACTGGTTAGATTCCGTAGAGCGACCCGTGGATCACCGCCGAAAAAATCCTTGCCATCTACGCGTACTTTGGTGACGGGTCTTCCATTGGCGGTAATGTTTCCTTCATTGTCTACGATTACCCCAGGTAACTTTTTGACAAGGTCTTCTACGGTGGCTCCGTCTCTTGTGGCGAATGAAGAAGCGTTGAATTCCAGTGTGTCATTGTGCATGACCACCGGAGGACGCTCAGCTTGAACTAATATTTCATCCAGAGTCTGCGAGGTAGCTGTCATTTTGATGGCCCCAAATTCTTTTGTTTTGGTATTATCGGTAAGTTTAAAATCTTCTTTATAGGGCATATAGCCGAGATAAGAAACAATGATTCTCAGCGTGTCGTCAAGAGGAAGTTTTTTGAACTGGAAGGAACCGTCATCTTCGCTGAGTATGTAATCCAGGAGTACCGTATCCACGGCTTTGTAGATCGTGACTGTTGCAAAAGGGAGTGGCTGGTCATTTTCATCGGACAATTGTCCGGTTACACTACCCTGTTTCTGAGTCAAACCGATCTGGCTGGCACTAAAAATTAAAATTAAAATTGGGATTACATGTTTGATCATCCGTTTGTGTTTGAGTATGAAGCGCTTGCAATGATAACGTAAAAATACGTTAATATCGTCTAAAAAAAAAGATGAATGTGTTTATTAACAAAAATTTTTTACATAAAAAGTGACGGGTCGTATGGTTTTTTGAATGAATGAGGTATTGGGTGATTTATCGTTGGGTATTGGTTCTGTTGTGCATGAATAAATTAAGCAGTGTTTTTCATGGATGTATGGGGAAGTCACCCATCTGAACGCTTAACATAAGCTTGGTGATTTAGATAACTGCAGAACGTTTCCAAGTGGGTTCTTTCACAATTGGAGATCAAATAGTACTTTTGTACTTTCGATTTTAATAAACAATGAATTAGCACAATATCATGATCAACATCACTTTCCCTGATGGGACGATAAAATCCTATGAATCCGGCACGACTGGAATGCAAGTAGCTCAATCCATCAGTGAGGGACTGGCTCGAAATGTTTTGTCTGTAGGTGTGAACGGCGTCGTCTGGGATCCGGGTCGTCCCATCGAAGAGGATGCACGGATTGTTCTTTACACCTGGAACGATGATCAGGGGAAGTCGGCATTCTGGCATTCGTCGGCTCATCTGCTGGCGGAAGCGTTGGAAACACTGTACCCGGGCGTGAAATTCGGGATTGGTCCACCGGTTGATCAGGGTTTTTATTATGACGTCGATTTGGGTGATCGACAGTTGGGACCAGAAGACCTGGATAAGATCGAAAAGAAAATGACGGAGCTGGCACGTCAGAAAAACACTTTTGAGCGCCGGGCGGTGAGCAAATCGGAAGCGATTGAGCACTTTACAAAAAAAGGTGACGAGTATAAGTTGGAGTTGATTGACGAGCTCGAAGACGGTGAAATCACTTTCTATACCCAAGGCGAGTTTACAGACCTATGTCGGGGGCCACATATCCCACACACCGGAATCATCAAAGCAATTAAATTGACTAATCTGGCTGGTGCTTATTGGCGGGGTGACGAAAACCGGAAGATGTTAACCCGGATTTATGGAATCACTTTTCCAAAGCAAAAGGAATTGAAGCAGTACCTGGCCATGGTGGAAGAAGCGAAGAAGCGCGATCACCGGAAGCTGGGCGCAGAACTGGAGCTTTTTATGTTTTCTGAAAAGGTCGGGGCGGGTTTACCCATCTGGTTGCCCAAAGGTCAAGCAGTCCGGGAGCGCTTGCAAAAGTTTTTGAAAGATGAGCAGGAAAAACGCGGATATAAAATGGTGGTGACCCCACACATTGGCAAAAAAGAGCTTTATGTGACTTCCGGACATTATGCGAAGTATGGACAGGATAGTTTTCAGCCGATCCAGACCCCTCGTGAGAACGAAGAATTTCTACTGAAGCCTATGAACTGTCCGCATCACTGTGAGATATACAAGCACCGACCGCACTCCTACCGGGAATTGCCGGTTCGGATAGCGGAGTTTGGAACCGTATACCGGTATGAGCAAAGCGGCGAGTTGCACGGACTTTCACGGGTGCGTGGATTTACCCAGGATGATGCGCACATCTTCTGCATGCCCGAGCAGTTAAAGGGGGAATTTCTTGACGTACTGGATCTGACAAAAACTGTGCTCGACAAAATGGGGTTTGAAGATTTTACAGCGCAGATTTCTTTGCGGGATCCGGACACCCCGGAAAAGTACCTGGGGACTTCCGAGACCTGGGACAAAGCTGAACAGGCTATAATCGAAGCCGTCGAAGAATCAGGACTTCGGGCCACAAAGGAGATCGGAGAAGCTGCTTTTTATGGACCGAAGCTGGATTTTATGATCAAGGATGCCATCGGTCGTTCGTGGCAGCTGGGGACCATCCAGGTGGATTACACCCTGCCCGAGCGTTTTGAACTAGAATACATCGGTGCGGACAACAAGCCCCACCAACCGGTAATGATTCACCGGGCGCCCTTTGGGAGTATGGAGCGGTTTATGTCCATCCTGATTGAGCACACCGCCGGTAAGTTCCCGTTGTGGCTGGCTCCGGATCAGTATGTGATCGTGCCGGTGTCTGAACCTTTCAATGACTATGCGTATCAAGTGAAGACACGGCTTGCTCAGGCGGACATCACCGGTGAAGTCGACGACCGGAATGAGACCATTGGCCGCCGGATCCGGGATGCTGAAGTTCAGAAAATTCCGTTGATTCTTATAGTTGGTGAAGATGAAGAAAAGGCCGGATCAGTGTCTGTCCGGATCCAGGGAGATGGCGATAAAGGCACGATGTCGATTGATGAATTTATTGCATTTTTTGAGGTAGAGAAGGAGCGCGGGGTGTAGAGAAAGACCCGCCCCAGGCGGTTGTCTTTCACTTTAAAACGGAAGAACTCATTTTAATCTGTGTGATTTGCGGGAAGCCTTAGTAACAATACCGCGGTAGGCACTTAGAATTCGGCACACTAGATATCTCAATACTGGGGCTACTTGTAAAGTAGTAGAATAAATCAAAATCTGGAACTTGTTTACAGCTATAAGGATTTAGGGTGGTACGAGGGTGGATATAGAAAAAATGCAAAAAAATTCAAAATGGAAACGAAAAAGACTATTTCACTGGACAAGCACTTTGAAGAATTCATTACTAAATCCATAAATAATGGTTCGTATAATTCAGCTGATGAAGTTATTCAGGCCGGATTAGGACTTCTTGAAGAAGAGGAGAATAAAAGGATTGCATTGAGTAATGCTCTGAAAGAAGGGGAGGATAGTGGATTTATTCTGGACTTCAAACCTGAAGTGTTATTGGATGAACTACATAAAAAACATGGGATCAAAATACACCATTAAAACACCTCGATGTAGTATACCCGGGACGTTTTGGTTTGGCCGATAAGATAAGTCAGAGAAAATGGTGAATAGCGAGGCGAAAAACGCAGGCATAGCCGGGGTTCTGGCGAGTATTTTCAACGAAGATAGTCGCTATTTTCTCATTTAGAAATCGGCTAAAATCAAGCGTGTTGGGTATAGCCTTATTGCAAGATATACCGGAAGAAAAATTAGCCAGAGGTCAAGTAGGTACCATCGTGGAAGAACTGGATGATCGCACCTTTGAGGTCGAGTTTGCTGATAAAAAGGGACGTACAATGACCAGTTTGGCATAAATACGGATGAACTGATGTCGTTGAAGTTTGAAGTGGACAAAGTATTTTCATTGAGAACAGAACTATCCGGAACTGTTTTTTAAAAATAGAAGTTATTACTGATATGAAAGTGGATAAAGAAAATATAATTAACACCCTGAAGAAGGAAAAAACGAAGATATCGGATCTTGGCGTCGAAAAAATTGGGCTATTTGGTTCATATGTTCGCGGGGAGGAAGGTGATAATAGCGATATTGATTTATTTATTGTTTTTAACCCGGCGATGGAACATTATGATAACTTGTTCAAGTTGTATGATTTATTTGAAGAAATTTTTTCTCCCCGGAAAATTGATATAGTTACACACAATGGATTGAGTCCGTACATAGGGCCTAAGATTTTACAAGAAGTTGAGTTTGTTAAATAAATGAATTACTTCGGCACATCCTTAATGAATGCAATTATCTTTCAGGTCTTGTGAAAAACGGATTGACCTACGAACAATTGATACAAGATGAAACGCTCAAAAGAGCAGTAGTTAGAAGTCTGGAAATAATCGGAGAGGCAACGAAGAAAATTGAGCCTGAAATAAAACGTTCCAATCCAAAGGTTCAATGGAGAGAAATGGCCGGAATGAGAGATCGACTTATACATAATTATGCGGGAGTTAATTACCGGATTGTATGGGATATCCTGAAAAACAAAATTCCAGCTTTACGAAAAGAGATCAAAAAAATACTCAAAACACTTATCGGCTAAAGCAGTACTCACTGAAACAGCACCTCATCCAAAAACACCCACCCTTTATCTCCTTTGGCGGGATGCCAATTTGGTAAATTCTGCACGGGATGCACCGTTACTTTTATCGCATTTGTTTTGATCTTTTGCTCCAGCGGAACCGTGAAAAAGTACTTTTCATAGCCGATCTCAAAGGCCGGTTGATCCGGCACCGTGGTTCCAATTTTCACCCACTTCCCCTGTTTATTCCTGACTTCCACGTCAATACGGCTGGGAGGGAAGATATATGAATTGGTCTTGGAGAGACCGCTGATGACTACTTTTTCCAGTGTGACGGGGTCATCAAACCGTGTACCAATAACGGCATCCTTTTCTCGATACCCGAGATAGTTCTTGTCTTCATGGGGCTTTTCCCCGGTTTTGAAATTAATCAAGGTAGATGGACCCTGTCCGGCATATCTTGGATTGGGTTCGGTGACGAACCAGATCGAATCCGGAGTATGTTTGCTGCTGTAATACGATCGGTCGATGACCGGACTGCTCAGCCAACCTTTTTTAAAGGCCTGAAAGCGAAATTCCGTGTCACCATCAATGTCCAGTGGTTGTTCATAAAGCGGGGAGGTGAGGCTGTCTGGTGGACTTCCGTCTGTTGTATAGTGGATCTTTACCTGCGGTATCGGATGATTTACGGTGACCGTGGTGGCGGTCTGAAAGAATGGGTCGGCGGGTTTCACTTGTGGTGGATTCAGCGCAATGATTTTATTGCCGAAAGGATTGGATATGCCGACAATCTCTGTCATGGGGTGGTCCTGTCTGAGCGTGACCATCTGGCTGGAGTCTACGCCGGTGTCCCATAGGTAGATCTTTTTTATCGGATTCACTTCGAGCAGATTTTGCACACCCTCCAGGGAAACGCTGGTTTCAGCGAGGTATAGCTTTTGTAAATTTCGAAGATTGTGGAGGACGTTCAGCCCCTTATCCGTAATCGCTGTTCCATTGAGATTGAGTACCTGGAGGTTTTTGAAGTTTTCCAAAACCAGAAGGTCTTCATCTGTCACGGGCATGTACCCGGCATGCAGGTCTACGATTTGTTCTTGAGTTTTAGCTAGCGCCGCAAAATACTCCGGTTGAAAGTGTGAGGCACTTAAAAACCGCGCATACAAAGCCGGCGATTTTTCAGCGATGGGAACGAGCAACCGGTAGTCATCATTGAGTGATCGTATGTCTGCTTCATTCGCGGCATCCATGGTGTATACCGGTTCATCATCGTAATGGTAGGTCTCTTCGATCAGGATCGCCAGGGTGTCCGTGGGTTCCAGTTCATTAAAATGCAGATCAAATAAATTGTCCTTTTTGATCCATTCCCGGATAACCAATACTTCTTCCTGGGTGAGTTGGGGCTTGCCTTTGGGTGGCATGTGGTCGTCGTGATCAATGTCGAGTAACAGGCGCTGTAGAAGCGGGCTTTCCAACCGGTCTTCTGCAATAATTACCGGGCCGCCTTCCCCACCATTGAGAATGGAGGTGCTGTCTTTCAGGATCAGCTCACCTTTTGATTTCGTAGCGTTATGACAGTTCATGCATTTTTGATCCAGGATAGGGTGGATCACATCACGAAATACGACCGCTTCGGCCAGGGGGACCTTTTTAGTTTTTTTCTTTAGGATCGGCTCCGTGAGAAAATCACGTCCATGGGTGATCCCGGCACCGATATGGCTAGTAATGACCAGTACAACCATGGGTATAAAAAGTGCCAATCTCATTTTTCGTCGCTCCATCACCGGCCAATACCAACTGTTCTCCAGGACCATGAGCAGAAAGAGTAAAATCACACCACCCCATTTATGATAGCTGACTTCTTCTCCGGTATAACCACCTTCTATGGATAAAATGAGTCCAAACAGGACCGTGATCGCGCATAAAAAATGGGCCAGAATGATATAATGTCCCATGAATTGCCGGCTATTTTTTTTATCCAGTGATAAAGAAGACAACACCCATGGAATGATCGGCAGCAGAAAGATAAAAACCACCGGGAAGTGCAAAACCATTGGATGTGCCCGTCCAAATACCTGTAAAAGCCTGGGAATTACAATCCAGTCGGCCGCTATCAGGAAAAAGAGGATAAATACATCCAGACCAAAATTGACCATTCCCAGTATCCGCCACAGTTTATTTTTCTGCATTAATTGAGGTTAAGGTTGAGGTCAAGGTAAAGGCGATGTGCTGAGCGGAGTCGAAGTATTGAGTTGTTGAATTGTTGAGTTGTTGAGTTCTCTTCGTTGACATAGTAACACATAACATAATAACGAATAACCAATTTCACGCAATGATTTTATTAACCACTTTCCCGCCCACATCGGTGAGCCGCAATCGTCGGCCCTGATATTTATACGTTAGTTTTTCATGGTTAAGCCCCAGAACATCAAGTATAGTGGCGTGGAAATCGTGAATATGGACCGGGTCTTTGACAATGTTGTAGCCGAACTCGTCGGTCGCTCCATGAACCACCCCCGGCTTAATCCCTCCGCCGGCCATCCAGACCGAGAAGGCTCGCGGATGATGATCCCGGCCGTAACTATCGGCGGTGAGTTTTCCCTGGCAATAGTTGGTTCGGCCAAATTCGCCTCCCCATACGACCAGCGTGTCATCCAGCATGCCGCGTTGCTTGAGGTCCATGACCAAGGCAGCTGATGCTTGATCGGTATCTTTGGCCTGACCTGCCATTTCCCGGGGTAAATTTCCGTGTTGATCCCAGCCTTGGTGGTACAACTGAACGAACCGGACTCCATTTTCGGCCAATTTCCGCGCCAGCAAGCAATTTGCAGCGTAGGTGCCTGGAACCAGGCAATCTGGTCCGTACATTTTGATAATATGATCCGGTTCTTTGGAGAGGTCAGTAACTTCGGGCACAGAAGTCTGCATGCGGTAAGCCATTTCGTATTGCTTGATTTTGGCGGTGATTTCCGGATCTTCAATCTGATCATATTGATGTGTGTTCAATTCCGATAATTTGTCCAGCATATTACGCCGTGACTTGAAATCGGTGCCGTCGGGATTGCTCAGGTACAGGACGGGGTCATGTCCGGAAGAAAACTGCACCCCTTGATGGACGGAATCCAAAAATCCGTTGGTCCAGAGTTTTGAATAAACCCCCTGACCATTTCCATCTCCTTTCGAAACCAGCACGCAAAAAGTCGGTAGGTTTTTATTCTCACTGCCCAGGCCATAGCTCAGCCAGGCGCCCATGCTTGGGCGGTTCCCCTGTTGTGCGCCGGTCTGGAAAAAGGTGATAGCGGGATCGTGGTTTATCGCCTCAGTATGCAGGCTGCGGATAATGCAAAGTTCATCGACAATCTTAGCCGTATGTGGAAACAAATCGCTTACCCAGGCACCCGATTCGCCATATTGCTTAAAGTCGTAGTACGAACCCACGAGTGGAAATTTTTCCTGATTGGCTGTCATACCAGTAAGTCGCTGTCCATCGCGAATCGATGGCGGAAGATCTTCGCCCATGCGTTTGTTCAAGGTGGGCTTGTAATCGAAAGATTCAAGCTGGGAAGGCGCTCCGCTTTGAAAAAGATAAATGACTCTTTTGGCTTTGGGTGCGAAGTGGGGCAATGCAGCACTGAGTGCTTCTTCTGTCCCACCTCCTTTGAAGAGATCCGGAATCAAAAGTGATCCCAAAGCGGCGCTACCGATGCCGACACTCATTTTTGACAGGAAATGCCGTCGATTTATACGTAGTCGTGATTCTTTTATTTCTGGGTCATTCATAATATTATGTTTTGGTGATGGCTTCCTCCAGATTGTACAGCAGATGGATGGAAGACATCAGTGCTGCGTGCTGGATGGGATCTAGTTCTTCATCTTTCGGATACTCCCCTACCTGGATAAACCGGGCGGCTTCTTGCGGTGCCGCAGTATATCGCTCAAATTCTTCCTGATAATAATCTAGCAGGACTTCAGATTCCTTGGCGTCCGGATAACGGCATAAAACCCGGACAAAAGCCTTCTCCAGTACATTGCCGATATCAGTATTTTCACTTAATAATTTCTGGCTGAGGACTCTGGACCCTTCCATGATGATGGGGTCATTCATCATCACCAGTGCCTGCAACGGAGTATTAGTGGTGGCGCGTCCGAGTTCACATTGATCGCGGTTGCTGGCGTCAAAAATCAACATATTGGGTGGCGGGACGGTGAGTTTTATAAATACATACATTCCACGACGATAGATTTCATCCCCGTGATCCTGTATATAGTTTTTGAGGCTGCCCCGACCGGAACTGGTTACTTCCCAGATCCCCTCGGGCTGATAGGGTTTATAACTGGGACCACCGATTTGCCGATTGATCAATCCACTGCTGGCGAGGACATGATCTCGGATGATTTCGGCGGACATCCGGCTTCTGCTCATGCGGGCCAGGTACACATTTTGGGGATCCAGTGCGGCACTTTTTGTATTCATCTTGGATGACTGACGGTACGTGGTGGACATAACCATTTGCTTCACGAGTCTTTTTACGTCCCAATCGTGATCCATAAAATCGACAGCCAACCAGTCCAGTAATTCCGGATGCGTTGGTAAATCACCCTGATTGCCAAAATCTTCTACGGTAGCTACAATGCCTCTTCCAAAGATCTTAGACCAAATCAGATTGACAAATACCCGGGCTGTTAAAGGATTTTGTCGGTCGATGGTCCATTCGGCCAGGCCGAGCCGGTTTTTTGGGTATTTCTCTGTATCAAATGCCATGACCGCTTCCGGGGCTTCTGGTTCCACGGGTTCTCCGGGTTGGTCATACAAACCCCGATTCAGAATATAGGTCTGGCGAACACTGTCCTGCAGATCGCCCATCACCGAGGCGGTGACGACATTGGTGTCTGGTGCGTTGATAAAGGTCAGCAGACTGTCGATTTCGTTTTGAGAAATGAATATTTTCGGGAATTTTGAAGGCTTGGATTGAGTGACATCTCCTTCGAGACCGACTTCCGGCGTGTTATTGAAAAATCCGTACAGCTGGAAGTAATCTTTCTGAGAAAAGGGGTCATACCGGTGATCGTGACATTGTGCGCATTCCATGGTGATCCCGAGCACACTGGTACTGTAGGTATTCGTCTTGTCAATCACGTAAGTTACCCGATATTCCTCTTGGATCACCCCTCCTTCTTCGGTGATTTTGTGGTTGCGATTAAAACCGGTAGCCAGTATCTGCTCCTTGGATGCATCCGGCATTAAGTCTCCGGCCAGCTGCCACTCCAAAAACTGATCATAAGGCATGTTCTCATTGAAAGCATGGATCACCCAGTCTCGCCAGGGCCACTGGGACCGCATTTCGTCGTCCTGATAGCCATAGGAGTCGGCATACCGGGCGGCATCCATCCAGTACAGCGCCATTTTTTCACCATATCCGGGGCGGTCAAGCAATTCATCGACCAGAGCTTCATAGCTTTCTTCCGTGAAACCTTCCTTGTATTGATTGATTGTTTCTATGTCCGGAGGAAGGCCGGTCACATCTACAAATAGCCGATGGAGCAATCGAGACGGGTCGGCTTCTTCCGAAGGTGACAAACCCTTGCTCTGCATGGTGGAACGAGTGAAATAATCGATCTCATTGCGCGGCCATTCTTTGTCGTTCAGGTCAGGCAGCGGTGATTTTTCCGGGGGAATAAATGCCCAGTGTTCTTCGTACTCGGCACCCTGATCGATCCATTTCTTTAGGATTTGTTTCTCGGTTTCTGTAAGTTTAAGCCCGGACTCAGGCGGTGGCATTGTCACATTGGGGTCATCACTCATTATATGCCGCACCAATTCACTGTTCTTTGAATCTCCCGGCACAATAGCGTATTTCCCGGGCTGATCCTGTAACGCTGCCAGGGCATTCGCTTCTATATCAAGTCGCAAGCCCGCCTGACGATCTGTTTCATCCGGGCCATGACAGCTAAAGCACCGGTCGGAAAGGATGGGCTTTACATGAAAGTTGAAATCCACCACGTCAGGAACTTTCGCATCGGTCACTACGGTGGGTTCATCTTGACATTGAAATAATATTATTCCAGTCAGAAGACTAATAGCCAGCATGTGTTTCTTCTGTAAAAACGACCTCATTGTTTTATGTAAACTTTTTGGTAAAAGTGAGTTATAGATTTCACAATGGCTTAAATATACTACATTTCTTAGCTTTATCAAAAAAGGGCAAAACTTAGAAACCTTTGTGTAAAAATATGCGTTATGTGGTGTAATGATCTAAACAGGTAAATATGAGAACGAACATTGATATTGATGATGATTTATTAAATGAGATACTTAAAAAGACAAATTACAAAACGAAGAAAGCAGCAGTAAATGCAGCCCTGGAAGAATATGTTCGGAAATTGAAGCTGAAAGAACTTGCTAATTTGAAAGGAAAGGTGAAGTGGGAGGGCGATTTAGATGCTATGAGATCTGTATAACCTCAAATAATTAAAATGGTATTGAGTGATACATCCATTTGGATTCCTTACTTCAATGGAGAAGATAGTTTAGATATGAAACTAAAATACCAAATGATAATTGAGGATAAATTATGCATTTGTCCCACAATCCTCCAGGAAATCCTTCAAGGAACATCAACTGATATCAAGTATCTTAAAATAAGAAATACGACCGATGGACTGAACCGACTCGAATGTGATGCATATAAAGCAGCGATAGGAGCGGCAGAGATTTATCGTCGACTACGTGAAAAGGGGGTAACCATCAGAAAAAGCAACGATTGTCTGATTGCCTGGTATGCTCTACATTTTGATATACCCTTATGGTATCGGGATCGTGATTTTGATCAGATTTCGAAATATTTTCCACTTCGTATTTTTAAAGATCAGAATCTAGCTTCATAATCACTCCACCAACACTACTTTTTTTGTTTCAATAACCTGATCATCACTCACCAGCTGAATGGTATAAATACCCTGAGGACGCGAACTGATATCTATCTCCAATCTGTCTTCTATAATACCTTTTCTGACCGGTCTTCCCGATATATCCCGAAGGTAAAACCGGAGCGGCCGCTTTGACTCCGTTTGAATGGTGAACCGGCCATTCGTAGGGTTTGGAAAAAGGATTGCAGCTGGTTTTGACTTTGTGGTTGCTGTTTCCATGACGAAAAAGTTTTTCTCTTTGCTTAGATCAAGTATTGTGTCTGTATCCGGCGGTTGGTTGATCAGCGTAATCATTCCCAGGTTTGTTATTGAATCAGATCCCACTTGTAGGGTGTCTGACCATCCGTTTTGTGCGAAAAGAGAATCCGGCCCCGGTAAAACAGAATATCCATCGGGCAAATCAATTCTTAACCGGAAAGTTCCTTCTGGCAGTGGTGTGAATACCGCATTCCCAAGCAGGCCATTCCAGGTGTCCGTCACCATAGAATCAACTGCTTCAAGTTCATTGTCATCATTATAGCGGAGTAAATGAACCTGAATTCCATTGGTTCCCGCATTTTCCTGGAAGTGGCTCCGGCTGATATCTTCTTTTTGACCTATTCTCAGCGAAATGGTGCCAAAATCATGACGTTGGGTCCCATCAATGTTGATAAACTGATCGCGATATCCCAGACTCCCGGATTGATCTTCGGCGATCCACCGGCGAACGAAGGCCAGGGTGTCCATCGAATGGGGGTCAGTTACTGCAAAGGTCACCACCGTATCCCATTTCACGTATTGACAAATATCAATGGACCGCACTTCTTGCGGTACCGGAGGTACATCATCCTTATTAGCTATGGCAATATCGCGAGGAAAATTCCTAAATACCGGTGGGGAAAGGTCGAATAAGGCCAGGTAATAATCATATCGGTTCGAATTGTCACAATGGTCGGTAACGATGTAGCTGTACTGGTAAAAAGCATACATGCCTCGTTCATGATGTTCCGGTAAAGGCAGCCGGTATATGTTCGTTTTAATACGAGCATTGGGGTCCTTTCCGGCATTTAGATCGTCGGGAGAGATGTCGTAAGGAATGCATTTTTCCACATGCAACGTGTCTCCCGAGTGTAGTCCGCTCATATGCACGGCTACCGGCTCTATGTCCTTTTGCAAACTTCCGTCAAACACGATGGTCTGCGAAAAATGATCTTCATGCCCCGACTGATCCGTGATGGTCCAGGTCCTTTTGAGTTGATACCCGCATCCGGTTGCAGTCTGATTTTCAATGTAGGTCATATCTGCGGAACAATTATCAGAATATGTCACCGGAAATGGATCCGGAATGTCTCCTTCATCGTTGACCAGAACCGGTGTCTGAGGTGTAGAGATAAAACGGGGCGTTGTATTGTCTACTACAGTTACCTTGGAAGTGCACGTGCTGGAATTACCATGGCTATCTGCAACAGTAAGTGTCACCGTATTGAAGCCTATATTCGAACAATTAAAACTGGTTTTACTCAAGGTAGTAGTGACAATGTCATTCTCGAAATCCGTGCTTCCATTATCAATATCACTCACATCAAGTGTGCCGATTCCTGAAGCGTCCAATTCGAGGACAAAATCTTTACACTTTGCTTCCGGAGGTCTGTTCTCCACGACAGTAACAGTAGAGGTACAAGTACCTTTATTCCCATAGAGATCTGTCATGGTCAGTGTCACCGCATTCTCTCCCAAATCATCCCGCGTGAATGAGTATTTACTTAAACTTACACCTTCTATAATGCAGTTGTGATCAACACCTCGGTCTACATCAGGTATTGATAGTGAAGCATTGCCAGTATTATCCAGATTGATGGTGATGTCTTCACATTTAGGTTCTGGATTCATATTATTGACAACCGTCACACGGATTGTACCTTCATTCTTATTTCCACTGAGGTCTGTTACGGTAAAGGCGACATCCACTGGCGTTCCTACATCATTACAGTCAAAAGTAAGTGGAGACGCTGTGACGGAAGCTACACTACAGATGGTTTGGAGGCCAGGTGCCAGTTCTTCGACCGTAATACTGGCCGAACCCTCATCATCCAGATAAACCGTTTTGCCGGGGAGATCCGACAAAGTAGGTATAGCGATCGGATCACAATCAGAGCAGGTCAGGGACACACTATAGGGCCCTGTTTCATAGGAATGATTTCCTGCAGCCCCCACATACAGATAGTAGGTCGAGCCAGCGGTGGTCGTGAAGGTATAATCTTCATCACCAACGCTGTTGAGACTGGCTACCTTGGTCAGGGAAGAACAACTTCCGGAAGCCAGATGCCCGTTGAAGTCTATGTTTTCATAAGACTCGATGGTGATCGTTGCATTTTTCCCATCTCCTGTAAATGTATGCCAATTACCACGACCGATATTGGTTTCCGGATCATCCACATTATCGGTGGCATTATCGGTATTGCCAGTGTCGGTATCGTCGCATTCCAGGATTCCAGGATCATCACATACATCATGGTAGCTGTCCGATGAATAGGAGCCACAGGAGACCTCCATGTCAAAGCTTACGTTGTTGTAATCGTTAAGATTTATGGAAGCCACATAAATGTAGTAAGTCTCTCCCGGATGGGCTGTAAAGGCATTATACGGGTAGTATCTGTTTATTTCAAAACACGATACAAATTCATCTATTGAGCAATTGGTACCGCTGACCACGGACACCCTTAGTCGAACACCCAATCCTGTGGTTCTAGGGTCAAAGTCATTAAAGGTCAATTTTACATCCTGGTCAGAAGTGCCAGAAGGGGTATATTTATACCAAACGCCCGGAATGTTGCTGGTGCAATGGTCAAACACAATGGAATTTTGGGCAGTCGCACCACTTAGAGGCTGATCTTCGTAGGTGTTTCCGCAGGTGACAGTTACTGCATCACTGCAGAGATCATTGTTTATGGTTTGTTGTCGTGTGGTGAAACCCCAGGTGGTCCAGGTGCTGTATTCCCCTCCACCGCAAACGGTACGGATTCGGACATCGTAGGAGGTATTGGGGCTCAAGCCTGTAATAGTATAACTATTCTTGGAAATATTATTTATGGTTTCATCAGCATCAAAAGAAAACGGGGTATTATCGACTCCGTATTGGATCTGATACTCCGCATCCGATGCAGGACCGTCCCACGAGAGCGTGACACTATGGGCATCGGGATATGCAGGTGCTTGTAAGTTGCTGACCACGCCACAACCTTCTGAGAGACTGAGCGTGTAGGAACCCATAAAAGCCGGATAGTATGAATCCTCATAGGAACCTATGGTTAGGAAATATGTCTGATTGTTGACACTGTTCAACGTAAAATTCTCACCGCCTCCAGGAAAAATATTGTCCACACATTGTATTTCCGACAAACTACCACAGTTCCCTTTATAAAGCACCATCACATTGTCAAGGTCGGACACAAGATCTATTTCGATAGCGCTGCCTGTGCCGGTGAAGGTGTACCACACCTCTTTCCCCGAGTTGCAATCGGTGTGAGTCGTCGTAGCTCCCTGCGTGGTGCCGGTTTTCGTATCCCCGGCCGATATCGTGATGGCACCACTGCAGGCATCGTTGGCGATGGGTTCGAAGGCGGTGGTGAAGCTCTCCGGTCCGGACCAACTGCTGAGATCATCTGTCCCACACACAGCGCGGACATAGGTGTCATAGCTTGTGCCCGCTGACAGACCTGAAATAGTGGTGGATTTATTCGATAGTCCGGAAATAGAAGTACCTGCTGATTCCGGATCAAATCCCGGAGCCCCATATTTGACCTCCCACTCCGTAGCTGAAGCTGTTTCATCCCAGGAAAAGTCGGCTGAAGTGGTGGTCATATTTTCAACCGATAAGTTATCCGGAGCGGGGCAGGTGATGGGCTCACTTGCTTCGAAGTGTACGGTTATGGACCAGGTGTTGTTGAGTATTTTTTGATCCGTCATGTTACAATAATCACCGAAAGTTGAGCTGTAAGTTCTAAAAGCTTGCAGTTCGAAGATGAGATCAGTTCCACCCGGATAGACTCCATTGGCGATGGAGACATTTGTCCGGTTGTAGTGATAGGTGCCCGACTCATAACCACTTCCATTGGTCCAGCTTTCTGATACATCGTTGTTCGAAAAAAGGATTCGTGATCTTTGTTCGGACTTATAACCATTTCCTACTGCCTCAATGTCATATGTGATATCGACTCCCGTCACTCTGTAGAAATCTCCTGTAGGCAGAGTTAAGGTCAGTTCTTCCGTGCAAGCCGCATTATATACATAAGCAGAAATAGTAGATGCGTAATCCATTGGAAGATCTCCACTGGTCCAGGTATTTGTGATGGTTTGCTGGGAATGCAAAGTTGTCAAACTGAGGAAGCTAACCAGTGCTACCAATCTAACTTGATTCAGATATTGGGTGGATAAATTTTTCATGGTTTTGGTATTTTACCAGGGAATGAGATTTATTCCTACAGGTAAAATTAAAGGGGGTTTTTGGACTTTATGTACGTGGTACTACGTAGTGGAGGATGTTTTTTTACAAAATGAGAAAAAATCTCCATTGATGTGAGAAGTCACTTGATGGTATGAGATGCTCCCACCCTCCTTTCAAAACGGGCTTTACAATCCCACGGTTGCTTCGCGCCCTCAAGGCTTACAAATCCCTCGCTGTGCCTCCATCAAACAACCCCTCTTTCAGCTTAATTCTTTCAATTGCCAATAACCATACCGAAGTGCCCCAACAGTCATTTCGTAATTCATTTTCAACAATTTACCATCAACAATTCACAATTAATTCCGTATCTTTGCACCCATTTTCAAAAAATAGAAGTCAGTTATGATCAGCGTTAAAAATCTCACCCTCACTTTCGGGACTCGTGTCCTATTTGATGAAGTTAATGTGCAGTTTACCCAAGGTAATTGCTACGGCGTGATTGGTGCGAATGGCGCCGGAAAATCGACGTTTCTTAAAATAATCTCCGGCGAGGTAGAATACAGCAAAGGGTCCGTGGAAATCACACCGGGTGAACGTATGGCAGTTCTAAAGCAGGATCACTTCCAATTTGATGAATTCACGGTATTGAATACGGTATTGATGGGCCATGAAGAGCTCTGGAAAGTCTCCAAAGAGCGGGAAGAAATCTACAGTAAAGCTGATTTCTCGGAAGAAGACGGGATGCGTGCCGGTGAGTTGGAAGAGGCATTTGGTGAAATGGGTGGCTACGAAGCAGAGAGCGAAGCAGCCAACCTGCTTAGCAGTCTCGGTGTCGCTGAAAAATTTCATCAAACCTTGATGAAAGATGTTCCTGGGAATCTGAAAGTCCGGGTTCTATTGGCGCAGGCGCTGTTTGGTAATCCGGATATTCTTCTGCTCGATGAGCCGACGAACGGATTGGATCTGGAAACGATCAACTGGTTGGAGAACTTCCTGGCGGATTACCCCAATATTGTTTTGGTCGTCAGTCACGACCGTCACTTTCTGGATTCGGTGTGTACCCATGTGGCGGATGTAGACCGCAAAAAGGTGAAAGTCTACACGGGAAATTATACCTTTTGGTATGAAAGTTCACAATTAATGGCCCGACAGATTGCGGATAAGAATAAAAAGGTCGAGGAGAAACGACAGGCCATGATGGATTTTATTGCACGGTTTAGTGCCAATGCTTCGAAATCCCGACAAGCTACCTCCCGGAAAAAAGCCCTTGAAAAACTAAAAATCGAAGATATCGAACCGAGTCATCGGAAATACCCGGGCATTATTTTTCAAATGCAACGAGAGCCCGGTAATCAAATCCTGACGGTAAAAGATCTTTCGAAATCAGTCGATGGCCGAACACTATTCGATAACGTGAACTTTACCATCGAAAAGAATGATAAAATAGCCTTTATCAGCCAGGATCCCTTAGCCGTTACGCATTTCTTTGAAATCATTAATGACAAGGAGGATGCTGATAAGGGTTCCTATGAATGGGGCGTTACGATTACCAAAGCATACCTTCCGTTTGAAAACACGTATTTGTTTGGTGAGGAGATGAATCTGATGGATTGGCTTCGTCAGTATGTCCCGGACTATGTGACCGATGTGGACGAGCCTTTTTTACGTGGTTTCCTAGGTAAAATGCTCTTCAGCGGTGAAGAAGTCTTCAAAAAAACCAGTGTGCTCAGCGGGGGCGAAAAAGTACGCTGTGTGTTGAGTAAAATGATGCTGCAGAACCCCAACTGTATTATACTTGACCAGCCGACCAACCACCTGGATCTGGAAAGTATTCAGGCATTTAACGAACAGTGTGTGACCTACAAAGGCATTGTGTTATTGTCATCTCATGACCAGACATTTATGCAAACCGTAGCCAACCGGGTGATCGAACTGACGCCCAATGGTATTATTGACCGACTGACCACCGTCGAAGAATACTTTGCCGATGAAAAGGTTAAAGCACTCCGAGATGAGAAGTACGGTGTGGAAGCTGGGGTGTAAATAGCTTTTCGTTCTGGATCCGCATAAGTGCTTGTCGCACACCAGACTAATATTTGTATCTTGGCAGGAAGTAATCAACCTCCAGTGACTTATGGCGCAGAAACAAAATAGCGTTCCCCTTTCGGCCATCTACAAGGCGAAGGAACTTTTGGAATCTGTCATTGAGCCAACACCGATAGAGCGAAGCCGGAATATATCCGCCCGAACCGGTGTCGATATATTTCTAAAATGTGAAAATCTGAACCGGGCGGGTTCATTTAAAATACGTGGTGCCTACAACCGGATTGCCCGGTTGTCAGATCAGGAAAAGTCAAAAGGAATCGTTGCTTCTTCAGCCGGTAATCACGCTCAGGGTGTTGCATTGGCTGCCCAGCTTCTCGGTATTTCCGCGACCATCTTTATGCCGGAAGGGGCTTCGGTTCCCAAGGTTTTGGCAACAGAAGCCTACGGAGCGGAAGTTCGTCAGGAAGGCCGGACCATCGATGAATCACTCCAATACGCCCAAAAATTTGGACACGAAACCGGAGCCGTACTCATACATCCTTTCGATCACCCTGATATTGTCGCGGGGCAAGGAACCTGCGGACTCGAAATCCTGGAACAGTGTCCCGAAGTAAAAACCATCGTAGTCAGCCTCGGTGGTGGTGGTTTGTTGGCTGGCATTGCTACTGCGGTCAAATCGACGCACCCGCATGTGCGCATCATCGGTGTGCAAGCGGAGCAGGCTGCTGCTTATCCATCCTCTATAATTAGGGGACATCCTGTGTCTTTGGAAAAAATGACCACGATGGCGGATGGGATTGCAGTGGGGTGTCCGGGGAAGGTTCCTTTTGAAATTATTCGGGCGCATGTTGATGATATCGTGACCGTGAGTGAAAACAACCTCTCTACTGCGATGCTCTTTATACTGGAACGAAGTAAGATGGTTGTCGAACCCGCAGGTGCTGCGGCGGTCGCTTATTTGCTTAACAATACGCAGATTGATGGACCTGCAGTCGCGGTATTATCGGGTGGGAACGTAGATCCGGTTCTACTTATGCGAATATTGCGGCATGGAATGACTGCAGCCGGAAGGTACATGCAGCTGTGGGTGAAAGTTCCTGATATGCCGGGGAATTTAGCAGGATTGTTAACGGATATTGCTGCACTGGACGCGAATGTGCTAGAAGTAGAGCATACCCGGATCGGGTCTGAATTATTGGTAGATGAGGTTGAAATTAATATCGAAATTGAGACGAAAGGCTTTCAACATCGCAAAGAAGTTTTGCGCGTGTTGCGGGAAAAAGGATATAAAGTAACGGTGAAAAGTCCACATTTGGAATAATTCTCCTTGATTCTGTAGTGGTAATATTATATTATTCACCACGTCAAGCTATTTTGACTCACCATGATCTGGATCCAGGAAGTGTTCAGAACAAACCCAGAATGACATAAAAAAATCCAGGATCGTAAGTTCCGTCCTGGATTTTGCAAGTCATTTGCCTAAAATTTGGTTTATTTAAAAACTACGGGCATTAATCATCCTCGCGGATAAAATTACCGCCTGTGTCAAACACTAATTCTGTGTCATCATCAAGTTCCAGTTGCTGTTCGTTGTCATCCAATTCCCAACTTGTGATTTTTTTGCCGGGATATTGACTGTTTACATAATCCAGGAGTAAGGGCGGAATCACACTTTCAGGAAGTGGAGAATCATTATCGATCGAAACAACTTCCTTGTTTTCATTAAATTCCAGTTCTGTTCCATCCTGGAGTTCTACTTCATAGGACACTTCCATCTCATCCTTCTCTTTCTTCGCATTCATCACTTCAGTGGAAGAGAAATGCTGTTCAATAAAGCTGGTAATTTCAACAGGAATTTCTTCCTTTTGCAATGTTTGCTCCTGGGCGTTAGCTGTCATTGCGAGGCCTAAGGCCATCACTGAAAACATCAAATTTTTAATAACAAACATATGTGTTGAATTTGGTTACAAAATAATATTAAAACAGGGGTGTTATCCTGTTTCGATATTTACCTAATTTTCAAACTTAAAACGGGAGGATTTGAAATCCTATTTTCGGTAAATAGTTAATGTTTTGTAATTGAAAACGTAATTAACATTTGCGTCAAACGTGCGGAAATTAATTTATATTCAATGATGACGGATACTGTACATCATTTAACAAATCTATCGATAGTTTGTCTTGAATTACAGTGTAATGCCTACCGTCAGATACATCGAACGTCCTGGTGCCGGAATGATCCCTGGTCCGGGATAAGATAGCGCACGACGGGTAAAGTAATGTTTGTCCAAAAGATTATTCATACCGGTTTGAAACAACAGGTTTTTGTAGTGGAAACTCATGGATGTATCCATCACAGAATAGGTGGGAATGATACCACGGGTGGCATCGGCAACCTGAATGCTATTGGTCGCATCGCTGTAGTGTTGTTGGGTCAGGTTGTACTGGTATTTAAAACTCCACCTTTTCCAGGAAAACTGCAATCCGGTTTTAAGATTGAATGGCGGCACGTTTTCTATCTCTTTACCAGTCACGTCCGTTCCTCCTGAAATGTATTTGCCATCGAGCATTGACAAGTTCAAAAAACCATGCCATCGAACAGCTTTATTTTCGATATTCAAGGCATTAACGAAGTCGGCTTCCAGGTAACTCTCGATGCCCCACACCCGGGCATCACCTACATTTGTGCGATAGGTTACTAACCGATCCCCCCAGCGTGGATCGTTTTCGGTCAGATATGAGATTCCGATCCGGTCATTGTAACGGAGATAAAAAAGACTGAGGTCAAACCGTAACATCTTTTCCCACAAATACCCCCGAACCCCCAAGTCCGCATTGAAACCTTGTTCGTCTTTCATGCTTTTATCCACCTTGAGACTTGGATTAATAATTGCCAAATCGGTGAAGTTGATCGATCGATAGTTTTGAGAAAAATTCAGGTATGCTTCGGTTTCATTATTTAATTTTTTGGCTATACCCAATCCCAAAAGAGCGAAGGAACGACCGTTGCTTTTATTTTCATTGAATCGCTTGTTAACGATGACTTCATTT
This sequence comes from Membranihabitans marinus, assembly GCF_019802045.1. GTDB lineage: Bacteria > Bacteroidota > Bacteroidia > Chitinophagales > Saprospiraceae > Membranihabitans > Membranihabitans marinus_A. The sequence goes on along the minus strand of NZ_JAHVHU010000007.1, from coordinate 169,571 downwards.
CCGGAAAGAACGCGTTGTTTGTAGTACCCGTCCATGGCCGTATGTATGAATTCAAATCGGACTCCTGGTGTCAGTGTCCAGCCATTTTTTATATTGAAAAGGTGCTCGGCAAACACAGCGGTGTTCCAACTGGGGAAACTATAAGAAGCGGTTTCCAGGTCTTTGGGATTCAAAAATTGGAAATGAGGTTTATCTCCATCATTACCCAGACCCTGGTCACTGTTACTCTGACCACGATACACCCGAACTCCCGTAAGTAGTGTAGCCAATTGATTCCCGATGGTGTACCGGTGTATGATCCGGGATTCATGACCGAGGTTTTTATAACTTCCGTCGATCAATTCACGTTCACGACCCGGATCTGGACGATTGACCGGGCTTAGATCACCCAATGATTTCCGACCCGCATGCAGGAAAAAAAACCGACCGTTGTAGGCCGTGTGATCGGAAAAGCGGTAGTCGGTGGTTAAGGCAGATAACATCCAATTTACGGAAAACCAGTTCCGGTCCCGCAGGGATTGTCTTGGGTTTTGATTAAATTGAAAATCAACCAACCCCCCGGGTTGCTGAGCCAGGTATTTCATGGCCGTTTGTTCCAGCTTGACATCCCATTTTTCCGTTATCTTCCAATCGATCATCCCATACCCTCCCCATTGATCAAAATTCTCATTTTCACGCCATCCTTTTCCGGTCTTGTAGGAAAGATAGCCATAGTAGTTTACGTTGCCTTTCTGGCCTCCAATGGAATTGTACGTGCTGAACATGCCGAAGCTTCCCAAGGTGTTCTCACTGTAAAATTCAAAAGGTTGGTCCCGCGGTCCCTCTTTAAGCTGAAAATTAATTAATCCGCCAAACTGTGGTCCAAACTGCAGGCTGGCTGCTCCACGGACCATTTGAATGTTTTCGATGGCTTGCAATGGTGGTGTGTAGTAGCTTTCGGGATACCCCAAAGCATCAGCGCTGATGTCGTAGCCATTCTGACGGGTGTTGAAATGGGCCGAACGGTTGGGGTTTAGGCCACGCGCTCCGATGTTAAGCTGCAAACCGGAACCATCGTTTTCCCATATGTTGAGCCCTGGAACGCTGGAGTATACCTCTCGGGCAACATTACTGGCTTTATTGGTCAAGAGTTTATTCAGATTGATCAGCTCTGATTTTTTTGCTGCATAGATCCCGAAACCATCGACGTTTTGAAGTTTTGTGCTGTTAAAATCACTTTCATATTGTTCCGTGACCATGACTTCATCCAGCTTGATCTGTAAGGCAGTCAGGTTCACTTTGTAAATGGAATCTTTACTGGATAAAAGGATTTCGTCAGTTTGGTACCCCTCCTTCATACAAATGACCGATACGGCAGAATCAATGCTCAACGTGATCCGGCCATCCATGCCACTCATGGGCATTTCATCCAACTGGTCACTGTAGATCATCGCGCCCGAAATTGGAGCGCCGGTCTGGGCGTCGTGAAACTGTAAAATGTACGACTGTGCCTGTCCGCCAACGAGGAAGCCCAAAAATACTATGCAGCTGAACACATACTTCATAGTGCGGTGATTTGAGGTTCGTAAGGAAGAATCCACTTTTTCTTTAGCCAGGTATTGTGAATCTTTGTCAGGTCGGTATGGGGATCAATCAGCGTCTGACTTTTGCGTCCATTTAGGCTTACCCGGCTCCGGACAGTAATTCTTAAGTCTTCACTGCCCAATTTTTTCATATAGTGCTGATTTAGATGGTGGGCGAATTGAAGTATGAAATCAGGCTGAAAAGCCATTTGTTTTTCCTGGTACGCCGTAAGAAATAAGTCATTTTCCACCTCAAACTTCCTGCCAGACCGGAGATCTTCGACGGTAAAAAAAGCGGTACCTGCTTTTTCCAGCAACATCACGCGCCACGACCATCGGTACCCCTCTTCGTTCCAATGTACGCTGCCGCTGTATAGCAAATGTCTTAAAGGAGCTATCAGCTGTATGATGATAAAAAACATAAAAACCAGAGACAAGCTTTTGGTCCGTGAGCTGATGGGAGCTACTTTTGGAATCGATGCGTTGACCGGGGGCGTTAATATTGTCACAGACCTGATCTTGCCGAATAGCTTCCGGAGGAACTTCAGACTTCGCTGATGATAGACGACGGGTATAAATATGGTTGTAAAGCAGATCATAATATAGGGAAACATTCCGATGTTGAACAACACCTTGGTCATAAGGTGAAAAATGATGACAAGTAAATATCCTGCCTTCCACCATCTTTTACTCGTCAATAAAAAAACAATAAACAAATCATAAAATGCACCTGCCCAACTCATGAGAAAAGGTGCCCAAGGTTGTTCAAACAACAGACCTAAACCAGGAATATCAGTGCGTGCTGGTAGCCATACAGCCAGTGGCATGGCATGAACCAACCAATCGTAATTCACTTTGGCCAGTCCGGCAAAAACATAAACTAGACCCACTTGCCACTGCAGTACCGCAAGGTAGAGTCGGGGAACATTGTTCTGGCGAATGCTTTTATTTATAAAGGCATCGATGGAAAATGACCGGTGTGCCGGTAAAAATATCATGAGGAAAGCAACCAATATGACGAGGTAATAATGGTTGAGGTAATTCGTGGCATCCATCATCTCCGCATAGGAAAAAGAAAGAAAGAACAGGATCGCTGCCCATCGATATTTCCACCCAAGTGCTATTCCAATTGCTGACGTCGCAATCAACAGGTGCAGTCCATATAATAACCAGGCAGATTGGGGTACATGCACCCATTCGAATCCAAAAAATTTGAAAAAGAAATCTGGCTCCAGATAAAGCTTTTCAATCCATCCTGAAAATATAAAACGTATGGCTCCGAAGGCCATTAGAAGCCCAAATAATATCCGGAAGATAACCAGCGGGGCAATGGACGTCTCTTTTGTTTTGAGATCGTCGATATATTGGCTTGGACTTTTCATTAGTCTGTATCACTGGGATTGTCTACATAGGTTATTGAAATACACAATCGTGATGGCAAGTCAGTTTTCAGGTTAATGACTTGGGAACTCATTTCACGATAAAGAGCGGCTATATCATTCTTATCATCAAGAACAGCTTTTGACAGTGGATTTTCGAGGGGGGGGATCGCTTGATTAATTTTGTTAAACTGGGTTGAAATCTGATCGGCTATTTTTTCTCCGTCTACTTCATCTTCGAGCGCTTCCAGGTAATCTTTGATTCCGGGACTGTTAGTTTTTCCTTCATATAGCATCTGTGCTGTTTCCACTCCCTTATTTAGTAAGTTTAAAGAGATGCCACTAAAGTATGCTTCCGTTTTGTCAGGGTTGGGGATGTCCAACGTAAGGGCTCCGGATGGAATACCCAACTGATTGCGACGGTTGTCTTCAAAAAATTTGCTTAAGGCATTAATTAGTAAGGATAAGGAGGACCCGGCAGCCGTTCCGGTCATGGTAGTAAACTGATCCCCATAATCACCCCCATAGGCTTCTGTGACTTGGTTCGCTACTGAGCGCATCTTGTCCAAAGCTGCTGTAAAGTAAGCTCTTACATCGGATTGTAGCAGGTAGTTCAACCGATCTTGTGGGTTTGTTTTGTGAAAAATGAAATAATCGAGCACAGGCAACCCTTTGTCAAACTGGGTGCTGTTTTCGGAGTCAAACCCTGAAGATAATTGATTTTGAACCGTTAACACATCCAGCGGGAATAGATTAAAATAGCTCTGTGCCTGGAGTTCTTCAGCGGGACCAAAATGAAAGATTTCTACCCTTTTCCAGGCCTGATAGGCATCTGCAAATGTAGTTTCAAGTCGGTCCAGATTGGCCAGGTCCGGATCCGATTGCAAAGCGTCAAAGTCATTCTTTAATTGATCGAGTTGACTTTGGAGGTTTTCATATCCTGGTGTAATCTGATGGCGGAGAATAGCGGAAAACAACGCCTCTTGATCATAATCCACGCTGCATTGATTGCGAATCCCCGGGCTGTCATTGCAGCCCGGGAGAATCAACAAGGTTAATATTCCTATGATGCTAAATCTACTTATGCGAAACAGATTTGTTGCGTTCATGTGATTTACAGTTCTTCTTTTTTCTCTTCCAGATCAAACCGGTCTGCCAGCCAATCCCTGACTTCCAGGATGGCTTCCGGAGAGGTTTGGTACAAGTTCAGGTCTTCAATATTTGTCGAGCCACCCAGTTTTTCGATCAGGTCAAAAATCTCGTCCTGGTTTGCAGAACGCTGGTCATTGAACTGCAAGGCAAAAATAAATCCAACGCCTTCTGACAATTGGTGTAGACGGGCTCCGATATCATCATAGTCCGTGTGCGAACCATTCATGTAGTGGATAGCTGATGATGCGGCTACTTTCTCCCAGAGTGTTTTGATTTCTTTACGGGCTTCATCTCTGGTAGAGAGATCGCCTGCTGAAATAGCTGCACGTCCCTTGATGTAGGCGTCCATCAGTGGTTGGCTGATGCCCAGGTGACCACTGCGACCCTTTGTGTATGCACCCCAAAAGTGTAAACCATCTGTGTTTAGAGGGAAGTCGGTGGGTACACCCCAGTATCCAAAAGATTCATCCCAGTGGTGTTCCATCGCGGTTCCTTTTCCAGGAGTAACTTCTGTGTTGTCGACATTTATTTTTTCATCTCCCAGATAATGAGCGGTTGCTTGATAGTAAAGCAGTGCACCCATTAATCCTTTGGCTACAAACTGGGCATACTCCAATCCATTTTCATTCACATAATAGCTTCTGTCTCCGGTGTTGTTACTGATGACTCCGGCCTGGCCTTCCGTGGCAGGTTGTATGTTCTGACTTTTGTCAGCAGCATCTTCCAGAATTTCAGTAAAAATATTTTGGTAGGCTGGGAAAGTTTTGTTTTTGAGTTGTTTTGATTCACTATAGTTTCCTTGCCATCCGGCGAGATCGGGATCATTGGTGTACATTGCCAATAATTGACTTTTGTCTAGTGATTTATTCTCAGATGCAACTTTTTTGATCTCTGCCTGCAATTCATAAAGCATGCCAAGTCGATCGGTTTGTCCGGAATAATCCACATTTTCAAAGTTATAGGTGGCAGGGACTTCATATGCTGGGTTTTGGGGTTCTTTTTCACATGAAGTAAAAAAGATTCCGGTCAATATTAATAAGGATAGTGTGAGAAGATGATTTCGAATCATGATATTTATTTAGACTTATTATTAATAGGGATGCAAATATAAAGCAGAATGGTCAAAAACAAAGAAATTCTTTAGAAATAATCTAAATAATACCGTGGTAAATACGGACTGACGTGTCCGTAAATAGGGCGTTGTAGGAATTCAGGGCAGGTTATCCGAATTCATGGTCTGTCTCTGTACAGCCGATTTTGATACAGCTGTCAAGGATGTCTAAACCGGTATTTTTTGTCGGTAAAGCAAATAATGACTCCCGTTCATTTTTGAGTTTGAGGGGAGCATACGACCTCGTTTAAAATTGGAACTTTTTGCCCCCCCGTTTTAGATGGATCAAAAAATTAATTTAACATCATTTGAAGCAATCCGCATTAGTGAGAAATTAACCATCAACTATCAACCATCAGCCAGGATCTCTTCCATCTCATCCATGATTCGGTTGATCTTTTGAATGGTCAACTGAAATGGACGAGACTCCGTCATATCTACACCGGCCTTTTTTAACAAACGCACCGGGTACTCAGATCCCCCGGAGGATAAAAAGGTCAGGTATCGCTCCAATGCATTGGGATCGCCAGACAGTACCTTTTCCGCTAATGCCTGAGAAGCTGTAAATGAAGTGGCATATTGATACACATAATAGTCGTAGTAAAAATGAGGAATATATGCCCACTCCATCCGAATGTTCTCATCCACATGACATACTTCTTCCTGATGACCGTAATATTTACGCACCAGATCGAGGTAGAGTTCACTCAACTTTTCGCCGGTCAGCGATTCGCCTTTTTCAGTAATCTGATGAATCAATAATTCATATTCAGCGAATTGTGTTTGTCGAAAAAGGGTGCCCTTTGCACCTTCCAGGTAATTTCCAAGAATGGACAAACGCACTTGGGGATCCGTAATGGTGTCCAGAAGATAATCATTGAGAAGTTCTTCGTTCAGTGTGGACGCTACTTCTGCAACAAAAATAGAATAATCGGCTTTGGCGAAGGGTTGCTTTTTGTTGGACAGATAGCTGTGCATGGTGTGCCCCAATTCGTGGGTCAGTGTACTTACATCGTCATATTTTCCATTGTAATTCATCAGAATGTAGGGGTGGGTATCATAGATGGCGCCATTGGAATAAGCTCCCGATCGTTTCCCTTTATTGGGGTACATGTCAATCCACCGATCTTCAAAGGACTTCTCAACCACATTGACATAATCCTGACCCAAAGGAGCCAATGATTTGAGCACTATTTCCTGAGCCTCATCCACGGAATATTTCAGATCTACATTATCAACCAAAGGGGCGTACAAGTCAAAATAATGAAGTTTATCCAGGCCCATCATTCTTTTGCGCAGTCGCAGGTAGCGGTGAAAAGTAGACAGATTTTTTTGTACGTTGCTGATCAGGTTGTGGTATACTTCTTCCGGGATGTGATCTTCATCCAGTGAGCTTTCCAGTGTATTGTTGTAGTTTCTAACTCGGCTATAGAATACATCTTTTTTAAGATTGCCATAAAGCTGGGTTCCGAAGGTGCGCTCGAACCCACTCAAGGTCGTCATAAAGGACTCAAATACTTTTTTCCGGTCATCCCGGACGGGGGAGGTTCTGTATAATGCAAAGTTGGCGTTATTTAGAGTTACAGTGTTTCCATCGGATAAGGTTACCTCCGGGTATGGAAAATCAGCATTTGAGAATATGCTGTAGATCGAAGAAGCATTGCCGGCCATGAGTGAAGCTTGTGCGATGACTTTTTCTACTTCATCGGAGCGTTTGTGGCGGCGTTGCCGGATGAGGTCTTCCAGGTAAAAATCAAAATCACGCAAGCGCTCATCTTCCTGAATATATTGGCGGATTGTGGTTACATCTGCATCCAGTATTTCGGGTTCGATATAAGAAGCTGCCGCTGCAAAAGCAGAATAGATTTGACTCACTTCCTGTTTCATTCCCTGGTACTGGGATACCCGCATGTCTTCATCGGATGATAGTGAAGCGTAACAACTCAGTTTTCGCAATTTTTCCTGCAGCGCAGTGGTGAAAGTCAAGGTATCCCCCAGGTTTTTTGGTGAGTTCATGACCTTCCCTTTGAACTGGCTGATGTCTTTAAGGTCTTTTTTAATTTCTTTTTTTGATTCCTCCCAGTCTTGCACTGTTTCAAATATAGGTGTGAGATCCCATTTGTATTCAGTAGGTATATCTAGACGGCTGTCGAAGGTTGGTGTTTTCGTGGATGTTGACATATTATTTTTTTTCAGGTGTCTGATGAATGATTTCAGATTGAAGAACGAAGATATGGGGAATTTGTTGAAATATAAAGGTAGTCGAACTCTAGTAGAATATCCCTGGTATTAGGAAATGAGCATATCCAGTATGAAAATAGCTCTACGACTTTACTGGGATAGGAATGGTGTGGTGTAAGCCGCTCTGCTCACCCATCCTGCAGTCGCCACAAGATTCGTCCAAACTGGGGGAAGGAGCTTGCCGCAAAGGCTTGTGAATGCGGGCAGCGCCTTACTCTTTCTAACACCAAAACATCTCATGGCTTTTCCTACCCTTCCGGTCGCCACAGTTTGGCCTGAAAATCCACCACTTTGTCATCGACCACTTCTACCCCTTCGCTGCGCAATTCATCCGCCATATAGGTTGGGTGCGGAAACCGATTTTTACCGGTCAACACACCCGATGCATTCACGACTCGGTGTGCCGGTATATAGCCATAGCCTGCATGATGCTGTTGCAGTGCATACCCGACCATCCGCGCAGAACCCAGTGTCAGGTAGTCGGCGATAATGCCATAGGTGGTGACCCGACCGTATGGGATCATGGTTACGATATCATAGACCGCTTCGTAATAGCTTTTTGCCAATTTTGTCTTAGTTTTGTCGCCAAAATACGATAATCGAAATGGAAAATCAACCGGTCCGATACTTTATTTTAGGCGTGATGACGCTGACCGATGCGCGGTATTTTACGGCACTTGGTGTGGATTATCTGCATTTTGACTTTAATCCGGATTCTTTATACCCCATCACCCAGCCAGCTTGGGAGGCCATTGTCGAATGGGTGGAAGGTTCAGATATAATCTGTTCATTTGACCATCTTTTTGAGGAAGAACAGATCCGGAAGATCATAGAGCACTCCTCTGTTGCCGGGGTTCTGAGTCGCTTTCCGGATATGTTGGATTACGTACATCGGATGCGTCCCGAATTGCAGTTATTTCAACAGGTAGATGATGTCAGCGAAACGGACCATCATCTGGATTTGGCTGGCATAATAGGGGCTGGTGACTCAACGATAAAAAACCATTTTCATCTTTGTGAAGGGCCACTCGAAGCTCAGTCAGCGGTCAAACAGGGAAAGAAAGCTATAGCCATTCATCCCGGGACTGAAGATGAAGTGGGGATCAAGGATTTTGAAGCCTATGATCGGCTGATTTATCAGGAGTTTTAGTTGTTCTGACACGGTTATGAAACTAATTCGTGGATTTTCTTAATCAATTCTACAAACACATCCATTGGGATTTGCTCCCCGCGTAAATCGGACAACCCCATTTCGCTTAGCACCTCTTGTTCCGGTTCTGAATGCAGGTTGTTTTTAATCTTTTTACGCCGATGATTAAAAGCCCGGCGTAAATATCTTTCCAGCACAGAAACGGGCAAATCCGGAAATTCTTTTTTTCGGGTAAACTGCACCACGGCAGAATGGACTTTGGGAGGTGGCGTAAAATTGCCTGGCTTTACCCGATAGGCTATTTTACAATCATAATAAAGCTGGGTCAGTATAGACAACGAGCCATAGTCTTTAGAATCTACGGAGCCGGTAATTCGTTTGGCCATTTCGTATTGAAACATCCCCATGGAGAATGGGATCAGGGGGTGGTGATTGATCATCTTAAGCACGATTTGGGAGGAAATATTGTAGGGATAGTTGCCCACCAGAGTGAAGTCCTGACCTTGAAAAACTTCGGTCAGATTCAAACGAAGGAAATCTTCTTTGATGAGTTGGTCTGCTGTGAGAATGTTCTCTGAAATTAGAACATCAATCATGTCTCGGTCTAGTTCCACCGCTTTGAATTGCGAAGCCACTTTAAGCAGATCTCTGGTCAAGATTCCTTTTCCGGGTCCCACCTCAAGGATTCGGTTATAAGCATTTTTTTCTTGTATGATGCGGGCAACATTCGCCGTCAGGTGGGTGTTCATCAAAAAGTGTTGCCCAAAAGATTTCTTTGCCTTCATAGGATTAATTGCAATTCATGATATGCTTTTTGTTAACTTTGCGTTGTTAAAAACGAGCGGACTAAAGTAATACTAATATATGTACAAGCCTAAAATAGGGATCACAATAGGAGATGTAAATGGAATCGGACCTGAAATTATCATAAAATTGTTGTCAGATGACCGTATTTTCAATCAGTGTATTCCTGTGATCTATGGCTCGTCAAAAGTTGTTTCTTATCACAAAAACATCGTGGAACCTCGATCGTTTGATTATACGAATCTTTCGACCATCGCATATGCAAAGGAAAATACGGTCAATATTCTCAATTGTTGGTCAGAAAATGTCAACATCATGTTGGGTGAGATTACCTCTGAAGGGGGGAAATATGCTGCGTTGTCCTTGGAAAAAGCCACACAGGATCTGAAATCGGGAGACATTGATGCTATTGTAACGGCACCAATCCATAAGCAGGCCATGGCAAAAGTCAATTTTGGGTTCCCGGGGCATACCGAGTACATTACGCAGTTTATGGAAGCCGATGAATCGCTGATGTGCATGGTTCGGGATGATCTGCGCATCGGACTCGTGACGAATCATGTTCCGATTAACGAAGTGAGTTCGACGATCAGTAAAGGGTTGATTCGAAAAAAGCTGGACCTGATGCATCAAATGCTTATTGAGGATTTTGGAAAAGAAAAACCACTGATTGCGGTATTGGGGTTGAATCCGCATGCCGGAGATGGAGGAGTTATCGGGAAGGAGGATGATCAGGTCGTACGTCCGGCGGTTATAGAAAGCAAGAAGCGAGGCCAATTGGTTTTTGGTCCTTTCGCAGCAGACGGTTTTTTTGGCAGTGGAGAATACAAAAAGTATGACGGTATTTTAGCCATGTATCACGACCAGGGCTTGGTTCCGTTTAAGTTGTTGAGTTTTGGACAGGGCGTTAATTTTACAGCAGGGTTGTCGGTAGTGCGAACCTCACCGGATCACGGCACCGGATTTGATATTGCGGGGCAAAACCAAGCTGATCCACAGTCGATGCGGAAGGCGTTGTACCTGGCTATTGACACGATTCGTCACCGCAGGAACTATAAAACTTGGAACGAAAACCCACTTCAAAAACAAAATATTCACCAGGGGAGCGATGATTTTGATCCTTCCGAGTTTGAAGAATAAAATAGTAAAAGCGTGAACCGTAGATTAAAAGTAACCATCTTGGTGTTGATTATTCTTACGATCGATCAGGTCTCTAAGATATACATCAAAACCCATTTTTATTACCACGAACAGATCCCTATTCTTGGCCAAGATTGGGCGTACATTCATTTTGTAGAGAATAATGGCGCTGCATTTGGACTCAGCCTGGGAGGCGAATGGGGCAAACTGGCCTTGACGACCTTCCGTATTGTCACCGTGGCGGTCTTGGCTTATTTTATTAATACGTTGATTCGTCGGAAAGAAAATACGGGGATGATCCTGGCGTTGTCCTTGGTTTTTGCCGGTGCGGTAGGGAATATTATTGACAGTGTATTCTACGGTGTCATTTTTTCTGAGAGTGGTTTCACTCCGGAAGGAATTGCTCAGTTTATGCCGCCGGAAGGGGGCTATTCCAGCCTGCTGCATGGCAAGGTGGTTGATATGTTTTACTTTCCTATGATTGATACAGTGTGGCCGGAATGGGTTCCACTGGTGGGGGGGAATATGTTCCAATTCTTTCGTCCGGTTTTCAATGTAGCTGATTCCAGTATATTTATAGGAATGGTCACACTTCTGATATTCTACCGAAATTTTTTCTCCGGTAGCCTGGACAAGAAAAGCGAAAATGAAGAAAGCAAAACAAAAACTGAAAACCTGGCACCGGTAGAAACTGAATGAGCATGTGGTAAAAGGAATTTGCAGCGGGTGAAAATCGCTGGGCTAATGTCTATTGCCTGAAACCTGTCCGGATTCGTGAAATCAGACCTCCTCCTCCAGATATTCTTTGAGCACCGCCGCCTGATTGTGGTTTTCGTCTTTTGCCCCATAAAGTAGAACGATCGTTTTACGAAGGTCGAGCTCGTCTAACTTTTTCGTTAATTCCGAGCTTAAATCGTCCAGTTCTTTCTTGTATTTTTTCTTAAACTCTGCCCATTTGTCCTCGTCGTGGTCAAACCATTTTCGAAGCTCATCGCTCGGTGCTATCTCTTTCCACCATTCGTCGAGATTGGCCTCTTCTTTGCTCACTCCCCGAGGCCACAACCGGTCCACCAGAATCCGGATGCCATCGTTCGAGCCTTTGTCGTCATAAATTCTTTTGATTTTGATCTGCATAGTATTGGTTTTTTGCCCACTTTGATGTTCGTTATTGGTCATCAGTTAATAGGTGATTCGACTCAATAACTCAATAACCTTTAAAAAATAAACAGCGAGCGGGAACTAATGGTTTTGTTTCGTGTTGGTATCCACATTATGGCTTTTAAATTAGAATCTACATATCAACCGACCGGAGATCAACCGCAAGCGATAGCGGCGTTAACCCGTGGAATAAAATCCGGTGAAGATGCCCAGGTGCTGCTAGGGGTTACGGGATCCGGAAAAACATTCACCATGGCTAATGTGATTGCCAATGTGAATAAACCGACGTTGGTGATCACGCACAATAAAACGCTGACGGCGCAACTGTACGGGGAGTTTACTGAGTTTTTCCCGGACAATGCGATCGAATATTTTGTCTCCTACTATGACTATTATCAGCCGGAAGCTTATATTTCATCTTCTGATACCTACATCGAAAAAGACCTCTCGATCAATGAGGAAGTGGATAAGCTTCGACTGCGAGCTACCTCTTCGTTGTTATCAGGTCGGCGGGATGTAATCATCGTTGCGTCGGTGTCATGCATATATGGTATGGGAAATCCGGAAGATTTCAAGACCGGGATTATTCGGATTCACGAAGGGAAAGTGATTTCCAGAAATTCTTTTTTGCATCAATTAGTGGGGAGTTTGTATTCCAGAACCGAACACCAATTTAGCCGGGCGACCTTTCGGGTTCGTGGAGATACGATTGACATTAATCTGCCTTACGTGGATTATGGTTACCGGGTTACCTTTTTTGGTGATGAGATCGAAGAGATCGAACGTTTGGAGATTGAAACCGGAAAAAGTATCGAGCGGTTGGAACACGCTGCTATATTTCCAGCAAACCTGTATCTGGCGCCGAAAGATCGGATGAAGCAAATCATCCGGGAAATTGAAGATGAACTGCACGAGCAAGAGAAATATTTTGAGGCAGACAACAGGTATTTTGAAGCCAGCCGGATTCATGAACGGGTGACTTTTGATATTGAGATGCTTCGTGAACTGGGCTATTGCAACGGTGTAGAAAATTATTCCCGCTTTTTTGACAGAAGACAGCCGGGCAGTCGGCCATTCTGTTTATTGGATTATTTTCCGGATGATTATTTGACCGTGATTGATGAAAGTCACGTCACGATTCCACAAATCCGTGGTATGTGGGGCGGAGACCGGGCACGGAAAATGAATTTGGTGAATTTTGGATTTCGGCTTCCGTCGGCGATGGACAACCGACCATTGAGTTTTGAGGAATTCGAAGGGATGACGAATCAGATCGTTTACGTCAGTGCGACGCCATCTGAGTACGAACTTGAACAAACCGAAGGTGTAATCGTCGAACAGGTTGTTCGGCCAACCGGCTTGCTGGATCCACCGATCGAAGTTCGTCCCAGTTACAATCAAGTGGATGACCTCCTTGATGAGATCGATAAAAGGATCCTGGTCGGGGAACGGGTTCTGGTAACGACCCTGACCAAGCGCATGGCTGAAGAACTGACCGACTACATGCAAAAACTAGATATAAAATGCCGGTATATCCATTCCGAAGTGGATACCCTCGAAAGGGTGGAGATTCTGCAGCAGCTTCGCTTGGGAATTTTTGATGTGCTCATTGGTGTCAACCTGTTGCGGGAGGGGTTGGACCTCCCTGAAGTTTCCCTGGTAGCGATTATTGATGCGGACAAAGAAGGCTTTCTGCGAAATGAGCGATCCTTGACCCAAACAGCAGGCCGCGCAGCCCGGAACAACAACGGTTTAGTCATATTTTATGCAGATAAGATGACCCGGTCCATGCAAAATACCATCGATGAAACCAATCGTCGTCGGCAAAAACAAATGGACTACAATGAGGAGCATGGTATTACGCCCCAAACCGTCACGAAGAGCAAAGAGGAGATTTTGAGTGCCCATTCTATACTGGATATCCGGGGTAAAAAAGCGTATGCAGGACCGGAAGAGAATCAGCTGGTCGCGGAAGACCCGGTGTTGGATTATATGAATAGAGACCAACTCGAAAAAGCTATTGAAGAAGCAGAATCCAATATGAAAAAAGCTGCCAAGGAACTGGATTTTATCACCGCTGCTCAGTATAGAGATGAAATGAAAGCGCTTAAAAAGCGGTTGTAACCTCTGGTACGATTGTGGAGTGGATGTAATTTGGTTTATCTTAACGTTTTTTCGCGGTTTTAATTTTATTTGTGTTAATTTTACCCACAAATGTTAAAGCGATGGATCAACTAACTACACGATTTTCCTTGTTTATTTTTCTTGTCCTTCCATTTGTCCTTTCGGCCCAAGATCGCCAAATCCAAGGGCAGCTCACCGATGAAGATGGACTACCCTTGATAGCTGCGAACATCCTCGTTGTAGAGACGGGGAACGGCGCTGTAACAGATTTTAATGGAAAATATTCCATCATGGCCTCCGAAGGTCAGACGTTGCGGTTCTCTTATGTCGGTTATCAATCAAAAGATGTCGAAATAAAGGGTCAAACTGAGATTAATGTTGTGCTCTCAGAGGGTAATCAGCTCGATGAAATTGTGGTTACTGCACTGGGACGTAGCAAGCGCAACCGTGGACTTGGTTATGCCATCGATGAAATCAAAAGCAAAGACCTGGAGTTAGCGGTCGATGATAATCTGCTAAACTCACTTCAGGGTAAAGCGACCGGCGTGATGATATCCGGTAGCGGTGGTGGCCCCGGAGAATCGGCCCGAATTATCATTCGCGGGATCAATTCTCTGGATCCCAATGCCGATAATCAGCCACTTTTTGTAGTAGATGGTGTGCCCATCGACAATTCTACCTATACCGTAGGCGGGGGATCCAGCCGGACCATGTCAAACCGCGTAGGTGATCTCAATCCAGATGATATAGAATCCATGAGTATCCTGAAAGGTGGTGCAGCCACTGCATTGTATGGAGTACGTGCCGCAAATGGTGCAGTCATTATCTCCACAAAAAAGGGCGTCGGTGGCGGCCTGAAGGTAGATCTGACTTCCTCCTTTGGTTTTGAAAATATAAACAAATATCCTGAGACCCAGGATAAGTTTACGCAGGGATACAACGGGGTTTACGATCCCAATTCATTTTGGCCAAGCTGGGGGTCGACGGTTGAAGAAGCTCGGGCACAGGACCCGTCCCATCCCGAAGAAATATATAATAATTACAAAAACGGTTATCAGCAGGGGCATAAATGGCGGCATACGCTCGCCATGTCAGGCGGAGATGATAAATCAACGTTTCGGCTTTCTTTGTCAAATCTGGATCATGTCGGTGTGGTGCCTTTTTCCAACTATGGAAATTTATCTGCTCGGTTTAATGGAACCATGCAGGCTACTGAAAAGATTAAGTTAACGGCAGGAATCAATTATGTCAATTCCGGCGGAGATCGGGTCAATGCGGACCGCTACAATGAAAGCCTGACCTACTGGGCACCGCGCCGCGATGTGCTTGACTTTGAATTCCCCGACGGAACCATGAAAGGGTATCGGAATGACGGCAAGCGAGGGAACAATCCCACCTATGGTGCGAAGACCAATAAATTCACCGATGATGTGGATCGATACATCGGGAACTTTACGATCCAATACGATGTGACCGATTGGTTCAATATTCGTTATCAAGCAGGCCTGGATCAGTATTCAGATTTTCGATTTCTCCGTGCCCCGGCACCAACAGGAATCGAAGGTGAAAATGTTCACGAGGACAATGGACTGGGTTTCGTAACCGAGACAC
Organism: Membranihabitans marinus; assembly: GCF_019802045.1. GTDB lineage: Bacteria > Bacteroidota > Bacteroidia > Chitinophagales > Saprospiraceae > Membranihabitans > Membranihabitans marinus_A. The sequence goes on along the minus strand of NZ_JAHVHU010000007.1, from coordinate 154,139 downwards.
GTATCCGGAACCGGGACATTAATTCCAACCTCATATTGAATTTTAATCGTCAATTTTCAGAAAAGTTCAATTCCAATTTTCTGATAGGCCATGATTTGTTGGATCAGAGCTATAACCGGGTGACTACCGGTGGCAGCGAACTTGCGGTATGGGATTGGTTCAGCTTGAATAATGTAAATCCAAAAACATTGTCATCATCAAGCAATCTGACTAACAAAAGGATCGTGGGTGCTTTTGGTGAATTATTGCTTGAGTATGAGAACACGTACTTTTTGACTGTCACCGGCCGAAACGACTGGAGCTCGACATTGCCCGTATCCAATCGCTCTTTTTTCTATCCGTCGGCAAGTTTGAGTTATGTGTTCACAGAGCAATTTGAACCTTTCAACGGATTCTTAGATTACGGGAAACTACGGTTGTCGTATGCAACCATCGGAAAAGATACAGACCCCTATCGTCTAAGCACGGTGTATGCGACCGATGACATCGGGGCATTTACACGGGGGAATACGAAAGGAGCGCCGGATCTTTCACCGGAAAAAACCACCACCTTCGAAGCTGGATTCAATTTGGAAGCATTGGGTGGTAAAGCCGGGTTGGAATTTACATTTTACAATCACCTGAGTGAAGATCAGATCGTGCCTGTGCCGACATCGCTCGCTACGGGATTTTCAACCTTTATCCTCAACGCAGGGAGTATACGCAACAGAGGGGTGGAGATTGGTTTGGATCTGAATCCGATTATAACAGAAAAAGCCTTGTGGAATATACGGCTGAACTTCACTTCCAACAACAACGAAGTCATTGAAATTATCGAAGGAGTTGATGAGATATTTTTAGGTTCTAGTTATGGCTACTCAGGGGCTACTGCATCCTTAAAACTTATTCCTGGTCAAGCTTATGGGAACCTGTATGGAACCTCTTATGCCCGGTACAATGCTAAAGAGGGGCAAACACCCGATTACTCACAGCCCATCCTGATCGGCGATGACGGTTTTCCTGTAAGAAACCGGGAGCAACTTATTCTCGGAAACTCGCAACCAAAATGGTTTGGTTCTGTATCCACACGATTTGCGTATGCTAATTTTGAAATATCAGCCTTATTTGACACCCGACAGGGCGTTCAAAAGTATAATCAGCAGAGTAACTTTATGGCTGCATTTGGAATCTCTCCTTTTACCGAAGACCGGAACGAGACCGTCGTGTTTGAAGGCGTGACCGCTGATGGCAGTGTGAACACCCAATCAGTGTTCAAGGGACAAGGTGTGGGACCCGATGGAGAAAGCTATGGAGCCGGGTTTTACCGGAATGTGTACCGGGGCATCACGGAGAACTTTATCGAAGATGCGGATTGGGTCCGGTTGCGTAACCTGACCTTGAGTTACAGGCTGCCACAATCTGTATTGGCGAATATTCCGGTTTCAAATGTTCGTATTTCAGGAGTAGGGCATAATCTTTGGCTCAGTACGCCGTTCACTGGATTTGATCCGGAAGGTAACCGGGGCAATGGGAATGCCGATGATGGCTTTGGTGGGTTTACGTATCCGGCAGTACGGAGCTTTACATTTTCCATTAATGTCACCTTCTAAAACAAAGCAACAATGAAAAATCTATATATTCTACTTATCGTTTTTACCACTTCGGTTGTATTTACTGCTTGTGATGATTATCTGGACATTAATGAAAATCCCAACGTGGCTACAGAGGCACCGTTGGATGGTCTGGTGATGCGGACCACCTATCAGACCCCATACAATAATTATCGGGTTGCTACCAGCTACACGAACTACTTTGTTCAGTATTTTGCTTCGCCCAATGAATCCTCCCCCACGGACACCTATGAAGAAGTGGATTATTCGTCACGATGGGCCAACCTGTATGGTACTATGACAGATGCGTATGATCTTATTCGGTTTTCTCAGGAGATTAACGCCAGTAATCATGAAGCGATTGGTAAATTGATGATGGCTGTAAACCTGGCTATGGCTGCCGACTCTTGGGGAAGTATTCCGTATTCCGCCGGGTTCAGTGGTGAAATCATTCAACCCTCGTATGATTCAGAAGAACAAGTGTACAATACCCTACTTGGATTGATTGATGAAGCTATTAGTCTGATCAATAGTGGTGGAGATGCGGGATCACCAGCTTCAGATAAAGATCTGATCTATTCGGGAAATATGGATCAATGGCTGAATCTTGCGCATGGTTTAAAAGCGCGCTATCTCAATCATTTTACGAAAAAATCCAGTTACGATCCCAATGCTGTACTAAGCGCAGTGTCCAACGGCCTGGAAGGAAATAGCGATGATGCACAGCTGACCTTTTTTGATGTCCGAAACCCCTGGGCCCAGGCAGCAATCAATAATGACAACCTGGTGCTCGATGGTTGGATGTCCGAGCAGATTGTTGATGCAATGAATGGAACTACTTTTGGTGTCGTCGATCCACGTTTGGCATTGATCACAGAACCGTTTGAAGAAGATGGACAAATGATTTTTCGAGGTACACCAAATGGAGCAGGTCGCCGTGGAGATGGCACCATTCAGGAAGAAGTCTATCTGGAGACTTCCGGCTTCTATTCTTCAGAGGATGCCCCTTTGATCTTGTTTTCTTATGCAGAGCAAAAATTTATTGAAGCAGAGGCAGCGTTTCGGTCAGATGATATGGATAGAGCACTAGGCGCGTTTAGGGCCGCTATCCGTGCCAATATGGAGAAAGTGGGTGTGGATGAAAATGCCATCACAGCATATTTTCAGGATAAATACCCTGATCTGGACGGCTCATCATTGACTCTGCAGAACATTATGGATGAAAAATATATTGCGCTTTTCCTTCAGCCTGAAACTTGGAACGATGCACGTCGCTTTGATTATCAATACACGGACTTTGATTTGCCGGCGAATGCTAATCTCAATGATTACATCCGAAGGTTGGAGTATCCAGATACGGAAAAAAGTCGGAATGGTTCCAACGTACCATCCATTGGCGGGTTGACCGATCCGGTATTTTGGGACGGAAAATGATGATTACTTATTGATGGTGAATGAGTATTCATGCGGTGTTTGGTTTTATAAAACACACCTCTAGAAGACTGCTCTAAAAGACTGGTCAACTTCGCTTAAGATTATCCCGGGAGACCGAAGCTCCTGCATCGCTTTGGATAACAGATCATCCGAAATAATCCATAGGTCATAAATCCAATTGTCTATTACGCACGTATAGATCCATATATCCCTCCCCCAATGGGATTGGACATTGGGTGCAACATGGGACATCTAATCCGGATCTGTTGGAAATGAACAATTTACCCAGGTTGGTTATTTATATACTGATGAGTGGTGAAATCTACCTTCTTACAAAAGCCGATCAAGTGCGTGGGTGTAAAACGACCCATAACATTAGATTTTCATAGTTGGTAGTAAATTGGTTGCATCAACCTTTTGGTGCAGCCAATTTTTTTATTCAATGTAATAATCCAGTGAAGCCACCACGCGGGCGATCTTATCTTTGTAAAATTCGTGGGATTCCTCAATCCGGTTGCCTGGAAGCAATACAATAATCCCTTGGTTTGCGTATTTGATGTCACCCACTTCTGCCCCTGAATTGTCGGCAAATTGCTCGGCAGATTCCAGAGCTGCTTGAGTAGCTTTTCGTAAAAGCTCTGGTTTGATGTCATTCACCCCTGTAAAGTAATATCTGGGACGGTTGGACCATCGATCGCCGCTTAAAAATACCCCCTGGTCTAGCAATTCGGTGGTCAAACCTGATATCTCCTCCAGCAAGTCTACATTCTTTGTTTGTAAGCTTACCCGGACGGAACCATTAAACGGAGGTTGCCCTTGCTGATAATAGTTGCGGCTAACCGATACATCTTCTATTTTTATTTCAGTTTTGGTAAAACCTTTTCCCTGCAGCCAATTCAAAATTATATTGGCCTGACTATTGACCTCTTGTTTGACATTCTCAAAGGAAGGGCCGTCAATCCGGCTTTCCAGGGTCCAGGAGGCCAATGTAGCTTTGACTTCCATCTCTGACAAGCCCTTGACACTAACGTAGCGATCTGAAAATCGACTTTCATAAAATTTGGTTCCAAAAATCCAACTGGCGATAATTACGGCGATTCCAAGGATTAAGGCAGCGGGGATGAAATTACGACTCATTTTTTTATGTATGTTTGTGATCGAACAACAATCTTTGAAACGTTAAAGATTAATAGAATAGCATGAATTTAAGGAATTTATTTTTAAGACATGTGGCGCAGACCAGCCCAGAACCGATGGGGCTGGAAATTGTATCTGCGGACGGTCTTTACCTCACCGATGCATCGGGTAAGAAATATATGGATCTGATTAGTGGTATCGGTGTCAGTGTGTTGGGGCATCAACATCCGGCAGTGGTGGATGCTGTAAAACAGCAGGCTGGGCAGTATATGCATACGCTTCCTTATGGCGAATTTGTCTTGTCTCCTCAGGTGGAATATGCCAAGTTGTTAACGGATCAGCTGGATAAAACTTTGAATAGTGTTTATTTTGTCAATTCTGGTGCCGAGGCCACCGAAGGAGCTATTAAACTGGCCCGCCGATATACCGGCCGCCCGAATGTTATCAGTTGTTATCAGGCTTATCATGGCAGTACGACAGGCGCGATGGCACTCAACAGTGATGTTTTTTTCACACAGGCATACCGGCCCTTTATGCCCGGTGTAAAACACATCCGGTTAAATGAAGTTCCCGATCTTGACAAGATTGACGAGAACACCGCAGCTGTCATTATAGAGCCGGTTCAGGCCGAACGTGGTGTATATGCGGCGGATCCACAGTATCTTGCGAAGCTTCGGCAACGAACGAAGGAAAAAGGAGCGCTTCTTATTTTCGACGAAATACAGACCGGTTTTGGTCGGACCGGAAAGCTATTTGCTTACCAAAAGTACAATGTTGTACCTGACATCATGCTGATCGCTAAAGGAATGGGAGGTGGAATGCCTATCGGCGCGTTTATCAGCGACCGGGAGATCATGCAGCATTTTACTCGAAATCCGGTATTGGGGCATTTGACGACTTTTGGCGGGCATCCGGTTAATTGTGCGGCAGCCCACGCTACCTTAGAGACTCTGCTGGAGAGCGGATTGATGGATCGGGTTGCGGAGAAAGAGAAGCTCCTTCAATCAAAACTGGTCCATCCACGAATCAAAGAATTGCGGACAGCAGGACTATGGGCGGCGATCGAAGTAGAATCACCAGCGGTGATGCATGCAGTTATTTCTAAATGTCTGAACCGGGGAATGATCATGGATTGGTTTCTTTTCAATGAGAAAAGCCTGCGTCTGGCACCCCCTTTGACTATAACCATGGAAGAACTGGAAGCAGTATGTGATGATATTTTACATGTGATGAACGGTGAGCTGTAGGTGAGTATTGGGGGGAAGGCAGACCGTGCAAACCAGCTCGTGCATGTGGTTTATAGCGTTTTCGAGGCTTGGCCTGTGCCGGCAAGGCGGCACAGGAAGCTTTAGGCTTGATCTAATTAATTCATCAAAAACAACTAATCGTCATCTTCTTCACCGGAGGAGTCGATTTCATCTACTTCCAGGTCATCATCAAAATAGTCTTCATCATCATCGTCGTCGAGGGTGATTTTTGGCTGTTTTTTGACTTTGCTAGGATCCAGTGGTGTTTTCTTTACGATTTTACTAATCACCTCCCGCTTTTTGACATATGGTAATTTGTTAACCCGGTGTTTTTTCTTAGCTTGAGCTTTTGCCTGTTCTTCCGTTTTGACGGTCAGGGACTTCGTGGTCGTGGGCACTGCCCGAAGGCGTTCAATGGGAATCAGCTTTCCTGAAATGACACAAATGCCATAGGTTTTATTTCGAATCCGGACCAAAGCATTGTCGAGATCCTGTGTGTATTTTCGCTGACGGATAGCCATCGTATTAAGAAGTTCCATGTCGGTGTTGAATCCGGAGTCATCCACCCAGTCTCCACCGTGTTCATCGCCCCCGTTTTCAGTGATTTCGTAAATCTGCTGTTGTATATTTTCTAACTGTATTTTGGCTTTTTCCAACCGGTCTTCGATAATAGCTCTAAATTCTTCAAGCTCTTTATCGGAGTAGCGGCTACGTACATGCTCTTCTGCCATAATTCTCTGATTATTATATAATTTCTAATTAGCTTTGCAAATATGTAATATTCTTTCGAAATAAAAAGTTCATGCGCATAATAAATTTTTAGCCCATGTCTGTGTTATATAATGTAATAAAAGTGCTTTTGTTGCTTTTCCTGGTCAATGAAACGTTTTTCTTGTGGAGTTTTCTCCCAGAATCCATGACCGTACAACACGGATTTCGCGTCATATCGGGACTGTTGGTGTATCTGCTGGTTGTAGATTTGTGTTATCGTGCTGTCATTTGGGGGTATAAGGGACGAAAAAAGATGCGATCAGATCATAATGATAATGTTACGTTGGGGCTCAAAAACTTGTATTACATTCTTCTGGCTGGGGGAGTGTTTGTTATGATTCTGGCGCTGTTTGGCGTGGATTTTCGTACTTTTTTCACTTCGATAAGCATAGTGGCAGCGGCCATCGCTATTGTGACTAAGGATTATATAGTCGACATTATTAGCGGAATAATTTTGAGTTTTTCTTCCTACATAAAAACCGATGATTACATCAAGACCGGCGATCTGACAGGAAAAGTCATTGATATGACGCTGAGCAAGATTCTTCTTCTCAGCGATGATGACGATATCATTGCCGTGCCCAACAACAAAGCATTTTCCAATGAGATCGTAAATTATACCCGAAAAGCCAGTAAAAAGGTCACTATAGATTTTGAGATGCAACTCATATCTCTGAATACCATTGAAGACCTGGAAGGATCACTGGTGCAGATCCTGGATGAATTTAAACCGTACATCGAAGAAGACAGCTACTATCTACGTATTGAGAAGATTCATGCAGAAAGTATTTCTTTAAAATTTCAATACATACTCAAGCGGATGAACCGGAACATTGAAAAAGAAATACGAAAAAAGACGGTTCGCCGTGTGGTCAATTTTGTCAAATCAAACGCGGTTAATCATGCCCGTGATTTAAAATAGCGGCCGCATTATAATAAACAAAGTGCGGCTGACCGCTGCATGGTTAGTTTCTATTTATTGAACTCGTTCATGGTTAAGTCTGCACCAACGGTGACATAGCTTTGCACCATTTTTACACCCTGATCAAGAATAAAAGGTAGTTCTTCTTTTTCTTTGGAGGACCATTCACCCAGAACATAATTGATTTGTTGCCCGGCGTGAAAGTCATTACCTATCCCTATGCGAATTCGTGGATAATCGCGTCGTCCCATTTTTTCTTCGATATCCTTCAACCCGTTGTGTCCACCGGAGCTTCCCTTTTTTCGCAAGCGACAGACGCCAAAATCAAGGTGAATGTCATCGACAAGGACGAGGATCTGATCGGGTGATTTCAGGTTTAGTTTTTGGCCCCAGTACGATACAGCTTTACCTGCGCGGTTCATAAACGTTGTTGGTTTTAGAACGTAAACAGAACGGCCCTTGATTTTGATTTGTGACAAAAACCCATGTCGTTCATCTTCCCAGTGGCCTTTGTAATTCCGGCTCAATTGATCTGCTACGAGAAACCCCACATTGTGGCGGGTATCTTCATATTTGGAACCTGGATTGCCCAGCCCGATGATTAAAAATTTTTTGTGGTTCATATGGTGTATTTGCTTATGTTTTAACTTCTGACAATGATGCTGTAATTTATGGAAACTTTGATCCTGCAAATCACGTTTTACACCAGTGGAAGTCTGAGTAAAAAAATTTGTTTTGATTTTACCCGCTATAGTAAGGATTAACTCCTTATTTTTGTTATACTTCTATATGTATTTCATAATCAAATGAACGGTATATAATTCCGGTTCAATTTAGGATGGAGGTTTTTTTAGTCAAGATGACTACCTGATTTCCAATAGTAAAAAGTAAAATAGTTCCTATGTTTCACAAGAGTATCTTTCAAGGAAAGATAGAGTTTGATAATCCACGAAGTTATTCAAAAGGATTGAAGATGTTTCGTCACCGTGTGGATAACTACCATAAATCCATTGAATTGATTTTTGAGGAAGAAGAGTTGTTTAGTGAGGAGACCATGACAATGGAAATTCCCAGAACGGTTATAAATGTGACAGAAAAAGCCTGGAAAACCACCGTTAGTTTACTCACATACACGGCTCAATTTGCCATTTCAGGGAATATTGGTGCCTGGATGATCGAGGATGGAAACCTAATGCATTTTGCCTGGATCGAACCCAAAAGCGATAAGGCAGTAGTAAAGAATTACCAGGAAGGGAAAAAGTTAAGTAAAGTAGAAGGGAAGGAAGAGGAAGCCATGGACTTGTTGTCTACTGCTATTGAACTGTATGATAAACATTCCCAGGCTTACGAACGTCGCGGGTATCTAAACTATATCCTTGAAAAATTTCATGATGCGGAACGAGATTTTACGAAAGCTATAAAGTGGGATGAAACGAACGCCGCTGCATATCTCGGACGCGCCCGACTCAAAATGAAACGCAAAGAATATGACGAAGCATTGAAAGATCTGGAATTGGCGATCAAGTATTCACTGGCTTTGCAGGATATTCACTGGCATGCCCGACGTCTTAAAGCAGACTCTTTGATGCATCTGGAAGATTACAAAAAGGCGGAATTCGAATTACGGTTTTTCAATAAACGTGATTTTGGCCCGGAAAGCCGAAATAGCCGTCATGTGAAGGCTTCTTTATTTAAGTATGCGTTGGTACTGAAAAAACTGGATAACCACAAAGGTGCCCTGGATGCACTCAAAGACGCCTTAAAAATTGATTCCGAAGGACAAAAGTATGTCACGGACGGCGATATTTACCTGGAAATGTCTTTAAGCAAGAAAGAATTGGGTAAAAATGGCCATCTCGCTGATCTGAAACGGGCTGTCAAACTGGGGAATAAACGGGCCAAAGGCATCCTGGACAATAGATAGACCCGTAGACAAAAGGTGCTACTGTTTGTCCCCCCTTTCTAGGGAGTTGGATAAAAGAAATGCAAAAAGGAGCAATGTCTCGAAGAAATAGTTGATCCTTATAGATCGTTTGGTAACAATGAGAATGATATGGCTGATTTGTGGAATTCTGTTGTATGGATGTGGGGCATCCCAGCAGGTAGGTCGTGTGGAGAAGAGTCCGGATATTCCGCTTGCCAAATGCCTGGCATTGTTCCAGGAGGGGGATTGGAATGAGACATTGAAGTGCCTTGACCTTATTAAAGAATCGGCCCGGGATCAGTCCTATTTTGACCTCAAAGGGTCTACCCTGCTACGACAGGATAAACCCCGACGAGCTTCCGAGGCTTTTGAAAAAGCGCTTGAACGGGATACTACCCGTCAAAACCCATACTTGTATGTGAAATGGGGAGAAAGTCTCTGGCAGAATCATGAATTTTTAGAAGCCGGAAAAGCAATGGGCACCTATCTTGACCTGGTAGCGAATCCAAAACCCGAAATAAAAAATCGACTGGCCTATTTTATAAGAAGCGCCACGGTGGCTGATAGTCTCTATAGGGTACCGCGACAGTTCTATCCGAACCCGTTTTCTGCTGCTATAAATACCGATAATCATGAACTTGGAATCAGTATGACATATGATCGTCGAAATTTGATCATCACCCGGCGAGCGGATCAGGAGGATCTTTATGAGAGTCAATGGCGGCAGGGTCAATGGCAACCGGCGCGACCCATGGACATATTCAACACCCCGGACAATGAAGGAGCAGCTGCTATTTCAGGCGACGGTCACTTGCTCGTATTTACTGCTTGCAATCGGCCCCAAGGCGTGGGATCATGTGACTTATACTTTTCCCGGTTAAGTGATACGGGATGGACCTCCCCTTCGTTAATGCCTGATATTAATACCCGCCATTGGGATTCTCAGCCCACTTTATCGCCGGATGGCCGGGTGATTGTATTTAGCAGTGAGCGCCCGGGTGGTTATGGCGGCAGAGATCTGTGGCTGTCCGTGTGGAGGGAAAACAGATGGATCCAACCGATCAATCTCGGCCCGAAAATTAATTCACCGGGGAACGAAGAAAATCCATTTTTACATGCCGATGAGTATACTTTGTATTTCACTTCAGATTATTGGCCAGGATTTGGCGGACGTGATTTGTTTATGGCGCATCGGTTGCATGGAAATCAATGGTCAAAGCCTGTCAACCTGGGGTATCCGATCAATAGTCTACAAAACGAAGAAGGCGTGTTTATTGAGTCATCAGGGCAAACCGGATATTTTTCCTCCGCACGAAATGGGCAGTTTGATTTGTATTCCTTTGAGGTAGATCGTGCCATACAGCCACGCCCCGCACTGCTTTATAAAATGATCGTCGTTGATTCGGCCACCCTGAATCCACTTCAGGGTTTTTCAGTACAGGTATATGATAAGACTCAAAATGAATTGGTCCGCAGTAGCGTGACAGATTCCGAAGGGCATACCGCTTTTCTGATCAGCGGGAACCGGACCTATGGTATTACTGTGTCTGGAAAGGATTATGGAATTTACTCCTACAAGAAAATCCTGGAGCAAAAAATTAACCAAGATATAACAGATACCATCCAGATGGCACCTGTACAGGACGAGAGAACGATTATTTTGGAGAATGTACATTTTAGATCCGGTGAATCACAATTACTCGAGTCGTCTGACGTAGAATTGAATGAGTTGGCAGACTATCTGCTTAAAAACAGGAAATTAACCATCATGTTGTGGGGACATACAGACAGCGTCGGCCAGGCTTCGGATAATCAGATTTTATCTCAGGAACGTGCGGAAGCCGTTAAGTCCTTTTTGGTGAGGAAAGGCGTAGCACCCGGACGGATCGAAGCTCGGGGAATGGGCGAATCACAACCTCTAACCACCAATGAGACCGTGGAAGGACGGCAACGAAATCGCAGAACAGAAATAAGAATAATTACGAATGAGTAGAAAACGAAAAAAGAAACGGACGGTCGAAGGAACGGTTGTCGATATCGGAGCGAAAGGGATGGCCGTCAGCCGGACTCCGGAAGGGGAAGTGTTTATGGTACGCGATGCCGTCCCGGGTGATCAGGTGTCCGCTTTGTTGACCCGTAAGAAGAAAGGGGTGTGGATGGGCCATGTCCAGGAATTTTTGCACTTCTCTGAAGATCGGACAGACCCCCCATGTCGTCATTTTGCCCATTGCGGCGGATGTAAATGGCAAAATTTAACCTATGATCGTCAAATCGAGCTCAAAGAAAAGACGGTCAGAGACGCTATGCAACGCATTGGTGCACTTGAGGTCGAATTATTTTCACCCATCCTGGGGTGTGAAGAGATATACAGGTATCGCAACAAACTGGAATTCACTTTTTCCGACCAACGCTGGCTCACGGAAGAAGAGATGAACAGCGATGACCGCATTGAAGAACGCCGGGCTTTAGGCTTCCACAGACCGGGTCGTTTTGATAAGATATTGGATATTGACGAGTGTTTGTTACAACCCGAACCATCCAATGCTATTCGCAACTTCATTAAAGAAAAAGCCATCGAAGCAGACTTAAGCTTTTTCAATCCGCGGAGCCAGCGCGGGTTTTTGCGGAATCTGATGATTCGGACGACCGAGACCGGCGATTTGATGGTCGTACTGATCGTCAAAGAAAATAACGAAGAAGCGATACAAAATTTGCTTTCTGCCGTTGACAAAGCGTTCCCTGCCATAACTTCACTCCAGTATGTCATCAACCCTAAAGCAAATGATAGCATTTTTGATTTAGAAGTGCATCTTTTCAAAGGAGAAGCATACATTACTGAGGAGTTGGGTGGAAAGCATTTCCGGATTGGACCGAAATCTTTTTTTCAGACCAATACGCGACAAGCCCGTCGATTGTACGACCAGGTGCTTCGTTATGGCGAATTTTCTAAATCGGAGACGGTTTATGATTTATACAGCGGCTTGGGAAGTATTGGAATTTATATCGCTGATCAGGTCGGTCGTGTGATTGGCGTCGAAGAGGTAGGAGAAGCTGTGGAGTGGGCGCGTGTAAATGCAGCGATTAACCGGGCTGAGAATTGTGATTTTTATCAGGGGGATGTCCGGGCAGTGTTGTCTCAGAAGTTTATAGATCAGCACGGCGTGCCGGACACATTGATCGTAGATCCTCCGCGAGCAGGCCTGCACCCGGATGTTGTTGAATTTATCGGTCAGCTTGAACCAAAAAAAATAATATACGTTAGTTGTAACCCAGCTACACAAGCCAGAGATCTGGCGGTATGGATGGATCGATATGAATGTAAAGCCATGCAGCCGGTGGATATGTTTCCACATACCAGCCACATAGAAAATGTGGCGTTGCTGCATATAAAAAATGTTTAAAATGATGGCAACTCACAAAGAAGAAGTAATACGCGATTTTCAAAACCAATACGGGCGGTTTAAGCCAATGCTTGGGGAAGCACAGAAGGTGATACTGGACAGTGCTGTATCGGAATTTCCAGTCTTCGTTTTTTCAAAAACTTTGCCCGAGTTGGGTGTGCAGTTGTATGAATCCATCGATCAAAAGCAGGATTGGTATGTACATGCTACATCGCTGGAAGAGTTGGTGGCCAAGAATGTAGTGGATCCTTCCCGGATAGAGGATTTTAAAGAAGTTTACAAAGATCCATCTTCTTATTTCTGTATCCTGCTGTTGGATGGAACTGTGGCACAATTCGCGTTTCCGCCAATCCAGGGAATGCCTTTCTCGGATAATTAGAATATAGAAGGAGGCTGGAAGTTTTATCTTTCGATCAGAGCTCCGACACTTTATCTCATTACTTAACCACAGGTTATTTTACAATTATGAAGATTCTCATTATTGAGGATGACCCGACCCTGAACAAAAACATCAGCGAAGCACTTTCGGGCGAAGACCATGTCACAGAAGTCGTATTTGACGGTCTGTTGGCAGAACGAATCCTTCGTAAAACGACTTTCGACTGCGTGATTATGGATGTAAACCTGCCTGGCATGACTGGGTTTGATTTGTGCCGCGAGTTCAGGTCATTCGATGCAGTAACTCCGGTGTTGATGTTAACAGCATTTGGTGAACTGGAAGATAAAGTAAAGGGTTTTGGCTGTGGAGCAGATGACTATCTGACCAAACCTTTTTTTATGCGGGAGTTGATAATGAGAGTAAATGCCTTAACCCGGCGAAGTCGGAATAACATTCATGCACCCGGTCAACACTCAACAATAAAAATCCATGATATCGTTATTCAGGACGGTCAGAAAAAGGTCTTTCGACAAGACGAAGAGATTGCACTTACTCCCCGGGAATACCAGATACTGCTGATGCTGTGCAGGCACAAGGGGGAAGTCGTCTCCAAAAAGGATCTCATTAAAGAAATATGGGGAAGCTCTTTTGAGGCAAATACCAACATCGTCGAGGTGTACATAAATTTTTTACGAAACAAACTTGATAAGCCATTTGGCAAAAACATTATAAAAACAAAAGTCGGCTACGGGTACTATCTTGAGACAGAATGAAAATAAGGAACAAAATACTTGTTTATTTTTCGATCACGGTCATCGTACTGTCCGCCATCTCTTTGACCGTTATTTACGTATTGTTTTCTGAGTACCGGGAAGAAGAATTTCAGCAGCTTCAAAGTAAAAAAATAGAATATACCATTGGGTTGATCGCGGAGTTCAAAGAGATGAGCGAAGAACTTGCACTTATGCTGGATGCGCAGGATATCCATGATTTTTATGATGAAAAATTACTCATATTCGATAGCCAAAAGAATTTGATATTCTCCAGCCTGGACTCCTTGCCCATTCACCAGACGACCAGTATACTCACGAAGCTGTCCCCAGCCAGGCAATGGGTAGAGACCAAAGAAGGCGACTATGATCTGGTGGGAGTTTATCGGGAAAGAGACGGAAAGTCGTATTATGCCATTAGTAAAGCATTGGACGCTTTTGGTTATTCCAAGTTGTATTTTTTGCGAAATGTCATTATTGCGATTTTTGTCGCCATTTCGGTGATCGTGATCTTGTTGTCGCTTTATCTGTCCAACATTATTTCAAAACCGATTAAACGACTGGCAGACCGCATGAACCGGTATGACCTGGCTAGTGAAAATATTTCTTTATTGACACCAGACACCTCTTCTTTTGAACTGAACCACCTCACCGAACGGTTCAATGATCTGTTGAAAAGAACTCATGAAGCTTTTGCCTTTCAGAAAAATGCGATACATCATATTTCCCACGAGCTGAAGACCCCCGTGGCGGTCCTGGTTTCCGAACTGGAACGCACCAAGTCGTACGCAGATATTGATGAAATGAAAGCCGTGCTGGATGTTCAGATTAAAAACACCAAGTCATTGGGAGAGATTATTAATACTTTTCTGGAGATCTCCAAATTTGAATCCGGAGAACAAACCCATACCTCGGAAGTACGTATCGATGAGGTTCTGTTTGATATTGTTCAGGAATTGCAATTGATATATCCTCACTTTCGGTTTGATATTAACTTTTTCCCACTTAAGTTTGATGACAATCGGCTGAGCTTGCAGGCCAACAAGATGCTCATCAAGCAAGCGTTTCAGAATCTTATGATCAACTGCATCAGCTATGGAAGTGAACCCAATGCACAACTACTTATTGATTGTTCCCAAGCTAAAAGACTCCTTATTTCCATTTCCAATATCGGCCCTCCCGTCACGCCGGAAGAGGTGCCTCACCTATTTAAACATTCCTTTCGGGGGCGCAACAGTGAAGGAAAGGTTGGGTTTGGACTGGGACTGGTTCTGGCTAAAAAGATTATGGATTACCACCAGGGGACGATAAGCTATTCCAATCCTGCGAATGATCTCAATGTGTTTAAAGTTCAGTTCCTTTGAGGGTTCAAACCAGGAGCATTTAACCCGCCAAAGTTCAACACCACCCAAAATGGGGCTATGTAATATGCCAATTTTGGAATCCAGCCATTGATGTACTGCATATTATGCATTGCAATAGATTGACGGGGTGAATAACGCGGGTTAAGCTAAAATTTATCCATATTAAGCCAATTTTAAGGTCGTTGTAGTGACTTTTGTGTCTCATAAGCACAATAGTTAATCTATGTCATTAGTAAAGTTGGCAGCATCTCTATTATTGATTATGTATTCCGCTTCTTTAACTGCGCAGGATACATTGGTATTGAATCACAGCGAAAGTGAAGCGCTTTTTCTAAAGGAGAATTTGCTCCTTATGGCCGAGCGACTGAATATTTCTCAAGCGGAAGCTCGGGTGGTCCAGGCCAGACTATGGCCCAATCCTGCGTTAGAAATAGATGAAGTTAATCTGTGGGCGACAAAGCGACAGTTGGCCGTTTTTGGTGATGAGTTACAAGGTTTCAATGGAGGAAGGTTAGGTCAAAACCAACAGTTTGGTTTTTCGGTTGAGCAACTGGTGATGACCGCAGGAAAACGAAAGAAATTAGCGGCGCTCGAATCAGTCTCAGTGGAACAGTCACGCGAGTTTTTTGAGAATCTTTTACGGAATTTAAAATATGAATTTCGGAGCCTTCTAACACGTCTGCACTACCTGCGTCTGACCGCTGAAGCCTATCAGAACCAGCTGAACTCTGTTAAGCAACTAACCCAGTCATATCATCGACAAGTTGAGAAAGGCCATGTGACAAAAGGGGAATATGTCCGGTTGAAAGCATTGGAACTTGAAATTGGAAAAGGCAAGAATGACCTGGGAATAGAAACAGAGAAAATCAAGAAGGAATTGAAGATGATGATGCGATTGCCTGCATCCGTGCAGCTGACCATCGAGCCGGAAAGATACTTAAATAATGAACAGCCCGTGGGTGCGGTGGATTTGAGTGAACTCATCACTCAGGCAAAGGAGTTTCGACCAGATTTCAGATTGGCACAGCTGGATATGGCTTATCAAAAAAGAAAACTGGACTATGAGCAGGCCCTGCGAGTGCCAGACGTCACACTTAAGATGGGATACGATCGGGGAGGGAACTTTATGTACAATTTTTTTGGCTTTGGAGTAGCCATGGATATTCCGGTGTTTGATCGCAACCAGGGAAACATCCAGCAGGCTCGAATTGGCATAGAACAATCCAAGCTGCATGTTCGGCAAAAAGAATTGTCCCTGGAGAATGAGGTCGTGCTCGCATATCATAATCTTCAGCAGTCCATTGATTTTTATACCGACATAGACCCGGATTTTGATGAAGCACTGGATGCGACTCTGGATGGTTATACCCGAAATTTTCTAAATCGAAATATTACCCTGCTGGAATATTTGGATTTTCTGGATGCTTACCTCGAAAACAAAAAAATCCTTCGTGATGCCCGGCATGCAATCATAGAACGGGTGGAAGAACTTAACTACCTCGTCGGAGTAGATGTTATCCAATAAAAATCTTTGATAAAACAGAACTCAATTAATACGTATAAAAGAATAAGATAATGAGAGAATTTCTGCTGTGGATTTTGTTAGGAACAGGAGGACTGCTCATCCTGGCATGTGAGGAACAGACCCCGGATCAACCGGTCGAAAAGCTAGTTTATTGCCTGGATGAGTCGTTTAAGGATAGGGTTGAATTGAAGCAGGTGGTCTTGCAACCGGTTACAGAAGGCATCCCATTGACCGGTGTCGTAGAAGCTAACCCCGACAACGTAATTCAATTTGTCAGCCTGGTTGGTGGTGTGGTAACCAAAACCTATTTTTCATTAGGTGACCGGGTGAGAAAAGGGCAGGTGTTGGTGGAATTGAAGAGTGCCGAACTGAGTACTCTACAGGCTGAATTGAACAGTCTTAATGCCCGGTTACAAGTTGCTGAAAAAAAACTGGAGTCGGTCCAATCCATGTATGAGGATGGAATTGCTACCGCAAAAGATCTGATGGAAGCGGAAGGCGATGTGGCAATTTACAGATCAGACCAGCAAAAGGTGAAGGCCCATCTTGATCTGTTCAGTGCCAGTGAAAATGGGGATGTTTTTCAGATTAAGGCACCTTCTTCAGGCATTGTGATTGGAAAAGACCTCGTTCCCGGAACCCGGATATCAGCCGATGGCGGGGTGCTGTTTACCATTTCTGATTTGAGTGAAGTATGGGTCATGGTCGATATATACGCTACAAATGTACGGCACATTGAAAATGGAATGAAAGTAGATGTTGCCACACTCTCTTATCCAGACACCATCTTCCACGGGACCATCGGTGCTGTTTCCCAAATTCTGGACAGCGAAGCAAAAGTATTAAAAGCCCGGATTGTGATGAGAAACGGAGATCTTATATTGAAACCGGGAATGCTGGTTGATGTGATTGCTCTCAAGGACAGAAAGATGGAAGCAGTTGGAATACCTACTTCGTCGATGGTATTTGATCACAATAAAGATTTTGTTGTAGTGCACCGTAGTGATTGTGATATGGAAATCAGGGAAGTGGACGTCCTATCATCCAACAATGGAACCACTTTTATTTCAAAAGGCCTGGAAGAACATGAAAGCATCATTACCCGGAACCATTTACTGGTTTACGAACAGATTAACAATTTGTCGAAATGAAAAAATTTGTGCAGGGAATAGTAGCGTTCTCATTAAAAAATTCCATCATTGTTTTTTTCCTGACTTTCCTTTTGGTGGTGGCAGGTATCGTGAGCTATGTGAACACCCCGATTGAAGCTTTTCCGGATGTGACAAACACCCGGGCCCGAATAATAACGCAGTGGCCGGGAAGAAGTGCTGAAGAAGTCGAAAAATTTGTGACGCTTCCGCTAATGAAGGAAATGAATACCATTCCTAAGAAGTCCGATGTACGATCCATTTCATTGTTTGGGCTCTCTGTGGTTACCGTGATTTTCGATGACGATGTGGAAGACTTTTATGCTCAGCAGTATGCTGCCAACCGGCTGCAGGGGGTTGATTTGCCGGACGGTGCAGATGCCACCATTGAGCCACCCTATGGAGCTACCGGTGAAATATTCCGATACGTGTTGAAAAGTGATCGACCCATTAAAGAGCTCACTGCTATCCATGATTGGGTGATTGAGCGGGAACTGGTGTCGGTACCAGGTGTCGCCGATGTTGTCAGTTTTGGGGGGGAAGAAAAAATCTATGAAATAAAAATCAACCCCACCGAATTGGCGAACTATAACCTGTCGCCCCTGGAAGTTTTTGAGGCTGTATCAAAAACAAATATTAACGTGGGTGGAGATATTATCGAAAGAGGCAGCCAGGCTTATGTCGTACGAGGAGTAGGTTTGCTTGAAAGTGTGGCAGATATCGAGAATATTCTGATCGAAGTGCGAGGTACGACCCCCATCTTGGTAAAGCATGTGGCTCAGGTTGAGATTTCAGCGAAGCCACGCCTGGGTGTGGTCGGACTCCAGGACGATGAAGATGTCGTGCAGGGTATAGTTGTGATGCTCCGGGGAGAAAACCCCGACGAAGTGATCTACCGGCTCAAAGAAAAAATCATCGACCTCAATGACCGGATCTTGCCCGAAGATATACAGATTGAGCCCTTCATTGATCGTACCGAGCTGGTGGATGCAACCGTAAATACGGTGTCGACCAATATCGTGGAAGGGATATTGTTGGTGTCCATCATTGTATTTGTTTTTCTCTTTAACTGGCGGACGACCATCATCGTAGCTTCAGTCATACCGCTATCGTTCCTTTTTGCGATTGTCATGCTTCGGGTTCAGGGATTGTCAGCGAACCTGATCTCAATGGGTGCCATCGATTTCGGTCTTTTGCTGGAGGGGACCCTGGTTGTTGTTGAGTCGGTTTTTGTGGCGCTCGACCGTAAAGCCCGTCACCTTGGAATGAAACGGTTCAACCGGATCAGTAAAATGGGGATCATTAAAAGGAGTGCAGGTAGTGTGGCTACTTATATTGTCTTTGCGCAGATTATTTTAATAGTGGCATTGATGCCTATTTTTTCCTTTCAGAAGGTAGAAGGGAAAATGTTTTCACCGTTGGCGTTTACGCTGGCATACGCGTTGCTGGGATCCTTGATTCTTAGCATTACTTATGTACCCGCTCTGTGCAAAGTTATGTTAAGAAAGAATGTGGTAGAGCGAGAAAACGTTGTTTCGAGGTTTTTCAAAAAGTCACTTTTTAATCTTTTTTTACTGAGCAGTCGTCGTCGAAAAGTGACTATTTTTGGATTCATAGCACTGTTGGCTGTATCTATGGCCAGTTTTGCATTTTACGGGTCGGAATTTATTCCCAAACTCAATGAAGGCGCTTTGTATGTGCGAGCGACTTTACCCAATAGTGTTAATCTTGATGAGTCAACCCGCCTTGCCCGGGAGATGAAAGCTAAGTTACGGGAATTTGATGAAGTGAAGTTCGTTCTGAACCAGGTGGGACGACCAAATGACGGCACCGACCCCACGGGGTTTTTCAATATCGAATTTCATATTCAGCTGCATCCGGAAAAGGAGTGGAGCAGAAAAGTTCACAAGGATGAACTTGTCGAAGAGATGCGTATGGTGCTGCAAGCTTATCCGGGTATAGCCTTTGGATTTAGTCAACCCATACAGGATAACGTGGAGGAATATGTGGCGGGAGTGAAGAGCTCACTGGTGGTGAAGATTTTTGGTGAAGATCTTTTTCAGTTGGAAGAATATGCTGATCAGGTGGCGGATGCCATCAAAGACGTTGAAGGCATCGAAGACCTCAACGTGTATCGTAATATTGGCTTGCCCGAACTTCGCATCCAGTTGCATGATAACAAGTTGGCTCGATATGGTGTGGATATTGCGGATGCTCAGGCCGTGGTTGAAATGGCGATCGGTGGACGGGCGGCGACCTCATTTTATGAAGGAGAACGCATGTTTGATGTGCGGTTGCGGTTTGAAAAGGAATACCGGGATACCGATGAAAAAATCGGTAATATACTGATTCCGACTGCTGCTGGTCAGAAAATACCCCTGAAAGAACTTGCAACCATCAGTTATCTGACCGGACCGGCGTTTATATACCGGGAAGGAAGCAGCCGCTATATCGCTGTAGGATTTAGCATAGAAGGAAGGGATTTGGGCAGTACTATAGCCGAAGCAAAAAAGAACGTAGAAGAAAAAGTGAATATTCCGGCAAGAAATGAAATCGTGTGGGCCGGCGAGTTTGAAAGCAAAGAACGCGCCAGTAAACAGTTAGCTTTGATTGTGCCCGCCGTATTGTTGTTGATTTTATTTTTACTGTATTTCAATTTTGGGACGGTAAAGGATACATTGATTGCAGCGAGCACGATACCATATGCTTTTGTCGGGGGATTCATCTCCCTGTGGGTGACGCAAACCATTTTTGGTATATCGGCAGGGATTGGGTTTATCATTCTTTTTGGCGTAAATACCATAAACAGTATCATTCTGATTGCTGTGATGAAGGAGAATATGCGAAAAATGAACCTGCGCGAAGCTATCTCGAGCGGAGTTTACAGTCGGATCCGTCCGATCGTGATGATTGCACTCATGGGATCCACCGGTTTGCTGCCTGCTGCACTTTCTACAGGGATGGGATCGGAGATACAAAAACCGCTGGCTATTATGATCGTGGGTGGATTGCTGATATGTATGATCTTGTCCCTCACGGTCTTGCCCCAGGTGTTTTATTGGGCGTATAAAAAGTCTGATCGCGGTAAGACCAAAGCGCGGCCCGTTCAGGAGGCTTAAAATTATCCAGAATTTCATTATATAGGGATGGATCAAGGGTGGATATTGGCTGAATTTATGTATATCTTAGAGGATTCGTAGCCGGACACATGGCATAAGGCCGGGTTTTATATGTATTCTAAGATGACCTGATACTGTATGAAAGATTCACCTTTTACACCCAAGTTTTTCTCTATTCTGAAGGAAGGAATTTCCAAGGAGCAACTGCGAAAAGATGTCATTGCCGGCGTTATCGTCGGCATAGTGGCCTTGCCGTTGGCTATTGCTTTTGCGATTGCATCCGGTGTTTCGCCTGATAAGGGGTTGATTACAGCTATCGTTGCAGGTCTGCTGGTCTCTGTGTTGGGAGGGAGTCGTGTTCAGATTGGTGGTCCGACCGGTGCGTTTATTGTGATCGTATATGCGATCGTGCAGGAGTTTGGTGTGGATGGATTAATCATTGCCACTTTTATGGCTGGAATTATATTGATCGGGATGGGTCTCGCCCGGTTAGGAAATCTGATGAAGTTTATTCCTCATCCCTTAATTGTAGGGTTTACCAGTGGTATTGCGGTTATCATTTTCTCGTCACAGATTAAAGATTTTTTTGGTTTTCCCATTGATTCAGTTCCTGCGGATTTTATAGAGAAATGGAAGCTTTATGCGCTTCATTTTGGCCATATAAACTGGGTGGCGGTCATCATCGCTTTGGGGACTATTGTCATCTCCCTGAACTTTCACAAAATCAGCAGTAAAATACCGGGTTCCATTGTGGCCATAGTGTTAAGTACGGTTCTGGTCCTCTTCTTTGAAATGCCGGTGGAGACTATCGAATCTTCTTTTGGAGAAATACCCAATAAACTTTCAATGCCCACTATTCCCCAAGTTGATTTTGCAACCATTCAAAAGTTGATCCAACCTGCTTTTGCGATTGCTTTACTGGGCGGGATAGAATCCTTACTCTCTGCCGTGGTTAGTGACGGTATGATCGGTGGTCGACACCGATCCAATGCAGAGCTCGTCGGCCAAGGGGTAGCTAATTGCTTTTCTTCCATGTTCGGAGGAATACCCGCCACGGGTGCTATTGCCAGAACAGCTACGAACGTAAAAAATGGGGGACGCACACCAGTAGCCGGTATCGTCCATGCCGTGGTCTTGCTCATCATTATGCTGGCTTTGGCACCACTGGCTAAGCTGATTCCTATGGCTTGTCTGGCAGGAATCCTCATCGTGGTGGCTTATCATATGAGTGAATGGCGCCAATTCGTGTCTCTGCTCAAAGGGAATAAGTCCGATGTCATGATCTTGTTGGTTACTTTTTTTCTCACCGTCGTATTTGACCTGATCATTGCTATTGAGGTAGGAGTCGTGCTATCCAGCTTTGTATTGATGAAGCGGGTGAGTGATACGACAACGGTTAGACACCTGGGAAACTTGAGCCAAGACCAGGATGAACACGTTGAAGTGTTGTTTGAAGATGAGATTCCCGTCCTCCCCAAAGGGGTGATAATGTATGAAATTCATGGTGCGCTGTTTTTTGGGGCCGCGCAGGCTTTTCAGGATACGATTAGTCGACTCAGCGATCGGCCTCGGGTGTTGATACTGAGGATGCGTCATGTTCTGTTCATTGATGCGACCGGTATGTATCGACTCAGAGAAATGATTACCAAATTTAACCGCCTCAATACAAAGGTTATTCTTTCCGGCGTCAATAAGGAGGTGATGGAAGATTTGGAAAAAGGAGATATTTATGCGGTGTTGGCTCCTGAAAACATCACGGACTCGATCGAAGGGGCTGCCCAAAGGGCCGCCGAGATTATTGAAACGGACGCGTCATAGTCGGCTGTTTATATCCTTTTATTAGAGTTGTCCAACTTTTATGTTTGATGAAGCTAAATGCTTATATTTGCATGAGTTTGAACTAATAGCTTATGATAAAATATACTTTAGAAAAAATTAATTGGCTGGCAATTGTAGCCTTGCTGATCATGGTGTTGGGCCTTTTTTCCTGTAGTACACCGGAAGAGTCGGGAAAACTCAAAGTAGTGACGACGACGACGATGTTAACGGACTTGGTTAAAAATATCGGTGGGGAGGTTGTGGAAGTGGAAGGATTGATGGGTGCCGGGGTAGATCCGCATTTATATAAAGCCAGTGAGGGAGATGTGTCCAAGTTATTTGGAGCAGATATTATCTTTTACAGTGGCTTACATCTGGAAGGCAAGTTGGTGGATGTTTTTGAAAAAATGAAGGTGCGTGGTAAAGAAACCATTGCTTTAGGTGAAACCTTAGATAAAAATCAACTTATAGGTTCGAAGTTGTTTGCCTCCAATTATGATCCCCATGTGTGGTTCAATATTCAGTTTTTTAAGCAATTTGCCGACAAGGTTACTCAAATACTTTCAGAAGCGGACCCGGAAAACGCTGAATTATTTAAAGAGAATAATACGGTCTATCAGAAAAAACTGGATGAACTGGAAGTAGAGGTCGAGCAGATCATTGAAACTTTACCCAAATCGAAACGGATTTTAGTGACCGCCCATGATGCTTTTAATTATTTTGGAAAACGGTATGGTTTTGAAGTCGTTGGTTTGCAAGGAATATCCACGGCTACAGAGGCCGGGGTACAGGATGTACAGCGGCTTTCAGATTTTATTATTGAACACGAGGTTAAGGCTATTTTTATTGAAAGTTCAGTGCCGCGACGGACGATAGAGGCGTTGCAGGCTGCGGTGCTTTCCAAAAACCATGAGGTGGCTATCGGCGGATCGTTGTATAGTGATGCGCTAGGTAATCCGGGAACAGAAGAAGGAACCTATATTGGGATGTTCAAGTACAATGTTAAAACGATTGTCAATGCATTGCGATAACAATACATAGAATAATGACGGAAGAAAAACTGGCAATTAGTGTCGATGACCTGACCGTGGCTTATGATTACAAGCCGGTGTTGTGGGACATTGATCTGGAAGTGCCTGAAGGGGTGCTGATGGCGATCGTCGGGCCAAATGGTGCCGGGAAATCCACCCTGATCAAGTCAATTTTAGGGATTATAAAACCCATAGCGGGCAGTGTGTCGATCTTTGGAAAGCCGTATAAGAATCAACGTAAGCTGGTGGCTTATGTGCCGCAAAAAGGAAGTGTAGATTGGGATTTCCCGACAACAGCCGCCGATGTTGTCCTCATGGGAACCTACGGAAGCCTGGGTTGGATCAGACGACCGGGTCAAAAAGAAAAAAAAGCAGCACTGGAGGCTCTGGAGAAAGTGGGAATGCTTCCTTTTAAAAACCGGCAAATCAGCCAACTGAGCGGCGGTCAGCAGCAGCGGGTATTTTTGGCACGTGCATTGGTGCAGGATGCCTCTATTTATTTTATGGATGAGCCGTTTCAAGGGGTCGATGCAACAACGGAAATAGCCATCATTAATATTCTCAAAGAATTGCGTAAAGCTGGCAAAACGCTGGTCGTCGTTCACCACGATCTTCAGACCGTGCCCGAATATTTTGATTGGGTAACTTTCCTCAATGTGAAAAAAATCGCCACGGGGCCTATTAAGGAGGTTTTTAATGATGATAATCTGACCAAAACGTATGGAATTAACTACAAGGTGGCGGTGAATAAATAGTCGGTGGACGTCTAAAATATTTAAAGAAAAAAAACATGGCAGATGTAGAATACAAGTTTGAGGAGTTAAGGGTATATCAAAAATCGTTGGAGTTTATTGACGAAGTTTATGATATTGCAAAGGACTTTTCGAACGATGAGCGATTTGGATTGACTTCTCAATACCGAAGAGCAGCTCAGTCCATTGCCTTGAGTTTGGCTGTACTGATCCACAATTCAATCGCTCAAGGCTCTGTAAGGGAAAGTGTTGTCAGCTCCACCATTGCAACCTGACAGAAATATATTCCAAATGAAAAAACAACCTCCAGGTTAAGACTACCCCAAATGGACAAAATGATTACAAACCTTCAAAAGTACCAAAAGAAATTAAATGACGAATGACAATAACTGCAGACCAAAGAGAACTCACATCGACTACTGACTAAAGACCACGGACTATCCAATGACCAATAGCGAAGCGTACCAATAACCGATAACCGAAATGACAACAACCACTGAATATTGTGCTCGTAAAGACTACAGACTATTAACTACAGACTATTGACAATAAAATGACTTTTACAGAATATTTCCAAATGGTTTTTTCTGATTATACCCTGCGGACCATCACGATAGGTACCGCTGTGTTGGGTGCCATTTGTGGTATGCTGGGGAGTTTTGCGGTATTGCGCAAGCAAAGCTTGTTGGGTGATGCCATTTCGCATGCTGCATTGCCCGGTATAGCATTGGCGTTTTTGATCACTGGTGCCAAAGAAACCCATGTGCTGATGCTGGGCGCTTTGGTCTGTGGTCTGCTCGGAACTTTCTGGATTCGTGGGATCACTTCCAAGACGCACCTAAAAATGGATACGGCCCTGGGTTTGATTCTTTCGCTGTTTTTTGGTTTTGGCATGCTGTTGCTTACATATATCCAAAAGCAACCCAATGCCAATCAGGCAGGGCTGGACAAGTATTTATTTGGTCAGGCAGCTACTTTGGTTGAAAGCGATGTGATGATTATGATTGGAGTGACGGGCATCAGTCTGATTATTCTATTGTTGTTCTGGAAAGAATTCAAGATTATGTTATTTGATATGGATTATACCAAAACCCTGGGATTCAATGTCAAATTTATCGATGCGTTGATTACATTTTTTATTGTATTAGCCATTGTGATCGGGCTTCAGACGGTCGGCGTCGTATTGATGAGTGCCATGTTGCTGGCACCGGCGGCTGCAGCTCGTCAATGGACGAATCACCTCTGGGTTATGATCGTTCTGGCAGCCGTATTGGGCGCTTTGGCCGGGGTCGTTGGGACCGCGATAAGTGCCAGTCAGGATAACCTTTCGACCGGACCTGTGATTGTTTTAGTGGCCGCAACCTTTGTTTTGATTTCATTTGTGTTTTCACCGGGACGAGGTTTGCTTTTTCGTGAAATACGTTTCCGCAGGAACAGGAATGATCTTAAGCTGAAAAAGACATTGCAGTTGATGTTTGATATTGCCAAAACCCATGAAGATGTCACCCATCCCCACTCCATCCGTATATTAAATGACTTTCATGGCTTTTCCAGAAAATCATTGAGAAAAATGGAAGAGAGGCATTGGGTTGAAATTGACGGATTGGAATGGTCATTAACCGAACACGGGTTCGATGCAGCTAAAAATCTTTATAACCAACAACTAAAAGATGAGTAGTGCACAGCTGGACATACAATTAATTGCTGCCGTAGTAGCAGCTGCCTGTGCCATCCCCGGTGTGTTTTTGGTGTTGCGGAAAATGGCTTTAATTAGTGATGCAATCAGCCACTCGATCTTGCCGGGTATCGTCATTGGTTTCTTTATCACCCAGGATTTAAATTCTCCTATACTCATTTTATTAGCGGCGGTAACAGGTATTGTCACCGTGGTTTTGGTGGAGATTATTCAAAAAACAGGATTGGTCAAAGAAGATACAGCCATTGGTTTGGTCTTTCCGACCTTATTTAGCGTGGGGGTTATTCTGATCGCCAAAAATGCGAGTGACATACATTTGGATATCGATGCGGTGTTGCTCGGTGAGCTGGCATTTGCTCCATTTGACCGGCTATTGATCGCCGGTCGGGATATGGGACCTAAATCCCTTTGGGTGATGGGTACGATCCTGGTGGTCACTGTTACTTTGATGGTTTTATTTTTTAAAGAACTCAAAGTCAGCACTTTTGATGCCGGGTTGTCGGCGGCTCTGGGTTTTTCTCCCGTCGTACTGCACTATGGCCTGATGTCGGTGTCGTCCATCACGATCGTTGGTGCATTTGATGCCGTGGGTGCCATCCTCGTTGTTGCCTTGATGATTGCACCTGCTGCTACTGCTTATCTATTGACGACGGATTTGAAAAAGATGCTGATTCTGTCGGTGCTTTTAGGCGTCTTTTCAGCAATCGCAGGTTATTGGCTGGCACATTTGCTGGATGCTTCGATTTCGGGTTCCATGACCACTGTTTTGGGGATTGTTTTTTTGATGGTGTACTTGTTTGCGCCGGATAAGGGTTTGCTCTCTGTGCTTTATCGTCAAAAACAACAGCGCACAGAGGTTTCTTTGATTACCTTTTTGCTGCACCTCAATAACCATTCTGAATTAAGCGAACGACACCTAAATCATTTGCAAGAGCACATCAATTGGCAGGAGGTACAATCCAAAACAGTGGTGGAACTGGCTCTGAAAAATAATATGATTACGATCGAAGATCAAATCGTATCACTTACCGAGAAAGGCCGGAATTTCACCGGTCTGGCACTGGAATACATCATGACCAATCGAGATGACAAAATAGAGCATGTCAAAGATGATTTCTTTTTGTTTCGAGGATGAGTCGCGCTACTGCACGATAATCTCATCCACGAACAAGAACATTCCTTTGTCCGGAATCCGGGGCAGAGCGGCTTCCACCTTCAGGTATTTGGTCTCTTGTGGTGGAAATGCAATGGTGAAGATGCTGTCCCTGGTTTTAGAGCTGTACTGAATAGCATTGTTATCAATATCTGCGGTAGTAATTTCCGTGTAGTGCTCGCCATCCACCGAGACGGATACCCGGATCTGTTCCGGAAAATATATCCCCGACCCCTGATCTTCGATGGCGGAATAACCGATAGACCGGATGGAAGAGGATGAGTTAAAATGAATCTCTGCGTCGACATTTTTATTTAATAATCCCAACCACCGCCCATTGCCCCAGTTGTCGCCACCAAATTGTCCATCAACCAGGGTTTGTGGTCCATCTGCCATGTAGCTGGAATAGGGCCGTGTTCCTAAAACAACTTCTTTGCCGAGAGCTTTGTGTACGATGACTTTTTTGACCTCCGGTTTTACAATCTCTTTTTCGTTCTGATAAGCCCCGGCCCGGATCGTGGTTGTTTCTGATAAAGGAAAAGGACCGGCATAGGGCATTCCCTGGGCTGGTGTGGGTGGACTTTGATCCATGGAATAGTAGAGGTCACTTGGAAGCTCTGGGTCGAGGCGGACATACAATTCATTGGATTGATGGTCCAACGATACATTGATGAGTGGACGAAAACTGCTCGGTGCATACTGAATATCCTGATGATTATAAAAATCCAGCAGTCGGGGAATTTTTTGCGTAAACACACTCCAGTCTTTTTTGTGGCGGGGAGACCAGGCCGACTCAGCCAGCGCTGCGATGCGGGGAAAAACCATATATTCTACCTGA
The DNA here is from genome assembly GCF_019802045.1 of Membranihabitans marinus. Classification (GTDB taxonomy): domain Bacteria; phylum Bacteroidota; class Bacteroidia; order Chitinophagales; family Saprospiraceae; genus Membranihabitans; species Membranihabitans marinus_A. Next base: position 126,121 of record NZ_JAHVHU010000007.1, on the reverse strand, counting down.
TCGGAATGGTCCATATATTCGGTCCAGCAGTTGGCCTGAATGCCAAGAACCTGATTTCCATATGTGTCTTCAATGGCTGCCGGGTAAGGCTCATACTCATAGACCTGAGTGAGTGTCGAAAGCCCTCCGAATGCCGGAGGTTCGTGTTTGCTGGTGCTTTGATAATGATCAAAATAATAAATATTGCCTGGCGTCAGCACGGATTCATGACCTTCCCGGAGCATTTCATCCACATCGTCCGCTCGACCATTCCCCCAATACATAATCGCTGCCGAAGGGCTTAAATTGCCTTCCAGAATTTCGTGCCAACCCATCATTTTTCGATCATGGTCCCGTAAAAACCGGTCAAAATGATTGACAAAATGACTTTGTACTTCTTCCGGTGTATAGTGTTCACGTTCCATGAGTTTTTTATCCCGGGCACATTGGGTCCAGTTGCTTTTGTTCACCTCATCGCCCCCAATATGGATGTATTCGGATGGAAAAAGATCCATGACTTCCACCAATACATCTTCGAGTATATCATAGGAAGCCTGGAGGTTCGCGCAATATACACCGATGTTCGGGAGGTAATCGCCCTTTTCATCGATGCATCGAAGTTCGGGGTAGCACTCAAATACAACTTCCGAGTGGCCGGGCAGCTCAATTTCGGGCAACACCGTAATGCCTTTTTGGGTGGCATAAGCGACCACCTCTCGTATGTCTTCCTGGGTATAAAATCCACCGTATTTGGGCCGGGGGTCTCCTGATCTCCACACTTCAAAATCCTCCCAGGGTTTTTTGTCTTCTTTGACGACCCGCCAAGCTCCGACCTCTGTGAGTTCGGGATGGGATTTTATCTCAATTCGCCATCCGATGCCATCGACAAGATGCCAGTGAAACACATTGAGCTTGTGGAATGAAAGCATATCAATGTATTTTTTTATAAAGGGTACCGGCATAAAATGTCGGGAAACATCCAAATGCATGCCCCGCCAACCAAACCGGGGATAGTCATTAATGACCAAAGAGGGTAACGAAGCCGTGCTGATTTCTGCCGGATCAGCCGGCAATAATTGCCGGAGTGATTGAACGCCGTGCCACAGTCCGGGAGTGTCATGGGCGGAGATCACGATGCTTTGCGTGTGGATTTCCAGGTTGTAACCTTGGTCGCGTATGCTGGTATCCGTAGAATGTCTTAAGGAAATCCCGCTGTGGGTCGATAAGGTGCGGTCGATCATTCTTATTTTATAACCCCCGCCAAGGGTTGTAAGTAAAAGTTGAGCCGGGAGCATCATCGAAGAATCCGTGATGTAGATGATCGAATGATCATCGATTACAAAAGGAGATAAATGCAGTGCCTGAACGGAGACAGGCTCTGGAATGATGTGGATGGGCTGTAATTTAAGATCTTTCCGGCAGGACGAAAAAAAAGAAAAGCCCGCCAAAAGGAAAATGATACATTTTATCGGAAGCAATTTCATGTGTGCTTTTTTGACCGCAATAACTGTTAGAGACATTCTCGTATGCTACCATAGAAGACAAGGTAATGAAAATGAAAATTTTAAACTATTTAAAGCGGCATAAACGTTAGATTATTTAATTTCATCCCAAATTAATCGATATGTCCCCTTTGCGGTTTTTAATTTTTATAGGTGTGTTGTTAAGTGGTGGACCCATAGCGTTTGGTCAAATACCAGATAGCTGCAAACTCAATTTCGGAACCAATCTGGCCGGATTGGCAGACTATGGAACAGAAATACCTTTTGTGGACCTTATGCGTACTTCCCGGACCTGGTACACAAAGTCGGTCGGAGACCCCAATGATCCTTTTAATTCAGGCTTCAAAGATGAGATGACTTTCCGGGAGGATGGTTATCCTACCCATGTGCCTCAAAATGTACCCGGATCAGACTATCCACAGCGGGTGGTCACTATATGGGCTATTACCGATGGATGGCCGGCCGGAGCGTATACGGTTCTGTGGGAAGGTGACGGGGAGCTCAGCTTTTGGGGCGGACACAAGAACCTGAAGCAAACCGGGGATCACCGCATCGTTTTTGACTTCCCTACACCGAAAGAGGGTATTCTGGAAATGACCATCCGACGATCTGAAAAGGATAACCCCATACGCAACATTCGGGTATTGATGCCCGGTACAGAGTCTACGTATCAGACACAGCCTTTCTATGATTTGTGGCTGGAAAAACTGCAACCCTTCAATTCGGTGCGTTTCATGGACTGGGGACAGACCAATAACTGGGGGCAATCCGGTCCCGGAGATATCGCAGATGACAATCTGGTGGACTGGGCAGAACGTAGTCAAATGGATCATTATACCTGGGCTTATAATAAGGGGGTTCCTTATGAGATGATGGTGGCGTTGATGAATCAGGAAAATATCGATGGATGGGTGTGTGTGCCACATACAGCCAGTGAGGATTATATTCGGAAAATGGCCCGGTACTTTAGAGATCATCTCAAGCCAGATCTTAATATAACCGTAGAATACAGCAATGAGATCTGGAACTGGATCTTTGGACAGACCCACTGGACGAATAAATATGGTGTAGAGGAGACCGATGCCATCTGGCCGGAAGGAACCGTTCCGTTTATACAGCGGATGCTCGATTACTGGACGGATGAATTCGACGGAGAACTCCACAGAACTACCCGAGTGGTGGGCGTGCAGACTGGCTGGACCGATGTGGCGGAACGAGTGGTGCGAAATGTCGATCCCGAATCATTTGATGCAGTGGCTCCAACCTATTACTTTTCTTTCAATGAAGATGGGGATGAAACTCTCGATAATCTGGGGAGCGCTGCCACTGTGGCTGATCTGGCTCGGTTTGTCCGGCAAAATATGACGCAGGGGGTTCACTTTATTGAGGAAGTGCAAACCATCGCCAGTTCACTGGGTAAAACCCTGGCTTTTTATGAAGGCGGACAACATTTTACACCGCACCCATTCGGTGTAGAGCCCTCTTATGCTCAGGCATTGCTCGATATCCAGCGCGATACCGCCATGTACCATCTTTATCAGGAATGGTTTTCCGCATTGCGGTCCATTCATCAAGGCGATGAACCGTGGTTGATGATGAATTTCTCTTTTGTCTCTGCCCGGAGTGCCCGGTATGGCAGCTGGGGAATTTTGGAATCCATGGATCAGGATACCGATCTGATTCCTGCGCCAAAATATAAAGCGATTATAGAAGCGGTACAGAGTTATAAGGGCTGCGAGGTGCGTACTTCGACTGCTGAGAATAAGTGGATGGATTCATCCATCGTGGTGTTTCCCAATCCCGCTTCTGGTACTGTACGCTTTAGTGGATTGGAGGGTGCGTTCCGCGTAGCTGTCATGGATACCACCGGGCGTACATTAAAAACAACACTTATTCATCCTGGCGATTCCCTGGATATACAGGATGTGCCACATGGAGTTGTATTTCTCAAATTGACTGATCTACGAACGGGAGCCGTGGTCCATCGCAAAGTAGTGAAAACCAATTAATTGGACTGGATGATCAAGAAAAGTCGCGATACTTACATCGCAGATCTCTTCCATTATCCATATAATCATGCTTTGCGTCCCTTCTATATGCGGCAATCATGAACTCAAATGGTATTAATGATCTGTCAATTTTCCAGTAACACCCACATCAGTATAGCATCGGCCGTGCCGTCCATCGTCGGTTCATTGGTCGAATAATCGCCGATATCATCGTGATAGGTCACGAAGTCATTTTGGAAATCTGCAAATTCATCGGGGTTAAATAAAGTCAAACCCAATAAGTTATCATAGATGGATCGATACACCGGACCATCAACCAATCCACCCGCTGGCGTATCCTGTAAAATCATCCTCGAAGGAATATGCACATCAACGGGTGTTTCACCCCCGACAGGAATGCCGGTAAACATGGAAGTTCCCCAGGGGTTTCGGCCGAACAGCCAATCCCGGTGCAGCACCATTCCCTGATGAAACTGTTTATCACCTGTCATTTTCTCATATAGAGCGATTTGTGTGATAAAATTGACCAGCAAATTATTGGAGCACCAGATAAATGGAATACCAATTTCAAAAGCATTGGTTGATGCACGTCGCAGCACATTTTCAATGTTCATCCGATACCAATGCGACAGGGTGTCTTTGAATTCATCCGGAGCAATGGCGTGCAATAAAAAATGTCCCATATTCATAAACGGATACTTCTGGTAATGGTCCATGGTGTCGCGCATCATCCACCCGTCCGGGCCAATAGCACGGGCGTGATCCATAGCTTTTGTCAAATAGTCTACTTCGCCGGTCAGTTTATACAATTCTGCTGCACCCCATTCCATGTCATCGTGCCAGGAGTCTTCATTGTATCGATAGGGTGCCCCATAAGAATTTCCTTGTTGGTATCCGGGGTTCTGTTCACCCATGTCATACAGTTCTATGGCCGCATTTTTGCACCTTAGTGCAAATCCGGCATCGATATTCTCAAATATTTTGGAACCAAGGGCCAATGCCGCAGCACAACGGCCCGCCAGATTGCTAATGCCGGTAGATGTGCTTTTCCATTTGTTCAGTCCCTGTGGAGCTCCATTCGCAAAATAAGCCGGCCGGTAGGAGTTTTCGCCCCAACCATAATCTGCATTGTCATCGTTTGGTAGTTTAAACCCCCGGTGATCCCGGTCATCTGCGATCTGGTGGATCAGCCAGCCATCCTGGGGATGCAATTTTAGAATCCAATCCAATCCCCATTTGGCTTCATCGAGGATGTCTGGAATCTGGTTTGGGTTTGAGTGTCCCATCGCATCGACCTGATCATCGAACGAATCCGGAGCCATTTGATAGGCCAGGAGCATTCGGGCCGTCGCATTGGAACTGGTAATCAGGTATTTTAATTGATCACCGGCATCATGCCAGCCGCCGGTGAAATCATAAAACGAAGAATCTGGAACGGGTCCGTAAAAGAGTTTCCCGTCACGCTGGTGACATACCATATCAAAATAGGGATTGTAACCGCAGCGTTGCTGTCGCATAAAAGCCAGTAAATCGTGCTGGTAGGGTTGGTAGGGATTTTCCTTGACCAGAATGGAAGCTACTTCTTGGTTTCCGTAGTGGAGTTTATAAGTGCCGGTTTCCGTCATAGCAGAAGCGTTCAAGGTATATTGATTTTTAAATTGCCCCCACAGTCCGGTCTCTGATTTTTGATATTCTATCCTTTGTGGATGGTGACCTCCTTCCATGACCAGGGTGAATTCCTGTCGTAGGGGTTTTGTAGCCATCACAAAGAGGATCTTTTCCTCAGAAGGGTGATAGCCGACTTGATTGTAGCGAACGTGGATCTCCTGGCTGTGTATACCACTGATGCAAAAAATCAGACCGCAGATTAAAGCTGTTTTAATGGAGACGGTGGGTGGAATAAAGCATTGTGTCATAAAAAATAATTTTTATCACGATAGATTGATCAGCATGATCGGTGTTATTTGAAAAGAACTTGTAAGATAAAGAAATATCATCAGTATTGGATATTATTAAGGAGAGCACATGACTTTGTTATAGGTGCTTCCGTGTATTTTAAGCCAATCCTAAGAAAATAAAGGTCTGGTCTCCGTATATTTACCATTTATGAAGATTCTGATCATAGAGGACGAACCAGGTATTGTTAGCTTCATCCGCCAGGGTTTGGAGGAAGAATCCTATGAAGTAATAGCTGAAAAAAATGGAATTTTCGGTCTGGAGCGTGCCACGACAGAACCTTTTGATGTGATCCTGTTAGATTGGATGCTGCCGGGCTTATCTGGTATCGAAGTATGTCGTCTTTTGAGAGAAAAGGACAAGATTACCCCGGTGATTTTTTTGACATCCAAAGATACCGTACAAGACACGGTGATGGGGTTGCAGGCCGGAGCCAATGATTACATCAAAAAACCATTTCAATTTGAAGAATTGCTGGAACGCATCAAAGTTCAGACTCGTACCAGGCTCCAGGAAGCCGAGACACTGACTCTGGGAAATATTACCATGGATGTGTTGGCTCATGAAGTACGTAAAGACGATCGGCCAATCGCTCTGACCAAAAAAGAATTTTCCCTGCTCGAATACATAATTCGTCGGAAAGGACAGGTTTGCCGGCGTTCTGAGATTATAGAGGAGGTGTGGGATATCCATTTCGAGATGAGTACCGGCGTGATCGACGTGTACATCAATGCGCTGAGAAAAAAATTGGATCTTAAAACCGAGGAAGACCATATCCAAACCGTCCGGGGTGTGGGGTACATGGCTAAAGAATAATACATGAACTTATCCTTCAAAAACAGGATAGCGTTGTACTATATGCTGGCTACAGCAGCCATTATAGCTGTCGTTTTTTTAATTATTTATTACAGTGTACGAGCTGTGGCTTACGAGACCGTCGATACGGATCTTACTTATGAAGCGTACAAACACTCTGCAGAAATAGTCATTGAACAGGATAGTTTTAGGTTTATCAATAAAGATGAATGGATGGAACTCGAACACCAGAAAGTCCAGGTGTATCCCGTTTTTGTCCAGTTGGTCAATGTTTCGGGGCAGATCATGGATAAATCTCCGAATCTTAAAACCGATTCTCTGGTTTTTCATTCTGAGAAAGGTTTTGGGTATGGGGCGCAGTTTGATACCTACCTTGAAAACCGCCCGATCCGTCAGATGCAAATCCCCATTGAAAAGGAAGGGCTGCGAAAGGGGTATATCCTCACCGCCATGTCATTGGAAGGTCCTATTTTGGTTAAAAACAGCCTACGTAAAAACCTACTGGTGCTCTATCCAATGGTTCTTATCGGACTCTTTTTTGTGACTCGATTTCTGGCAGGAAGAAGCATCAAACCAGTGCGAAACATTACCAAATCGGCACATCGCATCACCCGCCAAAGTCTCAATGAACGAATCCCATTGCCCGAGAATAAGGATGAATTGTATCACCTGACCTCCTCGATTAACGAATTGGTGAACCGCATGCAAAAAGCAATAGAAAGAGAAGAACAGTTTACTGCGGATGCCTCACACCAGATGCGTACTCCGCTGGCGGTCATCAAGGGAACTCTGGAAGTGTTGATCCGGAAATCCCGAACAGAATCAGAATACAGAGAAAAAATCAATTACAGCATTAGAGAAATCGACCGGATGTCAGACCTGGTAGAGCAATTACTGATCATGGCTCGTCTGGATGGCAACCACTCGCATCAAACTGAAGAGCCGGTGAACCTCCAGCTGCTCATCGATGAGATCTTACTGAGATATAAGGGCCATATAGAAGAAAAAGCGTTGTCTGTTCATATCGATGCGGGTTATCAGAATACAGTGATAACAGATCCCTATTACATTGATTTAATATTTGAAAACCTGATATCCAATGCCATCAAATATTCCCGCGCCGGAACGGTTATTGAAATCGCGTTATTAGATAAAGAAGACACATTATCTTGTCGTATCACGAATCAGGGTATTTTGATAGGTCCGGAAGACATTGATCATCTTTTCCAGCCCTTTTACCGGGCAGATGCACTTCGACACAAGGAGTTTAAAGGTAGCGGCCTGGGCTTGTCTATCGTGAAAAAAGCCTGCGATTTTCTTGATCTGGAGATTCAGGTGACGAGCCGGGAAGAGCCCGGAACGACGTTTGAGCTTTCTTTTCCCAAGGATCGTTTGCACAATAATTAAGTTTCCTACAGAATAATTCAGTGATCTTGAGCTTGCTGTCCTTCAATTCGTCTTGCGGCGGATATGCGTGGATAATGCCCCATTCCTTTGACCATACTCAGGATTTATAGTGACCACTGTCATAGACTGAAAAATATCTCTCCGGTACCTTTACAAAATATGAAGGAATATAGGAGCAGTCAGTATTCAGCATGTCCAAGCTGAATCTTAAGCGAAACTTAAGGCTTCATGCAAATCATTTTGGAAGTGTGATTATTATTATTGGCATGAAGCGGTGCTTCATTATTCGGAACGATTGGCTATTTATAAAATCAGGGCTTCTTATGTTAGATAAAATCATACATTTCAGTATTCACAACAAAGTTCTGATTTTGCTTTTTACGGCGTTGTTGACTGGGTTTGGGGTGTATTCCCTGTTTAACATACCCGTGGGTGCCGTCCCCGATATCACCAATAATCAGGTGCAGGTGATTACCACCTCCAGGAATCTGTCCACACAGGACGTGGAGCAATTCCTCACCTACCCCGTGGAACTCGAAATGGCCAACCTGCCCAACGTCAAAGAAATTCGATCCATTTCAAAATTTGGGTTGTCTGTGGTAACCATCGTCTTTGATGATCACGTCGGCACCTACTTGCCGCGACAGTTGATCGCTGAAAAACTCAAAAGCGCTGAAGAAAAAATTCCGGACGGTTTTGGGGTGCCTTTTATGGGACCCATCACGACTGGTTTGGGCGAAATATATCAATATACCCTCGAAGTAGATTCTGCTCATCAGGAGAAATACTCCCTCACCGACCTGCGCACCATTCAGGATTGGATCGTAAAACGACAACTCTCCGGAATACCGGGTGTCGTGGAGGTCAATACTTGGGGTGGTTATCTGAAGCAATACGAAGTAGCCGTTAATCCGGAAAGACTCCGTGCTTTGCAGATCCCGGTCACAGAAATATTTGATGCACTGGAAAAGAACAACAGTGTTGCCGGTGGCGGATACATCGAAAAGACCAACGAAAGTTATTTTATCCGAGGAGAAGGCCTGGCCAATTCTTTGGATGATATAGAAAATATTGTGGTTACGATCCGCGACGGCAAACCGATATTTATTCGGGATGTCGGCACGGTGGGGTTTGGTCACGCCAATCGTTTTGGTGCGATCACAGGTAATGGTGAAGGAGAAAAAGTTCTGGGACAGGTCATGCTGCTGAAGGGAGCCAATGTAGAGGACGTTATAGGACGCGTGGTGGATCGTGTGGAATCCATTCAGTCTTCATTGCCGGAGGGCGTGTACATCAATGCGTTCTTGGAACGAACGGAGTTAATTGGGAAAACGACCTTCACCATAGCTGAAAATCTGATCCTCGGCTTTTTGATCGTGGTTTTTGTGGTGGTACTACTGCTGGGGAATTTACGTTCGGGGCTGGTCGTAGGGTCTGTGATACCACTCAGTTTATTGTTTGCTTTGTCGATGATGTATATCCTGGGCATTGATGCTAACTTGATGAGTCTGGGTGCGATCGATTTTGGTATTATCATCGATGGTGCGGTGATTATAGTTGAGTTTATCGCTTTCCAAATGACACAACAAAGCGGGAAACTTCAAGGATTGACTGGCGGTGAGAAAAGATCCATGATCGACAAGATTACCCATGAAAGTGCGTCAAAAATGATGCGTTCTGCCATCTTTGGACAGATCATTATCATCATTGTATTTATCCCCATTTTGTCACTGACCGGGGTAGAAGGAAAAATGTTCGGGCCTATGGCCATGGTGTTTAGTCTTGCACTGGCGGGAACCATGATCCTGGGCCTTACTTATGTGCCCGTGATGGCTTCACTGTTTCTCAAACCATCGAAGAAGAATAGCAATAATATTTCTCACCGACTCATACGGGGATTGGAGAATCTTTATCATCCTGTCATCGTGTGGGCACTGCGAATGAAATGGCTGGTACTCCTCCTGGCTGTAGGATTATTAGGTCTGACTGTTTTCTTGTTTTCAAAAATGGGGGGAGAGTTTGTCCCTACACTGGACGAGGGTGATCTGGTCATACAACCGATACTAAAAACCGGTACTTCACTGACCAAAACCATCGAAACGACGACTCAGATCGAAAAAATACTGCTGACTTTCCCTGAGGTAGAACAGGTCGTGACCCGGATAGGAGCAGCGGAAGTTCCTACGGATCCCATGTCTATGGAGGAGACCGATGTCATTGTGAAACTTACACCGATCAAAACCTGGACGACGGCCGGCACCAAGGTTGATCTGATCGATGAATTTCAGGATAAGCTTTCGGTCATTCCCGGTGTAGAATATGAGTTTACCCAACCGATTGAAATGCGTTTCAATGAGTTGATCACGGGAGTGCGGGCCGATCTGGCCGTAAAAATATTTGGAGAAGACCTCGATGTTCTTCATCGAAAAGCGGTGGAGGTCGAAAATGCCATCCGCGATGTGGATGGAGCTTCTGATATCATCACTGAAAAAACGGTTGGCCTGCCCCAGATGTCTGTCGAATTTGACCGGGCCAAAATAGCACGTTATGGCTTGAATATCGCCCAACTCAATGATATCCTGACGATGGCATTCGCCGGTAAGGCAGCCGGAACGATCTTTGAAGGTGAACGGCAGTTTGATCTGGTGGTTCGCCTGGAGGAGGGTTACCGTAAGGATTTGGCTGATCTGGAAAAAACCACGGTACAACTCCCCAACGGTCAGGCGGTACCTTTTACGGAATTTGCCTCTATTCAATACACTACTGGCCCGGCCATGATCTCCAGGGATGATACCCGACGGCGGATTGTAGTAGGAGTCAATGTGCGGGACAGGGATCTGGAATCGGTCGTAAATGACGTCCAGAACATTATTGCCGAGGAAATCGATATGCCACCGGGTTATACTGTGGAATATGGCGGTCAGTTTGAAAATCTGCGTTCAGCTCGACAGCGATTGACAATTGTCATTCCCATTGCGTTGATCTTGATCTTCTTTTTGCTTTATTTTGCCTTTCATTCGGTACGGGATGCGTTGTTGATTTACACAGCTATTCCGCTGTCCGCAGTGGGAGGAGTCATGTTGCTATTTATCCGGGATATGCCATTTAGTATATCCGCCAGCATCGGGTTTATAGCACTCTTTGGTGTCGCTGTTCTCAATGGCATCGTGCTAATAGAGCATTTTAAAGAACTTAAATCACAAGGTATGACAGATATACATCGAAGGATTATCCTCGGTACAAAACATCGGATGCGGCCTGTGCTTTTGACCGCTTCTGCAGCAGCCATGGGATTTTTGCCCATGGCGATATCGACCAATGTGGGCGCTGAGGTACAACGGCCCTTGGCCACCGTAGTCATTGGAGGTCTGATCTCAGCTACTATTCTCACGCTGCTCGTATTACCTGTGCTTTATGCTATGGTGGAGAGCAGAAGTGCTCAGCGGGCATTAAAAAAAGCACCGATGACTATTCTTTTACTAATACTTGGCACGATAGGCCTCACTGCTCAGAATGATCCGATATCTATTTCGCTGGATGATGCGATATCACTGGCTCTGGAAAATAATCAGGGTATCCAGGCTTCATCCGGGCGGATCAATCAAAACAAAGTGTTGGAAAATTCGGCATTTGATGTGGAAAAAACGGAAGTGTATTACAATTTTGACCAGTCTAACCTGGCTGAAAATGGCTTCCCTTTGCATGTTTGGGGCGTCAACCAGTCGTTTGAATTTCCCACCATCTACAAAGCGAGACGTCAGGTGTTGGAATCCAATACATTACTCTCCCGAGACCAGCTTGCCATTCGCAAAAGAATGTTGACCAAAGAAGTATCTCAGGCTTACTATGCCGTACTTTATTGGAATAAAATCGAAACGCATTATAAGCGGTTGGATAGTCTGTATGGCCGGTTTGTGCGGGCAGCTACCCGACGATATGAGTCCGGTGAAACGAATAGACTGGTACAGGTTACCGCTGAAAATAAACAACAGGAAGTGCATCTTCTTCTCATGCAGAGCCGGGCTAACGAACAGCAAGCTTTGGTATCCCTCCGGAAATGGTTGCAAACCAGTGATTCTGTGACCATACAGGATCAGGAATTGATTCCACTGAATCTTCAACCGCTCGATACTATGAATCATCCGGGACTCTCCTTTTATATCAACCAACAGGTCCAGGCGGATAATCAATTGGAATACCAGCGTCGGCTACAGTGGCCGGATATCCATCTTGGAATTTTTCAGGGATTAAACGGACAGGAAGCACCCAACAGCTACCTGGGATTTCAGATTGGCCTTGGTATTCCCCTGTTCAACGGGGCTCAAAAATCAAGAATAGAAGCAGCCCGGGTAGAACGGATTATCCGGCAACACGAATCTTTTAACTACAAGAAGAATTTAAGGAACGATTATCAATCGATTCTTCGAAAACTCCAAAGTCTGAGACAAGGTATCGATTACTATGAAAACACCGGACAATCCTATGCCCTGGAAATTCTATCAAATGCACAGGCTTTGTTTGAATCAGGAGAAATTGATTTTTTACAGTATATCCAATTGATGGATCAGGCGCAGCAGATCGAGCGCAAATATTTAGACCATGTGTACCGGTACAATCAAGCTGTACTGGAAGCAAATTATTTAATCGAATAAGATATTTTATTTATGAATACCTTAAAATATATAATTGGTTTGTGGCTTCTCCTTGGCGTCGCATCCTGTGGATCCGGAAACGATGATTCAGCAGTGATTCATCTGCCTGACAACCAGACAGATCCTGTACTCGACATCTCCCCGGAGCAATATCTGGCCGGCAAGCTGGATACCGGCCGGTATGCCCTCCGTACTTTTGAACAGTTAATCCGCACGACTGGTGTATTGGATGTTCCACCGGAAGGAAGAGCACAGGTTAGTGCGTATTTTGAGGGGTATGTAAAATCCCTGAATCTGATTCCGGGGCAACGTGTCCGGCGTGGGCAAACTTTATTTACGCTGGAAAACCCGGCTTACATTGAGGTACAGCAGGATTATCTGGAAGTAAAAAATTCTCTGGATTATCTAAAGCGTGAATACGAACGGCAGGGCGAATTAGTCAAAGACAATTTTACCTCGGAGAAGAATTATCTAAAAGCAGAATCGGACTACCGGGTGAGTGAGAGTAAATATCAGTCGCTCCGGAAAAGACTGGAGATGATGCGGATTGATCCGGACGAATTGACCGATACCACGATACAGACCACCATAGGGATACGGTCTCCTTTTTCTGGATTTGTGACGGGTGTGAACGCTTCAACGGGAATGTTTTTATCACCTGGGGACGTTGCGGTCAGCTTGCTAAATACAAATCATATTCATGTTGAATTATCGGTCTATGAATCTGACTTATCCAAGGTCTCGGTGGGACAGGATATTCGATTCAAGGTTCAGAGTGATCTTGCTACCTGGTATGACGCAGATATTTATCTGATTAACCGGCTCATTGATGAAGACAAGCGGACAGTTCTGGTCCATGGTCACCTCAAGGATGAATCGCTGGCACGCGATTTGACGCCCGGCATGTATGTGGAAGCAGAAATAGTAACGAAGCAAGATTCTATGCCCGCTTTACCGGAGGAAGCTGTGGTAAAAATGGAAAATCAGTCCTATGTGCTGGTATGGAATGACCATGGAGGTGATGAAAATTTGTCTTTTGAGCGACGGGAAGTAAAAGTAGGACCGTTGTACAATGGGTTTTATCCGCTACGTAATGCAGAAGACTTTACTCCTGAAACCACCTTTTTGATCGGGGGTGTATTTGGTTTGATCACGGAGTAAGGTCTCAAACTTTTTTTACGTGATCATAGTAGCCTTGGTTATTAACCAAATTATTCAGGAACTTTTCATGCATCCAAAAAGTTATAACTTTGTATGAACACAAAATGATTTATACCATGGAAGCTAATATCATAAAAATAGGAAATTCAAAAGGCATCATTATTCCTGCCAACATCATAAGATTACTGGGATTGGAAGAATCGGTACAAATGGAATTGGAAAATGAAAAATTGATTTTGACACCGGGTAAGAAGCTGGATAAAAAGAAAAAACCAAGGGAAGGGTGGGAAGAAGCATTACGTTCTGAAATTGAGAAAAATGGTCAACCTGAACGGCTCTTACCTGATTTCTTTGAAGATGAAGACCTAAGTGAATGGACCTGGTAAAACAATATGAGGTTTATTGGGTGGATTTAACTCCTACGTTAGGAAGTGAAATTAACAAGATTCGCCCTTGCATTGTCATCTCGCCAAATACTAGTAATTCATGGTTGAATACAGTTCTAGTAGCTCCTATTACTTCTACCATTCGACGATTTCCTATGAGGTTACAAATAACTTTAACCGGTAGAAAAGCTCAGATTTGTCTGGATCAAATACGTTGCGTTGATAAGCTAAGATTGGGTAGAAAAATGGACGTACTCAACCAAAAGGGAATATTAGCTCTTAAGAGTCTGCTACAAAAATATTTAATTGATTAATGCGTCAGTCGACCTCTAATACCATTTGTATTTGTTAATGCCGTATAATATTTCGGAATATATGCGGCAATTGTGAATTCAAATGGTATAAAGAACCAAAATGACGATGGATCCGTTATGAATAGGAAAAGGAATTTATGTAGCTTTAATATCCTTCAAATAAATTTAAAGATCTATGGTGTTTTTTATCTCGATGTTTAGTTTGATGTTCGGTTCCCCCTTTGGAATTATCGTTTTTGGTGCTGGAGTGATCGTCGGGTATTTGGTGTCAGAGAACAAACGTAAAAGTGCTGCAGAACTCGATCAGGCCTATGATGAAATGAACAATATGCTACTGGAACGGGAAGGCCGGATCGATGAACTGGAAGATTACATTGATCAATTGCTCGGACAGGGTAAACACAGTACGCCGGCTGGAGAAGATGATGCTCCAACTTTACCTAAAAAAGAGACCGCGGAGAATGCCGGCCAAAAAGATGATCTGACCCGGATAGAAGGGATCGGCCCCAAAACAGCAGAGGTGTTGTACCAAAGTGGAATTGTTACCTACAAAGCTTTGTCCGAAACATCTCTTGATGCATTGAAGCAGATCCTGGAAGATGCTGGGACAGTCTATTTGCGGCATGGTCATGAAACCTGGGCGAAGCAAGCACTTCTCGCCGCGAATGATGAATGGGAAGCACTGGAAGCCTGGCAAGGGAAAAATTGACCGGTTAAAATTTCTTCCTTTTTATTCCGCAAGGATATATTTAAAGTTGAGAAAACAAGTTGAGTATTCCAAATAAACCTGTTTTGCTTGGAATCTGGAAAAATAGCGCTATATTTGTAAGTGAACATTTACATGCTTAGCGCTGTTAGTAAATCATAATATAATCTGGAAAATGGAAAATGCAATAACAGATCGTCAATTAGAAATAATTGAGGCAGCTGGTAAAATCCTGACCACCGCCGGAGTTAGTGGGCTGACTACCAAGAATCTGGCAAAAGAAATGAACTTCTCCGAAGGTGCGATTTATCGCCATTTTGCCGGGAAAGAACAGATCGTCGTTGCATTGCTAGAATACCTCGCCGAACAAATCGATGAAGTCAATGTGCAGGCAGTAAGTCATCGTGATTCTCCGCAAGATAAGTTTCAAAGCTTGTTCCAGGCTCAAATTGCTTTTTTCAAAGAAAATCCCCACTTTGTCGTAGCAGTATTTTCAGCAGGACTTCTCGAAGAAAGTAAGCAAATCAACGAGACCATTTACAAGATTATGCAGGTGATGATGAAGCACCTAATGCCCATCATTATGGCCGGTCAACAGCAGAATGTATTTACAAATAAAATTACCACGGAAGAACTTCTGAACATCGTTATGGGAACATTTCGCTTGCAAATGTTTAAATGGAGAATATCGGGTTTCCAGTTTGATATAGAACGTAGTGGTTATAATATGATCGAATCATTACTCACACTTATAAAAAGTTCATCATGAAAAAAGGTCTTCGTGTTTTATTGATTATTCTGCTTTTCTTCCTGGGTGGAGTTACTGTTTTTATGGCTTCCTCGGTGCTGTTTAATTGGTTTGGAATTCGAGAACTGGAAGGGAATTATGTCCCGTTTGTGGTTTTTGCCAATCTGATTTGTGGAGCAATCTACCTCTATGCCGGTTACTTGTCGGTCAAAAAACGGACCAAAGCCGTCCGATGGTTGATTTACGCAACCGGATTGTTACTGATCACTTCCATTGCTTTTGCGGTGTATGTTTATATGGGGGGTGTACATGAAGAGAAAACTGTACTGGCGCTTGTTTTTAGAACGAGTATCACAGCTATATTGGCCTGGCTAAGTTACTATACCACGAACAACGCCCAAGTGCTTAAAGAAGCTTAAAATTTTTTGATTTATGAAGTTAGTGAATATTCACATCCTGATTGGGTTCCTCATCAGCGTTCTTCCGGTAGCAGCCCAGGAGTCCCCTCGTTCTCCGGAATGGTCCCTCGATCAATGTCTGGATTCAGCAAGAGCATACAATAAAAACCTAAAAATCAAGCAAAACGACCTGGCTCTCCAATCGGAAAAGAAAAAAGAAATGGCCGCTAATCGGTTACCCAAGCTCCGTGTAAACGCAGAATACAAATACTTTACCAATCTTCCGTATCAACTCATGCCGATGTCCCTATTCGGAGGACCGGAGGGACAGTTCAAAGAAGCTCAGTTTGGTGTACCGCACAACATCAATGCTAATTTGCAGTTGGCCCTGCCGCTCTATCAGCCACAGATCAGGCATGCGGTGGATCTGACCCAGACGGCGATAGAAATGCATGAATTGCAGTACAGGAAAACAGAAGAACAACTTTTCTTCGACATTGCAAATCTGTATTACAATGCTCAGATCCTGTACCGGCAATCGGAATTTATCGATGTCAAACTGGAAAATGCCAAAAAACTATTGAAAATCATGCAGATGTTGCATGATCATCAACTGGCTGTGGGCACTGATGTGTCTAAAGTTGAATTGCAAATTGGGCAGCTAAACACCCAAAATTCTTTGATTAACAATAAGATAAAGCAAGTGCTCAACGCGCTGAAAATAGCTATTGGTATTCCACTGGATTCATTTCTGAACATAGAACGGGAAATCATTCCTCCTGACGTCGTTGGGTATCCACGGCATTTTTCCCTGGAGTATCAGCTGACGCAAAAACAGGGTCAGCGGATAAATATCGAATTGGAAAATCTCAAAGCCAGCCGGTTGCCAACGGTATCATTATTTGGATCATTTGGTGCTACGGGATATGGTAATGATCAAAAGCCCAATGGGTTTCTTAATGTGTACCCCATCGGGTTTGCAGGGCTTCGGATTCATTATCCTTTATTTGATGGTACCACCAAACGTAAAATCAATCAGAAAAACATCGAGCTCATCAATAATCAATTGCAAATGAACTTAATCAAAGACCAAAATTTCATGTTGATCGAAAACGCTATACTCCAGCGACAGATCACTTTGAATGCCATCACGGACGTGGAAGATCAAATTGCTCAGGCACTTTCTGTTTACAATCAGACCGTGCGCCAGCAGCAGCAGGACATCGCCACCATGGCAGATATCCTTCAAGCCGACAACGTGGTCCGGACTGCCCAGCAATCGTATTTATCGGCCGTCGTAGATTTTCTGAAGGCCGATCTGGAACTGAAAAAATTGACAGGAAATTTTAATACGCTCACCAACCAATAATACCATGACCTGGAAAAATATATTATTAATCATCGGACTGATCGCATTAATTGTCTTAACGGCATTTAAGCTAAAAACCAATAAGGAAATTGCACAAAATCGGGTCTATCACTACGACAAAGATCAAGCTGTCGGTGTGGCCGTCGATACTATACAACCTGGACTCCTTATGAACGAGCAACGGTTTTCCGGGGTTTTTGAGCCGGTCAAAGAAACCCGTGTCAATGCCGAACTACAAGGGAAAATTAATGCTGTAGATGTCGATTTAGGAAGTAAGGTGCGGAAGGGACAGGTCCTGATTCAGCTGGACCATTCCTTGTTGGATCTTCAAGTGCAAAGCATAGAAGCTGAAATCGAGGGGGTGGAATCAGATCTCTGGCGTTATACTGCCTTGGCAGCGGAAGATGCTATTCAGGGGGTCAAAGTAAAGAAAGCACAATTCGGTTTGCAAAAGGCTCAAATACAAAAATCAATCGTAGAAGAAAAAATCAGTAAGTCCACTATCCGGGCTCCCTTTGGTGGTGTGATCACTGCTAAAATGGTGGAGGAAGGTGCTTTTGCTGCCCCGGGTATGCCCTTACTACAGATCACCAACATTCATCAGTTGAAATTTACGATAAATGTCGCAGAACGGGATTTGCACTTATTTCGGATGCAGGCAAAACACACCATCATTGCTGATGTTTTTCCTGGTGAAGAATTGACTGGTCAGGTTGTGATGATCGGTGCCAAAGCAAACAGAGCCCATCATTTTCCGGTTCAGTTTTTAGTCTCCAACCGGCCGGGGCAGAAGATCAAAGCCGGCATGTTTGGTAAAGCCGTTTTAGAGAACGAATTGGCCGAACAGGGCATATCAATTCCTGCCTCTGCGCTTCAGGGTTCCGCGGAAGAACCGCAGGTCTATACCGTCCGAGATGGTCGGGCCGTGTTGCAACCTATTACCATCGCATCTCGATATCGGAATCAGGTCGTTGTATCCGGAGGACTAAATGCAGGTGACTTAATTGTGACTGAAGGATTTATCAACCTCTATGATGGAGTAAATGTAACGATCCAATAAAAAAACCAACCATGAATATTACGGAAATTTCGATCAAACGGCCATCTCTGATTATCGTACTTTTTAGCCTTTTTATTCTATTGGGATATATCGGCTATCGAAACCTGAGTTATGAGTTAATGCCTGATTTCAATCAGCCTGTAGTAGTGATTACCACGGCTTACCCGGGAGCAGAACCAGCAGAAGTAGAGACGTCGGTATCGCGGAAGATCGAAGATGCGTTGTCCAATCTGGAAGGCGTCGATTATCTGGTCACTAAATCACTACCCAATGCGTCCATTATTATTGCCAATCTAAAGTATGGGACCGATCTGGATAATACCATGCAGGATGCACAGCGCTATATCGATAACATACGTCAAGATTTGCCGGAGGATATTCGTAGCCCCAGAATGAGCAAGGTGTCTCCCAATGATCTTCCGATCATGTCGGTCAGTGCCACCAGTGAACTTCCAGCCCGGGCGTTTTACCAAAAGATGAAAGATGATTTGCTACCTCAGATCCAACAAATTAAGGGCGTAGCTGAAATCACCTTGCTCGGAGGTGAACAAAGAGCGATCCAGGTCCGGGTGGAACAGGAAAAGCTAAAGTTTTACGGCATTTCGCTGGTTCAGGTGGTGGAGGCCATAAAGCGCTCGGGAGTCGATATCCCGGCGGGACAAGTCCAATCGGATACGAAAAGCAATGCGGTGCGAATCACCGCTAAATTTCATGACCTTCAGGATATCCGAAATGTGCAGGTGGCTATGCCAGTGCCGGGCAATCCAATATATGTGGGCGATATAGCCACGGTAACCGATGGCATCAAAGAAATATCATCGGTCAGCCGATACAACGGCGTGTCCGGAATAGGTCTTCTGATCAAAAAACAAAGTGATGCCAATGCCGTCGATGTTTCCACCCTTGTGAAGAAAAAATTCAAAGACATCCAGGATAAAAACAGGTCAGATCAAATCCTTTTTTCAATTGCCGATGATAGTACTGAGAATACGATTGCTGCTGTTGATTCCGTGGTTCATGATCTGATCCTCGCTGTAATTTTGGTGTCCATAGTCATGTTATTGTTTCTTCGAAGTTTTCGGAACGCTCTGATTGTACTGATAGCTATTCCTACTTCATTGGTCACTGCATTTGCGGTCATGTGGTTGCTCGGCTACACACTGAATCTGATGACCTTGTTGGCCATGTCGCTGATCATAGGAATACTAGTTGACGATTCTACCGTCGTGCTTGAAAATATTCAACGCCATCTGGATATGGGCAAAGAAAAACGGAAAGCTTCTTTGGACGGGCGGATGGAAATAGGGTTCTCAGCCATGTCGATTACCCTGGTTGATGTTGTTGTATTTCTACCCATATTATTTTTACAGGTTTTTGTGGCCGATATGTTGAAACAATTTTCCGTGGTTGTCATCACTTCTACGTTAACCAGTTTGCTTGTTGGCTTTACATTGACACCCTGGCTGACCTCGCGAATAGGAAGAAAAGATGATTTGCAACCTACTCATTTTTTCAACCGGTTTTTACTGTGGTTTGAGCGGCAGTTGGATTATTTTATTGAATGGTATGGCCATGCACTCCGATGGGTGTTGAATCATAAACTGGTTTTCACCGGACTTGTGGTTCTTTTGTTTGTCCTGACCGGTGCACTCATGATGCAGGGAATCATCGGGAAGGAATTGATCGCCACGGGTGATCAGGGCAAGTTCCGTGTGAATATGGAGTTTGACAAAACCACCGCGTTGGCAGAAAATGCGAAAGTATCCTCCGACATTGAGACTTATATCCTGGCCAAACCGGAAGTGGCTACGGTATTCAGTAATATCGGCGGTCCCAGTACCGGTATTGGGAGTTTTGGAGTGGGATCACCCAACAAAACAGAATTTACCATTCAGCTGAAGTCAAAAGATGAAGCCGGTTATGTCCGAACCGAACACTATATGCAGCATCTGCGTGAGGAACTCCGGCAACAATTTCCAGGGATCAATTTCAGCCTGATGGCATTGGGGCTGGTGGCTCGGACCTCACCGATTGAGATCACTCTGAGCGGGCCCGCACTTAGTGAAGTCTTGGATGCCGGCAACCAACTTCAAGCTGTCATCGAGACCATCCCGGGTGCGGACAATGTCCGGCTGTCTGTGGAAGAAGGGCGGCCCGAGTTTCGAATAATACCGGATCCGGATAGAATGCAAAGGCTGGGGTTGAGTACCGCATACAGCGGCATCAATCTCCGAACAGCTTTTGCAGGTAACGATGATGCCACCTATACGGAAGATGGCACCGAATATCCAGTACAGGTCTGGTTGCCGGAATTTGAACGGCAGAATTATGAAAATGTCCGGGATTTGACTATCGTCAACCCGGCAGGGTTGCCCGTTCAGGTCAGTCAGTTTGCTGAAGTGGTACAGGAGAATTCTCCATCGTTGTTGGAGCGGTTGGACCGTCAGCCGGCTGTTACCATCACTGCCGATGCGCTTGGACGACCTTCGGGGACGGTAGCTGATGATGTCATAGCCTACCTGGCCGAGCATCCGTTGCCGGAGGAAATTGATATGATCTGGGGAAGCGATATAAAGCGGCAGAACGACAGCTTTGGTGCGTTGGGTTCGGTACTGGTGATTTCCTTTTTACTAATTTACCTGATCATGGTGGCATTGTATGATAGTTTTATTTATCCCTTTGTGGTTTTGTTCTCTATACCCGTGGCTGCTATTGGCGCATTGTTGGCACTGAATTTATCGATGAGTCATCTGAGTGTTTTTGCTTTGTTGGGATTGATTATGCTGATGGGGCTGGTGACCAAAAATGCGATCCTGATCGTGGATTTTACCAATCAGATCAAAGCGACAGGAAAGCACTACAGCGAGGCGCTGATCCTGGCCGGGAAAGAACGGATGCGCCCCATTCTAATGACGACGCTCTCCATGGTCATCGGAATGCTCCCCATTGCGCTGGCCAGTGGAACAGCCAGTGAATGGAAAAATGGCTTGGCCTGGGTTATTATCGGAGGTCTGCTGTCTTCATTGATGTTAACGGTGTTCCTGGTGCCCGTGGTGTATTATGCGGTGGATTCGGTAAAAGCCCGTTTGAGTAAAAATGCAATTCGTTGATATAGAATTCACAGTGATCTGTTATGACTGAGGGAAGGCACACCGGTTTGTCACCTATGTAAATTACCTGGGCTTTCAGGTGAAAAACACGATCCTCTTCCGCCAGCCCCCTAATCAGGGTGTTGGAAGTTGTGGGACGCTCCCTCCTGCACACCCCACTCAGCAAGTGTCACTCGCCAGCATGTTGGAAGGTGTGGGACGCTCCCGCCGCACCTCCTCTTCGGCAAGCGTCACACACCCGAAATCAGTTAAAATGGTAACACCTTCACGCCAAAAGTAATCG
This sequence comes from Membranihabitans marinus, assembly GCF_019802045.1. Taxonomy (GTDB): domain Bacteria; phylum Bacteroidota; class Bacteroidia; order Chitinophagales; family Saprospiraceae; genus Membranihabitans; species Membranihabitans marinus_A. Next base: position 104,265 of record NZ_JAHVHU010000007.1, on the reverse strand, counting down.
GGTGCACCCGGTATCCATTGTCCTTTTCGGGCTTGAACAATTCATTGAGCCCGTAAGTCCCGTAGAAGGTGATCGGACCATAGCCCAGCTGGGCCAATAATCCATATTGGAAATTCTCCAGATTGTACTTGTCTTTGATTTTGATCTTTTGATTATTGGTTTTTTGAGCGGTTTTACCACCAAGAAGCACATTTCCGTACACCCCGGCATTGATGTGAAAACTTTTGCTTTTTTGATAGGGATTGGTCTCAATGTTAAGCATCAATGGAAAATGTAAATAGGATGCTCGCAAGTGGTTTTTCTTGTAAGACACCTGGGTGGCATCTGGTAACGTGAAATTAACTTGCGGACTGGCTACATCCAGGGTACTTGGATTGGAGAATCCATAAAAGTTAAATGAAAATCCCGCGCCATAGATCAGGTTAAGGTTGTGATTAACGAGGTTGATTCGTTGATTAAGGACATGAAGACGCCAGCTCACGCTGTTGATGATATCTGGCTCCATGGGATTCACGCCATTGATTTCAGGCAAGGCTTCCGGTGCGATATAACTGGCAAATCCAAGATCAAACAAAAACCATCGGGTCTTGACATTTTTGAGCTTGTCTTTCTTTTTGTTGAACTTAATGTCCAGTCCATCAAGTACTTCCCCCCAGTTATTATCTTCCCGCTCAATTTCCTCTTCTTCAATCTCGATCTCCACCTTTTTCTCCTGCTCATTTTGACCGTTTTCCTTATTCCATTCTTTTTCCATTTCCCGTTTCATTTCCTCCATACCCTTCTTGACTTCTCTAAGGGCCTCTTTGAGTTCTCTTGAAACTTCCTTTTCAATTTCTTTTGATGCTTTTTGGCTCATTTTTTCCGCCAACTCTGCAATTTCCTGGGCCAATTCTTCAAGTTCTTGCTGCTTCTGCTCCATTTTGATCCGGGTACTGTCGGTTTCGTTCTTAGGTACGGTGCCCTGTCCATAAGAAGACACCAGGCCAGCAAAGAGCACAGCGAGTATGATAGTCGTGATAAATTTCCAATTTTTCATAGTTATAGGTTTAGTTGATTTTTTATAAATTCGGGTAAAAGCTTTTTCTTGAATTGAGCCATGCTCACATCGCCCCAGGTTTCCGATAAAAACTTCCCTGGAATATGAATCTTAAATGTTTGGATAGTTTCTTTTTGTGCTACTGCCGGCGTAGGACGGGCCGGGTCATCCAAAGGCATGCTGATCAAGTGTTCCTTTGCAGGAAGGTAAGCCACTGTATTGGTCTGACGTTCTTGGAGCACGCTGGTATTTAGGTCAATCTCCGCAATCTTACGTTGGTTTTCATCCGAAGAATTAGGGATGGAAACCGGGGGCAATAAGGGGTTGATCCCGCTAACTACTGGTCCTGGAAGCATCGGTGAGGTTACTCCGTCGGGGTCGATTCCGTGGGCGAGGTCTGAGCCGTTGGGAATTGGGATTGGTCCGGAGGAATCTTTCATGATTGGGTGTATGTTTTGCGATCTGGCGCCGATGCGCGGGGTGGTGTTTGTCCCAGAAGCCAATGCCGGAGCAGAAAAAGAGGTGCCCGGTTGTACTGCAAGGGATTCTTCCAAAGCCATGACGCCCGGATCCGAATGTTCAGTACTTTCTGGTTGCTCTGGTTCCGAACTTTTTGAGATGTCTGTTTTTAAGTCAGACGAAGCTTCCGGCACTGGTAAACTGGTGATTGTCTCAGGTGTTCTTTCTTCAGTGGTCTGGGGTCGTATGGGTGCATTTGTTGTTAATGAAGGTGAGTTAGAATGGGATGATTTCCAGATAAACAATCCGGTCGCAGAAACCAGGACCAATACTGCCGCTGCTGCTGCCAGACGCCGAAAATTCCAGAACGGAACCATAAGCGGAGTTTCTTTGCGGTAAAGCTCTGATTTGGTGGGATACTGCATGGTCAGATCCGGCACCAATATAATGTGTTCCAATCCTTCTACTTCCATTTTTATTTCTGGATGTTGATCCAGAAAATCTTCAAACAGGCGTTCATCATTTGGGTCCAGGTTGCCGTCCAGAAAGTCCAGAGCGGCTTCTTCGTAATTATTTATATTGAATTTCATCTTTCGTTAAATTTTAAAGTCCAGTTCCAGCAATTTTTCTTTCAACTTTTTTCGAGACCGAAACAAGGTTGTTTTTACATTTGACATGGACATCTCTGTGATGTCACAAAGCTCCTTGTAGGAATATCCCTCGTAATCCCGAAGCAGAATTAAATTTTTTTGCTCATCGGTTAATACATCAAGTGCTTTCCGGATCAAGTCTTTATCTTCGATGGAGCTTTGAAATTCAGTGGCTTGTTCTTCCTGACGATTTCGGTACTCCTGATTTCTTTTTGTTTTACGATATTCATCGACCATAGACCGATAAGCAGTTCTGTAAAGCCACGATTTTGCAACTTTCTTTTCAAGATCTTTCCGGTTTTCCCAGAGCTTGGCGAATGCGGTCTGCACCAAGTCATCCGCATCAGTTCGATTACGGGTCAGACCGGTACAATATCGGAACAATTGATCGGCATGGTCATCCACACATTCATTATACTCAGTAGGCGTCATGGTAATTCTTAGACGTACAGCTGTCCGAATTTGTTACTGGAGCTACGAGAAAAAAGAAAATTAGTAAAAACATCCCTTTGGGTAGGATTGAGGAAGTTTATGGAATTTAACCCGCAAAGCTCATGGCTTTTGATTTACCTACCTGGCGTTGATTATCGGTGGTTAAAAAAGAAATTGTTTGCTGATCTCCGTTTTGTACAGCCCATAATTCAAAATTTCCTCTGCCATAGTTAGATCCAGATAAGGAATCGTCAGATTGGAGGAAGCGGTATTCAGGTGGAGGTGGGCATACCCATTCCTTCGTTGATAAGGTGTTTGGCGCACATCTATTTTTTGAAGTTTTTCCCATCGGACCAGGGTGTGTCGTCGGCCCCAAACTCCTTGATGGATGATAAAATATTCTTGATGCAACTCGATCTTAAAGTTTTTTACAAACAGGACATTGTATATCCAAAAGTAGGCCAAAACCCCGAAAGACCCATAAAACAACCACGGATGAATCCAGTAACAGACGCCGATAATAAAGACAGACAGCGGAAGCTTTAGATAAAGATAATTCCTCCAGATATACACGCTTGCAATGGTCGCTGTGTGAAATGGCTCTCCGGGAACCACAGGAAAATAAGGTTGGTTGAGCTTGAAAGCCATGTGTGGGTCAAAGAAAGGAACGATGGCATCTGAGCCCAGTGTTTTTCTTCCTCCGGCGTATTTATAAGCCAGCGTGAAAATACCGAGTTTACGCCGAATAAGATTAGTATACCAGGTCGTAAATTGAATTTTACGCTGAGGAATGATGGTTTCGAACTTATTGATCAGACCCCGTTGGATGTGTATCTCTTTATTTTGAAGAATCATTCGGTAATTAAAAAGTCCGGTTATCTTATTTAAAAAGAACATACCGCTGGAGAATGTGGCTAATAACAATCCATATAGAATGACGTAATTAATTGAAACGTGGTCCTGATGCATGGAGCTTCCTGCTGCCGGGTCAAAATTCCCGAAAACCAGATCGATCACTAACTGCCAGGAAAGCTTTTCCATTTCAGCTGAATGGTAAAGTTGAAACAATACCACCATAGAGAGCGAAAAAGGAAGTAAAAACCAGAGCATGTTTTCTGTAAAAGCATATTTCGAAACCTGTTTGTTGGTCAGTGCATAGGAGAAATCGATTTTAGTCGCAGATCCTTCCGGTATCTCCTCTTGAACAGTACCGAATGGATCTTCTTTTTTGATTTTTTGAATAGTGTGCTTTAGTTCCAGGGCATCATTTTCCCACACGCCGCCAATTTCTACTTCTACTTGGTCTTCTCCGATGGTGTCGATCTTTACCAGATAAACATTTAGTAGACGATAAAGCCAGTTTTGCTCGATCTGGACAGATTGGATTTTGTCGATGGGAATGCTCTTTTTTTCACGACGCAGCCATCCTCGGTTGATATGGAACTGTTCCCGGTCCAGTCGGTAGCGGAATTTCTTATATTCCATGATTCCTGATATGATGATCAGGATACCGGGCAGGATATTTAATAAAAAATCCAGAAAAAGATCAAAACTGTTGAATATGGAGATGTTGTCAAACCGCTGATAGGTGCGGTAAGCAAAGTAAAGAATTATCAATGCATAACTCCGGATAGCCATGATGATTTTGATCATCATAGCCGGCGGAGCCAGTGTGGACCAGGTAATTTTATCCATAGTGCATTTCTTTCGTCAACTCATCTACTTTCTCATTGACAAATTGTTGCAACTTCTGAGCCTCTTCCGGTCGGAGACCATGGACGACAATGTCGTCACCGGCGGCCGATATGATCACCGTCGAAAAATTGAAAAGCCGCTCAATTAATCCTTCGGTAATCTTGCAGTGCTGCACCCGCCTGAAGGGTAAAAATTGTCTCTGTCTGAAAATATATCCGCTGCGGTAGGCCACATCCTGACTTCGGATCGCGTACCCCCGTTGATGAAACTCCAGATAAGTCAGCAAACCCCAGAATGCCATTAAAAGGACAAATCCCAGTAAAACCATAAACTTTACGGAGAAAGTAAAAGCCGAAAGAAAAACAAAAATGGCCAATACAAGGCCACCGAGAATGGTGGTGATTAGAATATTACTTAACCGGACATATAGATATTCCGGTTCTAGGCCCACGAATTCTGAGTCTTCGGCAATTGGTAGTTGATTTATGTCAACCCATTCATTGTAAAATGGCCGGGATTGCTCTTCCTGGATAGTGTCATTCATGTGCATCTAATATTAAGATTCCTCAAAATGATTGAAGGTATGAAGATATAACAACCTGTTTATAATGTGGCATGGATGGGCTACTTTATGGATGGTAACTCACAGTCTTGGATTATTCGTTTTCATCACAATCCCTACCGGGTCCCACTCTAGCGTTAGCGGGGGAGTATGGACAACGATTTGAAGTTCTTATTTTTCCTTCAGCGAAGGACTAGCATAATCAAAATTAATTGTTATTATAAGATGACAGTGTCAGCACTAGGGATAAACATTCTGGATTAACCGGGTATTTTGGAGAAGATTATCTTAAATACCTAGTAATTAGTTTGGCAAAGTCGAAATAGTCCAAATATATCGTTGCGATTTAAAGTGTAATCAGGTCATTCGTCGGGTGTTTTTCCCCTTTCGTCCAAAAATCACCCCTTTTTAGTAAGAATATGAAGTGCTCTAGCAACATTTTCGTATTTTCAACCGTCACTATAATACAAACTAAATTTCAAAGATGTACAAAAGATGAATCCGGAATATAGATGTTCAATAATGTGGAAACAAAAAATAATATAATTACTCACCAAAATCTACCAGCTATGAAATTTTTAAATGCATTTGCAATGGTGCTGATATTCATTGCGCTAACAACTCACTCCTCTCATGCTAAGTCACTGGACGATCCAAATTCCGAATTGAGAATCAGTATTACCAAATTGTTGAGCAAACCAAACATTGGTCAGTCAGTAGATGAACATGTGCGCATCTCATTTTTCGTCACCGACGATGAAAAATTGGTGGTTCTTAAGACGGATGCTCGTACAAAGCCCTTGGATAAGTTTATTAAAGACCGGATTAACTACCAGAAAATTAATATAAAAGACCTGGAGGTGAATCGTATTTTTCACATGAAAGTGCACTTTGCCTTGGAGGAATAATAAGATTGTAAGACTAAATCTTTTCATGCCTTAAGCCATTTTGCAAACGAGTGAAATGGCTTATTTTTTGATGATCATAAAGAAAGTCGCATTTGTACAATCTAAAAGGCGTTATTTAATATATATTTAAGCCTTGTTAAGCTAAACGAATTATTTTAATAACCCGCCAAAAGTAACACCATGAAACTGTTTAAGCACATTGCAATTGTATTACTATTAATTACATCCATTCACCAGATCTCCACTACCAAACCACTTGAGGATCCCAATGCTAAACTTCGTAGTGTCGTTGTGAAGTTACTGAAAAATCCAACGCTCCAAACTACGCTGGATCAGAGTGTCCGTATTTCTTTTTTTATAACCACCGATGATGAACTGGTTGTGCTTAAGACAGATGCGCGAAGCAATAAACTGGATGAGTTTATCAAAGAACGAATGAATTACCATAAGATCAATGTCAAAGACCTGGAAGTGAACCGTATTATTCACATCAAAGTGCAGTTCAGGTTGAATTCTAAGAGCTAAAAAAAAATCTTTTCATGCCAAAAGCCATTTTGCAAACGAGCGAAATGGCTTTTATTTTGTGCTCATCTGGTTTTGTCGACTCGGTTTGTGTGTTCGATTCCCCAAAAATCGCCAGGAAGTCAGAATCATTCGACCTGAAAATGAAATACCCGAAATAAATGCAACCACAGCAACCAGAGTGAATTCCGTACGAATGTACACGGCCAGCGTGCTTTTTTCTGAAAGAGTAAGTAAATATGAAAAAGAATGCATCCAGGATGATGATTCAAAAAACTGGGACATTTGACTGTATTGATTGACTACATAAATGCATATGGGGATAAACGCAAACGAGGACATGTATATGGTCCAAGGATGTGCCGGGAAAGGCGATCGTTTCAAAAAAAGAGTCAGTCGAAAGCATTGTATCATGAGTATGACCAATACTATATTGGGTATCAGAAAGGGCACTTTTACAATCAGCTTCGGGTAATAAGGCCATATGATCGCCACGCCAATTATCAGGGAACCAACCCACCATATGAGTTCTGTTATCCAAAGATATTTTTGTTTCATGTCTTGTGTTTAAAAGCGTTGGCGCTGACCCCGCGGGGGTGGGCTCCTTTTGTATTCTTTATTAAATGATCGCGAAGGTTGTTTTTTTATGGCAGGATTTTGCTCCAGTTGGTCTGGGTTCTCCAGGACAGTTATGGCTTGCGTTTCCGTAATAACTTCCTCGCCATCTGCCTGAAAGGATTGTTCCGGAAGCTGATAAATTCCTGCCCGGTCGGGCGGTTTGAGGTAAAAAAGAATGGATTTTGTAGATGTACGCTGTCCACCGGAATAGGACATCGATGAGCTGATCTGCGGGCCGCCAACCACTGCAAACTCTCCGAAATCGGGATTTGATAAATCGCCTTGCCAGTTTTTCATAGTAAATTGGACGCCCAATACATTCCCCATGTAGACGGTGTCATAGCTCAGAATGACCTGAACTTCCTGGGCAGTTCCATTTTGCGTATATGATAATAAACCCATCACAAAGAAGATCCACATCCATACGTGTTTGATTTTTGAAGTCTCCCGCACACCAGATTTTTTCCCGTGTTTTGTGCCTATGCAATCTTTGATTTTTGTTGTAGAACGTATATTTAACATGCGAATTACCTTATGTCCGTTTTATATGACACCGTTACTTCAGTAATAGTTTTCTAAAAGGTGCAAATCTTTGCAAATCATCTTGGTAGATGTTTCGATCCAGTTGAACTTTTAACCTTCCAAAATATGGTGTAAAATCCGTCGAGATCAAAACGCCGTTGGGGTTAAGCGTCATGTGAAATCGGATTCGATCCATGATCTCTGGAAATACATTGATTGTTGGGTAGTGTTTCTCAATAATATATTGACGAGCGGTATTTTGAAAATTTTCATTCCAGGAAGTATGACTGCGAAAGAAATCCTGTGGGGTGTAGAATTTCTTTTTATCCCGGTCGTAGATCACTGATTTAGAGTGGATCATTTCGTCTCCAGAATATTGAATGGAAAGCATACCGCTTACCAAATCTTCATTGATGAAATCCGGCATAAACGAGATCGATTGGTTTCTACTCCACCGTTGTTCAGAAATATCATAAATGGTATCCTGAAATACATAATCAGCCCAGTTGTTCAGCCATTGTGAGATTTGGCTGTTAAAAGCTTCATCATGGGGGATTTGCGGAACCTGCCCATGAAGTATCCGAACCAGGTCTACCTGGTTATAGGGATAAAGTCCCAGACGACCCGACAGGCAAAATTCCTCTGCTTGACCCCGCAATGATATTTCGTAACATTGTGAAGGAGAGTGGTGTTTTTTTTCCCAGGACTCCCGGTTTATAATGTCAGAGTCAAGAATTTCCTCTTCACCATCGGTAGTTTTCGTGAAAAACAGTTGGTCTTGGTATTGATATTGCCGGATTTCGTTCGCATTTGGAGCACTTGTTATCTTGGATTGAATGCTGAGTCGCATGGATCGTGACGTATTGTACCAGTACCCCGTCAAAAGGTTTTGATGGTGCTTGAGATGGAGGGAGCCGGTTTTTATACTGTTGTCCAGCCATTCGTGCAGCGTGTATTGTTTTTTGTTCTCGATACCATGCAGGATAAGTTTGTTATCCAGCCCATCGATATCAAAAAGCCCGATCAGGGTGTTTTCGTTGGTCAATTTCCCCAAAATAATTGTTGCAGGAATATGCCGGGCTATGAAGACCTGATATTCTCTCGTCCATTCCAATGACTGATCGGACTCCAGAAGCAGATTCAGCTGAAGCTGATTGGATTGGCCATGGGCAGTGAACGTTCTGCTGCCGGTCAGAAGCAGAAGAATCCACAAAATCTGAACTATTTTCTTTATTCCATTCATATCCTGATGATGCAAATATAGTTTTTTTGGAGGGATATGAATGATCAACAATTCTATGTCTTAAGCAATGGAAGCGAAAAGAAAAAGTGCGTCAAATAGATCGACGTGGTAAAAAGACGATTTAACGGATTTTCTGCTCCATGCTTTTAATGGCATCCTCGATCTGGTCCAGTCTTGGATCTCGCTCCCGTGCCTCTTTATAATCATTGAGAGCAGCCGGGTAATTTTGGACCATTTCATGGCTGATCCCCCTGTAGTAATAACCCTGAGCTTGGTCCGGTTCTTGAAGGATATACTGATCCCACACGGGAATTGCTGTCAGGAATGAGTCCTGGTCCATCAGTATCAGGGCTTTGTTGAAATAGGCTTCTTTGTATTCCGGATCCAGCTCATTGATCAGTTTATAACATTCTTTCGCCCGGGCGAGGCTATCCCGGGATTGCCAGTATGTGGCGTAAGTATGCCACAGATGCACATTATCGGGTTCAATTTGGAGCGCACTTTCAAAATATGGTACAGCCTCATCTGGGTCCGTGGACATTTTTAATTTGGCCAACTCGACCCAGGCATCCAAGAGGTCGGCATTATTTTGCACTGCGCTTTGAAAATGTGAAATGGCAGTCGCCGTGTCTTGATTTTCTTTTTCGATGAGGCCCAAAAAAAGATGTGGTTTCGCTGAGAAGGGGTTAATTTCAAGGGCCTTCTGAGCTGCTTCGCGAGCGGAGGTGTATTGTTTTAGAATCAAGTGAGTTTTCGCCAGATCTTCCTTGACCTCGATGGAGTTTGGCCATATTATTTCTGCTTTCTGCAATGTTTTTAGGGCAGCTCTCGAACGGAAATAGTCCATTTCGATCTGGCTTTTAAGCAAATAAGTCTCCAGGTGAGTGCTGTCTATATGAAGTGCATTTTGTAAATCCTTCAGGGCCGCATCATAGGCACCCCGTTCATAGAAATGCTTTGCCCGGTGGAATAGCGGGATGTTTTTATCTGGTTGGCGTTCTACCTGCCGGGTGTAATAACTGATCGAATCAGAGAATTCATCAGGGGTGGACGCTGTGTTTTCAGAATCCGGATCGGTGCATTGATACATACTACTCACCATGAAAAAACCAACCAGGCACAGGATCTGGTGAAAAATGCCAAATGGCGCAAGATGGACTGTATTTTTTCGTTTCATTATTAACTTGGTTGCCCGTTGTCGGGTGGTAAAAATACGGTGAATATTATGTTTTTATAAAAAACAGGTATTTTTAGATTCCTTCGGGGTTTTATACATTAAATATTATTTTTATATAAAGGACTTTTTTTACCGCTTTTGGCACAATATTGGTGGTAGTTCACCACGGAAACAAAAGGATACTATGCGAATTTTTATAACCTTCTTTTTACTTGTTAACGTTGTGATTGGGTATTCCTACTCCAAACAGGAGGTGATGGATTATATCGAGCTGTATAAACTAATTGCTGTAGAAGAGATGCAGGAGAATGGCATTCCAGCCAGTATTAAGATGGCTCAGGCAATTTTGGAGTCCAATGCGGGCAAGAGTGATTTGGCACTCCAAGCGAATAACCACTTTGGAATCAAATGCGGGGGAGTATGGAGTGGTCCCACCTACTACAAGAAAGATGATGACCGCGACCGACGAGGTCGATTGATAAAATCCTGTTTCCGGGTTTTTGTCGATGCTGAAGACTCTTTTCGGGCGCATTCGCAGTTTTTACTTGATCCTAAAAAGACGCACCGGTATGGGCCTTTGTTTGACCTGAACAAAAACGACTATAAATCCTGGGCATGGGGCTTGAGTAAGGCCGGGTATGCGACCAATCCAGCTTATGCAAACCTACTGATCCATCTGATTGAAAAGTACGCTTTGTATACGTTTGATTATTACGAAGATTCAAATGTGAAGTACGTGAATCCTTCCGATCTCGTCGTGGAGCCCCGCGATATTACAAAGACACGACCCGCAAAGAAAGTGAAACCGCAAAACAGAATTGTTTCCCGGCCTGAAGAACCGGTTCAGCGTCGGGCTGTGGAGCACAGGATTGAAATCAATCGACGGGAGGTGGTCAAAGTAGCTCAAGGTCAAACCATGGAACAGCTGGCACGTAAATATGAAATCTCACCCAGGAAAATATTAAAGTATAACGATAATAACCTTGAATTGGATGAGAATCTCGAAGATGGGATGTTTGTTTATCTGGAGAAAAAGCGAATCTGGTACCGGGGTTCGAAGCGGTTTCATGTGGTCCAGGAAGGTGAAGACCTTTCTCGCATTTCCCAGATATATGGTATTCGACTATCCACGCTGGAAAGAAAGAATAAAATACGTGCCGATATGGTCCCTGTTCCCGGTGAAAAAATATTTTTGAAAGGCCGGGCACGCGGAGATGAAATTCCGGTAACTTATGATGATGTGGATATTGTTCCTTCCGCTAAGGTGACCGAGCCCGTACTGGCGGAACAGCTCGACATGGAGAGCCAATCTAAAACGTTTAATGCTCAGGTGACTCCACCGACAAGCACCCCGGAATCTGCACCGGAGGTTCAGGTTCCGGTGATCGATTTGTCCAAAAAGGATGTGACCGATTCTTCCTCTGTGATCAGAAAAAAGCAAACACGCACAGAACCCAAACAAGACTTTATAGAATACGAAGTGGTTAAAGGAGATACGCTGTATGGTATTAGCCGCAAGTTCGGAGTCTCTGTAGACTCTATTCGTCAAAATAATCACCTGCGCTCTAATCAGATACAGATTGGACAGCAATTAAAAATAGTCCAATGATCTCGGGTTGTGACAGGCGTTCATCCATTGCACGAAGTATAATCACTGTATCCATGATAACCTTGGTGGCGGTGATATATGCCATGCCTGGTGCCAGTGGCCAATCCATGTATCTGGGATTAAAAGCAGGCCCTACGGTCGCTTTTCAACAATGGAGTGGTTATCAAAAATCCAACCCTTTACTGGCATTGCATTTGATGGGGCATCTGGAGTCTTATGGCGAATCTTCATCTTTTTATCTCAACGCCGGTCTCAATCCCAAAGGGCGCGGTCTTCGTTTCAATGACTTTGTAAGTCCAATTTCGGGGCGGGTAGTTCGGGGCGGATATTCCAGGATATTATTCAAAAATGCAGAAGTGGTTGCCGGCGTCAAAAAATACTATGACCTCAGTGATGAATTTGAATGGTTTTATTCTTTTGGCATCCGCGGTTCGTACACCTACGGAACGGAGTTTGGAGATATTACCTACATCAATACGAACGGATTGCGGAAATGGAATTATGGCGTGAGTGCAGGCGGCGGGATTCGATTAATCGCCAATGAATTTTTTCGCCCATTGCTCCATATTACTTTTAGTCCCGATCTGTCTCAGCAGATCTATACCCCACCCCAGGAACTAACTACTCCTTCCGGGAATCGTTATCAGGTTCCTGAGCAGGAAATCAGGAATATCAGTTTAGAGATTGGTGTGACCTTGCAATTTTTGAGAAAAGTAATTTATGAGTGAGGATTCCATGCTCGTCGAAAGGATTAAGTCCAAACAATTTTCACTTCTTTGGGTTTTATAATAAGTATTACATCACATAAAAATCATTGCACCAATGAAAAGACACGCTACCAGCATTTGGAAAGGAAAAGTAAAAGAAGGAAATGGAAAGTTGACCAGTCAATCCGGAACTCTGGAAAACACACCATATTCATTCGCAGGAAGGTTTACGGATGAAGATGGGACGAGTGGGACCAACCCCGAAGAATTGATTGCGGCAGCACATGCCGGGTGTTTTAATATGGCCCTAAGTAAGATGCTTACCGAGGCCGGTTTTGATCCGGAAGAACTGAAAACCAAAGCTACGGTGACCATTGATGCTGGAGATGGCGGAGTTAAGATAAGCAAAAGCCACCTGGAACTCAATGCCAAAATAGACGGTATTGACCAAGACAAATTTGATGAACTGACCGGTAATGCCAAGAAAGGTTGCCCGGTTTCTGCTGTGCTGAATTGTGAGATAACACTGGATGCCACGCTGAATTAAGACTTAAAATAACCCCACCGGGGTTATTTATTAAAATCTGGACGCATAAGCCCCTGAACAGGATCATTTTCTTGTTCGGGGGTTTATATTTTTAGTAACTTGGTGGACCTTTGGGATTGGATGAATAAAAATAAAAGACAATGACGACGTGGTTATGTACAGTAACGCTGCGAATGCGCCCATAACTTGTCAAAAATTTTCGATTTTATTCTACCGGTTCCTTATTTTGTTTAAAACCAGAATTTATGAATCCATTGAAAGTATCCGTTGCGCAATTTGAACCCAAGGATGGGGATAAATCCGTCAACCTTGTCGTCATGGAAGATCTGATTCATCGAGCCAGTCAGGAAGGGGCTCAAATTATTAGTTTTCATGAACTGTGTACCACCGGATACACTTTTTTAAAGGGGTTGAACAAAGATCAAATCGATCAATTAGCTGAAGAGATTCCCGGTGGTCCGACTACGAAGCGGCTGGTGGAGCTGGCAGATGAATACGATATTGTCGTTATGGCTGGCGTTCTGGAGAAAGAGGAAGGACGTTATTTTAATTCGTACGTTGCTGTAAACGGTGAAGGCATGATGGCGAGACACCGGAAACTCCATCCATTCATCAGTAGATGGCTGAGCGCAGGATCAGAATACACTACTTTTGAGCTGATGGGCTGGACAGCAGGAATGTTGATATGCTATGATAATAATGTGATCGAAAATGTAAGAGCAACCTCGCTTTTGGGAGCCGAAATTATCTTTGCGCCCCATGTGACCGGGTGCACACCTTCTTCCATGCCGGGGCGAGGTTACGTCAAAGATGAGATTTGGCAAGCCCGGCATCGGGACCCGGATACATTGCGGAAGGAATTTATGGGCCCCAAACACCGTGGGTGGCTGATGCGATGGTTGCCGGCGAGAGCGTATGATAACGGGGTGTACTACGCCTTTTCCAATCCCATAGGATACGATGGCGAACATCTGAAAGGAGGAAACGCGATGCTTCTGGATCCCTATGGGGAGTTGCTTGCAGAGTCCAATGCCTTTGAGGCTGATATTGCTACCGCAGAGCTCACAAAGGAGAAACTTACGAATGCAGGTGGTCACAGATACCGGAACGCCCGGCGGCCCGAACTCTACAAGGAAATTCTCGGAGCAGATCACAATGCGGACACGACACCTTATTGGATGAAATCTGGTAAATAAATGAGTATGAAATACACCTTTTTGTTCTGTTTAATATTTATCAGCTTAATCATTTTTCCTGACCAGCAGGCATACGCACAACCCTCGGAGCAAATCCGTGATGATGTGGATGAGATCTATCCCGGACTGGAAGAGCTGTACCTGGATCTTCATCGAAGCCCTGAGTTGTCCCTGCAAGAAGAAAATACGGCACGAAAAATGGCGGAAAACCTCAAAGAACTCGGCTTTGAGATACAAGAAGGATTCGGAGCGTATAATCTGGCCGCAGTATACAAAAACGGTCCCGGTCCGGTCGTGCTGATCCGGACCGATACGGATGCCTTGCCGGTCACGGAAAAGACCGGGCTGGAATATGCCAGCACCGTGCAGGGAGTTAATGCGGCCGGCGACCAGGTTGGTGTCATGCACGCTTGTGGTCACGACGTACATATGACAGTGTTTATAGGTGCAGCCAGGATGTTGATGAGGCTGAAGAATCAATGGCAGGGGACCTTGGTGATGGTCGCTCAGTCTGCAGAAGAGATGGGACTTGGGGCCAATTTGTTTTTCGAGAATGATCTTTATAACAAGGTTCCAAAACCGGATTATGCAATCGCATTGCACTGCAACCCCTATCTGGAAGCAGGAAAAGTGGGGTATCGCATCGGTCCCATGCTCGCCAGTGTGGATATGATTGATATTACAGTTTACGGCGAAGGGGGACATGGTGCTGCACCTCATACCACAAAAGACCCGGTGGTGCTCAGTGCTCAATTGATCGAATCTTTCCAGACCATCGTAAGTCGGGAAATCAATCCACAGGAACCAGCTGTAGTCACAGTGGGAGCTGTAAATGGCGGGACCGTGCACAATGTGATTCCGGATCGGGTCCACCTTCAGCTCACAGTGCGTTCTTATTCCAATGCGGTCCGGGATCAAATCATCGAAGGAATCCGCCGTCGTTGCCGAAATCTGGGATTGGCCGCCGGGCTCAGTGAAGAACAATTACCGGAAATCCGCATCAGGGATCCGTTTACGCCCACCACGGTGAATAACGCCGAACTGACAAAAGCTTTAGTTCAGGTATTTGAACTAGAGTTGGGAAAAGATCAGGTACAGGAGATGCCAAAATACACGTTTGGTGAAGATTTTAGCCGGTATGGTTTGCAGGAACATGAAGTGCCGATATGCATGTACTGGTTAGGTACTGTAGCCCCGGATAAGGTGGAACGCGCAAAAAACGGAGGACCGGCGCTTCCCTCACTGCATTCACCGTTTTATGCACCCTTGCCGGAGCCCAGTATTCGGACAGGCGTGCGGACCATGACTGCGGCAGCGATGAAATTATTTGACTAAGAAGACTAGTGTACTGTTTTATAAGTTATGTGGAATAATTCTGAGGTCATTTTCGTGCTAGTCAAGGCGTCAGAACGTAGCCATAGCGGGGTTAAGGCGAGGCTTTCCAACGCAGGATAGCATAAAAAAGGCCAGAATTAAACAGAATAATTTATGAAACGGAGCACTACTGCGCCGAACCATAAGTAAAAGGTCGTATGAGAGGATGGACTACCATTGCAGGGTGGGCTTGGATGGGGTGTTGCCAGCAATGTATTCAATTTGTTAATTGAAAACGCTCGATCAATAATTGGAGTTTGTTTCAAAAGCGCATCAGGCCGGGGTTAAAATCGTAACCAGTTCTCATACCTCATCTCCTTACTCAGAACCAGGCTGGACGTATCAACGCGAAATGGAGTTGCTCGCAGAAGCTGGTCTGTCTCCCATGGATATCATTTATGCGAGCACTTTACTCAATGCTCAGTATTTTCGATCGGAGCAGCGAATTGGGAGTGTTGAAGCGGGCAAATTTGCTGATCTAATACTGTTGGATGAGAACCCCCTTGTCGATATTTCCAATGTCAAGAAGGTCTCCCGTGTTATGTTCAATGGAACCTGGGTAGAGTAATACCATGGAAATACACGCGTGATCCGCCTGATCAACTACAGACCTCATGTTAAGTCATGCCCTGCAAATTATCTTTGTGTATATTTGAGTTGCAGATCGACTTTTGAAAAACTACATTGCTATGGCATATCATTCCAAATTAACCCTTTTCATTCTTGGGTGTTTTCTCCTTTTCTCTTGTAAACCTACGGCACAGGAAATTTCCGTCATGACCTATAACGTATACCATGGTGAAAATCCCTATAACCTTGGAACGAGCAATTTGGACGAGGTGGCTGACATCATAAATGCGTACCATCCAGACTTTGTAGCGTTGCAGGAGGTGGACAGCATGACCCGGCGTACGGCCGGATTCAACGAGGGCCGGCGAATTAATGTCGCTGAGGAGCTGGGAAGACTGACAGGTATGCAGGGCCATTTTGGCAAAGCGATTGATTTTAGCGATGGAGGTTATGGGGAAGGGCTTCTGATACGCCATGTCGGTACTCCCTTTCCCCATCGAAAAGTTATGTTACCGATTCCAAAAGGTGGGGAAGATCGGGCTGTTCTTATGGTTCAGGGAGAAATAGCGGACGGTCAGGAGATTATTTTTGCGGGGACCCATCTCTGCCATCAATTTGATGAAAACCGGGTCGCTCAGGCGAAAGAATTGGTGCGTTATTTCAAGGACCAAGATGAGCCAGTCATTTTATGTGGTGATTTCAATTTTGAGCCGGACAGCGAAGCGTATCAGATTATGACGGAGTATTTTGATGATGCAGCAGTCCTTTTCGGTGAACATCAGAACACGTTTTCGGCCAAAGACCCCCGCATTCGGATCGATTTTATTTTTCTTTCCAAAAACCAAGATTGGAAGGTCCAGTCATTGGAAGTCCTGGATGAAGATGCATCCGATCATAAGCCGGTGGTCGCTAAAATTGAGTTTCGCTAGAATCAGGAAACAGAATGATCGTCTTGAAGATCGCCTTTTAATGCATGATACCGATATCGCGGGATTTGTCGAAATGGCTCCAATGTATATATGGTATCCAGTGAAGTTAATATACGGCTTATCTTGTCCAATTGATTTGCAGGTAGTTTCCAGGGATCATCTTTATTCAAAAGTAATTGTACCCCCATGGATGAAATTATAAATAATTAACACGATGTCTCCTAGCGGGTTCCATCTGCGATGATTATTTCCTTACCTTTAAAACATATATTTGAATGTATAGATTTATCCCGATGTATAATGTTTTGAAACAACTCCCTTTTATTTTAATTCTCTTTATTTTCAGCTGCCAAGATGAGGAAGCGACCAACCAAAACCTTTCCGGTCGCGCCGCCAATGAAGAGGTGGCCCGTCAGCTCGAGGCATTTCCGGGAAGGGGTGCATTAACGGATGATTCCAAACCCGTACCTGCAGAAGATGCAATCCGGGAATTTGAAGTAGCTGCTGACCTGGATATGGATCTCGTATTGGGTGAACCCATGGTCAACCAACCGCTCGAGATCAGCTTTGATACCAAGGGGAGAATGTGGGTGGTGCACTACAACCAGTACCCGTATCCCGCCGGATTGAAAATTACCGGATTGGATAATCATTTGCGGGTGCAGTTTGACACGATTCCGGCACCTCCACCGGGTGGTAAAAAAGGAGCTGATAAGATTACCATATTTGAAGATACCAATGGCGATGGGGTGTTTGATCACTCCATCGATGCGATCTCCGGATTGAATATCACCACCAGCGTAACCCAGGGATATGGAAAAATCTGGGTGCTCAATCCACCCTACCTGATCGCTTATCCGGATCCCGATGGCGATGGTATTCCTGATGGAGACCCGGAAGTTCATCTACAGGGATTTGGTTTACAAGATACCCACGCCGTAGCAAACAGTCTTCGATGGGGTCCGGACGGTTGGTTGTATGGAGCGCAGGGGAGTACCACCACGTCCACGGTGAGTTCTGCAGCAACGAAAGATGTATTTTTTCAGGGCCAGGTGATCTGGCGGTATCATCCGGATACGAAGATCTTCGAGATTTTTGGGGAAGGTGGTGGGAATACCTTCAACGTAGAGATCGACTCCAAGGGCCGTATTTATTCGGGGCACAATGGGTATGGACGCGGGCCTTATTACAAGCAAGGTGGCTATTACCTGAAAAGCTGGGGCAAACACGGACCATTGACCAACCCGTATGCCTTTGGGTATCTGCCCGACATGGAATTTGCAGGAGAAAAAGTGCGTTTTACTCACGCTATTCTCCGTTATGAAGGCGGTCAATTCCCTGCTCGGTATGAGGAAAACTTTATCGCACTGAATCCACTACAAGGAAACGTGGTGCTGTCTGATTTTGAAATAAATGGTTCCACGATACGCACCGTTGATCAAGATACCACCGTGGATACAGACGATCGCTGGTTTCGACCTATAGATATTCAGACCGGTCCGGATGGAGCGGTGTACATGACAGACTGGTATGACAGTCGGCTGTCCCATGTCGATCCCCGGGATACCTGGAACAAATCCACCGGTAGGATTTACAGGTTGAGGCAAAAAGGAAGTAAAACAGGTTATCATCCCTTTGATCTGACGACTTATAGTAATCAGGAATTAATCGATCTTTTATCCCATAAAAACCGATGGTTTCGTCAAAAGGCCCTTCGGGTCATCCACGATAGAGGCGATCAATCAATGATTCCTCAGTTGAGCGGTTTAATGAATTCCGGGTCTGGTCAGGAGGCTCTAGAGGCATTTTGGGCGATGCATCTTCTGGGTGGCCTGGATGATGAATTAGCGTCAACTGGGATGAATCATTCGGATCCTTTTGTCCGGTTGTGGGCCGTCCGGTTAGTGGGAGATCAGCGTCAGGCATCGGAAGTGGTGGCAAAGGAACTCGCTGAAGTAGCCCGTCAAGAAGTAAATCCGGAAGTACGGAGTCAGCTTGCAGCCTCCGCCAAAAGATTGCCCGGTGAAGTAGCCCTGCCCATGATCAGAAATCTGCTAATTCATCACGATGACTCCACGGATCCGGACATTCCTTTGCAGATCTGGTGGGCATTGGAATCCAAAGCGGAATCTGACCGGGAAGGTGTCATCGCATTTTTTAGAGATCTATCATTTTGGTCTATTCCGGTCGTGAAAGAGGTTCTTTTATCGCGGTTAATGCAGCGCTATGTGCTGTCAGGCGGACCGGAAAATTTAGGAGCCGCGCAGCGATTGTTTGAACTGGTTCCGGACAAAGCTTCCGGGGAAAAACTTATGAACGGGATGCAGGAAGGATTACGCGGAAAAAATATATCGGATTTACCAAAAGAACTCGTTCAGGCCATGTCTCCTTATCAGGCAACCGGAGAGGGAGAATATGCCATGGCGCTCCGGCAAAAAACATCTGGTGTGCTTCCCAAGGTCATGGAAGTCATCAAAAATCCACAGGCCGATCTCAATGAACGGTTGGCCTATATCCGTATCCTCGGCGAGGTAGAATATGAAGAGGCTGTTCCCACGTTGCTGGATATCCTGAAGCGACCACCCCTCGAAGAGTCGAAGGCGGTGAAAATTACCATTTTGAACATGCTTCAACGGTATGATTTCGAGGAAGTAGGACATGGCGTGTTGGGTGCTTACCCGCGGGTATTGCGTGAAGACCCGGAAGTTCGTCTGGCCGCCTTGAATCTTTTGATGAGCAGACCTGGTTGGGCCGGTTTGTTATTAAATGAAATAGAAGGAACCTCGGTGATCCACAAGGAAGATGTCCCGGTCGAACTGGCCCAGCACATGCTTTTGTTTGGCGATAAGGCATTATCCGAAAGAGTACAGAAAATCTGGCCGGCAACAAAGGTCAGCACTTTCGATGAAAAAGCCAAAACGATCCAGGAATTGGCACGGGTCATTCAATCGGGGGCAGGGGATGAAACGTCGGGTAAGCTGATTTATCGGACGGCCTGCGGGATTTGTCATCAGATGAACGATGAAGGGGAGAATATAGGTCCCGATCTGACCGGCTACGACCGGACCAACCTGTCTTATATGCTTATGCAGGTGGTCGATCCAAGTGCGGACATTCGGGAGGGCTATGTCAATTATCGGATATACACCCGGGACGGCCGGACTTTATCCGGTTTTCTTACTGAACGTTCTGACAACGCGGTGACGGTGAAGCCGTATGGGGGAGAGCCCATCCAACTCTCCATGAATGAAATTGAAAAAATGGAACCACAGCAAACCTCTTTGATGCCGGAAGGCATCCTGGAACGATTGAGTGATCAGGAGGTGCGGGATTTGTTTGTTTATTTGATGGAGGACTAAAATGGAACGCACGCATTCAAATACAGAAGGAAAGCAAGCGCTTGAATGTGGATTAGCCACCAAGTTAGCCAATGCGCCTTTGCATTTTACATTTGTACTTCTACTAAGAATGGAAATGTATCCATACGCGCATGAAGCGGACCCTTTGAGACTGTACAAAAAGTAATGCCCAATCGTCAACGTGGAGATCTCAAATGGTAGAATGGTGAAACTAGTTCAAATTGAATGAACTGCTTTATCCCCCTGACCTTCCGGGCCTTTCCCGAAATAACCTTTAAATCCTAACAACAGAAACTATTATACTCATGGATTTCCCTTAATTTAGCACCCTTGTCAAAATATATACTATGAAAAACACGTCACGAACTGTTTTCGTTAACGGTCGATACACCACTTTGTCCACTCTGGCAGGCACGCTGCTGATGTCTCTTATTGCGCTGACTATGAGCTGCGACAAACCACCGGAGCATATTATCTCGGATAATAATTATGATTCGCTTCAGTTAGCGCCCTACGTGGAGCAGGATTTTCCGTTTATTACTACGTCGATCGATCTGCGCAATCTGGGACACGGATTGCCGGATTGGAATCTGACTTCCCGGGGTGTTATCATGAATTTAGGGGATGATACCTATGCTTGTTTTGATCCCGATTTGTTGCGTTGGTCCGTGGGTTGGACCGGCGACTTTATTTCCTTAACCGGGATGGCTCAGATCTCTTACGATGACTTTTTCAATAAGAAGAATAAATTTCCTCAGGTATTGGGTGACCCCAAAATAGCCACGGGACTGTATCCAGGATGGAGTGTGAACGAACCAGCGTACGATGATCCAAGGACCAAATCGGCTCCGTATGATAAAGACAAATGGGGACCGATCTCCACTTCGCTGGGTCGATGGGGTGGCATCGAACTGGAAGACAGCAACTCATTGGCATTGCACTACACTGTAGATGGTACAGATATCCGGGAACTGCCCGGCCGGCTGTCTTTTGGGGAGGAGACTGTTTTTGAACGAGCTTTCGAGATCAATCCGCACCAGAACACTTTAATTGTGAATCTGGCAGAAGTTACCAATGGTGCAAAAATGGAATCCTCAGACGCCTGGGCATACATTCTTCAGGGTGAAAATCAGGACAGCGTCACAGCCGTGGGAACGCTACCCGGCCACGGCGCCACCTGGGTGCTGACTGATAACCGGTACCTATCTGTCAAATATCAGTCTACGGATACGGGTATTCATTCACGAATATTTATCTGGAAAGGACCGACCGATAAACTGGAAGATTTTAAAGCATTTGTCGAAGCAGAAAACAGCCGCGACTATGAATACAAGAAGAAAGAAAATATAACACGCTGGTCGGAAAAGGTATATACCCGTGAAATAAAGTCACCAGATACGGCAACCTATGTGACCGATCAATTGCTCTTGCCCGTTCCCAACCCGTGGAATCGCAATGTACGTCTGATGGATGTGGATTTCTTTAGTGACGGGCGTGGTGCAGCGGTATCTTTTTCAGGTGACGTTTGGCTGGTCGATGGTATCGGGTCTGATTATATGACCTGGACCCGCTATGCGTCCGGACTCAACCAACCGATGAGTATTGAGGTGTTGCGGGATACAATCTACGTTTTTGATCGTTCAGGCATTATTCGGTTTCACGATACGAATAACGATGGAGAAGCTGATTTTTATGAGAACTTTTCAAACATTGCAGACCAGTCCATGGAGACACGGGAGTGGCCGGCGGATCTGGTTGTAGACCCGGAAGGTGGGTTTTTCATAGCTAAAGGAGGATCATTAAGTGGGGGACCTCATATTGGTGCACCGACAACCAAGGGCTTTGCCAGAGGGTCTCAATACGATGGATCGGTGATTCATATATCTGAAGATGGCCGTTCTTTGGAGGTCATGGCTACCGGTCTTCGTGGGCCTTACCTGGGTATTCATCCAGAGACGGGGTTCCTGACCGTGACCGATCAACAAGGTAATTACGTGCCGAGTACACCGATCTATCATGTGCAAAAAGGCGATTATTATGGGGTGCCATCGACAGCCCATGTGGTAGACACACCGGCGATTACCCCACCACTGCTATGGGCGCCGCACCACATTGAACCATCTAGTATTGGCCAAGTGTGGATGACTACGGATAAAATGGGCCCATTAAATGATCAATTAGTACATATCTCTTTTGGTAAACCGGGATTGTATAAAATTCTAATCGATACCACAGACCAGACCTTGCAAGGCGGTATTACCTATATTCCGGCTCATTATCCGACTCCGATTTCGAAAGGGGCTATCCGGGGGAAAGATGGATATCCATACTTTACCGGATTCAACCTGTGGGGGTCCTCTTCCAAAGGGATCAGTTCATTGCTCCGATTCCGGTACACGGGAATGCCGGATATTCTGCCGGTTCAATTTCAGGCGGGGCGCCAGGGCATCGTTTTGCGGTTTGATGTACCTCTGAATGAAGCTGAAATAGACAATATTGGTAATTTTCAGGTGAAACGTTATAATTATCTGCGATCGCCGGAATATGGTTCGGGCCATTACCGCATGGATGGCAGTCCGGGCGAAGAGCATCTGCCGGTCCTGGCCACCCATCTTTCCGAAGATAAAAAAGCGGTGCTATTGATTGTGCCCAATATGGCTGTCGTAGAACAGATGGAAGTCAGTTATAAGATGGCTTCTGAAGAAGGAACTCTCATGTCGGATGTCTTTTCGTTTACCTTGCACGAAGTGAACGATATTGATTTGGATCAGGCTGGCTTTAGGGACGTGAACACTGGTGATCTGGCACTTTCTTCCGACGAATTGGCGGTGAACAACCAAGAGCCTCAGGAAGCGACGGTGGAGCTGGGTGAGCAACTCTTTACAAAAATGGCTTGCATCGGATGCCATTCTCCAGGCACCCGTACCGATGGATTGTATGGCCCGCCTTTTCAGGACCTTTATGGTTCTGTCCGGGAATTTAATGATGGCAGTTCGCAGGAGGTGGATGAAGCTTATCTCCGGGAGTCAATCCTGGAGCCCAATAAAAAAGTAGTGAAGGGGTATGATGCAGAAATGCCCTCATTCCTTGGGATATTGAATGATACGGAAATAGACGCTGTTATTTTGTATATTAAGTCGCTGGCAAATTAGGAGAAAGGGGAAAGGTGCAAGGGGTTCGATGAAAGGGGGGGAGCTTCGACCGCTAAGCGGACACAAGTTCAACAACGCAGTGGATGGTAATCTTAGCTGTTGAGCATGGTTTAAACACAAAGAGATTTGTCAGATCTTGGAGATCTGTTAAATCTCCGTATTTAAAATATAGAGACTAAGACTATGAAAAATCACATTCCCGGTACTCGACGCGATTTCATTAAAAATGCTACGATACTTTCTGCGGCAGCTCCGATCATGCCACATTTGCTGTGGAGTCAAGCTCCTTCTCCGGTGAACGACGAACTGCAAATACATCTTTTTTCCAAACACTTTCAGTTCCTGAATTACGAGGAGATGGCAGAAAAAGCTGCGGAGATGGGGTTTGACGGGCTGGATCTCACGGTGCGTCGGGGCGGGCATGTAGAACCTGAGCATGTGGAACAAGAGTTGCCCAAGGCCGTAAAGGCCATGAATCAGGCTGGATTACAGCCTGTACTTATGGCCACCAATGTTAATGATGCCGGTGATGAACTAAGTCAGCGGGTACTCCGTACAGCTGCGGATCAGGGCATCACCCACTATCGGATGCAGTATTACCGGTATCTGGAGGATAAAACCATTCCGGAGTCGATTGTGCATTATCAGCATCAAGCTGAAAAACTAGCGAAGTTAAACCAGAAACTGGGGCTGATGGGTTGTTATCAGAATCATGCAGGAATCCGAATGGGTTCTTCAATATGGGAATTGTATGCGCTGATCATGAACGCGAGCGAAAAAGGATTAGGAGCTCAGTATGACATTCGCCACGCCACCGTAGAAGGTGGATTGAATTGGTCCAAAGGCCTGCAGTTGATCCATCCACGAATTCAGTCATTTGTGATTAAAGATTTTAAATGGATGGAAAAGGATGGAAAATGGTTTCCACAGAATGTGCCGTTTGGTGAAGGGATGGTCGAATGGAAGACCTATTTCCAATTGTTGAAATCGTATGGAATCAACGTCCCGGTTTCCTTGCATTTGGAATACCCGCTGGGGGGAGCTGAGAAAGGGCGAAGCGATATTGAGGTGGAACCACAGGTGGTCTATGATGCCATGAAACGCGATTTGAACAACGTGCGTAAATTGTGGGCGGAGGTGTAACCATCATTTTTCCATATTCTTAAACAAAAGCGATGAAATTCAATTCTAATAGTATCTTAAGCTTACCTCGACGAGGGTTTATTAAGTTAACCGCTTCGGCTGCGGCAGGTTATGTGCTGAGTAGTCCTGGTGCGTACAACAAAACAGAAAATAAAATGAATAAGAAATCCATCCGGATCAAAAATGTTAGTTCCAATTTTGAAAGAGAGCCCCTTTATCCTTATCGGTTTAAAGGAGGCGCGGTCACTGAAGCGTGGCAGGTGGCTGCTTTGCTGGAGAGTGATTCCGGAATACGTACTATTGGGTTGGGGTCGCAAGGCGTTCTCTGGTCTGATGCGCGGGTTGCTTTTGAGCACTCCGAATCAGGGGGCAATGCCCTGATGTATGCGGTCAGTGAACACGCGCTAAAAATGATCGAGGGACAAAGCTTCACGGATCCGCTTCAATTGCTGGACGATATGTACCCGGAAGTGTATGCCTACGCTTCCCGCATTACCGATCACGAGGACCTGCGAAAAACCTTTGCGCTCAATGCTTTGGTCTGTGTGGACAATGCCGCCTGGTTGCTCTATGCGCAAGAACACGGCATAACCAATTTTGATGCGATGATCCCCGATGCGTATAAACCCGGATTGTCTGCACGAAACGATAAGGTGGCCAGCATACCCTCGTTTGCGACCGGAACGCCGATAGATAAACTGACGGAGTCCACTGATGAAGGGTATTTTATACTGAAGTTGAAAATTGGGGCGGCGGGTACACAAGAAGAGATGCTGGAAAAAGACAAAGCTTTTTTGACGGAGGTACATCAAGCTATGCAAGCCTATTCAACGCCTTATACCAAGGATGGAAAAATTCCCTATTACTTCGACGCCAATGGACGGTATGAGAAAAAAGAGACGCTCGAACGACTCCTCGATCATGCCCGGAAAATTGGTGCATTCGATCAGATCGCCGTGGTGGAGGAGCCCTTTGACGAGTTCAATACCTCGTTCGTGGGAGATCTTGGTGTACGGATTGCGTCTGATGAAAGTGCACATACGGTCGAGGATGCCGCTGACCGGATCGAAATGGGGTATACAGCGTTTGCGGTCAAGGCGATCGCGAAAACTCTCAGTATGACAATGAAAATTACCCAATTGGCCTACGAGCATAATGTTCCTTGTTTTTGCGCAGATTTGACGGTGAACCCCATCCTGGTCGAATGGAATAAAAACATTGCCGCCCGTCTACCAGCATTCCCGGGAATCAGCACGGGGTTGCAAGAAGCGAATGGCCATCAGTACTATAAAAAATGGGACAAAATGATGTCTTACCACCCCATGCCAGATGCGCCGTGGGTCGAGCCGGATGGCGGTGTGTATCATACGGAAGATCCATTTTTTGAACATGGTGGTGGGATCTTTAAGCCCATGCCTCATTATGAGGGGTTGTTTGAAGTATAGCAGTAAGAAGGTATAAGGTGCTGTGCTAATGCGCACACTACCCGACAAACTCCTTCCACTCCCCCCCCTCTCCCTTGTGAAAAGCACTGTTTTAGGGCTGGTGGGGGAAGAATCCTGCCTTGATAGCAGGATAGGTCAGCGAGGCGGGCTGGACCTGGCCATCTCAGCTCGAGAGAGAAAGAAAAACCTTATTTATAAACTGAATGCGCCGAATAAATTCTTTCCTGGAGAAGGGACGCTCTTCTTTGTGATCTGTAAATTTTATGTAGTACGTTTGCAACTCTAAAAATTTACGATAGACCCCCTATAATAAAATAGCATTGTAACATTTTCCAAAGAACTGATGTTACCAGGCTGATTTAATGGTGAATACTATGGATAAGATAAGAATACGAAATTTTCTAAAAGAGGTATTGGAAAACAGCCCGGAAGACTGGATCAAACTAACGACCCATCGTCTGGATATCTATGATGAATCCCAGGCCAAGACCCAATTTTTAGAACAATTTGACCGCCTGTTTCAGGTTAATAATACGGATCCATCTGCCCTCCGTGAACTACCCACGGCTTACGATTATATCCGGCTCGGCCACCCGTTGTCCTCCGTGCTGGAGTGGAGTGTGGCGCGTATTAATGACCTGGACCCTACGCATATCATCAGTTTTTCATCGGGAACCATGCCGATTTTGGCTGTGTTACGGAAAAATTTACTGGATCGGGTTCCGACCCGGATTTATTATACCGGCGAGCTACCGGCCAGTTTCCATGCGGATAAACTCAGGCAGGTCTATGGGTACGATTTTGAATTGAAGAAAGTTCAAAATGCGGAGGAGGTTTCTGGTAATGAAGGCAGCTCGGTCTTTATTTCGAAGCAAGAAGATCTTTGGAAAATGGAACGCAACCCCAATATTGATTTTTACATTACGATCCATCCGGAATATGGAAGCGTAGTGACCATTCACGGTGAGAATAATGCGGGTTATATTTCCGAGATACAGCACGTCCGCCGAAGAGAAACCATCGCCATGACACCGGTGGATTGTTACGCAGCTTTACAGTTACTGACAGGGGAAACAATAGATGATACGTCCTATGATGTTGAATCAGACAAGAAATTTGTGTTGGATTCCATCCGGGAGATTACAGGCACCACCACGAAGCCGCTGCTCGGTTCCAGCGGGCTTTCCATGCAAT
Organism: Membranihabitans marinus; assembly: GCF_019802045.1. Lineage (GTDB taxonomy): Bacteria > Bacteroidota > Bacteroidia > Chitinophagales > Saprospiraceae > Membranihabitans > Membranihabitans marinus_A. Next base: position 77,216 of record NZ_JAHVHU010000007.1, on the reverse strand, counting down.
ATGCGATCATGATGGGGTTGGTGGATGATGCTTTGAAAAACCACCCCGGAAAAAAGATCAAATTCGTGGTGCCACCCAATTGCTATGGTGGTACCAATGACCAGGCCCGGCGTGTAGCAGCCTGTCTGGATCAGGTGGAGATCGTTGATTTGCCCGTGGATGGTGGGCACGATATGGTTCAAGGAGTCGAGACCGTTTTGACAGAGATTGCGAATGCGGATGCCATTCCATATATTATTGCTGAAATTCCGACCAACCCGAGAGTGCAGGTCCCGGATCTTTCTGCGCTGGAAGAGGCGCTGCGTAAAAAACGAATGACGCCAAATGGATCGGTTGCTATGGATCCTGTTTTTATCCTGGATCAAACGTTTTGTCCCAATGTGCGGTTTGTAGGTGAAGGAGCGATTCTTTCGACCGTCCGTACCATCTCTTATGTCAGTGGATCCAAATTCCCCAGTGGCGGTCTGGTCACGGCAGGGTACTGCGTCGGTAATGAGCGGACGAATGATCTGATGGAAATTGTTGAACATCACCTGAACCTTTGCGATAACGAAGCCACCAGTCACCAGATAGAAATACTGGCTAGTCAGCTGCCGTCGATGAATCAACGCATCGAAGCGGCTTATCAGAACACCCGTGAATTTGTAAATTTCATTCGGGAAGTTTTACCCGATGCAAAGATCAATTTTGTTTCTGAAGAACTGGCGAATCAGGGTTTTACCCCGTCCGTATTTTCTTTGGATTTACCGGCCTCGGGGAATACCGAAGAAGAAAGGGAGGCGAACAAGAGAGCATTGAATCTAAAGCTCATCCAATTAATGATTGCTGAAATCCCACAGGAAAGTAAGTTTTGCGTGAGCTATGGGCAGTTAAAAGGGTGTTACTGGACGATCCCGGCTACATCCACCCAGGGAACCACCAAAGAAGGAGACAAGGACTATATTGTCCGGGTATCACTCTCTCCCGATGTGGACCTGGAGCTTCATAAAAAAGTTTTTTTAGATTTCGTGAGCGCTATCAGCACGAATTAATCCTTAGAGAACATGACCAACAACGACCTATTACGACGTATTCGTTACTTGTATGATTTTGACGACGACGCCATGATGGCTCTTTTCAGATTAGCCGGTAATGAGGTCACCAGGTCTGCGGTCTGTGACTGGCTGAAAAAAGAGGAGGATCCTGCTTTTAAGGAAATCACGGATAAGGAACTGGCCACCTTTCTCAATGGATTGACCATTAAAAATCGCGGCCGAAAAGAAGGGCCCTTACCAGTGCCTGAAGACCAGCTGAACAACAATATTATATTTCGGAAGCTTAAAATTGCGATGAATCTGAAATCAGATGAGATCCTGGATTTGTTCGAATCAACAGGCAAAGGGATCAGCAAACATGAATTGAGTGCTTTTTTTCGCCGTCCCGGGAACAACTCCTACCGTACGATGAGAGATCAATACCTGCGTAATTTTCTAAATGCGCTGCAAGCCAAGAAGTAGCAACATTTACCCGTTCGCTATCGTTGGAACTATAGTCCAACTAAATTTATTAAGGATGAAAACATTCTTCATGGTGCTGAGTTTATTAACGCTGGCTGCATTGGCCCGAGCCCAGGATCTATCAAAATCTCAAACCGGTGAAGACAATCCCGTGGCTGTGGCGGATGATGCCAAATGGCTTCAAAACCGGATTGGTCTGTACGGATCGTTTTTCTCAGGCTATGGATTGAGTTATCAGCGTCAGTTGAAAAACGGGGTATCCCTTCGAACGCAGTTTTTTGGATACGGGAACAGCGACGATGAGGATTATGGGTCGGATGAAATACGATTGGCTTATGGGGCAGACGTGCAATATAATCTACAGCGATCGAGAAAAACACGCTTGTATGTCCTGGCCGGCTCGTTTTATGATTATTACGAATGGGAGAATAATTATCCGGCAACACCATCCGGCAAAAAAGACTATGATATCGAACGATACATCAATGTGGGGGTTGGATTGGGGATCGAGTTGATTGCCTGGCAGCATGTCTCCTTTTCGATAGAAGGCGGTTACTATGGGCGTTTTGGGAATAACAATGTGACTGCTTACCGGATCGTCAATGGCCAGGAAATACGATCGAGAGAAAAACAAACCCCCAAGTCTTTTGGATTTGGCGTGGGAGGCGGCATATTTTATGCATTTTAAAAACGATTCTCCACAAAAAGATCTTCAAAATCGAGGCAGGTTCTTCATCCCTGGATACTGTCGGAAGAAACCCTGGGTAAAATCAAATCGATGTTAGAGAGAAGCTCTACCAGACTCTGGGTCTGATGAACCTTCATTTTATAAAAACAAAACAGAGAAAAACGTCAATGTCAAATCAATCAGCGGAAAATCAAGAAAAGGACGCGAATGCAATTCATGAAAGCCTTCGAACAAAATTTGATATAGCGGAATTGAATCCGATGCAGCAAGAGGCTGGACAGAAAATCCGATCCAAGTCGGATGTGATCTTGCTTTCTCCCACGGGGACGGGTAAGACCCTGGCATTTTTACTGCCCGTCCTGGAAGCGTTGGATCAAGAATCACCGGAAATTCAAGCGCTCATCCTGGTTCCATCCCGAGAACTGGCGCAGCAGATCGAACAGGTAACCCGGGAATTGGGGACGGGGTTCAAGGTCAACGCCGTGTACGGCGGACGTTCGGGAACACTGGATAAAATTGATCTGAAACACCGACCGGCTATCCTCATCGGTACACCCGGACGGATTGCAGACCGCTTCAGACGGGATAAGTATTCGTTGGCTCACATTAAAACCCTGATCCTGGACGAATTTGATAAATCACTGGAGATCGGTTTTGAGGATGAAATGGCAGAGATCATAGAAGCGCTTCCCCATGTAGAGCAGCGAATACTGACCTCAGCAACCAGCGAAGCTGAAATACCTGCATTTGTAGGATTGAAGAAGCCCGTTCTGATCGATTATTTACAGCAGGAGAATGACCGCTTAAAGATAAAAACGATCCTTTCGGACGACAAAGATAAGCTGGATGCTTTGAAGAAAACCCTTGCTTTTATAGGCCCCGAACCCGGAATTATATTCTGCAATTTTAAAGATGCCTTAGAGCGCATCAGTGATCACCTGACACAAAATCAGATCCCGCATGAACCATTTCACGGCGGAATGGACCAAATTGACCGAGAACGAGCTTTAATCAAATTCAGAAACGGCACCAGTCGAATCCTTTTGGCGACCGATCTGGCTGCCCGTGGACTGGATATTCCGGAGATCGAGTTCATCATCCATTACCACCTTCCACCCCGTGAAAAAGAGTTTACTCACCGCAACGGCCGTACAGCGCGTATGAAACGAAACGGGGTCGCTTATGTGCTCCACTGGAAAGACGAAGAGGTGCCCGAATTTATTCAGGCTAAGACTTCTGAAACGCTTTACATCAATGACCTGGAACCTGCAGTAGTTGCTCCTCCTGTAGCGTGGCGGACGGTGTATATCACGGGCGGACGGCGCGATAAAATCTCAAAAGGCGATATCGCGGGTTTGTTTCATAAGCAGGGCCAGCTCAAAAGAGATCAACTCGGGGTGATCGAACTCCAGCAGAATCATACCTATGCCGGCGTGCATGCTGATGCTGCGGATAAGCTGGTTCAGAATACAAACAATACCAAACTCAAAAAAAAGAAGGTGCGGATCAGCTTGATTTAAAAATTGAGGCGTTCATTCTGAGATTCAAAGTGTTGATGGAAACAACCAGCCCGGTGGGGACCCTTGGGGGTTGTTTTTCATCCTGGTCGGTTTTTCTATTTTCGGATCGGATTCCACCATTTGGAATTGAAAATGCTCTAAAATATTCTCGAGTAAAAAAGCGGAGGTCTAGCCCGCTTTATTCACCACGTCAATCTGCTATAATGCATAATATGCAGTTCATCAGTTGCTTAAATTCCAAAATTGGGCATATTGCATAGCCCAATTTTGGATGACGTTTGACTTTTGATTCATACATCTGCTGCGTTACTAACTCCTTGAAATAGAATACTATTCCGGCGGAGTTAGATGCCTTGCATCTGCATAAATCAAAAGCCATGAATTTTGCGGGCTAGCTTGAGCTATACCGGGTGTTTTTGACGAACAAACCGAAAAATATTCCGGAATGCCAATCGGTATTGTACCGATCACACCATGGTTATAGAAATAAACGATAAAGAAATAACAATCTCTGGATGCAAAACTACCACCCCGGATTTTGTGTCAGGTTATCGTTCAGTGACAATTCATCATCCGGTATGGGAAGGAGGTTATAATGAGCATCGTATCCGGCTGGAAATTTGATCTCAATCAAACTGCCATCACCTGCTCTCACTTCACTCGGATACAGTTCCGATCCGATATCCCATCGTTTAATGTCTGACCAATAAGTGCCTTCCAGGAAAAACTCAATCCGCCTTTCTTTACGAAGTTTTTTCCGAGCTTCTTCCTGGGATAAATCTGTGGATAAAGCTGTAATTTTCACGTCATCCCGCTCGGTCCGGATCCGGTTAATAAGCGCTATGGCTTCTGGAATATTTTGATCCGTTTCGATAAGCGCTTCTGCTTTTGACATCAATACATCTCCATAGCGTAAAACGATAAAATTCAATGGTACTTGTCGGCGGGAACTCACACTGACTCCTTCGGCAGTATATTTTCGCATCCCAAACCCGACGCGTTGGCCGGTATGGTTTCGAATCACACCCGGGTAAGGCAATCCTTCGTATAAGGTACCTGGCCGGAGAATGGAAAAGTCCAGCCGGGGATCGCGGCCCGCATAGGGATTATCGGGGTCTACTTCTGAACCATCGATCATTTCATATTTATCAACCATTTGTTGTGTAGGAGCCACATCACTCGCACCATCTGCACCTGTGGTAATTCCCTGAGGTCTTCCCAGCCAGGCGAAAAAATTACCTTGACCTTGTTCGCCGTCAATGTATTGGATATCAAAAATCACTTCGGGATTGTTCTCATTTTCGACCATGAACAAACCCTCATAGCTAGGGAACAATTCATAGATGTCCAGCGCGTCGATCTGATCAACCAGATCGAGAACTTCTTCATATTTTCCCTGATACAGCATAGCTCGCATTTTCATGCCGAGCGCAGCTCCTTTTGTGGCTCTTCCTGCTGCTGGGGCGGTTGCCTTGAGACTTGAGATTGCCATGTCATATTCCGCAATAGCTTTATTCCACACTTCCTGACGTGGGCTGGGAGCCACTTCCCGTGCTTCTTGTGCTGATATGACTTGATCGATGATGGGTACATCGCCGTAGGTTTCAGCCAATAGTGCATAGGCTATTCCTCGTAAGAAATGGGTTTCTCCCAATACTCTATCTTTATAGTCTGCATCTAAGGTAACCTGGTCAATATTTTCGAGTAGATAATTGGATCGATATATAATGCGGTAGCACATGGTCCATCTTTCCGGAATAAACTCGCCGGTAGAAGCTGTTGCTGAACCATCCCCGATTTGTTGCAGCTTCCCGTTCCAGTGCGCCCACTGAAAGGCATCGGGAGTACACGCTTCGAGGCTGGGTCCAGCCCCATAAATCCCACGATGTCGCAACACGCTGTAAATACCATTGAGTGCCAGATCGACATCGTCTTCGCTGGTCCAAAATGAGGCACTGGTAATTTTATCCTGGGGAAGAACATTGAGATAATCTTCTTTGCAGCCTGACAAAAAAATGAGGGTACAAAATAGTATAGATAGATGTTTCATGACTTCTGTAATTTAGAGGTTAATATTGAGTCCGAAGGTAATGGTGGTAGGCAGCGGATAGAAGTTGTATCCCGAATCGAAGGTGTTCCGTTCAGGGTCAAACCCCTCGTACTCGCTACTTGTCTTGGAAAAAACATTTTGGGCATTCAGGAATACATACAGCTTGTCCATTTTAATTCGGTCCAGGAGTTGGTCAGCCAGGTTATAGCCCAACTGAATATTCTTTAGTTTGAAAAAAGACAAACTGGTCATCCAAAAATCTGATTGTTGACCGTTCCAAGTGTTATTGATCGCAATGGCAGGTATAGTGGCCGAATTATTTTCAGGTGTCCAGGCGTTGCGCCATTTGGTCGTGATGGTGCCTCCTGATATTCCGAGCGGCTGTGTCCAGGCATTGTCGATATAAGAATTGACGCCGGCAATGCCTTGAAAAAGCAAGCTGAAATCAAAACCCATATATCCAAGATCAAAAGTCATCCCGTAGGTCACCTTGGGGATGGTATTCCCGAGCTCTACTTTATCTTCAAAGTTGATTTTTCCATCATTATTAATATCGGTATACTTCAACTCCCCGGCTCTGGGAAGATAACCGCTGTTTGGCAAATGCTGCGCTGCTTCTTCATTTGATTTGTACACCCCTTCGTATTTGAGACCGTAGAGGGTCCGGTACGAAAATCCCTCGCGGATCAAATGGAGCTGATCCGGTGAATCGCCTCCTCGGAACTTGGTCACCAGATTGTCTATATAGGTGAAATTCACGTTCAGGCTGTAATTCAACTTTTGTCGGTTATCTGCGTAGTTGCCATAATTTACATTGAGTTCTACCCCTTCATTTTTCATCTTTCCCACGTTCTCAAAAGGTGCAGCCAAACCCCCAACCAGTTTAGGCACAGGCAATCGTACGATTATATCATACGTGTTCTTGCGGAATATATCAGCTTCTAAATTCAATTTGTTCTTGAAAAATCCAATGTCTGCGCCTATCCCGTAATTGGTCGTGGTTTCCCAACTGATGTTGGGATCGACCAGTGAAGTAATAGCGGCACCAGGGGCAAAAGAGCCTCCGAAGTTATAACTCACCGAATTACTTTGATTGATGACGGTCAGGTAGGGCCAGTAGTCATCAATGTTTTGATTGCCCAGACGACCTGCGGATATTCGTAGTTTTAAGTTTGATATCAGACTCTGATCCTGCATAAACGATTCCTCAGAGACCCGCCAACCGGCAGAAAAAGAAGGAAATATACCCCATCGGTTTTCTTTTAAAAACCTGGAAGAAGCGTCAGCCCGGAGGTTTACTTCCAACAGGTATTTATTCATCAGATAATAATTGACTCTTCCAAAATAAGACAGCATTCGGAAGGACAAGAGGTTTCCATCCGCTGTAAAGCCGCCGGTACCCGCATCAACCTGAATCAATCCCGCTTTTGGTGGATTCGTTCGCCGGGCATACGCATCTTTGATCTGATTATTTTCAACCTGCATACCGGCCAGAACAGACAATTCATGATTTTCATTAAAAGCCTTCGTGTAGTTCAGTGTATTGAACCAGGTGTAAAAATAATTATCTACATTTCGTCGGCTGGCTTCCAGGGTTGTGGGGTAGTCAAGATTGACCGCCTGGATGCCTCCTGAAGTGTATCCATACAACACCTCATTGTGTTTATCTCGTAAGTTGTGATTGGTTTGAGAAGAAAAGCTGGTCTTGAAAACGAGGTTTTCACCCAGTGAAATATCCGCGAAAACATTCATCTTAAGGAAGTTGTTTTCGTAGGTGGTGAGCCCGTTATCAGTCTCAATGACCGGGTTGCGATTCCCGACGATCAGGCTGCCGTCTTTCACTGCCTCTGGGGCGCCATATTGACCATCGGCATTAAAAGGTGCAGTGAAAGGGTATGCTCCATTCGCAAAAATATAAAGGACTCTCCCCAGGTTGTAGGGTTCTTCGCTAACCTTGCGCATGGCATTGATTCGACCACCTACATTGACCCAGTCCCTAACTCTGGATTCCAGATTTATCGTAAGACCATATCGATTGGATTGAGTATTGCGCATTATTCCACCCTGATCCAGGTAATTACCTGATATATAGTACCGGACTTTTTCGGAGCCTCCCCGCACGGACAGATTGTGCTCCTGAATCATGGAAGAGCGAAATACTTCGTCAAAGAAGTTTACATTGGGGTGCGTGAACGGATCCGAGTTGGACTGATATTCCTGAATGAGTGATTGTGGAAACAGTTCGCTTCCGCCGGCATTCACCAAAGCCTGGTTCCAGAGCCCCATGTATTCTGCACTGTTTTCGATGATGTCATAATGTTGAGTCAGGCTTTGAGTGCCAATGTAGCTGGATAAATTAATTTTTGCACCATCATCAAATCCACCCATTTTTGTAGTGATGAGCACGACCCCATTCGCAGCTTTCGAACCATAGATAGCTGCGCTGGCGGCGTCTTTTAGGACGGATATGTTTTGTATGTCATTGGGATTGACTTCATTGATGGACCCTTCTACACCATCAATGAGCACGAGGGGGTTGGCATTGTTTAATGTTCCCCATCCGCGAATCCTGATTTGTGCTCCATCACTACCCGGCTTACCAGAATTCTGGCTTACCCATACTCCCGTAGCTTTCCCGCCCAAAGCCTGAGAGGCATTTGTAATCGGCCGGTTCTCCAGGGTGCCCAACATGTCAACACTCGACACTGATCCCGTCAAATTAACTTTTTTCTGCGTTCCATATCCCACCACTACTATTTCTTCCAGAAGGGCAGCATCTGAAGTCATGGTTACATCGATGGACGAACGGCCTTCGACTGGTAACCGCATGGTTTGATAACCGATGTATGAAAAGATGAGCGTAGCATTTTCTGCTACATTATCGATTTTGTACTTACCCTCAAAATCTGTTGATGTACCTTCATTGGTTCCCTGGATCTGAACATTCACTCCAATCAATTCTGATCCTTCTTGATCGGTGACCTGTCCTGTGATGGTGGATTGACTGAGCGCGGAGGTCAAGCCACTAAGTAATACAACTACAGTAAATGCTAAAGCTATTCTTCTGTGCATGAGTTTTTTTGATGCAAGTTTCATGTCCTTTTTCATGGTACAATGGTTTTGTGGTGCAATAAATTGGGGAATAGCTTAATCAATACGCGTTACGGGAATCATAATATAATGATAAAAATCAAGAATGCCTGCAAATAATCTAATTTAACACAATTCGAATGGCCAATAAATTGGAAAATTGAATATAAGTCAACTTTTAATTCTTGGTGGGTAAGCCTTGGCTGCATTTGTCTAAGCCCAAGCTGCTTTAAATGGGGTGGGGTCGAAAAAGTAGTGGATGAGCAAACGGAACAATTCAATTTTCGGATCCAAAAGATCGCCTGCACAGCGAGCAGGTTGTTTTTTAAGGGTTTACCAAATGATGGCGGGATACACCATGTTCGGAAGAAAGGACGTGATGAACATGTGAGATTGGGATTAAACAAAAAAGGCACAATCTCATTACTGAAATTGTGCCTTGATTTAGTCTTTGGGATTTAAGATTACTTCCTGGAAGTTACAGGTGTATTTGCATTCTGAACTCCCCATCGTCTTCTCCATCGTCTACGTAACATACTTTATCTTTTTTTGGTGAACTACAAAGATAAGAAGATTAGGTCGTGCAGAATAATAATTAGATCTAGTTAACTAAACAATATAATATTCTGAAACACCCTGTTAAAAAGGGTATATAAGAAATTATATTTGGCAATACCAAAAAACACCCTAGTGTATGCACCCCATGCAGTGCTTTATATGCCACTCCCTCAGACTATGAAATTCTATTTGGACTACCGGTCTACGATCCAAATGGTTTTATCTTAATAAATAACCCTTATTTAAGAAATTATTCCAGTGTGGCTGGATATCGCCCGGATTAATTTACCAAATCTTTTAATTAAATTGACCCTGATTCAATTTATTGGGATTAACTTCTTATTTTGTAATCGACAGATCTGCGCAGATTAGTTCAGGTGGATCACCAAAAGTTTATTGAAAACACTTTTGTTTTGATGATTATTAATTTCGGAGCAGTGGGAGATGTGACATCATTTAGAAGATTTAGGATATTCAGATTCTCCATTGTTGCCTCAAATCAATCCATATCGGATGATGCGTAAGCAAAGTTGGCTGTTGAAATCTAGTTTGTTAGGCCTGTTTTTCCTAACAGCCTATCTGATGCCGCCGCCGGACAAAACACCACCATCCGATTCGGTGATTCCTGAATTACGTACTCAGTGTCCACCCGGGTTTAGAAAGAATGAGCACAATGAGTGCGTTGCCATCAACCTATATCAACAATACGATTCGCCCAATAACCAGGGAGTAGGTGGTTTACAAACCGCTCCGCCTCCGATCAGAGATGGTTTTTCTCCACAGCAGATTGATTTGGGCCGATATTTGTTTTTTGACCCTGTACTATCCGTCGACGGCAAGCTTTCATGCGCCTCTTGTCACCAACCCGAAAAAGGATTTTCCGACGGTCTGGCCACCAGCATCGGCCACCAGGGCAAAAAGCTGAAACGATCGGCTCCATCACTGTGGAATGTGGCCTATCTGGAGAGGCTCTTTTGGGACGGACGAGCAACCACTCAGGAAGAACAAATCCAGACCTCATTGTATTCAAAAGAGGAGATGGCGAATACGCCGGAAAATTTGCTGCATACATTGAATGGCATAGAAGCTTACCAAAAAATGTTTCGTGCCGCGTTTCCCCGGAAGGACTATAATGACGGGATAGCGCTCGATGAAATTTATACCGCCATTGCCGCCTTTCAATCGTCACTCGTCTCCCTGAACAGTAGGTACGACCGCTATGCACATGGCTACCACGAAGCGTTGAATCAAAAAGAAATCGAAGGGTTGAATGTGTTTCGATCTTTTGTGGCCCGATGTGCAGAATGTCATACGCCGCCGCTCTTCACAAACCAACAATTCGCTGTAATCGGTTCACCCGAACCTACCGGGGTACCGCTTGACCCGGGGGCGCAAGTTCCGTTTCACGACAAATCACTGCGGGGTGCCTTTAAGGTTCCGACGCTGCGTAATATAGAAAAAACAGCTCCGTATATGCACTCCGGGAGCTTTCCTTCGTTGCATGAAGCTGTCGAGTTTTACACGAAAGGGCGGGGACACGCTGTTCCGGAAGATGAGACACTGTATCTCCACTGGCACATTTGGGAACCCAATCTGTCCGGTTATGAGATCGACCGGCTCGTTGATTTTTTGAAAACACTCACCGATGAGGCATTTATGCCCCAGGTGCCGAAAACACTGCCTTCTGAGCTTATTTCCAACGCTTTGAACTCAAAAGACCCGGGCACCTAAAACAAATAAACTTATACACTGACAAACTAAACGAATGAAATCAAATATTTTTAAAATTATTGGGGCACTGGTCTTGCTGGCCATTGGGGTGGTATTGGGTAAATTTGTTTTCAAAGCACCCAAGGAATCCACCACGCCCATGCCTTCCGGTCTGGGGTATCGCACCACCGGGACTACCGGGGATACCCTTGAGATACATTCTGTATCCTATGACGGTCAGATCATAGAAGTACGACAAGGCGGGTCCATTCAGGAGGCCGTGGAGTCAGCCCATTCCGGCGACCTTATCCGGGTATTTCCGGGTACGTATTCTGAAAATGTATTTATTGACAAAAACAACATCGCCCTCCAAGGGGTGGTTATTGACGGACAGTGGCCTACATTGGATGGTAAAAAAGAAATAAATGATGCGATTTTATACTCCGGTGATGGGATATTAGTTGAAAATTTTAAAATTATTAACTACAAAGGCAATGGCATTATGGGGCAAGCCGGGAATAACTTTGTCATCCGGAACAACTGGATCATCGATACCGGCGTGTATGGGATATTCCCTCAGTATGGTAAGAACGGTCTGATCGAACACAACGTGTGCAGTAAAATTGCCGACGCGGCCATTTATGTAGGTATGTGCGACAACGTGGATGTGCTGCACAATGAAGTCTTTGATAATGTCGCCGGTATTGAAATAGAAAACTCAAGACATTGTCTGGTAGAGAACAATTATGCACACAATAACACCGGTGGTCTTCTGGCTTTTGTCACCCCCGGCCTGCCCATAAAAACAGCTTTTGACATCATCCTCCGGAATAATTTTGTAGTTAATAACAACCATGAGAATTTTGGTGCACCGGGATCCACGGTCGCAGGTATTCCGGCGGGGACAGGGATCCTGATCATGGCTGCAGATGATGTCATCGTAGAGAACAATATCATTACAGGAAATGACAATACCGGGATCACCATCGTAGACCTGGCTACCGGAGATCCCAAAGCGAACGACCCCAACTCGGAAGGCAATCCTGACCGGGTCATTATTCTTGATAATATGATGTATAACAATGGCGAAAACCCCACCGGAGAAATTAAAGCGATCATGCTGACCCAGATGGATTCCAAAGGACCCGATATATTTGCATATGGCGGCGGCACAGGAAGTACGATCCGCGATAAAAATAGATACCGCACCTTTGGTATTGATGATTGGGGGCAAGCGCCGATTACTGACACCAGAGATGTGCGAACTTATCGGTTGCCCGAGCCCGTACCCATAAAAGAGGTTACCCCGGAAGAATTGGGTGAGCTAACCTACTACGGAGTATGTGCAGGCTGCCATGCCTGGGGAACCCGGTTGATCGGGCCAAGGACGAACATTATTCAGGCTATTCATAAAGGCAACCCCCAGGGGATAGTAGATTACATCACGAATCCGAAAAACCTGCGGGAAGATTTTCCGGAAATGCCCCCACAGGATTATCTCAGTGAGGAAGCCAAAATGGCGGTCGCCGAATACATATTGGCCATGAAGGAATAGCCGAGTTGATTTATTCCTTATCAAGTGATTTTAAAGCGCCATATTCGTGACCGCGAATTTCTTCAAAACCTTGGACCATCTCTTTAAGTTTGTCTGGTTTTTCTTCGGCCAGATTATTTTGTTGACCCAGATCCTCATCCAGATTGTAGAGTTGAAATTCAGGGTGGTTTCCCAATTCAATGTTGGTCCATTTGTTCAAGGCCACGCCCGGATAGGGTGGGATCATCGCCCAACTTCCTTTGCGAAAAGCGGTTCGTCCCCGGGCTTCCAAAATGAGCTGATCGCGACCATCCGTACTTTGGCCCATCAACACATCGAGCAGTGCTTTGCTGTCGTTCTCGACTTCTACATCACTGTCCACGAGGTCTGCGAGCGAGGCCATCAAATCAATCTGGCTGATCAGTGCATCAGAAGTCGCGGGTGCAATACGGCCCGGCCAATAGGTCACGAAGGGAACCCGTGTGCCGGCTTCAAATAAACTGTATTTGCCACCGCGGAGTGGTCCCGAGGGGGTGTGATCCCCCAGCCGCTCCACAGCCTGATCTTCGTACCCGTCATCGACCACAGGACCATTGTCACTGCTAAAAATAATCAGGGTGTTCTCGGCCAACCCTTCCTCTTCCAGGGTCTTGATAAATGCCCCAATCATAGCGTCGGCTTCCACGATGACATCCCCTCTGGGCCCCATATCTGTCGCTCCCACAAAACGGGGGTGGGGCGTCCGGGGTACGTGCGGTTGCTGGAATCCGTAGTATAAGAAAAAAGGTTGGTTTTTATGGGTCCGGACAAACTTCTGTGCTTCTTCCAAAAATGTATCGGCCATAGCCTCGTCTTTCCATTTGGCTTTTTCGCCACCTTTCATAAAACCGATCCGCGGTATTCCATTGACGATGCTGTTGTTGTGCCCGTGGGAATAATTCATTTTCAGCATTTCCGGGTTATTGAGTCCGGTGGGTTCGCCTTCAAAATTCTCCTGGTAACTGATCTGAATGGGATCATTCGGATCCAGTCCGACCACCTCACCGTTTTCGATGTATACGGTCGGGACTCGATCCTGGGTCGCTGCCATGATGAACGAATGGTCAAACCCCACTTCGTTCGGGCCGGGTGCGATGTGCTCATTCCAGTTGACTTTGCCGTCACCCAGTCCCAGATGCCATTTTCCCACGACCCCCGTATAGTAGCCCGCGCGTTGTAGCATTCGTGGCAGTGTCATGGTCGCGGTGTCAATAAGCAACGGCGCAGTTCCGGGAAGAATTTTTGCATTTTTATTGCGCCAGGGATAGAGACCGGTAAGTATAGCATATCGACTGGGTGAGCAAGTGGCAGAAGCCGAATAACCTTCCGTGAAACGCACGCCTTCATTTGCCAGGCGGTCCATATTCGGCGTGGGTATCCCCGTTGCACCATAGGCGCCCATATCACCATATCCCAGGTCGTCCATGTAAATCACCACAATGTTTGGCAGATCCTGCATGGATTCATCTTCACCATCCGGATCAGATCCACATCCCGGGAGCAATCCCATTAGAATAAAAAAAAGTGCTAGTGGAGATTTAAAATAAATTTTCATGATTTTCTGAACTTTCACTGATAAGTTTACAAGGTACTAAAAATTATTTTTTCATGATTTTTTCGAGGGTTTGTCGTCCACCACATTGGTTTGCATCGCCCCTCTGGAATAGTCGACTTCAGGTACGGTGGGGTTTTCCAGGATAAACTGAACCGCTTCGTGGACACTCATGTGGTGTTTGTCGGGTTCATTGAGAAGATTGCTTTTGTATAGTATATCACGTACCGGACCGATGACATTGGATAAATGCAAGGTAATGTTTTGTTGTGCTAAGTCCTGTTCTACTTCCTTGAGTACGCGGATTCCCGTGCTGTCAATGCTGTGAATGTTGCTGGAATCCAAAATGACATGCTTCAGTTTTTTTCGATCATGCCGTTTAACACATTGTTTGATGGAGTCTTTGAAAAAAGAGGCATTGGCAAAGTAAAGCTGTTCGTCAAACCGGACAATGGCAATATCCGATCTTTTGATGGCTCCTTCATGACGGTCCAGATTCCGATACCGGGTACTGTCTTTGATCCGACCCAATTCCACCACGCTGGGATGGGTGCTGCGGTACAACATCACAGAAATGGAAAGCATAACGCCGCAGGCCACACCCTCCATAATTCCCACCGAGAGGGTGACCACAAAGGTCGTCAGCATCATTAAAAAGTCACTTCGGTGTGTCCGCCACAGCGAAATGGCCTGCCTGTATTCAAACAAGCCCACGACAGCCACCACAATGACGGCACTAAGGACTGCCAGAGGAAGGTAATGCAGTAAAACCGTAAAGAACATCAAGGAAATAGCGACCAGGGCAGCTGCTATGACGGATGACATCACGGTTCGTCCGCCGCTATCGCTGACAATGGATGATCTGGAAAAACTACCATCTGTCGGCAAGGCCTGAAAAAAAGATCCCACGATTTTAGCCATTCCCAGACCCAGCAATTCCTTGTCCGGCTGAACATCATAATATTCATGCTTGGTTTCGATCGCCTTCGCCATACTCATGCTGGCAACAATACCGATGGTCAACAGAGTAAATACTGTGGGCATGAGACTTATGATCGTGCTCATGCTCAAATCCGGCCATACCCACTTCGGTAATCCGGCCGGCACCGAACCAATAATCGCCACCCCATATTGATCCAGTTGAAACACATAGCAAAGCAGCGTTGCAACCGCCATAACAATCAAAGCGGAGGGCAAGAACCGTCCCAGTCGTTTGATAAGCAGGATCGCACCCGTAGAGACTCCAAATATCAGCAAGGTTAGCAGATGGGTGTAGGGAAGGTTTTGGATGGCGTACAGCAGGGTATCGTAAGCATGGGTGAAGCGGGGAATTTGGATCCCAAGGATATCATCTAACTGCGTTATAATAATAATGATCGAAGCGGCGGAAGTAAAGCCTGCAATGACCGGATAAGAAATAAAGTTGACAAAAAATCCCATTTTAAATACACTCATCCCCAGTTCCAGAACCCCAATCAACAGCCCTGCTGTAATAACCAGGGAAATGTAGTGTTCGGAACCAACCTCTGCCAGCCGGCTCACACCAGCGAGCAACAATATCGAGGAGATGGCTACCGGGCCGACAGACAAGTGTGGGGAACTACCAAATAATGCATAAATCACCGGAGGAATGAGACCGGCATACAACCCGTAGATGGGTGGCATCCCCGCTAACATGGCATAGGCCATGCCTTGTGGGATGAGCAATACCCCGACAGTCAGGCCGGTGTACAGGTCCGCCTGAAAGTCTTTCTTATCATAATGCTTCAAGGTCTCCGCTAATGGAAATACAGAACTCAAGTTTATCATTTTACGAAGGTATTCCTTATTTAGCTCAACGTATAGTTTCTGAAAATTGCTCCCGGTGCAATGGGTTTCCCGATACATCATAATGGGTGAACTCAATAAATGGCGTATCCTCCTTGCGATCCACCTCCACCGTTAAAAAACCACCTTTGACACGCAAGAACCGGTGTTCCGGCCGGACATCATCTGATTTCCAGCCACCGGCATGTGCATCCGATACAGGGCCCGAACCAAACTCCCACAAATCTCTGTTGATATCTTTTGATACATATTGCCAGTGCCGGTCCCCATTCACTATGTACATGTTTTTTTGATCTGAAATAAAATTCCGGACCCACTCGCCTTCTGTCTGAAATCGGCTGTTCGAATGATTATCTGCTTTCTTTTCACGATCCGGACCGACCACAGGCATGGGTGAAATAAGAATTTTGAATGTGGCATCGGATTCTTTGACCGTTTTTTCGAACCAGGCTTTTTGCTCATCGCCCCATATGGACCGTTCAGCGGCTGGAATATCCTGATGCTGATGACGGAACTCCCGGGATTCGACCAGCCAGATCTGTAAATCCTGACCCCAGCGAAAGGTACGGTAGGGTTTGTCTTCCAGCGGAACATTTTCGCGCCACAATTTGAGTCCGTCTGTGTACGTCAGTTCTCCCAGCGGCTTGGTTTCTTTCCAGGCATCATCGCTCAGCAGGTCGTGGTCATCTTTGAGCATGTAGATTGGCGTGCTTTGAAAAAAAGTACGCAGCGAGGGCCAACTGTTCATGGCGTGCCATTTGTGACGTGCTTTTTCGACGGTGGTCGCCATAGGTCCGGGTCGGTCGTAGTAGATGTAATCGCCTGTCTGCACGAATAAATCTGGTTTCATGCGACGCATGGAATCATAGCTTTGATAGCCCCGTTCTGCATCATCATAATTCCAAAAATACTGACAGGTGCTGGTGGCGAGTAATACAGGCGCCACTGCTGTGTCAATGGGCGGTGTCCGGAATTCACCCGTCAGACGATTGATTTTATCGGAGGAGCTCTGCCGCCCTTCCACGATAACCGTATAGTGTGAGGCCGCATCCAGTCTCCGGATGGGAATATGCACCGTAAAATCATGGCTTTCCCGTGCCGGAAACCATTCCGTGGTGGTTTTCTTTCCGGCACCATGGACGATCAACCGGACTTCGCCGGAAATGCCTGGCACGGCCCCATCCATCTCATGGACCGGCATATCTTCGTTAAATGCAACCGGAAAATCGGTCCCTCCTTTGTCAACCCGTTCATGACGGACCGGCACCGGATGCATCTGAGCGCACAGCCGGGTCCAGATAATCGCCGAATGGGATCGCAACTCGGTGACCTTTATACCGTTGGTAAAATATACCAGGCTGGGATCATCCTTTCCCGGGCCCAATAGCTGCTTGCGGAGATGTACAAAAGGAAGCCCCAGCACATAGAGGCCTGTCCTTCTGAAAAAAGATCGCCGGGTCGGTGATTTCATGGGATCGAATTAGTCAGAAATAGCATTGTCAAAGGTGAATATAATGAAATCTCCAGTTTTTCATTCAAAGTTCATGAAGCGAAGATTTAAAAAACACGGACCAGCGAACTGAAAACGATCATGCTATTAATTGAAATACAGCGGGTCAGAAGAAAGCCTTTTCATCTGATCAAGGACCGAACAAATTCATGATCATTTCTCGAAAATACCATTGAAACTCGTATAATGCTTTAAAATTAACAATAACTTAATGTCATAACACCGGCAATTACTATATTTATGCTTCAAATTTGCCCTGGTACAAAAAATCAATACAACCGACCGTCATAATAAGTCAAAAAGCGAATGGAAATATTTTACCTGGTACTTGTAGTTATCTTGTTTGTGCTGGCGATATCTGACCTCGTGGTTGGTGTCAGCAATGATGCTGTTAACTTTCTCAATTCGGCCGTTGGATCAAAAGCGGCACCCTTCAAAGTGATCATGTTCGTCGCCGCAATGGGCGTATTGGTAGGCGCCACGTTTTCAGGCGGTATGATGGAAGTGGCACGAAAAGGCATTTTTCATCCGGAATACTTTTATTTTTCCGAAATCATACTGATCTTTTTAGCAGTGATGGTCACAGATGTGATCCTGCTGGATACCTTTAATTCGTACGGAATGCCTACATCGACCACGGTCTCAATCGTGTTCGAGTTATTGGGAGCGGCGGTCGCGATGTCGCTGATTAAGGTGTTTATGGATCCGGATGCGATGCATCTTCACGAATACATCAACAACGGCAAGGCACTGGCCATTATCGGCGGGATCCTGATGTCGGTAGCTATCGCATTTACCATCGGTGCCCTGATTCAGTACATTAGTCGGTTTATTTTTTCATTTGATTATGAAAACCGGATGCGCAAAATCGGTCCTTTATTCGGCGGGATAGGCATCATGGCGATTACCTATTTTATGTTGATCAAAGGGGTGAAGGGTGCTTCGTTTATGTCCGATGAGCTCACCCAAACGATCCAGGAAAACACCGGCATGATTTTATTGATCAGTCTAATTGGCTGGACGGTTATTTTATTCGCACTCAACCGCTTGTTTAAGATTGATATACTGAAGGTGTTGGTGTTGGTGGGCACTTTTGCCCTGGCCATGGCTTTTGCAGGGAATGACTTGGTCAACTTTATAGGGGTTCCTTTGGCGGCATATAATTCCTATGAAATCTTTAAAGCCAGCGGGGCTGAAGCGGATGCTTTCCTGATGGACGGGCTGGCCGGAGAAGTAGCTACGCCGGCGATTTTGTTGGCCGGAGCGGGGATCATTATGGTGATCACGCTGTATTTTTCTAAAAAAGCCCAGGCGGTGGTCAAGACTTCATTGGACCTGGGACGACAGGATGAGGGATACGAACGCTTTTCCTCCTACATGCTTTCTCGAAGCCTGGTGCGGAATGTGTCTGCGGTCGGAGAGGTGGTCAGAAAAAATGTCCCGATAAAAGTGCGCAAGGTTTTCAGACGGCAGTTCGATGAACGCCCATTTACTGAAAAGCAACAAAAACTCAAAAACGATGCACCGGTTTTCGACATGTTGCGGGCATCTGTGACATTGGTCGTGGCCAGTATCCTAATCGCTGTCGGGACGAATTTCAAACTACCCCTGTCCACCACCTATGTGACATTTATGGTATTTATGGGAGCGTCATTGGCGGATGGAGCATGGGGGCGCGAAAGTGCAGTGTACCGGGTATCCGGGGTGCTTTCCGTGATCGGCGGGTGGTTTTTTACCGCCTTCTCGGCGTTTACAGTCGCTTTTTTGCTTGCTTTGATCTTTTATTTCACCGGGATTATCGGCATAGTAGCTGTACTGATTGTGGCTGGTATTGCGGTGTATCGGACGCACAGCACGCATTCCAAGCGGATTGCAGATCTGGAAGAGTTCGAGCGACGGAGTATGGATGGCGGATTGAATCGTGCAAAAATCATTGATCTGTGCATCACGCAGATTGAGAACTTTTTGGTCAAATACGATGAGGCGGTCAGTAAGTCATTGAAAGCGCTTAAGAAGGAGGACCGGAGTGGATTGAATGACGCAAAGCAGGTGTTTGAGCCTACCCGGAAAAAGATCGAATGGCGACAGCTGCAGTCCAGCAAGATTCTGGATGATGTACCGGAAGATGAGTTGGAGGCTGGTCATTTATACATCATCGTGATCGATTATCTGCACGAACTGGCGCTTCAGACGGAATCCATCCTGAAAAGCAGTTATAAACACGTCGACAACAATCATAAACCGCTGATTGCCGAACAAATCGATGAACTGCAGGAAATGCACGAGATGATTAAGGATCTGTTCAATCAGATTATTGAAATATTTAAAACCCTGGACGTCGAAAAGGCCCGGGAATACGCCAGCCGGCTTCAGCAGTACGCCAGTCGGATCCGGGATATCCGGAAGAAACAGATCAAACGGATCAAAAAGCGCAAAGTCGGAACCCGGAACAGTATCCTCTATCTGCATCTACTCGGAGAGTTCCGGAATATGACACTCTTTGCCCACCGCATTCTGCGGGTGCTCGAAGATCTGATTATCGATCATGCGGAGCAGGACGGGGTGGATATTAAGGAAATTAAGGAGGAACTGGAACGGATTCAGCTGGCCGGGGAAGAGCTGGAGCGGGAATGATTTCAATGATCGATGGCAATTCCAGGCATCTTATTAGAGTGAGAATGTCCTGAAGAGACATCGCTGTAATCTCATGGTCCCCAACTGGTCAGGGAATTTGCACGCATAGTTTATCTTACATTGGTTATCAAGGGATTGAAATTTGAACAGGGTCTAGATGGTTTTATAATCTGACCAGCTACTTTATATATTTTTGCATGATAGGCATGAGTTCCATGGTGAGTTCTTGCTGCATTTTTGATGTCTTCATCATGATCTGCGGCAGTTTTTTCTGAATCTGCTGGCCGATCGGTGAATTATAAAACTCCAGTAATGCATCCACTTCTTCTTTGGTGAAGACCTCCATTTGAACATCGGCTATTTTGTCCATGGATTTATCCATGATCATTTCAAATTCCTTTTTAAATTCCGCTCTGCTTTCCGTGGGAATATTTGGAGTTATTTGTTTCATCATTTCATCGATGATCAGGCCTTGCCCCATTTGTATGTCCATCAACGTTTTGATTTTGGTCTTGTAGGTCGGATCGGTGATCTGTCCGGATGCGGAATACCCCATGATAAGAATGCTGAAGGCTAAAATTAAATTTTTCATCGTACTAAATTTTGGTGAAGAGAATCAATCCGATCGATGAATTCATTTCAGAATCTCAACCGGGATGCATCCATTGCCATCAGGAATTCGGATCTGGGCTTCTAATATAATCAAAATCTGCCAAAAGGAAGCCATGTACCGGCTTGGATGCCCCATTTATACAAAAAATATGAGCCGGTTATGCACCTGCTTTCCGCCCGTTTCCCTATTTTAGCGATATGATGAAATCTGTTTTAAAATTTTTATGGATCCCTATAATGTTGACGGTGATGGTTTCGACGGTAAGTGCACAAGAAAAAATCACGCCGGTGTTTAATCACCTGGCGATTTCTGTTAAAAATTTACCGGAGGTCACCGCGTTTTACAAAGATGTTCTGCTCCTGGAGCAAATTGAAGAACCGTTTAAGGTCGGGCGACATTCCTGGTTTAGTCTGGGCCCTGGTATGTCCCTGCACTTGGTTGCTGACGCGAAGGAGGTCAAAGAACATCCCCGAAACGATCATTTGTGCGTGAGCATTCCTTCCATGGATGCATTTGTCGATCATCTGGATAGCATCGATCAGCCCTACTACAATTCTAAGGGCAGTCCGCAAACGCGGCAAACGCGACCCGATGGTGTTCAGCAAATTTACATCGTAGACCCCGAAGGTCATTGGATCGAGATCAATGATGAGGTAGGCGTTAGACATTAGTCTATAGTTCATAGTCTTTGGTATTTGGGACGCTACCGATTTTGGACGCTTCGCTTTGGTCATTAGGACCCCCCACTGGTGTCAGATACTTGCCGGGAAGGGCTTGAGGGTGAGGTAGTGTCTGGCACCTAACCCGCTTCATTCATCACGTCATTCTATTTTTTTGGTGCATCAAGCTGGTTCATTTACATCTCGTTTCATATCGGGCAATTTCCAGGCAATCAAACCCATCAATGGGAGATAGGCACAAATATGATACACAAAATATATACTACGCACATCAGCAAGAAGCCCCAATAAGGCCGAAGCGATTCCAGCCACACCAAAGGCAAAGCCAAAGAACAAACCGGAAACCATACCGATTTTTCCAGGCATCAACTCCTGGGCGTACACCAGAATGGCTGAAAATGCAGACGACAAAATAAACCCGACCAGCACACTGAATACCGCGGTCCAGAAGAGATTGGCATAGGGCATCGCCAGGCTAAAGGGCGCCGCTCCCAGGATAGAAAACCAGATCACATACTTCCGGCCGTAGCGATCGCCCAACGGACCGCCCATATAGGTTCCCACCGCCGAAGCCCCCAGGAAGGCAAAAAGAAACAGCTGGGAAGACTTGATGCTGACCTGAAATTTTTCAATCAGAAAGAACGTATAGTAACTCGTAATGCTGGCCAGATAGATGTATTTCGAAAAGATTAATACCAAAAGGATACCTATGGATACATGAACGGTCCGCTTCGATAGATGATGCGTCGGGGCCTCAGGGTGTCCGTTTGCTTTTTGTATGCTCATCTCCTCAAACTTCTTTTTGGCCCACCGGCCCACATAGATCAATACGATGATGGCAATCACGGCCAAAATGCCGAAATAAATCACATGACTGCGCCCATATCGAACAATGATCAAGGCAGCCAGTAACGGACCCACCGCGGTGCCAAAATTGCCCCCGACCTGAAAAATCGACTGCGCCAGACCCCGTTTTCCACCGGACGCCAGGTAGGCGATCTTCGAGGCCTCCGGATGAAATATCGAAGAGCCCGTGCCGATCAAAGCCACGGAGACGAGCACCGCTTCAAAGCTGCCGGCAAACGAGATGGAGATCAGTCCGATCATCGTCACCCCCATCCCGATGGCCAGGGAAAAAGGTTGCGGATTCTTATCGGTATATCGACCCACAAAAGGTTGGAAAATGCTGGCTGCCAACTGAAAAGTCAACGTGATCAGCCCTACCTGGGTAAAACTCAGCGAAAAGGTCTCTTTGAGCATCGGGTAAATCGATGGAATCAGGGACTGCAGCATATCGTTTAGCATATGCGACAGGCTGATGCCAAAGAGGATGCTGTAAACCGTCGTGGTTTGCAGCTGATTCAAGCCGTTTTGTGATCCGTTGGTTTTCATAGCGGGGCGCAAAAGTACCGAATCAAAGGATCATTTTTCTATAAATACAGATTTATAGGCTTTGATTAACCTGTATTAAAATCCCATCCCCGCGAGTCAGACTATTCCGGTGTTAGATGAGAATATTGCTTCGCGTATTCCAGCATCTGTTCTGCAAAATCATCGGGGTATTCCACCTGCACATCATTGATCTCCCCGTCTTTTTCGACGGGCACCAACCTGGGATTAATAAACCCGCCGTAGGGGGCACTCTTGAACCGGGCTGTTCGATCCAGCACCTCCTGGTGCATCGCCGGATCCACCTGCACCCCATAGTTTTCCACCAGCGCTTTGCCTGCTTCGAAATCTCCTTCGGATTTAATCCGTTGCACTTCCGCCAGGAGTTGGCCAAACAATTGGCGCAATGCTTCGTAATCGCGGATGTCAAAATAGGTTTTTCCATCGCGCACCTCCTTGACGATGACCTCGTCTTTTTGCCCTTTTTCATAGACCCAGCTGGCCACCATCTGGCGGTTCCTCATATGGTCCTGTTCGATGATCGTGCCAGGTTCGAGGCGCCGCAGCTGCAGCATCAACCCGTTTTTGATGTAGTTGTCGTACGAGGTGCGTCCGACATCGAGGTCGTCCATCACGCCAAATTCAATCAATCGGGGATCCAGGAGATAGTACAAGCCCACCAGATCCGCCCGGGCTTCTTCCAGTGTGCTCGAATAATTCTTCAGCGTTTCCTTCGGCGTCCCTACACCGGGGGCCAGTTTTCCACTGGCATGACCGATCACCTCGTGCAGTGCCGTATGGAGTTTGCTGGCCTGGCCCCCGTAGGCTTCTGCCCGTTCCACTTCGGTGCTGTCGTTGCTAAACTCACCGAGGAATCCCTTGGTGCCGGCCTGCTCGTAGGCGTTGACGATGTTTCCAAGACTGATCGATTTTGAGCCATATTCCTTGCGGATCCAGTCTGCATTCGGAAGATTCACTCCGATCGGAGTTGATGGCGACGCATCCCCTGCCTCACCGGCCACGTTGATAAAATTGTAACTGATTCCAACCACATTTTCCTTTTTAAAAGCATCGTCAATGGGTGAATTTTCTTCAAAATAGTGCGCGTGATCGGCGAGCACCTTCATCTTTTCAGAAGCATCCAGGTCTTTGATCTGGACGATGGACTCATAGGATCCGGTGTACCCCATGGGATCATTGTACACTTCAACAAAGCCCTGAATGTAATCCACGATTCCAGATGTGTCCTGCACCCAGGCGATGTTGTATTTATCCCAGGTGTCCAAATCTCCGGTCTGATAGTAATCGATCAGCAGTCCCAGAGCCTTTGCTTGCTGTGGCGTATCAGCGACAGCCTTTGCTTTTTCCAGCCAATGGATGACTTTTTCAAGCGCAGCGCCATACAAGCCACCGACTTTATACACTTTTTCGACCACCTGACCATTGTCATTTCGGGTCAATTTGGAGTTGAGGCCATAGGACAGCGGTCGTGCAGCATCTTTGCCTGCCGTTTTTGATTTGAAATAGGCCTCCACTTCTTTTTCGGTGATATCGGGCCCGTAAAAGTTGACCGCACTGTTCAGAACCAGATCCTGTGAGCCATCTTTGCTCACTTTTTTGGCATCTACCGAGGGATCAAAGATGACGGGCAGCATTTCATCCCGAAGGGTGGTGCCCGTTTCCTTCAGGAGCTCTTCCAGGTAGTCCTGTGGAAAGCCGGGGTTGAATTTGTCATAGGAATAATGGTGGTGGATTCCGTTCGAGAACCAGATCCGTTTCAGGTAGATTTCAAAGTTTTTCCAGTTTTCGTCCGTTTTGTCTCCATCGTACGTCCGATAGATTTTCTCCAGCGCATTCCTGATTTCAAGATTGTGGCGGTAATTTTGGTCGTAGATGATGTCCCGGCCCGCCAGTCCGGCCTGGGTGAGATAATATACCAGCTTTTTTTCCTGCAAATCCAGTTTGTCCCACGCGGGGATCTGGTACCGGAGGATTTTGACATCGGCAAACTGTTCGGTCATATACTGAAAGTCATCCGATTCTGCTGGTTTAGCAGGGGCGGATGCCGGATCGTTGGGCGCACAGGACACAGCGAGTAGGACCATGCAGAAGACGCCGAATGGAAGGAATTTGAGGAAAGACATACGTGGTTTTTTCATGTTGTTATTGGTTTTTCTAAACATCTTGATGCATCTGCATGCAAGCACGTGCTAAATGGGAAGGTAACAAGATTCGGGATTCTATGCAAGAGAAAAGTCAGAACAGGATTCTGAGATTTTAGGATAGTCAGGATTCAGTAGGAGCAATTGGGGCTGAAGAAAGTTAGGTCTCTGTTTCGCAATTCGAATTTAGAACAGGATTATAAGATTTTAGGATAGTCAGGATTGGGGAGCAGCATCTGAGGCTGACGAAAGTTAGGTCCTGTTCCGCAAATCGTAATTAGAACAGGATTGTAAGATTTCGGGATAGTCAGGATTGGGGAGCAGCATCTGAGGCTAAAGAAAGTTAGGTCTCTGTTCTGCAATTCGAAATTAGAACAGGATTAAAAAGATTTTTGGGATAGTTATGACTAGTTTGATTGATGAATTGTACTAACGGTGTGTTTCACAATTAAACATGAATGTAGCTGAAGCTTCCAGCCCCGTGTACAGAGTCATTCCCAAAAGCAGAACTCCCCACGCCTAGTGCTGTAATTCACAAGTTGAATACATTATTTTGAGGCGCTCCCAGATTGTTCCACTTCGTTCCACACTCACGGATCGCCACTCAAAAGAAGCGATTCGTGAGCGCAAAGTAAAACGGCGCGATCTGGAAGCGCGAGGTAATACCACTACATTATTTATGATATGCTGCACTAGTGTTCTGTTTCATAAGTTATGTGGAATAATTCTGAGATCAGTTTTGTGATGGACAAGGCGTCAAAACGCAGACAAAGCCGGGGTTCTGTCGAGGCTTTGCAACGCAGGATATCACAAAAACGGGCCAAAATTAACCATAATGATTTGTGAAACGGAGCACTAGCGCGGATGCTTTTGCTCCATTTGGGCAGATCAGGTCTATTATCAAAATTTGCTGTAATTTAGGGGTTTTTTGGTAAGACCAATTTAAGAATAAGTCTGGTTCAACATCCATTTAGAAAATAAACATAGATTCATGACACGATTACTTCAACTTTGTTTTCTCTTTTTATCGTTTTCACTCTTCGGACAACAAGGGGGCATGTGGGTGCCGTCGCTGCTGGAAGGGATGAATGAAGATGAAATGAAAAGCCTCGGCATGAAAATGTCGGTCGAGGATATATATAGCGTCAACCAATCCAGTCTGAAAGACGCGATCGTTCACTTCAACGGCGGATGTACCTCGGAGATGATCTCTGGCCAGGGACTCCTGCTAACCAATCATCACTGTGGTTATTCCTTGATTCAGAGCCATTCGACCCTGGAAAATGACTATCTGGAACACGGGTTTTGGGCGGGCAGCCTGGCTGAGGAATTGCCCAATCCCGGAATTACGGCGACATTTATTATCCGCATCGAAGACGTGACCGATCAGATTTTGGAAGGGGTTACCCCCTCGATGGATGAAGCCGCAAAGAAACAATTGATCGAAGCGAACACCGCCACAGTAGTGCGGGACTCGCCCAAGGAATCTTATCAGGAAAACCGGGTCCGGGCTTTTTACGAGGGGAATCAATACATGCTTTTTGTCGTGGAAACCTTCAAGGACATCCGGCTGGTCGGCGCACCCCCCTCCTCCATTGGGAAGTTTGGCAGTGATACCGACAACTGGGTATGGCCGCGGCACACGGGCGATTTTGCGTTGTTCCGGATCTATGCGGACAAGAACAACCGGCCGGCGGAATATTCCGAGGACAATGTGCCGTATACGCCGCGCCATTTCCTGCCGATATCGTTGGACGGAGTCGCTGAAGATGACTTCACCCTGGTATTTGGGTTTCCGGGGACCACCGACGAATACCTGCCGTCGATTGCCATCGACCAATTGGTGGAGACCCTCAATCCGGCCCGGATTGCCATACGTGATGCGGCTTTGGCCATCGTCGATGAATACATGCGCGCCGATCCGGAGATCAAGATTCAATACGCCTCCAAATTTGCCCGCATCGCCAACTACTGGAAAAAATGGCGGGGTGAAACTCTGGGATTGACGAAGTCCGATGCCGCCGGTGTGAAAAGAGCACAGGAGCAGGCACTGACCGCCGAGATCAACCGGACTGGAAAACAAGAAGAGTACGGGGATTTGCTTCCGCTAATGGAACAGTATTACACCGAGATCGAGCCGTATGCGTTGGCGCGGGAGTATTTTCTCGAAACAGTGCTTCGGAATGGCGAATTGCTGCGAACGGCCTTTCAGGTCTATCAGTTGATGCAGGTCTATGAATACCGGGGCGCGCAGGCATTTTCGGATCGGAGGGACAACCTCCTGAAGAGTTTTCAGTCTCAGTTCAAAAACTACAACAGCACCCTGGATCGCGAGGTGTTTGAAGCATTGATTGAGTTATACAGCCGCGAGGTTCCCGATCGTTTTTTACCGGCATCCATGAAAAACATCGATGCGGCACAATGGACAAAAGAGGTGTACAACCATTCGGCTTTTGTCGATTATGAATCGTTGGCGCAGATTCTGAGCGGTGATGGGGATGCGGTCGCAAAAAAACTTAACGCTGATCCCGGGTTTCAAATCACCAGCGATCTGGCCGATGCGTATTTTGATAAAGTTGCCCCCACCTATGATCAGCTCCAGCTTAAGATCAGCGGTCTGGAGCGGGATTACATGCGTGCTTTGCTGGAGCTCAGTCCTTCGGATTCGCGCTTATTCCCCAATGCGAACGGCACCTTGCGTGTCACTTACGGCCAGGTGAAAGGCTACTCCCCGGCCGATGCCGTGTATTATGAACCGGTGACCCACCTGGAAGGCGTCATGGAAAAATACGTCCCGGGTGATTATGAATTTGATGTACCGGAGAAATTGATCGAGTTGTACGAGAAGAAAGATTACGGGCCGTATGCCGAGGACGGGAAGATCGCGGTGAATTTCATCGGGACCAACCACACCACGGGTGGCAACAGCGGGAGTCCCGCCTTGGATGCCCATGGCAACCTGATCGGGATTAATTTTGACCGGGTGTGGGAAGGCACCATGAGTGATTACTATTATGATCCCGCTTTGTCCCGGAACATTATGGTGGACATCCGGTATGTGCTGTTTATTATGGATAAGTACGCCGGCGCCCAACATTTGATCGAGGAACTGACCTTGGTGCATCCGAAGCAGGAAACATCCAAAAAGCGGAAAAAGAAGAAGAAAAAGCGGAAAAGACGGGCTAAGAAATAAAGATGGGCTGCAGCGGTTCGTCCCGGGAAGAAGGAGTGGAGGTGATTGTTAATTGTTAATTGTTGATTGTTGATGGTGGATGGTGGAAGACACTTGTCGGAACAGGATGAGCGTTGGGTAGTGGCTTACACCTGGATAAAAGACCCACCCACTCTAAGGTGTAAGGCACGCTCGAAGGTGCCCTCCACCAGGCCATGGAAGACACTTGCAGCCAGAGTAGGTGCGGACGGATAGTGGCTTACACCTGAGTACCCCCGCCCACCAACTCTAAGGGGTAAGGTACCACCCTTGCCATAGTCCCCGAGCCTTCGCAATACGGGCTTTACAATCCGTTCTTTCATGTTAGTGCACGAACTCACAAATACTGTACACTATTGAAGGCTTCTTTTACTGACATATCTTCATCATCTAAATCCTTCCAGAGCTATGGCTATGCGCGGTTTAGATTCTTCGATCTGTCAAAAAATAATCTCTTCAATAGCATGCATTACTTATGATTCCGTACACTAGCTATCGCTTCCACGAAATTCATAGGCTTGCAAATCCCAAGAGAAGGTCGGATTCGTAAGCCTGCGGGCTGTTAGCGTGCTGCAGAGGATTGCGAAGCCTTGTCATGGTGTCAGGAAAACGAATCTTACAGCTGTAAGGAATGGCTTTTAGAAAATTTCCATTACTTATACGATAAATATGGAAGATCAAATAATATTTGGATATAGTCCCCGAGTCTTCGCAATCCGGGCTTTACAATCCGTTCTTTCGTGCTAGCTATCGCTTCCACGAAATTCATAGGCTTGCAAATCCCAGGGTTAGTTCGGATTCGTAAGCCTGCGGGCTGTTAGCGTGCTGCAGAGGATTGCGAAGCCTTGCCATGGCGTCAGGAAAACGAATCTTACAGCTGTAAGGAATGGCTTTTAGAAAATTTCCAATACTGACCCGGTAAATATGGAAGATCAAATGATATTTGGTCATAGTCCCCGAGTCTTAGCAATCCGGGCTTTACAATCCATTCTTTTCGTGCTAGCTATCGCTTCCACGAAATTCAAATCCCAGGGTTAGTTCGGATTCGTAAGCCTGCGCGCTGTTAGAGTGCTGCAGAGGATTGCGAAGCCTTGCCATGGTGTCTGGAAAATGAATCTTACAGCTTTAAGGAATGGCTTTTAGAAAATTTCCATTACTGACACGATAAATATGGAAGATCAAATGATATTTGGTTATAGTCCCCGAGTCTTCGAAATACGGGCTTTACAATCCGTTCTTTCGTGCTAGCTATCGCTTCCACGAAATTCATAGGCTTGCAAATCTCAGGGGAAGCTCGGATTCGTAAGTCTGCGGGCTGTTAGCGTGCTGTAGAGGATTGCGAAGCCGCTGCAATGTTACATTCTCATTCCGTTTTTACTTTATACAGCCGAATTAACTCACTTCCAAAACAAATCCGTAAAGGCATCACTAAAAAAGTAGGGAAGGAATACGATGAACAAAGCACCGAAAGTAAGGGTGAAAATATAAAATACAGGTCTTGTTACCACTTTTTTATAATGCCAATACATCACCACCCCAGCACACCACAACCACATATATCCAAATGCCATTTGTACTATGGTTAAGTTCTCATGGCTGTAGTTCGCGTATGAAACTACTAGATATACAGGAATTGCGCCAAGGAAAAGCATCAGAAAAGCCGGTTTTCTGACCAGTTTTTCATCATATTTCAATGGAGCATCCATAGAATTAATATTTTTTCTGACATTATTGATTATTCTGGCTTATCGGGAATAGGTCGAAAATCGCTATCGCCTGTTGAATACTTACTCATGAGCTTACTCCGGAAAGTCAGTTTATTGTTTTAGTAGCCCCGTGCCTTTAGGCCGGGGGTGATAATGCAAAAATATATTGGGCTTTCAGCCCTAAATGATTTGCATTTTAACGGCTAAAGCCAATATGTGCTTCATGATAGATGCCCCGGGCTGACCGCGTGCGCTAAAGCTGTAGCGGTGGCGCAAGCACCGGAGCTAATCATTTTAAAATATGACTTTCTGGAGTGAATTCACCCATTCAAATTAATTTTGCAAAATCCACTCTATCCTTACGATGGTCTTAATTTAGCCATTTCTATTGAACTATTTGCACTGAATCCCTCATTTTATGTGCATTCAGTCTTACATATTGTGATATAATTCACTGCAAGACAGCGTGTGTGGAAACCTGACAGCGTTTTGGATTTATTAATTATATAGTAACTTGTGTAATATATAAAACACATGAAATCTGTGCAATAAAAACCTGACAGTGTTTGGAGACTCATACAAAATCAATAATTCCGCCTTTTTCACACAGCCTGAAGGCTACTGTGCGAAATGATGTTAGGGTAATAATAATTTCCGGAGATGGTGCGTGGTTTCATCGAAGTGGGTGGTCGTTTAACAAGTCTGTTTGGTTCTACCCACAAAATGTGACTCTTCTATAATTCACACACTCCATTTTCACGGTCTTGCATATAAGTCCAGCGCTTCTTTTATTTCTTGGACAAAAGTTTGCCGGACGGAGTCTGGTTCCAGGATCTCGACATTTTTACCAAAACTCCGGATGACGCTGTAGAATTCATAATTGGGCTTGATGGTAATCTGAATCAAGGTTTCTGCTCCGTTTTTCCGTGTTTTCTGACTGGGGTGCAGGGGTTTGGTGATTACGTAGGGAAGCGTCTCGTCTGAAAATCGCAACAGAATCTTTTCCAGCTGGCTGTCAGCCTGATGGGTCACCCCGATAATGTCGTAGAAATAATCATCAAAGTCAATCCGGGACGGAAAGAAATAATGTTGAACCGGAGTCAGGTTTTGAATGCGATCGATGGCCAGATTCCAGATGGTGTCGGGTTCCGCTTCCTGGCGGCCGATGAGAAACCAGCGCTGGTTATACTGCTTGAGGTAATAGGGATGAAAGATGTATGAATAATGGGCGCCGGCGAAGTCGCGGTAGTCAATCGACAGAACTTGTTTATTCACCACGGCTTGGAAGGCACCCACGAAAAACTCATCCATGCCGGTCAGGTCGGGGTTGTGCTCGATGCCGATCAGGGCTTTTTCATTGGATGGGTCGATGAAGGGCAGGTGTTCGTTTTCGCGCAATGCGTCCAGCCAGGCACCGAAGGGGAAGTTGGACACGCGTTCCAGGGACAGTAAGATGTGCTGCAGCTCGGTCAGTTGCTGGGGTGTCATGGGACTGTTTTTGATCGAAAACCCTTTTTCACGGTACCGGTAGTAGACTTTCCTGTCGATGGTTTTCTTCTCGAGGTCGGCACCATACAGGTCCGGGTCCTGCAATCGTTCCAGATCGGTATACAGCGTGCGTCGGGAAATGGGTTCCCCGCCCACTTCTTGTACGAGGTAATTATTGACATGATGAAGTAAATCATCTATCGAATACCACTTGATCACATTGGACAGGCAACCATCCAGGATCTGCGCTCGGATTTGTTGGTTCTTATTCAGGGGCATTTCGTACTTGTATGAAATTCATAGAAACTAAAAAGGTTATCATAGATACAGATTTTGAGGTTAAAATGGAAATTAATCATTTTGATGCGAGCAGATCCTATTCGACCAAAAAAAGTCATTCCGCAGAGAGGCGTTGTTGAATGGCAAGATTGCGAAATGACGGTGGGCGAGGATGGTCACACCGTTTGTCGGTGTTTCTTTTGGGACCTGCCAGGAGGTGTGATGTATTCATCTCCGTTGGGATAAGCAGAATGAACGATGTAAAGGTAAGAAGGTCATGTGCAGATTTGGTTCACACATTGAGTCGGATTCGTAAGTCAGCGGGCTGGTAGAGTGCTGGAGCGGATTGCGAAGCCTTTTCGGGTTTCTGACATTTGGCGGTCTGGCTGTTGCGTAAGGATATTTTCTGACACCTTCACCAATATCACAGTTAACAAGATTCCAAAGAATTTGGCAAAGGTGTAAGGCACTACGCCATCGTTCCGCCTCCCCGGCAAGTTCCTTCCACCAACCTATGCTCTGTCATACCATACAGTATGACAAAACTCTCTTCAGTTCTTTCTGCGACCCTATGGGTGAAAGGTGGATAAGGTGATCTCTGCTACCGCACAGCTGCTTGCAACTTTCCCAAAGGGAGCTCTCTGATATTTTTGCGGCTAAAGATGGCTGGGTAAACTTCCTCAATAACGGAGCTTATTAAATCTTCTTGCAAGGTGTTTCATTCACGTGGATTTTTATCAGGAATATCGAAAAACATTTAATTTACCATATTAATCTAGAGGTTCCAATACAGCCTGAACCGGTTTAAGCACAGAACTAAACCAGGAAATAGCTGCTTCGCCATCTTTGATGGCAATATCCGTCGCACCCCGGCTGTGTCTGATCCCATTCCGCAACTCACCAAGCTGACTGAAGCGAATCTGTAAAGTCCCTTTACTTCCAAAACTGTCTTCAAACACCTTCCAGTTGATTTTCGAAGATATCAAATCGAAATATTCCTGCAAATCAAAGAAATCCAGATTTCTTCTTAGATCTGAAAATTGAGATCGATCCTCCCCTGGATTCTTTTATTTTTAAGGCCATCGGGCATCGGGTTTCAATCCGGTAGATGCCTGATCATATGAATTATTACTGTTTCACCACTCTTGCAAAATTCGTTTTATTTCCTCTTTTTATTCTCACTATATATATGCCCGGTTGTAAATGGGTAATTGAGATTCGAGGATCCTGATCATATACCTGGTCAGGATGATGACTCACTTCCATTCCTTCCAAAGTATAAATATGTACTTCCCACGAAGATCTTCCGTTATTTTTATTCAACCATTTAATATGGAAAAAATCATTGGCTGGATTGGGATAAAGGACGATCTCATTATCCAAAATAGCCTCCTGTGCATTCGTTAGCACATTGGTGATTATGCCTGTGACCGACCACATACCATATCCATCATTGTTCCGTTGTCTTACCCGCCAATAAAGTGGATTATCGAATAAGTCATCATCCAGTATAAACGACTTTTTGTGCAATCGCTCATCGATTACAATAGCTGAAAATGCCCGGTCCCGTGCTATCTGGATCTGTGAGTTGGTGGTCTCTATCGCATTGTCCCACCGAAGCCTGATGTTCTGGCTGTTGTCCACCTTATCTAGTCCCGGACGAGGAAAGGTGAGGATGGGCGGCGGTGGTACATCGAATGTCGCCCTTTGTTCCGGAATAAAAGCCTGTAGTTCGTGCAGGGCCGCCCATCCGGGGGCGGCGGGAATACGGACCCGGATCCGTTGGACATTTTTAATGCCACCATCCGGCTGGTAGGTCAGCGCTTCAAAATTAACACGCTTACCTTTAAAATGGTGGATTTTCTGATAATCATTACCGGTACTTTCAGCGCTTACCAGGATTTCATGTTCGTAGTAATGCGGATCGTTGGAGCCCGTCTCTACGTAAAGAACTATGGATTCCAGATCATATTTTTTTCCAAGATCAACCTCCACCCATTGCGGTGGATCACCTCCTGATATCCAGGGGGTAGTCACTGGTTTTCCATCCACCACATTGGCCGCTTTGAATTCCTCCTTCCATACCATGGAAGCTTTGGCCGGTTTTCCTTTTGCCACATTGGTTTCTGGTAACACGACCTGGCAGGGATTGGTTTTGTAAGCGGGGGACAGGACTTTTGCTATAAAAGCGCCCGCGTCGTTGCCACCCCAGGGATCATCGGGCTGGCTAACCGGTACCCGGTGCCGTTCCCAGGTCCAGTACAGGAAGCCATCGATGCCTGACTGACAGGCTGCTGATTGCCAGGCATCAGATAGTTGAGCTGCTGGATACTCCGATGAAGCCAGCGGAAGAAACGAACCATATTCTCCAAGCACCACCGGCTTTTCCCTATAATTTTCAATTCCATAATTGGTGAGGTGGTCGGCCATGGATTCAAAACCGGGATACATGTGCACATCAAAAAAATCAAGTTCCGAATTCTCCAGCAATGATTTAAAAGGCACGATCCGGTAATCGCCCGGTCGCAGATCGATGGGGTTGGAGGGGGTAAAGAATCCACAGCAAACGAGTGCTTCCGGATCCAGTTCCTTTATTGCCCGGGTTGTGGTGTTCGCCCAGTATTTCAACCCTTCCCTTGCCAGTTTTTTCTTGTCAGCCGCGGTATTCATGTTGTAGGTCCTGCCATTAGCTGCGGTTATAGAGCGTTTAAGCGTATAAGGCGGAATGTTGTTCTCCACAAAAAACTCGTTACGCAGTTCGTAGGCCCAGATATTGGAAAAAGGAGCGTCTCGTTTTTGTAGTTCTCTAATGAAATCCGTGAAGAATTTTACATACGACTCCACCCCTTTGGGCGAAAGCAACAGGCAGTTTCCCCCTTCAAAGTCGCCGGTGCTGTGACAGATTTCATGAGCGGGACCTGAGTAATCTCCCAGGTCTGGCAGCCAGTTGGCGGTGAGCATCACTTGCAGACCGTATTGACGGGCTCGTTCCAGTAATTCGACCATATGATCCATGTATGATTCCACCAGGCCGTCTTCATCAGCTATGCACCGGGCATCGCGGCACAGATCGATGAAAACTCTTACAGCATTGTACCCCAGCGCACTTATCCGTTGAAAATCGCTGTCTACATCAATAAGATTGTGGGAGTCATCCAAGAATAACGCCGACTCCCCATACGGCCCATTGGGAGATAAAACCAGTTGTATGTAATTGAAGCCGCGGGGTAAAAAGGTTTCGCCGGTCTGGCGGTCGTAAAATTCAGCTTCCCCGTTGGTTGTTCTAATGGCGATTCGGTACTGGCTTCGGGGATGAGGTTGCTGGGAAGATCCAGTACCACTGCTTAAAAGAAGAACAAAGATTGAAATTAGAAATGCTTTCATTTTCCATCATTTAGAAATTATTCCGCTGACCTCTCCATCTTCGTTTTATGGGCATCAAAACTGATACGACCAATTCATTCCGTATGGATTCGCGCTTAGGCTAAACTATGCTTGAAAAAGCGCCGCTGCAACGATCGCTATGTCCTGCTTCCAATTAGCTGCACGCGATTTCTTCACTTCTACTACCGTTGCATTTGACCCATAGGAACCGCTCAGTCATGCCTCGTAAGTGCATAAAATAGCTTCGTCCATTCTACTTGGATTACTTCGTATCCAATTCCTTAATATACGGAATTTTAATAAAAAAATATGGCGATAAAAGGGAACCGCAAATTACAGCTAGAATGTTTCATGATTCAATCAGTTTCATTAATACGTCGCCAGGTCGATTCATTTTGGTCCACGGTGACGAATCGCCACAATGATCGAAGTACGGCCCATTACTGTAATGAGATTCATGAGGAATCCCGGGTATACGGTGAATCATTGATAAAGGATTAATCGATACGTATCTCCGGGCTATCTTATTAACCAATGTTTCCACTAACACGTCGCTAATTCGTTTAGAGAATTTTACAAAAATTAACATTTATTATTCCTTTATCCCGGATTCTATCGCATACTCCACTTCCAGCGGATCTGTCCGAAAAAGGGCTTCTGCCAGACTTCTGATCTCGGGGAACACTTTCATGACTCCGATCCATACCGTGACCAGTAACAGGAACAACGATAACCCGAGCAAGCCATTCACATAAATCTCCTGAAACCGGATTGCTAACAGCATGAGTAGGGTCAGGAAACCCGCCAATATTCCATAGCCTGACCTGGTTAGTACAGCGCGGGGCACTGCGATCATTTGATTCCCTTTCTGAATGAACGTTATCGCCATGATCGTCATCAAATTGGCCGACATGCCTACCCACACCGGATGAATGTTCAGATGAAACTCCGAAACGGACCATCCGCTGAGCGCATACCAGCCCAGCCCGGCAGAAAAACCAACCACCATCGAATAAACCACGGAGGTTCGGGTGGCTGGTTTCCAAAAGAGCACCGCCACGACCGGAGCAAATGTGCTCGAATTGCGGAGCGTCCAGGCCAGGATATTCCACCACGCCGATTGTTCTGTTCGCAAAACCCCGAAAGCGATCATCAGAAAAGTCAGCAGCAACAACGCCTTTTTGGTGTAACTGACCAACTGGGCTTCGGTGGCTTTTGGATTCAGAGCTGCCCCCACATCTTTACCCAGACTGGTGGCTCCGGAGAACTGACAAGGCGCACCCCAACTCAGGGCACACGCCCAGACGCCCAGAAAAAACAGGCCGACCAGCGGTGCCGGCAATACTTCGGTGAGGTAATGGGGCAAAGCCACCAACCCCTGCGAATACCCCGGCACTACGATGGCGGCCGCTACCCCGAACACAATCGCCAGTAAAATAAACGGTACGCCAAACAACGCCGCCAATTTCAAACCCTTTTGACCTTCTTCCGGAGTCTTACAGGACAGCGCCATTTGAAAGGCGGCCTGAGCCAGGATCACATTGACCAGAAAGGTGCCCATCCACGCCACGATCACCTGGTTCCCCACGGCGTTTAACGAGAACATCGCTGGTTTTTCCACAGCAAACGCCGTCAATCCGTCCAGTCCGGGATTTAGGAGTACGGCATATATCCCCACGCCAAACATCAGGATAAAGACAAAAAAGTTCAGTGTCTGGGTGGTAGCGATCGACCACATCCCGCCGGCCCGCAAATAAAAATACAACAGAAAAGCCGTAAATGCGATCGAAGCCGTCAGTGATATCCCGGTGAACACATGAATGGCCGAAGCAAATCCGATAGAGGTTGCGACCGACCACATGGGAAAGGCAAAGGCCGTGATGGCCCCGCCGATGCCCAGCGCTTTTCGCCCGTACTTTTCACCAATCATCCCGGATACCGTCACCACCAGCTTCTTACGAAAGGGCCCGATGATCAGATACGCAATGATCAGTACCTGAATGGTTTCGGCCACGCCGTACCACACCGCTGAAATCCCGGTCAGATACGACAACTCCAGCACCGATATAAAGGTGGAGCCCGAAAATAATCCCGTAATGCAAAAAGCAACCATCCATTTGTTGAAGGTCCGGCCGCCCACAAAATAGCCGGTTTTATGGGCTCGTTTCCTGGAAATGGTTCCGACCCCAATTAAGATGAATGTATAAATCAATGCAAATCCGATCAGCCATACGCCTACTTCTGTCATATTTGTCGGTGCTTAGAGGTTATTGAAAAACGGGTGTCTTGAGCCGGGCTTGGACATCGACCGAATGCGCCAAGGTGTCCTGGATGGGGCACTGTGCTTCGACGTCGCGAACCAGCTGCTGCAGGATTTCCGGATCTTCGTCCGAGAAGAGCACGGTTTCATATTCCAGCTGCTGAAAGCCGGGTTTTACCTGATCTCCCAACGCCAAAAATCCACGTATATCGATGATCCCTTTGAGTGTGATTTTGACATTTCTCAATTCGATCCCTTTTTGGGCGGCCAGGATCTTATAGACGACGGTCTGGCAGGCACCCAATGAAGCCAGTATATATTCCAGGGGGTTGGGACCGGAATCGTAACTCCCGATGGGCTTTTCTTCATCCAGCGTGAATTCAAAATCGCGGACTCTCGCTTGTACATTGTAGCGGTCTCCGATTTCGGTTTGCGCATGGACCGTTTTTTGGGCCTGTTCCGGGTGGGTTTCAATAAATGTTTTCGCTGCGGCGTACGCTTTGTAATTTGTTTGTGACATGGTTAATGTGTTTTAATTGATGAATATTAAATGCGAATGATTTCTCCTTTGGAGTTTTGAACCGCTACCTTTTGGGTGATCGGTACCGGATTGGCGATGATGTCGTTCACGGGACAGAGCTTTTCGACCTGCTGAAAAATTTCTTCCAGTTTTTCCACGGGTGCTCCCGAAGTAACTTCGGTTTCCAGTTCTATCTTCTGGAATCCGGGTCGAACGTCCGGGTCGATCCCAAAAAATCCGAGGCTGTCCGATACGGCTTTGAGATCTACCTTGACCTCGTCCACTTCTATGCCTTCTTTCAAGGCCAGTGCTTTGTAGACGATCGAATGACAGGCGCCCAGCGCGGCCAATGCGTATTCTGTTGGTTTGGGCGCCTGATCTTTCCCGCCGATGTTGCGGGGTTCATCGATCTTAAAGGCAAATTGCTGGGCTTTCGCGATGACACTGAGTCCGTCACCATATTCGGTCCGGGCCTCGTAGGTGAAAAGGGCCTTTTCGGGCTTCCGTTCAAAATGGTTAATGACCTGATCCAAGGTCTGTTTTAAGGTGGCATAAGACATAATAAATGAGTTATATAGGTTAATAAAAAAGAATAGTTGTTCATTGGCGACCGACGCCGTTGTGGGCGCGGTGGCTGGCGTCGTTTTTCAGAAATGATCAGAAATGGGCATGAAAATCCCACCTCGCTGTACAGCGGGCTGAAGTCTCAAAAAGGACGGGTGGATGAGGGTCGTGGTGCTAGCAGCAACAACAAGGACACATATACATTGACATGGTGTCGCTGTGGTGGTGCGTGTCAATACGGGACGATGCAGTGATCGCTTTCACAAGTGTCGGAAAAAAGGTCGAGTGTTGCATTTCAAGTGTTTTATATGCTCTTCTAATGGAAGACAGGAATTGGCACCTTTCAGTTGTGGTTGCCAGCGGGTCACAGAGCCAGTCTCTCGCCGCTTCTTTATAAATAAATTTGGTTCAATCAGTATTTGAACTTCGGTGCCAAAGCTATAAAACATTTTACGCAACCAAATATTTTTGGGAATTTTTTTAAAAAATAATTGGATCTGCCCCTCAGAACGGCGTGTCGTATTTTTACTACAAAGGTTTACAAGTTTTACTACAAAATGACAGTTGATGTCGATCTACATTTGGAATAGCCAAACAATTAGATTTCAATCGGAATGTAGTCACGAAAAGAGGTCTGTATCGCGTCGGAGCTGTAAAAATGAAACAACTAAACCCTTTTTCACTCCCGTGCTAAAACTTGAGACACCCCCGATGCTAAGACCCCTGGGAAATGGCTAACCCCAAGCTCGAAACGGCTTAAACCATAAAGATTCCCAAAGTTGAGAAGATCACAAACTTTGGGAATTTTTTTTATCCCACACCTCCTATTTCTTGTTTCAATCCCGATCTTGTTGAGGTTCTAATTTGTCCGTATCAATATGTTCCGAGCCTACAGCTCTCCAATTAT
Organism: Membranihabitans marinus; assembly: GCF_019802045.1. GTDB lineage: Bacteria > Bacteroidota > Bacteroidia > Chitinophagales > Saprospiraceae > Membranihabitans > Membranihabitans marinus_A. The sequence continues at coordinate 37,845 of NZ_JAHVHU010000007.1, read as the reverse complement.
TTTGATTTATCTATCCACCGGTTGAAACCGGTGGCTACCACATTCGGTCGAGCCGAAGGCTCTCTTCCAAAGCATAGCGACCCACAGTTTACCTCCCGTGACAAAGGCGGGAGGCAAAGCTCCCCAACGCCCAAAAGCGCAGCGTCCCAACTCCCAAAACGCAGCGTCCCACTATATTAGGTGCCAGACACTACCCCTCCCACCAAAACCACTCCGCAAGTGTCTAACACCAGGGGGAGCAGGGAGGCCCAGGGACTCATACACTTACCTCCTTTTGTAAAAAAGCAGACTGCGTTCCACTTAAGCCCTGCAAGGGCGTTGGTATATCAGCGATGGGCACAGCCCATCGGTAATGGTGTCGGGGGAAGATTGAGCCCTGAAGGGGTGACGGTGAATATGTAATGGTGAATGGTTGATGAAGATCGCATGTACAGTCAAAATATCCAAAGCGGAGCACCCTAACACCTAACGGCGCAGCGTCCTTTTATATAAGGTGCCCGACACTACCCACCCACAAAATTTCCCGGCAAGCTGTCTGACACCAACTACCATAGCGCTAGCGTCCCAACGCCCAAAAGCGTAGCGCCCTGTCAAATTCTTACTACAAGAACTTACAATTTTGACTACAAGTCATCCTCCGGGCTGCCCCTATATTTGTATTGTCAAACGAAGACAAAGACAATCAAAAATAAATTTAACCCACAACCCACAACTTAAGAATTATGAAAAAATCAATCATTATCACCGCCCTGGCTTTTGCAGCGATTGTATTCACTACCAACCAGGCCACCGCACAAAATGCAACAGCACAAAGAACTTCAGCTACCACCCAGGTAAACATCAACCTGTCTGATGTTATCTCTATAGATCCGGGGAGTGTGGCTGACGGAAGCACAGTGGAGTTTAACTACAACACGGCAGCAGACTACAACTCAACGCAGACAAAGAAAGTCCCCAAGAGCTTGATCGTCACCTCCACAAAAAGTTTTGATGTCAATGTCAAAGCCAACGGTGCGAACTTCGAAAAAGGTAGCGACTTCATCCCGGTGGATGTATTGACGATCAAGCCAGTGACCGGTGGAACAACGACCATGACCGGTACACCGTCCAATGTAGTCTTGTCCACCTCGGATCAGAAACTGATCTCGGGAGCAGATCTGGGAAGCTCCTTGGTATTGGATCTGGAATATGTGATTCCACAGGCTAAATCTTCTTCCTCAGATATACTGGGAAAACCCGCCGGAACCTATACCCAAAAGGTGACTTACACCGCTACAGCGTTGTAAAACACATCCAAGGAATGAAAATCTGAAAATCGGCGAAATCCGCAGACGATATAATAAAAATTTAAAGATTCCTGCAGTTCGGTAGTTCTGCAGGAATTTTTTTATGGCCAAACTGTGATTTTCAGATGTAACTTTTTTACAAGTAGTTTGCCCAAAGAGAACCGATGTTATTTGATCATCGTTCAAGAATACTTGTTTTCTGTCCCATCCAAACCTGATACCATTACATAAGGTGCCAGACACTACCCACTCACAAAACTTCCCGGCAAGTATCTGACACCAACTACCAAAGCGCTAGCGTCCCAACGCCCAAAAGCGTAGTACCCTGTCAAATTCTTACTACAAGAACTTACAAATTTGACTACAAGTCAGCCTTCGGGCTGTCCCTATATTTGTATTGTCAAACGAAGACAAAGACATTCAAAAATAAATTTAACCCACAACCCACAACTTAAGAATTATGAAAAAATGGATCCTCCTTTCCGTATTAGCGCTTGCAGCGATTGCATTCACTACCAACCAGGCCGTCGCGCAAAACGCATCGGCTCAAAGAACTTCAGCCACCACCCAGGTAAACATCAACCTGTCTGATGTCATCTCCATTGACAGAGGCAGCGTGGCGGATGGAAGCACAGTGGAGTTCAACTACAACACTGCAGCGGATTATAACTCTACTAAAAAAGTCAACGTTCCCAATAGTTTGATCGTGACGTCCACAAAGAATTTTGACATCGTGGTAAAAGCTAAGAATGCGCACTTCAAAAAAGGAGGTGATCATATTCCTGTGGATGTGTTGACCATCAAACCGGTGAGTGGCGGAACAACGACTATGACCGGAACACCTTCTGATGTGGTTTTGTCACCTGCCAAGCAAAAACTGATTTCAGGAGCTGCCCTTGGAAGTTCACTTGTTCTGGAACTGGAGTATGTGATTCCACAGGCGAAATCCTCTTCCTCAGATATACTGGGAAAACCCGCCGGAACCTATACCCAAAAGGTGACTTACACTGCTACGGCGTTGTAAAACACATCGAAGGAATGAAAATCTGAAAAATCGGCGAAATCCACAGACAAAAGAATAAAAATTTAAAGATTCCTGCAGTTCGGTAGTTCTGCAGGAATTTTTTTATGGCCAAACTGTGATTTTCAGATGTAACTATTTTATAAGTAGTTTGCCCAAAAGGAACCGGTGTTATTTAATCATCGTTCAAGAATACTTATTTCTGTCCCATCCAAACCTGATACCATTACATAGGTGCCAGACCCTACCCACCCACAAAACCTCCCGGCAAGTGTCAGACACCAACTCCCAAAGCGCAGCGTCCCAAATGCTAAAGCGCTAGCGTCCCAAATACCAAAGCGCTAGCGTTCCAACGCCCAAAGCGAAGCGTCTAGATCGGATGCGTTTATCGGATTTTCTTCACGTTGGGGCGATGATTTCAGAATCAGTGAGTTAAGAGGGATGGACCGGATATTGTTTTTTAAAATGGCCAATAAAATATTTACCAATGGTATGGTATAAATTTTGGAGGATATTGCTTAGATTGTGGGCCATTTAATTAAAAATCATGAAAAAGGCTATCTTCATCACCGTATTAACGCTGGGGATGATCGTCTCTGCATACCTTTGCGGAACGGCCCAGAATCATTCCGCAACGACTAGTGTGAAGATCAACCTTTCGGATGTAATCTCCATAGATAAAGGCAGCGCAGCCATCGGTGGCGTTGTAGAATTTAATTATCTGACCGCTGAAGATTATAATTCCACTAAAACGGCCAGTGTGCCCACCAGTCTCATCGTTACCTCAAGCAAATCTTTTGATATTGATGTGAAGGCTAATGGAGCCAACTTTGAAAAAGGAAATGACTTCATACCCGTCAATGTATTAACGATAAAACCCGTGACCGGCGGTCCCAATCCCATGAATGGTACCCCGTCCAATGTCGTGTTGTCCGCTGCGGATCAAAAGTTGGTTTCTGGTGCTGATGTAGGCGGTGCCCTGGTGCTCGAATTGGATTATGAGATTCCTCAAAGTCGCTCTTCCTCTGTGGATATGATGGGGAAACCATCGGGTACGTATACGCAGACCGTCACCTATACAGCTACAGCACGATAGCGTGCCTGCTCGAACGATCCGCCATGATGTAATTGAACCCCGACGCTCTCTTATTAATCCAAGGTCTGAAATCCCTGCACCCCAACAGCGCAGTTTACCTCCCGTCACGAAGTAGGGAGGGGCCCCAAATCCCAAAAGCGAATCGGTCTTTTATATATTAGGTGCCAGACACTCCCCCTCCAAATCACTTCCGGCAAGTGTGACACCAACTGCTAAGGCGCAGCGACCCAACTTCCAAAGCGCTAGCGTCCCAATACCCATAATCGCAGCCTCCTTGTAAAATTCTTACTACAAGAACTTACAATTTTGACTACACGTCAACCTTTGGGGTGCATCTATATTTGTATTGTCAAACGAAGACAAAGACAATCAAAAATAAATTTAACCCACAACCCACAACTTAAGAATTATGAAAAAATTGATCCTTCTTTCCGTATTAGCGCTTGCAGCGATTGCATTCACTACCAACCAGGCCGTCGCACAAAATGCAACAGCACAAATAACTTCAGCTACTACCCAGGTCAACATCAACCTGTCTGATGTCATCTCTATAGATCCAGGGAGTGTGGCTGACGGAAGCACGGTGGAGTTTAACTACAACACGGCAGCAGACTACAACTCAACGCAGACAAAGAAAGTCCCCAAGAGCTTGATCGTCACCTCCACCAAGAGTTTTGATGTCAATGTCAAAGCCAACGGTGCGAACTTCGAAAAAGGTAGAGACTTCATCCCGGTGGATGTATTGACGATCAAACCAGTGACCGGTGGAACAACGACCATGACCGGCACACCGTCCAATGTGGTTTTGTCTACCTCGGATCAGAAACTGATCTCGGGAGCAGATCTGGGAAGCTCCTTGGTATTGGATCTGGAATATGTGATTCCACAGGCGAAATCTTCTTCCTCAGATATTCTGGGAAAACCCGCCGGAACCTATACCCAAAAAGTAACTTATACCGCAACTGCACTATAAGCACAGAACCGTTTCCCAGAAAAAAACTCCCGTGCTAAACCATCGATTGACCCCCATTACTAAACCCCAATCGGAAACGGGCAGTTATCCCCCCAATTTGAAACAGCTAAACCCCAAAGATTCCTAAAGTTATAAATCTGCCTTAACTTTGGGAATCTTTCACTTTAAAATCATTCGTGTTATGCGATTCTGTTTCTTAGTATTTGTTTTCACAATCTTCACGAACTCCTCCGGGGCTGCGCAAGGCGTGTCCATGTCTCCAACCCGACTTTTCTTCTCGGGAAATCCGGGTGAAACTGTTACAGAGACGGTGATATTAAACAACAGTTCAGATGCTGATTATACACTGAGCATCAATTACAAAGATTGGGAGCGAAATATTCACGGAGACAAAGTGTATTATGAATCGGGTACGCTCGAAAAATCCAATGCATCCTGGGTATCTACCTTAGAAAATACGGTGACAATTCCGGCCAACTCCACCAAAGAAATTGTGGTGACTATGAAGATTCCGGAGACCGTCGCTGACGATCAGGTCACCAATTGCATGATGTTTTTTACCCAGCTGGCTACGCAAGCGGATGAGGCTGCGGTGCAAGGCGGAATCGGCATTATTACGCTGTTTGAATTTGGGTTGCACATCTATCATACGCCACCGTCCAATTCGGTCAAAAGTTTGGAAATTACCAATATGGAAGAAGTGACGGACACGGATACAGAAAGCCGAAAAGCAGCTGTGACGATTTTCAATGATGGAAATGTGGTTAATGATGCCACCGTAGAATTTGAATTGACAAATACGGACACCGGTACAGAAATTAAACTGGATCCACGCCCCATTTCCATGATGCCTGGCTCAGAGCAAGTGGTACTCTTTCCATTACCTGAAGAGCTATCAGGCAACTATCTCGGCGTGACTATAGTGAAGATGGCTGGTTCAAATGATATGCGAGTCGGAGAAAAAACTTTTGCCTTTTAAATCTCACCTTGAAACATACCTGTCAAATAGCATTATTTATATGGAGAGCTTTACTGACCGGCGTGGTCGTAAGCTTTTTGGCCGTTTCTATGCTCAGCGGCCAGGAGCTGGCTGATGTTGAAACGTCTTTTCAATCCAAAACGGTGGCTGTTGACCAAGGGACTACCTTTACAAATTTTTTGGTAGTGGAAAATAAGAGTGACCGGACAATCACCGTTCGAGACATCACCCCCACCACGAACTATCCGGGACTGGTGTACTTTCCCAGGTCGGAAAACACGATATCACCCGGAACGGGTAAACGGTTGATTATAAAGTTTATCGCCAACGTGGAATTTATGAAAATGGAGACCGATTCGGTGACTTTTGAATTTACCATCGATACTGGGGAAGAAACTGAAAATCGCCGGTTGATGTTTCAGATCCAGAAAGAAGAAGAGAAACAAGTAGTGATCTATCCTTTTTCGAGAGAAAAATACATCAACCCCGCTGAGCCGGAGTCTACCGTCTTTATTTTTGCTGAAAACAGAGGGTATTCGCAAAGAAATATAAAGCTCGACATCCAATCGCTTCCAAATGGCCTGGAAATCACCCCCAAACAGTACACTTTTTTATTGGAAGGTCTGGAAAAACGAATGATCGAATTTAAGGTGTCCGTTCGCAATAAAAGAACTCTTTTTCCGGATTACAGCATACAGATCAGGGCCACTGATCTGGTTGACCAGTCTAGTGTGGCCACCAGTACTGTAAAAGTGATCGTTTTGTCGCACAACAGGCAAATTGGTCGCCCGGGTGGGACGGGCGGTGGAACGAATTATGCAGAAGTGGCCTACACCGATCACAGTTCCGGGCTGAACTATATGCAGTTCAGAGGAAATACAGAATTTTCGGCTGAAGACCACTTTAACGGCCGGATAAATGTGACCGCCGATTACTATAGGACGAGTGGCTTGTACAATCTGTATGACACTTGGTTGGAATTGCAACGTAGGGGAACAGAATTGAGACTTGGGTCCATTTACGGAGCGGATTATGATTACTCCATTTCAGGACGAGGGGGGAAGATATCCAGAAAAATTGGATCTGATAAAGAAGTAGAGCTATTGGCGCTTGAAAATAATTACATGCTGTTGGGCACCTATTTTCCGCAGACCAAAGGCGCCAAAATGGTGGGTGCTAAGTATCTTTATGGAGAGAGGGAGGGTTTCAACGGCAAAGTTTCTTACATTTATGATCACGATCCCAGACTTTCGATCACGACCCACGTGACTAATTTTTCTTCCTCCGCTCCACTGAGTTCCGGGCACAATCTTCGTTTTGAAGCAGGGCTGAGCCACGAAAAAGGTTGGATCAATAAGGATAAGAGTCCGGGAGTTTCGGCGGGATTGAATTATGACGGCGAGATTGGCAAATGGCGGTTTCATTCCATTAACTCCTACGGATCGGGTAATTATGCAGGATTGAACCGGGGTTCATTTCACTTTAACCAACGCGTAGACCTAAGACTCTCAGACCACAACCGGCTGTTTATGCATTATCACAATGCGCAGATACAGCCTGAATACCTGAGCTTTCAGAGTCAGCAAAGCCCGCCGGGAGGAAGTTTTTATCCTGAATATTTTTACAGTTCCCAAAATTTTAAAACAGGATATCAGCATGCCCGTCGCACTTGGAATGTACTTATTGCTCCTCAGGTTGAAAAGCAAAAGAATACGGTCAATTCTGATGCACACGAGCTGCTGGCTTATCGGATTCAGACTAATTTGGGGACCTCTTTTGGATCGCACGGGCTCCATCTTACTGCAGAATATTCGTATTCCAAGGCAGCCGGCCGGCCCGATTGGTTTCACGGGTTTCGGGCCAATATGCTGTACCGTTACCGGAGTTTTTCATTGAACAGCTCTGCTCAATGGAATCCCACCAGCGTCATTGATCTCAATGCCTATTACCTGGAAAATGAAGACTTCGCGAACTACAATATATACGGTTCCTATAATTTCCAGACGTCGGATCGGACCTTGAGCGGTAATATTTCTGCGGGAATCAGTTATTCGGGGCTTTATCAGAATATAAACAACAATGCCACAGCAGATGTTGAATATAAGCTATCCCCCGCTTGGGCGGCGACAGCTTATTTTAATTATGTCCGGTACAGTGCCATTCAGAACGAAGGATATGTGGGCGACAATTTCCAATTTAGGGCGGGGATAAAAAAGTATTTTAGAACGGCGACTTCAGCTGGAAATCACAAACTCAGTTTTATATTGTTTGAAGATGACAATTTCAACGGAGCCCTGGATGCGGACGAAGCTGTGCTTCCCAATGAGGTGATTATGCTGGATAATTTTGTGGCCATGACCGATCACAACGGGAAAGTGACTTTTCAGAATGTTCCGAAAGGAGCCTACACGTTGAAAGTTAATGAGCGGACCGGGGCACGAATGATGATGGATCCCATGATCGTGGTGCACAAAAATAGAACAATAAAAGTGGGTTTGGTTAAAAATGTACGGGTAGCGGGAAAACTATCTGAAGTGAAGCAACAATACGATGAAAAAAATACAGATGTCTCCGGCCTTATGGTTTATGCAAAAGATGAACAAGGAAATATTCAGACTGCCGTTGTCAACCGAAAGCATGAGTTTGAATTTTTCCTAACGGACGGATTTTATGACATTTACATCAAAAGCGACAAATACCACTTCGACACCCCGCTTCAGACGATAAAGGTGAAGAAAGGCACGCAGCCGGAATTTATGGTGTTTGAATATAAGAAGAAAGATACCACCATCAAAGTGAAAAAGTTTTAATGTGATACGTATGAAAACATGTGCCGGGTTTTTTAGGGGACTTTTTGTAGTGATGTGCACTTCAGTATTTTTGCAGGCCCAGGACGTATATATTTCGATCCCATTAGCCAATATTATCAATAGGGCGGAATATAGTACAGTTGAAAATGTGTTATACGCGAGTCATCAAAAATGGCGAGAGTCCGGGAAGGAACTTATAAACCCGACTTTTACATCTATTTCTAGTTCGGTATTTAGACATCGCACTGAGAATGGATTGACACTACCTGCAGATGTCCTGCAATTTAGGTTGAAAAGAATCAGAGGCAAAGACGCACCCTTTCATCATAAAGACACCTGGCCTGGATTTAAAGTATTTTCCAGTTCACCACAAACTTGGTACGAGCCCGTCCATAAAGTGCATTACAAAGGGAATGTTGATTTTACCTTTAGAATCCCGGCCACTCAATTTACCAGCAATGTGTTTCTTGCCGGAGATTATGCCATGGAGATTACACACAATTACACCGGTTCGTATGAAGAAAGTTTTACGCCGGAAAGGTTCTTTGTAGTGCTTTCTATCCCCGGCGATATTTTGTGGCAGACCGCCACGCCGTCAAAATACATCGAGATAACCTCTTTAAATGACTTTCGTACCTCTTCAACCAAAATGCTGGGTGATTTGGGCAAGGCGGAGATAGGACACACGGTGGATTTTAATTTGTTGGCCAAAGCGGCATCGGCATCCATTGGTTATACGTCTTCCAAAGGGGTTTCGGGCCGACGGGACCTATCTGCCATTCGTCTGGGAGGTACCCACCCATCCCTGAAGACTCAATCCTTGGCTGCGACCTGGAAAAATTATTCCGCTGCGCCCCTAAAAGTTTCTCCGGGCAATCGCCAGAATTTTATTTTACAATTGTCGGTTGCAGCGGCTGACTTAAGGAACCAGTTTTTTGAAGCCGGCACCTATACATTTCAGCTGAATCTCGACGCTAAAAGTATTGATAACTCGGTTTCCGCTTCGCAGAATACGGATGTGATCATCGAGGTTCCTCCGTTGTCCGAAATTGTAATTCCGGCATCGGGTCAGTCAGTCAACTTTGATTTCAATACGATGACCCACTATAGAGACGGGCAGTCTAAGGTCATGCCCCGTCAAATCAGGTTGTCCAACAATGAAAACTTTGAGCTGTATGTGAAGTCAGCCACCTCCTATTTTAAAAAAGCCGGGATACAAAGCGATGTCGCCGCACAGACTTTGCAAATCGGAGTGGATGGGCACCCCCTGAATGTTCCTCTGTCGGTCACGCCTCAAAAAATTATTTTAAATGGAACGCCGGTATTGGATCAGGAACTCGATATCAAGTACACGATTCCGTCCACCAGCGCTCGAGATTTAGTGTCTAAAGAGAAGACAACCTATTCCATCGATGTGATCTATAGTTTTACGGCACTTTAATTTTTAAAAATTTATCTATTATGAAAAACCTACCGTCCGATCAATCCCCTCAGCAACTCGATGATATTTGTCGGTCGGAAACCCTGATCAGTCGCTACGACCATCAATTTAACTTTATGGTGCATTCTGTAGCTCAAATGACAGATGTCGCTTTTTGTGCGGTTCTGATGCCGTGCGAATGCAATCTGGTGGTCGCCTGTGCCACAGACGAAAGTATCAAAAGAGTATGGTTGCCGGATGAATTCACGAACCTGGCGGATACCCTCCAAATAGGTGGGAAGGCAGACACTAGATTTATAAAGAAATTTCCTGTAGAGAATGCTCAGGGGAAAATAGCGGCCTACTTGGTACTCGCCGATCACGAATCCAAAACATGGCGTGCTGACGATCAAAAAGTAGTGGATAGAGCGGTTAGCCACAGCCTGTCCATCATAGAATCCAACAACAAGAAATACCGGTTGGCCATGTATCATAAATTGTTTGATGTGTCATCGGGGTTGATGGGGATTGCTAATTTTGATGGGGTTTTTATCGAAATAAATCCAGCTTTCTCGGAGGTGTTGGGGATAGATCGCAACGAACTGATGGTTCATGAATATTTTGATTTTGTCCATCCGGATGACTACGAAAAGACGAGTTCAATCGTCCAGGAATTGCGGGCTGGACGTTCGATCAATCACTTTGTCAATCGATACATCACCAGAAATGAAGAGGTTCGATATATAGAATGGGCAGCGACACCCGACCTGGAAGATGAACTGATCTATACTGTGGGGCGTGATATTACAGAGTCTGTTCACAAAGATGAGCTTCTTATCAAGGGCAAGGAAAAGTTTCAAAAGTTTTTTAATAATGTCCGCGGCGTCTTGTGTATCCATGATATGGAAGGAAATTTTACCGAGTTGAATCTGGCCGGTTATATGGCCACCGGGTATTCACCGGAAGATTTGGGAAAAATAAGTTTGTATGATCTGATCCCACCCGAAAACCATGGTAAGGTCAGAGCATATCTGAATGCTGTCAATATGGGGGGGCAGGCATCCGGAGAGATGACGATGGTGAAAAAGAACGGCGAATCATCGATCTGGTATTTTTTGAGTGTGGTCAATGAAGATGCTGACGGCAATCGCGAGGTCTTGACAAATATGGTAGATATCAGCGAACGAAAAAAGATGGACCGGCAGCTAAAACAAGCCAAGGAAGAAGCCGAAATGGCTTACAAAGCGAAAGCCGAATTTGTGGCCAATATGAGCCATGAAATTCGAACTCCATTGAATGGCATTATCGGTTTTACCGAACTACTGTTGCAGACCGACCTGGATGAAACACAGCGTCAATACCTGGAACTCATCAATCAATCGGGCACCTCACTGTATGGCATCATCAATGATATTCTCGATTTCTCTAAGATTGAAAGTAACAATCTGGAACTGTCTTACGATAAGATCGTACTGGAAGAAGTGATTTCTGAAGCGGTAAACATCGTATTGTATGGACTGGAAAAGAAAAGACTCGAGGTGCTGCTGGATATCGATCCGTTACTGCCGCGGTACATGTGGATGGATGCCATGCGCCTGAAGCAAATCCTGGTCAATCTTCTTGGCAATGCTCAAAAGTTCACAGAAAAAGGCGAGATAAAGGTGTATGTCCGGGTGTTGGAAGAGTTAGGAAACAATTCCATGCGAATCCGAGTCGGTATCAAAGACACGGGAATCGGTATCCCGGAAGATAAGTTGCCCATCATATTTAAAGCATTTTCCCAGGGCGACGGAAGCGTGACCAAAAAATATGGAGGGACAGGACTGGGATTGAGTATTTCCAATAAACTGCTGGAGTTGGCAGACAGTCGGCTTCAGGTGGAAAGTCAGGAAGGTGTCGGAAGTGATTTTTTCTTTGATTTGAGCGTCACGACAGAGGACGAAGAATTGGATCTTAGGTTGGGAGAAATCAAGCGGGTGTTGGTGGTAGATGACAATAGTAATAACCGCAAGATATTGCGTCGAATGCTAGAGATCAAAGGCGTGGAAGTGGAGGAGGCAGACAGCGGACTCAGGGCTCTGATGACGCTCTCGGATGACGCCAAGTTCGATGTCATTATCATGGATTATCACATGCCCATCATGGATGGAATCGAAACCATACGCAAAGTCAAGGAATTACAAGCCAATCAGAACAGCGAACAATCATTTATCGTGTTGTACAGTTCCTCAGACAACGAAGAGCTGAAGCAGGCTTGCCAGGAATTGGACATCGAAAATCGACTGGTGAAGCCGATCCGAATGAATCAAATGTATGATGTGTTGGCGAAGATCAAAGACATTCAAGAAAAATCAGCACCTTCGAAACCGGAAATTCCCGAACCGACCGAACAAAGTTTACGCATATTGATCGCTGAAGACAATCCGATAAATATGACACTTACCCGGGTATTTGCGAACGAATTGGTGGCCGATGCTTATGTGATAGAAGCCAGGGACGGAAAAGAAGCCGTCGATTTATTTCAAAAAGAACAACCGGATTTGATTTTTATGGATATCCAGATGCCTAATCTCAATGGGTATGAAGCCACCAGAAAGATCAGAGCCTTGGAAGATCATGTAGAAATTCCTATTATTGCGCTGACAGCCGGAACGATGCCGGGCGAAAGAGAAAAGTGCCTGGCAGCCGGAATGAATGATTTTTTAGCAAAACCTCTTTTGAAAAAAACTTTTGCTGCAATGTTAAAAAAATGGGCTGGATCTGATATACAAGATCCCGTCTGAAAAGGGAGGATTTCTTCGATTCACTTTCCCACTGGTGATAGGCTTATCCCATGACGCGCCGGAAAGTCAGAAGTTTCAAAAACGTTCGTTCTGTTCACTCGCATTTCCGGCAGACTGTTTTATTGAAATTATTCTGCGGACGGAACCATGGAGAACAACCACGACATCAACGAACAACTCGAAGCCTTAAGGGCCGAAAATAAGCGCCTGAAAAAGGAATCCAATCTAAAAACTGCCTGGATATCGCTCTTATCGCATGATTTTAAGGGTGCTTTCAGTAGTTTGCTTACGCTTCTGGATGCCCGGGAGCAGAATGCCATCAGCGATGCCGACTTTTTTCAATTGCTGCCACAGGTCCGTCAGGATGCACAAAGAAACCTCAAATCAATTACGGCTACCAGTGACTGGATCAAAACACAGCAGGATGGATTTCGCCTGCGTCCCTCCGAAGTATATGCCGCAGAGTTGTTTGTTTACCTGAAGCAAGAATTTAAGGAGAGCTTTCAACGCAAGCGGATTCGGTTTATTCTGGAAGGTCCGGAGACCTCCTCAATTCATACCGATCGACTGCTGATTCAATTTATACTGAAAGGATTGGTGGATAACGCTATCAAATATTCCTACCCGGACAGTACCATCGTATTTAAAGTAGCAGATTCTGACCAGGGTACGACCTTTTCGATCATCGATGAGGGGATGGGCATGGATCAAAAACATGTAGATTCGATCTTTACCTTCGATTCGCCTGTATTTCGAAGCACAGAAGGAGAAACAGGAGCCGGAATAAGCATAAAAATTATTAAAATATTTGTATCTTTGCTTGGAGGAATTATAGAAATCGAATCAAAGATGAAAATGGGCACTACCGTTTCTGTTTTTCTACACAGAATTTAAAAAATAGAATAAGATGCAGCATGATCCACGCATATTGGTTGCGGATGACCATGGGATAGTCCGTATGGGATTGATCCAGGTCATACAACGGTTGAAGCCTAAAGCTATCCTGACCGAAGTCAATGATTATGAAACATTGTATGCCCACATTGGCAAAGAAAAATATGATCTGGCGATCATTGATGTTAATATGCCCAATGGGACTGTCCAGGAAGCCATCGAGATTATCAAAATCAAGCAACCTAAGATGAAAATTTTGATCTTTTCATCGCAGGATGAACAGTTGTATGCGATCCGGTATTTGCAGATGGGAGCAGATGGATTTTTACATAAACTTTCGTCCAGCGAAAAGATCAACAAGGCCCTCAATACCATGTTGGAAGATGGAAAATATATTAGCGATGAAGTGCGGGATGCCATGGTGATGTCTACTTTGAAAAAACAAAACTCATCCTCTGCTTCGATAGAGTCCCTGTCCAATCGCGAGCTGCAGGTAGCAAATAAGTTGTGCGAAGGGATTCCGCTCAAAGAAGTATCTGACCAGCTCAACCTTCACACATCGACCATCAGCACCTACAAAAATCGGGTTTTTGAAAAGCTTGAGATTAGTTCCATTCCCGAACTCATCGAGCTGTTTCGCATGTACAATCAATAGCCTTGCTGGCGGTGTTGTCTTCACCCTATTACGGCGGATCTATCAAATACTCAGCTTAGCTTTTAATTTTAACAGGCAGTGTGCACAGTCATACCACCACGGCCTATGGCGGTGGTTCCGGGAATCCCGCTTGTCAATCCCTGGACGTGTGTAGAAAAGACACACTCATCCGCATAATTCACCACAGCACCTGGAACTACCCAGCCATCCGAATAATCGCTTCGTTTTGACCTCAATGAGAAAGCTCAACTCATCTTCATAAACACCTCCAGATCGTCCAGGAGCTATTCCTGAAATTCATCACAGCTGAGCGCTACATTCCGATCTCCCCTCCAAAAGCCGTTTTTTTTCGTTCGGCTACCCCTGTTTCATAGGCCGCTTTTTTTACGGCTCGGGCAACCATGCGCACTACTTTTTTATTGAATACGCTCGGGATGATATACTCTGTGCCGAGATCATCTTCATCGATGCACTGCGCAATAGCGTGTGCAGCCGCAAGTTTCATGGCTTCATTAATGTCGGTGGCCCGGCTATCCAAAGCGCCCCGAAAAATCCCCGGGAAGGCCAGAACATTGTTGATTTGATTGGGGTAATCACTGCGGCCAGTAGCAATGATACGTGCAAGATCATTGATTTCTTCCGGCTGGATTTCGGGCACCGGATTAGCCAATGCAAAGACCATCGGGTCATCGGCCATAGCTTCCACATCCTTCCGGGTGATAATCCCTGGTCCACTGACTCCAATGAGCAGATCGGCATTTTTCATGGCATCATGAAGGTCACCAGATTCATTCCTGGCATTTGTATTCTCGGCCAGCCATTTTTTTATGCCGTCCGTAATGTCATCCCGGTCCTTTTGGATGATCCCCTTGCTGTCGCAGACCAAGATTTCCTCAGCACCAGCTCCACGCAATATCCGGGCAATGGCGACACCGGCAGCTCCGGCACCGACTATGACAATGCGCAGATCTTCCATTTTCTTCTTAACGACCTTCAACGCATTGATGGTGGCCGCAAGCGTCACCACTGCAGTGCCGTGTTGATCATCATGAAATATTGGAATGTCCAGTTCTTCTTTGAGCCGTTGTTCGATCTCAAAACAGCGCGGAGATGATATGTCTTCCAGATTGACGGCGCCGAAACCCGGTGCCATCCATTTGACCGCTGAGATGATTTCATCGGTTTTTTTTGTGTCCAGACAGATTGGGTACGCATCGATATCTGCAAATTCTTTGAACAGCATGGCTTTCCCTTCCATCACTGGCATCGCTGCTTCCGGTCCGATGTCTCCTAACCCAAGTACTGCTGTGCCATCACTGACCACAGCGACAGAGTTCTGCTTGATGGTCAACGTGCTGGCTTTTTCCTTGTTTTTTGCGATGGCTTCACATACGCGACCCACACCGGGTGTATAAGCCATAGATAATGCATCGCGCGTGTCCACCGGCACCTTGTTCTCGATGCGAATTTTACCACCGAGGTGGAGCAGAAAAACCCGGTCAGAAACATAGCGGATTTTAATACCATCGATTTTCTTGACCGCTTCAACGATGTTTTTGGCATGAGCCTGATCCCGGGCACTGACGGTAACATCCCGCACCTTGAATTTTCCCTCTACTTTGACCACATCGACGGCACCGGCATCCCCTTTCTCCTGGCCTATGGCTTGAAGCACTCTGGCCAGCATTCCCGGTTTGTTCTCAATGTACAATCGCATGGTAAAGCTATAACTTGCACTGGGCTGAATTTCAATCATGGTGTGTTGTTTTAATCAGAAAATATGTCTGGGCACTCAAACGACTTGATGAAAGATACAAGTATGGCGGGCAAACTCAAAATTTATTTTTGCAAATCGCATCGTACCACCACTAGTGTGGTGATTCCATTGGATCGAGCTATTCCTAAGGCCAGGCTATTCACAAATCGTGAAAGTCCAGGCGAAAGAGAATCTATCTCAAATTATACACCAAAAGGATATGTCTCTGGTATTTTGTGGCCGTCCGGAGATAAATGCAGAGGATGAAGCGCCTGGGTACGATCCACGTACAGAAAAGCATCATACCGGTCCGGTATGACAGTAGGTACATAGTTTCCCTGGTTTTCACGTCCGGAATCGTAAACCACACCGATGGCCCGGTGTCCAATAGGTGAATTCAGAAGTTTACGGGATCTGTTGTCGAAAATCAATAATTTGTTTTCGGGACTCCTGGTATGAAGCGCCGATTCCCAACTGCCTCCTTTTGCCAAGGGCATGTTCATGACTTCCATTTCTCCTTCCCAACGACTGCCGGCAATAACTGTACCTTCATAGGAGCCAAATCCCACCAGCACCGCATCATCCTTATATTTTTCGCGAGCCAGTTGCCCTATATTGATCATACCATGCTGGGCCATGTCCGTTGCTCTGGCATCGCCTATGTGGGTATTGTGCGCCCAGATGACCGCTTTGGACCGCTTACCGTGGAAATCAGCCAGGCGGTTCAGAGTGCTCATCATATGGCGATCCCGAATGTTCCATGAATTGCCAGTTCCTTCCATCACGGAGCGGTAATACCTTTCCGCATTCATCGTAACCAGTGCATTTTGTTCTGCGCTAAATGCGGCTTCAGTATCCCCGTTGTAAAGGGGAATGCGTCTTTTGAAATTAACAGCAAACTTTGAATGTGGTGTTTTACATGATGAAAAAGGGCCCGATTTTCATCTGACGAGCCCATCTTCCAATGAAGAAGAATGTTTACTCATTGTAATCCAGATCCTTGTGAAAGGTCTCCGGGAGCGTGCGCAGTGCCCACAACGCCAATGCGGTGGTGATGGCTCCGACAATTAGCGCACTATAAATAATACCGACACCGGACCTCATTAACATAAATAAGGTCGTAATGGGAATTACGGCTCCCCGAACAAAGTTGGGAACCGTGGTCGCTACGGTGGCCCGGATATTGGTGCCAAACAACTCGGCAGCCACCGTGATAAAGAGGGTCCAGTATCCATTGCTGAATCCCAGCAATATACACAACGCATAAAAGCCATAGGTACTTGTGATCGGTAAGAGCAGATACAATACGGTAAATAAGAACGACAACAGAATAAACAACCCAATAATTTTTCGCCGGCTTTGCGCATATTGACTCATTACACCACTGACTACATTGCCCACAGCTTGTGCACCAAATGAAAGCAAGACGGCAATCCCGGCTTCGATGGGCTCGATAACCCCGATCGCCTTGGCCAATTCGGGTGAAAACGTGATCAGCACTCCGACGACAAACCAGATGGGGAATCCGATCACGATGCTTTTCAGGTAGCGCAGGAACCGCTCCCTGTTATTGAACAATATCAGGACATTTCCGCGTTTTACTTTTTCGCTGGCCGACTTGAGGAACAACCCGGACTCAAAGACCCGGACCCGCATGACCAGAAGTAATAATCCCAGTACGCCGCCAATCCAGTAAGACACCCGCCAATCAAAAGTCTCTGCAATCCCAAAAGCCAATATAGCCCCAAATACGCCCATCGTGGCCACTAACGTTGTTCCATAGCCCCGGATCTTTTTTGGAAGAATCTCGGTGACCAGGGTAATACCGGCACCCAGCTCACCTGCCAGGCCAATTCCCGCTATAAATCGTAAAATAGCATACTGCTCAAACGTCTGAACAAATCCGTTGGCAATATTGGCCAGCGAATAAATTAATATAGACCCAAATAAGACCGATAAACGCCCTTTCTTATCGCCGAGTATTCCCCAAAATAACCCACCTACCAAGAGACCGGCCATTTGGATGTTAAGAAGAGCTACCCCATATTCCAATAATTGATCCCCACTATATCCAATGTCGGTTAAACTATCTACCCGCACTATCGTGAATAAGAATAGATCGTACATGTCCACCAAATAGCCCAATGATGCAACGATCACAGGTAAGCGGAGAAGATGCATCATGACCGAACGCTGGTCCGACTGATCTGGAAGAGCGTAGCCTTCGGCGGAGTTGGAATTTTGTGTATTCATTTCGTGGTTTCGTTATTGAGTTACTGTGTTATTAGTTATTTCGTTACCGGGTTGAATATTGAGCACCTTGACTTCGCTCGGTGTATCACTTACAGCTTTCCTTGTCCGCCGAAGCTATATTAGATAGCGTAGGAGGATCTGCTTTTCAATTAAAAACTAAAAATTAAGCAATAAAAACTCATTACAACCTCGGAATCGTCATTCCGCCATCCACCCTAATCACTTGGCCGGTGGAATAGGGGAAATATCCTTCCGCCAGTGCCACGACCACTTTTCCATTGTCTTCAGGTTGGCCCCATCGTCGCTGAACCATCAGACCTTCTTCTATTAAACGATCGTATTTTTCTTTAACCCCGGATGTCATGTCCGTTGCAATAACGCCCGGTCGGATTTCATATACTGGAATATCATGGCTGCCCAGACGAACGGCAAACAGTTGGGTCATCATGGCCATGCCTGCTTTGGAGAGGCAATATTCCCCCCGGTTTACCGAGACCATGGTTGCTGATACGGAGCCCACATTAATGATGCATCCGTTAAAACTTTCATTCGTCTCCTTTTGGTCGATCATCCACTTTGCTGCCGCCTGTGTCAGGAAGTACGGACCCTGTAAATTAATTTTCATGACTCGGTCGTAGCTTTCCATGGTTGCGTCCAGGAGATCGTTGCGCTCCAATGGCGCGACGCCGGCGTTGTTGACCAGCACATCCAGCCGCCCAAAATGACTTTTGATGTCATCAATAATACCCGACCGATCATCCTGCGAAGCGATGTCCGCCTGGCAATACAATACTTCTGCGCCTTTCTCCTCCAGAGATTCGATCACATCCATCACTTTTTCTTTGTCCCGGCGACCGTTGATCACGAGGTGGTAACCCGCTTCAGCGAGTGCGGCGGCTATTCCCAGCCCGATTCCACGGCTTCCTCCGGTAATAAGTGCCACTTTTTTCATGAGATTCGGTGTTTGTCAAGATTGCCCAAATCCACCCAGCATCGTTTTTCCCAACTTTCGATCCCTTTTTCAGCCAGTTCAATGCCTTTTACCCCTTCGAGCAGATCATAGGGAAAAGGTTCATCCTTGACCACATGGCGCAGAAACATTTCCCACTGAACTTTGAACGCATTGTCGTAAAATTCCTGTTCCGGAACCTCTGCCCAACCTTCATAGAAATCGATGGGTTGCGGAATATCCGGATTCCATACCGGCTTGGGGGTGTTTCCATAGTGCTGAATCTTGCAGTTTCGCAATCCCGCTACGGCACTACCTTTGGTGCCGTCAATTTGTAAGGTCAGCAGGTCGTCTCTTCGAACGCGAACCGTCCAGGAAGAATTAAACTGTGCAATAATATCGTTTTCAAGTTCAAACGTTGCGTAAGCTGCATCGTCTGCGGTCGCCTGATAGGATTTACCTTGTTCATCCACTCTTGTCGGAATGTGTGTGGCACCCAGGCAGGAAACCGATTTTACTTTGCCAAAAATGCGATCCAGGACATAGCGCCAATGGCACAACATATCTACGATAATCCCGCCATCATCCTCCTTGCGATAATTCCAGGAGGGTCTTTGAGCGGGAATGGTGTCCCCCTCAAAAACCCAGTAGCCGAATTCCCCCCGAACCGATAAAATTTGGCCAAAAAAGCCATTTTCAATCAATCGTTGGACCTTCCGCAGGCCAGGAAGAAAGAGTTTGTCCTGAACGACCCCGTTTTTTACACCCTGCTCCGTACAGTACTGATACAATTCCAGTGCAGACTGGACACTCGTGGCAATGGGCTTTTCACAATACACGTGCTTACCCGCTGCTGCCGCTTTCTTTACGGCATCGGCCCGTCTCCCTGTCGTTTGTGAATCAAAATATACCGAATACCGGTCATCCGACAGAACCTGATCGAGGTCCGTGGAGTAATTATCAAGGTTAAATTCATCGCAAAGCGCTTTCAACTTGGCTTCATTTCGTCCGACCAAAATGGGGTCGGGCAGAATGACTTCCTCAGGGCTCAGGTGAACACCACCTTGCTTTATGATCTCTACTATAGATCGCTTCAGGTGTTGATTGGTTCCCATGCGGCCGGTCACTCCATTCATGATGATACCTATCCGATGTGTTTTTTTCTTTGTGCTCATAGTGGTTGCAGTAGTTTACGAATGATGCTGATATGCATGAATGATTTTGTCTAAAAAGTCTTTTTGATCCATCGACCAATATCGATCTGAAAAAATCTCCACCTCATTGAATCCATCAAATCCGGCTTTTTCGACCCAACTTCTGATTTCAGGTACGTTGATGCACCCCTCTCCCATGAGTCCACGGTCATTGAGAATATCTTCCACCGGAAATTTCCAGTCACAAATATGAAAAGCCAGTAAATTGTTGTTCTTACCACAGCGATAGAGTTCCTTTTCCAGATCGGGGTCCCACCACAGGTGGTAAACATCGACAGCGACGCCGACCAGCGCAGAATCGATGGCTTCCGCCATGTCATTGGCCTGAGCCATGGTATTGATCGCTGATCGCGTGTCGGCATACATCGGGTGAAGAGGTTCGATGGCGAGCTTTACGTTCAGGTCTTCCGCCCGGGGGAGCAGTGTTTCGATGCCAGCCCGGATTTGATCCCTGGATTGGGCAAGTGGTTGAGTGGGTTCGGCGCCGCAGACCAAAACCACGAGTGGAGCACCGATTGCTGCCGCTTCTTCCAAAGCGAGTAGGTTATCCTCGATATTCAGTTGGCGTTGTTTCTCGGAAGACGACGGGAAAAATCCACCGCGACACAAAGCAACCACTTCCAGTCCGTCTTTTCGCAGTCGTTCTCCGGTGTGAACAGCGTTTCGACCTTCCAGTGCCTGCCGCCAGACCGTAATCCCACCCACTCCGGCTGCCGAGAAGGCTTCTGAAGATTCTTCGATTTCCCAGGGTTTTGTGGTGATGGTGTGAACGCAGAGCTTGTTGAGATTCTTATCCATTGATCTTAAGGCTTTACAGCACTAAAAAAAGTATAATACGGTTCGTCGTTCAGTATGCGATAGGCCAACAAAGCAACCTCCCGGGCGTGGTAATCGCCCCACATGCTGGACTCACCGTATGGAATTTTGGACCCTTTCGGCACATAATCCCAGCCGTTGGGCCGGTGATAGATCGAGTGCAGGATCAAGCCCTGGTGCTCCGGATCGGTACTCAGGTAAGGCTCGTCAAACAAATGATTTAATACGGTGAGACCTGCCTGCCAGTATTTGGTGCCGTCTCCATCATTTTTATCATTGAGGTATTTCCCCAGTCGCAACAACCCCTGAGCTCCGATGGCTGCAGCAGAACTGTCTACCGGTTCATGATCATTGTATGGGTCCGATGCACGAGATAAGTAATCTCCCATGTGGGCAAGGCCCGGTGCTCCGGCATCCCAGTATGGAATTCCGTCGGTTGGCGTGTTATCAATAAAGAAATCACAAGTGGCTCTGGCCGCTTTTTCGTAGACTTCAATAATGTCTTCTTCGACAGGAAGTGATTCCAGCTCCGACGGATCAAGCGTTTTTAGATATTCCAATTGTTCCGGGAAGCCCACCATAGCCCAAGCCAGTCCACGGGTCCAGGTGGTAAAGCCACTATAGCCCTGTTGGGTCGCCGGACAGCGGAAATTTCCATCATTTACATTGAAAACGCTTTCATGTGCAGTTCGTCCCCATTCGTCGTAGGTATCCCGCCCCTCCCCGTAAAAGACAGAATATTTGGCCGTGGATAAAGCATGCAGTACGGCGCGATGGAGTAAATTGGTCTTTTGATCATTCTCGCCCATCATATAAAATTCCAGCTCGTGGCTGACGACTAGCGATCGGATGGTTCGGATGGTATCGACAAAGAGCGAATGGGGTCCATTAAAGGAATACAAGTAGCCACCATCGGGAATATTGGTCCATCGTTTGGCTTGCACCGAACCGGAAAGTTTGAGGGCCAGTTCATAAAAGTTCTGTTCCCAGTCGTTTTGTGCTATTTTGCCTTCTTTCATTAGTCGGAGGAGGTTGCCATAGGTGCTGACATTGTTGAATCCATGATCATGGACCCCAAAATGACCGACGTGGTCCGCCATTTTTTCCAGTGTTGCCTGACGGCCTATTTCCAAATATCGTTTTTCACCGGTGATATCATGTTGTAATATCGCCGCACCAAATTCAAACCCCTGGGTCCATTCGGTCCACCCCCGGGTTGAATATTTTCCCTGGACGGTAAATACGGGGGATCCCTGACTGTGATCGTAGTGTTGGTGAATGTGGTCGATTTTCTCGCCGGACAATTCCCAAAGTCTGCGAATTTTCGGTACTAAATCATGAAGTGTTAAGTCTTGATTGATTTTCATAAAAAATTATTTACAGCATCAATGTGAACAGAAAAGTCACTTAATAAGTGTTAAATAAGTACTGAGCCAAAACTAAGCTAAATGGAGTAGAGGAAAATGCACATTTCCTGTTATCAATGGTACTTTTCACGCAATAGCTGTCGAAACTTCATGGGAGAATAGCCGGTTTTGTTCTTAAAAAAGCGACTGAAGTACGAAGGATCTTCAAAATGGAGATCATAAGCGATTCTTTTGCTTGATTTGTCTGTGAAAAGCAACCAACGCTTGGCTTCCAGGATGAGTCGTTGTAAGATGATTTCTGAAGCAGTCATGCCGGTTTGGTTTTTACAGTGACGGTTGAGGTGGCCGGGTGTGATGCTGAGCAGTTGACTATATTCCTTCACTTGATGTTTTCGTCGAAAATTGGCTTCTACGAGATTTTTATATTTGGAGATGAGATTGTTTTTTAAAGGATTTAACTCAGGGTTGTTTTCAAATTGCCGGTCGATCAGGTAGTTGCATTTTTCCAATAGAATATGAATGTAATGCTGAATAATTTTGCTGGATCTTGATTTCCACAGGGGGCCTTCGCTGGCGAGCATTTCGACCGTACTTGTGATGGAATGAAAATCTTTTTTGGTGAGATTGAGGCTCTGTATGTCATTGATCGGATTGACGAAGGGGTATCGTTGGGTAGTGGACAGGTGATCCTGAGCGTGATCCCACAAAAAACCGGGTGAAAATGCCAATACATGACCTGTCATGTTTTGAGAGCCCGACAATAAATGAACTTGCCCTGCTACGACAAAATGAATGCTATAAGCCTGGATTTTGATCTTTTTAAAATCGATTTCATGAATGCCGGAGCCCGTTTTAAAAAAGCATATTTCATGATATTTGTGCCGGTGCGGACGTGCCGTATCTCCGGGCATGGAAGGAAGTGCATGGGATTCGGAATATTGCCCCTTGAGGTGGTAAAGTTTATAATCGAAGGTTTCCAAATCGCGCTGTTGCAATTCGTGAACCGGAATCTGACGAACCTTGGATTCTCTTCTGGACATACTATCATTCACTTAAAGGATTCTTATTTGCTTCAGATCGTTAAGTTAAGAATAAAACTGCAGAATGGGGACCCGAGATGGTAAATATGGGACAAATCAAACTATCGCCTATCCACATTGTTGTAGATCAGCGGACGGAATTAGAATTATATAGTCAGAATCACACCCGTCCAAAATAAATTTCAGAAATAAATAAAACCTTTCAAAGCCAGTAAATTACACTAAGAGGATGCTCTGGAAATCAAACCTATTTTCAGGATCCCATTATTTTACCAAATTGTTGAATTATTTTCAATTTCATCCTCTATTAAACACCCTGATCTTTTTCACCCTAAAGCTTAATATTGAACCCCATCCGGGGTTCTGAATAGTGGTGATCTATCTCCAATTATCGTGAAGTTTCAATGTGTTCGATCTCATATTGACTACCCAACAACGCCGGAGGTGTTGAAGGTGAATAACCCCGAATAAGCCGATAGGCGCCATTCGGGGAGGGGAATGGTTGTGCTTTGAACTCCGTGTTCAACCTGACCCTCTTATTTTTTGACAAGGGTTTGGTATTTTAATAACCTGATTATATGGAAGTCTCAACCGCGTCTTTCTTACTTATTTTGGACGCTTCTAAGTCAAAATACAACGACTATGGCTCAATGATCTTTCGGATCTCCTTCGCTATGCCTTTACCGATTCCTTTCACATCGCAAAGGTCTTTATCGGAAGCTGCAAAAACACTACCTACGCTGCCAAAATGATCTAAAAGGTCTGCAGCCCGCGCAGCACCAATTCCCGGCAATCCCTGTAAAATGTAAATCTGCTTTCTCTTGCGGGTTCCCTTGCTGAACTTACCCCAACGAACCGGAAACGTCCGATGGTGCTGATCAACTTCCATATCGATCTGATGATAAATGTAATCCATCATTTTGACGGATTCCAGCGGGGCTAAAGTCCGGAAAACCGGTAATTGAAATTTCAGCGAGAGACTGGCCATCGCCCCTAAAACAGCTTCCCGGTTTATGTCAATTTTATGGAATTCATCTTCCTGACCTTCGATGATAATCACAGCCGCTTCTATCTTTCTGTCCTTCACGGCAGCACTGAGTCGTATGGCCTGCCGGAACAACCGCCCCTGAATGATCGATAGCGCAAAATCAACGCAGGTCTTGCGCTCGACCAACATCTCTTCACCGATCCGGTAGTCTCCCTCCGGTAAATACACCGTTTCCGGGCAAAATATAGGGTGGTCTTCCAACGCCTGTAGTAGGACGGAATTCCTTTCCCGATGATCGACGAGGACCGGTATTTCTTGAGGTAACTTCATCTGTAATAAAACCTTATTCCTTTTTAATTGGTTTCAGTAAATGGAGAATTAAAGGATTGAAATTCGAAAATCAACGACAATGTTGATTGGATCTGTGTCAAATAATTAGTCTTAACTTACTTCATGTGATCAATTAAATTCACGGCCAAGTTGGGGTATGTAGTTAGCGCTTTAAATGTAGATTCTAAGCAGACCTGCAGCGTAGGTCGAAGTATATTAGCAATGGTTATTTTCAAAATATCGACCTCAGAGAGGTCGTAATGCATGCTTAGACATTGCGACTTCTTCTAAGTCAAAGAATGTTGAAAAACCATTCTCTGAATCATTCAGGGGCATAGGAGGTAATATAGATTAGCAAGACAATATCCAGGACCGCATGTGCGGTCATGGCGGAAATTAGCCCAATATCCCTGAATAAAAAGCCAAACCCTGCGATGATGCCTACCATCACCATTCCGTAAATACTGATCCGCCAGTTTTTGGGGTTGAGGTAACCGTGGAGCAATACAAACAGGATGGAGGTCCACCATATTCCGAGGAAAGGCTGAATCCCACCCCGAAAGAAGAGTTCTTCGCCGATGCCTGCACAAAGTGAGAGAAAAATAATGTCCAAAAAGCGCAGATTCAGCTGGTCAATTAATCCTTTATAACATTCCATCTCTTCCTTAAAAAAACGACGAGAGATCAATCCTACAGCGACCACCGAAGCAAGCATACCTGCGATTAATCCGGTCATTAACTGGGTGTTGATACCCCGTCCTGATTCCAATACCTCTAGGAAGTCTTGGTCTTGTGCGTATTCGATGACTAAATAGCCACCTGCGCCAAAGAGCAACAGCGTAAGTAGGCTCAGTTTTGTAGATGTTTTCATGTTGAAACCAAGTTTCCGGTTCTAAGTTGGGCTGTCGCCTCTTATTCTGCTTCTTTTATAAAATGTTGCCGAATCTCAAACAGAGCGTCATATTTTCTATTTACAGAGATCTGAACCGCATGCATGTCCGGGTTTCCGAACACCATCAGAGATGTAAAGTTTTTTACAACCCGGCCATCATCGTTTCGCAGGGGTTTCTCGATGAGGAACCGATGGTGATCCCCATAAACTAATAGTACGGGGTTTTCATAATTCAAAACTTCCTGTCGAAGTTTTTTTGTGAAGTCCTTGAATCCGCTTTGGTCTGAATCCGCGTAGTTCATGCCGGCATGTAAGAATAGTACCAGACCTTGGCTGTTGCGGTTTTTGGCCTGTCGGAATACTTCTTCCAGCCAAAACAGGTTGGCGGTGTTGCGTTCGTTGAATTCTGTATTGTCTGCCGGGTTGTCCGGGTTGAAATTATTGTTCGACCCAACCACATGGAGTGTGGCAAACAGGATTTTCTTTTGTTCCCAAAGGGCATTCTCTACGAACTTCTCATAGCCCGGGTAGGTGTCCTGGGTGTGCAAATCGAGTTTGGTTTGCCCCATGCTTTTCCGATCCTTGTAAAAGACAGATCTTAGTTGTTCCAAACGTTCCACCGGATCATATTCACCCGCTCCCTTTCGATGGCAATCGGTCCAGTCATTGTCCCCGGGAGTGAGGATGACCGGGTTCTTAAATTCCTGGAAATAGTCATACAGTTTTTCAAATACGGCATCGGTACAAGGACTGCTTCCTCCTTTTATGTCACCAACATGAACCGTAAATGCAGGATCTTGCTCGTTAATGGCTGTGATGACGTGCTCAAATCGTTCATAATCTTCTGGCACATTATAAGGCATATCGCCGATGGCAAAGAAGCTGAAGTTTTGCTTGGAAGATCCACAGGAGAATATGGTCAGCAGTGTTATAACGCCAACGAAAATCTTGAATATATTGGTCATAAGAAGGTTTATATGATGCTCAAAAAAAAAGGATGAGTTGGAAGTCACAATATACGGAAAGGTAGCGTACCGGACATGCGATGGATATTCGATGTCTATTTTTTACGCAGGGCATGCCCCACCGCGGCATTTTTTTCTGCCTGGTGCTACCAAAAGATGGGCATGGCTCAGAACCATCCGTGCCGCCAGGTACGGCACGTGGGTGATATACAGGGAATCAGCAGATTCACCCGTGCCGTCAGGTACAGTACATGGGTAGACACATAGGAATACAGCAGATTTACCCGTGCCGTCAGGTACGGTACATGGGTAGACCAAATTATCTCATTAGCACCAATTTTTTATGACCAATGATTTCGTCACCATTTCGGAGCTGCAGCACGTAAACCCCATTAATCAGTTCATCAAGGGAAATGATCGATCCATTGGTTGTCCTGCCCGATCGCACCCGCTTCCCGGTCCGGTCAAAAAGATCAAAATCATATTGTTCGTTGTTGCTATATTCTATTTTTACCTGTCCATGACTGGGATTGGGATAAACCATCCATTCCTGGTTTTGGGCTGGTATTTTATTTTGAGCCATGGATCGCAAGGGCTGCACATTTTGGACCTTGGGTTCAAGAATAGGCGTAAATACGATCAACCCCAAATCGATCAATTCACCATTGTAAGTCAGAGTGTCCGACCAACCCAGCGAATCAACCCGGCTGTTCTGCCGGATGTAAAATCCTTCCGGTACATCGACCTTGACCTGATAGGAGCCAGGCAGGATGCCTGTCATCCAGCCAGAACCATTGCGTCCGAACCAATTTTGCGTGGTGGTGCTGTCTGTGACAACATTTTTCCCACCATCCGTATTTAGTCGGTACAGGTGAATTTCAATTCCATTTTCTCCGATTTCCCCATCAAAGTGTTTTGGAGTCAACTTATCGTGATACGCAATCCGGGCAGTAACCTCTCCGTAGGCTATTTTGTCTGATTTTATGTAAATGATCTGCTCCTCAAAAGTTTCATGCCCCACCACATCCCGGGCCATCCATTTTCGGGAAAAAGCGGTGGTGTCCCCGGTCCAAGGATCGATGATTGGTGCGGTCGCAACGGTATCCCACACCACATAGTTGCAGACATCCAGTATAATCACTTGATTTGGGATCGGCGGGAGATCGGGGATGGCTTGAATGATCGTATCTCGAGGAATGTATTGGAAAATGGGTCCCTGCAGATCATATAGTCCCATGTAGAAATTCAGTTCGGTTGAGTTCCCACATTCATCCTCCACTTCATAGACATAGTTCAATAATTTGAATAGACCGAAAGGCGCAGTATCGGGCAGAGGAAGAGGATATACGTGTGTCTTCACTACCGCCTTGCCGCTGTTGTCGGACCAGGAGATGTCATTCCGGGAAGGGG
Organism: Membranihabitans marinus; assembly: GCF_019802045.1. Taxonomy (GTDB): domain Bacteria; phylum Bacteroidota; class Bacteroidia; order Chitinophagales; family Saprospiraceae; genus Membranihabitans; species Membranihabitans marinus_A. The sequence goes on along the minus strand of NZ_JAHVHU010000007.1, from coordinate 9,948 downwards.
CAGGGTAAATGCAGTCCACCCAGTCGATGGTGTCGCCATTCTCCACGTTTTGCAAAAAGTCTGCTTCCTTGGTCAGCACAGGCTTTTCTTCATCAGAAAACATAATATTCAGGGTCTTTGTCGATTCGTTGTGGCAGGCGTCCAGAGCGGTATAGGTTCGCTGAATATACTGCGATTGTCCGCAATACCGGGCCAGGACGGCATCGCTGGTGAAAGAAGTGTACGTGGTGTCGTGCTGTACCGAGTAAACAGGGAGAGAATTCAAACCGGTGATATCCATCTGGTCCTCATCCCATACGGTAATCTCTGGTCCGATGCCATCACCAATGATTATAGTTTGAACAAAAGCTCTAACGTTTCCGTGGACATCGGTAATCGAATAGGTTCGGTAAATTTTTTCGCCGCATTTCAGGGTAGTAGATGAACCATCACTCACATTCAACGCCACGACTCCCCCACAATTATCTGCGTAGGTCACAGGATCAGGGGCCGGCAAAGGATCTCCGGCAGCTACATAGACTGTATCAGGTGGGAATGGAGTAAAATGGGGTGCTGCCTGATCTAATACAATAACCGATATGGGCTGCTGAAAAGATTGTCCACCGGAATAGGTTACCGTAGCTGTGGTGGTCACAGATTGGCCCACATGGGAACAATCAAAGTCCACCGGCGCCAGGGAGATAGTTATATCCGTGCAACCCATAAAGTTGTATGACACCATGGAGGGATCGATGCTGATCAGGTTGGGGTGTTGATCATTCAGAGCTACCGTGATGGATGCTGTGGTGATGACTGGGACGATGGCTGTCAAGCCCGATTGGAGAGCTCCCATATCATCTCCGTTGCTCGCCGCATCGATAGCGGGAGAGCATTTTGTGAGGTTGAGATTATTGAAATCCGAAACAAAGAGCGGATCACCGGTCAAATTATTAGTACCATTCGCAGTCAATCCGCTGCCGGTATAATCGGACAGCAGGTTGTGATCTCCGGATATAGACGCCGTATTGTGAATGTCCGCACCGCTGGTTCCATGATTCAGAGATACGATTGAATTTGTGAGGGTCAGATTCCCCTGGTAAGCGCCGGAACTCAGGTTATGCAGCCCCCCGCCATTCGTGGCGGTATTGTTTGTGATGGTGGAGTAATCGATGGATATGCTGGCTACATTGGCTATTCCGCCGCCATCGTTCGCTGAATTTCCTTCTATGATCATCTTATCAAGGGTGGCGGTGCCGAAAGTAAGTATTCCTCCCCCCCAGTATAGAGCCGTATTGCCCCGGATTTCTGAGTCCGAAATATCCAATGTCCCGTTATTCCATATCCCGCCGCCATTAGAATTGGATGTATTCCCATTGATTTTCGAATTCGTCAGGGTTGTATTATTATTTTCATTGTAAATGCCACCACCGTGGTGGGTGCTTTGATTGTGGTTGATGGTCGAGTTGTGCACCATCAAGTCCAGGCTGGTGTTGCTGATCCCGCCACCGTGGGTAGCCTGATTATTCACAATTGTGACCTGACTGATATCTACCATGCCGGTGCCACCTATGATATTGATAGCTCCACCGTTATTTTGGGCGGTATTGTTTTTGAATTCTGTATTGGAGATTGTGTAGTTATTGATTACATCCACGCTGATCCCGCCACCATTGTTGGCCGAATTGCCGTTCACTTCAGAACCATCAATGGAAAAGGAAACAGCCCCTGTGAGGTAGCTGCTGTAAATTCCTCCGCCCCAGGTGAGCGCTGAATTCCCGTTGATCTCCGATTTTTTGATGATCAGGGCGCCCTTTTCATTGTGTATTCCACCACCTTTGCTTCCCGTTGAGGAATTGTCATTTACTTTTGCACTTTCAATGGTCAAACTTCCTTCGTTGAAAAAAATCCCCCCACCGCTGTTGTTGGATTGGTTGTCCAGCACTGCTGAGTTCCTGATGACATGCGTACCGGAATGAAAAAATACTCCGCCACCGAAATGAATGGCTTCATTCCCCTGAATCACAGAACTGCTTTCTATGGTTGCATTTCCGGTTTTTGTAAATAAACCACCTCCTCTCCTGGCGTGATTCTCTAATACCTTTGTATGGTTAAACATAAGTGCGCCCGTATTATATAAGCCTCCACCATTGCCTGTTTGGCTTTCGTTGTTTTTAATGATGGAGTTATCCAGAATTTCCAATTCCCCATTATTGACCAAACCACCACCTTCACCTTTGGCAGTATTCTCTTGAATGATGCAATTGCGAATAATTTTTTTATGGTTGTTCGCTTTGATGAGAAGTCCGCCACCTCCATAGACTTGGGTAGTATTACCACTAATAGAGCTGTTTTCAGCGGAAAATTGTACGTTCGGATTGCTATTCAGGTAGATTCCGCCACCTCCATTTTTCACTTTATTGTTTTTGACCTCTGAATCATTGAGCGTTAGTTTTCCATTGTCCACATAAATCCCTCCACCACTTGTATTGATGGATTCATTGTTACTGATGGAGGACTGATCGGAAATGGATAATGTGCCCTCCTTCTGATGGATTCCTCCACCTGCATTTAAGGATTCATTAAATTCTATATTCGTAGATTGTATTTCGAGATCACCGGTACGGACATATAAACCCGCTCCTTGGGCAGCTGAATTCATTGAAAGAGTGGAAGACTTCACGGTAGATGTACCGGAGTCCATAAATATCCCACCACCCGCTGCGACCGCCGAATTGCTCTCAAAAGTTGATCCGGTAATGGAAGTGTTGGCTTTGATCCATGCACCCCCACCTTGCTGAGTCACCTCATTGTTTTTGACATCACAATTTGAAATGGTGTTGGCGTTATTGTTGTGATAAAGTATGAGGCCCCCGCCATAACTGGCTGTGTTGTCACTGATACTGCCCCCTGTTACGCTCAATTTTGCGCCGGCTAATTCACGGACATATATTCCTCCTCCGGGACCTGTGGCTGTATTTTGTGTGATGGTCGAATTCTGGATGTTTCCGATGGTGCTGAGATACACGCCACCCCCGTTTTTGCCGGCTGTATTCCCGGTAATATCCGCCTGGTCCGTGGTCAACGAAGCATGGCTACCATGGGCTATAAAGACACCTGCACCATTTGCCGCTGTGGTGTTGTCATTGACGGAAGAACTCTTAATGGTCAGGGCGGCATTGCTGTTATAAATGCCGGCTCCGTCGAAATTGCTGACATTCGTGTTGCTGTTCACCTGCGACCCCTGGTCAATGGTTAGTGCACCATCTCCAATCAAAATTCCTGCTGCCCGCTGGGCTTCATTGCCGTTGACCTGACTGCCTGATATGGTCGAGGTTTGGCCGGTGTGCGATATCCACAGTCCGCCACCGGTTTGGCCGGCTGTATTCTCATTTATGGTGGAATTATTTTCGATGATGAGTTTGCTCCTGGAGTACACACCGCCCCCATCACTGCTTGCTTCGTTTATATCCAGGGATGAATTATTTATCTCTGCCTGTCCGGACCATACGTAGAGACCGCCACCCCATTGAGCTTTGTTTCCTGTCATGGTCACACCGTTCAGTTGGAGCCCGCCCTGATTATAGATCGCACCACCCTGTGTGTTGGCACGATTGTTTTTGAGTTCGCAGTTGGTCAGGATTTTGGTATGACCATTAGGACGGATGTGGATGCCCCCGCCTCCCCAGTGGATGGTTTTGTTACTATTGATCGAGCTATTGTTGGCGATCAGTTGAGTGGATGCACTATTATTGAGGTAGATACCACCACCATCGATGGAAGTTGTATTGTCATTGACTTCAGATTGATTTTTAAGTTCCAGCTTTCCAGCGTACATATAGATTCCGCCGCCTTTGTCATTGGATGTATTGCCATTCATTTTTGAGTTGTCAATGATACAGTCCACATTGGAATAGATCCCTCCTCCTGTGCTTTTCGCTTCATTATTATTTACGGTGGAATTTTTAAGGGTTAGCTCCCCGCTGCTGATAAACAGACCCCCGCCACTAAACTGGGTTGAATGGTTGTTATCGATATGTGAATCATTAATGGTTAATGAAGTTCCGGCATAGCTTATTCCTCCTGAATGGTTGGCAGTGTTTTGACTGATCGTAGAGTTCATAATGATCGAAGGTGTAGTTCCACCAAAAGATATAAACTGGATCCCGCCTCCTGTTCCGTTGCAGGTATTATTTACGATTTCAGAATTCGTCAGGGCGAGTGCACCAAAAATCGAGCATCCACCGGCTCCTGAATTTCCCGAATTGTTATTGATTTTGGAACCGGAAATTTCGACAATGGCCGAACTGTAAACCTGAAGTCCGCCGGTCCACCCACTAGGAGCGTTGTTGTTGATGATTTCAGAATTGGTCATCTTGAAAGGGCCCGTACACGAAATGCCACCGGTTCCAAAACTTCCGGTAGCCGTATTTCCGGAGATGATCGAATTGAGGAGTGTCAGGGCATTGAAATCCATGTAGATGCCCCCTCCGTCCTGGGCCGTATTGTTTTGAATGGTGCAGTTGTTAAGTACTATTGGAACGTTGCTGTGTATAGCTCCCCCTTTGACAGAAGAAGTTGGATTATCTATTATAGTGCAGTTATTGAGCGTGATCGGTCCGGAATTGATGGCTGTGATTACGGGCCAACTTTTGCTTAGATTTTTCATCGTCAAATCATTGATGGTGGTGTTGCTTATATCGAAGAAAAACGTATAATTACTTGAATTGACACTATTGATCGTGGCTCCGTTTCCGTGAATGGTCAGATCCTTGAGAAATACATAGAGCCCCGATTCAATCATAATTTCGGAAGACACATTGATGTTGATGATGTCCCCATCGGCGGAATCATCAATCGCTTCACGGAGGGTATTAGCGCCAGCATCGGCAGAGCTGGTCACGTTCCAGGTGGCTTGGGCTGTGGCGGATCCTGCAGTGAGTATCAACACGAACAAAAATGCTATGGAAAAAATGATTGACACTTTATGCGCAGACTGGGCTATTATAAGGGGTGTAACATTCATGGTGATGTTTTTTAAGGTTTTTACCCGGTAAAGTTATCAGGTCAAATTCGCATTGATGTACGTGGTACTACGTAGACGAGTGGAAAAATTTATTTGTCAAGAAGGGGAGCATCGTCATTCTGAAAGTCCAGTTCCTAGAATAGCTCAAGGAGCTTTGTTGTTCCTAAACAAGGATGTGAGGACTTCAATTCTCGGTAAAGGAGTAGCCCTTCATAATTCATGGATGCGCTCTCACAAAATCAATGTCGAAAAAAACGACTAAAAATAAAATCAATGTCGTATATTGCGACATATGTATCTCAATAATCACTCATACTACAGCTTACGATACGGCACCTTGTCGCCGCAGGAACTGGTGCAGCAGGCCACGGATTGTGGATTGGATCGGGTCGTGTTAACCGACATCAACAATACGTCGGGCGTCTTTGAATTTTACAAAGCATGCCGGGAAGCCCGGGTCACGCCGGTGGTGGGGATCGAGTTTCGTCAGGATAACCAACTCCGGTACATTGGTCTGGCGCAGAATGAAGAAGGTTTCCGGGAGCTGACGACTTTACTGTCTGCGCATTTGACGGCGGGAAAGATGATTCCACGGATTGCGCCGGAATGGGAACATGCTGTAGCGATCTATGCGGCTTTGCCCAAACCCATCGGGGACTTCCGGCCTCATGAATACTACGGTGTGCGACCAGAGGAAGTTAATAATTTATATTCATCGCCGATCCGACAGCACCTCGACCGGGTCGTGGCGCTTGCTCCGGTCACTTTTGACCGCGAAGACGGCCATCGTCTTCACAAATTGTTGCGTTGCATCGACGAGAACATTGTCATCGGGCAGCTCCGGGATTACCCCATTGCCGATGAACACGAATACCTGGTTCCGGTAGATGAACTGAAGCGACGGTACGCTCCTTATCCGCAGATTGTCAACAACACGGAAGCGCTCCTGAAAGAATGTGGGTTCGAAATGAGGCTGGGGTCGGAAAACAACCGCCGGTATTTCACCGGAAACGGGGAGGAAGATATGGCGCTTCTGACCAAATTGGCGTATCGGGGATGCAGACGACGGTATGCGTCGGACCCACGGGCCAGGGAGCGGGTGAATAAAGAACTGAAGGTGATCGATCAACTGGGTTTTGCCACTTATTTTCTCATTACCTGGGATATTGTGCGGTATGCCCAGAGCGTGGGGTATTACCACATCGGTCGGGGGAGCGGGGCCAATTCCATCGTTGCTTTTTGTCTTTACATCACCGATGTGGACCCGTTGGAACTCGATTTGTACTTTGAGCGATTCATCAATCCGTACCGGACTTCACCGCCCGATTTTGACATTGATTTCAGCTGGAATGAACGGGATGACGTCACCGATTATGTTTTCAAGCGGTATGGCCGGGAGCGGACTGCTTTGCTGGCGACTTACAGCACCTTCAAAGGACGTTCGATCATCCGCGAACTGGGAAAAGTATTCGGGTTGCCTAAGGCGGATATTGATGTGCTGGTCAACGAACCGCAGCGTACGGACAAACACCATGCGTATGGCAAGCACATCTTTTATTTTGGAAAAAAACTGGAGGGATTGCCCAATCACCTGTCGATCCATGCCGGAGGGATCGTGATCAGTGAACGTCCGTTGTATTACCACACTGCATTGCAGATGATGCCCAAAGGGTTTCCCATCGTCCAGTTTGACATGTATGCCGCTGAGGACATGGGATTTCATAAATACGATATTCTCAGCCAACGCGGGCTGGGTCACATCCGGGATGCGGTGGACTACATCCGGGAAAACCAGCACGAATCGGTCAATGTTCACGACATTGCCCGGATCAAATCGGATCAACGGGTGAAGGAGCGGCTCCGGTCGGGGAATTGCATCGGTTGCTTTTACATCGAATCACCGGCCATGCGGGGATTGTTGCACAAGCTGGAGTGCGACAATTATGTGGGACTGGTGGCGGCGAGCTCCATCATCCGCCCCGGTGTGGCAAAGAGCGGCATGATGCGGGAATACATCCATCGGGCACACCATCCGGAAAGCTTCAATTACTTGCACGAGACTTATGAGACTCATCTGAAGGAGACCTATGGAGTCATGGTGTATCAGGAAGATGTGATGAAGATCGTGCATCATTTTGCCGGGCTTGATCTCGATGAATCCGATGTGCTGCGGCGGATTATGACCGGAAAGAAAAAATCGTCGGATACCTTCCGCAATTTGCAGGCGAAGTTTTTCCGGAATGCCCGGGAGCGGGGGCATGATCCGGCGCTGACCCGGGAGGTATGGCGTCAGGTAGAGAGTTTTAGCGGCTATTCCTTTTGCAAGGCCCATTCCGCGAGTTTTGCTGTGGAATCTTTCCAGAGCCTGTATCTGAAGACCTACTATCCACTGGAATTTATGGTGGCGGTCATCAATAATTTTGGCGGATTCTACAGCACGGAGCTCTATGTGCATGAGGCGCGGATGGCGGGTGGTAATATCGAATCACCCTGCATCAACCACAGTCGTTATCTGACCCATGTCACGGGGGAAGATATCTATATTGGATTTGTTCATATTCGGGAACTGGAACGAAAAGTAGCGACGGCCATTCTCGAAGAGCGGGAAAACAACGGGGCTTTTACGGGATTGGTTGATTTTTTGCAACGGGTTCATCTCCCGCGTATTCAACTGGACTTGTTGATCCGGGTGGGTGCTTTCCGGTTTACGGGAATGAGCAAATATGAATTGATGTGGGAGAAAAATACAGTCCGATCCGCCCGAACGACGGCCTGTGGAGTGGGTGATTTATTTGAAGAGGAACGCGATGAATTTACCTTGCCCCGGTTTGAGGTGGTTCCGCACGAACAGGCTTTTGACGAAATTGAGCTTCTGGGGTTTCCACTCACGTCTCCGTTTGAGTTAGTCGCTGAAGCCCCCGCTCACGAATGTCCGGCTCTGGAACTGCACCGAAGGGAAGGGCAATCGGTGACGATGCTGGGATACTACGTGTGCCGCAAACATGTGACTACGGTCAACAAAAAGCATATGAACTTCGGAACCTGGCTGGACCGGGCGGGCCACTTTTTTGATACGGTCCATTTTCCACCAGCTCTCGCCCGGTGTCCGTTCAAAGGGAAAGGAATGTACGTGATTCGCGGACGGATCGTACTGGATTTTGGGTTTCCCAGCGTGGAGGTGTCCCATATGGAGAAGGTGCCGTTTGTGGCTGATAAGCGGTATTAGGGACCGGTATGGAATAATCGAACAGGCTTGACTTGCTATTTTATTTCATCCCAATCCCTTAGAATAAAATCATAATTATTGTTATTGGTATATTATTTTATATAAACCGTAAGCAACGGTATAGAATGCTCATTCGTTTTGGAGTGGACAGGATTTTACAAATTATGGCCTGCATTCTTTCTGTTCATCGGTATGGACTGTGAAGAAGTATGTTGTTCAGATCTATTAATCAACCAACAAATACTATCATATGAAAGCTTTGCTACTTACACTGATTTTGAGTGCCCTGACGATACTCACCTACGCACAAGATGTAGGTGTGGTTCCTTCCACTTTCGGCATTCAGGCCGGACCGATAGGAATTTGGGCGCACAACGAAACCAGGCTATCTCCATCCATCGCGCTGCGAAGTGAAGTAGGATTTAGCAGCAGTATATCGAGCAGTGACTATTTTGACAACACGGGGATACAAATGTTTCCGGAGCTTACGCTCGAACCCCGATGGTATTACAATCTTCAGAAAAGAGCACAAAAAGGGAAATCGATCGATGGGAACAGTGGCGACTTTTTTTCATTGAAAATGAGCTACCATCCGGACTGGTTCACCATTTCAAATTATGAAGATAAGGGCGTAATGAGTGACCTGTCCATAATGCCTACCTGGGGGATCCGGCGACATCTGGGGAAACACTTTACCTATGAGGCCGGAATAGGTGCAGGATACCGGTATCAGTTTGCAAAACAAGCCGGGTTTGCCAAAAACAATGGTGAATTTGCTTTGAATTTGCATCTGAGAATTGGGTACCGGTTTTAGGCCGTGTTTAAACAATTATTTTGAATCTTACGATAAATTAAAATTATAGAAAATGAATTCTCGGAAAAAGCTAAGTAGCTTGCAAATGGAGCTACTCGAGGTTTTTAGCTTTGAGGTTAGTGATGAGCAAGTAAAAGAAATAAGAAGCCTTTTAGTAGAATATTTTGCAGATAAGACAACTACAGATGTAGATGAATTATTTAAAGAAAAAGGTTGGGGAGAAGAAAAGATAGAAGAATGGTCAAAAGAACATATGAGAACGGAGTATAAATAAGAATTGTGAAAGTAGTATTAGATATGAATGTCTTATTAATATCTCTCCCGAAATTTTCAAAGTACAGACCGATATTTGATGGATTATTGAAATCAAAGTTTACTTTAACCATAAGTAATGAGATATTACAAGAATATATAGAAATAATCGGTCAGAAAACAACTTCAGAAATATCTGTTAATGTAGCCAAATTGTTAGTGAAGCTTAAAAACGTAGAAAAAAACGCAAATATACTTTCGATGGAACTTAATCTCAAAAGATCCAGATGATAACAAATTTGCTGACTGTGCAGTTGCCTCCGGAGCAAAGTATTTGGTCTCCAATGTCAAAGATTTTAGGATTTTAAGTACCATCAGATTCCCTCCAATAAAGGTGATTAATGCAGATAAGTTTTTGGAAGAGTTGGATTTATTGCTAAAATCTTAAAAAGACGTTCATCTATCGGCTATGAGTTCAAGTGGACCCCCAAATGGCATTGGAGTTCAAGCGGAATTACGAAGCAGATTTAAGTTGGGGCTTGTTTAAAATTTTGTGTATTCGCTCAAAATTGATTCTGATTTCATGAGTAAAGTTAAATAATCATTTTATGACTTTCACCCGATCCGGGAATAAGATAGTCAGTTGGTTAAAAA
>NZ_JAHVHU010000006.1 GCF_019802045.1 Membranihabitans marinus | reverse complement strand
TTGGGGCGTGTGAGCATGGATAATGTCTGGCACTTGAGTGGTATATCAGGTTCCAGACACTGCGCTTCCCGCTGGCGTTTCCGGCTCGTGTGCGTATTAGTGTCAGACATTTGCAGTTGAGGCGTGCGGGAATGGATAGTGTCTGGCACTTCTGCGGTGGTCCAGGTTCCAGACACTGCGCTTCCCGCTAGCTTTCCCTGCAAGTGTCTTACACCAGATGCGGTCCAGGTCCCAGACACTGCGTTTCCCGCTAGCGTTTCCGGCTCGTGTGCGTGTTCGTGTAAGACATTTGCAGTTGGGGCGTGTGAGCATGGATAATGTCTGGCACTTGTGCGGTAGATCAGGTTCCAGACACTGCGCTTCCCGCTGGCTTGCCCTGCAAGTGTCTGACACCAGGTGCGGTCCAGGTTCCAGACACTGCGTTTCCCGCTGGCGTTTTCGGCTCGTGTGCGTGTTCGTGTAAGACATTTGCAGTTGGGGCGTGCGGGAATGGATAATGTCTGGCACTTGTGCGGTGGTTCAGGTGTCAGACACTGCGTTTCCCGCTGGCGTTTCCGGCTCGTGTGCGTGTTCGTGTCAGACATTTGCAGTTGGGGCGTGTGAGTATGGATAATGTCTGGCACTTGAGTGGTATATCAGGTTCCAGACACTGCGCTTCCCGCTGGCGTTTCCGGCAAGTGTCTGACACCAGGTGCACTCCAGGTTCCAGACACTGCGCTTCCCGCTAGCTTTCCCTGCAAGTGTCTGACACCAGATGCGGTCCAGGTTCCAGACACTGCGTTTCCCGCTGGCGTTTCCGGCTCGTGTGCGTGTTCGTGTAAGACATTTGCAGTTGGGGGTGTGAGCATGGATAATGTCTGGCACTTGAGTGGTATATCAGGTTCCAGACACTGCGCTTCCCGCTGGCGTTTCCGGCTCGTGTGCGTGTTCGTGTCAGACATTTGCAGTTGGGGCGTGTGAGCATGGATAATGTCTGGCACTTGTGCGGTAGATCAGGTTCCAGACACTGCGTTTCCCGCTGGCGTTTCCGGCTCGTGTGCGTATTAGTGTCAGACATTTGCAGTTGAGGCGTGCGGGAATGGATAGTGTCTGGCACTTCTGCGGTGGTCCAGGTTCCAGACACTGCGCTTCCCGCTAGCTTTCCCTGCAAGTGTCTTACACCAGATGCGGTCCAGGTCCCAGACACTGCGCTTCCCGCTGGCTTTCCCTGCAAGTGTCTGACACCAGATGCGCTCCAGGTCCCAGACACTGCGTTTCCCGCTGGCGTTTTCGGCTCGTTTGCGTGTTCGTGTCATTTGCAGTTGGGGCGTGTGAGTATGGATAATGTCTGGCACTTGTGCGGTAGATCAGGTTCCAGACACTGCGTTTCCCGCTGGCGTTTCCGGCTCGTGTGCGTATTAGTGTCAGACATTTGCAGTTGGGGCGTGCGGGAATGGATAATGTCTGGCACTTGAGTGGTATATCAGGTTCCAGACACTGCGCTTCCCCTTGCTTTTCTGGTAAATGTCTGACAGCGGTTCTTATCTGCAGCTCTACCTGCACAACTCAAAATTCCACCTCAAGTGTTAAATAAAACGTATTAAAGAAATTTGGAATAGATTTTGTATTTACCGGTACTGATGATTGGTTTACGACAAAAGTCAAATTGGATTTTGCACCCGACAGATAGCACGGCATATACGCAGACCCATTTCGGTTCGTTAGTAAATCAAATTACATCCACGATATAAAACAACGTTATGATCAAATATTTTACATGCATCGTCGTCTTTATTACACTGGTGTCCAGTGCATTAGCACAGCCGGTATTTACATTGTCTGATGCGCAGGGAAACACGGGAGATGTCGTCAGTATCGATGTCAAGGTGAAGGATTTTAAAGCCATCGTCGGCTTCCAGTTTGCGGTAAAGTTCGATCCGTCCAAATTGAAGGTGAAAGATGTCAAGAATTTGACCACGGTTCTGGATGAATTTGACCAGGAAAATATTGATTACTCCAAGGTCAACGCGGATAAGGGCCTGATTACCGTAGCTTATGCCAATGCCACCTCGGACAATGGATTTAATATACCCGATGATGGGTTGTTTTTTACCATTGAATTTGAAATCATCGCTACCGGCAATTCCACCACACTTGTGGATATTCCACAGGAAGTAGATTTTGGTGAATTTTCGCGTAAAGTAGAAATGATCGATAGGGATTACAACGAAATTGGTATGACGGCGAATGCCGGTACAGTCACGATAGGTGAAGGTGGTTCTGGTCCAGGGCGGGTCAGTCTTTCACTGGGGGCTGCATCCGGAAGCAATGGAGAAACCGTTTGTATTCCATTGAAGGTGACCAGCTTTACAGAACTCAATGGCATGCAATACAGCATAAAGTTTGATACAGATTTTTTGGAGTTTATAGAGGGACGTAATTTTAATCTGACCAATTTTAGTGAATCCTCTATCGCCACAGAATCCATTGCCAGTGATGGCGCACTTATTATTTCCTGGAGCTCGCCCGATACCGAGCCACTGTCTATAACTGATGGAACCACCATTGTGGAATTGTGTTTTAAGATAAAAAAATCAACGGGTAGCTCAAACATAACCTTTAGTAACAGCCCCCAAAAAATTGAATTCAGTACGCTGGAGGATGGTCAAACTGTGTCAGTCGAGTCCAATCTGTCCAACGGAAAAATTTCCGCCGGCGACGGGGGGAATAGCGGTGGCACGGACTGTGATAAACAAGGATTTTCCATAGCTGCGAGTACAACCACCGCGCCGAAAGGATCCAGTACCTGCGTGAATATTGTGGGTAAAGGTATTGAGAAAATGGCGGTTCTCCAGACGATCATCGAATGGGATCCTGCTGTGTTGAGCAACCCTTCTTTTGAATCGGCTAATGTTGAAATTACCTCATTTGATTATAGCCTGGATAAAGGTGCTGAAGGAAAGGCCATTTTATCCTGGACCTACAAAAATCCGGATGGCCCCGGGATCACCCTAGAGGATAACGCATTGCTTTTTAAGTTGTGCTTTGATGTAATCGGTGACGACGGAGCGGTGTCTTCGGTCATCTTCACCGGTGACAATACGACCACCCAATTGGCTGCCGATGTGGATGGCAACTTTTATACATTTCAACAATGTGACGGTTCTGTGACGGTCGGCCAGCCTGAAGATGTAACCGTCCAAACCGTTCCGCCAACGTGTACAGGAAACAATGACGGCTCTATTTCTTTAACGGTAAATGCAGGACAATCTCCATACACTTTTGCCTGGACGAAAGACGGTCAGGCTGTCGGAGCAAAAGCCACTATCAATGCCCTTACTGCAGGCACGTACTCTTACGTAGTCACAGACAATTCCGGCGCTGAAATCGGCAAAGGTGATGTGGTGTTGGATGATCCGGATCCGATCGTGATTGAATCTGAGATTACACCGATTAATCAAGGCAACGATGGCGCTATTGATGTGACTGTCTCAGGGGGTACGGGAAGCTATATGTACAACTGGAGTACCGGTGATGACACCGAAGATCTTAGCGGGCTGGGGTCAGGTACCTATACCGTAACGGTGACTGATGGGAATGGCTGCTCAGTAAGTAAAGATATCAGCATTGGAGACGCGGAGTACAATGTGGTCATCGAAGCAACCACCGATTACAATGGATCAGCGATCAGCTGCAACGGTGAATCAGATGCAAATTTACGCGCTAAAGCTAGTTTTGGTGCAGCACCATATAGTTATAAATGGAATACAGGGGACGAAACAGAAACCCTGCAAAACGTGGGTGCCGGTGACTATGTAGTGACCGTGACTGACAGCGAAGGGAAAAAAACCGAAGGACGATTTACGCTCGAGGAACCCGAGCCGATGTTGGTGCGTGTGGTCACAACACCCTCCAATGGAGGTAATGCCGGTACCGCGAAAGCGGAGGTCCGGGGCGGAACCCAACCATATACCTACGAATGGAACGATAAAAGTCCCGGTTCGACCACCGTGTTTATTGGAAGCCTGACAGAAGGCAGTTACCGGGTTCTGGTGACCGATGCCAATGGATGTATGACCCAGGGGCTCGGACGGGTGCCCATCGATGATCGGGATTGCTTTACGGCGGCTCAGGTCATGACACCCAATGCGGATGGTCTCAATGATGAGCTTCGGATAGCTTGTGTGGAAGGTACGGTGAATACGCTAATGGTGTTTGACCGCTATGGTAAAGCGGTGTACAAAGAAGAGAACTACAACAATTTGTGGACAGGTACTGACGGAGATGGAAATACATTGGGTGACGGCGTGTATTATTATGTATTGGAGGTGCAAGAAATAGACGGTACGACCACCCAGTATAAGGGGCATGTAACCCTGTTGCGCAGGTTAAATTGATTTTCCGGCACGAAATTTGACTTTAAACAGACAAGACAATGAACAAACTTTTACGATATATCACCGCGACCGTATTGATCCTGACGATCGGAAAATTAACGGCACAGGAAGCAGGTTCACACCAGCATTATAAGATCAACTATCACCTGATCAATCCTGGAGCAACCGGTATGGACGGGCAAACCATTATGTTGAATTACATTAGCCGGTGGAATGCCTTTCCGGGAAATCCACAGACTTTTACGGCGGGATACAATGGCTTGGTGAGTGATAAAATTGGACTGGGAGCAATGGTTATCTCAGACAACCTGGGATCCCTTAATAAAACATCTGGTGTGCTTTCCTATGCGTACCAGTTTGATGTGGAAGAAACCAGATTGAGTATCGGGCTTTCGACCGGGTATGAAAGAAATAAGTTACAGGCATCGGCTTTGGTTGATCAGGGGTTGGATCCCAATGATCCGGTCATTGATCAGGCGGCCAGAGGATATGATGTTTTTGATGCGTCATTTGGTGTCCACGCTCTCCTTCCGGATGGATTTTTTGCGGGAGCTGCTTTACCGAACCTGATCCGAACCCGAGTCGATAGCGATGCAGATTCTGCGGAAGAAGAAAATACTCTTTTTAAGTATTTCATTGGGTATGCCGGCTATCGAAAAGAACTGGAAGAATATAATTTTGATATCGAACCCTCCCTGGCCATCCGTAAAGTCCGGCATGCCCCTTTTCAGGTGGATTTGAATATGCTGGGGTATTATGCCGATGATCAGTTGATTGGTGGATTTACCTATTCCATAGGGGGAGGTAATTCAGCGCATGTACTCTTGGGAACCCGTATCAATCTGATGACCATCATGTACTCCTACGGTGTGTCTTTTTCGGATTTTCAAACCTACAGCAATGGATCCCACGAAATCTCCTTGAAATTTGATCTTGCTCATCAGGAAAATGATTCAAACGGGAGCAAGAAAAGATAACATATGAAAAATAATCGTAATATAATAGATAAAAATTCAAGAGGTGTGCAAAACCTCCAAAATTTAACAGATAAAATATTTGGCCTTAAAACGTTGGTATTGAGTAAGCTAGACATATTTAATTCCTGTTATAATAAATTAGGTACGATTGTTGCATTATAGGTATGTGCAGGCATGATGATGCATGTCAAAGAAAAAACTTAAGGCGCAGTGAATGGCGTCGAAAACCAAAGACGCAGTGAATGGCGTCGAAAGAACGATTTTTTTAAACCGAAAACTAGATTGAGATACCAAACCGACTCTGTGAATGAATGAACCTTTACACCTAAACTAACTTTTCTTTTTTTGTTTTTCATTTTCGACAGCACACGCTGCTGTTCCTTTCACAGATAGGCTCATATCGTAAAATCCAGTTTTAAATTAATTGAAACCAAATTTATTAATCAAAACCTTTTATTTAAAAAACCGATTTTTTTTAAACCAAAACTAGAACTCATGAAAAAGACGAATTTTACGACAATTCAGCCATCGTGGTGTCTGGGCGCAAATTGGCTCAAAGGGATCATCCCTTTGCTGGCTTTATTTGTGTTCGCACTACCGATGCAACTTCAGGCGCAACAGGCGCCCAACTGTTCCAACTTTTCTCCAGCCATTGACGCCAGTGGTGATGTAGAAGTCGGAGCCGATGATTTTGTAACCAATCACGTTGGTGTTGGGTATCCGATCACGGTTTCCGTTCACAATCAATGGGGCGGGGTTGAAAGAACCTTTGAATTTGCCAATGAGACAGAAACAGACTTTTGGAATGTTTGTAGCTATTTGGGTAAATCATTGGATTATTCTGTAACAAACAACGTAGGGACGTGTAACCTTGGAAAAATCAATTTCAATGGCACGCCCAATGCCGTATTAACCTCCGCGTTTGGAAATAAGTCACCCTGGACTGGTGAAAATGCATCGGAAGGTAAAGTGAACGTGTATTGCGGATATATTCCTGCACCTTCTTCACATGTTCCTTCCGCGGTGTCTCCGTGTGGTGGACGCGTATCTGCTCCTAAGGTTCAGCCTGACTGGGTGATGATGCCAAATGCGTGTGGCGAAGGCGACACAGCCAAAGTGATCCACAGAACGTGGGAAGTGTATGACAAAGAAGGCAACCTGTCAACCTTGACAGATACCATCGTGGTATTGCGATTGCCTAAATTAACCCCGGAAGCCTTTGTAGGTAGCCCGGAAGATTCTTTCTTCTGTACGCTGGAACCTGTTCCCAGCGAAGGGGAAGGTCTGAAGCGCTATGCAGCGTGGAAGCAACCTGTAGGGATTCATGATTATGAATTGCCGTATACCAAGTTGCAAGGAGTGGTTTATGACCTTCCACAAACTGTGGTATTGGCCGGGCTTCAGAATGCCTGGAATCAGGGACCCAATGTATTTGATAAGTACCTGGATTGTGTGATCCTCAAAAAAGCCGATGGTACGTCAGTGACCATTCGACACATCATCGATGGAACTTATTTCACATCAATGATGGCAAATGCATCGCAGGAACAACTAACTTATGGTTTCCTTCATGAAATATTGGAAGGTGGTTATAGTACAACAAATTTCCAATCTTATTCTTTCTATCCTGTATTGTTATTGCAGGACGGAGACCAGATTTTGTCTGAAGGCGGAAACTTTGCGATTGTAGATTCCGACTGGTTCTACAACGGACACGGAAACAATCCATTTTGGTTTTCCGGTGGATGGCCATCAATCTACGGAAGTGGTGATTGCATCTCGTACTGTGATGTAGGAACCGGGGATAAATTTGATTGTATCCAGGTATCCGTACCTGCTCTTACTGTTACAGGAGCGAGTCCTTATAGCGATGATTGTGTGACGATTTGTTTGGAAACCGGAGTTCACTGTGGTATTACCATAGAGACAGATGCGATAGCAGATTGGACTGGATCATGTCCACAAACCCGTGGCATTGACAGTTGGATTACGCAAACGTGCTGGGCGACGACGATTAATTCGTGCGTAGAGGATGCAGAAGATGATTGTGAAGAATTGAGTGCAGATGACAATTTGGACGATGTGGTCATTGACTACTCTTGTACCGACAAAGCGGTCAAAGCACACATCAGTCAGTGGCAGACACTGGTCGACACGACCGGACCGATCTTTGACTTCTGCTACCCTGTTGATTTCAGCGGAGAGAATAATATTGAAGGACCTGGTTCCGAGGATAAATGCAATATCAGTACCTGGGATCATGACGATATTCAGGCAGCGATCCTGGCTGGAGAACAGTATCCTAGTGCTGAGCAATGGGAATATTGCAATCCAACCGTTTATACGACTGGATCCCATGATTGCGCTGCTGAGGTATATGTACCTTCCGTACGTGTAATAGACAATTGCAGCGGTGTACACTCTGTAAAAGCAGCCATTGATGTCAAAGGGGGTACCCGGTGGGTAGCCTTGGAGCGAACCAATACTGAAACGAAGACACTGGCGAACGGTGACATTTGTACTGTATATACCTATTCACACACGCAGGATCCTATTCGGGTTCCATTTACCGGATGTGATAGTGAACCAATCGAAGTCAGATATGAAGCAGCAGATGATTGCTGGAACCAAAGCAACTGGTCCAAGTATATCCGAATCCAGGATAATACACCTCCGACCATTGTGGTTGACCGCAACGTCAATGTACCATTGCAGAACAAAACAGCATGGGTTCATGCAGAGACCTTTGATGAAGGAAGCTGGGACAACTGTGCGATCGATCTTCGATTGGTCCGACGCAGTGACTGGTGGGCTGACACGGCTTGTGTTGATCTGTGTGCAGATGTAACCAAATCTTACAACAATTGGGTGGACATCCTGGATGATTTGGGTGTAAACCGAACTCAGGCATCTACAGCAGTAGGTGGCGGGATCGTAGGAGAGTATGCATTTAATGATAAATACAATGTTAATGATTTGAAAAACTTCCTGAATGACGGGGAGATCGAACAATACTATTACAACCAGATTGTATGGTTGTGGGAAGATGAGGAACTGTGTGGCGAGAAAGTCGTACACGGCTGGATTTATGCAATTGCAGAGTATATCGCTGAGAATTGCTCCACAGCTGATGAGCACGGTAACAAATTGAACGTTAGAGAGCTTGAAGCGATCTTTGATAACCTAATCGGAAAATCTGGTTATGGAAATGAGATGTCACTGCTGGGTGGTGGATGGAGTAAATCCGTACCGTTCAAATGTGAAGATGCTTGCGAAGCAGTACCTGTGGAACTATTGGTGATGGATTATTGCTGTAACTGGGGTAAAGGAACGTCCAAAGCATATGTGGAAGACGCCGGAAATACCCGCTTAGTGAAGCGATTGCCAGACTTGAATATCTCTTGTGAAGCGTATAGCATTTATTATAAAGATGCTGTAGAAGCTGCCGGTGCTCTTGGAGAGTACGGAAGTAAGAAAGACACGAGTGGTTTGTTTGACGAGTTGAATGAGTCTTTCGGAAGCTATGTGAAAACATGGGTTGACAATCAGAATCGACCGACGGACATCGATGGTAACTTGTTGCCTGAGAGTTCATTGTACTTCGATTACTGGAACGTGACTTGCGAAGAAAAGTCGAACATCGAGAAGGTAGCTATTGAGAATCATGACGGAACAATCGGGTGGGAGACCATCACGCACATTACTACTTTCCTGGACAGTGCAGAATTATCCGCACCTCATGGAATCATTGGTATCAACTGTGCCGCTACTTGCGAGCAGGACATATGGGTTGACCTGGACGAATGTGGACAGGGAACCATTACCCGACGATTCTTTGTCGAAGGTGGATGTGGATCTGAATCACAAAAATGGACTGTGGAGCAGGTGATTAATGTACAGTCTGCTTGTGGAATGAGCAAAAACATGTTTGATCTTCCTGCGAACGTAGGAACCAAAGATGCACCAATTTGCTTGCCGGAAGAGTTGTCTACGTCGTTCTTCCCGGATACGTTGGGAGACGTTACCTTGAAGTCGCACTTAGTAGGTAAGTTGTGTAACTCACCTGCAGTAGGTAAGACTATTCAGGAGTATGACGTAGTAGGCGCGCCTGGAATGAAGAAGTATATCATCAAATGGAATGTCATTGACTGGTGTGCTTCACATACATCAACCACGCGTGAATTTACCTATGAGCAAGAAGTCATTGCTACGATTGATGCGGATTGTGATGTCACTGTGACAGATACGACTGGAGATTTGAGCCTGGTTCAAGGTACGATCAGAACCGAAGAAGGCACGCCAGTACAGAAAGTTGAGATGAAAGCTGTTTTTGCGAACGGAAGTCCATTGACGACCGTGACCGGTGGAGAAGGTGCTTATAACTTCTCGATCAACGACGGATCTCAGGTGAGCCTGGTACCGAGCAAGAACACAGGATTCGCCAATGGTGTAAGTACGCAAGATTTGATCGCGATTCAGCGTCATGTATTGCAGAAGCAATCGTTGGACAGCAAATATCAGCGCATTGCAGCTGATGTTGACGGCAACGGATCGATCAACGGATTTGACGTACTTGAACTGCGTAAATTGGTGATGCAGCCGCACACGAAGTTTGCGAACAATACGAGCTGGAGATTCTTTGACACACAATCTGACAAAGAAGTTTATGATGTAGCTAATTTGGAAGGCGACATGAATGTAGACTTTGTCGGTGTCAAAATCGGTGATGTGAACTTGTCAGGTGATCCTGCAAGAAGCAGCCGAAGCGCTACCGGAACGTTGAACCTGAACGTGGCAGACAAAACCATGAAGAGTGGTGAAGTATATCGGATCGATGTCACTTCTGACAACTTTGCGAACATCAACGGATTGCAGTACACTTTATCTTATGTGACGAATCTGGTCGAGATCGAGTCGATCGAAGCTGGTGCACTGAACATCACGAAAGACAACTACGTACGCTATGCTTCAGGGATGATTACATCCAGCTGGAGTGAAGCTGACGGGCAGAACTTGTCCAGTGACGATGTGTTGTTCACATTGGTAGTGAAAGCGAAATCAGAAGTACAATTGCGTGATGCATTGAGCCTGAACAACCGGGTAACCACTACGGAAGCATACGATGCTGAAGGTGGCTTGAAAAACGTCAGCTTGCGCTTCGACGGACAAGATTCCGGATTTGCCCTGTACCAAAACACCCCCAACCCGTATGCGGGTCAGACTGTGATTGGATTTAAATTGCCTGAAGCATCTAAAGCGACCTTGAGCGTGTACGATGTGACCGGTAAGGTACTGAAGATCGTAGAAGGTGAGTATGGTGAAGGCTACAACGAAGTGAAGTTGACAAGTTCAGATCTTAATGCGACTGGCGTATTGTACTATCAATTAGATACAAAAACGTATACAGCGACTAAGAAGATGATCGTGATCGAATAATGCGTAGCGACGCAATCTCGTATTGCGCCTCTACCGAACATTCAGTCTGGATCATGAGTAACTGATGTTTTGAATGAACCGAGGATATTGATTGATAAAATCGGTTTTTGGGATGGCCTCTTTCCGCCCTCGTTTACGAGGGATTGGAAAGGGGCTTTTTTTATTTTAGGAGATGATGAAATCATAGATTTGACGGATCTCAGAGATCTGTTAAATCTTTTTTATTTTGAAAAAATGCAATCGATGGGATGCGCTGCAGTAATCAGCTCGTCGTTTTAATGAACCAACTGTTCACTAGTGCTCTGTTTCATAAGTTTTTACCAGTAATTTAGGCGCTTCCAGATCGTTTCACGCCTGTCTGCCGGTAATTATGGACAAAAAATTATAGCCAGGCAGGCTCACGAATCGCCTGGCTCAATTTGCGATTCGTGAGCCCGTAGGGATCTGGAAGCGCAATTAAATTACTCAAGCATATTTATGAAACGAACCAGTAGTGGACTGTTTCATAAGTCATTATAAATAATAATACCTCATATATCTCAAAATGACTCAGCGTTCAATCTAATCCGACCCTGACTGGGTCAGAATCCTTGCAGGTAAAAGGCCTCAGAGATAATACCTATACATACATTATTTATTATTCCGTGCACTAGAGCGCTGCGGGCTGATAATACCATACATAGTAACGTAATAATAAAAATTCCATATCTTAGAACCCACATGAATGCGATCAATAGTTGTTGTTTTTTTTGACCTAACACCTAACACCTAACACCTAACACCTAAGAATAAAAACTTTTCTATGGATATCAAAATCGATGAATTCGATCAAAAGATTATGGAGATTTTGCAGCGAAATGCACGCACGACGATCAAAGAGATAGCAGGTGAGGTCGGAATGTCTTCGACACCGGTATTTGAACGCATTAAGAAGCTGGAAAAGCATGGGTACATCGATCGGTATGTCGCGCTGTTGAATGAGGCTAAGCTGGGCTATAAAATGGTGGCCTTTGTGCAGATATCTCTGACTCTTCACAACCTCGATGAGGTAAATGCATTCGTGGACCGGATCACTGCTTTTCCCGAGGTGATGGAATGCTACCATACGACTGGGGAATCCGACTTTTTGGTGAAAATATTGGTTCGGGATATGGATCGATTCAATGAGTTTATCCTGTATAAACTATCTGAGATTGAAAATCTTGGTCACGTCCGGACCCAGTTTGCTCTGTCCACCCGGAAGAGAACCACAGAAATCGGGTTCAAATAATACCCCGCAAAAGAAGTGGATAAAAGGATCAACCTATATCAACCATCAAAATGCACCTTTTATTCCGTCAAATTTAAAGAGCATCTATATCACTGGGATTACCAATCTACGTTCTAAAATCTACGTACTATGATCTACCCTCCATCAACCATCAACCGTTCACCATCAACCAGCTTAATGGTGGGTCATCTAATCAGCTTAACAATCTGGAAGAAACTAAAGAATATGGTGGTCGTAAAGTACCACGCCGGATGATAGGTCCATGCATCCCGGAGTTGCGTGTCGGAAGTGCCTTTGAGATAGTCTATGGTTCCCGACAAAAGTTCAGGCAAGCACATAATCATGCCCAGGATGCCCACTACAATAGTGATCCAGGAGATCATTGATATGGGCTTTTTGAGTATGAAAAATATAGCATTGAGCATGATCAGGAGAAACAATAAGCCCCATCCAAGCGTGTCCGTGCTTTCCCTGCTATGAAAAAGTAAACCGGAGAAGGTGATCACGGTAAATATGTGAAAAACGTTCTGCCGGATTAATTTCATAAAAATGGTTTTGCTGTGTGAGACATGGTCTGATTCAATAAATCAGAATATACCTCTAACACAGCAAAATGTGTTCCACTTTTTAGATTTCTTCCCTTTTGCCTTCTTCTGTAGCTGGTTCGTTTACAGGTACTTCTTCATTGGACTCAACGTTGGGCTCTACGTCTGGTTTTGTTCCGAGCCGCACCCTTTCCGGTTCGGGGTAGGGGCGTGGACCGATGAGTTGTTCGAGGTCGCTTTTGACGATGACTTCATTGTCGAGCAAAGCCTGCGCAAGTATTTCGAGTTCTTCTTTTTTATCGGTGAGCAACTGTTTGGCGCGTTCGAACTGTTCTCTGACCATGATGCGGACCTCTTCATCGATCATGGAGGACGTCGCTTCACTGTATGGTTTGTTCATTTGATCCTTCTGCATGCCGTGGAAAGAGACATTGCCCACATTTTCGTTCATTCCATAAATAGCAATCATGCTATAGGCCATTTTGGTGATTTGATCGAGGTCATTCTGGGCCCCGGTACTTACACGGCCGAAAATAATGGTTTCTGCAGCCCGGCCACCAAAGGTCATACAAATCCGGTCTAGCAGTTGCTCGGTGCTGGTAATGTATTCTTCTTTGGGCAGGTACTGGGCGTATCCCAGGGTGCCAATGCCACGGGGGACGATGGTGACCTTCACCAAAGGCGATGCATGTTCCAGGAACCACCCACATATGGCATGTCCTGCTTCGTGGTAGGCGATGACTTTCTTTTCACCCGGGGAGATGAGCTTGTTTTTCTTTTCCAGACCACCGATGACTTTATCCAATGCATAGTTAAAGTCTTCCATGTCCACCGCCTTCTTGTTTCTTCGGGCAGCGATCAGGGCTGCTTCATTGCAGACGTTGGCAATTTCAGCACCTGCGAATCCAGGGGTCATTTCTGCCAAAGCCTCAGAGCTAATGTCGGAGTGTTTTTTAATGTGCTGGAGATGAACCCGGAAGATTTGTTCCCGACCGTGCAAGTCAGGACGGTCGATACCGATCTGTCGGTCGAATCGCCCCGGTCGGAGCAATGCACTGTCGAGTACGTCTGGTCGGTTGGTTGCAGCCATGAGGATGACCCCTTTTTCACTGGAGAACCCATCCATTTCGACAAGCAACTGGTTCAGGGTATTTTCTCGCTCATCGTTACCACCCTGAATGCTGTTACGGCCTCTGGTTCTTCCGATCGCATCTATCTCATCAATAAAGATGATGCAAGGTGCTTTTTCCCGGGCTTGTTTGAACAAGTCCCGGACCCGGGAGGCTCCCACCCCCACGAACATCTCCACAAAATCAGATCCACTGATGGTAAAGAAAGGCACTTCGGCCTCTCCGGCTACCGCCTTTGCCAGGAGGGTCTTACCCGTACCCGGAGGGCCTACAAGGAGCACTCCTTTGGGGATTTTACCACCCAATGTGGTGTATTTTTTAGGATTTTTCAGGAAATCCACGACTTCCATGACCTCTTCTTTGGCTTCATCAAGACCGGCCACATCTTCAAAGGTCACATTGACCCGGGTGTTTTTGTCAAAAAGGGTTGCTTTGGATTTTCCGATGTTAAAAATTTGTGCGCCGGGGCCACCTGCTCCGCCACTCATCCGTCGCATAATAAAGATCCAAATCGCAATGATTAAAATAATGGGTATGATGTAGGTCAGGGCAGAGGTCCAGCTGTACTCAGTCTTGTATGTCGGATAAAGCATTTCTCCCTGGGAGCGGTTTTCATTGATGGTTTCAAGCCGCCCTTCCAGCGCATCGACGGTCCCGATATTGAAGGTGTAGTACGGTTCATTCAATGCAAAAGCATCCTGTGATATATCCTTAAATTCATTTGAATTCAAGGCTGATTTTTTGATGTAAACCCGGGCATCGGAACGATTGACGACCACGAGTTTTTCGATTACATTCTGGTCAGCCAGTTCAATAAATTTTTTGTAGTCGATTTCTTTATTGGATCCCATGCCGTAGCCAAAAAGCTGAATCATAAGAATTACCAGAATAAAGATCCCATAGATCCAATAGATGTTGAATCCACCTTTCTTTTTTTTCTTTTGCTTATTGTTGTTTTCCATTTTTATCTTTATTCATTGTCGTATTCAGTGATTGCAGCATCACGCCACAACCCCTCCAGGTTATAAAATTCACGCGTTTCCCGAAGAAACACATGCACTATAGTCGTAAAATAATCCAATGCAATCCATGTGGCATTGTTTTTCCCATCCGTATTGGCGGGCAAGAGATGAAAGTCTACCTTAAGGTCTTTTTCCACATGTTCCGCGATCGCTTTGACATGGGTCACGGAGTCTGCTTCACAGATAATGAAAAAGTCCGTGGGAGGGGTCTGAAGGTTTCTCAGATCAAATTTTACTATATCTTTTGCTTTGCTGTCCTGAAGGCTGTCAACGATAAAGTTATTCAACTCTTCGCGTTGATATTCTACCTTTTCTCTTAACTTCGCTTGCAAATTTCTCGCTTTTTATTTTCAAAATACAAATCTACAGATTATTGGATGATTTAAATCAATTTCAGAACTTTCATTCCATTCCAAGTACCAATAAATATTGCATGGAATTACTATCAAAAAGCACTCCAAAGCCTTTCACTGCCATATCCGCCGATTTTCAAACGGCCGGGGTAGGACAGATTGGCAGTACCTGGGTCTCACATCCGGGCGAGAATGTGTTGATGTCCATCATAGTATATCCTGACTTTATAAACGTTTTAGAGTCATTTAAGTTGCAATTTTTAGCTTCGCTGACCTGCGTCGAAGTTTTGACCCCGTACATCGATAAAAACGAACTGTTTGTAAAATGGCCGAATGATGTACTGGTTAATCGCAAAAAAATTGCCGGTGTCCTCATCCGGAACATCTTTATGGGATCTGCCATCCGAAGTTCTGTCATAGGTTTTGGGCTCAATGTAAACCAAATGGATTTTCCGGGTGTTGAGAACCCGGTCACCTCTTTGAAGGCGGTCACCGGCCAGGACTATGATGTCCCTGCGCTTCGGCAACAGCTCTTGGATAAATTTAGAACGCTGTATGACCTTCTGGAGAATGGAAAGAGCCTTAAGGAACTTTATATGATGATGCTTTTTGGCTATGAAGAACCTTTTTCTTTTTATGATTTGAAAGATCAAAGTTACAAACGAGGTGTAATAAATGATGTCCTCGGCAGTGGTCACTTGTTGGTTAAAGTGGGCGGTGTGGTTGAAAAATATGACTTTAAGGAAATAAAATTTATAATGGATGCCTGAAAACAATGCGGCGATATTAACGATCGGAGATGAGTTGTTAATCGGTCAGATCACGGACACCAACAGTGTCTGGATTGGTCAGCAGATGGATAATATGGGCTGGCGCATCGGTGCTAAAGAAACCGTGCGGGATAGCGTTCCCGTGATCGTAGAAGCGCTGACGCGATTGATGCATCAGCATCAGGTTGTCATCGTGACAGGCGGACTCGGACCTACAGCGGATGATAAAACCCTGGAAGCGATGTCGGTCTTTTTTCAAAAACCACTGGTATTGTTTCCTGAGGTAGAGGCGAAGATCCGACAGTATTTTGCTGCACGTGGAAAGTCGGTGTCCGAACAACACCGGAAACAATTTTATTTGCCGGAAGGGACTGATGTGTTATCCAATGAAGTAGGCACCGCTCCCGGAATGCATATGTCCAGGAAAGGGACTCATTTTTACTTTACACCCGGCGTACCTGTAGAATTACGCTATATTTTCCAGAAGCACATCCGGCCGCAGGTGGAAGCATGGAATTCCGGATCGGTCGTGCAATCCCATTTGTTTACGGCCGGGATCGGAGAGACTGCGGTGGTGGATCTTTTGGGTGATGGACTTCACAACTGGCCGTCATTTCTGGGGATCTCTTTTCTGCCTTACCTGGGCGGTGTTCGTCTTCGACTTACCGCCCAAGATTCGGATGGTGTACGAAATCGTACTCTGGTTGATCAGGTACGGAAAGATCTTATAAAACGTCTGGGATCCCATTTTGTCTCCTCAGAGCTGGGGCAATGGAATGAAATTATTCAAAAGATGATGCTGGAACAGAAGTTGACTTTAGCCACCGCAGAAAGCTGCACGGGTGGTTATATCGCCAGTCAGATCACGCATGTTGCGGGATCTTCTGGATATTTTAAAGGCTCGGTCGTATCCTATGCCAATGAGGTCAAAACGCAAGTTCTTGGGGTCCGTAAAGAAACCATTCAAAATCATGGCGCCGTCAGTCGACCGTGTGCGGAAGAAATGTTGACTGGACTTTTAGGAGTCATTGATGCCGACATAGGAATTGCAGTAACCGGAATTGCCGGACCGGGGGGCGGGTCTGCTGAGAAACCAGTGGGGACGGTTTTTGTTG
Organism: Membranihabitans marinus; assembly: GCF_019802045.1. GTDB lineage: Bacteria > Bacteroidota > Bacteroidia > Chitinophagales > Saprospiraceae > Membranihabitans > Membranihabitans marinus_A. The sequence goes on along the minus strand of NZ_JAHVHU010000006.1, from coordinate 357,311 downwards.
CTGTTGGCGATGGATCAGTGATGAATGTAGAACGGTTTAATTACCGCAGTTCGAGGCATGGAATCATAGAGTATACCTACCATCAAGCGATGTACATGGTATATAAATTTTTAAGTGATCAATAATTCCAGTACTTTTATGATCGGAAAAAGCACATAAATCATGGCATCATACAAATTACTCATGCCTCAAATGGGCGAATCTATTCATGAAGCCACTATCTTAAAATGGATGGTGGAAGAGGGAGATCGTATCGAGCAGGATGATATTATTCTTGAAGTGGCTACAGATAAAGTCGATTCAGAAATACCATCCCCTGTCACCGGTCGAATTATGGAATTGAAAGTAAAGGAAGGTGATCTAATCACTGTGGGGGCTGTGATTGCAGAAATAGAGGTCGATAATGAGCAGGACACGCACCGGGCTTCTTTGAATATAGAGACGGGTATGCAGACTGGTGATCATGAAAAAGCTGAATCGTCGGCCGGGACCACAAAAGATGCAGGAGCTGTCGTCGAAGAAGCTCCGAAAGCGACAGAAAAAGAACAAGATATTGCTGATTTAGAAACCAAAATGACGGATTCAGAAGGTCGATTCTATTCCCCGTTGGTTCGCACGATCGCACGCAAAGAGGATGTTTCACTGGAGGAACTTCGTGAAATTCAGGGGACTGGTGCCGGAGGGAAAATAACCAAATCGGATGTGTTGGCTTATCTGGATCAACGATCGCAAAACACAGTTCAGCGGTCCACGTCCCAAGAACCACAAGATCTTGTCAATGTGTTTAAGGATAATTCTGTACGAACTTCTGTCAATGCGGATTTGGAGGAAGTAGTGAATATGAGTAGAGTGCGGTATGCCATCGCACGGCATATGGTTCATTCCCGGGACACAGCAGCTCATGTGACATCAGTAATTGAAGCCGATATGACAGATATTGTGAAATGGAGAAATCGGAATAAATCAATTTTCTTTGAAAAGTATGGCATCAAGCTAACCTACACACCCATATTTATCAATATCCTAGCTGGTCTGCTTCGGGAGTTCCCCTACCTCAATGCTTCCGTGGAAGACAACAAGGTTGTTTTAAAAAAATATATTAATATTGGGATTGCTACAGCCTTGCCGGATCATACCTTGATCGTTCCTGTTGTGAAAAATGCTGATCAGTACAATCTGATGGGGATCGCACGCATTGCGAATGATCTGGTGAATCGCGCACGAAACAATACCTTGACCGCAGACGAAATTCAACAAGGTACTTTTACTCTGACAAACATTGGAACGTTTGATAATCTGATAGGGACACCGATCATTAATCAACCGGAGGTAGCTATTTTGGCCACCGGAGCGATTGTCAAAAAGCCTGCTGTGATCGAAACAAGCGAAGGGGATTATATCGGTATCCGTCATAAAATGTACTTATCGCTGTCCTTTGACCATCGGGTCATCGACGGGTATTTGGGGGGCACATTTTTAAAGGCTTTGGTGACGAAGCTGGAAAGCTTTGATGAAGAAGACCTTTGATGAAAAACACTGTGGCACGAATCAGCTTTTTTGTTTGTATAGCCTGTATGGTGAGCATAATGCTATACAGTTGCTCTTTACCAATTTTTCGACAACAGCCGACCAGTACGGACTTGAACCGGGCTGATGCTTTATTTGAAGAGGGAAGCTGGAAAGAAGCTATCACCGAATACCAGTCTTACCTGTCCAGGCATCCGGTAAATCCTCAAGCCAGGCTAAAGCTGGGGCGTTCGCTGATGGAAGAAGACCGGATCGAGGAAGCTCTGGAACAGTTTCAAAAGATATTGGCAGACGGCGACCGAAATCATCCGGAAGAGGTGTATTTTCGGGCCGGTCGAGCTTGTCACCAGTTGGGTCAGTTTTCTGAGGCCGAACACTACTATCGGCAGTTTGCAGAACGCAGTAGTATGGTGGATTTACAGCTGGTAAATTATTACATGAAGCAAATTGGTGCTGCACGAACAGCTGGAAACGATGCCGCGAATAGCCTGGTAGAGAACGCAGGACATCAGGTTAACTCGGTTCATGATGAGTTCCATCCGGTTTATTCCCCAAATATTGGACACCGGTTTTATTTTACGGTTCATGATTCAGAGCACACGCTTTCTATCCGATCCACGCCCGAAGTTGGTGCTTCTATGAAATACGCTGAGGTGACACAGGGGATATGGAAGACAGAAGGGACCTTGGATGACGAGTTTGATCACTCACCAGAATTGCGTTTATTAGACTTTTCTGAGAACGGACAACATGTTTTTTTTACCCGGCCGGTTACGGACGAAGAGCGGACCACCCTAGTAGGGGCTTTTGAATCGGGTCCGGACGAACCGGCTGTGAGAACATGGGATCATCCCGTATTTCAGAGTCGTTTGGGTGATCGGGATCTGTTTACTATTCATGACTCTGCGTATTTGTTTTCCAGCCAGAGACTGGAAGGTTATGGGGGATATGATCTATATGTGACTTTCAAAAGTTCGGGAAATTGGATGGTTCAGAACCTGGGACCGCAAATTAATAGCCCGGCTGACGAGATAGCGCCTTTCCTCAGTGTCGATGGTCGACAACTTTATTTTAGTTCAAATTCTGATAAAAGCATCGGGGGGTATGATGTTTTCTTTGCTACCTTTGATGATGAAATGGAAACCTGGGGAACACCACAGAATATGTTGCCGCCCGTGAACAGCGGTCGGAATGATGTTGATTTTCGGTTGTCCGGAGACGGTCAGGAAGCGCTATTATCCTCCGACCGAACCGGTGGACACGGTGGCTTTGATATTTATCATGTATATTTTGATCAACCCCGTACGGCTCAGCTCGACTGGAGCCAGCCGCGGTACTTTTATCAAGTGAGTGCCTTTCGGTCATTTGCCTTACAGGAAAGCAATGCGGTTCCTTCAGATGATAAGCCTGTGTTTGAGTTGCCTGTACTTCATTTTGGAGAACGGCCACTGGTTATTACACCACAGATAAAAGGTGAACTCGATAAGATTCTAGAATTCGGGCGGCTGTATCCGCATGTAGGTCTTTTGGTTCATGTTTTTACAGAAAAGAAAGCCAATACGAATTTTGGTTTGTACCGGCCCGTATTGATTTTGAAGAATGCGATTGATTATTTGCAAGAGCACGGGCTTGATATGTCCCGGATCGAAATGCGGTTGCATGGCCATCAATACCCCAGGAGCTCGTTCAACTCCTCCGGACAACAGCGGACGGCGTCATTAAGCAGAAACGATCGTCGAGTCGAATTTGAATTTACGAATACCAAGAACTTGCCCGTCCGGTTTGTAGTAGCCGGTGAAGAGCACATGCGGGATGATGGCAGTAGTTCGCCCTATCAAAATTGGAAAAGCAAGATCGAAGAAGTGTATTTCCGGATCCGGTTGGCGGACGCAGAGCAATTGTTGAAGCGATCGGATTTTGTTCAGAATGAAGATCTTATGTTGGCTGTGGATGGCAGTGAAGACCATTTCACCTATTACAGCGGGATTTTTCAAAAAATGGAGGCGGCTCAAAAATCATTGAGAGTATATATTGCTCAGGGGTATATGGATGCTCGAATTGTCGCTTTTATCGGTCCATCGCGCATCCCGACGGATCTGATCACATCAGAAATGATCGAAGCATACCCCGAATTAAAAAAATACATCATATACCAGAAATAGATGAATAGATTTAAATTTTTCAAGGAAGGTATCCGGAATCTCAAAACCGTCGGAACGGTCACCAGAAGCTCCAGATACCTGTGCGATAAAGTAATTAATCACAGTAAAATACATCAGGCCAGGGTGATTATTGAGTTGGGCGCCGGTGATGGTGTGTTGACCAAAAGGATATTGAAACGCATGCCGGATGATTGTAAGTTGATCGCCTTTGAAATCAATGACATGTTTATTGACACGCTGGAGGCTATTGATGATCCGCGGCTGATCATCGCCGCAGATTCCGCCGAAAATATTCAAAAATATCTGGACGATCATAATCTTGATCAGGTGGATATTGTCTATTCCGCTCTGCCATTCTCTGTGATCCCCAAGGAGGTCGCCAACAGCATTATCAATATTTCCAAATCTGTCCTGGCACCGGAAGGGGAGTATTTGCAGATTCACTATTCACTCATTGCAAAAAAGTTATACGAAAAAATATTTGGGAAAGTGGAAGTGTTCTTTCAGCCCATCAATATCCCACCCGCTTTTATTTTGAAATGTGTAAAGGAGTGAGGGGAAAGGGGAAAGGAGAAAGGGGAAAGGAGCTTACGAACCGCTCTGTTCTTTGGTGTAATGGTATTGATGCGTTACGTTGTGGACATTGGGTCCTCCTCAAGCTATTTCTAAAGGACTCATCACCACTAACTGAAAAATTACTAGAGCGGCACATTTTTAAAGTACTTATTCCGCAAAAGTCAAACATTACCCAAAATGTGGCTATGTAATATGTCCAATTTTGGAATTTAAATAATTGATACACTGAATATTATGCATCATAATAGATTGACGTGGTGAATAAAGCGGGTTATACTAATCAAAGTTTCCCGCAGATCATGCAGATTGACGCAGATATTACCACGCCGTCGGCGTGATCAGAAAGCGATTCAGAATCTACTCCGACCTCTCCGAGTCACAAAACTAAGCACTAAGCACAAATCACTACGCACTAAGATCTAAGATCTAAGATCTATAAACTAATCCCCTCCCTGACTCCAATAGTCGTTTCTGTGAAAGGTATCTTCCTGAAAATAGGGCCTGGGTGTTTCTTCGTCATCCCACGGATCTTCTTCTTTGGGTATTCGGAAGAGGTAAGCGGTTAAAATACCGACCAGGCCACCAAGCAGGTGACTTTCCCAGGAAACCCCGGGTTGATTCGGGAGGACACCATAAAACATCCCGCTGTACAGAAAGAGAATAACCAGGCTGAGGACGATGGATTGCCGGTCCCGATTGAATACACCCGCCCAAAATATGAAGGAAATCATCCCGTAGACGACACCGCTTGCACCAATGTGGTAGGCCGGTTTTGCAAATATCCACACCAAAGCGCCGGTCATTAACCAGATCAGTGTGATAATGGCAAAGGCAGTTTTCTGATAAAAATAAATAATGAGCGTGGCCCCGACGAAAAAGGGTATGCTGTTATTCAATAAATGGCCGAACGAGCCGTGAATAAGGGGGGAAGCGAGGACGCCTTTCAGACCGGTGACGTATCGGGGTAATATCCCATAATCCGCCAGTGAGAACCCGGTCACATATTTCATGATTTCCAGTATCCACATGATGAGAAGTAGGTAAAGCGGCCATCGGGCGGCCCGGACGATCGATCTTTTTGGTTGCTGTTCTTCCATCTCAATAAATTTCCTGCGCGATATCCATGGCTTTATTCAAGGCAGAACGACGATAATTAAACATCTTTTTTTCGTTGAAGAACGAAATCAGATTTTCGGTGGGCATGTTGCCGACCAATTCGTCCTGAGCCATCGGACATCCACCGTATCCCTTCAGAGCGCCATCAAAACGATGGCATCCGTGATCGTAGGCTGCCAGTACTTTTTCTTTCCAGGTATCCGGCCGGGTATGCAAGTGCACACCAAAATGCACATCCGAAAAAGTTTTATTCATCGCTGTAACGGTTCGTCCGATAATCTCTGGATTTCCGATGCCAATGGTGTCGGACAGCGAAATGATCTTTACCCCAATGTCCCGAAATCGCCGGGCCCAGTAGGTGATGATATCCGGATGCCACAGATCGCCGTATGGATTGCCAAAGCACATGGAAAAATAAACCACCAATTGCTTATTATGTTCTACGACCAGGTCCTGGATCTCCCGGATCCGGTCAAAGGCCTCTTCCCGCGTCGCATTGGTGTTCCGTAATTGGAAGGTCTCCGAGATACTAAATGGAAAGCCCAAGTAGCTGATTTTGTCGTATTGGACCGCATCCTTGGCGCCCCGGTAATTGGCAATGATGACCAGTAACTTCGTCGTGATCCCCTCCAGATCAAGTTGGTCGATCACCGCACCGGTATCCTTCATCTGGGGGATGGCACGCGGTGATACAAAGCTCCCGCAATCCAGGGTGTGAAAACCAATCTCCAGCAAACTTTGAATAAACCGGACTTTCAGTTCCGTCGGAATAAAAGGCTTGATCCCCTGCATGGCATCGCGCGGGCAATCAATAAGCGCTATATTTTTTGGTTCCTTTTGAGTCATGGTTTTTAGGTTTGGATGACGCCGGGGTTAAACGGTTGTATTTCACTGTTCTGAGCGACATCAAGACTCATGGAGATGTATTCCCGGGTTTTACGCGGATCGATCATTTCATCCACCCAAAGCCGTGCCGCAGCATAGTAGGGTGTCGTTTGTCTCTGATAACGATCCCGGATCTTCTTTAGTTTTTGTTCTGACTCTTCCTCGGACAATTCCCCTTTCCGGGTTTCGATCTGATGAAGGACTTTTACAGCTTGTTCGCCACCCATCACAGCGATGCGGGCAGAAGGCCAGGCAAATATAAAGCGGGGATCGTACGCTTTACCACACATGGCATAGTTCCCGGCACCGTAAGAATTGCCCATGATAATCGTGATTTTAGGTACGGTCGAATTGGCAACGGCACTGACCATTTTAGCTCCGTCTTTGATGATTCCACCCTGTTCAGACCGGGTTCCTACCATAAAACCTGTCACATCCTGAAAGAATATAATGGGAACTCTCTTCTGGTTGCAGTTCATGATAAATCGGGCGGCCTTGTCGGCGGAATCGGAGTAGATGACCCCGCCGAATTGCATTTCCCCTTTTTTGGTTTTGACAACCGACCGGTTATTCATGACGATTCCCACGTGCCATCCATCTATTTTGGCGTATCCACAGATCAGGGTCTGGCCATAACCTGCTTTGTATTCCGTGAAGGTATCGGCATCCACCATGGATTCCAGCAGGGCATAAGAGTCGTAAGGCGTGGTATTGGATTCGGGAAGATTTTCCAGCAGCTCATTCACAGGTCGTTGTGGAGGCTTCGGTTCGCTGCGCTCCAGGTTTTTTTGATACAATTTCCCTGAATTATCGACGATCGATCGAATGATCTTCAGACAATCTTCATCATCCTCAGCGATGTAATCCGTGACTCCGGATATATTGGATTGGGTTTCTGCCCCACCCAGTGTTTCACTGTCCACCTCTTCGCCGATGGCTGCTTTGACCAGATACGGACCGGCGAGGAAGATCGAACCCGTATTCCGGACGATGATGGCTTCATCGGACATGATTGGCAGATAAGCGCCTCCCGCTACGCAGCTTCCCATGATGGCGGCAATCTGAGGAATGCCCATGGCGGACATGCGGGCATTGTTTCGAAAAACCCGTCCAAAGTCCTCTTTGTCGGGGAATATTTCATCCTGAAGCGGAAGAAAAACACCGGCACTATCCACCAGATAAATGATGGGCAGCTGGTTCTCCATGCTGATTTCCTGAGCGCGGAGGTTCTTTTTGCAAGTCATCGGGAACCAGGCACCGGCTTTGACCGTGGCATCGTTGGCGACGATCATGACCTTCTGGCCGGACACCGTACCTATCCCCGCGACAACCCCGGCTGCGGGGCATCCACCATACTCTTCATACATGTCATAGGCCGCAAAAGTACCCAGTTCATAAAATGTACTTTGTTCATCGATCAAATGTTCGATCCGATCCCGCGCGGTGAGTTTGTTTTGATCGTGGAGTTTTTCGATTTTCTTTTTTCCGCCACCTTGATGGATTTTAATTTTGAACTGTTCCATCTGACTGATCTGGAGTTTGTGGTGGTCGGTATTCTTTTCTCTTTTGATATCGATCATGGCTATGCGTTTGAACGAAGATAAATAATAATTATTAATGATAAATTATTCATGATGAATTGGGGGCTGAGAGGTTGGATTCTGAATGCTGGAAATTGGAGGCATTGCAGAAGGTACTCTTTGATAAACACATCACCACAGGAGGCAAACCCCATTCTTATGGTCCGGAAAGTTTTGCGGTCCATGAAAATGGGGAATTATTCGCAACCCTGATGTTGACAACGTCACTGCTTTCCCGAGCGAAAATACATCTGCTCCTCTTCTTATCCTGTCCCTCATGACGCGTTGTAGGATGATGAATATTGGGTGGACACCATCCTGCCTCATTACTGTTTAGGCGATAAACAGGAGATAGAGGTTGATGACATAGGAAGAATCACAGATCAGAGTAATCCCATTATTGCATTGATACGACTCAAGGACTAACAGACGATCTAATAAATATATTTCTCAAAAGGGAAAGGATACTTCATGAAAATCAAAAAGCGGTGAGGGAGGGATTCGAACCCTCGGTACCTGTTACAGTACGCCAGTTTAGCAAACTGGTGGTTTAAGCCACTCACCCACCTCACCGAATACAGCCGGGAAACCGGCAAAAGGAACCGCAAATATAAGAACATTTTGTAAATCACAAAGTAATTTAGATCGCGTGGAGACTCATTGTTAATTTTTTCTCCAATTCTTCCACAATCAACTGAAATGATTTATCGGAATCGATCAGGTCATTGACCGTTCTACACGAATAGATGACGGTACTGTGATCCCGTCCACCAAAGGCTTTTCCGATCTTCTTCAAAGAATGATTGGTATGTTTTTTGACAAAAAACATCGCCAGTTGCCGGGCGGTCACTATATTTCTTTTTCTGGATTTACTCTGGATCACATCGACATCGAGATTGAAGTGTTCCGCGACCAGATCCTGAATGCTGTCAATCGTGATTTCTTTGCTGATCTGTGCTACGAATTTCTGCACCACTTCCTTGGTGAGCATGAGGTCAATCTTTCGTTCATTGAGGCTGGACTGGGCAATCAGGCTGACCAGTATACCCTCGAGCTCCCGAATATTGCTTTTGATGTTGTAACAGATAAATTCCAGTACATCAGGTGGCAGTTCGATGCCTTCCTTGTTCATCTTGTTGTCCAGGATGGCTTTTCGGGTCTCAAAGTCGGGCGCCAACAAATCTGCGGTAAGGCCCCACTTGAACCGGGAAATCAATCGTTCTTCCATCCCCTGCATATCTTTCGGTGCCCGATCCGATGTAAGGATGAGCTGCTTTCCGTCCTGGTGCAATTGATTGAAGATGTGGAAAAATATTTCTTGGGTCTTTGCTTTGTTTGCCAAAAACTGAATATCATCCACGATCAGAATATCGATCTGATGATAAAAATTCAGAAAATCCTGGATCTCGTTGCTTTTGATCGCATGAATGATCTGATTGGTGAATTTTTCGGAGGAAACATACAGAATTTGTTTGTCCGGAAAATATTCCAGGGTTTTATTTCCGATCGCATGAGCGATGTGTGTTTTTCCTAATCCTACATTGCCATAGATGACTAAGGGATTAAAAGCGGTTCCGCCTGGCTTTTTAGCGACAGCCAGACCAGCATTTCGGGCCAGCCGGTTGCACTCTCCCGCTACAAAATTGTCAAAGTTGTATTGGGGGTTGAGGTTCGGGTCAGCTTTTATTTTTTTTATTCCGGGAAAGACAAACGGATTTCTGAAATCCGGACTTTCGTCTTTTTCAATTTTTTTATTGAGTTGTATTGTGTTGGATACTTCCTGCTGGTCTTTTAATACCCGATAATTGAGACTGGCACTTGAGCCAATCACCTCGATCAGGGCTTTTTTCATCAGATGCACATAATGCTCTTCGATCCATTCATAAAAGAAGTTATTGGGAACCTGAATCGTCAGTGTTTTTTGATCAAATCGAACAGGCTCGATTGGTTCAAACCACGTCTTAAACGCCTGGGCGTTAATCTCTCCACGTATGATATCCAGGCAGTTGTTCCATATTGTTCTACCATCATTTACCATTACCATTCATCGTTTAGGCTGCTTGATTATTTAATAAGGTCTCGTCCCGCGGTTTTTAGCCGATCGGCTTTTTTCGGGGATGCGAAGTTTCAAAAAATAAACCAGATTTCTGAGGAAATCTGACTAAAAAATCTAAAATTCCGCTGAAAGGCACACCCTGTCGTCAGGAGCAAAATTTTTGCGTTCTGAACAAATGTGGATGATAAACCGCGGTGCTAAAAAATTCGCTTCTAAATATATGAAACCTTCGATGAAAAGAGAATTATTTAAGATCTGATTTCAATATTTTTGCAATCGAAGCATATTTCCCCATTTTGCCGATCCAGGAAAAGATCAAGCCGGCCAAGCATTATTCCTGCCCACCCCACCTGATTGATCACCACATCTTTGCCATCTCTGTTTTTGATGACCTCTGGTTTTTTCATAAAAGTGTGGGTGTGGCCCCCGAGTATCAGGTCAATATTGGTGGAGCGCGCCGCTAATTTTCGATCGTCAATCTTGGAGCTTTTGTATCGATACCCCAAATGAGAGAGGCAGATGACCAGATCACATTTTCGCTCGTGGCGGAGGTAGTAGGCGGTTTGTCGGGCTGTCGACAGAGGATCCAGGTAGCGCGTGTCACCATACAATTCCTTTGGGACGAGCCCCTCGAGTTCTATGCCCAGCCCAAAGAGCCCTACTTTCACTCCATTTTTACGAACCACAGCATGGGGGTGGGTGGATTCCGCTAACAGGGTGTCGCTGAAATCATAGTTCGAAGAAAGAAACTTAAAGTCCGCATGGGGTAACTGACGGTGGAGCCCCTCCAACCCCACATCAAAATCGTGATTTCCGATCGTTGCAAAATCATACCCCATTTGACTCATGATTTTAAATTCGAGTTCCCCTTTGAAAAAATTAAAATAAGGGGTGCCCTGAAAGATATCTCCACTGTCCAGCAGCAGGAGGTCTTTTTCTTTTTCACGGATGGACTGGATGAGGTTCATTCGGCGAACCGCGCCGCCCAAATTGGCATTCCGTCCACCATCATCAGCAAAAGGTTCGATTCTGGAATGCCAGTCGTTGGTGTGCAAAATCGTCAATTTGACCAGTTCGCTCTGAGTGCTATGGAGATCCCTCGGCCAAATACCCGTGGATAAGAGGAAACCACCAAAGCTCGATTTTCGGATGAATGTGCGTCTTTTCATTGGTCTTGGAATATAATGCGTCCTTCGATGGTCGCCACAATTTCTTTTTGCCTTTTGGCCGATTCGATTAGCGCGTCCCGGTAATATACATTTAGATTATCATGTGGGAGTACCGATAGGAAGTCCAGGCGGTCTCCACCGTTGGCCAGGTAATCTGAGAGCGCCACAAAATACGTCTTGTCCGGTGAAAGCGGCTCTTGGTGGATGAGCGCTTTTTCTATCTGATCATTGTTTACTTCCATACGGAGGGTGCCGCTGACCGGCCATCCGCCATAATCTTTGATTCGTTCCAGCAGCTGTTTTAGAGTGGATCCTGTCAGCTCCATGGTTACCACATAATTATCGAAAGGCATTAGCTCATATAAGTCTCCCACGGTCAAGGGACCGGCTGACAACATGGGGATCCGTATGCCTCCATAGTTGCAAATGGCCAGATCGACTTTTCGTCCGGTTTCATTCTCTACATAATCGGCGATGGCATCCGCCAACCAGTTCCCCAACGTAGATTCTATTTTTTGTTTTATTAAAGGTTGGGGCAGCGTGGCGACTACAGTATTCATCTCTTTATCCACCTGCGTCTTGTACGGTGTGATTAATTGAGCGATATCAGCACCGGCTGCAGTAGTGGGTGTGTCCTCGTTAATTTCATACCGCTGGTAATCGGCAGAGGTGACATACCTGGGCGCATGACAACTATAGAATAAAGCCAGCAAAAGGACAGCCACGATGGGCGCCTTTTTTGTCAGATATTCGTGGATGAGCATAGTTTTATATGATTGTATTTACTTCGGTACGGATGGCCAGCAATGCTTTGTCGATGGGGTTGTACTTCTTGTGGCTGAGCTTGTCGATCAAAGCGTGAATCAAAACTTGCTCCGATTGATAACTTTCCATATCTACGCTTAGTTCAGACAGCGTTGATAAACTATCTTCTTTGGTCAGCTCAATAATTTCCCATAATTTTTCGGAGACATAGATTTGTTGCGTGACGTTGTGCTCATATTCGGCCTGAATATCGATCTTCATAAGATTAATCAACTCTCGGGCATTGAGTTCATTCTCATAGCATCGCCGGATGACATTCGGATACTGGATCCGCTCCAGAAGCAAAGACAGTCGCTCGTAGGCCTGAAGTTTTCGTTGTAAAATATCTTTAGACAGATCCTGTTTTTGGGATATGATGAAACTTTGCGTAACTTGGTCTATCTTTTGATTGATCTGGTAATATAGGAACCAGAGACCAAATAAAGTGAAAATCACCAGTACTGAAACAACCAGGATAATAATGTAGTCATTGATCATAGGGAAAGTTAAACTTTTCTTTTCTATTTTGTGTTGTAAAAGTCTGAAATTTATATTGATTCAACAAGATAAACAGAACGAATGTCCGAGATAAAAACACAAACAGCGCAACAGCCAATCAACTTGACGGAAGGAGCCGTAAAGGAATTGATGAATATCCGGCAGAGTGAGAACATCCCGGCGGATTATGGTCTGCGTATTGGCGTCAAAGGAGGTGGCTGCAGCGGCTACTCATACATCCTTGGCTTTGATGATAAAAAGGAAGCTGACCAGGAATATGAAATTCAAGGCCTTAAAGTATTGATTGACAAGACCCATGCGATTTATTTGTTGGGCATTGAAATTGACTTTGAGCAAGATCTGAATAACCGCGGATTTTCGTTTAACAATCCCAACGCCGATGATACGTGCGGTTGTGGAACGTCGTTCTCAGCGTAAATAGTAGTCGTTAGTTGGGCATTGGTCCTTAGTGACCAAGGAGAACGTTTTTCACTTTATTGCGAAAGGCATCGAATAAATAACCGCCAATCTGGATCGATATAAATTTGCACCACGTGCTACTATGCTCAAATAATTAAACATAAAAACACCGACCGGTCTCTTTCTACATTGCGACCTCTCCGAGGTCGAACCGCATGGATATACCATATCTATCTAACATAATTTGACCCGCGCTGGGGTCAGTAGTGCATAAATTCAAATATTGTGCTCACTTATCGCAGAAAACGGGCCACAGAACATCGAGGTAGAATCATACCCGTATGAATTTTGCAAAAAAAAGATGGTTGCGGATACTCCCTACTCCCGTTCAAGTTCGTAAACTACGTACCCAATACATCTACCAAACCACAAACCACAAACGGCGGAAGCCCCAAACCACCAACGGTGAAAGCCCCAAACCCTAAACGGCGGAAGCCCCAAACCCCAAACGGCGGAAGCCAAATTCACACTTCTATCCGGACACTGGCCCGGTCGACCAAACCATCGAGGGGTGGATTTAACTTATGAATGGTTAATATGAGATGGAGCACTTCCGGAAACTCTGCACGTACTTTTTCCACCAGATTCAAACCCACTGTTTCGATCAGTTTTTGGCTGATGGCCATTTCTGATTTGCATATCGCATAGATTTTCTCATAATTGATTGTGTCCTCCAGGTTGTCATGTTGGGCTGCTTTCTGAATGTCGTATTCGATTTCCATGTCAATGCTGTACTGACCTCCGATTTTACGTTCTTCCAGATAATAACCATGATGGGCTTTGAAGTGCATTCCTTGGATAATTATTTTACTTTTCATTGGATATATTCGCTTTAAGTCCCTATATTTTGATGCTAATCCATGTATTAAGTGACGCAAAATGCAGAAAAGTTATGTCATATCCCTTTAAATACCACGATTATTTTGATCTGGACGACACGTTGCCCGAAGAGGTTCAGATGGCACGGGATGCTGTTCGAAGTTGGGTTGATTCGGTCGTGTCGCCTGTAATCGAGACCCATGCCATGGAAGCTACTTTTGATCCAACGTGGTTTTCTGAGCTCGGTGCGTTGGGGTGTTTTGGGCCGGCACTCCCAGCGGAAGACGGTGGGCAGGGACTGTCTGAAACTGCGTATGGCGTGTTGATGCGGGAGTTGGAACGGGGTGATACTGCCATCCGGTCGATGGCATCGGTGCAAGGTTCCCTGGTTATGTATCCCATTGCTTCATTTGGCAGCACGGAACAGAAGGAAAAATATCTCCCCAGGCTGGGACGCGGTGATTGGATCGGTTGCTTTGGCTTGACCGAACCCGGCCACGGCAGTGATCCAGGAAGCATGGAAACCAGACTTCAAAAGGTAGCTGGCGGATATAAGTTGTCGGGAAGTAAAATGTGGATCACAAATGCGCCTGTGGCTGATGTCGCAGTGATATGGGCCAAAAAGGAAGATGGGAAGGTTCAGGGCGTGCTTTTGGATCTTAAAAAAGAGGGGGTGAAAGTAGAAACCATTTCGGGAAAATGGTCCCTACGCGCTTCAGTTACCGGTACCATATATATGGATGAGGTGCTGATATCTGTCGACGATTTGCTGCCGAAAGCAACAGGTTTAGGCTATGCCTTTAAGTGCCTGAATAAGGCCCGCTATGGAATCGCCTGGGGTGCTATTGGTGCGGCTATGGATTGTTATCACACCGCATTGTCCTATGCCATAGAGCGACATCAGTTTAATAAACCCATTGCTTCTTTTCAACTGACGCAGAAAAAACTGGCCGAGATGATTACGACTATTTCACAGGCGCAGTTGATGGCCTTTCGGTTGGGGAAACTCGCTGACCAGGGTGCAGTGACCAGTGCTCAAATATCAATGGCCAAACGAGCTCACGTTGAAATGGCGCTGAAGGTAGCCCGGGAAGCTCGGCAGATTCTGGGTGCAATGGGCATTACAAACGACTATCCGGTGATGCGGCATATGGTCAATCTTGAGACCGTAATAACCTATGAAGGGACGCATGATATACATCTGTTGATTACAGGACACGATGTGACCGGTTTGCCGGCTTATTAAATAAAAGATTAAATTTGCAAAGACGATCTGAATCACTACAGAAAATGGCTAATTATACAAAATATCAGCTTAAGCGGCTCGAAGAAATATTTGATGAATTGGAATACAAGATCCGTTATGGCAAAGGCCAGTTTAATTCCGGGTATTGTCTGATTCGCGAAAATAAAGTCATCGTGGTTAATAAATTTTTTGACACCACCGGACGCGTGGAAGTTTTGCTTGATATCCTGGATCAGGTGCCTGACGAGAATGACCCGCCTTTATCCAAAAAATCGATGGACTATTTAAAACAGCTGTACCGAAAGTCCGCTGAAATTAATGAGTAAGATCAAAGCGACCATATTGGGTACAGGAACTTCTCAGGGAATACCTGTGATTGGGTGTACATGTGAGGTCTGTCAATCTGATAATAAGATGGATAAACGGCTGCGGACTTCGCTCTTGATTCAGTCGCAAAAGACAGCTTTAACCGTGGATATCGGACCGGATTTTCGCCAACAGATGCTTCGTTATCAAGTCAATCAGCTGGATGGAACGCTGATGACCCATGAGCACAATGATCACATTGCCGGATTGGATGATATCCGTCCCATAAATTTTGCTTACAAGAATGAATATCCTCTATATGGCCTGCCACGGGTGTTGGCGGATATTAAAGGACGTTTCTCATATGTTTTTGCGTCAAAAAAGTATCCTGGTTCCCCTTCAGTGGTATTGAAAAGTATAGAACCCTGGGAGTTCATTAAGATCGGTGATGTGTCTGCTACAACGTTGCCGGTGAAACATGGTCAACTCGATATACTGGGGTATTCTTTTGGCAATTTGGTGTATCTGACCGATGTTAAAACACTGGATCCTGCGGTGATTGAGTTTATTGGCGGGGTGGATGTATTGGTTGTTAATGCATTGCATCATCGCTCGCATCATTCCCATCTGAACCTGAAAGAAGCGCTGGCGTTGATCGAATCAGTGAAACCATCGAAAGCTTACCTGACCCACATTAGTCATCACATGGGTTTGCATGCGAAGGTCAATAAAACGCTGCCTGCGAATGTTAAATTGGCCTATGATGGGTTAGTGATTGAAACATGATTTTAGAAAGTGTACAAATTTTCGCATCTTGTAGCTCGGGTTTAAATATAAGCTTTGAAGAACTATGTAATACTGCTGTATTTGTTGCTGCCGATGTTTCTGGAGGGCCAGAATCTTCCGCAGATGTCCTCCGGGCACTGGGACAGGTATGAGTACAACCCGGCCTTCGGGGGTGTTTCAGGAGCTACGCAGATTACGGCACATCTGCGATCACAGTGGCAGGGTATTGATGGTCAGCCTCAGACGCAGATGCTTTCTGCTTATACCCCGATCGATCTGATCAATAGTGCAGTCGGTATCCAGTTCTGGGCAGATCAAATAGGACGTATAAAAAGCCAAAATTTTCTGGCCACTTACAGTTATCTCCAGGAGTTACCTTTCGGGGTGTTGTCAGTAGGGATCGCTGCCGGAATGGATCGGAAGTCTTTTTTTGGAACGGACTGGCGTGCGCCGGATGGCGAATATGGTGTGGGCGTCATCAGTCACAATGACCCCTTGCTTTCAGAACAAAAAATATCGGGGATAGCACCCCGACTGGATGTGGGAATTTATTTTAGTTCGCCCTATTTTGAATTGGGACTGAGTAGTCAAAATGTGACGCCATTTTCCTACATTGTTTCAGGAGCAGGTAGTGACTTGGAGGGTGTCCAGTACAGAAGCTATGTATTCCAAGGCAGTTATTTTTATGCGATCAATGATGCCTATTTACTTGTTCCATCGATCATCGTAAAAACCAATGGAAGATTTACACAAACGGAAGTGGGTGCAGGGGTGGATTATTTGGGAGTGTTAAAGGGTGGAATGTACTTTAGGGGATACAATAGTTCATCCATCGATGCGTTAATTATTCAGGCGGGATACCAGTTTGCAGAGAATACCTATGTGTATTATTCGTTTGATCTGGGACTTTCTGCCTTAAGAAAGGTACATGATAACAGCCATGAAATAAGTTTGCGCTACGTACTCCAAGACCCCTTGTTCAAAGTAAAAAGAGAAAAAGTGATCTACAATCCCAGATTCATTGAATAAAATATCTGAATATTAAAAAAAGCCTGAAAATAAAGTGCGATGTGGTTGCGTTAAGAAGAAGTTTTGAGTATTTAAACTCGATGTGAAGTTTCGATATGTCAGAAGTGGAATTATATTTGCAGGAACTAATGAAAAAATATATCACAGGAATGATAAAACGATTTTACAGCTTACTATTTTCTACCCGGTATAACATACAACATGTTCCCGGATCTAAAAACGGGTTATCTCATGACTGGTCCAACCCGGGCGGTAGGATTGCCAGGCTTCGGGAGAACATGTCGGGGGTAGTGCTTTTTGGATTGGCTCTGCTGTTTTTGACCTCGTGTGGTCGCAATACGAATACGGGTGATTTGGTTGGCGTGCAGAACAGACCGCAGTGGAAAAATGATATCAATCCCTACGGGATGGTTTATATCCCTTCCGGCCGGTTTACCATGGGACCCAGTGATCAGGATATTAGTTATAGTTATACCGCTCGGCCTCGGGCGATTTCGATTCAGGGATTCTACATGGATGACACGGAGATTTCCAATAACGAATACCGCCAGTTTGTAAACTGGGTCAAAGATAGTATAGCCCACGTGATTATGGGGGATGTATACACCGATGATTATGGGAATGAAAAGATTGACTGGGAGTTTGAGTTGGATTATTCAGACGAAGCGCTGGATGAATTGTTTTACCAGGGGAATGATCAGGTCAATGGCAAACGAGAACTCGATGTTCGAAAATTAAACTACCAGTGGGAGCGATACAATCTCAAAGAAGCTGCAATGGATCGGGGAAAATCGCCTCGGAGTGATTTTATAGAAAAATTTCAGATCAATGTGTATCCGGATACATTAGCGTGGATACGGGATTTTGCCTATTCCTTTAATGAACCAATGTCCCGGAATTATTTCTCACATGTGGCTTATGATAATTACCCGGTCGTGGGGGTCAACTGGCATCAGGCGCAGGCATTTTGTGATTGGCGAACTTCGATCTGGAATAAAAACAAAGAAGAACAACTTGGTAGCGATGGTTTCCGTCTACCCACGGAAGCGGAATGGGAATACGCTGCCCGGGGAGGACATGAATTAGTGCCTTATCCCTGGGGAGCTTACAGCCTCCGGAACGCGAAGGGATGCTTATTGGCCAACTTCAAACCTGGACGTGGTAACTATCCGGAAGATGGCGGACAGTGGACGGTCGAAGTCGATAAATATGATCCGAACGATTTCGGTCTGTATAATATGGCTGGAAACGTGTCGGAATGGACAAGTTCAGCGTATCATGAGAACAGTTATGCTTTTCTTCATGATCTGAATCCTGACTTTAAATACGACGCTGAGGATACAGATCCCGATGCTTTCAAAAGAAAGGTGATTCGTGGTGGGTCCTGGAAAGACGTCGGATATTTTTTACGGACGGGCGTACGGGATTGGCAGTACCAGGATACGACGACATCGTACATCGGGTTTAGATGTGCCTTGACGTTTCAAGGTCGGTCATTAAATGATCAGTACTAATCATTTTACGCACCATTTTAAGTAACCCCCAATAAGAAGTGATGAATCTTTTGAAGGATTCCCTCATCTTTTTTACAAATCGCATACACGAATCCAGGAACAACCTGCGTTCATACTACGGTAATATTATTATTTGATCAATTAACTTGTGTAAAATCATGACATTTTATAAGAAAACCTGGTTTAAGTACTTAAAAAACTTCATCATCGGGATCGGAGCATCCCTGGTAATGCTTGGAGCACTTGGAAAAATTAATTCCTATCCTTGGGGTGGTACAGCCATTACGGTGGGACTCGTCACAGAAGCTATTATCTTCCTTTTTCTTGGGGTGTTGCCACCGGAGAAAGATTATTATTGGGAAAACCTTTACCCGGGGCTCGATCGGGCAAATTCCAATATTGCACCCTTAACGAATGGGGCCGTGGTCGAACAACCAGCGGTCAATGGTAAAAGCCTGGATTCCGAATTTGTTGAAAAACATCTGGATGGGATGCTGGGTGAATTGCGGAACATGTCCAAAAGCATGCAGTCTCTGAAGGCTTTGCAAGAGGTGGACTTTTCGCAGACCGGTGAACAGTTGAAGACCATGAACAACTTCTATGCGAAGTTGAACACCGCCATGGGTCAATTGGAAGGAAGCGTAGAAGATGCCAAGCAGTATAAGGAAAATATGGCTGTGCTCAATCAAAAGTTGGGTTCTTTGAATACCGTATACGGTAATATGCTCAATGCGATGAACTCCAAGTAAGAAGAGAAGTCAAATAATTAAGAATAAAATAAGCACACATGTCGATACCTAAGGAACCACGGCAGTTAATGATCAATATCATGTATTTGGTGTTGACTGCTTTGCTGGCCCTCAATGTTTCTGCGGAAATATTCAATGCTTTTAAAGTCGTGGAAAAAGGTTTGAAAAAGTCCAACACCGTGTTGGACGAAAATAATTCACATCTGCCGCCCGAGATTGCAAAGCTGGCCCGAAAAAAAGATGAGTTGGCTAAATATGCCGAACGGACCAAACCGGTACAAGAACTGTCGAGCGATTTTTCGGATTACGTCGATGGACTCGTGAATTATATGATTGATGAGACTGGCGGCTATCTCGAAGACGGTACGCCTAAAGGGTATAAGGATAAAGATATTACCACGTTCTACCTGGTTCATGAAGACAACGGGGATGAACTGGAAGAACGAATGAAAGGGCTGGAGGAGCAATTTCTGCAATACATTGATCCCGAAGACCAGGAACGGATGGCCAAGGAGATTAATATAGAAGTCGATGAGTCCTGGAAAGAATCTGACAAGAAAAGCTGGGCCGAGTTCAACTTTGCACATATGCCTTTGTTGGCCACGATGCCAATTTTTGAGAAAATCAAAAATGATGTAAAAAGCGCGGAGTCGACGGTCCTGAATTACCTGATGAGTAAAGTGGGCGGTGAAGACATCGTTTTCGATAATTATCAAGTGGTGATGCAAGCCAAAAAAGGGTACGTGATCAAAGGAGAGCCTTTCGAAGCAGACTTTTTTCTGAGTACATCGGCCAGCAGTAGTTCCAATACCAAAATTGATATTGCAGTGAACGGATCGACCGTGCCGGTGCGGGATGGTGTAGCCTCGTACAGGGCACCTACATCATCTACAGGTGTCAAGGAACTCAATGCGAGTGTCACCGTTACGAATCCGGTGACTGGAGAAAAGAACACCTATTCAAATTCATTTACCTACGAAGTGGGCGAACGTTCGGCCAGTGTTTCCGCCGACAAAATGAATGTACTCTATGTGGGCGTAGACAATCCCCTCTCCATCACGGCAGCAGGGATTTCTTCCAATGAGCTTCAGGTCTCAGCCAGTGGTTCTGGAATCAAATTGTCCAAAACGGGAACGGGGAAGTACAATGCCACCGTATCACAACAAGGCGAGGCGAAAATTACCTTGAGTGGGGGCGGACTAGCGCCAACCACCTATGATTTCCGGACGAAAATTATTCCTGATCCGATACCTACGCTTTCCGGTCAACACGGAGGTAGTATGGGGAATGGAGAATTCAAAGCACAACGGGGACTATTTGCAGAACTTCAAAATTTTGATTTTGATGCGCGTTGCCAAGTCTTATCCTATACCTTATTCCGGATTCCCAAACCCGGAACAGGAGATCCTGTAGCTTCAGCAAACAATGGTGGAACATATTCTGGGAATACGCAAAACCTGATCAGTAAAGCAAGCCCTCAGGACCGCTACTTTTTTGAAGATGTCCGGGTCAAATGCCCCGGATGGCCGGTCGGGAAGAATGTGGGAACCGTGAGTTTTAAAATTAAATAATCGATCATATGCATACGATAAAACGACTATACTTTGTTCTCTTTCTTAGCCTGGCTGCGTATGGTTTACACGCCCAGATTGCGGAAGAGATCATTACCGAATCAACAATTGACGGCGGCGATCCGAACCAAATCATCCAACAACAAGCGTCGTCCATCGAGCCTGTGAATGGAGTGACGCCGCAAAACCTGATGAAGGATCGTATGGTATTGGAATACCCACACATCCGGGAAGCAGATGTTTTTTGGTCCAAATATATATGGGGTGTGATCGATGTCCGCGAGAAGATAAATCAACCATTTATGTATCCGTCCGCACCGTTTTTTCAGTTATTAATCGACGGAATACAAAGTGGAGCCATACAGCCTTATATGGGAGATTCTGACGATTTTAAGAATGAAATGGATGTCCAGGCTGTGAATGATATCCTTTTTGACCAGGATACGGTTTTTGTGACCAATCCAGAGACTTTTGAGCGGGAACCACAGATTGTTCGGAATGATATTGATTATACGACAATTCAAAAATACCGGTTAAAGGAAATATGGTTCTTCGATAAACTGCATTCACGAATGCGTGTACGGATCCTCGGAATTTGTCCGATACAAGATAAGGCCGGTGAGGAAGGGAGCTTTGCCTTTGAATATCCACTCTTTTGGATCTACTGGCCACAGGCACGAAAGTATTTCGCTTCGCAGAAAGTCTACTTGCCGGGCAACTCTGCAACCATTCTATCCTGGGACGATTACATGGAAATGCGCTATTTTAATTATTACGTCATCAAAGAGTCGAACGTGCGAGACTACCGGTTGTCAGACTACCCCTCCATGCAGGGCGATTCTCGGGAAGCGCAGTTAAAGCGTATGCTGGAATCTAAGAAAATTAAAGAAGAAATCTTCAACTACGAAAGTGATCTCTGGTCGTATTAACCCGCAAGTCATACGTCACTCCAAATTGGGCTATGTAATATGCCCAATTTTGGAAATTAAGCAATGGATGCACTGTATATCATGTAACATACTATATTGACGTGGTGAATAAACCGGGTTAATAGAGTTTAGAGGCGTCAGAAGGTCTGTGAGACGAAACGCACAGCACCCCACACCCTGGGAAGCAGAGCTCCAGCTCTTGGTATGATTAATCCTGCTTTTCGGCGGCTGAGAGTGGTAGCTACCTCATCAGATCGAACTTGGTTTTCATGTATCGTACCTATGGCACGAAAATGGTGCATGCTCCAATTTTTCTACCCATATAGAGTACCCAACGGCACTCATTATATGGTCCCTTAATGAAATCACATAGATAGAATTATTATTGCATGCATATAATGCGTAGGTATGCTTCTATCCCATGAGTACATGTAATTGATGAGAATTTAAAATTGTAAAATAAAGATATGCATCATCGACAGTCGCGAAGTATATAGGTCGATAGGGACAGTGCACCCAAGTCCCAGGGTCCCAAAAACCAAAGCGAATCGTCCTAACTCTTTTACTTCAACACCGCTATCTCAAAGGACTGACCAGATCCCACGGTGAGCCGGTTGGTCAACAACCAGGGATTATAAACCTTTAATTCCCGGTATGACATATTATGTTGGTGCGCAAAATCTGCAAGACTGGGTATTGATTTGGTCACGGGAACTAACTTTAACTTTTCCGTCCAGGGTTGGTAGCGTTCTGAGGTGGTGATGTCAAACCCAAATCGATCCGGTGTAGAAAGTATTTCCTTTAATGCCAGTACTCTGAATAGGTAGCGATTGGTTTCAGACCCAAAATTCATGTGATAGTAATCGCTCTCTTTTTGGAGGCGACTTTCCCGTCTAAAGTTACCTTCTCCTATATTATAAGCTCCCGCAGCGTTGCTCCAGGAACCAAATTTATCTTTGTAATTTTGGATTAGTTTTGTTGCAGCTACCGTTGACTTTTCCAAATGATACCGCTCATCAATTTCATTATTTATAATGAGACCGTAGGACCTGGCCACAGCCGGCATTAGCTGCCAAAATCCTTTTGCTCCGGCCGGAGAGCCTACATTATCCAAATTGGATTCAGCAACAGCGACGTACTTGAAATCAAGCGGAATATTCCGTTGGGTTAATATCTTGTCAATAACCGGAAAGAACCGCTGGCTTCTTTTTATGTTCAGTATGGTGCTGCTGTGATAGTAGGAGTTGACCGTAAGTTCCCGTTCAAGCCTTTCCCGAACATCTTCAATTTCCAGCGGGACTTTTTCACCGGCAAAGGTGAAGTCTTTATAAAGATAAACCGCTCTGATTTGTTGGGGAAGGGCATGATTCGTGGTGACTATTTTTATGTGATCATCGGATTCCCCCTGGACGGTATCCTTGTTTGCATCCATTGGTGAAATGTATCCATAGACCAAAACGAGTGTTGTCAGAACTCCGAGGCTGTAAAGAACGGGACGTGAGAAAATATTCATGATGTGCGTTTTCTGGGTTTTTTATAGATTGGGACGGTAGAACAAGCTTCTCCGTACATTATACTCCGGGCGTAAGGCCTCAATTTGTTGGTGATTCGGACATAGGCACTCCGGGGAACTACCTTTTTACTGCACCCTTTGATGACGATCAGTTCGTTTTCATACTGACTGAAATCGATGGCATCCAGACGATTCCTGTATTTTTCTTCCAGAAATTCTTCTGCCGTTCCGGAAAACACTTCGGATGCATAGGGCGTCAGGTATGCAGCGGTCAACATAAACGCCCACACTGGTATAATGGCGTCGGTCGAGCACGTGATGGCTACGGATTGGCCGCTGAATGCAGTCCAGTCAATCTCCTTCATGGCTGCACGAAACTCTTTTTCTTTCAGGATGAGTTCCTTAAAAAGATAGTCCTTAAGGTCAAATTCAATAATTTCCTCTTTGGGGAAATAATCCTCGAGGTTGATGGTTTTCAATGGGCTTTTAGCCACCCGGTTGACCAGTTTTTTTTCTGTACTTTTCATTGCCACTGTTTAATTCTCGCTTGTGTTTTTTAATGCCTCACCAGCTACTGCTGACTTGTCGCCGATGACCTGCTTCTTATCTTCAAAATCTTTGAGAACGGGCAGATCTTTGATGGAATTGAGACCAAAATAATCCATAAACTTATCGGAAGTACCATAAAGCAAGGGCTTCCCGATGGTCTCTCCCCGTCCCATGATGGTGACCAGGTCTTTTTCCAGCAACTTTTGTATACTGTAATCACAATTGACACCCCGTATTTGTTCAATGACGGCCTTAGTGACTGGTTGCTTGTATGCAATAATGGAGAGCGTTTCCATGGCTGTTCTGGACAATTTATTGTTTTGAACCTGTTTCAGGTAGGTTGTCAGCGTATCTTCGTAGGCTGGTTTGGTCATAAAGCGGAACCCCCCATTCATCTCAAGGATCTCAAAACTGGAATCCTCTCCAGCATAGTGATCCATAAGCTGGTCGACTAAATCAGCAATTGTTCGTTCGTCAAATGTGGTGTTAAATTTTTCATTGAGACATTCCATGATTTCCAGTAGGGTAATCGATGGATTCGCAATGAAAATCAGAGCTTCAATGTGTTGCTTAAGATGTTTGTTTTTCATGGTTTGCTGATCACTCATTATAGTTGCTGTTTCTTATTGGTGTGCCTCGCTGATTGACATTAATTGTCGAAAAAATTAGCGTTTGATGCCGCTGATTATACGGTGAAAAGAAAAATCAATCTACAACTAATAAAAGCAGATCGGTCAGGATATTATACACCTTCCGACCGACTGCGAAAAGCTAATCCTGCGCTAGGTCGTTTCATTAGCTACGCCACCTCAAAGTATGAAGATAGAAAATTATTTTTTGAAAATTGAGTTTATTCGATAACGTGCATTTTCCTCAACATCTGAACACCTTTCATTTTTCACCTTCTTTCCTTTTTGTCTAAATTGGCTTAATTTTACGGAAACTATAATAATATGGCCAAAGACCGAAAAGTGTTTTTATGTACGGATTGTGGGTTTGAATCCCCGAAATGGGAAGGGAAATGTCCTTCGTGCCAGGAATGGAACACCATGGTGGAATATAAGATTCCGGGCGGGAGCAAAAATAAGCCGTCGCGGTCACCGGTCGCACGACCTGAGAATGATCCGGTGCTGATCCAGGATGTAGAGATCGAGAAGAGACGTCGATGGAAATTAACAGACAAAGAGTTGGAGCGTTGTCTGGGTGGCGGAATGGTTCCAGGTGGACTGATGCTCCTGGCTGGTGAACCTGGTGTTGGAAAATCGACCTTGCTGCTTCAGGTGGCGACTCACTTTCCGGGTAAAGTACTTTATGTGAGTGGTGAAGAAAGCACAGAACAGATCAAGATGCGGGCGGACCGGATGAAAAAAGTATCCGAGAAACTATGGCTGGTTAGTGAAGTAGAAGTTGGAAAAATCGAACATCATGTTCGGAAAGTAGAACCGGATCTGATTATTCTGGATAGTATTCAGACTACGTACAACCGGAATTTGGATGGAGAACCTGGCAATATAGCCCAACTGCGCCATTGTACGATGGAGTTTCAGCGGTTAGCAAAAGATCATCATGTGGCTGTTTTTATCATAGGCCATGTGAATAAGGAAGGAGGGATCGCCGGACCGAAAATCCTTGAACACATTGTAGACACCGTCCTGTATTTTGAAGGGGACCAGCAATACAACTACCGGATGCTTCGAGTGCATAAAAATCGATTTGGCAGTACTGATGAGATCGGCGTGTATCGAATGCAGCAATCCGGATTGGAAATTGTGGAGGATCCGTCTATGATGTTTGCCAACCGGTCATCACAGGACCTCAGTGGATGTACCACCGCCGTAATGATCGAAGGGGGGCGACCATTCATGGTGGAAGTGCAGGCTTTGGTGACGCCCACGGTTTATGCTGCACCACAGCGTTCAGCTACAGGATTTGATCTTCGCCGTCTTTCCATGTTGCTGGCAGTACTGGAGAAACGATGTGGTTTTCCATTGGGGAAACAAGATGTATTTGTAAATATCGCCGGAGGAATTCGGGTGAATGATCCAGCCATCGACCTGGCAGTTATTGTGGCGCTGATGAGCTCGTTCAAAGACAAAGCGCTTAGCCGAAGAATCTGCTATTGTGCAGAAGTTGGACTCACCGGTGAATTGAGAACGGTACATCGTTTTGAGCAGCGTATCAAAGAAGCTGACCGGCTTAAATTTGATCGGATCGTTTGCTCTACGCGCAATGAAGCCATCCACAAACTGCCCAATGACATTGCAATCAGTCCGGTCGCCAATGTAAATGAGCTCCTTGAAATTTTATTTGGGTGACATTGTGGAAATTTCTTAAAAAAGGTTTAATGGAACTTCTTTTATTGTAATTATATAATATCGTTCTTTATTCAAAACTCTTTTGTCATCTTTCTGTTTATTTTTGCAGTTCCATCCGGACGAGCGGGATGACGTAGTGCTATGAACCTATCTAAAGATCTTGCTTCTTCGGCCTTGTGGCTATGATTCATATGAATACAACGGAATACTATGACTTTTAATATTTTTTCATTTTCTCAGTGGGTATTGCTTTCATTAGTTATACTCACGGGATCAGTATTGGTGTCTTGTCAGGATCAGGATGCCGCAGGCAAAGCCCGTCAAGAGGCTGCTGTGCGGGAATATCCAGTGATTGCACTGGAAACCCGGGATGTGAAGCACCTGAATAAATATCCGGCCACCATTGAAGGTGTGGAAAATATCGGAATTCGAGCTAAGGTAGATGGGTATATAAAATCCATTTATGTGGACGAGGGTGAGTTTGTTCGGAAAGGAGCGCCTTTATTTCAATTGGAAACCCAGGCTCTAAGCCAGAATGCCAATGCTGCCGAGTCAAATATACAGGTGGCAGAAGCCGGCTTTAATGCGGCACAGGTCGAGGTAGACCGGCTGAAGCCGTTGGTGGAAAAAGGAATTATTAGTGACGTCCAACTTAAAACGGCAGAGGCTAATCTGGCATCCGCAAAATCAAGGGTAGCTCAAGCAAAGAGTCAATTTCAAGGAGTGAAAGAAAACATCGGTTATACCCGTATCCAAAGCCCGGTTGATGGGGTCGTCGGTCGGATTCCTTTTCGACAGGGGACGTTGGTAGGCCGGAGTGAAGCCCAACCATTGACATATGTTTCCAATATTAAAGAAGTATATGTTTATTTCGCCCTGAATGAAAAAGATTTTTTGAATTTTACTTCGGAGCTGGAAGGTAAAACCTTGCAGGAGAAAATCGATTCCATGCCACCCGTTCAATTCATCATGGCCAACGGGAAAACATATCCACACAAAGGCAAAATACAAACGATAAGTGGGCAAATTGATCCCAGAACCGGAACGATCAATTTTCGAGCCTTGTTCCCCAATCCCGAATACATACTCCGGGATGGTGGCAGTGGAACGATTGCTATCCCCACCATCTACGAGGATGCGCTGGTGGTGCCCTTGCAATCGACGTATGAGATGCAGGGACGTAAATTCGTCTACCGGGTAATTGGTGAGGACTCCTTGCAGTCCCAGCCACTGGATTACTATGCGGTAGTGGATAACAAGGTGTTGGTGGCAGATGGGGTACGTAAAGATGATGTTATTTTAGCAGCCGGAGTGGGCAACGTCCAAAACGGTTCGAAAATCATACCTAAGCGGGAGGATTTTTCCAACTACATGGACAATATTACACCGGTTTTTAAATAATAAGATCATAACATGTTCAAACAATTCATAGACCGACCGGTACTGTCGACCGTAATATCAATTATTATCTTAATCCTGGGTTACCTGGGATTGCAAACCTTGCCGGTTACCCAGTATCCTGAAATTGCACCACCGACAGTCCGGGTATCTGCATCATTTCCTGGTGCCAACGCGCAGACCATATTGGAGAGCGTGATCATTCCGCTTGAAGAACAGATCAATGGTGTGGAAGGCATGACCTATATGACTTCGACCGCGAGCAACGAGGGTTCAGGTTCCATCCAGGTGTACTTCGAACAAAATGTAGATCCGGATATCGCAGCTGTGAACGTACAAAACAGAGTTTCCCGGGCCAATGCATTGTTGCCTCGTGAAGTGGTTCAGAGTGGAGTCATCACTCAAAAGCAGCAAACCAGTTCGTTGATGTTTACTTCTATTTATTCTACGAACGAAGATTATGACGCCAAATTTATTCAGAACTACATCAATATTAATATCATTCCTGAGCTTCAGCGGATCCAGGGCGTTGGTGAAGTACGAGCATTTGGAGGCAACGTTTATTCCATGCGGATTTGGTTGCAGCCCGAACGGTTGGCTGCTTACAATCTGACACCGACGGATGTGATCGGAGCAATTAATGAGCAAAGCCTCGAGGCCGCGGCTGGTTCTCTGGGTAAGAACTCGGGGAATGCCTTTGAATACATTCTGCGTTATCCCGGGCGGTTTAACACTGAAACAGAGTATGAAGATATTGTGATCAAGTCCATCGGTGACGGTCAGCTTCTGAGGTTGAGTGATGTAGCCGAGGTCGAATTTGGAGCCCAATCTTATTCAGGGAAAGCTATTGCCAACAATCATCCCGGGGTCAACTTTGGGGTTTATCAAACCCCCGGATCTAATGCCCAGGAGATCATATATAAAGTAGAAGACAAATTGGAGGAATTGTCTCAAAATTTTCCACCCGGATTGAATTACCTGATCAATTTCAACGTCAATGATTTCTTGACAGCCTCTATAGACAAAGTGGTAGCCACCCTCCTGGAAGCTTTTTTGCTGGTTTTTTTGGTCGTCTTTATTTTTCTGCAGGACTTTCGGTCAACGCTTATTCCGGCGATTGCTGTACCGGTATCGATCATAGGTACCTTCTTTTTTCTCAACCTGTTGGGCTATAGTATTAACCTGCTGACCTTATTTGCTCTTTTATTGGCCATAGGAATTGTAGTGGATGATGCCATTGTGGTCGTAGAAGCTGTTCACGCCAAACTGGAAGAGGGTGAACGGGATGCCCGTAAAGCGACTCATCGTGCGATGAGTGAAATATCAGGAGCTATTATTTCTATTACGTTGGTCATGTCTGCGGTTTTTGTACCCGTTACTTTTTTCCAGGGCTCTGCCGGCGTCTTTTACAAACAGTTTGGGGTCACCCTAATTATAGCTATTCTCATATCGGCGGTCAATGCCTTGACTTTGAGCCCCGCTCTTTGTGCTATAGCGCTGAACCGACATGCTCAAAAGCTGGGTCAGGATCACAAGCGAAATCCATTGAGGCGCTTTTTTTACTATTTTAATATCGGCTTTAATGCGATGCGCGATAAGTACGTAAATTCGTTGTCTTTCCTGCTCCGGCATAAGTGGATTACAGTGGTTTTCCTTGCATTAGCGGTCGTAGGGACAGTACTCATCAATCGATCTATGCCTAAAGGGTTTATACCTTCGGAAGATCGGGGCGTGGTTTTTGTGAATATAGAACTACCCGAGGGTGCATCGTATGACCGAACCTTTCATGTCATCGAGCAGCTGAATGAAAAACTTAAGGATTTTGAAGAGATCAAGGGCAAAACATTGTATGCCGGGAACAGTTTCTTCTCCGGTGGAGGCGGATCTTACGGCATGGGTTTCTTATTGTTAAAAAGTTGGGAAGAACGCAAGGAGGAAGAAAGCTCCGTGGAAGGGTTGATCAAACGTATGACAAAGATGGCTCAGACGATACCCGATGCACAAATTATTTTCTTTTCCCCACCCAGTGTTCGCGGATTTGGGGCGGCAGAAGGTTTTCAGCTTGAGTTGCTGGATCGGAGAGGTGGTAGTTTTAAAGATTTGGACGAAACGGCGACCGAATTTGTACAAGCTTTGATTCAGGAACCCTCGATTTCATTTGCTTCAAATTCATTTAGCACCAATTTTCCTCAGTATGAGATTGAACTCAATGTCCCCAAAGCCAAGGAAGCTGGTGTGCCCATCAATAGTATCCTTTCTACCATGCAGGGGTATATTGGTGGTTTTTATGCGGCTGATTTTAGCCGGTTCGGAAAACAGTATCGGGTGTATATTCAGTCGTTACCCGAAGATCGGCGGACCGTGGATGATTTGGATCGAATCAAGGTTCGTAATAGTGAGGGTCAGATGACTCCGATTACAGAGTTTGTTTCCTTGAAAAGAATATACGGCCCCCAGATCGTCAATCGGTTTAACCTGTTTAATGCCGTTTCAGTGACCGGGCAGGCTGCACCCGGATATAGTTCCGGTGATGCTGTAGAAACCATCCAACGATTGGCAGATGAAAAGTTGCCCGCAGGCTATGATTTTGCTTTTGCAGGGTTGACCCGAGAGGAAATTGCATCAGCAGGTCAGGCGGTAGTGATATTTGGGCTGAGCATATTGTTTGTGTTTTTCTTTTTAGCTGCCCAATATGAAAGTTATTTGTTGCCTTTGTCGGTCTTGTTATCCCTGCCGGTTGGTGTGGGGGGGGCTTATTTTACCTCCTGGGCTTTGGGTCTGGAGAATAATATATACTTCCAGATTGCCTTGATTATGCTATTGGGACTACTTGCCAAAAATGCCATTTTGATCGTCGAGTTTGCACGTCAACGTCGGCATCAGGGGATGTCACTGTTTGATGCAGCTCTGGATGGCGCCCGGGTCCGGTTGCGCCCCATCCTGATGACCTCATTTGCTTTTATATTTGGTCTCATGCCTTTGGTACTTTCGACAGGTGTCGGTGCAGTGGGGAATCGATCAATCGGTTCAGGTGCTGCCGGTGGATTGTTAATCGGAACCATTTTTGGGGTTTTTGTCATTCCCGTTTTATTTGTCATGTTCCAGTGGTTACAGGAAAAAATTACCGGTGTGCCGGCAGCCGTGGAAGCTTCGTCTCCTGACACCACCAACCACGAAAATCAAACCATATGAAATTTGTCCGGATAGTTCTGCCGTTTTTTATTGTGATCAGTTGCCAGGTCACCCAGGAGTTTTCAGGCGTGGAACCATCAATTCAGATTGAGGAGTTCCCGTTAGATCAGGTCACGACGGATACCACCACGATGGGGGAGTGGACGCTCGAAGAGTTATTTCAAAGCCCGCAATTGTTGGATTTGATCCAAACTGGTCTGCAGCGGAATTACAACCTGGGGATTGCCTTGAAATCAATTTCTATTGCTCAAGCTTATTTCTTGCAGGGTAAAGCAGCTTATTTTCCGACCTTATCTGTGAATCCTCAACTGACCTACGGAATTCGATCCGAAAATGCGGGAATCAGTGGTGGAGATCGTGGATACCAAGGATACCAACTTGGGGTAAATGCAGCCTGGGAGGCAGACATCTGGGGAAAACTGCGGAGTCAGGAACGAGCTGCATTTGCCGATTATCAAGCGGCCCATGCCGGCCTGAAAGCGGTCCAAACCGAATTGATAGGACAGATTGCTTCAATATATTATCAACTGGTCGCCTTGGATGAACGGAAAGCCATTGCAGAACGAACCATTGACAATTGGCGTTCCAGTGTAGAGACCATTCAATCTATCAAGGAAGCCGGCAATGTAACAGAAGTCGCTGTACAGCAGAACACAGCCCAGCTTCACTTTGCAGAAGCAACATTGGTGGATATCGAACAAAATATTTTTCTTCTTGAAAACACACTAAATACCTTATTGGCCCGGCCGTATCAGCCCATCTCAAGGCAAACGTGGAATAGTATTGAAATGCCCGATTATTTTGGTACAGGGTTGCCGGCAGAGTTGCTGGTGAATCGTCCGGATTTACGTCAACTGGAATATCAGATCCGGGCTGATTTTGAGGATATCAATGTAGCAAAAACGTATTTTTACCCGGCATTGCGGCTCAACGCTGCAGCAGGGTTGGAGAGCGTGAATATCGGTGATTTCCTAAATCCCGGTTCACTTTTTGCAAACCTGGCCGCAGGATTGACCCAGCCAATCTTTGACCGACGGCAGAATAAAACCCAGTTGGAGGTGTCGAAATTGCGGTACGAACAGTCGGTCTTGCAATATGAGAATGCCTGGCTGGGAGCTGTACAAGAGGTCGTAGATGCCCTGGTGACGGCAGAAAAGGCACAGGAAAAAGTGACCTACCAACAATTGCAAATCGAAGCCTTGAATAAAGCGGTGGACTTTTCCGGCGAATTGCTCAATAATGGATTGGCAAATTATCTGGAGGTGTTGCGTGCCCGGGATCAGGTATTTGCCACAGAGCTAGGCATGGTCGATACCCGGCTCAGAAGGATGTCAGCCATCGTGTCTTTGTACAAAGCGTTGGGAGGGGGATGGAATCCGGCTTCTTTGGAAGCGGTGAATCAAAATGTAGAGTAAAATGTGCTAAGTCAAGAATGAGAGCGGTGTTTGTCGGAGTCGCCTCAGATGTTTGGTTATAATATAAAAGGAGTGATTGCCACGTTCAAAAGGGGCGCAACTGGCTTTTAGAAAATTCATTTACCCCTGCACAAACGGATTATTCTTTTTTTCATACCCGATGGTAGTTTCTTCCCCATGCCCCGGGTAAACGATCGTCTCATCCGGCAGGACATATAACTTCTCCCGGATATTTGTTAATAACTCCTCGTGGTTTCCACCCGGTAAATCTGTCCGGCCAATGCTATCACGGAAAAGCACATCGCCCGCAATCGCTATTCCTGCTGAAGGTACATAAAAAACCATACTGGCCGGGGAATGACCCGGTGCCAGAATCAATTCCCACGCCTCACCATCCAGTCTGATTGAATGATTGGTGTCAATCCACAGATCCGGAACCGGGGAGGGCGAATAGGGGATCTGATACATGTCTGCCATCACCGAAGCAGCCTGCAGCATAGCTTGTTCTCCGTCAGGCGCCCAGAAAGGAACATCGTAGCGATCTGTTACGGCTTTATTTCCCAATACATGATCGATGTGGCAATGCGTATTGATCAACGCTACCGGCTGAAGCTCGTTTTGCTCTATAAAACGGAACAAGATATTCTCTTCTTCAGCGGTTGAACATCCGGGATCAAAAATATAAGCGTCCTTTTTTTCATTATATAGAAGATAGGTATTTTCCTGAAAGGGGTTGAATGTGAACTTTTTTATACGGATATTGCTCATAGGTTATTGAATTGCTATAAATAATTTTTGTATTTTATGCTGAGTTTAATATTTCTGGATTGAAGACTAATGTATTATACATTTTATGCCTGTTATTGTTTACCGGTACGTTGACCGGCCAGGTGTCCAGTGTCCAGTTTGGAAAAAACCGGGTCCAGTACCACGATGACTTTGATCAATGGTCATCCTACGAAAGTGACAACATACGCACCTACTGGTACGGAAAGTCTCGCAACATCGGCTATATCGTAGCCAAAATGGCCGAAAAAGAATATCCGGAAATACTGGATTTACTGGAACACAAGATTAATCAAAAAATCCAGATTTTAGTGTTTTCTGATCTCACGGATGAAAATCAAAGTAATATCGGAACCGACGAATTGCTTTATAAAGAGTCCAGTCTCGTCCCTATTCATCAAAATAAAGTTTTTGTCCATTACACGGGAGATCAGCTTGACCTGCAGCGGAAAGTACGGGAGGGGATGTGTGGAATTTTAATTCAGGATATGTTTTTTGGGGGCGGACTGGATGTTAGTCTTCAGGTCAATTATGCCAAAAAATTGCCGAAATGGTACCTCGATGGGATGATCTCCTTTGCCGGTAGTGAATGGAATGAGGAAAAGGACAACGCTTTTCGGAAGTATTACCAAGAGGTTGGAAAACTAGATTTTAAAAAGATGTCCCGCGACTATCCCATTTTGGCAGGCCACAGTTTCTGGTATTATCTCGCGAGTACGTACAGTAAGAATGTGATCCCCAATCTGCTTTATCTGACAAAGATTAACAGAGATCTCGAAGATGCGTTTGATTTTGTGTTTGGCGTCAATTTGGATCAGATCATTGATCAATGGCAGCGGTTCTTTGAGTCCATTTATGCCGCTGGAGAAGTCGAACGATCCGGATCGGACACCGATAACCAATGGAAACTCTGGAAAAGAGGTCGTGCCAAGGTAACGCATGGTGAATATAGTCCGGACGGCAACCGGATCGCGTATGCCATCAATTTTGAAGGCCGGTACCGGGTATATCTCCGGGATCTCGCAGATGGAACCAAAGATCGGGTTTTTAAGTACGGTACCCGCAATCCCTTTTTGCCGGTGGATGAGGAGTATCCGTTTATCCGCTGGGTGAACGACCGGGACATTGCGATGGTTTATGAACGAAGGGATGACTTGTACATCCGGATTATTAACACAGAAAGCGGTGAAGTTTTCGAACAGCTTTTTCCCAATCGGTTTGAACGAATATATGGGTTTGATATCATCGATGACCGGTATATTGTTCTCTCAGCCCAAAGTATGGGAAACATCGATTTGTATCGGTACGATCTTCGAACAAGGCAGTCAGACCGATTTATGAATGACTACTTTGCCGATATGTACCCAGAGATTGTACGGAACACGTTGGGCACCTTTGTGAGTTTTCAGTCCAACAGGGATCGGTCCTCCTGGACGAACTGGCAATCGGATAGTCTGACCAATATACATACGGCGGATTTGTGGATGATGGATTTAGATCATCCCCTGAATTTATTTCCGGTGAGTCAGATTCCCAATGTGGAGCAACGGCTTATAAAAACTACGGATGACAAGGTTTATTTTTTATCTCAGGAAACCGGGATTACTAATCTGGCCTCGATTTCGTATGAGATCGTACCGGATGATACATTGTACGTCCGCCGTTTTCTCACGGATTACTTCAGCGTACCCAAGGCCGAAGTGGATAGCGTTGATCCGGGGTTGCTTCAGGTGATGCCCGGGTATAAAACACGGATTTCTCAGGTGCATTTTCAGTCCAACGTGCCCAGTCATATCCAATCGGTGGTCGTATCTGAAAATGGAGAGCGGGCGTTGTTTACTCTTCAGGATTCAGACAGTAAGTATATCACGTTTGAAGATCCCATGCTCTCCAGGAAGGATACCATCCAACCCATAGCCTACTACCAGTACCTGGAACGGAAAATGGAAAGCCGAAAAAGAACCGATAGCATTTCACTGGCTGAACTGGATACCACCCAGACTTTTCAGACGTCGTATCCCAATACCTTTACCAATGCCTATCTGGATAGTTTATTTCGATCTAAAACTGAGATTTTTACCAATTTATCCTTTGATAATGGCCAGGGTAAGAAAACATCGAGCAGTGCTTTTATGGACATTGCGCGAACTAAAATTGTTCCGTATCGATGGCAATTTTCCGTTTATGAGAGCTCCTTTGATGTAAGCAATGAGATTCTGTTCGACGGACTGGACAGCTATGCGGCTGAAGGTGGGACTTACCGAAGAGCGCCGACCGGTTTATTAGGAAAAGTGGTGGTTAAGGATTTATTTGAAGATTACGAATTTGAAGGCGGGATTCGGTTTCCACCCAATTTCAAAGGCGCCGAATACTATGCCATATACCGGGACAAGAAGCATCGGCTGGACAAAAGCCTGAGCTTGTACCGAAAGGTCCAGACCGAACGTTTCCCGACCCCCACTGGATTGCAAGGTGGAAATAAGTACGAAGTCCTGCTCGGACAGGCTGGCGTGAGTTATCCCCTTGATTTTTTCAATAGCCTGAGAGCGAAATTTACACTGCGTCAGGATAGAAATACGGTAAAACCGACCACGCTGGATGAACTCAATATGGCACCGGATGTTTCTCAGCGAATTGGATTGAAGTTAGAATACGTATTTGATAACTCTTTTATTTACAATCCAAACATACGTAATGGAACCCGGGCCAAAATATATGGCGAAGTCATGAAAAAAATAGAACTTCAGTTGATTGAAGATTTTAAACTTGACTTTGGAGCGGGGTATCTGACGGCTTTTGGCGTGGATGCCCGACACTACTTGCCAGTATTGAAACATAGCATTCTGGCGTTGCGCGTGGGGGCTGGTTTCAGCATAGGGAGTGAAAAAATCCTTTATTACCTGGGCGGAGCCGATAATGAGATCATTCCCCAGTTCAATGAAGAAGGCCGGAACAATTACCGGTACACCTATGCCTATCAGACCGTTGCACCCAATCTGAGGGGCTTTCAAAGTAATGTGCGAAGTGGAAATAACCACTTGTTGTCCAACATCGAAATGCGCATACCGCCGTTCCAGTATTTGTTCGGAAAGAATGTACGTTCCCGGATTTTACGGGATTTTCAATTGGTGGGGTTTTTTGATGTCGGCATGGCCTGGGAAGGCCGGGATCCGTATGATCCCAATAATCCCATCAATTTTGTTGAGATCGATCGTCCTCCAATTCTGCATGCAGAGGTTCAATACTTTCGGGATCCTTTTGTCATGGGGTATGGCGCCGGCGTGCGGATAAATTTGTTTGGTTATTTCTTGCGCGGTGATTATGCCTGGGGCATTGATTCAGGTGCAACACTCAAACCTCGTATTCACGTTTCATTGGGCTATGATTTTTGAGATTTAAGGTATTAGGAGTTAGGTGTCAGGAGAAAGGAGTTAGAGCTTCAATTCAGACGTTGTATGCATCATATATGGCGCTTCCAGATTGTTTCCCTTCGTTCCACACGCACGGATCGCCTCACAATAGAAGCGTTTTGTGAGCGCAGAGTGAAACGCATCATAGTTTCCGGATAACTTTGCATGGGTTTCCCGCAGCCAGCGATCCGGGTGGAATGTCTTTATTCACTACGCTGCCGGCACCAATGACGCATTCATCTCCGATGGTCACCCCCGGCAGAATGGTCACACCCCCGCCGATCCATGCTTTTTTTCCGATTGCAATGGGATGCGCAGAGGTGTGGTAAAAATTGCCTGAATTGCGATCGTCCCAATCCGACCTGATTCTTTCCGCTGCAGCCAATGGGTGAGTTGCTGTATATAGCTTTACATCGGGAGCGATCATCGTGTAGTCTCCGATGCGAATGTGATTGTTATCAACGAAGGTGCAGTTCATGCCGATAATGACATGGTTGCCAATAAAAATATGCCGGCCATAATCACAGTAAAACGGTGTGTCGATGTGTACATTATGCCCTAGTTCTCCCAAGAGATTTTTTAAAATACGCTGTTTAAGATCTGAGTTTGTGGCGGGTACTTGATTGTACTCCTGAACCAGCCGACGTCCCTGGGCTATGATCTCGAGCAATTCCGGAACACTGCTGTTAAAGTCTTTTTCGTTGAGACACTTTTTCAATTCGGACATGGTAATTTCGGATTTTATTTATGATAGCTATTCATCCGGAGCATCCATCGAGGAATCTTTCTTTTTCTGTCTTCTGCGGGAAAGCCAGACCGTAAGGATGGTCAGAATGACGCCAAAGAAAAGTGACTGAATGATTATAAGCCCCCATTGCATCGGCGAACCTTCTACGAGGGTCCATATAATGGTGATGACAAAAAATAGAATCGTATTTTGAATGTATTCGGGGAGGTATTTTTTCATAGGAGGTAAAAATACAAAATTTTACGCTGTTATAAAACTGCGGTATATCGCAATCAGGTGACTGATCGTCCCCATTAAAACCAGAATATGCCAGACAACATGGTAATATTTTACATCTGCCTTTTTGTAAAAATAGATTCCTGTGGAATAAGCCAAACCTCCGATGAGTATCCACCACAACACATCCGACGGTGCATTTTTCCACAAGGGCCAGATTACAAAAAGCACCATCCAACCGAGGAATACGTAAAGGCCGGTACTTAGATTGTCATATTTACCGGTCCACCAGAATTTTAACACCGATCCTGTCAATATGATCCCCCACATGATCCCCAGAAAAATCACATTCGAAGGATAAGAAAGATATTGCATGATAATCGGGGTGTAGGTACCTCCTATAAGAAAAAATATACTGATGTGATCCATGATCCGCCATCGATCTTTCCAGGGACCACGAGGAGAAAAATGATATACGGTCGAGGATGAATAGGTCAGGACTATGCCTGTAAAGAAGGGGGATAGAGTCCACAAATAAACGCCATTGAGGTGGTTAGCTGCTGCCCAGTACAAGAGCGGCATGCATGCGATTAAAATAAGAAGACCCGCACCGTGGCTGATGCCATTCGCTAATTCCTCCTTTTTATTTTGTGGTCGTTCTGAAGGCATGTTTTATTCTAATTTAATACACAATATGGCCGCATGGGTGTATTGGTAATTCTACGAATAAACCACAAAAATTGTTGTGAAAAAAGATAGATAAGTCTTTTTTAAAATGGTTATTTTGAAAAAATATGGAAGTGATCATTAAACTATCGAAACAGGCGATAGTTGGTAAGGAGTATACTGATACGTAGTCAATAAGTCAAATAAAAAAATAATTATGCGGACCATTCGATTTAGTCAAGGAGATACAATGCCTATTCTGGGGTTAGGAACCTGGAAGTCAGGAGAGCGAGAAGTTTATCAAGCGGTGATAGATGCTGTAAATGCAGGGTACAGACATATTGATTGTGCCGCGATCTACGGAAATGAAGCAGAGATCGGCGAAGCCTTGTCCGAATTATTTCAATCCGGGGTTGTCGAACGAGATGAGCTCTGGATTACCTCCAAACTGTGGAATGATTCTCATAAAAAAGAACATGTGCAGCCGGCCATCGAAAAAACGTTGAAGGATTTGCAACTCGACTTTGTAGACCTTTATCTCATCCACTGGCCGGTGGCTATTCGCCACGGATTGACCTATCCGTCCAAAGGGGATGACTTTCATGATCTGGCTGATGTTCCTTTGTTGGAAACCTGGAATGCCATGATCGAATTGAAAAAGAAAGGCCTGGCAAAACACATCGGGGTATCCAATTTTAACATTCCGAAACTGAACCATCTGTCTGAGAGTTCCGCTCATAAGCCTGAAATGAATCAGGTGGAAATGCATCCGTTATTGGCACAAAAGGAGCTGGTCGAATATTCCCGGTCCTCCGGGATTCCGCTTACAGCGTATTCTCCGTTGGGTAGTAATGACCGGCCCCAGCGAAACAAAGACAGCCACCCGGTACTTCTGGAAAATGAGGTGATCCGAGAGATAGCAGATCAACACGAGGTGACCCCTGCCCAGGTGTTGATTGCGTTTCAGATCCACCGCGGAGTAGCGGTGATCCCCAAATCAGTCAATAAATCGCGCATTGAGGAGAATTTTAAAGCGGCTGAAGTGACACTTTCACCGCAGGATATGGAAAAAATTCTCGGTCTTGATCAACACCTTCGGTATATTGACGGGACCACCTGGACGATCGAAGGATCACCGAATACGCTGGAGTCGTTGTGGGAGAAATAGGGAGACGGTGAGGTGCTGATTTGTTGAGTTGGTGAACAAGAATTAAACGGACAGATTCCGATGCATGCATCTAAGAATTTATCAGGATTTCGTCGGAAAATATCATATATATCCAAAATCCTAGTCAGTTATTCGGTAGGTGGTTACTTACAACCATATTATTTTTAAAACCAAATTTCTTTGAGAAAGAAAGGCAAACGGGAAAACAGTAGACTGGGTTTGATACTCATTTTGGGCTCTATGGCTGCCATAGGTCCTCTGAGTATTGATATGTATCTCCCTGCTTTCAATGATATTGCGGCATCCCTGAATACAGACAAAAATCAGGTGGGATATACCCTGACCAGTTACTTTATCGGTATCGGGGTCGGTCAGTTGATGTTTGGTCCACTGTCAGATCGCTACGGACGCAAGTGGCCGACGGTGATTGGCGTATCGGTATTTGCACTGACGGCACTGGCTATTTATTTTACACCAAGCATTGAATTTTTTATTGGTATTCGTGTTCTGATGGCGCTTGGCGGTTGCATAGGAATGATCACCAGCAAAGCCATAGTGCGCGATTTATTTCCACCGGAAGAAATTGCTGGAATTTTTTCCACTTTGATGTTGATCATGGGGATAGCACCAATTGTAGGACCGACACTGGGCGGCTATTTGGTGGCCCATTTTAGCTGGCGGGCCATCTTTTTATTTTTGACCTGTTATGCTTTTTTGATCGTGCTTTCAGTCACTTTTTTTCTAAAAGAGAGTAAGACACCGGATCGGATGATTTCATTGAAACCCCGGGCTGTGGTACAGGATTATATCAAAATATTTCGAAATCCATGGTTTTTGAAGTACAGCCTGGCGGGTTCTCTGGCTTATGCGGGTTTGTTTGCTTACATCAGCGGTGCCTCCTTCCTTTATATGGACCGGTTGGGGTTTAGCCAGGAAGCTTTTGGTTGGACTTTCGGGCTCAATGCCGGCGGGTACATTCTGGGTGCACAAATCAATCGTTTGGTTTTGAAAAGATGGACAAGTGCCATCGTCAGCCGACGAACCATGCTGTTTCAGACCATCGTGGCAGCCGGGGTGATCGTGGGTTACTTTATCCCCGCTTTATTCAACACCGTTACCATGGGCGGGATCTGGCTTTTTCTTTTTTGTTTGGGATTCATCACCCCCAATACAACGGCTCAGGCCCTGGCGCCATTCGAAAGATTGGCCGGATCTGCGTCTGCGCTGATCGGTGGAATGCAAATGCTCACCGGAGCCGTGATCTCAGCCATCGTCAGTGTGGTGATGGGCGCGTCCAGTCTGCCCTTGTTTGTGGTGATGTTTATCTGTTCTTTGTCAGGTACCGTGTTGCTTCGAATGAATGTGGCTCGCAGCCGTGAAGTGGCCCCGGCAAAAATTTAATCAAAGCATCTTGCTTTTGACTATCTAATGTTGTAAGAGCATTTTGTCTGTCTTAGATTTGTGCGTCCGTCTTTTGAGGAACGTGCCTGTCTCTTGTGTGACGCGATTTGTCATGGTCCTGCTTTTAGAAAGTATGCATAGCTATCGGGGCTTTTATCCCAACGGGATTTTTTTTAATGCACGCTTCACAGGTACGGAACTGGTCCCCAATAAGAATTGGGGACCGTCTACATTATAAAACTTGTGCTGAAAGAAATGTAATTGTGTCTGATTTTTTGAAATAGTTAAATCAACAAGATTCGTTCAAAAACATATACCAATATCCGGCCATAATTAAATTCTACTGAGATGAAAATCTCTAATATAATTCTTTTGTCCATAGGTTTGCTGACTTTCTTTTCATGTACTACAGAAAAAAATTTGTTTAAAGAATCGAAGTGGTGGACCTGGCATTGGCAGAACGTTTCTGATACTTCTCATTTTTTTTCAGTAGGATCTGTTAAGATTGGGCCAAGACAGATTGCTACACCCCAATTTTTCTTTGCTACTCGCGACACCATCCTGTCCGATTTCTACATGGAAAGATTGGAGGATTTTGACCATAAAAAGAAATGGAAATTAATATATACCAATGAGGGACAGTACCTCAAGATTCAGGAATTGACGGATACGACCATTGAGGTCTTTGGCCCGGTGGAAAAACAAGAAGATCTTCCTATGAAAAGCGGCATTTATGAAAGGCTTTCTGATTTTGCCACACCTCCGTTTCCGGATAGTATTCTGTATGGAGAGAAATAAAATTGGTTGCGGAAGAAGGTTGCAGCTTTGGAGAAGTGCGGAAGCGATCCGGCTTACGCATTTTAATCACACATTATACGTTCACCCGCAGGAAGCGTTCTTCTTTCTACGCACCAGACAATCCGCAAACTCCTTCCATCCACGTGATCCTACCCATCCTAGTCATGCAACCCATCCTAGTATCCTAGTCATTCTAGTTAATCCTAGTCATCCTACTCATCCTAGTTAATCCTACCCATCCTACCCATCCTACTCATCCTAGCCATCCTAGTCATCCTAGTCCACCTTCGCCAGCACCGCTCCATCCCTGGAAATTCTGAAAAAACGGTAGGTCATGGTCACTGCTGCAATCGACAAACCGGTAACCAGCCCGATCCAGATTCCCCGGGCTTCCATACCTGCGTGAAAAGCCAGATAATATCCGAAGGGAATTCCGATGATCCAGTAAGCAATTGAAATATACAGCGTAGGGATTTTGACATCATGCAAACCCCGCAATAGCCCCACACTAATGGCCTGGATGGCATCAGAGATCTGAAATATCCCGGCAAAAATCAGCAGTACCGCTGCATATGCAATTACCTGAGGTTCATCGTTGAAAAAATAGGGGATGTACTCATTGGTGATGACAAATAATATGGCGCATGCGATACCATAGACCAGTCCCATGATCAGCGTGTTTTTGCCCACCGTTCTGGCGGTTTCCAGATCCCGGCGGCCCAGGTAATTGCCGACCAGAATGGATCCGGCAGCTGATAATCCGATGGACACCATGAACGTCAACGCAGCGATGCTAATGGCGATCTGATGAGCAGCCAGTTGAACGGCCCCAAGCCAGCCAATCATAATTCCCGATACTGCAAAAGCGCCGGATTCCATGGCATACTGCAGACTGGAAGGTATGCCGATTTTTAGCAACCGCTGTAAAGTACGGGTTTTGATCTTGATCGAATCTTGAAGCTTTTCCCGGTAAGGTGCGTATTTATCGGTCTTTAGTATGATCCAAAGTAGTGCGAAAAAAATGAGGATCCGGGTGATCAGAGTACCAATTCCTGCACCAAATAATTCATATCGTGGTAATCCCAGTTTTCCAAAAATAAAGAGGTAATTGAGGATGGCATTGAGGGGGATGGATGCCAGGGCCAGATACATCCCGGTCCGGGTGAATTCCAGGCCATCGGTGAACTGCTTCAAAGCCAGAAACATCAGCATGGGAACGGTCGACCATCCCATGATTATAAGGTAGTCCCGGGAAACATTGGCTACAGCTATATCCTGGTCAAGATGAAAAACAATGTCAGCTCCCCAGTGAATGCCGACACCGACTACGATCGCAAAGATGGCGCAGAGTAAGAATCCATTGGCGGCGATGTGAAAACTTCGTTCTTTTTCATCGTTCCCGTTGGCCGTAGCGACAAGCGGTGATATGGCGTAGGACAATCCGATGCCCATGATGTATGGAATGGATAAGATGTTGTTGACCAATGCCGATCCGGCCAGCAACACGGAGTCAATAGAACCCACCATGGCGCTGTCAATGATGCCCAGCATAATCTGAGTCATATTCCCCAGAATAATGGGGATAGAGACAGCAATAATACGTCGGTTTAACGTGCTCAAGGTGTAGATGATTTAGAATTACGATGCAAATATGCGGATATAATCCCTTATATTGTTGTGATCATGAAACAAATAGTAGCCCATCAAACAGGTGATCGGTTGATCTTTTTTATCCTGATTCTATTTCTTACAATTCGGGGACAAGGAGTGGCTCAGGGGCACCCTTCGGAAGCAGGGAAAACCATGGTAGACTCCATAGATTACCACCCCGGATTTTACCATTGGGATGAGAATACGGTCATTACCCTGACAAATATCGCGGGTTCTTATATTCACGATGCCCAACGAATACTGGATCACGCCAATACAAACTTCAGCAGTAACCCCGAATCGTTGATCACGATCGAAATCGGAGCTATCAAAGCCGATCAGTTTTTGTATGAGATCGAGATCTCTCCCGGCACCATCCGGGTACTTGCACCATCGAAAAGTGAGATGAACACCGCATTGCAAGTCCTACGGCAGATGAAATTAGTGGCCATCAGAGATTCCCCTGATTACGAGTTGATCTATTTGAAATGCGGTGTTTACCGAAAGAAGAACTTTTAAAGTTCTATTAAAAATTCATGATTGCAACGGGGCATTATTTTGGGAGTGATTATTATTTTATCTTGAGCTTTTGTAGCAAAGCAGACTCGAAGCCAGTCTGATATACGCTTTGCATAAAATGATCGCAATATTTGATCGTTTTGTAGAAGTGAAAACGTCATGGCAAAACCATCGGCGTCATTTGTTGAATCATCTAATTAGAATACCAAAATCATATGAAAAAGGAAAGTAGAAGGAATTTTTTAAGAACCACTGGTATGGCTGCTGCAGCATTCACCATTGTACCTCGTCATGTATTAGGCGGGAACCGCTTTACCGCACCATCAGATGAGATAACCAAGGGCATTATCGGAGTGGGTGCCATGGGGCGCGGCCACCTCAAGTATGAAGGAAGGACCATTGCGATCTGCGATGTCGATGCGGATCATTTGGACAGAGCTCGAAGACTCGCAGGTAATGATGTGGCCACCTATTCAGATTTTAGAGAATTTCTTCAGAATCCCGATATTGATGTGGTCCATATTGCCACGCCGCCGCATTGGCATGGAATTATGGCCGTGGAAGCAGCGAAAGCAGGGAAGGACATTTGGTGTGAAAAACCCATGACCAGAACCATCGGAGAGGGGCAGGCTGTGATCGATGCCGTGCAACGCCATGACCGGATGTTTCGTTTAAATACCTGGTTTCGTTTCCGTTCCAACTTTTACGGAATGGGTGTTCCTGTGAAGCCCATCAAAAAACTGGTGGAAAACAGAGCTCTGGGGTGGCCGCTGAAAGCCACGATTAGTGGAGTTACTGGTTTTAATTGGAAATTTTATTGGAGTGGGAAAACCAATCTGGAGCCACA
Source organism: Membranihabitans marinus (assembly GCF_019802045.1). Lineage (GTDB taxonomy): Bacteria > Bacteroidota > Bacteroidia > Chitinophagales > Saprospiraceae > Membranihabitans > Membranihabitans marinus_A. The sequence goes on along the minus strand of NZ_JAHVHU010000006.1, from coordinate 312,918 downwards.
GCCTGTTCCGGAAGCACTGAATTATAATATGTGGCTCGGACCGGCGCCGTATAAGCCGTACAATGAAGACCGGGTGCATGCAAACTTTAGAGGATATTGGGATTATGATGGCGGTGGATTGGGAGATATGGGCCAACATTATATGGATCCCGTTCAATATTTGCTGGAAAAGGATCACACCAGTCCGATTAGCGTGGAGGTGGACGCCCCACAGCAGCACCCGGAGGCTGTGACGACCTGGCGCCGGATTACGTATACCTATGATGATGGTTGTCAGATTATACTGGACGGAGAGAATAAAGATAAGGATGCCAAGTTCCTGGAAGGACCGGATGGCTGGCTGAATAAAGGCATGGAATCATCCATCGCTGATGTCCATGGACTTATCGATAGCTTACCGGATCCGGCTCCGCAGATACAAAGCTTCAATGAATCCGTTCGTACCCGGCAAAAATTTCCACTTCATGAACTCAACGGCCATCGAAGCTGTACCTTAATCAATATGGGGAAAGTGGCTTTGCGTCTGGGGCGGAACCTCAAATTTGATCCGGTAGCGCAACGGTTTATTGATGACCCGGGAGCCAATGCCATGATTAATCAGCCCATGCGTGGTCACTGGACTTTGTAATAAAATACCGAATCTCTATAGTAATTTTTTGATTAAGAACGACATCTATACATTTCAAAATATCAATATGAAATTTCAATATATTTTAATTTTTATGATTTCATTGGTGACAGTTCAGGCAGGACTGTCTCAAGATCAGCGTACTTTTGAAACCAAAGTAGCTGATGCACTAAATTTACTTCCCGCCAGTAATCAGGAAACCTACAAAAAGACCATGCAAGAGCTGGTCAATCTGGGCCCCCAAGTGGTGGACGAATTGACGCGACTGTACAACGACAGTGAAGGCAAAGAACGTGCCCAGCTAGAATTGGCTTTTTCCGGGATTGGCAAATTCTTGTCTTCTGCAAGTAAAGGCGTCCGCAGCCAATTTGCAGAAGCCTTCGTAGAAAGTGTATCCGACCATCCAACGGGTGAATTGCCAGTAGCATTGCTGGAAGAACTTTCTTTTTTCATGCCGGAAGACCAGGTAAGCTTACTAAAACCGTTGCTTGCCGAGCGTAATTTGCAAATGCGGATTATGGATATTCTCGAGATGCGGCCTTCTGAGACGAGCGGAGCGATTATATGGTCTGCGATGGACAAGGCGGATAATCGAACCCGGTTCAAAATCTATAAAGTGCTTGCAGATCCGCGATTTGGTATGCAGGATAGGGTGCTAAATCCAAGTATGGCTAATAGTCAGGGAACACTTGGTCAGCTGATCTTGAATGGGCTTGCAGAAAGTGGCGATGTAAAGTTCGTGGACTATTTTGTTGATCTGGCGGCAAATGATCCAGATCCCGTTGAACTGGATGCCATTATTAAATTCGGACACTCCCTCGCTGAAAACGGGAAGCAGGAAGAAGCTGTTCGGTATTTAAAAAATATTTTGAAGAATGAGAATCAGAAACTGCAAGCTTTGGGAACTTATCAGTTGGCACGTGTGGCTCCAGACAAAGCAATCGCAGAAGTCAAAGCAGCCTTTGCATCCGGTCATGAATCCGCTGTTGCCGCAGCTCATGCTTTATCGTTTATAAATTCAGGACAGTATGACGCGCTGGTGTCATCGATCGAAAAATCTACTCCGGCAGCCAGAGCTGATGCGATTCGGGTATTGACCCGGCAAGCCTGGGCCGGCAGTGAAGATCTGGTTCGTTCCGGAATGAAGAGTTCGGACACTTTGGTAGCTGCCCAAGCGGTCATTGGGTTGGCAGAACTTCATGGAACTGATGCACAAAACGATGTATTGGACTTTCTCCAATCCACCAGTAATACCGCCGTGAAAAATGCAGCTGTGACGGCATTAAAAATGTCTACCGATAAGAAAAACATTAACCAGGTGGTTTCTGTGCTTTCTAACGTCGACGACGCCACGAAGATCCAGTTGATTCCGATTGTCGCAGATCGGGGCGATGAACGTTATTTTGATAACGTATATAAATATGCTTCGGAAGCGGATGGACAACTACAACAGGTGGCGATACGATCGTTGGGCAAATTGGGTGCCTCAAAAAATATTCCCCAAGTGCTGGATTTGCTGAACAAAGTGTCAGAGGATCAGGTCAAGGTTACTCAATCTACGCTGGATAAGATGCTTTCAAAAAGTTCTGGAACGGAATGGGAGCCTCAGTTGTTGGCGTCGATCGAAGGAAGCCACAAGAATAACTTTATCCCGCTGATCGGACATTTGTCGGGGGATAAACCGAGCATGATGGCAAAGAAGATTTTGAATGGTAATGATGTTGCCGCTACTAATCAACTACTTACTACGGTGGGCGAGTGGGCTGATCCCACTCTCGTAAAAGATGTGATGAGGTTGCTGGAGAATGAAGAAGTATATGATAATGCATTGAAAGCGGCGCTTAGTATAATCGATCGGGCGGATTGGTCAGATGTGCGTAAGATATTGTATCTGCAGCAGTTGTATGATCAGGTGAAGTATTCTACCAATAAGGTTGAAATCATCGGAAAAATAGGAAGTTACCGTGATTACTATGCGCTCTTAACCATTGGAGATTACCTGGAAAATACCACCGGATCTGTACAAAATGCTGCCGCAAAAGGTATCATGAGTGTTGTCATGCCCGGACCTCAGAATGATGATGGCCTGAAAGATTCATTAGCGCTCGATCTGCTCGAGCAGGCTCGTGAAATCGTTAGTGGACCTGACTCGGAATATTTTAAAGAGAATATAAAAACATACATCGAGTCAGTACCCGCAGAAGACAGGAAAGGATTTGTTTCCATGTTCAATGGAGAAAACCTGGCAGGTTGGCAGGGATTTGTGGCAAACCCCATCCAACTGAGTCGGATGTCTGATAAAGAAATTGAAGAAAAACAGCAGGCGTCCAATAAACGAATGCGTGATCACTGGTGGGTAGAAAATGGTGAGATCCATTTTAAAGGAGACGGGCAAAATCTGGTCTCCGCTAAAAATTACGAAAACTTCGTGATGTTGATCGATTGGAGGATCGGTGATAAAGGTGATAGCGGTGTGTACTTACGCGGCACACCCCAGGTGCAAATATGGGATACAGCACGGGTAGATGTCGGCGCAGAAGTGGGTTCAGGGGGATTGTACAACAATCAGAAACACCCCAGTAAACCGTCAAAATTGGCTGATATGGGGATTGGAGACTGGAACCACATGAAAATGTCTATGATGGGAGAAAAAGTATCTGTCTGGTTAAATGGAGATTTGGTGGTAGATGATGTGGTGCTCGAAAACTATTGGGATCGGTCCATTCCGATTTTCCCATCCGGGCCGATAGAGTTGCAAGCACATGGAACCGATATTGCTTTTCGGAATATATACGTGAAAGAGATTCCGTCGGGCATGGATTTATTGACCAAGGAAGAAAAAGAGGAAGGGTTTACGCCATTATTCAACGGGTATAACCTGGATGGTTGGACCGGCAACAAAGTCCAGTATCAGGCGGTTAATGGCGTGATTGTCGTCGACCCGGAAGCTAGTGGGAGCTCTGGCAACCTTTTCACAGAAAAGCAATATGCGGACTTTAACTTCCGGTTCGAGTTTATGTTGACCCCAGGAGCAAATAATGGACTCGGTGTTCGAGCCCCACTCGAAGGCAATGCCGCCTATGGCGGAATTGAACTACAAATACTGGATAATACAGCCAGTATTTATGCCAACCTGAAACCTTATCAGTATCATGGTTCCTTATACGGGGTAGCACCGGCAGAACGAGGATATCTCAAGCCAGTGGGCGAGTGGAACGTTCAAGAGGTGATTGTGACTGGAGATCGTTATCAGGTTATTTTGAATGGAACTAAAATTTTGGACGTAGATGCTAAGGAGGCTGTCAAGAATGGCGCTATGGATGGAAAAGAGCATCCGGGATTGAAGCGCAAAAAGGGACACATCGGCTTTCTGGGCCATGGTTCCGAAGTTAAGTTTAGAAATATTCGGATCAAGGAATTATAAGTAGATGTGAATCTTTTTTATTGAAACTCACGGCTGAATTATCGTATCATACGATTAAGCCGTCTTTGATACCATACACCTGGGTTGCAAATTTGAAATAAGCAACCCGGGTTTTTTTTTAAATTATTGTCAAGCAAATATTTTGCGCAACTTGTTTTATTTCGCTCTTCCACATATTAAAATGTATAAGAACGTGGTGTGATAAGTGGGGCGGGATTAAAACCATAACTCCCGCCCTTTCGGTAAGAAAATCACTAGCACCTAAATTCTGCCGGATAAAACGGTCACACCGCAGTCCTTTGCCACATTATTCACTTTTGTTATTTTAAGTGGGGCGTACCATAGTCTAAAATATCTCATGCGATGTTCACTGCGTCTATTATATTCGGTCTGGCCATGAATTTGTGTTATTAAGAATAAGTAACGGAGTTAAACATTGGTCAGAATGTTTGATTTGAAATAAAAAATTGCAAGTTGAATTTCAAATTCTTTATTATGAATAATTGTAATATGTTAATATGAAATATGATAAACAGTTGATGCACAGGTGTTTGTGATATTTGTAAGGTGGTTTGCCGAATTTGTTAATTGTACATATTCTGATTTTTATGTTATAAAAAATTTTAATGAGTGCTGGATTATTGGATAAATTATCCTAACTTTGAGGCTTCCTAAGGTAGCTCCCCGGGTTACTTAAATAGGTGGTTTATTCTAGTCTTTTATGAACAAAATGCTCACAGTTATAACATGAACTCTACACCGGCCCTTCACAAAAAAAAGCACTACAATCACGACACCGTCCTTAAGGCGTCCAAAAAATACTTTGGGGGTGATGATTTATCAGCTACGACCTGGATTAATAAATATGCGGTCAAATCAGCCAATGGAAAATATCTCGAACGGACGCCCGATGACATGCATCGACGGATGGCCCATGAATTTGCACGGATCGAATCCCATTATTCGAGTCGTACTGCAGAGCGCTCGAAAAGTCTTTCCGAATATGGACAGCAACGAGCAGATCTGGATGAAAAAGCGATATATGAACTATTTAAAGACTTTCGTTATGTCATTCCACAAGGCAGCGTTATGGCAGCACTGGGAAACCGGGAAATGATCGCTTCTTTGTCCAATTGCGTCGTGGTTCCGCCGGTCTTCGATTCGTATGGCGGTATCATGTATACCGACCAGCAGTTGGTACAACTGTTCAAGCGACGATGTGGGGTGGGTGTAGATATTTCGGGCCTTCGTCCAAAAAATGCAGAAGTTTCCAATGCTGCAGGCACCACCACGGGCGCAGTATCTTTTATGGAGCGGTTTTCTAATACGACCCGGGAAGTGGCACAGAATGGTCGCCGGGGTGCTCTGATGTTGACAATTGACATTGCTCATCCGGATGTAGAAGATTTTATCACGATCAAACAAAATCTGTCGAAGGTGACCGGTGCCAATATTTCTGTTCGGTTGTCGGATGAATTTATGAAAGCGGTCGATTCCAATTCCAAGTTCACCCTACGCTGGCCGATTGATAGTGCAGAACCCGAATACACAAAAGAAGTCCAGGCGCTGGATTTATGGAATACGATTATAGAATGTGCACACAATACAGCAGAGCCTGGACTCATATTTTGGGACCGGCAGCATGACTACAGTACGTCATCGGTGTACCCGGGGTTTGAAAATAGTTCGACCAATCCTTGTTCAGAAATTGCGATGCAAGGAGGAGATAGTTGTCGGCTGATCGCAGTAAACCTATTTAATTTTGTAAACAACCCGTTTTCGGAGGATGCGTCATTCGATTATGAAACTTTTTATAAAGTCGTTTACGAATCCCAGCACTTGATGGATAATTTGGTTGATTTGGAACTGGAAGCTATTGAACGTATCCTGGACAAAATAGATCATGATCCGGAACCTCAGCATATTAAGCAAGCAGAAATAGATACCTGGAAATTACTCTACGAGAATGGGCAAAAGGGACGGAGAACAGGACTTGGCTTCACTGCGCTGGCTGATATGGTGGCAGCGCTCGGCATTTCTTTTGATAGTGAGGAAGCCAACAAACTTGTGGATCAGGTGATGCGGACAAAGTTGGAGGCTGAATTTGATAGTTCTGTAGACATGGCCATCGAACGAGGACCCTTTGAGGGGTTTGATCCAAAGATTGAGCATACCTCCGAATTTGTTCAGATGATGGAAGCTGAATTTCCAGATATTTATCAACGGATGATGAAATATGGCCGACGAAATATCTCAATAAGTACGGTCGCACCTACCGGTACACTAAGTATGCTGGCGCATACCTCTTCCGGAATTGAACCCGTATTTTTGCTCTCTTACAAACGTCGGCGTAAGGTCAATGAAAGTGATTCGAAAGCAAAAATTAGTTATGTGGATGATATGGGAGATTCATGGGAAGAATTTGAAGTGTTTCATCCCAAATTAAAAACCTGGATGGAGGTTACTGGAGAAACCGATATTTCACAAAGTCCGTATGCCGGTTCCACAGCACCGGAAATTGATTGGATCCGCCGGGTGGAAATGCAATCGATCGTTCAGAAATATGTAACCCATTCCATTAGTTCGACGATTAATCTGCCTTCCGATGTAACGGTCGAATCGGTCGGCGAAATTTATCTGGAATCCTGGAAAAAAGGGTTGAAAGGAATTACGGTCTATCGGGATGGATCTCGCAGTGGTGTTCTGGTGTCGACGGAAGAAAAGAATGACAACGAAGAATCAAATGTGGAGGTCACCCCAGTGGAAAACGTGTACAGTCCGCCGAAAAGACCTAAAAAAATTGAAGCGGATGTTATCCGGTTCCAGAATGAGTATGAAAAATGGCTGGCTGTCGTTGGTTTTGTAAACGGGAAACCGTACGAGGTGTTTACCGGAAAAATGGAAGATTCATTCAATCTCCCGACGTTTGTGAATAAAGGATGGGTGATCAAGAATAAAAGTGATCGGGGCAGCAGATATGATTTTCAATTTATCGATAAAGATGGATACCGGACCACGATAGAAGGATTATCCCGTTCCTTCGACAAAGAATATTGGAATTATGCCAAATTGATATCGGGAGTGCTTCGTCACAATATGCCCATCAATGATGTGGTCGATCTGATCAATGGTTTGAATCTTTATGACGACAACATTAATACGTGGAAGAACGGCGTAGCCCGTGCACTTAAGAAATATGTGGATGATGGGGCCCAGGCTTCGGACCGACAGTGTCCTTCATGCGACGACCCTGTCGGATTGATATATGAGGAAGGGTGTCTGACCTGCAAAAGTTGTGGGTACAGTAAATGCTGATACAGGTGGTTCGAAGGCGCTGGTCTTTAGATATTGGGACACTACGCTTTCGTATGACAGATAGACGGAAAGGTGGGGTATAAGGTTTATAAGGGATATGGAGTTTATAGGGTTTATGGGGTTTATTTCAGCTTTTTTGCTTTGAGTACCCTGGTTCCGCTTGGTGTGACACTTTGATCTTTGACCTTGAGCCTCTTTACTTTGAGCTTTGAGCTTTCACCTTTGAGCCTCTTTGCTTTGAGTACCCTGGTTCCGCTCGGTGTGACACTTTGAGCTTTGAGCTTGTTTGCTTTCAGCTCTTACTTCTGTTAACGAATATTCAAAATCATATAGATCGGAGTTTCTTTTTGCTCATATTCACTATCTTGATCGGAACATGGAAAACTCAAAAACCAAATCGAGAACTATGAGCACCAATGCACGGGAAGAATCGCTGGCTTATTATCAACGCGTCAGAAATTACACCCAGGCGCTGTGCGAACCACTGGAGACCGAAGATTTTATTCCGCAGCCCGAACCATTTGTCAGTCCGGCCAAATGGCACCTTGGGCATACAAGCTGGTTTTTTGAACAGTTTATATTGCGTCGATTTTCTCCGGCGTACAAGGTCTATCATGAAGACTTCAGCTTTCTATTCAATAGCTATTACAACCAGATGGGCAAACGAATACTCCGTGTCAACCGGGGCAATATGTCCCGACCTGCAGTGGCACAGGTTTTTGATTACCGGGGTTATGTCGATGAAGCGATGACCCGGTTGCTGGAATCGGATTTGGCGACAGCGGAGGTTTTGGAATTGGTTACCCTGGGGATCAATCATGAACAACAGCATCAGGAGTTGTTGATCACCGACATGAAATATATTCTCGGGCACCAACCACTTTTTCCAGTTTATCGGGACGGGTATCGGCTTGTGGATGGTACTGCCCAGCATTCGGATTGGCTCTCTTTTGAGGAGGGTATTGCCGAAATAGGTTACAGCGGGAAGGGTTTTTCATATGATAATGAAAGCAAACGTCACAAAGTGTATTTGTCTGGTTATGCAATCCAGAATGCGCTGGTGTCTAATAAAGAGTTCATGGAGTTTATAGAGGATGGAGGGTATCAGAACCCTGTATTGTGGTTGGATGAAGGCTGGACTTGGGTGAATGACCAGAAAGTTCAGGCACCCTTGTACTGGCATCAGGTGGATGGGGTGTGGAAGTACTATACATTATCCGGTTTGGAGACTGTTCAGCCAAATGAACCGGTGTGCCATGTGAGTCATTATGAAGCATGGGCATACGCAGAGTGGAGGGGACTTCGGTTACCGACAGAGTTTGAATGGGAACAGGCCGCTGAAAAAATAAACTGGGGCGACCGATGGGAATGGACTGACAGTGCCTATCTGCCTTATCCGGGATTTCGAAAACCAGAAGGTGCCGTGGGAGAATACAATGGCAAGTTTATGGTCAATCAAAAAGTACTGCGCGGCGCTTCCCGTGCCACTTCCCCGGGGCACAGCCGCAAAACCTATCGTAACTTTTTTCAATCCAAACACCAATGGCAATGTACGGGTATCCGGTTAGCCAAAACGCTATAAAAAAGTATCATTTATGGTGAATGAAATCCTGAAGGGTTTAAGTCAACAGCCCAAGTCCATATCCTCAAAATTCCTGTACGATGAACAAGGTAGTCGGATTTTTGAAAAAATCACGCAAATGCCTTCCTACTATTTGTATGATTCCGAGTATGAAATTCTGAAGGAATATGGTTCCCGAATATGGTCGGCATTGCCTTTCGAATCAAAGTTCTCACTGGTGGAGTTTGGTGCTGGCGATGGAAGTAAAACCATCCAATTATTAAAACAGCTTCCCCATCATACCTATTTGGATGAATATATTCCGGTTGACATATCCGAGGAGGCAAACAAAACGCTTGCCGTTCAAGTTGAGAAGATGATCCCGCACATGCCGGTAGAACCGATTCAAGGTAATTATCTGGAGAATATGAAGCAACTTATTCCGCAGGATCGGCCTATTTTGCTCATGTACCTGGGAAGTAATATCGGGAATTTTCAAAAAGACCAAATTCGGAAAATTATTATGGACTTTGGTCAAAACCTTAAAAAAGGGGATGCCCTGTTGATGGGATTTGACCTGAAGAAAAATCCGTTGACGATCCGGCAAGCATACGATGACCCGGATGGCATTACCCGATCATTTAATCTGAATCTGTTAACCCGGTTTAATCGGGAATTGGAAGCGGACTTTGACTTGGATAATTTTGATTTTTATTCTTATTACCACCCCTGTTCTGGGGAAGTCCGCAGCTATCTGGTGAGCCTCACGGATCAAGAAGTATTCTTTAAATCATCAAACCAGAGTGTCCGGTTTTACAAGGATGAGTTGGTGCATACTGAGATCTCCAAAAAGTTTGATTTTGAAGAAATGGAAGTTTTGCTTAATCAGTCCGGTTTTATGGTGATGGACAAATGGACGGACTCCAACGGGTATTTCACCGATGTGTTGGCGGTGGTGAAGTAAATAGGCGTAGATACGGATGGGATTGGCTTAGCTAGTTTATTTGTTCGCATACCCAACAGCAAACCATAGGCAGAACATCACCCGGGTAAATATGACGAAGTTCCTGGTCTGTACCACAATGGACGCCATGGGTGACCGCAGCAAGGTCATTCGTTGATAGGCGGAAAAATACCTGCTCCCGGTGCAAATAAAAATCTATACTTATAAAACAAATTGATGGCAGATCGGTTGATTAAATGAATAACATATTTCTTCACAAAAATTAAATACAAAGCTATGGCAACTTTAAGATTGGGTGATACCGCACCTGATTTCACTGCGGAAACGACGCAGGGTGAAATCAACTTTCATGAATGGCTGGGAGACTCCTGGGGAATTCTTTTCTCTCACCCGGCAGACTTCACACCGGTATGTACCACAGAACTGGGGACCATGTCCAGAATGAAAGACCAATTTGATAAAAGAAATACTAAAATTCTTGCTGTAAGTGTTGATCCTGTCGGAGATCACCACGAATGGATCAAGGATATCAACGAGACGCAAAACACCAATGTGGAATATCCCATTATTGCAGATGAAGACCAAAAGGTTGCTAAGCTGTATGATATGATTCATCCCAATGCCGCCAGCAAACATACTGTTCGGTCGGTTTTTGTGATCAGTCCGGATAAAAAGATTAAATTGACATTGACTTATCCCCCGTCAACGGGTCGGAACTTTGATGAAATTCTACGTGTAGTTGACAGTTTGCAGCTGACCGAGTACAAACAGGTAGCAACACCAGCAAACTGGGTAGAAGGAGAAGAAGTCGTGATCAGTCCATCCGTATCCAATGAAGATGCAGAGAAAAAATTTCCGGGATACAAAACAGTAAAACCTTATTTGCGACTCACAAAAGTTGATAATGTGAACTAACAAGAGCTTGTCTTGAAACAACGAAAGTAACAGTCATCCTTGGAAACATGGGATGGCTGTTTTTTTTTCACACAATGATTTTGAATAATGATTTCCTGGATATATTTGATTTTGGCAGGGTTGTTTGAAGTGGGATTTACATCCTCCCTGGTGATGGCTGAGAATGCTGCCGGATGGGGAAAGACGCTCTGGTATGGTGGATTTCTGGTGTCACTCGCTCTAAGCATGTATTTTTTGATCATCGCATCTTGGGATATACCCATGGGAACGGCTTATGCAGTTTTTGCCGGCGTTGGTGCTGTAGGGACGGCGCTGATGGGGATCTTTGTTTTTCACGAACAAGTCAACTTTTGGCGGGTGTTCTTTTTAGTCACTTTGATCGGTTCGATTGTGGGGCTCAATCTGGTGAGTACCCCCAAGTGACGCTAAGCTGGCTTAACGTTTAAATACATCCTTCTTTCTTTCAAAAGACCTTCGGAATAGCTATCTTTAGGGCACGAAATATTTATCAGAAATTCTGGGCATGTGCCGATTTTTATTTACCGGATTTTTTGCTTTTCTATTGATTTTTCAATCCTTAGACCGGTTTGGGATGATTGCCTACTATGAACTGAATAAGGAATACATTACAGAAATGTTTTGTGTCAATACGTCAAAACCGGAGCTCGGTTGTGAAGGAAAATGCTTCCTTCGAAAGCAGCTCAATAAAAAGGACCAAAATGAAAATAAGTATCCGGGCAATGCACTGGATGTCAAAGAAATTCATTTATTCCCCATCAAGACTCTCTTCGATCTTAACTTAACCGACCTTTTAGAAAAATCCGACCCCGGATATGTGAATTGTTGGTATGGCGTGAAATTCATTCACGAAGTCTTTCAGCCACCGAAATAGTACCTTTCCTATTTTTATATGTATTTCAGAATTTAGTCTGCACCGATTTTTATAGATCAGATGCATGCTCTTCGTGTCGTGGGGCCAATCGTATCAGTTGGTCGGTGCAGATTAATGAAATGTTATATCCGCCAAATTTTACTTCATTCGCTGTCCTAATCTGTAACCAAAAACAGCAAAATTGATCCAATCAGAACTGTAGTCTGGTTTTGGGGCACGACATTATTTCAATGCAACCACAATTCAGTAGAAATATTCAGCTGGATTGAGGGTGTTAAAAAACATATGAATGTACACCAACCATAAACTTTTATTAATGATATTGGTCCTGTGGAGTTTTGAGTTGTCAGGCCAAGTAGTGTTCAAGGGGAAAGTCATCGATCAAAACACTTCAGAGCCCTTGGCGGGCGTAGTTATATCTGCCAACAACAACGAGTTTGCAGCGACCAACCTCAACGGGGAATATTCATTTAACCGATCGTCTGATACTACTGAAGTCGTCTTTTCCTACATCGGATATGAAAAGAAAAGACTCCGTAACCTGTCTACCAAAGCAGTAATAAAGATGACCCCGTCTTCCACAGTGCTTAATCAATTGGTCGTTAGTACCAACCGGTTCGCTCTGGATCGCTCTGCTGCTCCGGTGGCTATTTCAACCATATCTACTGAATTGCTGGAAGAAACCAAAGCAACCCGGTTGGATGAGGTGTTGAACAAAGTCGAAGGGGTTTACATGGTTGATCTGGGGAATGAACAACACACCATGGCCATCCGACAGCCCATTAATTACAAAGGCTTGTTTTTGTATCTGGAGGATGGAGTTCCGATCCGCCCTACCGGGGTGTTCAATCACAATGCCTTGCTGGAAATGAATATGGCCGGTCTTCGTCGAATCGAAGTGATTCGGGGCCCCGCCTCATCGCTGTATGGGAGCGAAGCCATCGGTGGGGCCATAAATTTTATCACCTTACGGCCGGCAGCTATTCCTACCGGCAGGCTTAGTGTGCAGGGGAATACCAATGGGTACCGACGGGTTGATTTTAGCGGGTCCAATTCCTTCTCAAAACTCGGACTAGGGGTGTATGGGTATTATGCAAACCGGACCGACGGGATCAGAGCACATACTGACTTTGATAAACTGGCGCTGACCTTGAAAACGAACTACATCATCAATGATCAGAATACCTTGGCTTTTGATGTGACCCGGATTAACTACGAAGCTGATATGACTGGAAATCTCGATAGCGCGTTCTTTTTCTCAAAAGATTTTACCAGTCAGCATACGTTTACGAACCGGGCTGTGGATGCCCTCAGGACTAAAATCAGGTACAATCATTTTTGGCAAAATGAAAGTAAAACGATGATTGCAGTTTTTGCACGTGAGAATTCAATCAGACAAAACCCCGCTTACCGGGTTAAAGATGATTATTCACCCTGGGGAAATCCAACTGGGAATAAAAATCTGGCGCATGGCGAAGTCAATGAAGATAAAGTGAATAGCTATGGCTTGGTCGGTCAGCATACGCAACAATTTACCTGGCTTTCCGGCGCACAGCTTTCATTGGGCATGAATCTGGATATGAGTCCCAACCAATTTCAGGCACATTACATCGCAATCCATAAAAATGACGAACAGGTATATGCCGATTTTGCCAAAACAGACAGTCTGTTGACAAACTATGAAGCGCAGCTGAGGAATATCGGGACTTATGTAAACTGGCGCATGAAGTTGACGGATCGACTTCAAATATCATCCGCTTTGCGCTATGACCGGCTCAATTTTGATTTTAAAAACCACCTGGATGAATCTGCTTTTTCAGGTGCTCCGGATAATGCAGATCATTTCTCTGCGATCACACCAAAGGTTGGGCTGACCTATAACTTTCAACCTTCGAATGGCTTGTTTATTAACTACAGCCAGGGTTTCCTGCCACCTCAGATCTCTGAACTCTACCGGGGTGTGAAAGTTCCTGTATTAAAACCTTCCGTGTATCACAATTACGAAATAGGCGGTTATTTCCAGCTTGGAAAACACCTGAGTTTCGACATGAGTATGTATCAAATGAATGGTGAAAATGAAATCATATCCGTTTTGCTGGATAATGGTTCCAGAGAAAATCGCAATGCAGGCAAAACTCAACACAGAGGGGTGGAGTATGGGATCAAATGGCTGATGGGTGAGAACGTCCACTTCCGGTTAAGCGGAACCAATGCATCTCATGTATTTCAGGATTACAAAGAAGATGGGGCGGATTACTCAGACAATGAAATGGGGCAAGCTCCTGCCTGGATTGCTAATGCAGAACTTTCCTATAAGCCTTCCTTTTTCAAAAACTTCCGGGCATCTCTGGAGTGGCAACATGTCGATCAGTACTATATGGACAATGGAAATACAGGAACATACCCCGGCTACGATATTTTCAATCTTCGGTGGGGATATGAACTAAAAAATGTGGAGGTATGGATGAATATTATGAATGCCACCGATCAGCTGTACGCTACGGTAGTACGGCGGTCGCAGTGGGGAGACAGTTATAGTGCAGGCGAACCAAGAACATGGAATATTGGAATGGCCTACAATTTTAATAACAAACAAAAACAAGACAGATAATGAATCGCACCAATAGTACAGCTGATTTGAAAGTTTTTCTCTTTTTTGGCTTGATCCTAAGTTCCAGCCTTTTGATTTGGTCTTCGTGCGAAGATTTACCGTCTGAGCATCGCGAAACAGGTTTCGATACCGAGGTGGTGATTTCTGACCCCGATGCGGAGGCTGTCGGACCGTATTTTACTTCAGATGTAAAGGGTACACCGATTTTAGTGTGGTCAGAAAAATGTAAAGGTGAAGCAGAAACAGGTTATGTCATGAAATTTTCAAAATTTTCTAAAGAAGGTGGCGGATTCCAGCAACCCCGTGAGGTTTCATCATCACGGGGTTGTACGACGACCAGTGAAAGCATGGGGAAAATAGCCTTTAAAAAAGATGGCACGATGATAGCGCTCTATTCTCGTAGGTCGCCAACACCGGAAAACCGTTTCTCCGGCGCACTTTATTACACTCAATCCTTTGATGAAGGCAGGACGTGGACACCAGAAAAATACCTGCATGTAGGGGATACAACCCGAGGATTGAGCAGGAGCTTTTTTGATGTGGCCACTTTACCGGATGGTGAAGTCGGAGCCATCTGGTTGGATTCCCGCAGGACCGAACAACGGGGCGATGGATCTACGCTCTTTTTTGCCAAAACGAAAGGGAAGCAGGGTTTTTTAACTGATCAGCCTGTGGGCTATAATACGTGTGAATGTTGTCGGACGGAATTGTTCGTATCCGCAGATGGGCATATTCATGCATTGTATCGGGACATCTGGCAGGACAGCATCCGGGATATTTCACACCTGGTGTCTCGTGATGGCGGCAGGACATTTTCAGAACCGGAGCGGATTAGTTCCGATAATTGGGTGATTTACGGTTGTCCGCATACGGGGCCTTCTGTGTGTGAACGAAGAGGTGGAATAGATATAGTGTGGTTTACCGGGGCAGGGCTGCCTGGTTTGTATACGACACGGTTTGATAAGAGAGAACAGACCTACACCCCCAAAAAACTATTGACTAAAAAAGGCCGACATCCGCAGATCCTGGCATCCGGAGATGATCACGTTGTCTATTTATGGGAAGAAGCCGAAGAAGAAAATGAACTTGTGGGCCACCTGAACCACAGTGCACCCAAGGCAACGATTTCGCTGAATTCCTTTTCTGAGTCAAAATCGGTCATCAAGGCGCAGGTATGGAAGAATGGCCACCCCGTACGAGAGCATTGGGTTTCCCATCCGGATCGTTTTGCAGAACTGCCCGTCGGGATTTATTTGCCGGATGGATCCATTGGTGTGGCCTGGATCCAAAAGGAGCCTCGAGGATCGACTTCGATCCGATACCGAAGAATCAAAGGTTGACCGGATGCACGGAACCTGGGCAAAAATGTGTAATTCGCCAATATTATAAGAATACCGATTTAAGAACAGCTATTGCTAACAGAAAGCTTTTTTACTCTTGGATCTTTATGGAAAATGAGTACATTGACACCAGTAAACTTCCTTTGATTTGAAGCAAAAAATGACCGCCACGCATATTATACCACGCAGTATTGAGCAAGAAGCCCGCAAAGCATTAGCCTATTATCCGGAATTGCGAGACATCCACATAGAGTTTCGGTTCAAAGAAAATATCCGGAAGTCGTTTATGCAGGCCCAACCTCTTTTCCCGACTTTGTTAAGACATAAAAAACATCGAAAATACCTAATTCTGATCAGCACTAAAATGGAGATCGAAAGTCACTCCTTTTCCATCCAAGATTTGGAATCAAAGGTACTTATTGGTTGGTTGGGCCACGAATTGGGGCACGTGATGGACTATCAGCGACGAAGTAATCTGGGGATGGTGGTTTTTGGTCTTCGGTATTTATTTCAAAAGTCTTATCTGAAACGTGCTGAACGCACGGCGGATCGGTTTGCCATTGAACATGGGATGTACGATTACATTATGGCGACTAAAAATTTCATCTTGGAGAACGCAGATCTTTCACCGACGTACAAGGATCGCATCAAGCGACTTTATCTGTCTCCAGAGGAGATCGTGCAGATGGTCAATACCCTGGACAAGGAGCAGGTGAAAAAAGAAGTACGCCAGGAATTCATAGATGATTAAATCCTTAGGAATTCATAACTGCCGTATACAATCCGAAATAGACTTCGATTTTCTTCGTCAAAAAAACTCGATTCAACGCCGGCTAAATCCAAATGTTGGTACACATTCATTAAGGTTTAAAATGCCCGTAGTATAGGATGGTCTCGCCCTATGCCCGTATCTAAGACGCAGAAATGGAAGTTTTGTCAATCTATCCACCCACAAAGAGCATCTACGACAGGCAAAAGAATTGCCCCAGAGAGACACTGTGGGTAGATAGATTATTCAAGACGTATATATTGTGACGTAGGTAGGCCACAAATCCACACTATGCAGCGTGGATAGGATTTTAAATGGGTAGAAAAAAGCGTACCCACCGTCCACCGATGATGCCAACCCTCGCATAGCAGCGTTCCTGTTGGTGGGGTACTTAAAGTTGTTCTCTTTTAATTTCCGGATCGAAGAGCGTACGATCAACCTGGTGAAATTCAATGGGCAAAGCTCCGTGGCTACAAATTTGCCTCATAACGAGTTATTGGCTTTCACAGAAAGCTTCCCATTCCTGAAATTTTTCTTCATCCATGACCTTTTCCATCTTAACCTGCCCGCCCTTCTTCTTATTGCGCTCACTCCAGTCGTAAAAACGCGCCTTCGGAACCAGGTTAACCCGGACGCCGTGCAGCGCTTTGGATCGGGCGACGCCATAGTTTTTGTTGTGAGATTGTAAGTACTCATCCAAGGTATCGGTTAATTCATCAACTGGAAATTCCGGTGTATCTGTCCCCAGATACCAGTGGTGATAGTAGGAACCGTCGATTTTAACGGCAGCCACAGTAAATTCAGGGATCTTAAGATCATATTTGTCCTCCAGATGTCGAATGGCATCATTCATTTTGTTCACTGAAAGCTGAGAACCGACCACATTCAAGAAAAATTTGGTGCGACCCGTAATCCGGATTTCGTATCGATCTACGTCTGTAAATTGAATCGTGTCACCGATCATATAGCGCCATAATCCGGAAACTGAACTCAATAGGAGGACATAATCTTTCCCTTGTTCCACGTCTGATAATCCTATGCTCGGAGCATCTGGCACAAGACTACCATCACTTTGAATGTATTGGGATTCAAAAGGGACAAATTCAAAATAAAGTCCATTGTTCGTGAGTAACTTCATCGATTGAGTTTCCTTCCGGCTCTGAAGCGCTATAAACCCTTCGGACGCCAGGTAGGTATCAATGACAATAATGGGATGTGCCAGCAATTTATTAAAACTTTTTTCATAGGGTTCAAAAGCCACTCCACCAGAAGTATATACCTGCAGATTGGGCCAGATATCGTGAATGGTCTCCAAGTCGTGGTATTCGATTACTTTCTGGAGCATTAGTTCCATCCAGGAAGGGATGCCGCTTAGTGCGCCGATATCCCAGTCACCTGCTTGTTCTACGATCTTTTGAACCCGAGTGTCCCAGTCGTCAATTTTTGAAATCTCCATACCTGGTTTGTAATAGCTGCGGAACCAAAAAGGGATATTACTGGCACTGATCCCGCTGATTTCACCTTCCTGGTGACTGCCCTTGTCAATGAGATCGGTGGAACTACCAAGCATCATAATCTCCTTTTCGAAAAACTCCGGGTCCAAATCGAAGTTTGCCAGTGCTTCCACCTGACGGATGCCCGCCCGACGAATGGATTGGATCATTTCATCGGTGATGGGGATTCGTTTACTGGTTCCTCCTGTTGTGCCGGAACTCAAGGCAAAATAGGACGGACTTCCAGGCCAGGTGACATCAGATTCTCCGTCGTGCAACCGATACCACCATTCATCATTGATTTTATTATAATCAAAGAAAGGGACAGTTTGAGCAAAGCGTTCAGCGGGATTTTCAGATTCCAGGATTTCATCGAAGTGATAATGTCTTCCAAATGCGGTGTCTTTGGCCTGAGCAAGCAATTCTTTCAACACCTTATTTTGATCTTCGACGGGGTCACGCTCCAGGAAATCAGAAACTTTATCCTTGGTCTCGATGAGCTTTTTAATAATGGTTCCTAGTATCGGCATAAATTTTCTGTATTGTGTGAATAAGGCTGTAAGATAAAGCCATCCTGTGATAACCTGTTGTCTTTAAAGTTATAATATTAATCCAAATGGTATAGCATTCTATTTCGCTTTTGATGTGAAAAAAGAACTGCTGCTTGGAGATTTTTTAGGAAAGAATTTACGGATGGAAATATTGCGAATAAGATGGAGTCCCACACTTTTGGCGCAATGGCCTGCTGCATACAGGCATAAAAAAAGAGCCCACACATCACCATACGCATGAGCTCTTATATTGCGCGCCTCAACAAGGACTTGAACCTTGGACCTACGGATTAACAGTCCGCCGCTCTAACCAACTGAGCTATTGAGGCATTATATTGTCGACCTGTTTTCACAAGCGAATGCAAATTTACCAATAATGATGAATAGTACAAATTTTTTGCACCAATTAATTTTTTTGAAAGTGCTTTTTTACCTTTTTTGCCAGCGCAGGCCCGATAATAGTGGCCAATTCGTCACTTTTGGCGTTCCGGATATTTTTCACGGACTTAAAAGCGCGAAGAAGTTTTTGGGACGTTTTCTCACCGATGCCCGGGATTTGTGTTAATTCAGTCTGATGGACCCGTTGAGAACGTTTCTTACGGTGAAAAGTGATGGCGAACCGGTGCGCTTCATTTCGGGCATGTTGGATGAGTCGGAGTGATTCTGACTTTTTATTGATATACACGGGGATGGAATCCCCGGGAAAATAAATTTCCTCCAGTCTTTTGGCGATCCCGATAATGGTGACTTGGTTTTTAATTCCCAACTCCCGAAGGCTTTCAACCGCCGAGCTCAATTGACCTTTTCCCCCATCAATGATGATCAAGTCCGGCAGGGATTCGCCTTCATTTATCATGCGCTTGTATCGCCGGAAAACAACCTCCTTCATTGAGGCAAAGTCATCCTGGCCCTCAATGGATTTGATATTGAAATGACGATAGTCTGATTTGGCAGGCTTTCCGTTGCGGAACACGACGCACGAAGCCACGGTATTACTGCCTTGCATGGTCGAGTTGTCAAAACACTCGATGTGCCGGGGCAAATGGTCCATATTAAGATCGGACTGGAGGGTTTTTAGGATCCGATCCTGATGGGTGGGCTTCTTTTTGAACTTGGCGCGCTGTTCGTAAAAATGCAACTTGAAAAACTTTATATTTTTGATCGAAAGATCAATTAGTTTTTTCTTGTCACCGCGCTGTGGCCGGGTGATTTTGACCTCTTCGGTCACCCAGCCGGGTTGATGAGAGACCAGGACTTCGGGCGCATTGGAATTGAACTTGTCCCTTAAATTGGGGATAAAGGTTTCCAGGATGTCTGCTTCAGTCAGATCTACTTTCAACTTAACCTCTTCGGTATGTGAATTGATGATCGCACCACGCACCACACGGATATAGTTCACAAATGCAAATTCTTCGTCTATTTCGACGGAAAACACATCGATGTTTTCAATGCGCGGATTGACGACCGTTGATTTGGCCTGGTAATCCTCAAAGGCGATCATCTTTTCCTTGAGTTCCTGTGCTTTTTCAAAATTAAGTTGTTCTGCAAAAAACTCGATCTGCTCCATCAGGTGTTTTTTCACCGGTCCGAAATTACCGCGAAGGATGTTTTTAATCTGAGCAATTTTAGCATCATAACTTTCCACGGTTTCTCTCCCTTCACATGGACCGGCACAATTGCCAATCTGGTATTCCAGGCATATCTTGTATTTACCCGCTTTGATGTTTTCTTCGCTTAAATTGAGGTTGCATGTTCTTAGTGGAAAAAGATCGCGAATAAGTTCGAGCAGGATATTTGCCCGCCACTTGGAGGTATAGGGACCAAAATAATCCGAACCATCCCGTTCGATGTTCCGGGTGAAAAAGACCCTGGGAAAACGTTCATTTTTAATACAGATATAGCTGTAGGATTTTCCGTCCTTCAGCATGACATTGTAGCGGGGAAGATGACGTTTGATCAACGTATTTTCCAACAGAAAGGCATCCGCTTCACTTTCCACCACCGTCCAGTTGATTTCACGGGCGTGACTGACCATCATGCGCGTACGAAATTGCCGATGTTGATCGATTGTAAAGTAACTCGATAACCGGCTTTTTAGGTTTTTGGCCTTCCCGATATAGATCGGTGTACCTGATTTGTTCAGAAACTGGTATATCCCGGGGGTGCGAGGGATGGATCCGGAAATTTTATCAAAATCTTCGCGCTTCATTTTTACCTTGGTGTTCCAACAATCTAAGCTATGTCAAACCATTTATACTCCCGCCATTCTGTTCAAAATAGTCCGAATGAACGTGTTCGGGGCACGGTGCTTGAAATCTGCTTATTATCAATGTGTTATGTGGTGTTGTGTAGTGCAATATACGTCTATTTATAAATTCTCCGGTTAAATTGTCTAACCCGTTTCAGAGAATCTTTATCTTTACCCTACGAAACATAAATAACAATAGAACATGAAAAAGGATTACCAGGGAAAAAAAGTTTTGGTACGTGTAGATTTTAATGTACCGTTGGACGATCAATACAATATTACCGACGATACCCGAATTCAGGCGGCTCTTCCGACCATCCAGGAATTGTTGGATAATAATGCTGCGGTAATTCTGATGTCACACCTTGGGCGGCCACAGAAAAAGAAAAAAGAGGATGGAAGTATCGATCGGGACAGATTTACCCTTCGGCACGTGGTTGATCATCTGGCTTTATTAGTGGGGCAATCTATAGAATTTGCAGCGGATACAGTGGGTGAAGACGCACGTCAAAAGGCCGATGCGATTAGACCAGGTGATGTTCTGTTGCTCGAAAATACGAGATTCGAGCCCGGCGAAGAAAAAGGAGATGAAGATTTGGCCCGGAAAATGAGCGAGCTGGCAGATTATTTTGTCAATGATGCTTTTGGAACAGCACACCGGGCGCATGCTTCCACCACCAAAGTAGCGCAGTTTTTTGACCAGGAACACAAATCATTTGGTTTCCTGATGGAAAAAGAACTTAACAATGCAGAAGTGGTTCGATCCAATCC
Organism: Membranihabitans marinus; assembly: GCF_019802045.1. GTDB lineage: Bacteria > Bacteroidota > Bacteroidia > Chitinophagales > Saprospiraceae > Membranihabitans > Membranihabitans marinus_A. The sequence continues at coordinate 291,436 of NZ_JAHVHU010000006.1, read as the reverse complement.
TCAGAAACCTTATACCGCGGTGATTGGAGGTGCCAAGGTATCTGATAAGATTGGACTGTTGGAGAACCTGTTGGGAAAGTGCGATTACATTCTGGTAGGGGGCGGAATGGCGTATACTTTTTTCAGAGCATATGGAGGGAAGATTGGAAATTCACTCGTGGAGGAAGACAAGTTGGAGCTCGCTAAAGAATTGCTACACAATGCAACTAAAAAACATACGGAGATTATCCTGCCTCAGGATAGTGTGATCGCCGATCAATTTAGCAATGACGCTCAGACTCAAACTGTGGCCAGCGATCAGATCCCCGATGGCTGGATGGGCCTCGACATCGGACCAAAAGCCATCAAAAGGTTTTCAGAAATCATTGAAAAATCAAAAACGGTCATGTGGAATGGCCCCATGGGTGTATTTGAAATGGAAAAATTTGCCAGCGGTAGTATTGCGATCGCAGAAGCCATGGCGGAAGCCACCAAGCGTGGCGCCTTTACCATGGTGGGTGGGGGAGATTCTGTATCCGCTGTGAATCAGTCCGGTGAATCCGACAACATCTCTTTTATATCCACCGGCGGCGGGGCCATGCTCGAATACCTGGAAGGAAAGACCTTGCCTGGTGTAGCAGCGATTAGTAATGATTAATGGTAAATTGTTAATGATGAATTAGGGGCGGTTGATCGCTGACGGCCGCTATCCTTGTCTAAAGTGTTATCTGGGATCGGCAAGTCCGTGGGCCGGGATGTGCGTAAGCGGGATTCTGCGGATTGACAATAGGAATATGCCAATAGTTTACCCTGGTTCGGCTTATCCTGGGTCGATGATTCATAGGAGTTTCGGATTATCCTTCGAAAATTCGAACTCTTTCTATTGTTATTTTTAGCAAGATTTTGTTTGACTGAGGTTAACTCTTCATGAATACAAATATCGACAAGTGGTACTCCATTTGGGGCCTAAAGTATCGATCTTACTTTGGTTGGTGGTTCCATTTTGCTCAAATCTTTTACAATGGACTGATCCCGTGGGGATCAGATTAGGTTAGCCAGGTATTGATACAATACCACCGACCCAGTCAGGGTCGGATTAGTTTGGTGGCACGCATTTCTCAAATTTTGGATGTGTTTTAATTGGGTGGTGTAGATGAAAATATCAGAAAGTGTGTTATATTAAGAAGAAACACTATGGCCAATAAATATCTAAAGATTTACATACAAATTATATTCGCTGTTAAATATAGGGAAGCAATACTGGCGAAATCTTGGCGGAGTGAACTTTTTTCCTACATGTCCACATCACTTTTAGACAGAGGAAATTATCCACTGGCAGTAAATGGTAGCTATGATCATGTCCATTTGTTTTTTGATTATAGAGATACTGAATTAATTAGTGATTTGGTTAGAGAGCTTAAAAAGTCCAGCAATAGTTTTATCAAAAATAAAGGGTTTACCCGAAGTAAATTTCAATGGCAAACTGGATATGGTGCATTCTCTTATAGTTACAGAGAAAAAGGTAAGATCATAGAGTATATTCGTAATCAGGAGAAACACCATCAAAAAGTACGCTTAAAGGATGAATATTTGTCCATGTTAAATGATTTTGAAATTGATTTTAAAGATGAATACCTATTCGATTTCCTGGAATAACCAAGATGGTCTGATGAAATATTCTGCGCAAATCTAATCCGACCTCGCTGAGGTCGATTGTTCTTTTTTTGCACGGTGCTAACCTAATCTGACCCCGTCTGGGGTCATTCACATTGTCTTTATTCCTAGTTTACATTACCCGACTTTTGATCTTGATCCAATTTGTTAATTGAAGCGATGAGAAAACGAGTAGTCTAATTTGATCCGCCCAAAGCGGACACGTTACCTTTATGGTGGAAGGAACTTGCAGCGTGGCATGTGCATACGGTCAGTACCTTACACCTTTGGGCTGGATCAGATGTAGGGGCATCTAATGTGATATCGGTCTTATATTCATTGGCGATCGGGTTGGAAGCGCGTAACCGTGATTCCCGAGCCCGATTGTGTCAGAAAACCTGGTTATTAATACCACCGAAGCTAGAAGGGCTCGGAAATCTTTCACCCGCACAAGCCAATCCCACAAGCTTCCCGATCCCAAAAAGAGACTAGAGATCAGTAAGTCCGTGGGTCCAGGCTACGTAACCGGGATTCCCGAGTCTGATTGTAGCTGGAACTGTGACTGTGACTTCCCCTTGTTACTGCGGCGGTCGTCGGTCCACGGTCCAGGGTCCACGGTCTTCTCTTACAATCTACTTCCATTGGCTGCATCTCCGAAATTAAACAGGATGCTAAACCGAAGCGTCTTATCCAGCGGGGATGATGATTGAAGCGTGTTTTGTGTTGAAAGAAGATAAGCCAGATTGATACCGACAATGTTGTATTTAATGCCCAGTCCTGCCGTCAGATATTTTCGGTTTCCTTTCAGCGGAGATTCATAAAAGTATCCTGCCCGGACTGCAAATTGGTCTGCATACCAATATTCGGCTCCGAACGAAAAGGTTAGCTCTCTCATCTCCCCTTTGAAACCCGTTGGCGCATCGCCAAAAGAATTGAACCACGAAGATATAGGCGACGCATCCAGACTCTCTCGTTGTTTGGTGCTGTCTACCTGAGGGGTAGGGACCATTAATTTATTGATATCTGTCGTAAGCGTCAGTTTGTTGTATTCATCAAAGTTCATTTCATAAGCTAATCCCAGACCAATATTGGCCGGGATAAAAAAGCTCCGGTCCTTCACATACGAGATTTTTGATCCGAGATTGCGCAGGGATAATCCGATGTTCAAATTGTTTTCATAATACCCTTCCATTTCCAGTTTGTACAGTAAAGAGATGTCTGCAGCACCGGCGATCCCGGACTGGATCTCGCTTCCATTCACGGTTTGATTCGAGGCCAGATTCGAATAGATAAATTTTCCACCCACACCCACACTCAGATTTTCTGCCAATAAACGGGCATACCCCAGCGATACTTCAAATTCATTGGGACTTCCAAATCCGGTCGCCATCCCGTTTTCATCAGTGTATTGGATTTCACCGAGACTAAAATACCTCAACGATCCGGTGACCGCCTGGAAGTCGTCGATCTTCGTGTAACCCGATACGTAACCCAGGAACACGTCGTTCAACCCAATGTTTTTCAACCAGGGCGTGTAGGTCAGGGATATTCCTGCATCCTCTTCGGCAAAAGCGAGTCTGGAAATGTTGTAGGCGATGGCATTGGCATCCCCCGAGATGGCTATTCCCGCATCGCCCATCGCCCCACTCCGCGCATCGGGTGTGATTGAGAGGAAAGGTACAGCGGTGGGTATCGCGTTTGGACACTTGGTACCATCCGGGTATTGAAGTTCTCCGGTGACGGGGTTGAGTTCGCACTGAGCCTGTACATATAGACCTGAAATCAGGAAAAGAAAAAACAGTACTATTTTTTTCATATTGTGGGTTGTAATTACTGAAACCATTTAAAATTCCTTTTTAAACGACCTCATTCAAAAGTCGGCAAATATAAAGTATATTTTGTACAATTAATTCAAGAGCAGAAGCTTTTGAAAGTCACTGTCCAATTGAGTGGGTTTATTGCCTGATTGTTCTACTATTTTGATTTTATAAATGTATACGCCATTGGCCAGTTTCTGAGCCCATTGATCTGTCCCGTCCCAATAAATACCACGAACCATTTGTCCGGTGGAATTTCGATTTTCTATAATTCGATGCACCAGCCGACCCGACGGTGTGAAAATATCGATGACGATCTTAAGATCCGCCCCGATCAATGGGTTCTCAAATTGAAATTCTGTGCGATCAAAAAACGGATTGGGGTAGTTCAACACATGCTCAATGGCCAACTCTTTCTTGTTGACATAGAATTCAACCGTTTTTTCTGATAAATTATTATAACTGTCCCATACTTTAATCGTCAGCGTATGTTTGCCCGGTTCCAGATTGTCCAGAGGAAATTCGACACTGCCCTTCGAGTAGGAATTCAGATCATATTTAAAATAGTTGTTGAGAACCGTTTCGGATTCCAACTGGTCATCGAGATAATAGATCAGATCATGGCCGATACCATTGCCGCTGACATTGATCCCGCTGGGATCTTCGATGTCCAGAAGCAATAATGCGTTGGGCTCGACCTCATCACCGCTCACAAAATTTTTATCACCCAAAAACACGTCGATGGCAGGACCCTGGTGGTCGTTCTCAATAGGTTGATCCGCCGATCCACCGATCAGAATGCTGTCTCCTGCGCCCCAGGCGTCCGAATTCATTCCGTCATCGGCGTACAAGCTCATTCGGCCAGGTCCGATCGTGTAATCAATATCCCGGGGTACGATGAATTCAAATTCAAACCGTCCCCGATCAACAGAAGCCCGACCTTTAAAAATGACATTTCGCCACACCTCAAAGCGTTCCGGGTAGTTGTCGTTCCCCTGGCCCAAGGTCTGCAGAGATTTCTTTTTGTCATAGAGCGTCGGAGCCAGTTCGCCATAGAAGTTGTCCTGAATTTGCCCCTGGCGGTTCTGAATATGACCGCTAACGGTAACTTTCTCCAGCGCACCCAACCGGATAGAATCTGCGGAGGCCGGATCTTTGCCGTTTATAGCGGTTATGACAGCTTCGTATTCCGGTATTCCGATTTTTAGTGCAGGATCTCCCAGGAGAGTGAATTTCCGCGAATTGATATCGAGGGTGTCGGACCGGTGTGCATTCTTGGCCAACCGGATCCATTCTCCCAATTCAGGTGGGGTGTCGATCCGTTCCATTAGTCGGTTAAACAATGATGTAGTCAGGCGGTCATTGCTGTTGGCATAGACCACCCGAGTGGTCGAAAATAAAGCAATGGCACCTTTGCCCGGCAGGACGAGTGAATACTCACCTGCCGTGACTTCGCGCGGGTCGTCATACCCGGCGAACGTACAGGTGGCTGTCACCAATACCGGGTATTTTTGGAAGTTGTTCCATTTTTCCAAATCGGCTTTGGCCAGGATCGCCTCATCAGCCCACCCTCTGGAGTTCCCGTGCCCCTGGTAGTTGATGATGAGTTGTCCTTCGTATGCGCTGTTGTTGATGATGGCATTTGTCTTTGGACTCAGTGTCCCGTTTGGTGTGATCTGTTTTTGCGTAGCATCTACGTAGGCTTTGTTAATCTGAAAAGGAGGCACGGTTTGTTCGATGTTGGCACTCAGGCGTTCGGTATAACCCAGGAATAAATTGTAGTTGCCGTCATCGGCAACCATAAGCATCTCTTTTCTCCACTCTCCATACCGACGCGGGTCTGTGTCATAAGCCAGTATTTTTTGGACCATAATCGCTGCTTCTGAAGCGGTCCGTACCGGGATGCGGCCGATGGAAATGTCAAGTGCTCCTTTGAGATCGCCACCCTCCCGGTCGTCGAGCAATGCATAGTAGTCGTCGGAAGGGAAAGCACGGATCGGATTGAGGGAGTTTTCAGTTTCAAAAACAGGAATAAAATTTTCATCCGCATAATTTGCATTTTTGGCGAGTTTGTAGTCAAAACTTCCATCTCCAAAAAGTAAAACGCGGATATCCTTGTTTCCGCGGTCGTACAACATCTTCAAAAAATTCCGAAGCGCGGAAGGATCTGTTTTCCCAGACGAAAACTCCTGATAGATATCCAGGATATTCACCATTTCCACTTTGAAACCATTGTGCTGCTGCCGGTGATTTGCAAGCTGCTGCACCTCCTGGCGGAATCGGGGGTGGTATACGATCAGATAATCTACAGACTGGATGCCATGAAGGTTTTGAGGGTCTACCTTTTTGATGCTGGATACTTTTGCAGCCTGTTTGGGGTTAAAAACCACGAAGTGCTGAGGTGTACCTATGACGGGATTCCCTCCTTCAAAAAAGAAAGATGAATTCTCATGCAGAGCCGGCACAACCGAGATCTCAAAAGGATTTGTGATCTGAAACGCCAACAGCCCCTGGCTGGCCTGCGTCACCTGGAAAGCTTCCGCACCGGAAAAGTCATGAAACTCCAATGGGACGTTCTCATATTTCAGAGGTTTGGTATATGCCAGTTCCAGGTAATCCAGCCACCCACGGCTGTTCCCTTGTTGGGTCTGATGTCGCAAGGAAAGATGAATCGGGTCCAGGGACAGGTTCTTCTGGAAGGTTGCTATCCGGGCGGCTACTCCATACCGGTCAGCCATTTGTACCGGTCCCACACTCTTGCTGTATTTCTGGTCACCAACCTCAAATGTTATCGTATTTTGAAAATCAGATCGCCCGGCAAAAGCTGCTGAAAATAAAACCTCCCGGTCCTGATCGATGGGAAGTGCTCCCACCATTGCGCTGTAATCCCGCGAGGTCGAACCGGTAAAAGCCTCTGTGTACCAGGTGCGTCCCGACCCCTGGATGATGCTTTCCAGGATGTTGTAATTGTCCTCTTCGTAGCGCCAGACATCAGCGCCTTTTGACACCGCTGCCGCTGGTTTTGCTGTTAGTGGTGGTGGTGGGTCTATTTGTCGACCGTTTTCTTCACCGTATCGCAGGTAATAATAGTTGGTGTCTGCATACACGTTGTGTTGAATGGTGAGAAACCCCGGTTCCTCGGATACCTCTTTCCGGTGACTCCCCACGGCATAAAACACCATTCCGTCTCCCTGTCGTGTCATTTCTCCGTCCAGATAATAAGGTACTTCCTGAAGGTCGTCGATTTTGGGATCGTCGACGCCATAGGGCAGGGGGCCGGGGTGTCCGGCGAACAGTTGGATCCGCTCCGGTGAAAAATTTTGGCTCGTCCACGCATCGGGTAGCTGCTCATAGTCAATGCGATATACCGTGCTTTCCAGTATAGGAAACCGGACAACCTGACCTTCTGAAAGGGCTGATTTGTTTGTGAAATCAACCCGGCGGGTCCGGATAGCGGGTTTACCAGGGATGATTGTAATTTTAAGCTGACCGGATTCAAGAACGGTCACATCACTGTGGCTGTTTTTTCGAATGGGGTAGAGATATATCGTTCCATACTGTTGGTCTTTTTCTGTCTCTGTATATGTGACGATTCGATAATCAGCAGAAAGATCACCAGGTGCCTGGTAATTGGCGAATCTTTTTTCCTGGCGGGCCACCAATTCAACCCGCAGGCTATCGCCTGAACCGATGGGTACTCTGCGAAATATAACCGGCAGGTTGCCAGAATCATGACCTTCATTCATCAGAACAAGTTGCTCTCCCCGGTTTTCCTTCCAAGTCAGGTCAATAGAAAGGGTGGATTGGCCATAAGCAAATCCGGCGGCAAACCCCATGATGGCAATGATGTAAAAAATTCTCATGGACTCAGCTTGATCTCAATATCATCGATTAAAAAATCCTGTTCTTTATAGTTCCAAAGGTAAAACTCTGTCTTCACCAAAGGCGGTTCGGGTTCCTGTAACGAAAATTGACCTTCCAGAGTATGCCATTTATCAGTATCTAACGATGTCAAATAGTGAATGTTATATGATTCATCATTCTGAGAATAGGTTTTGGCTACGACGGCCACATCGACAGGTGCTGCAGCTTTTAATCGGAAACGATATCCGAGCGCAGTTTTTCCTTTGAGCGCACTGCGGTGAAGCTGGAGAGTCGCACTGTATTCTGCGTTGGCGTCAAAAGATTCGGCTCGGTATCCGTCAAAAGAATCCCAGGGGGTGATTTGATCAGCCTGTACAAACCAAAAGGGACGGTTTGATTCATAATTCATCACATAATCTGCGGGTTCCCTTGAGGGTTCCTTTTCCTTGCTCGCCGGTTTGTTTTGGCCGGTGTTCAATACAAATACCATCAGGATGGGAATACCCGGTCCAAAGGCACTCAGGGGGAAAGTCTTCGTCGATATCATGAATATTACCATCAACAAAATCACCACCATGGTAACTCCAAAAAGGTGAAGTAATCCATCGGATCTAAATAGAAAAGTTGCCGTGTGCAGCCCAGGTTTTACCGCAATCTTCATCATTCCGGTATCGGTCGGGTGAACAGGGACGCGCTCCTGGTCGATGTAAGCAATCCAATCTTTGTGATAGTTTTGATTCAAGATCAGAAACTTTTCATACTGATTCAGAAATGACAACTCCCAGTGATGGTCGGAGTGGGAAAGGATGGTGATGTGCTCTTGAAGATGTGTATAAATTGGTGTGGCACTCCCGGTTGTGTCACGGCTAAGGTAGAACAAAGGGTAGCGTAGTTGTGCATTGTGATCCGGAGTGTCCATGTGCGTCGTCTGTCGGTCTGACCTCCACGGCCAGTAACCATCCTTGACCAGGGTCCTGGTAAGCGTTCCTATATTCCGTTGCCGATTTGGCCATGAGAAGTCACTATCCCTGAATTTGCCGACCGGTTGGTGAAGTTCGATGATCCCGTTCGATACACCAGCGGTGGCATGGGGTCGTTCAGTAGTAGTCCCTATCAGGTTTGGGGTGCTTAAATAGCTTTCCTGATTGATTCCCAGTTCTACCAAGATAAGTGAAGCTAAAGCGATCCATCGCCACCGTGGGAGACGGATAAAACATACGACAGATGCTATCAGGAGAAAAGAGACTGATTTCCAGAGGTCGGTTTGCTGTAGTCCAAATGGAAGTCCACTTGGATTCAAAAGCTTTAGAACGAGGGCTGTACCGACTGCGAGTCCCCCACTGATCAAGAAAAGGAATGGCAGTTTGCTTTGTGTGGTCGGTTTTACACTCTTGTCCAATCCCCTCAATCCCAGTACGATCAGAGCGCCGACGAAAAAAAATTTAAATCCGACAAGAGCTTCTGTTGTGATTACTGAAGTGCCGACCGTAGTAAACGATCGCAACAGAAGTAGCATCAGCGTCAATCCCAGAAAGATGAACGCTGCTAATCCGAGTCGACGATCAGTTCTCGTGGGGCGATGCATCCCGGTAAACACCGTCAGAATGATCAGAAGTATTCCGATATGCATCATGTGGTGTCCCGATTCTGCGCCAATCGGTAAATTTGCCTCCAACGCGGGTGTTTTTGGCAAGGCAAGACCGACCATATCCTGAAAAAAGTGAGATAATGTGGTGGGTGCTGGAATGAATTCGGCGGAATAATCGTACGTGCGCCACCGGATCAGATAGATTTTCCATACCAGGAAACCGGATAGCCCCGGAATACCGAGAGCATAAATTCGACGGTGCCTTCCCCTATTGTGATCGTGCGGTGACCACATCATCGTTTGAGCGAGTAGAAGTGTCCCGCCGGCCAGGACCAGACCCGGTGAGGTGGCAGTAGCAAACAGATAAAAACTCAATCCGAGAATCGCACCATAGCGGAATGTGCCTTTTCGCAAATAGCTCCTATGACTATAGAGTAGCACAGGCATCCATGCTGCAGTATTAATCACGTTAAGATCAGTACCGTGAGTTGTAAAAAAGCCGATGAGGGGATATATCAACCCGGCGAGAAAGACACTGTTTTTATTTTTAAGATAGCTTCCGGCCCATTTATAGAATCCCAATCCACTGACAAAAATCAAAAAAAGATGCAGAGTGTTCAAGGCGATACCGGGGGAGGAAAACAAGAGCGCTAATACTAAGTAGACCGGGTTCCAGTACACGGGGAATATCGAGGTGTTCAGGCCCTGGAGCTGGTACTTATTCCAAAGCGGGAATGTACCTTGTTGGAAGGCCTCCGCCATGTGCGAAAATGCAGAACAGATGAGGTCTGCCGTGCTTCCAGTCAATGTATACGTTCCAAAATAAAGCGGTCCGTACACTGCCAGAGTCAACATCCCCAGCGTCAATAAAAAAAGGTATGTAGGTCGGTGTCTGGTGCTCATTTCAGGATATAGATAATGCTTTTATGGCAAATAATATCGCTTGATAAAATAAGAATTCAAAAAAGCCGTTTTGAAAAGGACTGGAAAGAAATTAAATTTAGTTTACTTTTGAGCAAAAATTGAGATTTTACATGCGAACATATAGTTATATCGCTCTTACGGTAGCGTTTTTATTGGGCTTGGCTTCCTGTAAGAAGCAAGATGTTTCCTCCACCACAGGTTGGAAATACAACAGTGAAGAATGGGGTGGCTTTCAGAAGCTGGATTATGAAGGACAGATTACGGGACCCAACCTGGTATTGATCCCGGGCGGCACGTTTACCATGGGCAATCCCCAGGAAGATGTGATGTATCGCTGGGATGCGGTTCCACGTCGGGTGACGGTTTCTTCGTTTTATATGGATGAAACAGAGGTAGCGAATATTGATTATCGAGAATTTGTATACTGGAACAACCGGGTATTTGGAGAGCAATATCCGCAGCGGATCAAAGATATTCTGCCAGATACCATGGTATGGCGGGAAGAACTGGCTTACAACGAGCCCTATGTTGAAAATTATTTCCGGCATCCATCCTATGACGACTATCCGGTGGTTGGCGTATCCTGGGAGCAAGCGGTTGAGTATTGCAAATGGCGTACCGACCGGGTGAACGAGATGCTGTTGATCGAAAAAGGCATTCTCAATCCCAATCCGGATCAGAAAAATGCGGACAACTTCAATACAGAAGCCTACCTGGCGGGAAAATATGAAGGTTCTGTGAAGAAAAATTTGAAAGATCTTTCGACGGGTGGTGAACGTCCCGTTAATTATTCAGACGGTATTATGTTGCCCAGTTACCGGCTGCCCACGGAAGCGGAATGGGAATATGCCGCCTATGCGCTGGAAGGAAACCTCGAGTCAGAAGTCAACGATCTGATTACGGATCGCAAAATATATCCATGGAATGGAAATACGGTGCGCTACAAATGGCGCGGTAAATATCAAGGCGAATACATGGCGAACTTTAAACAAGGCGCTGGTAATTATATGGGTGTCGCCGGTCATCTGAATGACAAAGCTTCCATCCCCGGACCAACGGTCAGTTTTTATCCGAATGATTACGGCTTGTACAATATGGCCGGTAATGTGAGCGAATGGGTGGCTGATGTGTACCGTCCTATGCATAGTTTGACATTGAGAGATGCCGATAACCAGGATTTAAATCCATTTCGGGGGAACACATTTTCCACAGCTGTCAAAAACGACGACGGTTCACTAGCTGATAAAGATAGCCTGGGACGAATTCAGCGTCGGTTGATGACAGAAGAAGAAGTCGATAATGTGCAATCCATCTCCGTGGCTGATGCACGGAACTACAAGGATGGTGATGAAGATTCCGGTGCAGAATATATATATGGTGAGAACTCCTTGGTTTCGGACAGCACCCGTGTCATCAAAGGAGGTTCGTGGGCAGATCGACCATACTGGCTGAGTCCCGGAACAAGGCGGTACATGAATCAAGATATGTCAAGCCGGTCGGTGGGCTTCCGATGTGCCATGACCAGAAACGGACCGCCCAGCGGAAACGATGGTGATGGAGGGAATATGTTCAAAAAACGTAAGAAGTCAAAAAGAAGATATTGATTTTGGTGTACTGAAAAAAGTGCGTGCCGAGGCATATACCTTGCACGGTGTTTTTAAAATCATAAGAATTAGCACGAAAAGCTTCCATAGTTCATGGGAGCTTTTTTTATTTTAGAGCCATGAAAAAAGACCTTACTTTACTCGACCTTTTGCTGGAAAGCACAGGTGCAGACATTGACAGCCGGACCATTGAACCCGGTAACCTGTTTTTTGCATTGCCCGGTTCAAAGACCGATGGTTCCCGGTTTGCCTCGGACGCCCTTGAGAAGGGAGCCCGGGCAGTCATAGTGGCTCGGGACAGTGGGTTGGAAGGGGATGATTATTGGCTGGTGGAAGATGTGCTTCAGACCATGCAACAATTGGCCGGGGAATATCGTCGATGGCTGAATGTGCCGGTGTTGGCCATCACAGGAAGCAACGGTAAGACCACCAATAAGAATTTGCTGGCTGCTGCGTTGGGTACGAAGTATCAGGTTCATGCGACGGCCGGGAATTTTAATAACCATATTGGCTTACCACTGACCCTGCTCAATGCACCCAAAGAGACCGAATTTTTATTGTTGGAAATGGGAACCAATCACTTTGGGGAGATCGCCACGCTGTGCGAAATTGCCCAACCAAATTATGGGAGTATTCTCAATATTGGAAAATCCCACCTCGAGTTTTTACATTCAGTGGAGGGCGTCCTGAAAGCCAAAGCGGAGCTGGCTGATTACCTGAATCACCACGATGGTTATTTATTTCTCAACCTGGAGGAAGATAGTCTGGGTCCATTGAAGTCACATCCAGTTCAAAAGATTCGTTTTGATCGGAATCATCTTCCCGAAACGGATTACGTTGTGGAGATGGAGAAATTTTCAGGGGGCATCGAGCTTCGGTTGAAGTCGAAGAATGTAGACAAGACATTGACGTTAAAATCTTCTTTATGGGGTGGGCACAATGTCCAGAATCTGATTCATGCCCTTGCTGTGAGCAGCTACTTTAAAACAGACCTGGCCTCGGTGGTGGAGGCGCTTGCTGGTTATGTGCCCAAAAACAACCGGTCTCAAATACTGACCTGGAAAGGACACCGGGTTTATCTGGATGCATACAATGCCAATCCGACAAGTATGCGTCATTCTATTTCATTCTTTCGAGAAGAATACCCACACCAAGGGGTTCTTATATTAGGTGACATGGGGGAGTTGGGTGCTGCGACCCTTGAAGAGCATCAAAGTATTTTGGAATTGATCGATGCGTTGGGATTTGAGCAAGTGTGGCTGGTGGGGGAGTATTTTAGGATGGCCGCCGGGAAGGAATACCCTCATTTCAATTTTTGCCCGGAGGTGGAATTTGTGGATGAAAGAGCTATTCAAAAAGGGGATCCCATTTTGATCAAAGGATCCCGATCGATGGAGCTGGAACGATTGGTAGGGGGGTGAACTCCGGCAGCTGATCGACGACGAACGACTGCAAGCAACACACCACTGACCGTCGACAGATAAAGTTTTAAATATATCAGGAGTTGGTTATCTGCACTCCTATGTGAATTTTCTGCACAAAAAGTACACGGTCAGTGGTTCTACGGTCTTCCCCTTTTTCGGTTCTTCATTTCATGCCTGCAAAAATTGCTGTTTAATTCTGCATACTATCCAAGGAAGGAGTGAAAATATTTCATTGGTCTGCGACCCGTAGCCGGGTCGTTATTTGGAAAAGATCCAGCAGCTAATAAAATGAGACTTCCCTGAGGTCTTCCGTTGGCCGTCTCCGAAGTTATGCTGTTTGAAAAGTTATGAATGTCCGGGCTTTACAATCCTCCCGGCTCCAAGCTTCCACCGGCTTGCAAATCCCACACTCTGGAGGCACCTGTCGGACCCGATCGCGGGAAACATTATTTTAGCCTGGAATCTATGTCAAATATTTCATTGGTCTGCGACCCGTAGCCGGGTCGTTATTTGGAAAAGATCCAGCAGCTAATAAAATGAGACCTCCCTGAGGTCTTCCGTTGGCCGTCTTCGAAGTTATGCTGTTTGATAAGTATTGTGAGATGATACAATAGGATTTTAGTCTAAGCACCGATCGGAATTGACCTGGTTAGGGGCACAGGTAATTCGTTAGCCTGGATGGCAAATTATGTTCAGGCAAGGTCCATTTCGATGAATTTGGGAAATTTATGACAGGGCGTATGGGCGTGGATGTCCGGGCTTTACAATCCTCCCGGCTTCAAGCTTCCACCGGCTTGCAAATCCCACACTCTGGAGGCACCTGTCGGAATTAACCCGGTTAGGGGTCACAGGTTTAAGCTACTACTCTCCCACACAGGCGACGCTGCAAGTTCCTTCCATGGTCTTGGTGGAAGGCACCTTTGAGCGTGCCTTACACCTGGTCTGCTACACAGGTGTAAGGTACTACCTGCCTGCACAGGCGAGGCTGCAAGTTCCTTCCACCAGCGCAACCGCCCACGGTCTGCTGCCTGTGGTCATTTCACCACCACTCTTTTCTCGTTCACCCCATTAACCTGGACCGAATAAATGCCCTGCGCGAGGTTGCCCGAGGAAATGGTGATGGAGGATTGAGGCTGGCCATAGACTTTATCCACGACAATCTGGCCGAGCATATTGTATAATTGTACCGTGCTGATTTTTTGACCTTGAATGGTGATTTCGGAACCGGGGGCCACCGGATTCGGGAATACATTCAAGCGACTGTCTGCACCCAGGGTGACCAAGCGTACCAGACTGTAATCAAAGGAACCGTTGTAATCCACTTGTTTCAGTCGGTAGTAATTTTTGCCGGATCCGGGCTGCTCATCCGTGAATGCATAGCCGATGACTTGGCTGGAGGTCCCGGCGCCTTTTACTTCACCGATGGTGGTGTAATTCCGTCCGTCTGCCGATCGCTGTACTTCGAAATGGCTGTTGTTCAATTCCGTGGCGGTCTCCCAGTCCAGATCGACCATGTCCTGATGAGCGGAAGCGGAAAAGCTGAGGAGTTCGATCGGGAGGATGCCCGAAACAGCGACCGATGTGGTGCTGTTATTGTTTTCGATCTTGTCGTTCTCCAGCGGTGGGCCATCGAAAAACAAGGTGGATGAGATAGTTCTCGAATCTTGTTCTGTAGCGCCTTTGATAAGTATAATTACCTCGTTGCATTCTCCAGAGGGAATGGAGCCTATATTTTTAAGCAAAATATCAACACCATCGTTACTTATAATAGACCACATGGCAGTACTTTCAGAATCCAGTCCCACGATCTCCGTGGATACAGCGGGAACAGATACCTGAGGGTTTAATCTTTCTGCTGGAATGTGAATTTCAGGATTACCAAAATTGCAGATTTGAACACTAAGATGACCAACCTCTCCAACCTTTATGGTAGCTGGTGTCATCACAATATTAATATTGACTTCCTGCGCCTTGGATATCGCTTGGAGTGACACGCATAACAAAATGAAGCACAAGTTTTTTATAGAACATTTCATATATCAAGTATTTTAATTCTGAGTTATTTTAACAATGGCTGAATTGTTCGAAGAGTTTTTTTCTCCACCTGACCCTGCTACTATAGTTGTTGTAATGTTTTGCGAAGTATTTACAGGCGTATCCTCTTTGGAAGTTATGGTAAGGCCTAATATACTTTTGCTATTTCCCGGAATGGTTATCTCTGGTTTGGAGGTGAACGTTATAAAACCTGAATTTTCCGAAATGTCCCATTTGCCATTTTCATTGGCTATATTGCCAAATACATCGGAAGTGCCACTATTCGGTTCATAGGAAATTGTAAAAGCGGTTAATTTATTGATCCGTACTTTGATGGGACCCTCTGTCGGGGTATTATTTACCTCAAATATATTGACAATAAAGTCCTTTGGCGTAGAATATTGATCGAAGTTCAATCCCTTGATTCTTATCGTCGGAGTCAAATCCGGCACCGCCTGCTCCACCATCACATGTACCGTCGCCTGTGCACAGACCGATCCGTCATTGGTTCGGCAGGTGGTGTAGGTAAAGGTATGCGCACCGGAAAATCCGGCGGCGGGGGTAAAGGTGTAGCTTCCATCTGCAGACAGGACAAAGGTGCCTACGCCGGGTTCCGTGAAGTTTTGCGCGGTAACGGTTTGCGGTTCACCTTGCGGGTCTACATCGTTTGTGCTGACATTCCCGGTCATTGGCTCGCCATACGGTGTACGACCATAGTCGTCGGTAGCATCGGTCCAAGGGTCGACTCCATCCGGATTGACGGTAAAGTACTGCCAGGCCGTGCCACAGTTCGCAGGCGTTCCCTGGTCACAAATCTGATACTCCAATGAATCACGGCCTGTAAAACCAGGCTCCGGGGTGTATGTAATTTCTCCGGTGGTGGTATTGATCGAAGTCGTTCCATTATTTGGGGGTGTGACTATACTTATGCTGCTGGTATCCAGCGGTATGTTTTCGTTGCCCGGTCCGTCATTAGCTACGCTGTTGATCACGATCGGGGTGCCCTGTGGGCCACTTCCAAAGTCAGGATTTACGACCGGTGGATTGCTGGTGCTGTTGCCGTCCAACACGGTGATCTGCAGGGTGCGGGAGGTGATCGTTCCATTAACGGTGATGGGAACATCGTACCGGTATACGCCCGGGCTGCTTGTGGTAAAATCGTAGCTGCCATTAGCATTCAGATGTAATGCCCCTTCCGTGGGATTACTTTCACGTGGACTTGCCGGACCATAATGGGCCGGACCGATGGGTTGGTCATTAGTAGATACATCTCCTAGGACCGGAACATCGACCCAGGTGGTTTTGATATCTGGGTTGAGAATCCCCAGGCCGATGATGTTTTCCGAGCAAAAGGATTTTAAGGCCATCCCAAATATTTTAGTAGTGCCGATTTCAGTATCCGTTTGTGCCATGGTTATCTGAACTTCGTCAAAATCCCTGGTGGTAATAAATCCAACGGTTTGCCGATTAGGTTCGGTTTCTGTGGTCGAAGGGATGGACAGTAAATTTTCACCCGAGGCCTTTTCCTGTTGAGTCCCCGCCAGGTAGGTCGTGATGGTCAGATATTGCAACAATTGGGCACCCGGAAAGTCCGGATTGTCAATATCCATCCCGGCAAAACTCCCCTCTGGATAAGTCGAGACCTGATCCCGGATGGAAAAATGCCCCGTAGCGCTGCCCAAACCGACGGGCATTTCGATAGCGGCGTAACTTTGGGTATCGTTATCAACGGCATCGTGGGGTCTAGATACAGCCCCTAGATTCACGCCGGAAAAACCGGTGCGATCGGATTCTACGATGACTGCAAATTCCGGGTTCGCTAAGGTGGTATAGGTGCTGCAGGCCAACGATGAACCCGGGCCAAATTTCTTTACTTCGGCGTAGTAAACATCCAGCGAGCCCATAGCTCCTTCAAAAGTTACCCGAATCCGATCAAAATCTATGGAGGTATAAAATCCGATTTTTTCCTTTGGTCCCGGGAGCCCGAAGGCCAGCAAATTTCCGCCTCGGATAGATTCTGAAACGGTGCCGTCAGATACCGTAATCAAAATCCGTGCTGCAATACTAAACTCCGATTCCACCACAAACCCCGCCCAACTGCCTGCAGGAGCCACTTCATTAAACTGAACTTCAAGCCAGTCCCTCGACCCTAAGTTGGCATTCATGGAGGCAGCAGCACCAGGCTGTGCTGCGATGTTTTCCAAATTGGAAACACAGCCATTAAACAAACTGCAGCTGACATCACTGGAGTTCAAAACCGGATTCAGTCCATTAACCGTGGTGATCGGCGTGTATTGATTCGGCACCAAGTTGCTTGTTTGAGCAATTGTTTTCGAACCACAGTACAGGCTTATAAGCCCCATGAGCGCCACTATGGAATACATGCGTTGCAGGTTGAACTGCACGCCATATTGTATGGATATCATAGACGTTTTTCTTTCCCTATTGAGCGTAACCTCAATGTGATTTTAATTATAGTTTCTGTTTCGATAGTGGGGGAGCCAATCTGATGCTTGCACCAGGATGAAGCTCGAATGGCTTCAATTTGAGAAGGCAAAGCTATATATTGGTTTGGCTATAATCAAACGTTCAATTAAAATAAGCTGTAAAAAAGGAAAAACCCAATTATATTTTGAATCGTAACCCTCAGTACTGGTGCGGTTGCTGTGGGATAGCCGATGGTGGGATAATTTATTTGTTAAATTTATTATGAAATGAATTACGCGGTAAAAGTACTAATTTGACTCATTTGGCGTTCCTTTATGTGTGTATTATTTTCTATTTAAATATATTAATTGTCAATTTAAATAGATCTTAGATTCGATATAATTGTAAATAAATTGTGGTAGGTTAATCACGGTTGGCGAGGGGGGCGTATTCTTGATTAACTGCTCGCTTCCCTTTTTCTGCACCAGAAGTTAGCGGTCTGCGGTCTTGCCCCGTTGTGGTTTTTAATTTTATGTCTGGAAAGATTGCTATATTTAATTCTGTATACAATCTACACAAAGGATGGAAATGATTCATTGGTCTGCGACCCGTAGCCGGGTCGTTATTTGGAAAAGATCCAGCAGCTAATAAAACGAGACCTCCCTGAGGTCTTCCGTTGGCCGTCTCCGAAGTTATGCTGTTTGAAAAGTTATGAATGTCCGGGCTTTACAATCCTCCCGGCTCCAAGCTTCCACCGGCTTGCAAATCCCACACTCTGAAGGGACCGATTGGAATTGACCCGGTTAGGGGGCACAGGTATAAGGCACTTTTCTCCCGCACAGGCGGCAATGCAAGTCCCACCACCTTATTGGTTCTGGTTCGTCTAGGTTAGGTTTAGGATTTTTGGGATTGGGGAAGCTTGGAATCGGCTTGTGAGAGAGGAAGATTTCCGAGCCCCCCCTGATCTTGCAGATTTTCGCAGAACCTGCGCAGCATATAGCGGTATTTGCTATCACACCAAACCACAGGCTTAGTATTATCTGTGTTGATCTGTGTAATCTGCGGGGAAAAAAATAATGATACGGGCTTTGATCTTTGTGCTCTAGCTTTCTTCCACAAACGGGCTCGGTAAACCCGCAGACGCACGTCCTTGCGCACGGGCTTGCCGATCCCTTGGTGGAGGGCACCTTCGAGCGTGGCTTACACCTGGTTCGTTCTATAGGTGTCAGGTACTGCCCTCCCGCACAAGCGGCGCTGCAAGTTCCTTCCACCAGCTTCAAGTTCCTTCCACCAAAAAGCGGCGGTCCACGGTCGTCGGTCCCTCCGTCACTTCACCACTACTCTTTTTTCATCCACGCCATTTACTCTGGTGGTATAGATGCCCTGCGCGAGATTACCTGAGGAAATAGTGATGGAAGATTGGGGGTGGTCGTAGACTTTGTCCACGACGATCTGACCGAGCATATTGTAGATTTTGACAGTGCGGATTTTTTGGCCCTGGATGGTGATTTCGGAACCGGGAGCCACCGGGTTCGGGAATACGCTCAAGCGACTGTCTGCACCCAGGGTGACCATGCGTACCGGACTGTAATCAAACGAACCGTTATAATCCACCTGCTTTAGCCGGTAGTAGTTTTTGCCGGGTGTGGGCTGCTCATCCGTGAAGGCATAATCGAGGACCTGGCTGGATGTGCCGGCGCCCCGGACTTCACCGATGGTGGTGTAGTTCCGTCCATCTGGGGATCGCTGCACCTCAAAATGGCTGTTGTTCAACTCCGTCGCCGTCTCCCAATCCAGGTCGACCTCATCTTTATGGGCAAAAGCGGTGAAGCTGAGGAGTTCGATAGGGAGTATGCCTTCAACTGTACCTTCATTTGATGGATCATCATTTCCTGCGTTTGTGCTTGAATATGCTCCCGGAACTCCATTAGCTTGATAACGTACAATAGAACCATCTGTAGCTGTTTCAGGTACAGTTCCACAAACATTAAACCATGAATAATTTGCGAAGGGGATGGTAGAATTTTGTACAAAGTGGATTTGGACATTTGGATCTTCTGGCACGGTTACAGTGAAAAAATTTTCGTCGAGATAAACATCAGAAGAGTTGATAAACTCTACTGTTCGATTAATTAAATTTTGTGTTGATACATTTATCTCAAACGGAGCATTTGGCATAGGAGGATAATTTAAATCATTTCCAACAGCACCCATTTTAAGCACAAAACAAACAGTTTCATTCCTTTTAAAAGGTGTTCCTGTGCCGTCTGATTGACTGTAAATAGGTTCTCCTTGTACATCAGGATCTTGCGAAAAAGCTAAAATTGGAATAAAAAATAATAAAAGACTATAGAGTTTCATGTGATATAATTTTAAGGATTATAGGTGCTCGTTTCTTGATCTGTGTTATTCGATGTGTTTATTTCTCCTCCTGATCCTGGGGCAAGTGTTGTAGTGAAAATATATTTACCTGATCCTGAGCCATTAAAGGTTGCAGGAACTTGAAATTCAACGATTCCAAAACCGGGGATTATCTGTGTGTAATCAAAACGATGGAAAGGACCTTGTTGGCCTATATATGTCCATCCATTGATCACGTCATTTTGATTTATATTTAAGGTCCAAGTTGAACTTTGAGAAATAAGTACAGAAGTTGTTCCTTCTGATGCTGCATTCTCAAACTCTAAAACTCTAATTGTAATGTTGAATGATTGATTACTAGAGAAGATAGATGGATTAATAATGATATTTGGAACCAAGTCTGGTACCCCTGCTTCCACCATCACATGCACCGTCGCCTGTGCACAGATCGATCCGTCGTTGGTACGGCAGGTGGTGTAGGTGAAGGCGTGGGCGCCGGAGAATCCGTCGGCGGGGGTGAAGGTGTAGCTTCCATCTGCAGTCAGGACAAAGGTGCCTACGCCGGGTTCTGTGATGTTTTGTGCGTTGACGGTTTGCGGTTCACCCTGCGGGTCTACGTCGTTCGTGCTGACATTGCCAGTCACTGGCTCGCCATACGGTGTACGACCATAGTCGTCGGTAGCATCGGTCCAGGGATCGACGCCATCCGGATTGACGGTGAAGTATTGCCAGGCCGTGCCACAGTTGGCAGGTGTTCCCTGGTCACAGATCCGGTATTCCAGAGAATCTCTTCCTGTAAAACCAGGCTCCGGGGTGTAGGTTATTACTCCGGTGGTGGTATTGATCGAAGTCGATCCATTATTTGGAGTCGTGATGATGCTTACGCTGCTGGTATCCAGCGGTATGTTGTCGTTGCCCGGTCCGTCGTTGGCCACGCTATTGATCACAATAGGATCGCCTTGCGGACCACTTCCAAAGTCTGGGTTAACCACTGGTGGATTCGATGTGCTGTTCCCGTCTAATACGGTGATCTGCAGAGTGCGGGAGGTGGTCGTTCCACCTCCCATGATGGGAATGTCGTACCGGTAAACCCCCGGACTGCTTGCCGTAAAATCATAACTACCATCAATGCTTAGGTTTAAGGACCCCCCTGAGGGGTTACCGCTTTGTGGGCTCGCTGAACCATAGCTGGCCGATCCGTTGGGTTGATCATTGGTCGATACATCGCCCACCACAGGCAGATTAATCCAGGTGGCATTAAAGTCGGGATTGAAGGTGCCGATGTTGCACGTGTAAGCACCCCCGTCATTGACATAACGAAGGTCCGCAAAGGCGCTGTAGACATGCGCATGATTGAGCACGTTCGCTACGCCGGCAAAAGATATTTGGACCTCATCAAATGGCAATGTCGTCATGAAACTTGGTTGGAATTCGGCACCGGGGATGGTAATTATTCCCAGCAGGTCCAGGTTCAACAGATCATCACCGGTACCTGTTTCCTGTGGTGTCCCATCCAGATAGGTGGTGATGGTCAGCGATTCAAACAAATTTAGCTGTGACAGCGAGCTTTCGTTGCTGATCACAAAACCAGCAATTGCTCCTGCCGGATAGGTATTCGTGGCATCAACAACAGAAATCGATGCGGATCCGGCTACATTGGCAATCACCTCCACATCAGCAAAGTCATCCGGATTGTCGTTGGCTACATTCCAGGGGTTTTCGATTTTACTCGCACCGACGACCCCGGATGTTCCTGTTCGTTCCGAATTGATGTACACGGGCAGATTGTCTTTCCCTCCGATGAGGAAGTTCGTTTCGTTACAACTTAAGGTTCCGGCGCAGGTCGTGGTAAAGAGCGCATGGTAAATGCGGATGGTTCCCAGGTTAACCTGAGCGTTTTGATTAAAAGTGATTTTTACTTCGTCAAAGGTTTGATTGGCTATAATTCCTACGGGTTGTCGGCTGAATCCACCTTGCAATATCGTCGAGGTCACACCGGCCAGCAGGGCATCGCCGCTGCCCGTCTGGACAGAGACACCATCATTAAATAGTTCTATGGTCGTCGAACCCAACACATCCACGTCGAGCAACGGCTGAAGTCCCAACTCAAAACCGACAAAGGTGTTGGCGTCGTACTCGTCCAGGGCATTGGCGACGGAAAGGCTGATGTCTGTGAGCGCACCCACGGCAAAATCCACCGTCGCATAACTGCTCATGTCGTTATCGATCACATTTTCTGTATTGTTGATGGAACACGCGGCGCACACACCGATATCTACCCCCGTATTGGCTCCGTTGATGTACACCGGGAATTCCGGGTTGGTGCCCGGGGTGAGCGTATTGCAATCGGCGATGGTGCCCGGACAAAATTCTTTCACGACCATCCCATAGATCCGGGTGGTGCGGAGATCGAGGCCTGTTTGAGCCATGGTGACCCGAACTTCATCGAAGTCCTTAGTGGTTTTAAATCCGACCGTTTGGCGGCCGGTTCCCGATAGTAGTGATGATGGAACGGAAAGCAAGTTGCTCCCCGATATGGCTTCTTGTGACTGGCCGTCCAGATAAGTTGTAATGGTAAGACTTCCCAGCAAGTTTAAACCCAGGAGAGCGGGGTTGTCCAGGTCTATCCCGGCAAAGGCGCCCGCTGAAAAGGTTGTGGCTCGATCCTGAATCGAAAAATTGGCTGTAGACAGAACCCCTAGCGGCATAGTAATCGATGCCGAAGTGTTGGGATCGTCGTCAACAGCATTTTCGCGATTGGTGATAGTCCCCACATTGACTCCTCCTGTAAACCCCGTCCGATCCCGCTGTACAATTACCGGATACTCCGGACTGGTCAACGTGGTGTTGGTGTTGCAAGCTGGTTGTGGTCCCGCCATAAATTTCTTGACTTCGGCGTAATATACGGTGACATTATTTAGTAAACCTGCTGCAGAAACCGTTAGTCGAATCTTATCAAATTTTTGAGATGTGTAGAATCCAACTCGGGATTGACCCGACAGTACACCAAGTGTTAGTAGTGATCCGGCTGATACTGTTTCCTGTGCGACGTCGTCTAAATAGGTGGTCACTGTAGTATTGCCCAATAGTTCAAGGAGTCCACTGTTTCCTACCACAAATCCCGCATAACTACCCGCAGGATATTCCTCTCCGGTGGTCGCATTGGCGTCCTCTACTTCAATCCAGGCTGTTCCGCCTATAAGATAATCCCATGTTGCATTATTGGTGATCGTAGGATCTATGACATTTCCTTCACTTGAAAAATCATCAGTGCATATGTCAGGAAGTATTGGAACTGAATTAGGTAGACAAGTTTCACTTGATTTGACCGTCACGCCCCCAACAATATTTGTCGTCAGTGGCGTAAACTCATTCGGAGTCAAATTGCTTTGCTGGGCGCTTACTTTGGACCAGCTACCCAGGGTTAAGAATCCCCCCAGTACAAGTGAGAACACAAAGCGCAGCCGACAACACAGCATCGTACATAGAATTTTATTCATGGTTATGCAATTTTATACCCATATAGAACACAAAGTCCATTGGGTTTCCAATAAATTAAAATTTCTTTTGGTTAGCGGAGATAGTGCTGAAAAGCCATACGTTCCATATGACGATAGAGTGTATGGGTGTTAGATGTAAAGCAAATATAAGAAAAGGTTCAATATTAGGCAAGTGTGATGTATAGTTGCTTACGTAAATCAATGCAATATATAATTTTACAGAGGTTGTAATCGCCTGCTGGCCTAACGAATAGCATGTTCTCGAATATTAAAGTTAAAATTTTCTATAGAGCTTGTAATATTGAAAAATACATTAATATGAGATATAAAGGTCTATATATCTTTATGTTTTGTCGATAATGAATTTAACAGTATAGGTTATGCGAGCATAAAATGCTGCTATCTGATGCAGTGGGAGTATTTGCACATTTGGTAGCTCTGATTTTTTTAGTACAAATATGATTAATATATATATAAAATTAGCTGATATACATATAGTAGAATGTGTTTAAATTTATTATGACATGGTTATTTTCAATCATAGAGAAGTTGTACTATGGGGCAGGTGTGGTATGAATCAATTCGTCTAGTTGTTAGGGTGTAATATTAATGGAGTTTTTGATGTGACTTCATATTTGATGTGTATTTTCATATTTACATAAATATGTATAAATCATAAGTTGTATGATCATATTTATGCAATATCATACCATTCTAAAATGCGGTGCGGGATGTCCTCGTTCGCGGTAGCCTGGTATTCGTCGTAAGAGGTGGTGATCCACTGATGATGCGCAAGTTCCGGAGCCAGTTTAAAGGGGATTTTGTGAAACCACTGGTTGGTCAGCCGATCTTTGCAAAATTGCAGATTGCCGGACATCATGGACGATTCAATGGTGAAATCCTGTCGACGGTCTTCGGGGATCGGCCAAATCTGTGGTTTGGTGGCGGCTGCGTATTGATAGTACCACAGGATTTGCACCACGCTGTTCAGGGTCAACTGGTGAGGGTCGCGGTGGGGATGGTCCAATCCGTACAGCACCAAAAATTGGTTTTTGTGGCTTTGACCGGCCATGTAGGCGAGTTGATTGGCTTCTTCGGTAGTCAGACCACTGGGGTTGTTTCCGGATTGGGCCGGTGCATCCGCCCATCGAAGCGCATTGAGATTGATAAATAGTATGGTACTGTCTGCCAGGTGGGGGCGTGCTCGGGCGATATCCTGGTGCAGGGCACCCAGTCGCAGGTCATGTGGCAAGGCATTAATTTCCCCCGTCAGATGGAGTTGCTCCGCTAAAAAATTTTTTATTAGGATGTTTTCTTTGGTATTTTCCGTAAAATAAGTAAATTGAGGGTCTCTAGCTGCTGATTCCCCAATATATGAAACGGAGATTTTGTGATCTTGCAACGTCAATGCCTGGCTGATCATACGTAAGGCGCCTTTACCAGAGGTGAATAATGTATGCCTGGCGTTTTGTTCCTGGAAGCGACGATATACTTCGGTTTGATCGAAAAGCGCCTCCAGGTCAATATGGTGTTTTTGATGTTGTGCAGCATAAATTTCGAACAATGGATCGAAATGTTGATCGATCTGCTGCGTCAATGACTTTGAAAGTGCGAAGGTGTGAATAATCATAATTAAACCTAAATGTGAATTTGATTCCAAACTTAAATCTGTGAAGGTGGCTTTAATCTTCCGGATTTTATACATTATTTCCATTAAAATAATGTTATACTAGAAAAATAAAGTATTTTCATTTTGTGAATTAGTATCTTTGCTTGCAATCCGAAAAATATAAAATCTAATCCTATGACACGTATCCTACAAATTTTCTTTGGAACCCTGGCAATTTTGCTATTGGGACCGAGTATCATCTCGGCTCAAAATACCAAAACGACAGATTTGGAACCGGGAAATTACGGTTTTGCCGATAATCAGACCAAAAATCCAGAAATTAATGCACAGTGGAAAAAAGGAGATTATCCCTATCCGGCCCGACCGAAGGACATGTGGGAGCTGGGTGTCAATATCGGTCATTCCTTTGTCTCCGGGGACGTGGAAACGGAATTGCCGGCCAGTCTAGGCGTTGGGATCCATGTGCGTAAAGCGGTCAACTACCTGTTTTCAGTGCGGGCCGGAATTAACTACTACTCTGCCCGTGGACTGGATGCACGACCGACATCCTTGAGCGTTTTCAAACGGGAGAAAACATACAGCCAGAATAATCTGGGTGCCCGACTGGGAGACGTCAGAACCATTCACCGGAATTATAAAACCAAAATATGGGGTGGAAGCATCGAAGGGGTGCTCAATATAGGCAACCTCCTATTCCACAGCCCCGAACCCAAATGGGGACTAAACATGGCACTGGGACTTGGTATTAATGCGCCGCAGACGACGATTAATATTTTTGATGGAAACAGCAATTACAATTGGTCGAGTGCGACGCAAGGACTGGATATGAGTAAGAAGGAAGACCGGAAGACAGCCCGTCAGAACCTCCGGGATATGCTCGATGATTCCTGGGAAACCGATGGCGGTGAAGAAAATACCATACGTGCCTTGGGCGATGATAAAACGATCTATCCTACGCTAAAAGGTGGTTTTGGGGTGACCCGTAAGATTAACGATCGATTTAACATTGGTCTGCAACACGAAATAGTGTTTGCGGATAACGATCTGCTCGATGGATTTGAATACCGGACCGCTGTCGATCGGTCTGCCAATATAGATATGTTGCATTATACGAGCGTGACCATCAATTTCAACCTGGGATCCTTTAATAATCGGACACAACCCCTTTATTGGGTCAATCCGATGGCACCGGTGATGATGGATCTGGCGGAGGTCAAATCACGACCTGAACTGGACCTGACAGATACCGACGGCGACGGCGTGATTGATATGCTGGATCAGGAGCCGGATACACCAGTGGGTGCGCCGGTCGATGTGCGCGGGGTTGCATTGGACAGTGACCAGGATGGTGTGCCGGATTATATGGACAAAGAGCCGTTCTCCAAGCCTGGGTTTGATGTGGATGCCGATGGCGTAGCCATTGTTCCGGATCAAGGGTATCTGACTGAAGATGAAATCAACACGTTGGTCAACAATAAAATGTCCAACCTGCGAATGGACTGGTGGTTGCCGATGATCCATTTTGATCTCAATAAATATTACGTAAAACCAGCCTACTATGGCGCCTTGTTGCAAGTAGCCACGGTGATGAAAAATCAACCGGATCTCAAAGTGGTGGTTCAAGGATATACCGATAATCGCGGAAGTGCTGATTACAACCGGGTACTGTCTTATAATCGGTCAAAAGCAGTGGTGGATTATCTGGTCGATCGATATGATATCGCCCGCGAACGCCTGATTATTCAATACGGTGGCGAGAAAAATGAATTGGTACCTGAGCTGCAAGACAACTATGCACTCGATAAACGCGAGGAAATGCAGCAATACCTGAACCGTCGAGTGGAGTTTTATGTAGCACGACCCGGTGATGAACCCATGGAAAAACCAGAAGGACCGGAAGCCGGTGAAGGTACGCCGGGATCATCCAGATCAGGAACGAAGTACAGCGGAAATAAAAATTCCGGTTACTAGTATATAAAAATTATTTGAAGCTTCTGAAAAGGCAGGTCGGGATTCCCGATCTGCCTTTTTTACTTTGGGAAAAGAGTAAGGGGAAAGGAGAACAATAACTTAACCCGAAAAAGTCAAACGTCTTCAAAATAGGGGTATGTAATAAACCCAATTTTGAAATTTAAGCAATTGATGCACTGTATGGTGCATCAGAATAGATCGACGTGGTGCATACAGCGGATTAACCTTCTGCCTCTATAATGGTGGAGGTGTGGTGGATAAGTTGCCGGGGCTCGCTCCATAGCATAGCCCCCGATGAAAGTGGGCGAATGGATAGATAGAAATAATTTGAAAGCTGTAGGCTCGAACGATAACATTAGATCTACAGTTACAACCTTATGTTTTTTGTAGAAATAGTTGGATGGGTATGGGCTTGTGCACACCAAACCATTCAAATTTATTCGGTGATTTTGGTACTGCCCTGAGGTATGACTTCTTGCTTTTTCTAGCCTCCTGTGTATCCAAATAAAAACGGGGCCCAAGGCCCCGTAATTTGTTAGACTTCAATCAAATGGATGAACTAAAGTTTTCTTTCTTTTTATAGGTGGAGTAGGTAGAACAACAATAGTGCATGTGCTTGTACTAATAACCTCCTCTCGTATTAGGCTATTCCACTACCGCAGCATCTTCATGGGATGCTCCAGATAGGAACGAAGGGTCTGGATAAACTGTGCACCCACGGCCCCGTCTACCACGCGGTGGTCGCAGCTGAGCGTGACCTTCATCGTATTTCCGATCACGATTTCGCCATCTTTTACCACAGGTTTTGTGTTAATAGTTCCTACGGCCAGGATGCAGGCATCCGGTGGATTAATAATCGCAGTAAACTCATCCACGCCAAACATACCGAGGTTGGAAATGGTGAATGTGTTGCCCTGCATTTCATCCGGTTGCAGTTTTTTATTTCTGGCTTTCCCGGCTAATTCTACGATTTCAGATTTTATCTGGGACAATGACTTAAAGTCTGCGTTGTGTATGACGGGTACCAGCAATCCTTCGTCTACAGCAACGGCGACCCCAATATTGATGTCTCCGTGCTGAACGATTTTGTCTCCTTCCCAGGAACTGTTCACGAACGGATGTTTTCGAAGTGCCATCGCTACCGCTTTGATGACCAGGTCATTGAAAGATATTTTTTGTTGTTCATCGTCGCTATTCAAAGATTTTCGGGCTGCAATGGCGGCATCCATGTCAATCTCTGCAGTAATATAGAAATGGGGTGAGGTGAACTTACTTTCACCCAATCGTTTACCGATAACTTTCCGCATTTGAGAAACCGGAATCACGCGGTCTTCACCGGCTGATATCTGAATGGATGAAGCTGCCGCTGGTTGTTGAACGCCAGATTCAATCGCTTTTTCGATGTCTTTTTTGACAATCCGTCCTCCATCTCCGCTTCCACTGACAGACCGAAGATCAATGCCTTCGTCTTTAGCCATTTTTTTGGCAAGTGGAGAAGCTTTTATCCGGTCGTCATCACCGCTGTCGGACGGCTCACTCGTTTTTGTGGAACCTGTTTTTTCTGATGAACTTTCTTTGTCATCGGATGGCGCATCCTGATCCGACTCCGCTTCTTCCTCCTTGTCTTCTTTTTGATCTTCCTGCTCCGCTTTGGCTTCGTCGAGTACAGCCTGATAATCCTCGCCTTCGTCACCCAATACAGCGATGACCGAATCTACTGGTACAGGGCCTTCTTTGACAGCAATGTGTAAAAGTGTGCCTTCCTGATAGCTTTCCAGTTCCATGGTGGCCTTGTCTGTTTCCACCTCCGCGAGTAAATCACCCGGTTCAATTGCGTCTCCTTCTTTCTTAAGCCATCCGACGATCACTCCTTCTTCCATCGTGTCGCTCAATCGAGGCATTCGAATTACTTCAGCCATATTTTTTACTTATTTATTAGTGTTTACAGTGTTTACGTTCTTTTTTGTTGAGGCGTTGTTTAACATCCAACCTCCAGCCTCCAGCCTCCAACTTCCAGTTTCGGACTAAATACACTGGGCTTTACAATCCGTTCTCCCGGGTACTTTATCAAGTCCTCGGCATTCATGGGCTTGCAAATCCCTTATGTCCAGCATCCATCCTCCCATCGTTTTCTCTAACAAAAGCGCTGCCAGATTGTTAAAAACTCAACTCGCAGGGAATAAACCCGGGTTTTGAATTTCAACGCACTACTTCCCTTTTTCAAGTCAGCCACGGCAAAGATAAATAAACAAATTATAAATGATAATACCATGGAAGCGATAAAGAAAATGTTATTTTTGAGGCATGAATCATTTACCCAGTAGCTTTGAAGCCCTGATCCATTCATTGAGCCAGCTCCCGGGAATCGGAAAGAAGACCGCTATGCGCCTGGCCATGCATATCGTGGACCACAAAAAAAATGTTATCCCGGAGTTTTTATCATCCCTGGAACAGGTCGATGCCCAATTGACCAATTGTACGGTTTGCGGGAACTATGCAGATGATGCCGTGTGCACGATTTGCCGAAATCCCAAACGTCGGACCGGCGTGGTGTGTGTGGTCGAAAGCGTGAAAGATTTGATCGCAATCGAAGAAACCGGACAGTTTTCAGGCAGCTATCACGTCCTGGGCGGTTTGATTTCACCCATTGACGGAATCGGCCCCGACGATCTTCGCATCGATCAGCTGCTGAACCGGATCAAAGGGGAAGAAATCACAGAATTGATTATGGCGATTAGCTCGACCATCGAAGGAGACACCACCTTATATTATATCTCCCAGCAGGTTCATGATGACGTCTCAGTCAGTTCCATAGCCCGGGGTGTGGCTTTCGGAGGCGAACTGGAGTATGCGGACGATTTTACACTCGGACGAGCTATTCTGCGACGCACGCCGATCGACCAGCTGTTTAACGGAGATCGCTGATGGAACTGTCGGTAATTGTCGTGAATTACAACGTCCGGTATTTTCTTCGGATCTGCCTGGAATCGCTGCACGCGGCTACTGCCGGGATGGAAAGCGAAATTATTGTAGTAGATAACGCCTCTTCGGATGGTTCTGTGGATATGATCCGAAACCAGTTCCCCGCCGTTGATCTGATCGTCAATACAGAAAACACAGGATTCGGGCGGGCATGTAATGATGCATTGGCCCGGGCCAGCGGCCGGTATGTGCTTTTTATTAATCCCGATACCGTCGTGGGAGAGTCTCTGCTGACTGAGGCGATCAAAAATTTTGAATCGGATGATCAGACCGGGGCAGTCGGCGTATGTCTTTTGGACGGAAATGGTCAGGTGCTTCGGGAATCTAAGCGATCCATTCCATCGTTGTGGTCTTCATTCACCAAATTTTCCGGGTTGAGTGATGTTTTTAAGAACATTCCTTTCTTCAATGGGTATTATTTTCCGACGCTCCGCTATGACGAGACCGGCGACATTGATGTGTTACCGGGAGCATTTATGCTTATCCGAAAAAAAGTCCTGGATGACATCGGGGGGTTTGATCCCCGATTCTTTATGTATGCGGAAGACATTGATCTATCCTATCGGATTACCCGGGCCGGGTACCGGATCCGCTATGTTGGTTCATTGCACGTGATCCATTTTAAAGGAGAAAGTACCCAGAAAGATTTGTCGTCTTATACTACTACCTTTTACCAGTCGATGCGGCTGTTTATCCAGAAATACACCGGTGAGTTGTATACCCCTTTTGTAGCCGGTTTATTGCAGGGTATTGTACGAGGTATTGAAAATATGCAAAAAGTACAGAGAAGGATGCGTCGGCCACAGAGGAAGCACCGAAAACAGGGGCTGGCTGAATGCCTTTTTGTGTTGTCCAATGGTGATCAACTGACTTCGGTCCTGAATAAATCAGCACGCCAGGTGGTCCAGATTCCGGAAGAAGGTCATGGAAAGGCACCCTTCTATTTGCGCTACCTGCCTTCGTATCTTCACGCCCATCGGAACAGTGCACTGGTGGTTGATTTTCGCAGCCTCACTTTTGATCGTATTGTAGAGATTTGGAAACAAGAACGAACGAGCCCATTTTATGTGGCTGACAGTGACCACTCATTTATCATTAGCTCTCATAATAAGGAAAATCAAGGGGAAGTATATGTTTTTGATAGAACAGGCGAGCATTGACTTTTTAAGTATTAGTTTTTAGTTTTGAATGGAGACTTGTAGGAGGTCAAGTAACCAGTAACCAGTAACCAGTAACCAATAACCAATAATCAGTAACCGAAAAAACCATGCAGCACAGCGAACAAATAAAAGATTTGAGCAAAGAAATCCTGGATGAGGTCGTAGCGATGCGCCGGCATATACACCGCCATCCCGAAC
Source organism: Membranihabitans marinus (assembly GCF_019802045.1). Lineage (GTDB taxonomy): Bacteria > Bacteroidota > Bacteroidia > Chitinophagales > Saprospiraceae > Membranihabitans > Membranihabitans marinus_A. The sequence continues at coordinate 260,320 of NZ_JAHVHU010000006.1, read as the reverse complement.
TTTCATTTGAAGAAAAGAATACCTCGCAATTCATCGCTGGAAAACTGAAAGAATGGGGCATCCCTTATAAAGAAAAGGTCGGGGGCTACGGTGTGGTCGGAATGATTTCGGGGAAGGACACGAATGGAAAGACCGTGGCCTTGCGGGCAGATATGGATGCTCTGCCTATCCAGGAAGAGAATCAAGTGGAATATGCATCAACCAATCCCGGCGTAATGCATGCCTGCGGCCACGATGTACATACTTCATCGCTGCTGGGGTCGGCATATGTACTAAATCAATTGCGGGACCAGTTTTCGGGACGCATCAAATTGATATTTCAACCCGCTGAAGAACAATTGCCGGGGGGAGCCTCGCTGATGATCAAAGCGGGAGTTCTAGAAAATCCGGCGCCGGATGTCATCCTCGGACAACATGTCCATCCGCCTTTGGAGGCTGGAAAGGTGGGGTTTCGCCCCGGTCAGTACATGGCTTCCAGCGATGAGATTTTTCTGACGGTAAACGGAAAGGGCGGCCACGGTGCCATGCCGCACAAGGGGGTGGACACCACACTGGTATCGGCTCATATCATCGTCGCGTTACAACAAATCGTCAGCCGGCGGTCTGACCCAACCAGCCCATCCGTGCTCACGCTAGGGAAAATTTATAGTGATGGTGGTTCGACGAACATTATCCCCGAAACGGTTCATATTCAAGGCACCTTCCGGGCGATGGATGAAGACTGGCGCTATCAGGCCCATGAACTCATCCGACAGACCGCCCGCCATACGGCACTCGCACTGGGCGCCGAGGTGGATGTAAATATTAAAGTGGGGTATCCGTTTTTATACAATCATCCTGAAACAACCCGTAAAATGCGTGGACGGGCGGAAGCGTTTTTGGGGCCGGAGCAGGTCGTCGATCTGCCCATACGGATGACCGCTGAGGATTTTGCGTACTATTCCCACGAAATGGATGCTTGTTTTTACCGATTGGGCGTCGCTGATCCGGGTCAACCGGGCGCACGTCAACTTCATACCTCGACTTTTGATGTCAACGAGGATTGTTTTGAGACCAGTGTGGGTTTGACCGCTTTTTTGACGCTGGCCGAACTTTCTGACTGTCAGTGAGATACCGGGCTTCTGTTAAAGAGAAAGTAAAATATTGATTTTTTTGTTTTGAAATTCAGGGTAAAAAGTTCTATATTTGACATATTATAAGAATTCATAATATATAAAATCCCTAAAACCTGATGCCCATGGCCCGAATTTTAATAGTCGATGATGAAGATGCTATACGACGAACCCTCAAGGATATCCTGACCTATGAAAAGTTTAAGGTGGAAGAAGCCAAGGATGGAATGGAAGGTTTGGCTAAAATCAAAAAGAATAGTTATGATGTTGTGCTGATGGACATCAAAATGCCCAACATGGATGGCATGGACGCGCTGGAGCGTCTGCAGGATATTCAGCCCGATCTCCCAGTCATTATGATCAGTGGGCATGCGAACATTGACAATGCGGTCGAAGCCGTCAAAAAAGGAGCCTTTGACTTTATTTCCAAGCCGCCTGATCTCAATCGTCTTTTGATTACGGTGCGCAATGCCTTGGAACAGGGGCATCTGGTTCATGAGAAAAAGAACCTTCAGCGGAAGGTCAACAACGCAGCGATCCAGGATATGATTGGTCAATCTGCCGCATTGGAACAGGTTCGGGACATGGTAGATAAAGTAGCCCCCACTGAAGCTCGGGTATTGATCACCGGCGACAACGGGACCGGCAAAGAATTGGTGGCCGGGTGGATCCACGCCAAAAGCGAACGGTCCGATAAACCACTGATCGCCGTTAACTGTGCAGCGATTCCTGCAGAGCTTATTGAAAGCGAACTTTTTGGACATGAAAAAGGTTCTTTTACCACGGCTGTAAAACAGCGGATCGGGAAGTTTGAACAAGCGAACAACGGGACGCTCTTTCTTGACGAGGTGGGAGATATGAGTTTGTCTGCACAGGCGAAAGTGCTTCGTGCGCTGGAGGAACGCCGTATCATGCGGGTCGGTGGCGATAAAATGATCGCCGTGAATGTACGGGTCCTGGCTGCGACCAATAAAGATTTGGCCCAAGAAATAAGGGATGGAAAATTTAGAGAAGATTTGTTTCACCGCCTTCAGGTGATCAATATCAAGGTGCCTTCGCTCAATGATCGCCGGGAAGACATACCTGAATTAGTGGCCTATTTTACAGAGAAAATCTGCTCGAACAACGGCTATCCCATCAAGAAATTTACCAAAGAATCCATTGCCATGTTGCAGCAGCACAATTGGACTGGCAATATTCGGGAGTTGCGGAACGTGGTCGAACGATTGATTATTCTGAGTTCCGGAAATATAGATGGTGCTATGGTCACCAAGTATGTGAATCCGGATGCGTACAGCAAACCGGGAATAAAAGATTTTATTAACCGGTTTTCCTCTCTGGAAGAAGCCACTGAATATTTAGAGCGAGCGTATAACCAAGATAGTTTGTAAGCTGTAGTCCGTGGTCGGTAGGGTGTAGAGCCTCTGACCAATGTGATAGAAACCAATAGGAGAACAACCAAAAAAGAAAATATGCCAGAGAACAATGATATTGATAAACAACCACAGAAGTCAAAAAAGCAATGGCGAAATCTTAAAGGAGACAATTCCTGGACTTTATTCAAAGTGGTTGCAGAAATTGTAGATGGTTTTGAGACTTTAAATGCGGTGGGCCCATGTGTTTCCATATTTGGATCAGCTCGGACCAAATCTGATCACGATTACTACAAAGCAGCGACCTATATTGCCCGTCGGTTGGTTCAGGAGGGCTATGGCGTGATTACGGGCGGTGGTCCCGGCGTGATGGAAGCTGGTAATCGCGGAGCCCACATGGAAGACGGGGTTTCGGTCGGGCTGAACATCGAACTCCCTTTTGAGTCGGGCTACAATAAGTATATCAACCCACGAAAGAATTTATCGCATCGGTATTTTTTCGTTCGCAAGGTGATGTTTGTCAAGTATGCACAGGCTATTGTTGTGATGCCGGGTGGATATGGAACCCTGGATGAATTGTTTGAAGTACTGACTTTGGTGCAAACCAAGACCATTTCTAAGATTCCGATTATTTTGTTTGGGTCGGATTACTGGTCTGGACTGAAAAATTGGTTGCACGATGTGGTTTATCAGATGGAAGGAAATATTCATGAAGCGGATTTGGATTTGCTGCCCATTACAGATGACGTGGAAGAAGTGATTTCCTATATCTGTGAGTTTTATGAAGGAGAAAAAGAAGGCAAGTTGCAACCCAACTTCGAGTTGTAATTAACCACACCGACCAGAGCAATCTTTCGCCAAAAATACCTCAATTTCTGAAAATCCATTCGATTCCCAGCCGAAGTGCCGGGTCCATCAGCGGATAATGGTAGGTGTCGTACAGAATCGTGTTTTTCTGCCAGAATAAATTACTGTTTTCCATCCGGATGAAGAACTTAAAAGTCCGAACCCGGAAAGCAAAAAACGGGTGGACCCGGTATTCTCCGGCTAACATTTGATTTGCGGGCACGAACGACTGCGTATAGGGCAGGTAGTAGTAGGTCTGGTGCGCATTTTTCCAATAGACCGTTAATCCCAGATTGAGGTGCATGCGGTTTTTGAACCATTTATCTTCGATGTAGATCGAATGACGCCCGGATAGCGTGGGGTAATAGGGATGGACACCGTCCGATGAACGGAATGCCAGTTCATTCTCCAGATGAAATATACCCAGATGCAACCGAAGCTCTGGTGATATGGTTACTGACGTCTGCTGGTTGATGGTGTCCGGCAGGCCCTGTTCGTTCAAATAACTCAGGTTGCTTTGAAAGAGTTGGGATAAAGAAATACCTGCTGTCAGTTTCTCCGATTCGTATTGGATGGTTCCGCCAAGGAGCTGAGTGAACATGGAAGGTGGCGAATTTGCCCAGGTTTTATCCCCAGAAAAATTTTGATAGCGAAAGAGCCATGGAGCTGCTGTGCGTTTTAGTGCGGCGTGGCCCGAGACTCCAAAACCTCTCCAATTCGTTCCGATCTCCCCGGATAGATCAAAGTACAGTTTATTGTCAAATATTCTTAAATCGAGATGGCTGCTGAGGTCGATGTATTCGGACTGAAAATTCAAATCCCCTTGCTGTACAAACTCCTGCCAATTTTCACTGTCGTCTGTAAAATTCAGTTGATTAAGGTGGATACCCGTAAGGGATCGAAGCGTAAATACAGATCGGGCGCTGTCTGAAAACTCCAGGACGGCACCGGGGAGTACACTCGTTTTTTTCAGATAAGTGTTCAGACCATCGACACCGGATATATTATAGGCTGGAAAAAAGGCTTCTTCTGTGCGAGGTGCTTCGCTGGTGGTGCTAATCTGCCGTTGCCCCACATCCACCCGGGCACCTATATTGACCCCATAATTCCGAAAACGCAGGGCTTTTAACATAAAACCCGCGCGACCGGTCTTGCTGTCATCACGGGATAATCCGTTTTGGAACTGAACAGGGTAGCCGGCTCGGTTGTCGTAAATATCTTGCTGCGGCCCGAAATAAAGCGAGTCCGTGGTAATCCCGCCATTGTTGTTTTGTTGAAAAACTTCGGAAGCGAAAAGAATATAGCCATACCACTTTTCCTTGTCAAAGGTCAATCCGGTATGAAAAATAGTGTTGTAACTCTTTTGATTCAGGTAGTCACCGGTGTAGTTGTACCTATTGTGGTCAAGAGCAAAACTGACGTCATTGATCTTTCGTGCAAAGTAGCCGTCAAATATGCTTTGATTGACCTGCGGCGTCTGGATGTAGGTTACCTTGGTGATGGGTAGCCCATCCTGAATAAATAAGAGGTCATCAAATTTTTTCCGGTAGGGGTCGAACGCTCGGTATCCCAGATCCCATCCGGCATCTTTGGGAATATAATACTGCGGACCGTATACCGGAGAACCCGAATACCCCAAAGTCATCAGGTGCGGCCACTGATCTTCTATAGGACCTGTAGTATGAAAATTTCCCTGCAAGGTGGTGTCTGTAATGATGTCGTCCTTGGCACGCAACTGATAGTCTGTGTACTGAATCGTATCGTTGATTTCCGTGGATTCAGATTGTTCTGAAGATTGAAGCTCGGTCTGAGCCACGACCCAGGGAGTGGTCAGGAACCATACGATGATTAATTTTACAAATTGTTTCGGCACGATCATAAATTTCATTCCTCTCCCTGGGGTTCCGTGCTCCTTCGCTGCAGGGCTGGTGACCCCTGCAGGCGGTAGGCACCATTATTTGTCCAATATCGCCGGGTTCATTCCCATGGATGAAAAACCACCATCGTGATACAGGTTTTGCATGGTCACCATCCGGGTATAGTCCGAAAACAAAGTGATGCAATAGTCTGCGCAATCATCTGCAGTAGCATTTCCCAGCGGGGACATCTTATCTGCATAATCAAAAAATTCGTGAAACCCTTTCACGCCTTGTCCGGCTGTTGTCATGGTCGGAGATTGGGAAATGGTGTTGACTCTGACTTTGTTCTTCACAGCCCAATGGTAGCCGAAGCTTCGTGCAAAAGATTCCAAAAGAGCTTTTGACTCGGCCATTTCACTATAATCCGGGAAGGTCCGTTGGGCAGCGATGTAGCTCAGCGCCAGGATGCTCCCCCACTCATTCACAGCATTGAGTTTCATGGCGGTTTGCATGACTTTATGAAAGGAGATAGCGGATACATCAAAGGTTTTTTCCATCCACGAGTAATTGAGCTCGGTGTAGGGTTTGTTTTTACGGACATTTACCGACATCCCGATGGAATGTAGAATAAAGTCAACGGGACCACCCAGGATTTCCATCGATTTGGAGAGCAGGTTTTCGAGATCTTCTTCGCTGGTGGCATCCGCGGGTATGACTTCGGCATTCAATGAATCGGCGAGTTCTTGTATTTGCCCCATCCGGAGTGCTACCGGTGCATTCGTTAAGGTGATTTTGGCACCTTCTTCCACTGCTTTTTCAGCAACTTTCCAGGCCATGGACTGGTCATCCAGTGCGCCAAAAATGATTCCTTTCTTACCTTCAAGTAAATTGTGTCCCATTTATAATATTATTTTGATCGTAACGAATGTATAAATAATTAATGACTTAGTGTTTTTTCCAAAAGATACTTTGCGTTTTCCAGGGCGGATGAACTGGGCGGATCACTGCTCATCATTATGGCCAGTTCTGTAATGCGTTCCTCTTTTTCCAGCTCCCGGATTTGAGATTCTGTTTTCTGTCCCGTTACTTCTTTGTACACGAACAGATGCTTGTCGGCCCGGGAAGCTACTTGTGGAGAGTGTGTGATGCAGATCACCTGATGATGTCGACCAAGATTGTAGAGCAAGGTTCCCATTTTGTCTGCTGCAGAACCGGATACAGCAGCATCGATTTCATCAAATACGATGGTTGGCAGCGGGATAGAACGAGCGATCAGAGCTTTGATGGACAAGGCCAGTCTGGAAATTTCACCCCCCGAAGCTACTTTTTCGACGGGTGAGAGTGCGACCCCGGGATTCGCAGAGAACAAAAACTTCAATTCGTCCCGACCGTGATCATTCAATTCATCCGCCGGGTGTATTTCAATCTTGAAATCAGCTTTGCCCAGATTGAGCAAGGTCAGATGTTCCAAAACCGCATCCCGGATGGGAGCAACTTGTTCTTTACGTGCTTGCGACAGGCTGTCCGCTTTCTGATGAAGCTCTTTTTCCAGGCGTCCGATCTCATCTTCCAACGCCTGTGTAGCGGTGTCGGTTTGCTCGATCTGGGCCAATTCGTCTTCCAGATTTTTTGTGAGTCTGGTGAGGGACTCTGCATCATCGAGGTGGTGCTTTTTAACGACTTTAAAAATCTCGGCCATTCGGTTTTCGATCCAGTCCGATCGCCCCGGGTCGACCTCTACAAGATCATCCAGCTGTGTGATTTCCTTGTAAAGATCTTCCAGTTCGATGTAATTGGATTCCAGGCGGGAGTTGAGCCGTTTAAGGGCTTCCATGTTGCCTTGAATAGCAGTCACGCGATGAATCAATCCACGAAATTGGTCGAGAAGATTGTTCTCAGCGCCCTCAAATAGATGATCGGCCAACTGAATAATATCTGAGATGTCAGCGGCATTCTTGACCACGTTGAGTTCCTCTTCCAATTCCTGGAATTCACCGGGTTGATATTGCAACTTTTGTATTTCATGGAGTTGAAATTCCAAAAAGTCTTTTTTTTGCCGAAGCGTTGCGAACTGTTCCCGCTGTGTTCTTAAATCCGTTTTACGCTTTTTTAATTGCGTAAAAAGCTGTTGATACTGAATCGTTTCTTTTAATTGACCGGCAAGACTGTCGATGACCTGAAACTGAAACCGTCGGTCTCTCAAAAAATGGCTGTCAAATTGTTCATGGATATCGATCAGATGATCGGCCAGACTTTTTAGTGTCGTAAGATTAACCAGGTTGTCATTAACAAATGCTCTGGACTTGCCGTTCGATCGGATTTCTCGTCGTAAGACGGTGATCGGTTCATAATCCAGCTCCTCGGTTTCGAAGACCGGTTCCAGGTCATAAGCCTGGAGATCAAAGGTGCCTTCGATAACACAGGTTTGATCCTGATTTGCGACCAGCGATGTATCTGCCCGCTGACCGAGAATAAGGTTCAATGCCCCCAGTAATATGGATTTTCCAGCACCAGTTTCACCCGTGATCGTCGTCAGATGATCCGAGAATTGGATGGTCAACTCATCGATGAGCACGAAATTTTTTATATGGAGTGATTTCAGCATTCAGATATCATAATACACAATGAGCAGCAAAGATCCATAAAAGTTTGGATATATTATAATGGGGCGCTACGCTTTTGGAGCGCTTTGTTTTTGGGATTCTGCGCCTCCCAGGTTTGCTACGGAAGGCAAACAGTAGGACGCTGGCGCTTTGGGTATTGGGACGCTGCGCTGTTGATTAATGGTACGCTATGTCGCTCTGCTTTGCAACTTATCGCTGATGCATATCTTTATTTTACAATTTGAGCACCTTTTTCAGTTCATCATAGAGGGCATCCTCTGAAGGTGTTTCGGCAATGTAGATCTTGTCTTCGGGAACATTGAGGGTGAGCAGGGTATCCGCTGTCGGTTGTCCAATGGCGATGCAGGCCTGTTCCGGTTCGGTATTGTTTTCAAAAAAAGCAATGGCGTTGCGTCCACTGGTAAAAATACCAATGTCTACCGGAGGAAATTCCTTTTCGATCAATTGGTTGTCATAGATGACGATGTGACTGGCGTCTCGATGCTCTGAAATTAATTGATAAAGCCTGTTGCGGGAATGGGATGCCCGGAAAAAAACCACCGATTCTGAGGGCTTACTGTGTTCCAGAAATTGGGTAGCGATCTCTTCGGCCTCACCACGGCCTACAAAATCGCTGGTAATGCCCCACCCTTTGAGTGACTCTGCAGTGCCTTCGCCCATGGCTGCCCAACGGATGTCTTTCATCTTAGGATTGGATTTCCATTTTTGCTCCCATTGCTTTGCAAAGCATTCCACTCCATTTTTGCTGTAAAAAAAGAACCAGTCAGCGACCGGTAATTGGTCTACCGGATTGGGGTGAATGCTAATCAACGATTCATGAATGAGGGTGACCCCTGCGGCGGATTCTACCTGGCGAAGCGGACTGTCAGGATCCAGGGCTCTCGAAATAAAAATATGTGTTTTCAAAATATATCATCTAGTTCTCCCCGTTGCCAGAGGTGATTAAAGCATTTCGTGGTAGCCAGAACGTCGTTCCGGGCATTGTTCGGACCGGCGTATCCGGCATCAAAGCAGGCGACGTGTAATTCAGTCAATGTCGGCCACTTGTATCGGCCATCTCTTCCTTCCAGCTTGCAAAAATAAGTGGACTCCTGCATGAGGCAATATTTTTCTGAATGATGAAGTCGGTGATTGATCCCATGCCGCACGTATTCCGCCCCGACCACATTCTCATTGTAATTGAGATTGAAGGAAAAAATGTATTCGGCTTTGTCAACCACTGTTTTAAATTTATTAAGAACTTCTTCGATGTCCTTGCCTTCTTCTTCTATTTGATTTAAATCCAGTTTGTGCAGACGAAGTGACTTTTCCGGAATTTCAAGCGCATGGTTTTTGATTAAATGGTTCTCATCTTCCACCAGATTCCCTTCATCATCATAAGCCAACCAGGATATATGAATCATTCGTGGCCAGTTAAAGGTATCGGTGTATGGTTTTTTATAGCTTTTGGGTTTCCCCGCCGCTGAGGTGTCAAATAGTAGTATCATTCTTGAGTTTTTTTACAATAGTTTCTGCTAATTCGTGATCGGTACTGGCAGAATACTGAACAAAACGCAACGGATGTTTCCAGTCTTCAGCAAAACAAGCCCAGACGTGTAAATAGCCATTGTTGTCTTTGACACAATAGGCACCCAGGGGCATATGACATCCGCCGCCCATTTGCTGGAGGATTCTACGTTCCACGTTGGTGGTTTCAATCAACTTCTTGTCTGTTAATTTGCCCAGAGTCTTGCGAAGTTCTATGTTTTCTTCCCGGGTCTGAAAGGCGACGATGCCCTGACCGGGTGCCGGAACAAATTCCCGGGGGTTGAGTGTCAGTGTTTCCAGTTTCGTAAGATCTGCGTCGATGCGGTCTACGCCCGCCCGGGCAATAATAATTGCATCGAATTCTTTTTCTCTTAGTTTTTTGATCCGGGTCGGGACATTGCCCCGAATATCCTTAATGCCTACGTCCGGTCGATAGTATTTGATCAGTCCTTTTCGGCGTTGAGACGACGTTCCGACCACGGCATTTTTTCGCAATTTAAATGGTTGATCGTTTTCAAAACTTTCCGGGTTGATCAAAAGTATATCCGATGGATTGGCCCGGTCAGAAAGACCAGCGGTCACCAGACCTTCCGGACTCTGTGTCGGCAAATCCTTCAGTGAGTGCACAGCTACGTCAATCGTCTTATTCAACAGCGCATCTTCGATTTCCTTGGTGAAAAAGCCTTTGCCTTCTATTTTGTCAAAGCTCAGATTCTTCGCCACATCCCCTTTGGTTTTAATTATCTTTATTTCACTTTCCATATCGTTGTCCTGGAGAAGCGATGCAAAATAATTTGCCTGCCAAAGTGCTAATTTACTGCCTCGGGTACCAATTTTTATCATGGCAATTTCTTATGTTTGAGAAAAAGATGAAAGTAAAGGTACATCAAATTGCTGATCTAATAAAAGCAGAAGTGGAAGGAAATCCTGATGAAATGATTACACATCCGGATAAAATAGAGACGGCGGGTCGCGGAGCCATTACTTTTTTTTCCAATCCAAAGTACGAAAAATATCTTTATTCCACACAAGCGGCAGCGGTATTAATCGATGCGAATTACCAACTTTCAAAACCCGTTCCGGCAACCTTGCTTCGGGTGGAAAATGTTTATCTGGCGCTTTCTGAACTTTTTTCATTTTTTGATCAAAACAAACCCAAACCGGCTGAAATATCCAACCAGGCAAGTATTCATGCGGGAGCAACGCTGGGGAAAGATGCTTTTGTCGGTGCATTTACGGTCATTGAAGCGGATGTGTCAATAGGTGATCATGCTCAGATTGGGAGTCAGGTTTACATCGGCGCTGGTGTTCACATCGGGGACCATGTGCGGATCCATCCAGGCGTGAAGATATACCATGGTTGCCAGATCGGTGACCATGTCGTACTGCATGCGAATGCAGTTATTGGCAGCGATGGATTTGGATTTGCACAAGATGACAAAGGTCAGTACACCAAAATTCCTCAAATAGGTCACGTGGAGATTGGCGATTATGTGGAGATCGGCGCCAATACAGTAATCGACCGTGCTTCGATGGGTAAGACGATTCTCCACCAGGGCGTCAAACTGGATAATCTCATACAAATTGGGCACAATGTCGTGATCGGTAGCAATACCGTGATTGCTGCGCAGACCGGTATTTCCGGGAGTACGCATATCGGAGAAAACAACCAAATCGGGGGACAGGTCGGTACAGCTGGACACATTAGCATCGGATCCAATTTGAAAATAGGAGGAGGAACGGGGATTATTTCAGATATTAAGGATGGTGGCAATTATTTTGGGACACCGGCCATGCCGCTCAAAAATTTTATGCGTTCGTACGCCATATTCAGGCAATTGCCTGCAATGGATAAGGATTTGCACCAATTAAAAAAGACAGTCGCGGAGAACAAGAAGCGCTGAGATAGTTCTTAGATAGCCGTCCAGTTTTATATGTTTTCAAGTGGAATCTGTTATCTTTGCCAAATTATCTAATCCATACCTATGCGAAAAACACTTCGAGCGCACTTTTCTGTTAAAGGAACTGGTATCCATACGGGTGTTTATGCCGAAGTGGAGGTTCTTCCTTCTTTTTCTGAAAAAGGAATTTATTTTTCTTATCAGAATGCGGCCAGTGGTGAGCAAGGATACATTCCATGCCATGTCGCCAATGTGGTTTCTACACGGCGGTGCACGGTGTTGGGTAATGGCGAACACACAGTCTCCACGGTGGAGCATTTACTGGCTACTCTTCATGCGAATGGAATCACCGATGCTGAGCTGAAGATTGACGGGCCCGAGGTTCCGATACTTGATGGAAGTGGAGCAGAAATTCAAAAAAAAATTGATGAAGCTGGAATCGAGGAGTACGAAGGAGATGACTGGAGTGTGCTGGTCATTGATGAACCGTTGGAATTCACTTGTCATACCAGCGGTGCAGAATACCACCTGACGCCCAGTGAAGCGTATGAACTGGAAGCCGTTTTAGAATATGACAATGCGCTGTTGGGCGGGATGAAGGCGGATTGGCAATACGGTGATGATTATGCCGAAAAGATTGCACCAGCACGGACTTTTAGCCTGTATAGTGAAGTAGCCGGACTGCTGAAAGGAGGGATGATTCAGGGCGGGTCCCTAAAAAATGCGCTGGTGGTACTGGACGATGATCTGACCGAAGAAGATGTGAAATCAGATTTAAATAAATACATTTCAGGTGGTTCGGACGTTTCAATAAGGAACCATGTGATTAATGGGCCTATGTTTTTTGAAAATGAACCGGCCCGGCACAAGATATTGGATTTATTAGGTGATTTATCTTTACTGAATCTCCGTATTCAAGGCCGTGTATCCGCTACCCGGCCGGGGCATACCGGAAACTATAATTTAGCCAGATATCTAATTAATGCATTCTATGGATAACAATAACGAAAAACAAATTCCACATTATGATCCAAATCAAACGCCGGTCAAGGATATCCGGGAGATTATGGATATGTTGCCGCATCGCTACCCGTTCTTATTGGTAGATAAGATCATCGAACTGAGTGCGGACAAAGTGGTCGGAATCAAAAATATTACGATGAATGAAGCCTGTTTTCAGGGTCATTTTCCAGGCAATCCCATATTTCCGGGGGTCTTACAGGTCGAAGCATTGGCCCAAACTGGCGGTATTTTGGCCTTGTCACAGATGAATCAGGATGTAAAATGGGATACTTATTTTTTGAAAATTGATAACACCAAATTTCGAAAGATGGTTGGCCCGGGTGATACACTGATCCTGGTCATGGAATTGATTCATCCGATTCGTAGAGGATTCTGCCACATGCACGGAAGAACGTATGTGGGGGACACATTGGTCTCAGAAGGTGATTTTACCGCTAAAATTGAAAAGAGAAAGAACTCATGATTGTGAATGATAATGCCTTTATCCATCCCGCGGCAAAACTGGGGAGCGATGTAAAAGTAGATCCTTTTTCAACCATAGCAGGTGATGTAGAAATCGGAGAAGGAACATGGATCGGCTCCCATGTGACCATCATGGATGGTGTGAAAATAGGCCGAAACTGTAATATTTTTCCGGGTGCTGTACTCGGTGCTATTCCACAAGATCTCAAATATAGTGGTGAAGATACCCGACTTATCATTGGTGATAATGTAACGATCAGAGAGTATTGCACGCTCAACAAAGGAACCGAAGCCGGTGGTTCGACCACGATTGGTGATAATTGTTTGTTAATGGCCTATGTACACATCGCGCATGATTGTATACTGGATAACAATTGCGTACTGGCAAATTGTGTGAATCTTGCTGGTCACATTCACCTGGAGCCATTTGTCCAGCTCGGCGGATTGACGGCGGTCCATCAGTTTGTGAAGATTGGTGCACATAGCTTTGTAGGCGGAGGATCACTGGTGCGAAAAGATGTGCCGCCATATATCAAAGCTGCCCGGGAACCGTTGGCGTTTTCAGGGGTGAATACGATTGGCCTGCGTCGCCGTGGGTTTTCATCCGAAGCCGTTCATGAGATCGAAGACATCTACCGTACCTTGTACGTAAAAGGCAACAATGTGCGTCAGGCTGTGGAGCAAATCAGTGCGCATGCACCTGACTCCGAATACAAGAAGGCTATTCTGGATTTTATTGAAAATAGTGAACGAGGGCTGATCCGCGGATATAAAAATCGATAAACGCCCATGCCTGGACTCCTTATTGAGGCTGAAAATATTAGCAAAGAATACAATTATACATCCATTTTCCAGCAGCTGAACGGCCACTTTGAAAGTGATCAATCGGTCGCTGTACTCGGAGATAACGGGAGCGGAAAATCAACCTTGCTTCAGATATTGTCCGGAATGACAGAACCCACAAGTGGTGTGGTCACATGGAGGTACGACGATAAAAAAATTCCTGATTATCGTTGGTATGAATACTTGTCTTATTGTTCACCTCATCTTTATTTTGATCCCCGGTTTACTGTCGATGAAATCATCAGGCAGTTTCAGCGGGTTAAGCAGTTCCAAAATGATCTGACCCATGATGACCTGATTGAATTGATGCGATTTCAACCCCATCGATCCAAGTACATCAATGAATTGAGTAGTGGTATGAATCAACGCGTCCGGTTGGTCCTAACCATTTGTGCTGATGTGCCCGCATTGTTCCTGGATGAGCCATGCTCAAACCTAGATCAACAAGGCGTGGACTGGTATCATGAACTCATCTCCACGTATGGACCCGGTAAACTCATCTTTGTCGCCTCCAATGATCCCCGGGAATTTGACTTTTGTGAAAAACGTTTGTCTTTGATGGATTTTAAGAAGCACTAACCCACTTTATTCACCACGTCAATCTAGTATGATGCATTATCCTCGGGACAGAGCCCTCCCACAGCCAAGGCGGGGCCAGGTTGGTTCACTAATCCAAGGTTCACCGAACCCTTGTGCCCCGACAAAGCCGAGGCTTCATTCGCTCATCTTCATCAAAGATGGATTTACCATCTTGGGTCTGCGCTGCACTCCGACTATATTCAGCCATTCCTTGCATCTGCACCTGTCTAACTGCCATTAAAACAATAATCAACGCCAGGTAGGTAAATCAAAAGCCGTGAATTTTCGGGGCTAAGACGGTAGTCAGTAGCCGCTGGTAGACCAGGGAAGTGGCGGGTAGTACAGTAGTAGTACACCCCAAGCAAGTGGTAAAATCTAAGTGCTAAATTTTTTCTGCATCGAGCGCAGTCCCGACCGAACCTTTTTTAACCGGTCGATGATTTCATCCAGATTTTTTTCTTTCTCCTGCCGTTTTTTATAGGCTGCTTTTGCACCTTCGATTGTAAATCCTTCTTCCTTCAGGAGCGTGTAAATGGTTTTAATTCTTCGAATATCTTTCGTGGTATACCGCCGGTCTCCCTTTCGGTTTTTTCCCGGACTGATTTGTGGAAACTCTGTTTCCCAGTACCGCAATAAGGATGTAGATACATCGAACATGTCTGCAACTTCTCCGATGGAGTAGTATAGTTTGGTCAGCTTGTCGATGTCTAAGTTCATAAATGGGCGCCTATGGATATGATCCGGATTTCAAAGGGTGTTAATCGAGTGATTTATTGGATTCTGCGGCTTTCTCAACCAACTGGCTGTATTCTTCAGGAGAGAGCCCATCTAATACATACTGAATAGGATTTACTGCCTTTCCCTTGTAGTGTACTTCATAATGCAAATGGGGTGCCGTCGAAGTACCGGTATCTCCTATCAGACCGATGACTTCTCCTTTTTTCACTTCCTGACCTTCTTTGACCAGTATTTTGTGCATGTGAGCATACAGGGTCTCGTATCCGTAGCCGTGATTTATTTTTATGCTCAGACCATACCCCGTGGATTTGTTTTCTACCCGTTCGACCACCCCATCTCCGGTAGCTTGAATCTCTGTTCCTTCGGGTGCGGTAAAGTCAATTCCTTTGTGAAACTTCAAAATTTTATGGATGGGGTGCATCCGCATTCCGAAACCGGAAAGATAGTTGATCTTTCGTGCGAGTTTATCTTGTCGGACGGGTTTGATCGAAGGGGTAGAGCTCAGCCTGCTTTCCCGCTCCAGGGTCATGGTCTCCAGCTTGTCCAATGCCATGGACTGTAAGCTCAATTTTCGGGACAGTCCATCGGCATTGTTGAGTGTCGAAACCAACAGATCTTTGGTGTCGTAATCAATGAGCTCGTCGTATTGACGGTGTCCGCCGATACCGCCATTCCACACATTATCATCCATGGGTTTTGTACCAAAAAGGATCTCATGGATATTGGAATTTCTCTGATGGATGTTTTCTAACACGGAATTGAGCGTAGCCATGCGTTCGTTGACCAGATTAAATTTCACTTTCATCTGCTCAAGTTCCTGACTCAATTGCTGTTCTTTCAGTTTAATTTCCGGAATAAATGTTCCCAGGTAATTGAATGACAAGTATCCGGTAATCGCGGAAATTAATAAAAAAGCCGTCGCTTTTAAAAGTGTTTTGGAGACCGATTTTTTAACTTTGTCATACTGTAAAGTGTCGGGGTTAAATACAAATTGTTCTTTACTCATTTTATAGATCGAATTGCGATAATAATAGTACTTTTGATCAACGGTATAATTGTTGAATCATTATCGGAGTTGGGAAACGAAAGTACAAATTTAACAAACTACTTCACGTTATAAAAAAATTTAACATTTGATGAATTCTGGCGAAATTAGACAACGGTTTTTTTCCTACTTTGAGGACAAAGGTCATAAGATTGTTCCATCCGCACCCATTGTTAACAAGAATGATCCGACATTATTGTTCACCAATGCCGGGATGAATCAATTCAAGGATTATTTTCTCGGTACCAAAAAGATCGAGAATACGCGCGTAGCTGATACACAAAAATGTCTTCGGGTGTCCGGCAAGCACAATGATCTGGAGGAAGTCGGTGTGGACGGATACCATCACACGATGTTTGAAATGCTGGGGAATTGGTCATTTGGCGACTATTTTAAAGAAGAAATTATCGACTGGTCCTTCGATTTGCTGACAGAGGTGTATGGATTGCCCCAGGAACGGTTGTATGCCACTGTTTTTGAAGGGGACCAGGGGGATGGATTGACCAAAGATCAGGAGGCGGAAGATCTCTGGAAGAAGTACCTGCCGGAAGACCGTATCCTGGAAGGTTCCAAAAAGGATAATTTTTGGGAAATGGGTGACACCGGGCCCTGTGGTCCGTGTTCTGAGATTCACATCGACCTGCGCAGCGACGCCGATATCGATAAATTGCCCGGACGGGAATTGATCAATAAAGATCACCCACTGGTGGTGGAACTCTGGAATCTGGTATTTATTCAGTTTAACCGGTTGTCGGATGGTTCACTTCAGTCGCTGGACAAAAATCATGTTGATACCGGTATGGGCTTCGAGCGTCTGTGCATGGCAATTCAGGGAAAAACATCCAACTACGAAACGGATGTGTTTACTGGTTTGTTGGATAAAATAGGATCCATAACTCGTCACCAGTATCACAATTCGTATGAAGCCGATGCAAAGGTCGATATGACCTTTCGGGTGGTTGCTGATCATTTACGAGCGGTGGCGTTTACCATCATGGATGGACAAATCCCGGGTAACTCTGGGGCGGGCTATGTCATTCGGCGCATTCTGCGCAGAGCGGTCCGCTATTATTATACTTTTCTGGACTGGAAGGAGCCGTTGTTGCATCAGCTTGTCGGTACATTGGCCACCCAATTTGAAGCTGTGTTTCCTGAAATGAAAGCTCAGGAAACGTTTATCACAAAGGTGATTTATGAGGAAGAGAAAAGTTTTCTCCGGACCCTGGCGGAAGGTATCCAACGATTTCACCTGCTCGAAGCAAAAAATAATATGATTCAGGGTGAAGATGCCTTTTTGTTGTATGATACCTATGGTTTTCCGATTGATCTGACGCAATTAATGGCGCGGGAGATGAAGCTCGATGTAGACATTGCGGGGTTTAAGGAGGAACTGGAAAAACAAAAAAAACGGTCCCGTCAGGATGCTGCCCAAAAGGTTGGAGATTGGACGATCGTCCGTGAAACAGATCGTGATCCGGTGTTTTTGGGCTACGATCAGACCGAAGTTCAGGAAGCGCATATCCTGCGCTACCGTACCATTGAGAAGAAGAAAAGTACAATTCATCAGATCGTACTGGATCAGACCCCATTTTACGCAGAAGGGGGTGGACAGATCGGTGATACGGGGCTGATTCAGATGCAGGATGGTGAACGCTTGCTGGTGTTGGATACTGTCCGGGAAAATGATCTGATCGTACATCTGACGGATCGTTTGCCTAATGATCCGGCGCAGAATCTGACCGGGCATGTAGATCACGATCGAAGACATCGGATTGCACTCAATCACTCAGCAACCCATCTGCTTCATGCTGCATTGCGCCAGGTGTTGGGAAAACACGTACAGCAAAAAGGATCACTCGTCGCAGAAACCCACCTGCGTTTTGATTTTAGTCATTACGAAAAGATCAGTGAAGAACAACTTTCAGAAGTAGAGCGGATTGTAAATGAAAAAATCAGTCAAAATATCCCACTGCAGGAGGACCGGTCAATGGCCTTGGACGAGGCGAGGAAAGCCGGCGCCATGATGCTATTTGGAGAGAAATATGGTGAAACCGTTCGCATGATCACTTTTGATCCCGATTATTCACGGGAACTCTGTGGAGGAATCCATGTGAACCGGACCAGTGAGATTCGATTGTTTAAGATAACCAGTGAAAGCTCTGTGGCAGCAGGAATACGTCGGGTTGAAGCCCGTACAGGAACAGCAGCAGTTCAGTTTTTGGAAGACCAGGTGAATGAGCTTAACGCTATTCGGCGTCTTTTCCGCTCGACGGGTAATATCAAAGGACAAATAGAAAAACTACTATCGGAGAATGCTTCATTGACGGCAGATTTAATGGCTTTTCAACAAGAACAAAATCAAAATTTGCGGCAGAAACTGACGGATAAAGCGATTCGGCAGGATGACTATGCCCTGGTGGCTGAGGAGGTGGAGGACCTGGACGGAGATCAACTTAAAAACCTGGTTTACGAGCTTGGTGATAAATTGGCGCCTGCAGTGATAGTAATCGGGAACCGGCAGAAAGAAAAAGCCCAGCTGATGGTGTACATTGATAAAACATTGACCGATATTTTTGATTTCCATGCCGGTAAACTAATCCGCGATGCCGCGCCTTTGATCAGTGGCGGGGGTGGGGGACAACCGTTTTTTGCTACGGCAGGCGGAAAAAATCCAGACGGGCTACATGACGCAGTAGAGCGAATAGTGCGTGCGATCGAAACCGCTACAAACACTAAAAAATAATGGTATTTAATTATTTCTATACGATCGTATTTTTAGTCAGCGTTCTATTGTTTCTGAATATTATAAACCGCATTTTATTTATGCGGTTTGTGAAGCGTTTGCCTGCTACGCAAGCCGGACTCAAGGTGAATGATCTGCTGGATCAGAAGACATTTGCCAATCTTATTGGTAAATTGAATTCGCAAGAACAGGAAAAAGCCATTAAGACGCGGTCGTGGCTGATCCGGATCATTGTAGCCATGTTCGTTGTCATTGTATTGATTATTATCGTTGGAATACTTTCGTATATAGCTTAAATCATGAATATAGGGATTATTGGAGTCGGACATCTGGGAAGGATACACATACGGTGTATAAAAGATATCTCGGACTATAAAATTGTAGGAATTTATGATGCGGACCCTAATCATGCCCGGAAGGTTGGTGAAGAATTTGGAGTGCCTGTGTTTGATGATTTGGATCAATTGCTGGATCTGACGGAGGCAGTAAGCATCGTGACCCCCACGACGACGCATTTTGATATAGCCCGGCGAGCACTGGAAAAGAAAAAGCATGTGTTTATAGAAAAACCTGTGACAGACACTTCTGAGAAAGCCCGAAAACTGTTGGCACTCGCCCGGGAAAAAGGTGTGAAAGTACAAGTAGGACACGTGGAACGGTTTAATCCGGCACTGCTGGCTCTGGAAGGAGAGATTCTGAAGCCTGCTTTTGTCGAAGTGCATCGTCTGGCCAACTACAATCCACGAAGTATGGATGTATCTGTCATCCAGGACCTCATGATCCATGATCTGGATATCCTATTGCATTTTATTGATCAACCGGTCCGTGATGTCCGTGCCAACGGACTCAATATTATAAGCCCGACCGAAGATATTTGCAGCGCACGGATCGAATTTGAGAATGGTGCTGTGGCCAATGTTACTGCTTCCAGGGTTTCTGTGAAAAACATGCGAAAGATGCGCTTGTTTCAGTCGGACGCTTATATCTCGATTGATTTTCTTGACAAAAAATCTCAGGTGATCCGGATTGATGACGAAAAGAAAGGCAAAGACGCCATGGCTCTGGATATGGGAGACCGTCAAAAATTCATCACGATCAATCATATCGAAGGACCCCAAACCAATGCGATTATGCAAGAGTTTGAATCATTTTATCAATCCATTGATGAAAATACGCCGGAAGTGGTATCCCTGAACGATGGGCTTCGAGCACTGGAACTGGCGGAGCAAATCCAGAAGGCAGTTTCCCGTCAACAAAAAACAAATGATTTTACTCACCCTGCTGACGGTGGTATGGCATGAGAAGTGTCCGGCGCAGAGCATTGATTCTTTATGCGGCCATGGATGTTGTCATCAGTGGCGGAGTATGGCTGTTGTTCCAATTCAACCGGTCCAGATCTTCCTATGAAGTATTTGCCGCAGAATATCTAACCGATAGTTTGGATCTGCTTCGTTTCAGCATTGTTCCCCTCTTTTGGCTTTTTCTCTTTCTTTTTGTGGATGAATATCAGGACCCGTATCGGAAGACACGGTTTCGAACGCTGTCACGCACTTTTTGGCATGTCATTTTGGGGGTTTTGTTGCTGTATTTCTTCCAGCTTCTGGGTGCCGATTCCCCCGGTATGGATGTGGTGCTTTCTTATTTTCTGACCCAGTTCTTAACCATCGGAATAGCCCGGATCATATATCTGACCATCCTGCATGATCAGATCCAGAAAGGCCAGGTAGCATTTAACACTTTACTTATCGGGAGCAATGAACGGGCGTGGAATCTTTACCGTGAAGTACATGAACAAAAGGAATATCCGGGGTACAATATTATAGGCTATATCAATATCAACGGAACCACAGATCCCCGGCTTTCCGATTCATTGAAGCACCTTGGCGGGGTAAATGACATCGATAAAGTGATAAAAAGTCATCAAATCGAGGAAGGGCTGGTCGCACTGGAAGACAACGAATACACCAAACTTCGAACCGTTTTGGATGCATTGTTTGATTATTCAGGACAATTGACCATCCGGATCATTCCGGACTTGTATGACATCCTATTGGGGAAGGTGCGATTAAATTATGTTTTTGGTGCGATTTTGATTGAGGTTGAACGGGAGATTATGCCCCGGTGGCAACGGGTGCTCAAACGGGTGTTTGATATCACTGTATCGGTTTTGGTATTTCTCCTTTTCTGGTGGTTGTACCTGTACATTGCGATCCGGGTTCGTTTCTCTTCCAAAGGTCCCATATTTTATACGCAGGAGCGCATCGGAAAAGGCGGTGTGCCATTTAATATTTACAAATTCCGGTCGATGAAAGTTAACGCTGAAGAAGCAGGTCCGCAATTGTCCTTTGAGGGCGATGATCGGTGTACGCCCTGGGGTAGTGTGATGCGTAAATGGCGGATCGACGAACTTCCTCAATTTTGGAATGTGCTTAAAGGTGAAATGTCGCTGGTGGGGCCCCGACCGGAGCGGAAGTATTACATTGATAAAATCATGGAGGTGGCTCCCCACTACAAGCATTTGTTGCGTATCAAACCGGGTATTACCTCCTGGGGGCAAGTCAAGTACGGCTATGCGTCTACCGTGGAAGAGATGATCCAGCGATTAAAATATGATATTCTCTATATCGAGAACCGGTCTTTTGCATTGGATCTGAAAATACTGTTCTATACCACCCTCGTGTTGATTAAAGGATCCGGAAAATAATTCATATACTAATTTAATTTAATATCTTTGTGCAGCGAAGCTATTAACCGTACCAAAATCCGAATTAGCCTACCTATGACCATCAGTAAATTCATTTTGTTTTCCCTGGCAATGATGGCAGGAATTGTATCTGCTTATTCCCAGGCTTCAGTGTATAAAAGAATCGCCCTCTCCCAGGCAGACTATGAATTGGCCCGGCCCTGGATCGAAGCCGATCACGTTCATCAGCAAGGAGATAAAGTCGTGGTGGAAATGTTAGCGGCCCGCTTGGACAAGCTACATAATTCAGGTTTATCGTACGAAGTGCTGGTCGAGGACATGACCACATTTTATCAACAACAGAATCGAGAAATAAAATACCGTTCGCGCAATACATCCTGTGATGAATACAACCGGCCTGTGCCGCAAAATTTTAAACTGGGCTCCATGGGGGGGTATCTGACCCTGGAAGAACTCGAATCTGAATTGGATGATATGCACGCAAAATTTCCGGATTTGATCACCAAAGCACAGCCTGTATCGACGTTTAAGACCTACGAGGGTCGGCCCATTTTGTGGACGGCAATCACCGGTTCCACAAACCAAAGTGGGGCCAAGAAGAATGTGTTGTATACAGCATTGCACCACGCCCGGGAGCCCCTTAGTATGCACCAGTTGGTTTACTTTATGTGGTACCTGTTGGAGAATTACCATTCCGATCCCCATGTACAGCATATTTTGGATAATACACAACTCTATTTTATCCCGTGCGTAAACCCGGACGGATATGCTTATAATGCTGCTGTCTCACCGGAAGGCGGAGGGATGTGGCGGAAGAACAGGCGCCCGGTAGGAAATGGAAATTTTGGGGTTGATCTTAATCGAAATTACGGGTATCAGTGGGGGTACAATAGCACAGGATCATCCGATGATCCGGCCTCTGACCTGTATCGGGGTTCAGTTGCTTTTTCCGAACCCGAAACTCAGGCTGTTAAGTGGTTCTGTGAAAATCACGATATTTTTTCTGCACTCAATTATCATTCATTTGGCGATTACCTGATCTATCCCTGGGGATATATGTCAGAACCGACGATGGAAGACAAGATTTATCAATCGTTGGCGCGTGGTCTGAGTTTCGAGAAGCGTATTCGCTATGGAACCAGCCGGGAAACCGTACTGTATACGACAAACGGAGATACGGACGACTGGATGTATGGAGAAACCCAATCAAAAAATAAAATTTATTCGATGACACCGGAAGTGGGACCGGCGGAATTTGGATTCTGGCCGCCGGAAGACAAAATTCAGATGCTTTGTGCCCGAGAATTAACTCAGAATCTAAGAATGGCTATGGCGCCGCATGGATTTGTGTTTATGGTTCCCTCTTCCGATCCCATATTTCACGGTGATCAACTGCAGTACCGGTATTACCTGTATCCCGTGACCACCGAAGATATAGCGGTTCAGGTGAAAATTACACCACTGACTTACAATATCAAGGATTACGATGAACAACTATATACCTTGGGCATAGGGAATAAAGAAGAATACCAATTGGATATTGATTTGCGGTCGGGAATGCAGGATGGAGAGTTAGTCCAATTCGTAATGACCCTGGACAACGGTACCCTAATCACGAATGATACCATGACCTATATTTATTCCAATAGCGATGATGGCATTGATGTCCTGGCCCGGTCCACCGACATCGAGAACTGGGTGCGTTCCAGTTCTTCTTCACACGAATGGGGAAATACGACCAGTGATTTTTATACAGCGCCTTCTTCCATTACAGATTCTCCTAATGGATTGTACGCTACCGCGGAAGAAAATGCAATCATCAGTGCAGAAAGCTACAAAATTCCCGGAGGGGAAGAAGTTTTCCTTAGCTTTAAGGCCCGGTGGGACATCACCTATGGTGAAGACTTTGCCCAACTGTCCATAAGTACGGATGGGGTAAACTTTACTCCGTTGTGCGGTCAACTCACCACGGAAAACTTTGATTACAAGGGGGATATTAGTCCGGTGTATACCGGAATTCAGAAGGAATGGCTGACCGAGAAAATATCACTGAATAATTATAAGGGACAAAAGGTCTACTTCAAATGGAATATGGTGTCTACTTCGGCGGATGCCAGAGATGGTATCTTTGTCGATGATATGAAAATCACCTATTCCCAAACCATCACCTCCAACCGGGACAATCTATTTTCAGAAAACCCTTATCACTTATTTCCCAATCCGGTGTCGGGAGGGGTCCTGTACCTTGACTCAAAATCAAATGATCCATCTGCAGCGGTCGATCGCTATGAAATACGGAACCAGTTGGGGCAGATCGTCCGGAAGCGACGAATGCATCAGACAGAGAATCACATTCGGGTTCAAGGCTTACCAGCCGGTCTCTATTATCTGAATCTGATGACTTCTTCTCAGCGGCTAAAGGCTAAAAAATTTGTGATTCTTCCTTAGGATTATTAAGAGATCTTTCTCTTAATAGCGACATTATATCTATATATTTGTCGATGCAAAACCCATTGTCAAACTATAATTATAATCTCAAAAAGTTATTATGAATTTGAAACAGTACGGAATATCACTCGCATTCCTATGCATGACTTTCTCTGGTTTTTCTCAAAATATTATTCAGGGAGAAGTTTTAGATACTTTGGATCATCAACCATTGGTCGGGGCATTGATTTTAGTGGAGCCTGGCGGAACCGGAACAGTGACGGATGATAATGGACATTTTGAAATCAAAACAGCATCGACGGATAAGTATATCGTCGTCAGGTATCTGGGGTATGAGGAAGTTCGTATCGGGATTGGTGAAGACAGATCTGGTATAAATCAGGTGTGGATGAATCGGTCCAGTACGGCACTTGATGAAGTGATCGTGAGTGCTTCTCCGAACAGCTATAAAGGGAATTTTAAAGGAAGCAATTTTCGGATATCCCCCATCGCCTTAAAAAATATTAATCCGCTGAGTACCGAAGAAGTCCTGAAAACCGTACCGGGAGTGAATATAGTGGGTGATATGGGGTTGTCCAATCGTCCCAATATCAGTATCAGGGGGTCCTGGGGACGCCGATCGAAGAAAGTGCTGTTGATGGAAGATGGTACCCCCCTGGCACCGGCTCCGTATATCGCGCCAGGTGCTTATTACAATCCGGTCAGTGACCGAATAACGGCAATGGAAGTATACAAGGGTGCTGACATGCTCCGATATGGCCCCAATAATATGTATGGTGCGATCAATTATATTACAGCTTTACCGCCTCAAAAACCAGAACTTCGGGTTAAACTAGTGGGGGGTGAGCGGAATTATCAGACCGGTTTGATATCCTACGGCGGAACTTGGAACAATCTGGGTGCACTAGTAGAGGGGGTATACAAGTCGTTTGATGGTTTTACAGACAACTCTTCGGTGGAAGTCCTTAACCTGAACGCTAAAGTGTTTGCGAAACTTTCTGAGAATCAATCACTTTACTTTAAGGTAAGCAGTCAGCATGAAGATAATCAGGCTTCACTAAGCTCTCAGACCCCTTTTACTTTTGATTCCAGTCCGATCCAGAATCCTTTGGACGCGGACCAGTTTACCATGAGAAGATACGGGGTTGATATCATTCATAAATGGTTGCCCACAGACCAGCTCAGCTTTACATCCAAGGTGTATGCTTCCGATTTTGAACGCGACTGGTGGCGTCAGGTTACTGCAAAGGTGAAAGCTTCAGAGGCGCGCAATTATTTGGGAGAGGATATCTTCAATGATCGTTATCAATATCTATCTGGGAAAACCCCCGGGGAAGAGGACTATGTGATCGTTGGTCGGGTGACGAATGGGTTAGAATCGACTACAGATAGTCGGTGGACTTATACGGTGGCTGGAATTAAGGAAACCATGAGTTTGAATTGGGATGGATTTGGAAGTCCGCAAGAACTAGAGGTGAGTATGAATCTTCACCGCGAAATTTTTAAGGACCGGTTTTTGGTCGCCAATGGTAGTCGTTGGGCACGTCATGGAGCGACGACAAAGGATTTGTGGTACCGACTTTGGTCTTTCAATGGATTTATCAGAAATCAATTTAATATCGGTTCCTGGGGGGTGACACCGATTCTTCGGTTTGAACACGTAGACATGTACCGCCAGGATCTTATGGCTCTGGCTCAAAATCCAGACATCACAGGCACAGACAGTGGAAAAGAGCCCAATATTTATAACCAATTGTTGCCCGGGCTGACATTGGATTATCAGATCGGAGACGGGGAGTTGTACGGAAGCATTTATCAGGGTATGATTGCGCCGTCAAAGGTTTTTGGTTTTTTGGTGGAACAGGATGGTATCGTGACCAATCCTTTGGCTGGCCAAGACATTAATATCGCTCCGGAGTTGAGTTGGAACAAAGAGCTTGGTTGGCGGGGAAGTTTTTTGAAGGACCGTGTTGACGGCCAAGTGACCTGGTTCGATATTACAACTCGTAACTTTTACGCGGGAGGTAGAAATGAAATTTTTGAAGAACTTGGTAAGATTAATGTCCGGGGGGTGGAACTAGCTTTTGGGGCTGACCTGCTTCGGGTCAACCAACATGAATTCCGCTTGTCAGGAAATGTTAACTTTATGAAATCATCGGTTCTGGAAGGGCGGTTGATGGACAAAGATCTTTTCGCTCAGGTCATTCACAGCAGCGCTACGCGTCAAGAATATTTGGATAAAGTCAATGCAAACAGATCTGCGTTTGATATATATGCTTCTGATGGGAGCAATGGAGAGGTATTATTAACTCAGAATGTGATCGAACTTTCGGACTTCGATCAAATATCTAAAAGTGTTATTCATTTTGGAGAAGATGCTGGTGAGCAGGGGGAAGCCCCTTACACGCCCCGGTGGAATGCAAATATGGGGTTGAATTATTATTGGAACGATTTATCGGCTGGAATTAGCGGGAACTATGTGAGTGAGCAATATACCGAATTCCATAATTTCACGCACGAATCTGCAGACGGAGCTATTGGCCAGTTGCCTGCTTTCTTGACGTTTGATTTCTTTTTAAATTATCATTTTAAAGTCAGGAACATAGAACGTCTCACGGTGTTTGTTAATGGTAAAAATATGACCAATTCGATCTATCGGGCATCCCGCTTAAACAGAGCGACGTCCGGGGTGTTTGGTGGTGGGTTTCGGCAAATTATTTTTGGTGTAGACGTGAAAATATAATAAACTCGTGCTACGCACTAAAATGGAGTCTCATCCTTGTTTTGTATTCGGGAATCATCATTTATGGATAGTATGGAATGGGTTATATTCACGGAAGATGTTCCCCTGAGGAATATAATCAGGATGGAAATCGTTCAATCACCAAGTCGAATATAAAACCTTATGCGCGCCATTAATTACGACAAAGATCAAAAAACATCGACGCTTTATTTTGATGAAGTCCCCATACCGGATCCTGATTCCGATGAAGTGCTGATTCGTGTTCATGCGTTTGGGCTCAATAGAGCAGATTTGCTGCAGGTTCGGGGGCAGTATCCGCCTCCTGCAGGTGCATCGGAAATTCCGGGACTCGAATGCAGTGGCATCATAGAGGAAGTCGGCGAAAATGTAACTAAATGGAAGGCCGGGGATCACGTTTGTGGTTTGGTGGATGGTGGGGCTTATGCGGAGTATTGTCTTCTGGATTCAGGGATGATCTGGCGTAAACCGGAGGGAGCTAGCTGGGTGGAGGCAGCAGCTATGCCTGAAACCTATCTGACAGCCTATCAGGCTTTGTATCAATTGATGGATGTGACAACGATGGAACGGGTGCTGATCCATGCAGCAGCTTCTGGGGTCGGATCGGCTGCGGTTCAACTTTTGTCCGATCTTGATATTAAAAAATGGGGGACTGCGTCGGGTCCCAAAATTGACTTTTGCTTGGACCGTGGGTATGACGCGGTGATCGATTATCAAAAATATTCCTTTTTAGAAAAAGTAATGGGTTGGACCGGAGGGTCCGGCGTAGACGGGATCGTTGATGTGGTCGGTGGCGATTATTTTCAAGATAATATAAAGGCACTGGCCCTGGACGGGACCCTGGTCATGCTTGGACTGCTCAGTGGCGTGCAAGCAGGACAAGTCAATATTCTCCCTTTGATCAGTCGCCGCTTAACCATACAAGGCAGTACGCTTCGGTCCCGGTCGGTCTCTTATAAAAGAGAGTTGGTGCGAGGATTCTTGGATCGATTCCATTCAAAAATTCAGCGTGGTGAATTGAAACCTGAAATTTACAAGAATCTTTCCTGGGCGGATAGCGCCCAAGCCCATGATCTCATGCGACAAAATAAAAATAGTGGAAAAATAGTTTTGTCAATTCAATAATTTTTTTATTATAAAATTAAGAGTTGGTTTTATAACCGTTTGATGGAATAGCTCAAGCAAATCCGCCGATATATCTCTCTGCCCTGCAGTTCGGACCATATATATTAGCGTATGAGATCTTCGTAAAAATCACGAAGAGGAATCTTTTGTGTTGATAGCATAGGAAGCGTTGTGTGGATGATAGTTTGTGAATCAATCCCTTGTGTTATACGTGGTGGGAGTGACAGTGGTGTGATTGAATCGGATTTTATACTATACCACTGACCAGTAATAAGAGGCTTGAGGCGGGAATTTTCCGGCTGGAAAAATAATAATAAAAATAGAGGATAAAAATGTCCTTTATAAAATCTTGTTTTGTATCTTTGACATGTATTCAGAAGTCACTTAAAACAGATTGAGGTTGAGGACTGGAGCAGTTCATTTAAATTAAACTTACTTATTACTAAAAACAGATATTATGAAAATGCTACAAATGAAAAAAGCAATGAGTAACTGGCTTAAAGCCGGAATGCTTGTGATGGTCACCTTTTTCTTTGTTTCCTGCGGCTCACAGGATAAGAAGGTCGATACCTCTCAGATTAAGGTGACCGGATCGATTCAAGCCGAATTAACTTCTCCGCCACACGTCCCGGCGCCTGTCGGTAATCGGGAGGCCAAACGCGTCAAAGTAGAACTTGAGATCATAGAGGAAGAAGGAACTATGGTGGACGGATCCAAGTATCTGTACTGGACTTTTGGCGGTACTGTGCCGGGCAGCTTTATCCGTACGCGAGTAGGGGATAAGGTAGAATTTCATCTTCAAAACCACCCAGATAATAAACTTCCTCACAATATCGATTTGCATGCGGTGACAGGTCCAGGTGGCGGAGCCGAGTCTTCTTTTGTGGCACCCGGAAAGGAAATTGTTTTTTCTTTTAAGACCCTGAATCCCGGGCTTTATGTCTATCATTGTGCCACAGCGCCGGTGGGGATGCACATTGCCAATGGGATGTACGGTCTGATTCTGGTAGAGCCCGAAGGCGGACTGGAGCCGGTGGATAGAGAATACTATGTGATGCAGGGTGACTTTTATACGGAAGGCAGCTACGGTGAACGTGGTTTGCAGGCCTTTGATATGGGAAAAGCAATTGCGGAAGATCCAGACTATGTCGTTTTCAACGGAAGTGTTGGGGCCCTCAACAATGAAAATGCCCTTCAAGCCAAAGTGGGAGAGACGGTGCGACTATATATGGGAAATGGAGGGCCGAACCTGGTATCTTCTTTCCACGTCATCGGTGAGATCTTTGATAAAGTCTACGTAGAAGGAGGAACTTTGGTGAATGAAAATATCCAAACGACCATGATCCCGGCAGGTGGAGCAGCAATTGTTGAGTTTATGGTAGATGTCCCTGGCACGCTTATATTGGTTGATCACTCGATATTCCGGGCGTTTAATAAAGGCGCATTGGGCATGCTTACAGTAACCGGTGATGAAAATGAGAAAATTTATACGGGTACCCAGCAGGAAGGAATTTACTTGCCGGAGGGTGGTGCAATTCAAAGAATGCCTGGAAGTAAGGAACCTGCGCAAGAAGAACTGGCTCAAAATCTGGATGAACGACTCGAGTTTGGGAAGGATATATATACCCGAACCTGTGCCGCTTGTCACCAGCAAAATGGGGAAGGATTGCCGAATGCATTTCCTCCTGTGGCCAATTCTGATTATCTGAATGAGGATATTGATCGGGCGATTGATGTGGTGCTCAATGGATTGCAGGGTGAAGTCACGGTTAATGGAGAGGTTTACAACAGTGTAATGCCTGGACAAAACCTGACAGATGAAGAAGTAGCAAACGTATTGACTTACATCACCCACCAATGGGATAATACACCCGTGGAAGTGACGCCAGAAATGGTCAAGGCCCAAAAAGAGAAGAGCTAATCCGCGCGATATTCTGGCCGTCATATTTTAGTGACGCTTTAGAGTATTGGAAGTAAATTATTTAGGATCCAAAATCAGGGGTGTTTTACACCCCAATTTTGGGTGATGCGTGAATTTGTCGGATGAATTCTCTGTTGAACGATTCTTGATTCAGAGACGTTTGCACTTGTAACTTATGTTTGTGTCCATGCCATATAGGATACCTGAAAATATTCAAAAGGTGTCGAGGTAGAAAACGGAGGTTTCGCCGGAGCAACACCGGCATTTTCGACGATAAAAACCGATAAATGTTTGAATTATATGAGGCAGGTATGAACTTAAAAGGTAATCGACCACAAAATGCTTTAATTTTAATCTTAAATTCCAAAGTGCGATCAATGAGAAATTTATTTCTGATAGTATTTATAAGTCTCTTGGTTAATGCAACCTACGGACAAGGTGGTGATATGATTGTGATCGAAGGCGGCAGTTATATGCCGCTGTACGGAGACTCAGAAAATGAAGTTCAAGTGACTGCATTCCGACTGGATCAATATCCGGTCACCAATGCAGATTATCTTGATTTTGTCCGGGACCAAAAAGAATGGCAGAAGGACAATCCCATTAAGTTGTATGTGGATGAAGCCTATCTTAATCACTGGGCCTCACCACTGGATTTGGGTGACGCCTTACCAGAGGCTGCGGTGACCAATGTGTCCTGGTTTGCCGCCAAGGCTTACTGTGCATGGAAAGGAAAACGTCTGCCTACACTCGATGAATGGGAATACGCTGCCATGGCGGGCGAGAATGCTACAGATGCCCGAACGCTCGAAGAATACAACCAATACATTCTTTCCTGGTATGAAACTGCCCATACTCATCTTAATCCGGTAGGAACCGGAATGAAGAATGTGTATGGTATTTATGATTTACATGGCTTGGTGTGGGAGTGGACATATGATTTTAGCTCCGTCCTCTTGTCCAGTGAGTCTCGTCAGGGCGGCAATTCGGACAATAACTTATTTTGCGGTGCAAGCGCTATCGGAGCGACGGATCTCATGGATTATGCTGCTTTTATGCGGTATGCATTTCGATCAAGCATGAAGGCGAGATATACCTCCAGAAATTTGGGATTCCGATGTGCTGAAGACGTAAAAGATAATCAACAATGAAACAATTACTATTTTTAACAGCGATATATGTTTTCCTCGCCACAGCATGCCAAAATGAGCAAAGTGTTCACTCGGATGATCCAGCGACAGCGGAGGAAACGTCCCTTCCGGAAATGTCTGTCTATCACTTACCTGGTACATGGACAAACCAGGATGGGCAAGAGTTTGAATTGAAAGAACTCAAAGGAAAGGTACTGGTGATGGTGATGATCTATACCACGTGCAAGGCGGCGTGTCCGCGATTGATCGCCGATATGCGCCGAATTGAAGAACTGGTGCCTGAAAAATATGGCGATGATGTGCAATATATAATGGTGAGTATTGATCCGGAAACAGATACTCCGGAACGATTAAAAAGCTTTGCAGCCGAAAACGATATGACAGATAAACGTTGGATGTTCATCCGATCTACGCCGGAGTATACCCGCGAATTTGCTACAGTACTAGCGGTTAATTATAAACGAATCTCCCCGATGGACTTTTCGCATTCCAATATTATCAGTGTTTTTGATCCACAGGGTGAAATGGTCTATCAACAAGAAGGACTCGATGCCAAACATGAAAAAACAATCAAGAATATTGTGGAGCAGGCAAAGAAGATCGGTAATCGGTAAGTTTTAGTGTATAGTATGTAGTTCTTAGTGCATAGTTATTAGTCCTAGTGGCCTGTTCCATAAATCATTATAAATTATAACACTTCATATATCTCAAAATGTCTCAGCGTTCAATCTAATCCGACCCTGACTGGGTCAGAATCCTTGCAGGTTAACGACCTCAGAGCGGTCGGATTAGATTCTGAATCGCATAATTCAGATAGTCATAACTTACTAATGGTTTATTTGAGCGTTCTCGGATCGCTACAATTTGTTTGGCGCTCTTAATATATGTGATAAGCTGACCTGCAGCATAGGTCGAAGTACGTTAGCAACGGTTATTGTCAAAATATAGACCTCTCCGAGGTCTATTGAATCAAGCTCAAACAGAGCTTTTATTTGCGCTAAACAGGCATAAGCTGGGGATGGAAACGTGAGATAAAACCGATTCAATTATTTATGAATTAGTGCACTAAGTTAACAGCCTTCAAACGTATTTGTGCGCCAAAAGTTGGTGATGATCAGTAGTCGGTATGTTCTTCAAACCACAAACCACAAACCACAAACTACAAACTAACTTGGCGGTGTATACAGAAGTGGGAAAAACTTGCCGTTCATAGGATTCCCTTTCGGAATCGGTGGGACGCCATCCAGCATCGACTCATCGGAGTCTGATCGCGTTCCATCCGCAAAAACATTGAGAACAAATGCACGGCGGGATCGATTCGAATGGTTCTCATAGGATCCATGCATCATTAGCGGATGATGAAACGACCCATACCCTGCCGGCATTTCCACGGGAACTTTTTGATCATATTGCTGCTTTTGTTCGGGGGTCAAATGTTCCTGAATCCGGTCCATCTCACCGGCGAGTTCTATTTTATCCAATAGCGGCCAGCGATGACTGCCTGGTATATAATACAGACAACCATTGTCTGTGGTTGCATCATCGAGTCCGGTCCAACATGTCAGATGCTGCATCGGAATGGTTCGAGTCCAATAGCTGTAATCCTGGTGCCATGCTACAACACCGCCATGGTGAGCTGGTTTTGAAAACAACTGATCGTGCCAAAACCGGACGGCTTTATTACCCAGCAACTGGGAAGCCGCCACCACAAATCTGGGATTCCAGAGCACATCATGGAACGCTCGGGTGATGCGCCAGTGTCCCAATGAATGAAACAATACTGCATCAGGATCACCGGATTCGTTGGAATGGTATTCGTAAAATAAAGCGTGCTTGGGATGATGACCGGAAGAAATGGATTCCAGATCTTTTTTAAGTTGTGAGATTTGATCTTCATCCAGCATTTTTATTGGTGCTAGATAGCCATTCTCATTGAAAAATTCAATTTGGTCGGCCGATAACCGGTATCTATCCCAGGCCTCTTTCGGCGTAAGATCGGGAAATAATTCACCAAGCAATCTGTGGTATTCGGCCAGATCATCAATGTTATCCATGAAATTTATTTTATTTGTGAGAAAGATAAAGATATTAAGTTAACCTCATTAGGTTTGCAGACGACTATTTTAGGGGATATGCGATTATTATCCCAGTTCTTTGTATTTTTCCGCATAATGACAGATCGAAAATGAAAAAGCTTACTCGAAAAAAAACTCGATTGACGAAAATCCCACCAGAACGTATTTTGCAGTTTGGCGGCGGGAACTTCCTCCGTGGATTTGTGGACTGGATGGTGGATGTACTGAATAAAGAAAACATATTTAACGGATCAGTGGTTATTGTAAAGCCCACACCATCCGGTGACTACGATGAATTGAAAGCACAGGATGGATTGTTCCATGTCGTTCTGGATGGTGTAAAGGATGGGAAGCAGATTCATCAGATAGACCTGGTTCAGTCAGTCAGTCGTACAATCCAACCCTACACCCACTGGAAAGATTTTCTTCAAACAGCCCGGGATCCCGGGTTTCGCTTCATCGTCTCCAACACCACCGAAGCAGGTATCGCCTTTTCCAAAGACGATCAGTTTAATGATAAAGCTCCCAGTGAGTTTCCAGCAAAATTAACACGATGGCTTTATGAACGGTTTACCTTCTTCGGAGGTAGCCCTCGCCGTGGTTGTCTTATCCTGCCCTGTGAGTTGATCGAGCAGAATGGTTCCACACTGCAGGAGGTTGTGCTCCGGTATGCGGACCACTGGCAGCTGGGCCGTAAATTTATAGAATGGATTCAGGACCATAACTATTTTTACAATACCCTCGTGGACCGGATTGTTTCTGGTTTTCCTACAGATCGAGCTGAAGAGATTAAAAAATCCATTGGATACGACGATAAATTGATTGTGGCCGGCGAATATTACCACAGTTGGATTATTTCCGGAAATCCGGTGTTGCAAAAGGAGTGGAAATTGGGTAATGCGGGGTTAAATGTACAGTTCGTCTCCAATATTACTGATTATAGAAATCTCAAAGTACGGGTACTCAATGGCGCACACACCGCTCTCGTTCCGGTTGGATTTCTGGCGGGACACAAAACAGTGGATGAAGCCGTGGGAGATGAGAAAATCGAAGACTATTTGATGGAACTATTGACCCGGGAGGTCAAACCTACCTTGGACTTTCTTTCGACCACTGAAGTTGACACTTTCATCAATGCAGTTCTTGATCGATTTCGGAATCCGGTCTTGGCACACCAATTACTTGATATTTCCTTGAATAGCATTTCCAAATTTCAAGCTCGATTACTGCCAACCATCGAGGACTACATCGACCACACGGATGATTTGCCCAGACGAATTATTTTTGCATTGGCTGCATGGATTCTGTTTTACAGAGGCCGGTTTCATGGCATGGATATCCCGTTAAAAGATGATGAAAAACACGTTCAGTTTGCATCTGCGATCTGGATGGCCTACGATGAGGATAAAATCGGATTGATCACACTCGTCGATCAATTTTTGGCTAAATTTGGCGTGAATCGGAAGCTCGGTCCGTACGAAGACATCCGAAGTCTGTTGGCGGACGATATTAAATCTATACACAAATCGGGGGTTTTGGAAAGTTTGCCGGAATAACCGTTATGGGGTGTTTAAAAATCTGTCATAACCGCTGTTATATCGACAATCACAGACGACCAGACACCATGATGCCTTGCGTGGTTACTTCATTTTTCCTCGATCAAATTTTCAAAGTCATCCGGAAAGATCAGGACCCGAATAGCTTTTTCCAGATTGCTGAATTGAAGGGTGGAATTGAGCATTTGGAAGTAGCGGTATTCCTTTGGATCCACTCTGATTAAAATAATTCCTGGTTTTAACCCCGTTTGAAGGGCATACCAAAGGGACTGACCAATCGCTTCTTTCCAGTTTTTAGCCCATTCTATTTCATAAGCGTATTCTTCAGTGACCAAATCTACGCGGCCGTTGGTTACGGAAAATTCCCGTTGGCCACCTAAAAGTTCTTGAATATAGTCTGCATAATGCCGCTCGTGAAGGGCTTTGTTTTGTGCTAATAGTAAAAAAGGTGCTGCTACAAGCAGGCTTATTAGTATACATTTTACAGATTGGGTCGACATCTAATTGTAGTGATTTTATGAAAAATTAATCGTGATGGTCGGGGGCTAAAACTTACAGGTCCTACAAATAAAAATTAGGGTTCACCTCATTCAAAATCAGGCGTTCCAGTCTAGGGTTGAGGTTTCCTTTTTAGCTGTATCGTACCCCAATTGCCGCCATGCTTTGATGATTTCAGGCCGGGCATCGAGGGTACCTCCCAGTGACCGGGGCGGTTGGATGATTTTTATCTTGTATCGACGATAAATTTTGGAATCGATTTTCAGTTTATCCAGATTCTGTGCGCGAAGCATGTCGTTAATCCATATAAATTGTTCCAGGTCGTTTTTAAAAATCTCAGCCATGGTAATATCGAGCATGGAGCGAACCGCGATATCTACGATGGACGGGTCGGGGTCAATAGGGGGCAGGCTGCTGGTGCTGCAGTTGATGACGATAATGTAATACTCTTCGTCGTCCTTTGCTCTGGAATTGATTTCATCGATCACATCTTTCAAGGGAGTGACATTGCGAATACCTCCATCGACATTGTCAAAAAATTTTTCACCGGCGATGGTATGAATGTAAGGAATTGGAGGCCATATTACCGGCATCGTGGAAGATGCCATGATGGCTTTTTGCAGTTCTTTATTGTTGGGCAGTTGATGGTGACTCACCGATTTGTATCGGCCGTCCCGCAAAGATACAAAGCCCATTTTATAATCGACATCTTTGAATTTGTCCAGATGCACATGCTTTTTCAGTAACTCCAACAGTGGGGTATTATCGGCCAGACCTTCCAGATCAAGAAAATTTTTCAACACCTGGCGTGCAAATTTCTCTTGCCTGCTTCTGGAAAAAATCAGCAGCAATCGCTGCCAGATCGAAAGATCCGGAACCAATTCGGTTAGTATTTTTTTGATGTCCGGTTTCCCGTGTTCCAAGTATTTGGAAGTGTATACTATGTCAGGACCTTCATGGATAATCTTGTCAAACCAGATTTCTTTCAATGTTTCCAATTGACGTGTTGCCACGAAAGCCCCATTAAGCGATCCGACCGATACCCCGGAAATAATATCAAAATGATTGATATCCAAAACTTCATTTTCAATCATCACGGGGTTGTACAGCAGGTATTCAAGTGCGCCAATCTGAAAAGCGCCTTTGAAGCCACCTCCGCTAAGGACCAGTGCCAGCTTTTTTTTCTTTTTCTTCATTTATTAATGGTTTTACGCGTTGGAACACATTTCTTTTGGATGGTTAAAATTGGGCTTGATTGGTGTCAACAAGAATATTAATTTACTGAAAAGATATGAAAATATTTGAGATTGATCAAACTGCAGAATCGTTCGGACCGGTCGATCGTGCCGGGTACTCGATTTATAAATTTAATACGGTATTAGTCTATTGGGACAATATAAGTGATCGGGTATTCCTGGGATGTGTCGTGATCATTCCTATAGGGTTTGAATCCAGCAGAAACAGGACAGGTACGCGGTTTTCAATCGATCAGATCGAAGGTTTTTAAAACCTGTTTTTTAATTTTCTGCTGAAAGATCCGAAACGAACTAAAAATGGAACGGTTATTGATGCATTATAAATGCTTATAATGTCTAAATCGCTTTAAAATAACTAGATATGAGGTGTGTTCACTGGGTTTTTACCCTGTTCTTTTTTTTGTTATTAGGAAAGGTCTGTGCGCAGGATTGTCGGCCTCAAAACGATTCAATGGTCCTCGTTGATTTTTTTGGTGCTACAAATGGGGGGAGCTGGAAAGTCAGGTGGAACCTGAATAGACCCTTTAAGGATTGGCACGGAATTAGTGTAAATCAGGCAGGATGTGTGACGGCGATTCTGTTGTCTGACAATAATTTACAAGGAAATATTCCGGACCTGAATCTGCCGTTTTTGGTTAAACTTGATGTGTCCGATAATAATATGCTCAGTACACTGCCCGCATTTTCAAAGGTTCAAAAACTACAACATTTAAATATCTCTAAAAATCGCTTCCACGGAAGTTTACCAGCACTGAAGAACAGTGCTGGAATGGAAGTGTTGATCGCTAACCACAACAGGTTGGATGGTTCCTTGCCTGACTATTCGCATATGACTGAGATTCAAATCCTTAATCTGGCCAACAATGCACTATCCGGAACGGTCTCCTTCCTATCCATGATGGATCAACTAAGTTACCTCAATCTTCGAAATAATAACTTTCATGGGAATCTGCCAATTCTACACAATAAAAGTAATTTAACCGAGATCGATGTGTCTCAAAATCAATTCAGTGGTCCATTGCCTGTGATTGACCGACTTGGACAGATGACTAAGGCTAATTTTTCCGAAAATAAGCTGACCGGTTCATTCACATGGCCCAAGGAAGTATCTGTACTTCAGGAGTTGAATATTTCTCATAATAGGTTATCTGATACGCTTCCTGCCACGGGTCCGATCGGAAAGCTGGAGAAATTTTATGCGTCCGGAAATCGCTTTTCAGGTCCTATCCCTCATTTGGATTTGCCCCATTTGCGGGAGCTCCTCTTGGATGGTAACCAACTAACTGGATCGATTCCTGTCTTTGATGATCTACCCGTTTTGGAGCAATTTTCCTTACGGAAAAACGAATTGGAAGACGTGGATTTTACGCATGAATATTTGAATCAGATTATTTTTTCTGATATCAGCGAGAACCGACTCACATTTCAAGATGTAGTCCCATTCAGAAATTTTCGAGGAGGAACGATTGTTTTGTTTCCACAAAAGAATTTTAACTTTTTGTTTGATTCATTTACGGTTACAAAAGGAAATAATTATACGATTAAGTTAGATACCGATGAAGATCATTTTAATACAGAATACCGGTGGTTTCAAAATGGGGAACGAATCAATCAACACCTGAACAAGGAATATTTTATATCGAATACCATACCTCAAGACGCTGGTACATACACCGTAACGATGACAAATTCCACCTTCCCCGGTGTGTCTATTATGAGTGATACTTTTACGCTGGTAGTCAATTGTCCACAGGTCATTGAAGAACGTCAGATTAAATTGTGTCCGGGTGAAATATTCACCTACAAGGGACGGACTTATGATGCTGATACAACCTTCGCCGACAGTGTCTTTAGTCAGAATGAATTTGTATGTGACAGCTTATATTTATTTACTGTGGAGACTTTTCAGCCAGATACGGTTCATGCCATGAGTGAATTGTGTGAAGGGGAGGTTTATTATTTTGGTCCCGACTCATTGGAGCTGACCCAATCCGGATCCTACCTGGATACCTTCACGAATCTGGGAGGGTGTGACAGTATTGTCCGACTGGATTTGCGCTTTCGACCGGTATATCACGAGACACGGGATGTCGGATTGTGTCCGGGTGAGGAGTTTCACTATGAAGATTCTGTATATCATACAGATGTGGATTTGGTGGATTCATTTTCTTCCATTTACGGATGCGATTCGATCGTGACGCTGCAGGTGCGGTTTTCTGACCCTGTCCGTACGACAACGCGCTACGACCTTTGTTCGGGCGACAGTATTCTGCTGAACGGACAATATTTTTCGACTTCGACTTCCTGGACCGATACATTGTCAGCCAGGGGAGGGTGTGATTCGATAGCCACCGTACAGGTTGTGGTTCATGACCAATATGAGAAAACCATCAACGTCGAATTATGTAGTCCGGATACCTACGAATGGCAAGACCGAAAATTATCTTCTTCCGGGAGGTATTCTGATACGCTTCAAACGATATTTGGTTGTGATTCGATCGTGCATCTCAATTTGACCATTGCACCGAGCTACTTTTCCCGGGATACGATCTATATGTGTCCGGGAGATTCCGTGTTTTTTAATACCGGCTGGCTCACCGGACCAGGTATATATTTTTCTGAACGAACCTCCGTATCCGGTTGTGACTCTGTGAATGTTCTCGAAATTATGCTGCAGGAATATGCTGAAAAAGAGCTGGTGCTGGATCGATGCATGGGAGATACGGTGCGGATCAATGAAAAATCATATACCCGATCTGGGATGTATACGGATACCCTATTTTCTGAGACAAGTTGTGATACGTTGATCACAATCGACCTTTCTTTTACAGAGTTGGTTCTGATGGATAGTACGATAGTAGGGACGGGGACGACAGACTCTACGGGGTCGATCACCGTAGAAGCAGGTGGAGGGCAGGCTCCTTATCGCTATGCGTGGAATACCGGGGATACGACGGCATTATTGGATTCGGTGGCTGCAGGAGATTATACTTTGACCATCACGGACTCACTCGGATGTTCTGCCATTTTTGAGCTGACGGTCCCTGTGATGACTTTTGTGTGGCAATCGGTGGAAAAGAAAAGCTGGATTAAAGTGCGTCCTAATTTTGTGGATCGAAGCAGCCGAACCTCTGTCTATCTCGATGTGCAGAAAGGGATGCGTGGAAGTACCATCTCCCTGTACAATGAAATGGGACAGGAGGTCAGCAAAAAATCATTTGATGTCCTGGAATCGGGTCATTCGATGATCTGGGAACTGGGATCTTACCCGGCGGGCGTGTATTATTTTCACATCCGGGAAGAAGGCACATCTGCCTTTCAGGTGGAGCGATTGGTGGTGTTGTAGAGTAGTCGGAGCTTTCAGCTCCGGAGAGAGCGTCCCACACCTTGGTATGGCAGTAAGGCGCAGGACGGCCGTTGCCGCTCATCCTTTGCTGGATGCATTACACGCATACTAAGGTGGGGGACGACTGTTGTCGCGCTTCCTCTGCTGCATGCATCACACACCATATTCCTACTCCAAAAACGGCTTATTAT
Source organism: Membranihabitans marinus (assembly GCF_019802045.1). GTDB lineage: Bacteria > Bacteroidota > Bacteroidia > Chitinophagales > Saprospiraceae > Membranihabitans > Membranihabitans marinus_A. Next base: position 220,613 of record NZ_JAHVHU010000006.1, on the reverse strand, counting down.
CCACCGTATCTTTGGGGGTGGGTTTGATGTTTTTTTCAGGTTTTACGGGTAAGGGAGGGCGCTGGAGACTGTCCTCCACATACTTTACCGCATTGATCTTAAGCAGACTATCAGCCATGGAAATAGCGCTTTCCATCGTGTTTTGGTAGCACTCTTCCTGTCTGTTTTCGATAAATTGATTCACGCGTTTGGTGATTTCCTGTTCCCGCAGCTCTTCGAGCGTCAGTTTCTTCTCTTTGGAGCATGCCAAAGACCCGAAAATCAGCGCAATAAAAAGAATCCAGTGCTTCATCGTCCGATCAATTTATCGATTTCTTCTTGCCGTTCCATCATGATGGAATCAACCCAGCGTTGCATGACGCTGTCCTTGAACTGGATACATGCGCTGTCCATGACCGGAATCAGGGAGTCTTTTTGTTTGGTGTACAGCGAGTCGATAAGTTTGTAATCATCTCCGCTGAGCGATATCTCGGTTTCCAGGCAGCCGGTCAGTGAAAAACAAAGTACGCATAGTAATAACCACTTGGAACCTGCCTGCCATTTGTATTGGTGTTTACCTTGAAGGCATCCGGCAAGAGGTCTGAACATATTTCTGAAAAGAGATCCATTATGCATCGGGCTCGATCAGTTTTCTTTTGAGTTCAAAATGTTGGCCGAGATATACCTTTCGGACCAGTTCATCTGCAGCAAGTTCCTCTGACGTACCATCCCGTAAGATCTTTCCTTCAAACATCAGGTAGGCCCGGTCCGTAATGGATAAGGTCTCCTGCACATTATGATCAGTAATGAGGATGCCAATGTTCTTGGTCTTGAGCTTGGCCACAATATGCTGGATGTCCTCCACGGCGATCGGGTCAATCCCTGCAAAAGGTTCGTCGAGCAAGATAAATTTGGGGTCGGAAGCCAGAGACCGGGCAATTTCTGTCCGGCGCCGTTCCCCGCCGGAAAGCGAGTCGCCCATGTTTGTCCGCACCTTTTCCAGTCCAAATTCATCGATCAGACTTTCCAGTTTTTCCTTTTGTTCGGTTTTTGAAAGGGGCATCATTTCGAGAATAGCTTTGATGTTGTCTTCCACGCTAAGTTTTCTAAAAACACTGGGCTCCTGCGGCAAATACCCAATGCCTTTTCGGGCCCGACGGTACATCGGTAGCTTGGTGATGTCCTGGTCGTCGAGAAATACACGGCCTTCATTGGGGCTGATAAAACCAACCGTCATATAGAAGGTCGTGGTCTTCCCGGCACCATTGGGGCCCAGAAGTCCGACGATCTCTCCTTGTGCAACCTGAATGGATACATCGTTTACGACCGTTCGCCGACCGTATTTTTTCTTCAAATGCTTTGATTGTAACAGCATGCTATTTTCTCTTGGTGTCAAAGTTACAACATTGAGTTTTTAGTTTATAGTATATGGTGGATAGATTATAAGGTTTATGGGGTTTATGGGGTTTATGGGGTTTATGGGGTTTATGGGGTTTGTGGGGTTTGTGGGGTTTATGGGGTTTATGGGGTTTGTGGGGTTTGTGGGGTTTATGGGTTTTATGGGGTTTATAAAGTTGATAAGGTTTGTGAGGTTGAGGCTAGCGGCGAATGGGAGTTCGTCTGAACAGGTGTAGGGGGGATAGATGGGATTGATGAGATTCCTACCAGAAGATGCGATTAATCGCGACTGTACGGGATAGCCAGAGACCCAATAAATCGCATCTTTAAGCGTGTGTACAGTTATTTTGTTGAGCTGTTTGTTTAATTTGCTATTCCGAAATCAAGTTCACTTCTGTTTCCTGGATCCAGTTTACGCGAAGATTTTCGATTTCCACTTTTTGAATCTGCTCTGCCGGCCGCCGGCCCGGGTATCGCGCCGGATCCCATATCCCGTTTTGGTTTTCATCCCAGATTACTTCCAGGGTATAGGCGCCCGGTTTTAAAGAAGAAAAGACCTGTTTCTTGTCGAGCTCTGAGGTTGTTTTTTCGGTAATGACTTTGTCTTTTTGCTTCAGCCGAAGAAGAAACTGGGGGGGTAATCGATAGTTCTCTGCCGCCGTTAATGTGATTTCCAGTGAGGCCAGTGATTCCGGAGCGACGGGCTGGATTCGGTACGTGATGGTGTCATGAGAAATATCATTCTCAAACTGAAGGGCACCGGGGAACAGCGTCATTTGATAGGAAGAATCAGCCTTCCAGGGGTATTTGATTTGGAAAGCATTGAAGTTATAGAACATCGTATCCAGGTCAATTCGCTGGCTGTCTCTTTGTTTTTCCATCTGAATCTGACTCACGTCCAGGGATTGCAGCGGCCAATTGGTTTTAAACTCCAGAGATTCGCTCGGTAGTAAAGTCGGATCGACACGGGCTATTTCTAGATCGTTGGCATCAAATGATTTTTTATCTGTCGACCGTACATTGATCGTATCGCGCAGCCCTTTGTTGTTTTCGGTAACGACCCGGACCGGCAGCGAGTCGGGGTGGTAGTAGATCCGGAGTTGATTATTAATGCGATCAATATGACGGATGGGGTCTGCGGTGACCTGTAGACTGGCGGAATCCGTAATCGGCCCGCTAAAAGTCAGGACAATCAGACTGGACGTGGCTGTGTCCACATTGTCCAGATAGACCGGTGGCGGTCCCAGCGACAAGGTGAAGTTGAGGGTGCTGTCATTCACCTGGTTCGTCGATATGGGCTGAGGAATAAAGCCCAGGGGTTCGATTTCTTCGCTGTGCCGAAAGTCCAGATCTTCATCCACATAAGCCAGAAGTTGAAAAGTGTCCGCCCGCAGATAGTTGAATCGGTATTCCCCCGCTTTGTTGGTCCGGGCAAAATAAGAAGGAGGTAAAGTCGAGATGGCCGAATCTGCCAGATTGCTGTATAGCATGACCGACGCATTCTCCACGGGTTTTCCGGTAAGCGCATCAGTAATCACACCTGAAAATCCCAGTGAATCCAATACCTCGCCGGTGCTGAACACAAATTGGTAGTCTTCCAGAGGATTTGATTCGGTAATATCCTGAATGGATGTGCCTAGATTTACGATGTAGGTGGTGTTCTCCCGAAGTTCTTCTTCTTCATCAAACGATATGATCAGAGATTTCTTTTTGAGTTGATATTGTGGTCTTTTCTCCAGTGGCGGACTGATAAAAATCTGATTGAAGGGATCGTCCAGCTTGACCCATTCGTCAAAGGAGATGATTATTTCCTGCGGCGTGAAATTGGTTTGAGGCGTGGGCGTCGAATTGGTGCTGTCCACCACCGGAGGCGTTTCATCTTTTGGCCCCCCCTGAATACTGCCGGGCGAAGCGCATCGGAAGAAAACCAGGCATACGATCAAAGTCGCTGCGAGCAGATGGAGGAAATTGGATGTTTTTAGATGCATCTTACGATCGGTTCAATGGATGAAATTTATGAATCGTGTTGCGAAGATATTCATTATTTATATGAGTATAAATTTCTGTAGTCATTATCGATGCATGACCGAGTAATTCTTGCACCGCCCGCAGATCCGCTCCACCCTCGACCAGGTGGGTAGCAAAACAATGACGGAGGGTATGCGGTGAAATATTTTTTTCGATGCCGGCCCGTTCCCCGGCTTCCTTGATGATGTGATAAATCATATGCCGGGTGAGCCCGCGGCCGCGGCGGTTGAGAAAGACCAAATGCCGGGCTTCGGCTTTGATGAGACCGTTTTTTCGTTCGCTCAAATATATGTTGAGATATTTTAATGCACGCTGGCTGATAGGCACCAGTCGTTCTTTATTATTCTTTCCGAGCACTTTGATCATTTCCAGCTCTTCATAAATGTGATCAATATGCAGGTGAATGAGTTCGCTCACCCGAAGTCCACAGGCATACAGCACCTCCAGCATAGCCCGGTTCCGATGCGCCAAGGGCTGACTCAGATCAAAACTCTCCAATAAAGACTTGACCTCCTCAATAGAAAGTACTTCAGGTATCCGTCGCGCAATCTTGGGTGCCTCGATGTGTTCCATGACATCAGAGGGAATCATTCCTTCCAGAATAAGATATTGCGAAAATGCACGTAGTCCACTCAGTATCCGCGATTGACTTCGTGGATCAATATCGCATTGGTGCAGTTCCTGAAGAAACGACCGGATGTGGTTGATGTCCAGTGCCTGGATGGGCAGCTCACCGAACTCCTTCTCTACAAAACGAGCCAGTTTTTCGACATCCCGTTCATAGGCTGAGATGGAATGGTCGGACAATCCTTTTTCCACATTTAGATATAGTTTAAACCCCCGGAGATAGGTATTCCAGATCATGATGAAGAAATTGAGTTGTAAATGGAATCCATCTCTTATTTTATATTTTTCCTCATTACCAGATTTTTTTGATCGCCGGGTGATAGACATACTGCGACCATCGTTTGTTGTAGGTGTGTACTTTTTGGGTCACCTCGCCGGTAGAATTAACGACCGGGTGACCTTCGTTGACCCACTCAAAAATACTGCCGTACAGATTGAAAACCTTGGAAAATCCCCTTTTTTGCAAGTCTTCGCCTATTTTTTCACTGCGATACCCCACGCTGCAATACACCACAATGGGCCTTTCTTTGGGAATGTCCCGGAGCACTGTATAGTCGGGGTTCGAAAAGTTCATGTATTGCGCCCCTCGGATGTGACTGACCTGATATTCTTCCGGAGTCCGGGTATCCAAAATAAAAAAGTCCTTCTTATGGTCATAAAATGAGTCTACGGATACGACTGGAACGCTAAATCGAAGTATCCGGCTGAGCCGTTGGTCAAACTCGGGATTAGTGACGTGGACCCCGGTCGTGTTTTGGGAACAGGCCGAAGGTAAAAACGCCAGGGATAAAAGGCTCCATTTGATATATGACCACATCTTTTGACTCATTTTAATTTTCGACTACCAGACCCCATCTCATCATCGATCCATTGTCTGTCAACACAATAGGAAATCAATTCATCCTGAATAAATTTTTTCACCGGATCTTTGTGATGATCTGGATACAACAAATGGACATTGGGTCCGGCATCCAGGGTGAAACACACTGGAATACCCGTATCCTTACGATACCCCTGAATAGCCTGGATGATGATCAATGTGTTGGGATGCATCAAAATATATCCGGGAGAGGAGGCCATCATCAGGGCATGGAGTGTCATCGCTTCGGCTTCGACCAACGTGGTAAATGCGTCCAGATCGCCCGATTTTAAAATTTCTAATAAATTCTCTGTGTTTTTTCGGGCCTCCTGGTAACGAACATCTCCATATGGATTGCCCACCATAAGTTGATGACCGGCACTGCTCGAGACTTTTTTTTCGCCCTGATCGACCAGGAGAATAGCATCCTTGTACTGCTGAAAGACCGGATGTAGAATGGTGCCCAGTCCTACTGCATACGCATCACTGGAGCCGGGATAGCTGCATTGACCCCAAAGGGCGGCATTGGCATAATTGCTTCGACAGGCACTTCCACTACCCAACCGGCTGAGCCGGGAGATGCGCTGATCAAATTTCGATTGCTTTGTTTCTTCAGAAGGTATAGATATGGTAATTTGTCTTTCCATATCTATCAGCGCAGCAGCCAAAGCATTCATGGCCGAAGCACTTGAGGCGATCCCGGAAGAGTGGGGAAAAGTGTTTTCGGAAGATATCGTTAACCGGTAATTGAGAAGCAAAGGAATTTCTTCTGCCATCCGGTTGAGGTATTTTTGGATCCTTTGCCGGAAACTTTCTTTTTCCTGTCCATGAAAATAAAAGGTGAAATCCACATCCGAAGACGACGGGACATCTTTTCGTTCCCATTCCAGGCTGGTGGTGGTTTGTGCATTTTTTAGTGTAAAACTAATCGATGGATTGCAGGGAATTTGTTCGTGTTTTTTACCCCAGTATTTCACGAGCGCAATATTGGAAGGACTTTGCCATTGGCAATGGCCGCTGTCTTTAGCATCTAAATTCATACTGTTCCCAAATTTACTTTTATTTTTATGTTTTTAGCCGAATACGGCTTTCTAAACTTATCCGACCACCTCCGGGTCGCTGTTCCGCAATGCACATTGACCTCATCCAATCCGTCCACCTCCCGGGGCGCTGTTCTACGATGCACATTGATCTAATCCAATCTGACCGCCTCCGGGGTGGCTGTTCTGCGATGTACATTGATCTAACCCTATGCGACAGCCTCCCGGGTCTGTCGGCCTCCGGTTTGCTGGTATAGCGAGATTCAATCCAAATGCCGAATGATCTAACTGAGATTGACCTCAGAGAAGTCAGATTAGGTTAGCAACCTAGTTATTTCAGTTTGATCGACCTCAGCGAGGTCGGATTAGGTTTTTCCAATTTACCCAATTCAATCGTTTTAGGCCAGAATTTATATCAAACAGCTTTTTTGCAAAAGTCGTTATTTTAAATCTTGAAACAGGTTTTGTGGAGGAATTATTCATTAAATTTCACATCAAAGTCGTCCAACACCATATCCATGATCGGGTCTTTACCGACCTGATATCCTTCTTTGAGATCGTAATCAAAAAACCCCGACAGTGTACTCCAATAATTAGCCGTCAGCCAGCCACGCGCATTTCTGATGAGTACATACATGGGAATATCGAGTTCTTTCTCGATCATATGAATCAGGATCCGGCCCTGGGTTTTGGTCAGGTTTTTGAAGATGTCTTCGTATTTTTTAAACAATTGTTCCTGAACCCGACGGGCGTATTTGCGTTTTTTCCAGATGCTCAAATCAGCGGTGACCCTTTCAATTGTCTCATAGGTCTGGATAGCTTCCACGGCAAACGGATACACATCCTGCGCATATTTTCGGTAGATGAGATAACGCCGATACTCCGCATTGGAAGCAAAAAAACGCTTGGACGTCACGCTGATCTCGTCAAAGGTGGACATGAGCAGGGTGTCATCGCCGTCAATAATGACCTGGACGATTTCTCCGTCGATCACCAGATCTTCCATTTGAATGGAGTCTTGCTTATGGTGTTGGGTTAAGGAATCCGCAGACATGGGGTTCTGGGCAGGCAGGACCATGGCGGGCATCCAAAAAAGCAGGAATCCGAGTAATCGGGTGATCATTTCAGCAGATAGTGTTTTCATCATCACATACAACGTACCATCGAAATTTATTGTTTTCAAGAGGGGGGTGATTAAATGCAGTGACGGTTTTCAATTGCGTGCCCGTTTCGCAGTATTCATGCCTTGTGAAGCAAGTATTGCCTGGGATGTGGGAGCTCCAGCTCCCACAAAAAATTAAAAAATTGAGCTGGGGCTCCATTTCCCGTGGGAGATAAAAACGCTGCTCGACTGCCAACAACTTACAGACTCTGCGACTAGAACTTGTACCCCACAGAAACATTCAAACTCCGGTTGTGGAAGATGTCGCCGGGTTTCTGGCCGTCAACCTCTGGTTGTATATTCGCCAATCCAAGCTGAGCCTGGACCTGAAGCGAGAATACACCCCAAAAATCATAGCCTGCCAGCAGATTGACCCCATAATCCAGTGGTTTACCATAGAGGTAGTTGCCGAATTCACCATCTTTTACATCTTTTTTGAATATGACATCGCCGCTGTTTTCTATGATAATATCTCCGATGACCACGTCGGTCTGAGTTTCCCACTGGCCGCCCAGCCCATAACCGATATAAGGTCCGGCTCCGAGCACTAAATTTCCAGATCCGACCTTGGGCTTATACAGCAGATTTACGGGTACTTCAAAGTAAGAGACCTGGGCTTTAAATTCATTGTCTATGCCGGCGAACCCGTTGGAATTTTGCTTGAACCCCTTTTGGGAATAAATTGCCGCTGGTTGGATGTATATATTCCCGATGACAGGTATGTCAAAGGTTAACCCGGCTCGTATTCCCGGAATCCCCTGGGTTTCATCCACATTGCCATTCTCATTTTCAATATAGCCTTTTGAGAAATTGGCACCAGCTGTGATGCCCACTTTGGTCTGTGCGTGAGCCGTTTGATGGGTGAATACAAAGACCAGGATCAGACCGAGAGATAGAAATATATTCAAGTACTTCATCATAATATATTTTTGCATTTTGAATTAATCAGGTGCTTGCGCATTTCCTAGAGAAACGATTCTAAGCCAGCGAACTTTATCCAAAACGCCGGTTTAAAGGTTTGTTGACTTTTTTTTGTTATTTTTATCAAAATGCATTTTTGCCAAATACCAATCCAAATCATTATGAGTGTTCAGTATTTGCCCATGGTCGTGGTTTGGGGTAGTAGTCCTTCTGTGCTCAGCATGCCGCAGTGAGAAATTCGCTCTCATACTGATTTACTCGAAACGAAGTTCGTGATACTGCCAAGGTATCCCGCAGATTACACAGATCAACGCAGATATTACCACGCCATCGACTTGGTTTGAAAGTAAATCTGCATAAATCTGTCTCGTTCTCTTATGTGTTTAGTGTTATTAGCAACTCGGGATATGAGATCTGCCTGCTCCCACGAAAAACGCATAATGGAGCAGGGGCTCCATTCTCCCAGGCGGATGAGACGAGTACTCGTCCTCAGACGAGACGGGGAATATAGTGATTTAAGCAAAAATCGTGTGAGACACTCGCTTCTACACCATGCTACATACGGACCGGATTCTGCCATGTTTCACACATCAGAAAGTTTTTCGGACCGCTCACTGTTCCTTTGTGAAATCCTTAGTGTCTCTCCGTGAAAGAGCCTATGTTATTTCAACACCCCGTACTTCTCCGCAAATTTCCGGTACAGCTTTTTCTGTTTATTGTCCAGATCCACTTCCCGACCATCGATAAAGGCCTGCAGGATCATGCTGGATTTGGGGTCTAGAATATCGCCATCGCTGATAACGATCGTGGCACTTTTCCCGGCTTCCAAGCTGCCGTATCGTTTGTCGATCCCAAGGATACGCGCAGTGGACAGTGTCAATGCCTGGATCGCTTTTTCTGGATCGAGGCCAAATCCGACTGCCTGGCCGCCCTGGAAGGGCAGATTCCGCTGATCCCAGGATCCTTCGTGCGAAAAGCACCACAATACGCCGGCGGCTTCAAGCTGTGCCGGCGTTTGAAAGGGTTGTGTAATGTCGGTATCCGTGTGTCCAGGAAGACGCTGCGTCGAAGCTAGGATGACCGGGATCTCTTTTTGGGCTAAAGTTTCTGCGATCTTCCAGGAATCTTGTGCGCCGGTGAGTACGATCCGGATGCCCAATCGCTCGCTCCAGTCAATGGCATCAAGCATGGCTTTTTGGTTGTTGGCATGAACAAACACCGGATGGTTCGCTGAGATAACATCACTTAAAGCCTGGAAACGGAGATTCGTGTTGGCGTGGTCCTTCCGCTTCCCATAGGCCATCGCAGACTGGAAATATTTTTCGATACTGCGGACGTTTTCTTCGTATTTGTCGCTGGTCTTGAGTCGTCGATTCTTGGAATCATAGGTATAAACACTGGGCCAGTTGAGATGGATTCCGGCCGTATCCTGTACACTTGCATCTTCCCAGTTCCAGGCATCGAGTTGAACTAAGCTGGATTGGCCCGAAATAATTCCGCCGCGCGGTGTGACCTCACTAAGCAGGATGCCGTTGGACCGGAGGGTTGGGATAATCCGGGAATCGGTATTGTAGGCAATCAAAGCCCGGACATGGGGGTTGTATTGCCCGACTTCCTGAAAATCCCGGGTGGCTCGGACCGCACTGATTTCGACCAAACCAATATCGGTGTTGGGGGCGATCAAACCCGGATAGATGTGTTGCCCGCTCACATCAATGATTCGCTCAGCGTCCTGAGCTTCATCGCCCACATAGTTGATTTTTCCTTTGTCAAACAACAGATGGCCGTTTTCGATGATCTCGCCATTGCCGATGTGGATGGTGCCACCCCTCAGGGTAATCGATTCGGATTGGGATGGAGACGGAGGATCCTGGGCGAAGCTGACCTGACCAGGAATAAGCAGGAATAAGACGAGGAAAAGAACTGAGATTCCTAGTGATATTCGTCGGGGTGAAATGATCCGTAGAGCTATATAATTCATATTCGATTGTCGTTTAATTTTATTCGGATTGTCATGATTTTTGCCTGCTCTCTGAGCTTGTCGCAAGAGCAAAAACCCCGCCAATCTTTTTTTGGTGTTGTGTTGTTTTTCTAATATAATTCGACCTCGCTGAGGTCGTTAAAGCGTTTTGATATAAATTTAAAAGTAAGTAACGCAAATTGTTTTCCATGTTATCCGATTGTCTTTATTGCCTACAGCCATGAGCCACTTTTAAAGCCTTCCTGGCTACATTTATTATTCCTAACTGTCGTCAGACAGGCTTTAGCCCACACGTTCGGCGAATCAATTCGCCGCTACGGGGGTGCCGTACATCGTTCCCAAAGGTGTAGTTAAATTATTTCCACTTTTCATTCCCCTTATATGACTCGGATTACCGTTTTCATTGATCATATCAATTAGAAATTCATAATTCACCATTTATAATTCACCATTAACATTAATCATCACAATGGTATTCTTCCTCCGGTGTTCTTTCTGCTTTTTGCGTGGGTGAACCCCCTTTCTTTACGCGGATCATCGCCTGGATTAAGCGGTTGCGTTCCTGCGCAATGGCTTCTTCTTCTTTTGCATTTTTCTCCCGGTCAAAATACAGCCGGCCATCTATAAATACTTTCTGCGCACTGGCCACAATGGACAATGGGTGCGCGTTCCACAAGACCACATCACCATCTTTCCCCTTTTCGATACTACCGACCCGGTCATCGATGTGGAGCATTTTGGCCGGATTCAGCGTAACCAGCTTGAGCGCTTCTTCCTCGGTTAATCCCCCATACTTGATGGTCTTGGCGGCTTCCGTGTTGAGTCGGCGGGCCATCTCGGCATCATCCGAATTCAGGGCGGTCAATACGCCCACATCGTGCATGATGGCTGCATTGTAAGGAATGGCATCAATCACCTCGTATTTGTATGCCCACCAGTCCGAGAAAGTAGATCCCGCCACACCGTGCTCCTTCATCTTGTCTGCGACTTTATATCCTTCGAGGATGTGGGTGAAGGTATTGACCCGAAAATCATACCGTTCGGCCAGATGCATCAGCATGTTGATCTCGCTCTGCACATAACTGTGGCAGGTAATGAACCGTTCTCCGTTCAGTATTTCCAACAAAGTTTCCATCTCCAAATCCTTTCGGTAAGGAATGCCCCGATCTTTTTTATCCCCATATTCGAGGGCCCGGGTAAAGTGATCCTCCAGAACCTGCTCTACGCCCATTCTCGTTTGTGGAAACCGTACCGTATTTTGTTCCCCCCAGTTGGATTGCTTTACATTTTCGCCCAAGGCAAACTTGATGAAAGGATCTGCTCCTTCAAACTTCAGATCTTCCGGGGGTGCACCCCAGCGTAATTTAATCAAAGCCGATTGGCCCCCGATGGGATTCGCCGATCCATGAAGCAATTGAGAGGTAGTCACGCCACCGGCCAGCTGGCGGTAGATGTTAATATCTTCAGAATTGAGAACATCGCCGATTCGCACGGCGGCACTACTCGCCAGAGTGCCTTCGTTGACGCCATTGTTGATGGCAATGTGGCTGTGTTCATCGATGATTCCGGGTGTGAGATGCATGTCCGTCCCATCAATATGTATAGCGTCTGATGGCGCACGCACATTTCCGACTTTAGCGATTTTACCATCCTGGATTAATACATCAGTATTCGTTCGAATACCTCGATCCGTATTGGTCCAGACGGTGGCATTTTCGATAACGACGGTCCTTTGATCCGGTAATGCAGGGCGTCCATACGCCGTAAACGGATAAGTCATCGGGGTAATGACTTCCATGGAATCCTTTGCTGGCTTTTTGTCAGAACTTTCTTTTTCTTGTAAAACAGCCTGAAAACTTTTCTGGTCTCCGCTGCCATCCTGATAAGTTCCTTTGATATCACCGTTTTCTGAACGATACCCCAGTAATCGGAGGTAGTCCCCAGATTTGGTTTTGATTAAAAAGGTGATTCGATCCAGTTCCTCCCGTACCGTGCCCTCAAGCTTGGTTGAATCCGGGGAGACTAAGGTGATTTTATTGGCTTTGCGGTTAATGGTCGCCTCAAAAGATGCATGGTCTAACGTGAAATCAAATTTTTGATCAGCCAGATCAGAGTCCGGGGACTGGATGACGTCAGGGACGCCTTGAATCCAGTTCTCAAGAATCTTAGCGCCCGATTCAAAAATAGGCTGATCCGTGATTAAGAAATTGGCGAGAAACCCTTCTTTGAGTTGACCGAGTCGATCTTCTTCACCCAACCACTGCGCCGGCGTGGTCGTCAGGGCGTGCATGGCGGATTTTTCATCGAGCCCGTATTGGATGGCTTTTCGGACGTGGGTGAGAAATTGTTTTTTGTCATCCAACAGATCGCTGGTAATGGCAAACGGAATATTGTGTTCGGCTAGTACCGCGAGATTTTTCGGTGCCCACTCCCAATGTTTCATTTGGGCCAGGCTTACCAGATCGCCATCGAGCGGGTCTTCGACATCATAGGCTTTGGGATAATTGACCGGTATGATCAGTGGCATCCCGGTTTGGGCAATTTCTGCAGCGCGTTGGTATTCGTCGCCGGTGCCCCGGATAATATAGACGTTGTTGTATTCCTGAGCGATCCGGGCCGCTCGCAAAACTTCGAGTTTGTTTCTGACTGCAAAAAACTGTGGAAGATTTTTAAGGTTTCTCCAGGCAGCCAGGGAAAGGTTGGTAGTTTCATTTTTTCCGGCCATCTCATACCATTCGGCATTGAGATAAAACTGCCGAAGCAAGGCAATCATTCCCATCTGTGAAGAAGGGGGCGACTGGTACGTTTTTGCTTTCGAAAAAGCAAGATGACTCGATGCGCGTGGATTCAATATCGTTTTATGAGGACGATCATTTTGGAGGGTGGTCAACACCCCCGATCCCTGGACGATGCCATTGTCCCGGTGGGTCAACACGGTCCCAAATCCTATTTTTCGTAGTGCGGCGGCTGCTTTTTCGTCGTGATCAAATTCGGTACTGGCGTCATATTCTGGAATCAGAGATTCATTCCACGAAAAAGCCCCTTTTTTTCCCGAAGAGAACTCCTGTTTGGACGGACGGGGACCTTTCATCGTGGCGGCAGGTATTCCATAGGTGGTACTCAGTTCTATAAAAGAAGGGTACACGTGTTTGCCGTCCAGGTCTTTTACGATGGCACCGTCGGGAACGGATGTTTCGCTGGTGACCGAAACGATCTTGCCGTTGCGAATCACCAGGGAGGCATTTTCGACTATTTCGTCGGGATTGATATGAATGGTCCCGTTGGTCAAAAAGTAAAAATTCGCCCGTTCATCATGTGCTCCGTTGACCGGAAAGGTCTCTTGGGCATTCAAGGTGATCCCGGTCAGGATCAGAACAAAAAGTGCGGTAAAAAATGTTTTCATGTAATAAATTAGTTTTGCACGCAATGCGTACATTGAATGTAAATAATTAATGGGTATTATCCAAAAAGAAAATTATTACAGTTCCCAGGGTTGGCGCAGGGATTTTCGTACACAACCTATTTCACAGAGGAACACAGAGGAGTTTCACAGAGCGACACAAAGATATTTCACGGAGGAGCACAGAGTATTTTCACAGAGCGACACAAAGATATTTCACAGAGGAACACAGAGGAGTTTCACAGAGCGACACAAAGATATTTCACGGAGGAGCACAGAGTATTTTCACAGAGCGACACAAAGATATTTCACGGAGGAGCACAGAGTATTTTCACAGAGCGACGCAAAGATATTTCACGGAGGAGCGCAGAGGAGTTTCACAGAGCGACATAAAGATTTTTCACGGAGGAACACAGCGGGTTTTCACGGAGGGACACAGTCCCCCTCACACGAGTGGTGGCTAGAAGACCCAAACGACCAAAGGGCACCAAACCACAAACCACAAACAATACCACAAATCATTGGAATACTCTCCAAAGCTAAATTGCCATCAATACTCAAGGTCTGACTCCTCACTTAAGAACTAAACCACAAACTACAAACAAAACCATCTATCGTCATAAAATCCCCATAATCTTAACTGTCATCAAAACCCAAGATCTCACGCCTCATCTTCTGTACCCTGCAAGTATCGATTGATCATGCCCATGATTTCTAAGTCGGAAAGAATTCCCAGGAGTTCTTTGTCTTCGTTCGCGACGATTAGTGCTTCTGAACGATTGGTTATCATCAGCTCAATGGCCTTGCGTATGGGGGTTTCTTCTCCAATTATAATGGGTTTTTTTTCCATGATCTGACGAACGGTGATTGTCCCTTCGCCTTCGTGTTTTTGCCGCAAAAAGGCTTCAATAATTTGTTTATAGGAGACCATACCGACGATCCGGCCTTTGGCATTTTCGACCGGTACCTGTTTGATGTGCTTCCAAATCATCATTTCTGCCACCATTTCAATCACATCTTCCTGTCGTACAGTGAACACATCTGTGATCATTGCTTCAGAGACCGTATAGGCAATCATATTGTTGAGTTTAAAGTCATTTAATTTAGGGAGGGACCAGGTATGAACCGGTTGATTGGTGGCCTGATTTTGCCGGATGGCGGAGGTCAATATGGTTTGTGCCAGTTCTTTTTCAGTACCGCTTTTAAGTTGGGTGTATGATTTGAGCTGCCACCGGGCGCCGGTCATATGTTTTTCAACCCGACTGCTGATGATGTCGAGATAGCGATCCGTATCTTTTGAATCAATTTTACGTTTTTCGAGTCCTTCACGGGCCAGTGGAATCAGAATTTCTTTCAGCAAGTCCGTTGAACTGATTTTTTGATCCCCGAACCAGTTGAAAGTGTTGTCAATGCCATATCGCGCTGCTTTGGCAAAGTTATCCCGGACGTCAACAAATTCTATTTTGTCCCGAACATCCCCGTATTGGTCTTTCATGCCGACCATGGCACCCAACCAAAAAGCCGTGTTGGCCATCTCATCGGCAACCGTTGGTCCAGCAGGCAGTACTCTGTTTTCTACACGGAGGTGAGGTTTTCCATTCTCACTGATTCCATAGCAGGGACGATTCCAACGGTAGACGGTGCCATTGTGAATTTGTAATGCGGATAATTTTGGCACCTCCCCGTTTTGGATTTTTTCGATCGAGTCCTCAATGTTTTTGGCACCGATAAGCACCCGAAATCGGGCGATGTCTTCCTGGAATAGCTCGACGACGCCTTTGTTCATCCACCGATTGCCGAGGATAACCCGTGGACTTAATTCGCGCATATGTTCCCGAACGGTCCGCGTATCGATGGATTGTTGAAATAATGCTATTCGTGTTTCATGCCAGAGCCGTCGGCCAAAGAGCAGGGGAGAGTTGGCCGATACTGCCAGGATGGGGCCGGTCAATAACTGGGCGATATTGTAATAAGTGCGGTACTCTTCCGGACGAACCTGAAGGTGAACCTGAAAACTTGTATTGCAGGCTTCTAACAGCGGAGAATCATGACGGACAACCAGCTCATCAATACCACGGAGCCGCAAATCATAACCGTGATTTGCGTCTCGTTGTGCATTTATGGCTGATAATAAGGAGCGATACCTTCGTTTCGGAAAAACGTTTTTCATATCCAGATCATATTTCCGAAGTGTTGGTAATATGCCCGTCAAAATGATATGCGTGTCTTCCTTGTCCAGCTCTTTTTGAACGATATCCAGGTAGTCCTGAACTTCCTTTTCAACTTTTTGAAGTGCTGCCCCCTTAAAAACCTGTGGCGATAAATTGATTTCAAGATTGAATTTGGACAGCTCTGAAGTCAACCATTTGTACTTTTTTAGTCGTTTAAGAATCTGGGGCGCGATGGGGTTGGGTTTGTAATAGGAATCGACTAATACCATTTCCTGTTCAGCACCAATGCGTATGGGGTCTTTCTCAAACCAGTCATTTTCAAGCATGTACTTGAGGCTATGAAGGTCTTTTAGCAAGGCAATGATAAAATTTTGATTTTCTTTCTTCGAATTAAGACGTGATACTTGTTGATTCCCCATAGGCTCTATTGTAGGTTACTATACCTGAATTTTTTCAGATACATATGAAAAGTTAAATTACCTCGTTTCAGTAAGAATACCAAGAATAATTTATGACCAGATTCTTTTTTTACTTTTTAGTAAGCTATTTCCTGTTTTCCTGTGATGGTAAAAATGAAAATGTGGCCGGGCAATTTACCATCGAAGTACCCGTCGATATAGGAGCTGGCTTACCTCCCACTAAAACGCATTACTTCCTGCACCGAGATGTGGGGATCAAATTTTCAGAATATCTGTCATCAAGGGGGTTGGTGGAAGAAGATGTACTCCGCGTGGAGCCAGCCTCTGCGATTCTCACCCCGGTCACCCGTGATATAAAGTGGAGCTTTGTGGAACATGCCACTATTTATGTATTTAATCCGGACAATGTGCAGGAAGAGTTTCTCTCTTTCCGGACAGAGTTTGTTCCACTGAATGTGGGTGAATATCTGAATGTATTACCTTATCGGGTTGATCTAAAAAGATTGTTTCTCGCTCCGGCTATTGGTTTGCGCACGGGCTTGCACTTCCGGGGTGCCTCTCCCCGAACGATACAGTCGGTGCTCCAGCTTAAGTTTAATGTGGTTGTGGAATAGGGGATGCGAACTTTGTTTCCTCAAAATTCTTAGAATCAGAAACACAATTGTTTTTGGTGAAAGAATGGTGCGTTATGGCAAGCGCTTTCGGTATCCTGGTCGGGGTCAGTGCATGTCATCAGAGATGATGAATGGTTCCTGAAAGTATTTGAAGTATCCGGTCTGCTATCCCTAGATCCTATGTGAAATGTTTCAGATTTCGTATTTCCTCCCGCGTCAGAGGCCGGTATCGGCCTCGGCCAATAAATTTTTTGGTAAGACCGGCATAGTAAACCCGGTCGAGTTTGATAACCTTGAAACCAAAATACTCAAAATATCGTCGAACCACCCGATTTTTACCACTGTGAATCTCGATGAGTACGTCCTGGTTTCCCCCACCGGTGGCAAAATTAACGGCATCTGGTTTGAGATAGCCATCCTCGAGATCTGCACCTTGTTGAAATTTTTTAAGATCATTCTCGGAAATTGGCTGGTCCAGAGTGGCCTGATAGACCTTGGTGATTTCATAACTGGGATGGGATAATTTTTGGGCCAAATGGCCATCGTTTGTCAGGATGATTAGCCCGGTTGTGTTGCGGTCCAGTCGGCCGACAGGATAAAGCCGGTGTTGTTTTGATTCTTTCACCAAATCGAGGACGGTGCGGCGATCTTTATCATCGCTGACCGTGGAAATACAGTTTTTGGGCTTATTGAGCAGTAGATAGATAAATTCCTGGGTGGGTTCGATAACTTTCCCTTTGTACCGAACTTCATCCTCCTCATTAATCTCAATAAAGGGGATCGAAACCACTTCTCCATTGACAGTTACTTTGCCCTGTTTGACCAATTTTTCGGCATTTCGTCGGGAGGAAATACCAGCATAAGCAATGTACTTATTCAGTCGCATCGGCCACAGATTATCTATATCTTGTTTCATTAATAAGGATTTTAGGTTGTATGGAGGACATCAGATCCCATCGCAGTGATTGGCTTATTGAGGGAACATGCATTCCAAATGAATCAACACATAAAGCGACCAATTCCTCAAGCAAATCAATATCTCAACAAGAAATGACTGATCGCATCCCTATCGATCAAATCATTTGGACTTCGTTCATTGTTTTTCCTCAGCCTCAACAGCCCTTGTTGTGCAGACTTATAATCCTACGCTCCTCTTTTGCCAAATTAAAAATTTAAAATTAATAATTCAACATTTGATTAGAAGGGTACATCCTCATCCATATTCATTCGGGAGGGTTTGATACTACTTTCATCATCGAAGGATGGAAAACTAAATTCATCCAGATTTTCAAATCGGGTATATTCCGGAATAAATTTGAGCTTGATCGTATCGGTGGGCCCGTTCCGGTGTTTGGCCACGATGATTTCGGCAATCCCATCCAATGATTGATCCATCTCATCACTTTGGATGTCATAATACTCCGGCCGATAGATGAAGGAAACCAAATCCGCATCCTGCTCGATCGCTCCGGATTCCCTCAGATCGGAGAGCATGGGGCGTTTGTCCGAGCTTCGGGTTTCTACGGCCCGAGATAACTGAGATAGTGCGATGACTGGTACTTCCAGCTCTTTGGCCATGGCTTTAAGCGCTCTGGAAATGGAGGAGATCTCCTGTTCCCGGGTCCCGTTTTTCTTATCTACACCCCCGGTCATCAATTGCAAATAATCGATCATGACCATCTGAATGTCGTGTTTTATCTTTAGTCGCCGACACTTCGCCCTCAATTCGAAAATATTGATGGAGGGGGTGTCATCAATGTAAATAGGAACTTCACTCAAGTCTTCGACAGCCCCGTTGAATCGACGCCATTCTTCTTCTTCGAGCTTTCCGGTCCGAAGTTTTGATAAGCTGACGCCTGACTCCATCGAGATAAGACGTTGTGTGAGCTGTACATCCGACATCTCCAACGAGAAGAAAGCCACGCCTTTATTGTGTAATAAAGCGGCATTTTTGGCGAGAGCCAACGTAAAGGAGGTTTTTCCCATACCTGGACGGGCAGCGATAATGATCAGATCAGATGGCTGCCATCCGGAGGTTAATTTATCCAGGTTCGTATATCCTGAAGGAACTCCCGTGACGCTTTCATTCCTGGAGGCCAGCTCTTCCATCTTTCTTTGGGCTTTACCGGCCAGGCTGCTCAGACTTTCATAGCTTCGGTTTAGGTTTTGCTGGGTGATATCAAACAAGTTACGCTCCGAATCATCGAGTAACTCAAATACGTCAATGGTGTCGTCGAACGCATTGGTAATGGTTTTGGTAGAGACACGAATCAATTCCCGCTTGATGTGTTTCTGGGCAATGATCCGGGCGTGGTACTCAATGTTCGCAGCAGAAGCAACTCGTTCGGTGAGTTCAGCCAGGTAGGCAGCGCCTCCTACTTCCTGCAGTTTTCCCATTTTCAATAATTCCTCATGCATGGTCAGCAGATCGATAGTCTTGGCTTGATTAAAAAGCTGTTGCATAGCTTCATAAATGATCTGATGGGCCTCGTGATAAAAACTATCAGGCCGGAGTAAGTCGATAATGTCCGGCATGGCATCCCGGTCCAGCATGATGGCACCTAAAACAGCCTCCTCCAACTCCAAGGCTTGAGGTTGGATTTTACCGTAAACCATCCGGTTCAGATCGCTGTCTGGTTTAAGTGCTTTAAGCTTGTTTGATTTGATTGGTTTGGCGTAATTTGTCTGATCTGACATTCATTAATTTTTAATAATATGACTTAACAACAACAAATGTAATATATTCCCAATGTGTTTTTTTTGACGGTTTGTTTTGCCCTGTGAATTCCATGTGGAAAACATACCATTTCTTGTTAGTTAGTACACATTCAACGTTGAATTAGTTTCATTTCATTGTGTATTCTTTCAAACAATTCATATTGTCAAATTGAGATACGACGAAAAGTGGAATTTGATAAGATCCTTTGTTCTCCACACAGTGGTGGGACACATTAAAGTAATTACATTGTGTAACTCATTGATTTACTTTTACGAGCCGACAAAATTTACTTATTGTTAAAAAATTCATGAATATTTTTATTTGTTATATGTAAGTCGCCTGATAAAGTTTGTGCTAGCTAAAAAGTGTTTCTAATTCCCTCATGGTCATCCAACTAAATAAATATCCTTTGCATGATGTGAATAAGGGGGAATATACCTTCTTTTTTGGGCTTTTTCCGAATTAAATATTCACTGATAGGGAGTTATATACAGTGTGTTGTATGATTGATTGAATGCTCAAGAACTAAAAAATAAAAAATTCGTTCTTAGAGGAAGTTTATCTTTCCGTGCACTTCATTTTTTGAGGGAACGTATTTTAAAATCGTAGGATCATCGCGTGGTTTTTAGTCTCTCACGCCGGACAATTGGCTTTGCGTTTGATGGATGACATTTCTTTGTTCTTGAATTTTTTCCGCCATTTGATCCTGGGCATGAAGGTTCTCTTCGATCTTGATCCGGGCATCTTTAATCTCTTGCTCGGCTTTGGTTATAGTACTATGTAGCTTTTTATTGTCTCTACGCAGTTTTTCAAGTTCTTTCTCTAATTCCGCCAGTCGAGCCTCCTCTTGTTCGACTTCATTTTGAATTTGTTTGGTTTCGAGTGCGGTAAAATAGGTGTCAATAAACCGGTCAATATTATCATAAGCGCCCGGATTGGAACGGGGTGTCATATATTCTGTGCCATCGACAAACCACAACCGCATTTCGGTCTGTTCCCCTTTTTGCTCAAACAGTGATTTGACGGTCAAATCTGAAGGAAGGCCGGTGATGACGACATTATTGGCTAGCTGCACGCTGGATCCTTTGATGCGCATCACGCGACTTTTGTGTTCTCTGATGAGTTGATTCCATACTTCCCGGGCGGTGCCCGCTTCTGTATTGTCCAGATTGATCACGTATGCTTTTTCCATGCCTTCCGGTGAATCGGCAGCCCGATCCGTCATTTCTTCAGCAAAGCCACAACCTGCCATTATACCAGCCATCAAAAAGATATAAATTAAGTAAAAGATAGAATGTTTCATAGTTTTTATAATTTGGATGTGTTCTAAAAGTTAAGATTTATATCTTTGATTCTCAATAGTTATCTTACATATGGACACACTGGGCATAAAAAAAGTTTCAAAACATTACGGAAATTTCACAGCAGTGGATCGTGTTTCTTTTCAAGTGCCGCAAGGTGTCATCTATGGGCTGCTCGGTCCAAATGGAGCCGGTAAAACTTCTCTGATCCGGATTATTAACTCCATTACAATGGCAGATGAAGGCGAAATTTTGTTTTGCGGCGAAACTTTAGGCCGCGAACATCAAGCAAAGATCGGATACCTACCGGAAGAGCGCGGGCTTTATAAAAAAATGTCAGTTCAGGATCAGTTGGAGTATCTGGGGCAGTTAAAAGGGCTGGATGCGAAGACTGTCCGAACACGGATCGCAGAGTGGTATGCGATTTTGAATATGGACGAGTGGGGCAACAAGAAGATCGAGGATTTGTCCAAGGGTATGCAGCAAAAAGTCCAGTTTGTGGCGACAGTCCTCCACGAGCCACAGCTGCTGATCCTGGATGAGCCGTTTAGCGGATTGGATCCGGTCAACACCAATTTGTTGAAGCAGGAGATTCGTCGATTGCGAGCGGAGGGGACGACGATCCTGTTTTCTACGCATCGCATGGAACAGGTCGAAGAAATCTGCGAGCGAATCGCATTGATCAACAAAGGTAGTTTAGTATTGGAAGGACCGATTGCGGATATAAAACAGCGGTATAAAGACTTTTTATTTGAGTTTATTTTTGCCGGGGATCATCGGCCGGATTTCTCAGACGAGACCATACATCCTTCGTCCCGGGAGCAGGGGATCGTTTTGCAACTAGAGAGTCTGGAGCAGGCGAATACCCGGATGCGACAGTGGATGGATGAAGGATATGTAATTCATGAATTTCGTGAAATCCTGCCTTCTATCAACGATATATTTATAAAAATTGTAACCACAGAAGCTTAACCTAAGATGAGAAAAATACTGCTGATTGCCAGACGTGAATTTTTAATCCGGGTCAAAAACCGGAAGTTTTGGTTAATGACTCTTTTGGGACCAATCTTACTGGCCGTTTTTATGGTGGTTGTGGGTTTTATCTTTGCCTATTCGGGAGATGATGAAAAACAAGTGGTCATTGTCGATGAAGCTAATTTGTTTGAGGGTACACTGAAAGACCAGGCGAACTTTTATTTTACTTTTTCCAGTGAAAGTCTTGAGAATCTTCGAAAAATCGAAGAACCGGATTTTGATGGCATACTCTTCATTCCGGCCAATGAAGATCTAAATCGGTCGGAAGTCACCTTTAACTTTTATACTTCAAAAAATCTCAACCTGGATCAGCTGAGCAGTCTCAAATCGATCATTCAGTCAGAAATCCGGGAGCACAAGCTGAAGATGCTCAATGTCACTGAAGATCAACTCAATGCGCTTAGTACTCGGGTCACCATACAATCTGAAGACATCGACCCTGCCTCTTCTGCCTCAGAAACCTCCACTGTCAAATCGTCCGAATTTAGTTCTTATCTCGGTGCCGGGATCGGTATGTTGATGGGCTTCATTATGTATATGTTGGTTTTTATTAATGGCTCCATGGTGATGCGTAGCGTGATGGAAGAAAAAACGAACCGGATCGTCGAAGTTGTCATCTCGTCGGTTAAGCCGTTTGAACTCATGTTGGGTAAAATATTCGGTGTCGGTTTAATCGGTATCATTCAGTTCCTGAGCTGGGCGATTCTGATTCCGGTGATAGTTCTCTTAGGAAACCTGGTTTTTGGATTTGAGACCGATATCCAGACCTTGGAAAGTATGAATGCTGCCGGAAGCATTTCTCCCGATGATATGGAATACATGGTTTATCAATTTATGAAGGAAATCGACCAAGTTCCTTGGTTTAAAATCATATCCCTTTTTATTTTATTTTTTATCGGTGGCTATCTGATTTATTCTTCTCTTTTTGCAGCGGTGGGGTCTGCGATCGGCGATGATATGCAAGATAGTCAATCCCTTGTTCTTCCGATTACCATACCGGTGATTATGGCCTTCTATATTATGCTGACCACATTGCGGGTGCCGGATAGTACACTGGCGGTCTGGTCCAGTATTTTTCCACTTTTTTCGCCCATCGTAATGCCGGCGCGACTGGCTTTTGATCCACCCTGGTGGCAGATTATCTTATCTTTGGTCTTGTTGATTGCAACGGTGGTCGCTTTGGTCTGGGTTTCTGGCCGGATCTACCGGGTAGGTATTTTGATGTATGGAAAAAAAGCTTCTTTTAAGGAGTTGGGTAAATGGATTTTCAGAAAGGATATATGAGTTGGGACGCTGCGCTTTTGGGTGTTTGGACGCTGGGCTTAGGGAATTTGGGATGAATCTATTTAACTAAAGCGGGAATTTTTGCTATGGATCTTTAGACGATATTCGGGGGCTCAATCTATATTCTTGTATCGATTTAATAAAGAGCCATCGGCTCGCACCATGTGATAGCCGCTGGTTTCAACCGGTGGCAAGGTAGATCTAAAATAATATGAGAGCCGTGGGCTCGGAACATTCCGGCGCCAATTGGATGGGGCAGGTGTTGGGACGCTGCGCTTTGGGACGCCTCCCTACTTCGTAACGGGAGGTAAATTTCGCTGTTGGGTGCATCCATGCAGTGCCAAAGCGCTTTCTATACATGGAATCAAACCACAAACTACAAACCACAAACAGCCGAAGGATAAAGCTAACTATAAATCGTGGCGATGATCTTCCGAGAGTGGCGCTGATTTCGGAATTCACAGTAGTAGATTCCCTGCCAGGTTCCCAGATTGAGCCGGCCGTCCGTGATTGGGATAGATACCGAATCTCCGCACAACACACTTTTGACATGTGCCGGCATATCATCCGGACCTTCAATGGTGTGTTTCAGATTGGGGAAGTTTTCAGGCACCAGGTGATTGAACAATGTTTCGAAATCTTCCAGAACGGTGGGATCTGCGTTTTCATTAATGCACAGTCCAGCCGAGGTGTGTTTCATAAACAAATGCAGAATTCCCTGGTCAGGTAGATTGGGAAGCGCTTTTACAATATCATCCGTCACGATGTGAAAACCTCTTCCCAACGCAGGGAGGGTGAGTTGTGTTTGAGTAATCATGGTCTTTTACTTTGAAATATCGGGGCATTGCAAGCCACCAAAAAAATAAGTTACGCCAATACCAATGTAATTGTAGCTGTCTTTGTTCACGCTGTCGCCCCGTTGTTTTCCGACATAGCTGTTTTCTGTGGGATCAGAAAACAATCCCGCATCCGGATCATTTCGAAGTGATTCGATAACCAGCAAATCCGGGTAAGTAGTACTGACATCATCGAGGTAGTCAGTGGTCAGTATGCGGGTACTCGCTGTAAGAGACAGAATCCATCGATTGTTTAGGGCGTATTTGAATCCGCCCGAAATGATACCGGCAAACTTGGTGGATGCGTATTCCTCGCCGATGTTTTGCCCTTCCGTGCCCAGCATCCGAAGTTTTTTGGTCATGCCCTGATAAGTAGCTTTGGGTTCAAACTTGAAAAGTCCGATCCCGGCACTGAGAAAAGGTGTAAAGAATTTTTCACGGTCTCCGGGTTTGAAAGCAAAAAAGTTAAACTCCAGTTCACTTCCCAATTCCCATACGTTGCTTCGAAAATTGAGACCACGCTGCTGTTGAAAATTGTTGTCGTACCGCAGGTCATCTCCATGGACATAGAGGTAGTTCGCACCAAATTTAAGATTAATCCGGTCATTGAACACATACTTTACGATCAACCCGCCGGCTATTCCCGGATGTGTAATATCATAGTCGGGGTTGAGATCTCCAAAATAGACACTGGGTCCAATCCATCCCCCGGCTTCAATGCCTTTTTGACCGTATGACACCGAGAGGCAAATGAAGAATATGAAAAGGGATATAATCAACTTTAAATTCAAGTGGTTCGATTTTTTTCTAAAACGTATGGGCTTCAGAATGATTGTACGGTATGTCATTAATTCTTATTGGCGAGTTGACCACAAGCGGCATCAATATCTTTGCCCCGGCTGCGTCTTACCGTGACCGGAATCTGACGGTCCGCCATCATTTTTATGAAATAATCAAATCGTTCTTCCGATGATTTTGTGAGTGTCACCCCCGCGACCGGATTGTATTCGAGTAAATTAACCGTCACCGGAAATTGTCTGGATAATCTGGCCAAAGCATCTGCATCTTCTTCAGTATCATTGAATTCGTGAAACAGGATGTATTCGTAGGTGATTTTGTGGCGGGTCGTGTCATAGTAGTATTGCAATGCTTCCATCAAATCTTCGATCTTATCATTTTTGTTGATCGGCATAATGAGATCCCTTTTGTGATCCAATGCAGCATGGAGCGATAGAGCCAGTTTGCATTGCAGATTATCATCGGCTATTTTTCGGATGATTTTGGCAATACCGGCCGTACTGATGGTAATGCGCCAGGTCGCCATATTCATTCCTTCATCGGAATTGATAAGTTCTATGCTCCGTTTGACATTTCGGTAGGAAAGCAAAGGCTCACCCATTCCCATATAAACGATGTTCGTCAGCGGATGACCAAAATGTGCCTGGCAATGCTGATTCACTTTGAAGACCTGCTCGTAGATTTCAGAAGCGGATAGGTTTCGTTCACGCTTCATCTGACCAGTAGCACAGAA
The DNA here is from genome assembly GCF_019802045.1 of Membranihabitans marinus. Classification (GTDB taxonomy): domain Bacteria; phylum Bacteroidota; class Bacteroidia; order Chitinophagales; family Saprospiraceae; genus Membranihabitans; species Membranihabitans marinus_A. Next base: position 195,308 of record NZ_JAHVHU010000006.1, on the reverse strand, counting down.
CTCACATGCGAGACTGCAGCCCACCTGCGAAGATACGCAGACCGTATACCGATTATCTCCCGGCACAGGAATTAATACACTTTCAATCTTGTGGCCATCTTTGAGGACAAATCGGAATTTGACCGTTCCATCCAGACTCTTTTGTACGACATCTGCTGTCATCGTCAGAATTCCAAAATCCTTCTGAAGCTGGTTCCGGAGTTTTTTGGGTAAATTGGTCATTTCATCAAAGGAAGTGACACCGTATTTCCACAACCACTGGTAAATTTGTGCGGCTCGGTACCCTGGTTCGTCGTGAGTTTCAAGATAATTTGTAATTTCATCGACAGAAAGATCTCGGATATCCAATAATTCCTGTTGTTCTATGGTTTTTCTCATATAAATGCAAAGATACAAATATCCGAAATGTTTTGTTTGGATCGTTAAAGTCCGATTAAACCAAACCTTTGGGGTTAATATAACAAGTCCGAAATTCAATCGTTTAGTTAAAATATAGCAACGAATCGCCGTCGATGGATATTTACAGAAGGAAGAACAGATGGAAACTGAACCTGGTAGTGGCAGGCGTTTTTATAGTACTTATCACCATTTCCTATACTTTTTACCTGGGTAGTCGTCTTAAAGAGGTCCTGGAAATAAACATGATCAACTTTGCGGATGCGTATCAGAGCATGGTGCAAAACCCGGAAGATCTCAACAAGGATGTAAATTTTGAGACGGATGTATTACAACGGAATACGAATATTCCGATTATTATCGTCGATGAACGCGACTCCATCATTATGAGTCTCAATTATACAGAAGCCCAGATGGGAAATTCCAGGTATTTGCGAAAACGACTGGAAAAGATGGAAGCTTCGGACCGCAAACCCATAGCAGTCAAGTCTGAGGTCGGTGTATTTCGGATCTATTACGCCCCGCCCTTTGAGTACCAGTTGTTGTCTCTGTTGCCTTTGATTATTCTTTTATTATTGGCGACCTATATATTTATTGGGTACCTGGGATTCAGCAGCAGTCGTACTTCTGAGCAAAACAGGGTGTGGGTGGGCATGGCCCGCGAAACAGCGCACCAATTGGGAACTCCGATATCGGCGATTATAGCCTGGTTGGAGCACCTTAAAATGACGGAAGTCAATGAAGAGCAATTGGAAATCATAGATGAACTGGAAAATGACGTTAGTCGTCTGGAACTCATCGCGGACCGATTTTCTAAAATCGGTGCAGAACCCAGTCTGGATCGAATGGATGTAGCTGAACTTATCCGGGATACCATGGCTTATATGGAAAAGCGGGCGCCGCGTAAAATCGAATTCAAAATGATGACGAATAATGGCCAGGTGCATTATGCCCGGGTAAATAAACATCTTATCAATTGGGTCGTGGAAAACCTGATGCGAAATGCGCTGGATGCAATGGGAGGGAAAGGAAAAATCACAACAGTAATCAGTGAAGACGGGGAGTGTGTCAATATTGATATTAGTGATACCGGTAAAGGAATTTCATCTGCTAATATGAAGACCGTTTTTGAACCTGGGTACACGACTCGCCAGCGAGGCTGGGGGCTGGGGCTCTCCTTAGCTCGTCGCATCATCGAGAATTATCACCAGGGAAAAATTTTTGTAAAAAGTAGCGTAGTTGGTGAGGGAACGACCTTTACCATACGGTTGCCGAAAGGCTAAGCCAAAGATCTGACAGTTCTTGGGGCACTAGTGTACTGAATTACATAAGAAGGGTAGATATTATTTCGCGCTCCCAGATTGCTCCACTCCGGTCAGCACTCACGGATCGCCAGCTATAGCCTCCGATTCGTGAGCATGGAGAGAATCGGAGTGATCTGGAAGCGCAGAATAACTAATAACAACTCATATGTCCCTAAATGACTCAGAGTTCAATCTAATCCGACCCGGACTGGGTCGAAATTGGTTTTCTTACTCACATCTAACCTAATCTGACCCTGACTGGGTCAGAATCCTTGCAGGTAAAACATCTCAGAGATGTCGGATTAGATTCTGAATCGCATCATTTTCTTCGTTACATTTTAATTATAAAAATGTACAAAGCTAGAACGAAAACCCGATAGTGAATTCCCAGGCTGAGTACCGGTCGTCGTCATCAGAAAAACGAAGTTTCCCCTGATCCAGGCCCTGATAGGAGTGGTCGACAGAATTGCGTGTGATGTCCATAAGTCCATGACTGTATCTGGCTCCTACGAAAAGGCTTTGATTGATAAACAAGTTCAGTCCCGCATGCAGCCCGGCGTCAAACGTCCGGAAAAGACCTTTGTCTTTTTCTTCAAAATCATGGTAAGCATTGACCTGCGATGCAATGAGCTCGGGTTCATTGTTAATTCGGATTTGTTGATTCGCCGGTGCAACCCCTCCTGGTTTATTGGACCGGTAATTATAATTCAGCGTTTGTTCGACTTCACCGATTACTTCCGCTAGCTCTGAGTATATCACCCGACCGGCTCCCGTTGATGAGACCAATAGGCTGCCGTATGCGCCCCCTTGTAGTTGAATTCGGTTAAAAAGTTTATAGGAAAGTGATACCGGAATTTGAAAATAGGTATTGCTGATATTGATCGACATGTCCCGATTTCCGGAGAATGTGTATTTGGTGTCGGGCGTGCGCAAAATGGCATATGAAGGCCCTTTGTAGCTGTAATTGTATCCTTTTTGATTGTACATAAATTCCGTGAGCAGGGTGAATTCGTCCGTAAGATTGACATTGAGCAAAAGAGACAGGATAAAAGCCCGGTTTGCTTTGTATGATTCAAGTTCCATTCCCGAACTAGTGGACTCCAGTGGACCGTCTATGGATACATTGGATAATCCGGCTTTGAATCCAAAAGAGATGTTTTGTGCTTGGCTGGATACCAACGCGGATAGGAAAAGAAGCGCTGTAATGACCAAATATTTTATCTGCTGCATGATTTTATTCCTATTTATTTCTGCAAATATAAGAAGTATCAATGAATCAGTCCGGGTTATTAAACACCACATCTTGTTATAGTGTTCCATGAATTGAATATCAGTGGATTAAGCGCGCGGGGAAGAGGTTTGTTTATCCATCCGGGTGGGATTGACTTTTGATTTCAGTAATTTTGTGGGAGCAGGTAGTTATTCCATACCTTATGACATGGCAGATCAATGCTTTGACATTGATCTGACTCCCGTGGCATAAGAAATACTGCTTAGCCGTCATTCTTGCAGGATAGGAATTAGAGAACTTATGCTTATCTTTCCGAATTTTTATTCCAAGTACAATAATTCATGTCGGGCAAAGGAAAATTAAAGAAATTTGCAGAGATAACCTCATTTCCCAATGTTTTGGAAGCATTTACATTTGAGAATGGGTACTTAAATGCTGATGCGGAAACCAAAGTGTATATCAAAGGGAAGTGGGGCACGGACTTTTTTGATGAGGATCGGCCGATCAGCCTGGAATTAGCCTGTGGTAAAGGAGAGTACACCGTTGGTCTGGCCCGGCTTTTTCCCGGACGGAATTTTGTCGGAGTTGATATAAAAGGGAACCGCATTTGGAAGGGTGCCCGCCAGGCTATTCGAGAAAATCTAGATAATGCTGGTTTCTTGCGGAGCCGGATCGAATTCCTCAGCACTTATTTTGCTCCGGATGAGGTGGCCGAAATCTGGATCATTTTCCCCGATCCGTTTCTTAGACTTCGAGATAGTAATCGACGTCTGACTTCATCGGAATTTCTCGACCGGTACAAAGAAGTTCTTAAAGATGGCGCTTTGATTCATTTGAAAACAGACAGTGATGAATTGTATGAGTATTCTCTGGAGTCGATCAGTCGGCATCCCCATTTTGAAATGGTGACGTCCAGCGCTGATATCGATCAGGTAGAACGTTCGGTGGAGTTGAGTATTCGGACGTATTATGAACAGCAGCATCTGGCGGCAGGAAAGAAAATCAAATACATCCGTGCTCGATTTAGGAAGCATCCTTCCATAAAATAAAATTATCATCACATCATGTTAATACAGCAGCGTGTGCAACCGTTTCTGCACACGACTCCCGTTTTGAATTTGGATGGTTTACTTCTATAGCACTCATAATTGACGCATGTATTCAGAAATTCCTTCGATTCTTTTCGCCATTATTACCAGGAGTAATCCGCAATAGTCAAACGTCACCCAATATTGGGCTATGTAATATGCCCAATTTTGGGAGTTAAGCAATTGATGCACTGTGTATTATAAGTCATAACACATTGACGTGGTGAATATAGCGGGTTAAAACCCAGGTCGGTCGCTCGGCAATCAATCCCAAAAAAAGCGCCCTGTCTTTGTGGAGGCAGGGCGCTGTTGTCAATCAGTTCTTGTTGTAAACGATTAATGTTCGTGTAGTAGTTCCACTTTTTTGAAAAATCGCTCTGAGGAGTTCTTCATGTTCTTGAAGATCCCGCGACGTACTTTTTCATTAATATTGGATATCGGGATGGAACGGCTTTCAATCTGATCCAGCCAGTTTTTCGTGTATTCGTTGTACGTATTATTATCTATGCGGAAGTAGATGGGTGAATTCTGGTACAAGTAAGTATGTTTATCCGATACCTGGAAGAGAACTGAACTCACGGTTAGTTCGTGAATGTAAAAGTTATTCGGCGTTTCCTTGTTCTGACACAGGTGTTCAAATTCGTCGAGAAACACCGCCATTTCGTCTTTCAGTTCCATGACTTGTTCCAGCGTAATGGTGTCGAGTTCCAGATGGTACTCAATTAACTTGAAGTAGGTCTCAAAAATATTGGGTGACAAGTAGGTGTGGAAGTCGCAATACCGGAAAAGTTTGGTTAGCTTTTGCGACTGTTCGTATTCTTCTTCAAAAGTTTCATCAAAATCAATCTTATCGTATTTATAGTGATTGAGATTGAAAAGGGAGTTAATGTTTTCCATCCATACGAAGACCGTGAACTGAAATAGTTTTGGGTAATCAGACAGCAGTTGCATTGGAATCAGGTTGGTGCAATACCGTACCTGAGGCTTACTGTAGTCATTGATGTACAATCTAAATTCGTCAATAAGAATCTGTGTTAGCTTGGAGAAATCATGATTTTCTTCCAAAAGAAAAGGGAAGTCGGTGGTGATGATGCTGCCCATCTGAAAAGTATGTGCTCTGTATTCAGTGGATATTTTGCCATACTCACTCAGTGTGAGTTCACTGGTGCAGTTTACTTTGTTGTATGCGGCACTTTGGGAAATGTCCAGCAAAGAGACAAAGTCTTTGACCAGCTGAGCCCGGCTGTACTTCGTCTGCAGCTGCTCAATCAGTTTTTCTTGTAATTTCATAATTGGGTTAATTTTTAGATTAAAAATTGATCAGAACGCATGCGTTCCACATTTCTCCTGGTGCTGATGCTTATTTCATCGAAGACAAACCGGGGGTGCTGCGTCCTTGTCTAGCACGTAAAAATATTAATAAATGGAAGCGTCTGGATGGAGCACTTCCAGCATTACGATTGCAATATAATCAAATAAATCAGAAGAGGGGGCAGAATACTGCAAAAAATGCGTATGTTTTATTTTATGTGTGAAAAAAGCATCGATCTTGCGCCTGATCTGATTACATTATTAAGAGGAGCAGGTTGCGACGTTTTTATTTCGTATTAAAATGTTGCCATCCCTGCGCTTTGAGAGGATGAATGTTCCCTCCTTTGCTGTGAAGAGCAATGCCTTCGCCCGTTGGAGTCATTTCGCCAATGATGGTGGCGTCAGCCATTTTAAGGACCTTGGGTCGATCTGCGGGATCAATGGTGAAAAGCAATTCATAATCCTCTCCACCGCTCAATGCTGCTATGGTGGGGTCTATATTAAATTTGAAGGCCATCTCCTTGGTTTCCTGTGCGACGGGAATCATGTCTTCTTCGATAAATCCATGCACACCGGACTGATCGCAGAGGTGGAATAGTTCGGACGCCAGACCGTCACTAATATCGATCATCGATGTCGGGGTGATCTGTTTTTTCTCAAATTCTTCTATGATATCTTTCCGTGCCTCTGGTTTAAGAAGTCGGCCGACCAGATAATCCTGATCTTCCAAATCTGGCTTTATATCGGGATTTTCCATAAACACTTTTTTCTCTCGTTCCAATAGTTGCAGGCCGATGTAGGCCCCACCCAAATCGCCGGTGGTTACCAGTAGATCACCGGGTGATGCTCCATTTCGATACGTTATTTTATCAGAAGATGCTTGACCCAGTGCGGTGACACTAATGATCAGACCACTTTTGGATGTGGTGGTGTCGCCACCGACCAAATCCACGTGATAGAATTCACAGGCTTTTTGTATTCCTGCATAAAGTTCATCCATGGCTTCTACGCTAAATCGGTTGGAGATAGCCACCGAAACAGTGATCTGGTGCGGTCGGGCATTCATGGCGTAAATGTCAGACAGATTGACCACGACCGCTTTGTATCCCAAATGCTTCAAGGGGTGATACATCAGGTCAAAATGGATCCCTTCGACTAACATATCGGTGGATACGACCGTGCTGTCGGCGGTATTTTTGAGAATGGCCGCATCATCTCCTACGCCATAACGGGTGAAAACCGGATCAATGTCAAAGTTTTTGGTCAGGTGGTCGATGAGACCGAATTCGCCCAATTTTTCAATGTTGGTTCGTTCTGGTTGACTCATAGATGAAGATCGTTTTTTGTTGTGTAATTATCAGAATTGGCAATAGCTGCAACCCCGGACTTTATTTGGGATTTTGCCAGATTCCACAGGTTGTCGTCCGGTAAAGCATGATCGAAAATTCTTACCGGTGGCTCATCTTGGTACTGAATGACATATTCTAAAGCATGCAGATGAATGGACCGATCCCGGTTTTTGCGCCGGGCGCCGTATTTTACATCTCCTTTAATGGGGAAACCCACCTGGGCGAGTTGTTGTCTGATTTGGTGAAACCGGCCAGTGTCAGGTCTGATTTTTAATAAAGTGTATCGATCGAGCTTTTTTAATACGGTATAGCTCAATTCAGCCCGTTTCCCGTGCTCTGGGTCAGGGATTGATTTATTTCTTTTTCCATCGCGGCGTAAAGAGGAAACCAAAGTCTGGGATTGGCCCACCTCCTGGGGCGGATGTCCTTCGACCAGACCCAGATAGGTTTTGCTTTTGATCTTAAAGTGCAAAAAAGACTTTTTGGGGTTTTCCCGATAGAAAAGAACAAGACCGCTAACTGGCTGGTCGATCCGGGTCCATATCTTTACAGATTCATTGAGGTAGTTCCCCAGCGATTGATCCAGTGGATAGGGTGGCTTGAGGTTTTGTGTCTGACAAGGAATTCCGGGGTGTTTGTGTACGGCTATACAATACTTGTCCGCGTACAACAGCTCGATCTTTGTGAGCATATTATTTGACCTCTTCATAGTCGATGTAGTCGTCCTCTTCTTGCGCTCTCGGCGGTGGTTGACGTCGCTGGTGATTGAAGTCATCGTCTCTTATATACCGATGGTCTTGTCGGTAACGACGCTCGTTTCTTTTTTTGAACCGGTTATAAAAGTACCATATCACCAGACCGATAAATAACCATTGAAACATATTTCGAAACTTAGTGCTTTGAAAACAAATGTACGACAATCCAATAAAAGACGGCTCATTATGTTTAATAATAATGATTATTTTCGGCGTGATATACGGTGGAAAAATTACGCTGAGCGGACAATTTTAGTATTTTTGAGCCTAAATTGACATTATATTCATGAACAACCGATACAACCAATTAAAGAATATTGCCGGATGGGCTGTATTTGTGATCACATTTATCGTTTTCGCGGCCACCACGGAACGAACCGGTTCCCTGTGGGATGTCGGAGAATTTATTGCAGGTGCTTACAAACTTCAGGTCGTCCACCCGCCTGGTGCGCCCCTGTTTCTGCTGATTGGACGGATCTTTACTTTATTTGGAGAGCTGTTTTCGTCTTCACCTTCTGCACCGGCATTTGCCGTTAATCTGCTTTCGGCCTTCTCGACATCGGTCGCTGCCATGTTTGCCGTATGGATTTGCATCCGGTTGAGCCGGCATGCGTTGGTCGGGCGCCATGAATCCACCACTTTCGGACAGGATCTGGCGCTGATACTGGGCGGGGTTGTGGCGGGATTTGCCAGCGCTTTCGCCACATCGGTATGGTTTTCTGCGGTCGAGGGCGAAGTGTATGCTCTGTCTACATTTTTTACCATGCTGACCCTCTGGGCGACAGTAAAGTGGTACACCTTGCCGGAGTCCAAGGGCAATGATCGTTGGTTGTTATTGGCCTTTTACGCCATTGGTTTATCGATCGGGGTGCACCTACTATCGGTACTTGCCATTCCGTCTATGGCGCTCTTTTATTACTATAAAAAGTCAGATAGACCTTCAGTCAAAGGTTTTCTTGTGGCGTCTGTCCTTGGGCTGATCAGTCTGGTGATTATTCAAAAAGGAGTCATTGTTGGACTGCCGCTGTTGTGGTCCAAATTTGAATTATTTACCGTCAACTCCCTGGGTATGCCGATTCAAAGTGGATTGATTCCCTTGGTGTTGTTACTCATAGCCGGGTTTTATTTCGGCTTGAGATATGCGTGGAAAAATCAAAAATATGTGATCGAACGCGCACTGATTGCGTTGATGCTGGTCATCATCGGGTACAGTACCATCATGGTCGTGGTACTACGTGCAGGCGCTGAACCACCGATTAATATGAACAACCCGGACAATGTGTTTTCACTTATTCCTTACATAAACCGGGAACAGTATGGTGAACGGGCAATTCTGAAAGGGCCTCAGTTTGATAAAGATCCGATAGATATTGAGTTTAAAGACCGCTATGGGCGGGTAGGAGATCGCTATGAAATCACGAATCAAAAGGCCAACGTGAAGTACCGGGATCAGGATGAGGTGTTGTTCCCGCGAATGTCTTCGGGGCAACCCAAAGATGTTCCCCGTTACCGGGCGCATTGGATGAAAAGGCAGAATGGTTCACCGACGCTGGGGGATAACATTAACTTTTTTATACAGTACCAGGTGGGCTGGATGTATATCCGTTATTTTATGTGGAACTTTACCGGACGACATGATGGCAATCAAGGATATGTTCCCTGGAACTGGACCGAGGGGCACTGGGTGTCGGGAATCCCTTTTATTGATAAGATCACCAAAATGGGTTTTTATGATTACAGTAAAGATCCGGACTGGGTGAAGGCCGATGAGAACCGGAATTTTTATTTTTATTTACCGCTTATTTTTGGTTTGATTGGTTTCTTCTGGCAATATTCCCGCCGTAGACGGGAATGGGTCACCATGTTGGCCTTTTTTGTCATCACCGGTATAGGCATTATAGTCTATTCCAATCAGCCGCCGATTGAACCCCGGGAACGGGATTACGTGCTGGTGGGGTCATTTTTTGCTTTTGCGATTTGGATGGGCATGGCAGTTCCTGCCATTTATGAGCGTTTGGCGGAACGGATGAAGGGCGTATCACCGGCGGTTATTGCCGGAGTCGTTGTGCTGATCGCACCGGCTTTGATGGCATTTAATAATTACAATGATCACAATCGACGTAACCTGCATGGTGCCAGAGATTCAGCCAATAATTTTCTGGAGAGCTGTGCAGAAAATGCTATTATATTCACCTATGGAGATAATGATACCTATCCACTCTGGTATGCCCAGGAGGTCGAAGGCATCCGCACCGATGTTCGCGTGGTGAACCTTAGCTTGATTCCGGTGGACTGGTACATCGATGGACTTCGGCGAAAACTGAATGATTCTCCACCCATTAAGTTCACCTTTACCCGGGATCAGTTCCGTGGATCAAAGCGCAACAATCTTCCATACAGGGAGGGAAATACGATGCCATTGAAACAAATCATTGATTTTGCAGCAGCAGATAACCCGACACCGGCATCAGGTGGCCGGGAATTTGAAAGCTTCCTGCCCTCCAACCAATTTTATATAGAGGTGGACCGAAACGACCCGAGCATGGAAAAAATGACACTGCCAGCCGATAGTGGACGAATTGTTTCCCGCATGACCGGTACGATCGATGGATCCAGGAATTTTATCAATAAAGGTCAGCTCGCTGTGTTGGATATTATCGCAAGCAACTGGCAGGAACGCCCCATTTATTGGTCACTTACAGCACCGAAGGATCAGTTGTACGGATTGCAGAAATACCTGCGCCTCGAAGGGTTGGGACAGCGATTGGTTCCGGTGCAGGGCCAGAATATGGTCAATCTCGAGGTGCTTCACGATCACATCATGAATGATTTTCGATGGGGTGGCCTGGACAAATACGATCAGACTGTAGCGGATGGATTCCGGGGAACGATCATGGCACTGAAGAATATGTTTGGCTCGGGCGCCAGCGATGCCGTGGCCAAGATGAATTCCGCGGGTACGGAGGAAGAACGGCAGCATTATCAGCAAATCGGGATCGATCTGATCGATAAGTATTTTGCGGTATTCCCGGATTTCAACTTCCCGTATGATGGTGAGACCCTGGTATTTGTTCAGTATTATAACCAACTCGGAGTTCCGGAACAAATGATTCCACTCCTCGACAAAATAATCGATCGGTTTGCCGAACAAATGGTGTTTTACCGCTCCATCAGTCAATCTGCACTCAATGCCGGATTCGGTGCGCAGAAAGAACAATGGGACAGCCGTATTCCCGGATTGGCGAATCTTGTCGTGCAGACGAAAGATCCCGATCTGGTCGAAAAACTACATTCAAAACTGGGCGGATTTGCAGATCTTTCCCGATTTAACTTGTAGGAAGACGAAAAATGGGGAAAACGTAATAATTATAATACCATGAAAAGGACCATACACGCGATACTTCTGCTTGTTTTTATGGGGACATCTTTTTCGCTGACCGCGCAAAAGGTAGGGACCGATTTTATGAAATTGAGTACCTATGCAGATCGGCTGTCTGAGGAGAATATACGCAAGCATCTGGAGATTTTATCCGCAGATGACATGGAAGGTCGGGAAGCGGGACATCCCGGTAACCTGAAAGCCGCGAAGTACCTCGCTGGTCAACTTGAGCTTTTTGGTTATGAGACGCCAGTGAGAACCTCCGATTACTTTCAATATTTTCCGTTGTACAAGCAAGTGTGGCAGGATATATCGATGACGATCGACGATAGACCCTATCGGTATCTCACTGATTTCTATGCCCTGCCCTCCCAAAATCCCAATTTGCCTGCCTTCACCAGTAAAGAAATCGTGTACCTGGGGTACGGAATGAACTCCGAGTCCTACGATGATTTTCAGGAAGGTGACCTGGCCAACCGAATTGTGATCATCAAAGAGGGAAGACCGGGGAACAGTGAATTGAAAACGTCCGGTTTGGAAGAAAATAAGCTGAAAGCGGCTCGTAAAGCCGGGGTACGACTCATACTAGTGATTACGGATCGATACAATGAACGACTTCGACGCTATCGGCAAATTTTGTCTGCACCTACCATTACGACCCGGTTACCGCAATCCAAACGAACCAATGTGGTGTATATTTCACCACGTGTAGCGGCGCAGCTGATGGATGACTATGCTGGTGATATCGCTGAATATGATCGTGAAAAATACAGCTCACCCCGTGTGGAAAAAGATCCCGTGGTGATCCGCACTGATTTTGCTATCGCATTGCATAAACGGACAGAATATGAATATGTCCCCAACGTAGTCGGCATTTTACCCGGAAAAGATCCTGAATTACGTCACGAATTACTCGTGATGTCTGCACACCTGGACCACCTGGGTGTGCGTGGAGATCAGATCTACAATGGAGCCGACGATGATGGATCGGGCACTTCGACCATACTGGAGATTGCACGGGTCATCAGTGAATTGGCCCAGGAACCGGGAAATGAACCCCGTCGATCCTTATTGATTTTATTTGCAAATGCTGAAGAAAAAGGATTATTAGGTTCTGCCTATTACACGGATCACCCGCTGTATCCGCTGTCTTCCACCATAACCAATCTCAACGTGGATATGATAGGCCGACGGGATGAGGCGCATCAGGATAACCCCTTCTATACCTACATTATTGGATCGGATAAGCTGAGCAGTGATCTTCATGCGATCAATGAAGAGGTCAATCAATCGCTGACCAACCTGGAGCTGGATTATACTTACAATGATGAAGCGGACCCCAATCGCTTTTATTACCGGTCCGATCATTACAACTTTGCTAAAAATGATATTCCGGTTATTTTCTATTTTACCGGCGTCCATGAAGATTACCACAAATCGACGGATACCATTGAGAAAATCGAGTTCGGAAAAATGCGCACCATCGGTCAGTTGATTTTTGGCACAGCCTGGGAGTTGTTGAATCGCGACGAACGACCCGAAGTGGACATGAAATAGAATCTATCATGGCGCCCGTACGGGATCCACATGATAAATTATACCATTTGTACTTGATCATGCTGTATAAGATTTTGGAATATATGCGGCAATTATGAATTCAAATGGTATTATTCAAGGCTATCGTGCCTTATTTTCAAAATTTGATCCATGGATTGTACTACTTGGGAATATCCATAAAAACTGGAACCAATTTAAAATCGTTGCCGGTTATTGACCAAACTTTATGATCCTTACAGAGCTCCCAATCCACCGCAAGAGGGATTTTGCGGTCCCTCGTTAAAGATCCGCAGGATCATTGGTTCTACTACCATGGAACTTCTCTCGGTCATTCTTCGATTTGTCAAAAAATAATCTGTTGAATAGCATACATTACGTATGATTCCGTGCACTTAAACCGATGTCGTGAAGTACCCTTTTCATACTATCACGGAATCACCCGACGATATTGAGCAACACGCCGCGACCAATACGAAGAGTCTTCCAGAACTTCTTCGATAACCCCTCGGGAGGTCGTACTGTGAATCATCCATGTTTTCGCGGGGCCCATGCGGGATACGACCGCCACGTGATCAATTCGTTTTCCATGACGAAAAAATACCAGATCACCGGGAAGTAATTCATCCTTGTTTATTTTTTCGCCGTACCGGATCATTCCACTGGCTGATCGGGGCAGTTGAATATCTTGTTCAGCAAAAAGTGTCAAGACCAATCCGGAACAATCATATTTGTTTTTCCCGGTTCCTCCATACCGATACCCAGCTCCAAGTGCATTCCGTGCATCTTGAACGATGTCATATCGCGCGGGATTGACCGTATCAAACTCCATTTTATTTGTCTTCTTTTGAAACGAACACGATAGGATGCTGACGAAGAAAAAGCTCATCAGAATATAGCCTGGGATTTTTGTAAAATTGACCATGGGGCTAAATTAATACATTATGTTTAAATGTAATATGTGAACACTGAAATTAACATTCGTTGACACTTTGTTTGCGCAGTCTTTGAATATTTCAGCGCGGTAAATCACACTGAGGTTTTCCCCTCGCCTCTTTGAGTGATTCAAATGGCAGATCAAATGTAAACATATTATTGGAAAAAATTGGGTGGAAGGAACTTTAGCCCGCAAAAGTCAAACGTCACCCAAAATTGGGATGACTGAAAGCAGTGGTTCGGCCGAGACCAATGGTCGTCATTCGTCCTTTGTTGAAGGAACTGTGAGCTCCTGCGAACAGCGCTTAGGATGTTTTGGAATTTAAGCAATTGATGCACTCTTAATATGCATCATAACCCACAGGATCTTAGGTTCCAATACCTTGGAACTTCTCTCGGTCATTCTTCATTATGTCAAAAAATAATTTCTTCAATAGTTTCTTTTACTTATGATTTGGCAGCACTACTGCTGCAAGTCAGAAATTGTATGCATTATATTAAGCGCTTCCATCCCTCACAAGTTTGGGTGCGTAAATGTAGATTATAAGAAGACCTGCAGCGCAGGTCCAAGTATATTAGCACCGGTTATTGTCAAATATCGACCTCAGCGAGGTCGTAATGTATCCTTAGACATTGCGACTTCTCGGAAGTCGAAGAATACTGCTAAACCATCTGCTAATACAGTTATGACCTCTCCGAGGTCTATTGAATCAAACTCAAATAGAGCTTTTTATTTGCGCTAAAGAGGTACAAGCTAGGGATGGAAGCGCTAGATAATACCTATACATTACTTATGATTCGGCGCACCAGTGGTGTGTTTCATAGTTCTATATGTTTAATTAATTGGGCTTTCAGATACCTTACGGGCTCACGAATCGCAGATTGAGTTAGGCGATTCGTGAGCCTGCCTGGCTATAATTTTTGTCTTTAATTGCCGGCAGACAGGCGTGAAACGATCTGGAAGCGCCTGGATTATTTATAATATTTATGAACTGAGTGCTCGTGCTCCAATTCATAAATACCGTACTAAATTTATAAATCGAAGCAATAGTCTGATCCTGATGGGATCAAGCTGATTGGAGTTTGAGGCCTGATGAACGTGGGCTGGACAGGTGTAAGCCTTCTCGCCCCCTCGCCAGGCTTCGGCACCGGATTTCCCTCGATCATTTCCCCATACGTCCTCTCCAACTATTTGATCAGGGTGACATCGGTGATGCGCTGGATGACCTGCCCGTCGATGTATTCCACTTTGACCAGCGCCACATAGACATCAAAAGTAACCGGTTGACCGGCGGAGGTGCCATCCCATCCTGTGATCTGTGCCTGCGCGGGCGATATATCAGATTCTTCCCACATAAGATTCCCCCAGCGGTCATAGATTTGAAACTTCTTAATCGACCGTACAGAAGGTCCCGGGATAATGGTCAGTAAATCATTGTGACCATCACCGTTGGGTGAAAACGCATTGGGGATACCCACGTCCCGCCTTTTACGAACCAGAACAAAAATTTCGTTGCTTCCCACGCAGCCTCTGGAGTCGATGACTTCCAGGCCTATAACGACATTGTCGACGGCGGTGAAAGTCAAGGTGTTGTCTGAACTCAGAGAATCTGCTGATACCGGTGTCCAGATGTAATCGTCGATGGGGTTGTCCGCTGTAATTTGAGCAGAGATGTCGGTGTTTTCGCCCAAGGAGACCTGAAGCGTGTCCGGCTGATTAAAGTCGACAATGATTGGGGCGGGTTCCCGGATCGTGACCGCATTGGTCACATTGCAGAGGTTCCCGTCGAACACCGTAATGTCGTGCGTGCCGGCCAGGATATCCAAAGGATCACCCAGGGGTACAGGAACTCCGCCATCGACAGAATATTGATAGTCCATGCCGGTTCCGCCGGTGGCATTGGAAATGGTGACTGTGGTCGTATAGCCGGCGCATTCTGGTTCTTCTATGGGCGGTATTGTGAAATTAACCGGTTCGGGCTGTTCCAGCATATAGGTGGTATTCGCCACACACCCCAGAGAATCCTCGACCCGGATCTGATAGTTGCTGGCTTTTAAACTGTCCAGAAAGAGATCATTTGTTCGTTTGGCCCCGCCGCTGAAATTGTACCGGATTTCTTTGGTGCCCGGATTTCCTCCGGTGGAGACCAGTAAAAGACTTCCATCGCTGTCCCCATAGCAAGAGGGAAGGGTCACCTGACTGCTGTCCACGGTAACCGTAAAAGGTTCAGGTTCTGTGATAGTGAAAGACTTATTATAATCAGGACATTTGTTGGCGGTGACAGGTGATTGATCTTTTATTCTTACTGAATAAGATCCGGGTTGAAGATTTCTTTTTGCAATCAATGGTTCATCTTGACCAGAGTTATTGAATTCATAAAGAAAGCCAAAATTACCTCCTCCTACTTTTCTGGCAGATACGTAAATCTCACCATTTTCATTTCCATGGCAATCGATATTTTGAATAGTTGAATCAATTATAATGACATTGTTAAACTCAAAGCGAAAATTGGTGTCGATAGCAACGCACTCTCCTTTGAATATTTTGAGATTATGTTCTTCGTCGCCAAAGAACCGCATATCATTTAAACCTACTGTAATGGGACCATTATCCCATGAAAAGCCCAAACTGTCAGGGTGTGGATTGGTGTGAGCAACCATAATAGCTTCAGGATTAAAACAATTGTCAATGAGTACGGGGTTTAATCCTAGTACCATAACTCCACCCGCCTCCGAGGCCACGTAGATGGAGTCCCGCAGCGGGGTGCACGCCGGATCCTCCGGAGTAATGGTAAATGGATAATAGCCGGGTTGACTGACCGTAATGATTTCCGTGTTTTCACCGCTGTCCCAGAGAATGGACTGATAGTCACTTCGGATGGTCACGCCGACGTTGATCATGGTATCTGCATCGCACGGAAGGGTTCCTTCCGTTTTGGTGAAGATGACGCCTGCTTGGATGTTGTATGTTTCCGTCAAGCTGCATTTCGATAAGGTATCGGTCACCGTGACGGTATACCGACCGGTATCCAGATCGGTGACGGCGGCCGTGGAATCGCCCGTGCTCCACTCGTAGGTGTAACCGTTGCCGGTAGGAAAGACCGTCAGGCTGATGGCACCCAGCTCCGATCCCGTTCCGCACCCGATCGGCGTGATTGTGGCATCGACGCTGGGGGGCGTCGTGGTCAGATCTTCGATAGTAAAGCGAAAGGTGGTGTCGGTGCACTCGCCCTCAATCGCCCAGTAGTACTCTCCCGCATCCAGGTCAAATGCTCTCAAAAGCCCGGTCGACGCATTTGCAATGTAGTATATACCATTGACCGGTGTATCATCGGCAAAGAATAGATCAGCCCGTGCAAATGGATTGCCCGATCCGCTGCTGTTGGTCACCGTTCCGCGGTATTGCAAACCCGGGGTATCGAGATTTTCACAGTCGATGTTATTGATGGTTTCTTCACTCAGGGTGAATTGATCACCTCCCACAGGTGTTGAGGTAACGGTTAAATTCTCAGCACATGACCCACCACTGCCATCTCGTATATTAAAGGTTTCTGAGGTACTGTAGAGATCTAAAGTGATGCTGGACGATGAGACGTTGACCGAATTGCCTCCATTGTAAATATCATAAGGAGGTGTGCCACCCAAAATGTCTATTTGGACGGAACCTGGTGCGCCTGAACAGCTCGGTGGAGTAAGCACGGTCGCGGTGGCTTGCAAGCCCAGGTCTTCCACGGTATAGGTCCCGGCTGCTTGCTCACAGTTGTTTTCATCGGTAATGAATAAGCGGACTTCCCCGCCGCTCAAATTTTTCAGTGTGTCGACATTGTAGTAGTTTTCATTGTCATAGGTCCATTGAATCTGGTGGTTGCCGGGCAGCGGTGCGGCCAGGTAGACCATTCCATTCGGATTACTGGTACTGCAGGTATTGGGAACTCCACTTACCTGGGGGTTAACATTGTTATTTTGAAGCGTAATGTCTTTAGAGACACTTTGACCGTCGGCATCGGTGATTACCAGGGTGTAATCGCCGGCGCTGAGCCCGGTGATGTCAAATGGGGTGGACAGACCACTCGCATCACCTGTTGCTGCACCGGTCAAGGTGTAGCTGTAGGGTTCCGTTCCGCTAAAAACTTCCACATTCATCTCAAAACCACTGCCCGATTCGCAGGCTGAATAATTAAAATCCAGATTTCCTGTCGGAACAACGGTTATGCTGCCGTCCGATATAGTAAAGTTAATATTGGGATCGGACAGTGAAGAAGTATCTGTAAAGCTAATATCTGTCTCCTTATAAGATCCCACGGTGAGATTTGTCGAATCACCTATCTGTCCGATTGCTTCAAAACAAACCTCCAGGAATGTTGAGTCATCGGGAATCTGGATGGGGGCCAAATTATTTGCAAACCAGGAAAATACAAGGACTCCTTCATTGCTGAGGTCTTTATTCATTGCGAGATTACTCCCTCCGGTACTCAGTACAGGGTTCTTGAAATTTAAGGTGTCGAAATCTATAACTCCAGGATTCCAGCGCATGACAAAAGAGAAAGTACCCACATTATTAAATTGATTCACGGTCAGCGGAATACATATTTGTGCTCCCCGCGCCGTGGTCGTATCTGGCATAGATATCTCCAAAGGAGCTTGTGCGGACAAAGAATGAGTAGCACAAAACCAGGTAAATATCAATAAACTGAATAGCCTCATAGGTGGTTTATCGGGATTAATATTTTTGCGAAATAGGTTCGAAGTTGCATATAAACTATGTAAAAAACGAGGAGATGATCGCTTTAGTACAAAGGTTTGAAAATTTAAGGGAAAAGGGATTCAATCCAAAAGCAATTTCAAATTTCTATTCGTTAGTAACTGTAATACAAAAGTATACACATGTATACAAATGATTATGTTCACATCAAAGAAGATCAGGATCAGGTTTTCGGATCAGATCTGGATAATAAATATGGAAATGTATGCATGAAATTTTTTACCTTGCAGCCGGATTACGTTAAAGAAACAATAAAACATGGCTTTATACAAGGCGGCAATCAAGGGTGTGGGGGGATATGTGCCGGAAACTAAGTTGACAAATCAGGATTTGGAGAAAATGGTCGATACTTCGGATGAATGGATCCGAACCCGAACCGGAATTGTCGAACGACGTATCCTGAAAGAAGAGGGGAAAGCGTCGGGTTTTATGGCGGAGCAAGCGGCCAAAGACCTGCTTCAAAAAACGAATATGGATCCCCGGGATATTGATCTGGTGATCTGTGCGACGGTAACACCCGATATGATATTTCCAGATACCGCCAATTCAGTTGCTACCGCGATTGGTGCGGAGCGCGCTTTCGGATTTGATTTGAGTGCGGCTTGTTCAGGATTTTTATTTGCCTTTAATACTGCGGCACGGATGGTCGAGAGCGGCGCATACGAGAACATTCTGGTGATCGGAGTCGACATGATGTCCTCCATCGTAGACTATACAGATCGAACCACATGTATCATTTTTGGAGATGGTGCAGGTTGTGTATTGGTCGGCCGGAGTGAGAACGGAGAAGGGTTTGAAGATGCGGTATTGCGGGGTGACGGTGCCGGCGCAGAATACTTGTATATGAAGGGTGGCGGTTCGCTGCGTCCGGCTTCACATGAAACCGTGGACAACAAGCAGCATTATATTTTTCAGGAAGGCCGTCCGGTTTTCAAAGCAGCGGTGAAAGGAATGAAGGAAGCCACGCTGGAGGTACTTAAAAAACAGAACATCACAGCAGATGATTTGGATTGGGTAGTTCCTCATCAGGCAAATATGCGGATTATCAATTCGTTGTCTGATTTTCTGGAAGTGCCCAAGGAAAAAGTTATGATCAACATTGATCGATACGGCAATACGACCGCTGCGACTATTCCACTCTGCCTGTGGGATTATGAGAAAAAACTCAAAAAGGGTGACCAAATAATCCTGACTGCTTTTGGCGGAGGTTTTACCTGGGGGACGATTTATCTGACCTGGGCGTATGATTCCCATTAATTTATTATTTTGTAAATCAAATGTAGAGATAACTTACTTATGGCAAACACATCTGATATCCGCAAAGGACTTTGCATAAATTTCAACAATGATTTGTATCATGTTATTGATTTTCAGCATGTAAAACCCGGAAAGGGAAACGCATTTGTACGGACCAAGCTCAAAAGCATTACCTCAGGTAAAATATTGGACCATACTTTTGCAGCCGGACACAGCATTGATCCGGTTCGCGTAGAGCGAAGAAATTTTCAGTACCTTTATAGTGATGAGTACGCGTTTCACTTTATGAATAATGAAACGTACGAGCAAGTCGCGGTAAACAAAGAAATGGTTGACCATCCGGAATTTATGAAAGAATCAGAGCAAGTAGAGATTCTTTTTCATTCAGAGGAAGAAAGACCGCTTGTGGTGGAGTTGCCTCAGTATGTTGAGTTGGAGGTGACCTATACCGAACCCGGTGTACGGGGTGATACGGCGACCAATGCGCAAAAACCTGCGACCGTAGAAACCGGCGCAGAGATCCGAGTGCCATTATTTATCAATCAATCCGATGTCGTGAAAATTGAAACGGAAACGGGAAATTATATTGAACGCGTAAAACAGTAACAGCATGAACTATAAAGAAATCACCGAATTGCTTAAACTGATCAGTGATTCACACTTGTCAGAATTTAAAATCAAAGATGGAGATTTTGAATTGTCCATCAAAACAGATAAATACCAGAAAAAATCCAAGGAAAGCAACCAAATCATCCAATTGCCGGGCAATCAAAACCTGCCCGCTGGAATCCAGGAAGCACCTGCTGAGGCACCCGCTCCGGCAAACACTGCAGCGAGCAATGCACCTGCTGGTTCGGATAAAGATCCAGAGCAAGATAAAGACAGTCAACTTCTTGAAATCAAATCACCCATGGTGGGTACATTTTACCGGAGTCCGTCCCCGGATAAGCCGCCATTTATCAAAGTGGGGGACCAGATCGAGAAAGGAGATGTGGTATGCATCGTAGAAGCTATGAAATTGTTTAATGAGATCGAATCAGAGATTAGCGGGAAGATTGTTAAGATCGTTTCTGAGGATGCGGCACCTGTAGAATACGACCAGGTGTTGTTCCTGATTGATCCCAATGGATAGCGCCCGAAGCCGAGATCTATGATGCCGGCCGGCGTACGGTGGATGGCTGGTGAGTTTATTTCAGTAATCAACGAATTCAATCCGACATGTTCAATAAAATATTAATAGCAAACCGGGGTGAAATTGCACTGCGAGTCATTCGTACCTGCAAAGAAATGGGAATTAAAACGGTCGCTGTTTATTCGACAGCCGATAAAGAAAGCCTGCATGTACGATTTGCAGACGAAGCAGTATGCATCGGTCCGGCTCAAAGCAATCTTTCCTACCTGAATATTCCCAAGATCATGGCGGCGGTCGAGATTACGAATGCGGATGCAATTCATCCGGGCTATGGTTTTTTGGCTGAAAATGCTGATTTTGCAGAGATCTGCACGGAGTACGGCATTAAATTTATCGGGCCGACCGCTGAACAAATGCGTCTCATGGGAGATAAAGTCACGGCAAAAGAGACTATGATCAAAGCGAAAGTGCCTTGCATCCCAGGATCAGAAGGCCTCGTTGATGATGTGAAAGCAGGGTTGGAGATTGCAGATAAGATCAAGTACCCGGTGATGATCAAAGCAACAGCCGGTGGCGGTGGTAAAGGAATGCGCGTGGTTCATAATAAGGAGGAATTTGAGAAAAACTGGAACAGTGCGCAGATGGAAGCCAAGGCATCATTTGGAAATGATGGTTTGTACATCGAAAAATTCATCGAGGAACCGCGTCATATAGAAATACAGGTGATCGGTGATCAGCATGGAAAGGTGGCGCACCTTAGCGAGCGGGATTGTTCTATCCAGCGAAGACATCAAAAACTGGTGGAAGAAAGTCCCAGCCCTTTTATGACAACGCGATTGAGAGATAAAATGGGTAAAGCAGCCATCAAGGCCGCCAAGGCTATTAACTATGAAGGTGTAGGAACCATTGAGTTTTTGGTAGATAAAAACAGGAACTTTTACTTCATGGAAATGAACACCCGGATCCAGGTGGAGCATACGGTAACCGAAGAAGTGATCGATCATGACCTGATCAAAGAACAAATCAAGGTCGCGATGGGAGAAAAGATATCGGGGAAAAACTTTATACCTTTACTTCACGCGATCGAATGCCGCATCAACGCGGAAGATCCGTTCAATAATTTCCGGCCATCACCTGGCACCATTACGGGGTTTCACAGTCCCAAAGGGCAGGGGGTTCGGGTGGATACCCATGTGTATGCCGGCTATGTTATTCCCCCGTACTATGATTCGATGATTGCAAAGTTAATTTGTAAAGCACAGACCCGGGAGGAGTGTATTCGAAAAATGAAGCGAGCCCTGGACGAGTTTATCGTGGAAGGTGTGAAAACAACGGTCCCTTTTCATATGCAGCTTATGGAAAATGAAGCTTTTGTGAGTGGGAAATTTGATACCAGTTTTATGGAGGATTTTAAGTTGGAAGAACCCGCCGGATAGATTATCTGATGGACAATACAAGACAGACCTTTGAGGACCGATCGAAAAGATATATGGCAGTTAGTCGTACCTTATAAGTGGTACTTTGCAGGCAATATATTGTCTAATGTCTTTGTGGCGTTGTTTACCCTGGTCAGTATTCCTATTCTCAAACCTTTTTTTGATGTCTTATTCAATCAGGTAGACACGACGGTGACCAGAGCAAATCCCGGCGACTTGTCGTTTCAAAATTTTATGGAATACATCAACTTCCATTTGTATGCATTTGTGGAGGAATTTGGAAGAGCCCGCGCATTGCTGATGGTTTGTATCTTTTTGGTTGTTTCATTTTTACTAAAAAATATTTTTCGCTATTTGTCTTTGGTTTGTATGGCTTATATGCGCACCGGAGCGGTACGTGATATGCGTCAGATGATTTACGCGACATTGCTGCAAAAGCCCCTGGAGTTTTATAAAGAAGAACGAAAAGGAAACTTATTGACCATCATGAGCAGTGATGTGATGGAGTTCGAATCCAGCGTGCTTTCTGTTCTGGAGACTATCATTCGGTCGCCATTGATTGTCGCAGGCAGTCTGGGCTACATGCTCTATGTAAGCCCCACGCTCACGTTATACGTTTTGGGGCTTATGGTCTTTACAGCGGTGGTCATTGGGGGTCTGAGCCGACAATTGAAGCGTCAGTCCCGCGAAGCCCAGGATCTGATGGGGTCTACATTGTCTGTGACAGAAGAATCGGTGTACGGGATCAAAACCATTCGGGCATTTCATGCCCAAAAATACGTTGAGGGACTTTTTTCACAGTTTAATGAAGCTTTTCGGAAGATGCGTAATAAATTATTATTTCGCAAGGATCTGGCTTCCCCCATGTCTGAATTTTTGGGTGTATCTGTAGTTACATTATTGCTGTGGTTGGGAAGCAATCAGGTGTTTTCCGGTGATTTGGAAGCCAGCACATTTCTGACTTTTATATATGCGTTTTATAACATCATTGAACCGGCCAAATCATTTTCAGGGGCGTATTACAATTATCAAAAAGGGATGGGGGCCTGGGATCGCATCCGATCGCTGATGTACAGTGAGCGAGAACATCAACTCACCAAAGGGACGGTTACTCTACAGGCTTTCCAATCGTCGATCAGTGTGGAAGAAGTTTCCTACCGATACCCTGGGGAACCCGCCGAGGTACTTCACAATATTAATCTGGAAATTCCTAAAGGGAGTCGGGTAGCCATCGTCGGTGCGTCCGGGTCGGGGAAGACGACCCTGGTTGATCTGATCTGTCGGTTTCAGTCACCGACATCAGGACGGATTACAATGGACAGCATTGATATTGCGGAGATTCGGGAAGCTTCGTTCAGAGAAAAGATTAGTATCGTTTCGCAGGAGCCTGTCTTGTTTCATGACACGATTCGCAATAATATATGTCTTTCGGAATCTGTGCCGGATGAAGAGCGACTGACCGAAGCCTGTCGTAAAGCCAATGTGTGGACTTTTGTCACGGGTATGGAAGATCAATTGGATACGGTGATCGGGGAAGCCGGTGGAAAATTGAGTGGGGGACAACGACAACGCATCGTTTTGGCTCGAGCGCTCTATCACGATTCTCCGATATTGATTTTAGATGAAGCGACCAGTTCCCTGGATAGTGAATCTGAGGACATTATTCAGCGAGCGATTGAGAACCTGGGGAAAGACAAAACAATTATTATTATTGCGCATCGTTTACAAACCATCCGGAATGTAGACCGAATCATTGTTTTGGAGCAGGGTGAGATTATAGAGTCTGGCCGACATGATGATTTGATGGCCTCCAAAGGTGTGTACAGCCGTTTTGTTGAACTTCAGAGTTTATAGAGTTTGAAAATCAAGTCCTCCATCCCGCGAATGATTCTTTTAGGCATATTCCTGCTTGGTACGATGTATGGATCCAGTCAATCCGAGTATTTTCCTGCAGTAGGAGACACTTTGTATTTTCTCGTTGATCGGATGCCTGATAATATAACTATCAATGATCACAATCGTCATTCGAGATGGGATATTAGTATGGCCAAAGCTCCTTATCTAAGACCGGTGGTGCCTGTAAATCCGGGCGATGCAGCAGGTAGTTCGCATTTTCCCGATGCTGATTATGCCATGCGCATGGAAGATCGCACCATTCATTTTTACAAGAAAGAAGGCAAAGAACTTTACATGCTGGGACAGTATGGGTTTTATATATTCCAACAGTACATTCCCACGATCGTCCGGTTTGATTATCCGTTTATCGTCAATTATCCTTCTGCTCAGTATGGTCAAAAATGGGAGTACAACAGCCAGGCTGTGGTCGAATTTTCCGTGGCAGAACTCAAGCCCACATTTGTGTCAAAGTTGCCAGTCCATGCAGACAGCGTGCGGATTATAATGAATATTGATCGCCTGACGACCCGGGATGCGGAAGGTCAATTAAATTATGAAATTATTTCTGATGATGTTCTGCGACACTTTACCATAGAGCAATATCAATACCAGGTATTATTGCGGATTGGAGAAAAACCCTGGCAAGATTTTTCCGAATATGTAAATTATGAAGAATTATTTGGTCCGTTGGTTCAGTATCGGTATGACTTTCTAACTGATAAACACGGCATCCCGGTGGCCAGTGTTTGGATGAATCGACAAAATGGAAAACCGACCCGCATTAAATACTGGGTTCGGTCATACCTCCACCGATTCCGACGAATCGATGAATTGACTGAGCCGGATATCTATGCCTTTCCCAATCCGGCCATCGGATATGTCAATATAGAATTGAATAACCTCAGACCCGGACAGTACAAGATTGCTTTGTATAATTTTCTGGCACAGGAAGTATTTCAAATGCCTGTCAAGGTCGAAGCTGATGAGACCGTACGAATCGATATCACGGAATTTGACAAGGGACCTTACCTGTATGCACTGATTGATCAGTATGGTCGTCGTATTATCACCAAGCGGTTAACGATCATGAAGCCATGATTTTTTTAATTTTCAAGCTAAAATGAGTTGTAATTTGTAAAATTCTTGTAATTTTGCAGCGCTGAAGGGATAAGCTCAGGGCACACCCTGGAAAAAGCGTACCCCTTTAATATGGCCGCGTAGTTCAACTGGATATCTCTGAGGGTTGGATGAAAGTTGGTCGATAAAAAGGAATATCTTTAAAGTTAGATGTTGCAAAAAAAGAAATAATTCCTGAGTAGGAATATATGGCCGCGTAGTTCAACTGGATAGAATATCAGATTTCGGCTCTGAGGGTTGGGGGTTCGAATCCTCCCGCGGTCACTTGTTGGTCAAAATATGATGACCAAAGGTCATCATAGAAAAGAAAAAAATGCCCGCCCGAACTTGTTCGGGAGCGGGCATTTTTCTTTTCTAATGGACCGTAGGTCCATTTATTTTGAGCTCATACACGGATTAGGTGAGGCTCAACGCAGTTCATCCTATTCATATTTTGATTATCAGTCAGATCAAGATTCTCGTAGGTCCATTTATTTTGAGCTCATACACGGATTAGGTGAGGCTCAACGCAGTTCATCCTCCTATACTGATTTATAATCCATTGAAACTGTTTGTATTACCGAAGGTCCATTTATTTTGAGCTCATACACGGATTAGGTGAATGTGTTGAATGACTGAATGCAGTACCACGACGAGTGGTACCGATGGTTGATACACCATCGATGAAAGAACCGAAAACCCTTTTTTCGGTCGGGCGGGCAGTTCATCCTCGCGTAAAAAAGCTAATCCGACTTTCCGAAGTCGTTTTCAATTTTCAGCAATAGAGCTAACCTAATCCGACTTCTCTGAAGTCATTGGATGAAAAGCTGGTTGGCATGTCCATGGTGAGAAAGCGCAGAAAATTGAAATTAAATAAAATCTGTATTCGGATAGATCAATTGAATCTTAGATAGGTGGCACAATATTTTACGAATATAACCCATTATTCTAGAGCTACTGCCTCTGTTTATTGAAATTATTTATCTTTGAAAAATGAATTCAATGATTTACGACCAATTTTATTCGGCCCATCGTCATGGAAGAAAAGGCATTGCCTTGTTGATTGATCCCGACAATATAGGTCAAAATCATCTCGATATTTTAAGATCCAATGTTAATCAGTGTCACATTGACTATGTTTTTGTGGGGGGAAGCCTGCTGAAAAAGGATCATCTGGATCAATGTCTTCGTTTTACTAAAAAGCATTTTGATGTTCCTTCTGTTCTGTTTCCAGGAGATGTGTTTCAGATCAATACCCGGGCAGATGGCATCCTGCTTTTGTCGCTGATTTCCGGTCGCAACCCGGAGCTTCTTATTGGTAAACACGTCACAGCAGCACCTTATCTTCGACGAAGTAACCTCGAGATTATTCCGACCGGATATATTTTAGTGGATGGCGGTAGACCGACCACGGTGACCTATATGAGTCAAACGATGCCAGTCCCACGTGACAAACCGGATATAGCAAGTTGTACGGCAAGTGCCGGAGAGCTGTTGGGTTTGCGTGTCATCTATCTCGATGCGGGCAGCGGGGCGCAGGAACCCGTGAGCCAGGACATGATTCGGGAAGTGAAAAAGGAAATCGATATCCCACTGATCGTTGGAGGAGGAATCCGAAATGGTGATCAGGCACATGCCATGTGTGAAGCGGGCGCAGATATTTTGGTCGTCGGTAACGCAGTAGAAAAAGATCCTTCGCAGCTCATTGAGATCTCGACTGCCATCAATGCTTTTAATGAAATCAATCAATTTACATAATTTATGCAGGAAGGCGTTGTAGTGAAGTCAACCGGGAGTTGGTATGCTGTCCACATCAAAGGTGAGGTGGTTCTGTGTCGCATTGGTGGTAAATTCAGATTGGGAAAACTTAAATTAACCAATCCGGTTGCTGTTGGAGACCAGGTCATGGTGGAGATGGAGAATAATGAGGAGGGCACCGGTGTCATTCGAAAGATTCTGAACCGGGATAATTACGTTCTGCGACAAAGCCCCCGTCGAAAACATTATATGCACCTCATGGCGGCGAATATTGACCAGGCGGCATTAATGGTCACGTTGAGAGATCCTGCCATTAAGCCTGGGTTTATTGATCGGTATTTATTGATGACCGAACCACATAATATTCCCGTTCTTATTGTCTTCAATAAAATAGACATCTACACAGACGAAGATTTTCAAAAGCTGAGTGAGTTTGAGGAAATTTATCAGCGCATAGGATATGACACCCTTCGTGTTTCAGCACGTACCGGGATACACATTGATGAACTTAGAGGGAAGCTGGAGGGCCAAAGAACTCTGGTTAGCGGCCAGTCCGGCGTAGGCAAAAGCTCTTTGCTCAATACACTGGATCCCAACCTTCAAATTCTGGAAGGTAAATTGTCGGAATACTCTGGCAAGGGACAACATACGACTACTTTTGCTGAGATGTATACATTATCTGATCAAACTGAAATTATTGATACGCCGGGAATTAAGACCCTTTCATTCAACAACCTCGAAGTGCAAGACGTCGCGCATAATTTTCGGGAATTTTTTGAGTATTCCAAAGAATGCCGATTTGGGGATTGTACCCATCGGAATGAACCTGGTTGTGCGGTGAAAGATGCGGTTCGGGCGGGTGCTATTTCTGAAGTCAGATATTTAAATTATATCGCAATATTATCTGAGATTGAGGATCAAAACTATTGGGAAAGGCATACAGATCTTTAGGGGAAGGGGAAACCCACTGTAATCCATAGAGATAAATTTAGCTAGCTCCATTTCTCACTTGTTTGTGGTGGGCACGCTAACTCACTTCGTATTGTGCGGTTAGCTCTGCTGCATGTAGAATTTCGAAACGAAACACCAGTGGGGCCCCCACTGTTCAACTCAATCCACTTACCGGACCGGAATCTCTACCGTGAGATATTCTGCATTGCCGGTCGAGTCTTGGCCTTGCCAAAACTTGAAAGTATAAGGTTCGGCGTAAATAACCTGAAACAAAAACTGGTCTGTCGCCTCTTCAATAACCTGTGTGCATACCTCGTCTTCATACCGGGCGCCAATAGCCTGGACCTCCCTGACGGTTTGTTGGACGGGAAGGATGTCGAAGCCTTGCAGGTGCGTGCATCCATCCGGCCGATTGTAGTTCACTCTCATTTCATAGGTTTGTCCCAGTAAGAAAGTATCGGGAAGATCAACACTGGTGATTTCCAGCCGTTCGAAAGTGGGATTTACGATATCATCTTTTTCACAGGAGTAGATTACCAGTGAAATGAGTGCTAATACGGATATTATTAATAACTTTTTCATAGTGTAATGTTTTCGTCCTTATTTTTTAAGTATAATGAGAATCAAACTTAAATGTTGCTTGATTGAATTATTTAAATTAATATTATAATGCGTTAATTTAATTTATAGCAATGGTGATTGTGTTGGTGTAAAAGTCCCACTTAACTACGAAAGGCTTTCTACGATGTATCACAGATCTGATATATAAAACATGAGTTGTACGTCGGATTGGGTTTTACAATAAAATCAATTGTGTTCTTGGCGAGTGATTTGAGCGGAGGAGAAAAGCTCACTCTTGGAATAAATACTTCCGAGTTATTTGTATCTTTCCGCTCTGAGCATTACACAACGACCCATATTCATGATCGATCAGAACACCCTTGATTTTTTAAAAGAACTAAAAGAGAACAACAACCGGGACTGGTTTCAAGAGCACAAATCCTGGTATGAGGAAAGCCGGAAGGATTTTAAATCATTTGTGCAAAAGGTCCGATTGGAATTGATTAAACGGGATGGGATAGAAAAAACAAAAGTGTATCGGATCTATCGCGATTTGCGTTTTACAAAGGACAAGACACCCTATAAAACCCATTTTGCAGCCCATTTTACCCGGGCAGGTAAGTATCGCCGGGGTGGATTCTATTTGCAGGTATCATCGGATGAAATTTTGGTAGCCGGTGGGTTCTGGGGCCCAAACCGGGACGATCTTCAGTTTATCCGGGAGGGGATAGTAGCTCATGCTGATGATCTACGAGCGGTCCTGAATCAGCAGGAGGTCGTTGATCGTTTTGGCGGATTGACGGGCGATGAATTGAAAACAGCGCCGAGAGGTTATGACCGGGATCATCCTGATATTGATTTATTGCGTAAGAAGCAATTTATACTGCAGCGGAAGTATCCGGTAGCAGAAGCACTGCAGCCTGAATTCTATAAAAAAGCAGCTTCCGATTTTGAAGCTATGATTCCGGTTTTTGACGTGGTGACCGATTATCTGGTGTACGACGGGAATGGGGTGGAACGGTGAATTTTAATTATTAATTGTTAATTATTAATTGTTGATGATGAATTATTGACGATGAATTTTGGAGGGTGTGGACCACTGCTGAATGATTCTTTCCTTTTAATGTAAAAAACTATGATGAAATATCAAAACCCCGCATTACTCATTTTTATACTCCTGTACGGATTCCAGCTGAATGCTCAGGATGACCACCAGAACCATCCGGCGACGAGTCAGGAAATAATTATATCCATTGGCAATGATTCGATAGCAGGCTATGGCCTCTTTGCATCAGGAGCGGGAAAAAAGGAAACTGTATTGCTACTGCATGGCCTGCCGGGGAATGAACGAAATTTCGATGTGGCCCAGGAATTGCGGAGAAATGGAAGGAATGTCATTTTCTTCAACTACCGGGGCACCTGGGGGAGTCAGGGCGAATTCATGTATTCGAATTGCATAGAAGATGTGACCAAGGTCTTGGATTATTTCTCTGTGCCTGCGCATGCGGACCGATACAATGTTAAAAGTGATTCATTTGTTCTGTTTGGACACAGTATGGGGGGCGGAGTTGCGCTGATAAGCGGTGCTGAAGATCCCAGGGTAAAGAAGATTGCGATCTACTCGCCTTATAATGTCGCATTAGCTGCCAGGGATCCGCAAAGTTTAACCGGCGCCAGAAATCACCTCAAAAGTTTATTTATGCTCAAAGTGGATCCCGATCGGTTTATTGGAGAGTTGATCGATCGTACCGATGAATACAATCCTCTGACGTATCAAAAAGCATTGAGCCATAAGAAGCTTTTAATTTTTGATGAGAACGAACGCAATAAGGAGTGGATTGATCAGTTGGATGGCGCCCAATATATTTTAATGAAAACTGATCACGCCTTCTCTGACAAAAGGCTTGAAATGATTGATCGAGTTTCCGAATGGTTAGAAGAATAAGAATCGTATTCGGAGGTGATTATTCGTGAGGATCACGTATTCTGAGGGCTCGAAGTTTATTGAAGAGAAATGATTAAACTTTCATGTCAATGGGGACCAGTGCAAAGCCGGCCATTCCAACTTCACCTATCGTCCATTTACCCTGGAGGGGAACTTGGCTTTTGCGGCGGGTATCCAGGAAATGTTGATCCAGAGCCATACCGGAGTGGTGCATATATTTCCGGCGATCCCAGAAGAATGGCAGGACGCCTCGTTTGAGGATCTGCGTGCTCAGGGTGCTTTTCTGGTGTCGGCTGAGCGGAAGGATGGCTATGTCGCCTCTGTGGAAGTTTATTCGGAAAAGGGCTGGCAGCTACGGTTGAAGAATCCGTTTGGAGAGCGGTCCTTTGAGGTGTCGGGGGAATATGTGATGGATGGGGAGGTGATCGTAGTGGATATGGTAGAAGGTGAAAAAGTCCAAATAAACGAGAGGAAGGCGAGAAACTAAGATCGTAATCCTCATAGTGGGTTTATGTACCTGCAATTGTTTTCACTAGTGCACAAGGAACGAAGTTCGCATCATTATTTTATTTTCCCGCAGATTACACAGATCAACGCAGATAGTACCAAGTCTGCGGCTTGGTCTGATAGTAAATCTGCGAAAATCAGCGAGATCAGCAGGATCAGCGGGCAATATAGTAATACGGATTTAGTACCTTACGCACTAGCTATGATAAAATCCGTTTGAGTATTTTGGAATTTCTCCTTATCTTAACAATAGATATCCAATCAAAAATTATGGAAGCTAATGAAAACATCAATATTTCTGTGTCAGTATTAAAAAACCACTTGATAGATAAATTAAAAGAGGTCAATGATGAGAACATTCTTGAAGATGTCTTGGCTTTTATTGAGTTTGAAGTCTCTTCAGATAAAAATGTACACTTGTCTCCTGATCAGATATCCCGGATCGAAGAATCCAGGAAACAAATACAATCCGGGAAATATTTGACGCAGGAAGAAGTTGAACAGCGCATGAAAGAATGGATAAAAAAGTAATTTGGTCAGAGTTGGCGTTGATTGATTTAGAATCCATATTATCTTATTGGATTCTTCGAATTAATTCTATTAGCTATTCAGAAAAGTTGAACGAACGGATCCTTAAGGCTGTTGCCTTTATCGGTGCAAACCCAAAGATTGGAAGATGTCAGATTACGGAAGTATTAGATTGAAGTTAGAACTTAGTTACAACATTGTTTATGAGGAACTCGACGATAGAATTTTGATTCATGCAATATGGGATGTGCGACAGAATCCAGTTAAACTAAAAAAACGTCTTGAGAAATAATCAAAATGACTTCCAAGAACTATGAATATAAGCGAAAACAGTTTGTGCTGAATGTGATTTCTCATTGTTGAAGTAGTACACGGTGTCACTACTCGCCCGCAAGGGTACTTTTCGGTTTTCTCACTCATTCGCTCATCCAGCGCCTGAACCCTGGAGTATCTCAAGGTTCGGGGCACATTGGAAGTGCCACGCACCAGTGCTGTCAATGAGGTTAGGCATCGTCTCGTCCAAGGACAGCCTGTCTCGTAGGAGCGGAGAGAAGACAAGTTGTCCGTCAGGGAGAATTCGAAGGAAATCTTTCACGATCTTAGGATTATGTGCGTAATACCATGTTCGCACCGTTATTTTGTCAACCAAGCTGGTCCACTTCCCACCACCTCTTGATAAACCGCACACTCCTTATGATGCGCACCGGCCAGATAACCCGTGCTCATCAAAAATTCTTTGGTGATTTCACCGCCGGTGAATTTAAATGTTTTTTTGAATAACTTTGTCCATTCCTTCAGCGGTAGAGGATGGTGGTGATCCAGCCAATCAGCGAATGATCCGTATTCTTTTTGCAGCTCGAGAATTTGTTGGGCGTTGGATATCGTGGCATTGACTTTTAGTTTGTTGCGGATAATACCGGCATTGTTGAGTAATCGGTCCCGGTCGGCATCGTCATAGAACGCAACTTTATGAATATCAAACTGATCGAAAGCTTCTCTGAAATTTTCCTGCTTTTTCAGGATCAGTGACCAGTTGAGGCCGGCCTGGTTAATCTCGAGAATCAGCCGTTCAAATAATTCGTTGTCATCCTCCACAGGAAAACCGTAGACGGTATCATGATAAATCTTGTCCAGATTGTCGTGTGGAAGAAGGGTGGCTTTGTGGCAGTAATGGTTTTCGGGGATCATAATTGGTGATTTTTCAGTGGGTTTTTTTAAGAATGTAAAGCAGTGTGTTCAATATCATTGGTATATTCAGAATAATCTAAAGTATTATAATCCAAGAAAACATGTACGTGTTTAACATTTTTTGTGGCCCGGGAGGCAATCCCCAATGAATTCAGTGAATTTGCTCGCATAATTCACCTTACATATTTTTTCTTTCTTTTGAGCGGAGACATACTGTTTGAAAAAAGTTTACTACTAACGCCAAAGATCTCCCATATACGATACAAAATTTTCAGAAACCCTTGTATCGCCCCGCATGGAATTTGGGGCCGCTACGGGGGCTTCTGCTAATGTTTATCTGCTAGAGCGCTGCTCTTCCATTAGTACTTCGTTCCAATGCAGCGCCCGGGAGAAACGAACAGCTCTGATAGTTTCCAGGACTGATCTCAAGCCAAAACCACTGCACCCCTGTAGCGGCGACTTTAGTTGCTCGAGATGAGATGAGTTTTTCTCATCTCATCTAAAAATGTATGATTTATTATGGCGACCAATATTTCGATACTGCTTAATATGTTTGAAAATTAGAGCTAAAATTTAAGATCAAGAAAATCAGTTCGCCATAATTAATAAAACATAATATACTATCTTACTGATTATTAACAAAGGGCCAAGCAACTTCATTCTGGTTTTCAAGATTCAATTCAAAAGTAGAATGGAAGAGTTCTCCGTATACTTATGTAAAAGAAGGATTTGAATTAGGTTGAAGGAATGGCCTTTCGGCCATTGCGCCACCGCTAAAGCTTCAGCGAACGCGGTAGGCGGCTAAAGCCAGCTTGTACGAGGGTTTATCGGGTCGTTTTCTGACTTTGGAAGTTAAGAATGACCGTTGTAGTTATTTTGTAGTATTAGGAGCATTTGTTATTGGATGGAAATAAGTGTAAGATATACTGCCCGCTAAAAATCTCTGAATGAATTGGGGACAGCTCTTGGGCGAAAACGTTTTCCAGGGAGCAAGAGCTCCTTCTTCCCGGGGGCGCTTAACCATGCGGTATTGATACACTCAATTCATGCGGGAACAGGTTATCTTGGAATTATGTGCTTTATATATTGTACATGAATAAATTACTCAGTCGTGGTATTTTGTTCTTATATCAATTAATGATTGCCCGGGCACTGGAAATTCACTATTCTCAGAATCTACCACCAGCACCCAGTCATTGCCTAGGCCATGCGTGGATGGTGTGATCGTTACCTTATCGATGGAATTAGTGATCTCATTTCCCCGATATGAATTGCCGGTACGGGGATTATACCACCAGCTCTTAAATCGATCACCCTTTAACGCGCTCAGATCGAGCCTCGTTTTCTTTCCGGTCGGAAAATAAATCATGGCAAAAGCGCCCTTTTCATCTCGGGTAGCGATCACATAATCTTTGGTATTTTCTTGATCTTCCACCACCATGTATTGATCCGGGATGCGACTGAGGAACGGTCGGGACAACATCAGATTCTTCAAATGCCGGACCTGCGTGGCCATCGGCAGATCCAGGGCTTCCGGCCAGGGACGCAGCGGACCATTGATCCCTTTCTGGCCTGTGGTGTACATTTGCCAGACATCATGACAGCCATAAGTCTGACCAAATGCTCCGGCAAATACATTCCAATACATGATCCGGCGGATATCGCGGGCCATACTATATCCTTTATTTTTCGCATCGAAGCAAATGGGATGATCTTCATATAGAGGTTCCCCATCCAGGACGGGTTTGGTTGGTTTTAAATGATAATCGTGCGCAATGTTCTTATAACTGTCTTTGGGGCAGTGGCCGGTTTGGTGCATATTGAAATCCAGCCAATCATCCTGATGAAACCAGGTGGAAGATCCCCCCGGATTGCGTGGCTGCGGATGATAGCTCATCAAGGCTTTATCATTTCCACCTACTGCTTCGACGATACCTTTGGCCATCTGCTGCCAGACCTCCACGTCATCGGAGTCTGTACGGGGGGTACGGTCTCCACCGATGATCCAGATAATATTGTCCCGGGATTTGTATCGGTTTCCGATCCACCATCCATACTTCCGGGCATTTTCCCGGTTAAAAACCTCTGGACCTATTCCCCAGCTTCTGGTATGGAGTTTATCACCCCAGGTGGGGAGCAAAGCAATATACATATCAAGTTCGGCTGCCTTGTCAATGATAAAGTCCACGTGCTCGAAATAAGCCGGATTGAGCGTGGCCGGATCATCGTTGAATAATGGCGTTTCACCATATGTATTGGGTGTATGGAGTCCGTCCAGTTCAGCCAAAGCGACAGCCTGGATCACATTAAATCCCTGGCTTTTTCTTTTTTTCAGATACATGGTTGCTTCTTCCCGGTCACATCGGTGGAATAATTCCCAGGCGGTATCTGCGAGCCAGAAGAATGGAGATCCGTCTGACCTGACCAGAAATCGCTGGTTATCGCTAACCCGGAGCGGTTGTGCAAGTAGAGAACCGGTCGTCATGCTAAATATGACTATAATAAACCATATCACTCTAATAGAATGGCTCATGCTTTGTGGTGTTTATAGAAGCAACTATGTGAATATATTGATTTTCCATTTCTTGGCCGCCAACTTTCTTGGATCGACGAAGCTTTTTGCAATCGGCAGCACAGGAGTATCAGTCATTCCGCTTTTCCATTTCAACTTTCCATTTCCATTTTCCAATGCAAAGACCGGTAACTATAAATTCCGACAACCGCCAGACAGATCAAGGGAAGAATGAATGAAAACTTCACTTCGGGGATGACCCCCAGGACGGTTACATCCGAAAATCCGGTTCCACCCCAGTCCAGAATAGCTGCCTGCAGCGGTGGCATCAGTGCGCCACCGACGATCGCCATCACCAGCCCGGCGGAACCAAGCTTGGCCTCATCGCCCATACCTTTGAGGGCAATACCATAAATGGTTGGGAACATGAGCGACATGAAGATACTGATGGACACCAGTGATATAAGTCCTGCCATACCGGGTAAAAGAATCGCTCCGGCACAGGCGAGCACGCCTCCGATGGAGAAATAAAACATCAACCGGGCTCCATCGATGTATTTCATCAGCCAGGTACAGATCCATCGCCCGGTCAGAAAGGAGATCATAGCGGCCATGTTGTACCAGGTCGCCGTCAGCTGTTCATCCGGGCCGCGGGATGCATTCATATGATCCACGTATTGGAAAATAAAAGTCCAGCACATAATTTGTGCCCCCACATAAAACGCCTGTGCGATAACCCCTTCGTAGTACCGCTTGTTTTTTAGCAGGAGTGAAAGGGAATCGCGAAACCCCATCTTTACATGTTCTTTGGAGATCGGGAACCGGGTAAAACCAATAATGATTAATATGACCAGGACCAAAACGCCCAACCCTATGTATGGGAAACTAATAATGCTGAGATCATTTTCACGGATAGCCGCTTTTTCCAATACATCCAGCGCATCGTACGCCGCCGGTGTATAATCATCAGACCGTAGGGCACTGATCACAAATACTTGCGCGACCAACATCCCCAGCAGGGAGCCCATCGGATTGAACGCCTGTGCCAGATTCAGTCGTTGGGTAGCGGTCTTATCATCGCCCATCGCCAGTATAAATGGATTGGCCGTGGTTTCCAGAAACGCCAGTCCAAATGTGAGGATGTAAAGCGAAGCCAGGAAAAATCCAAATTTTTCATACGCCGCCGCCGGATAAAACAGAAATGCACCCAGGGCATACAGCACCAGACCGACCATGATCCCTTTTTTGTAGCTGAATTTTCGAATAAATATGGCCGCAGGAATGGCCATGGTCGCATAGCCTCCGTAAAAAGCCAGCTGTACCAATGCCGCTTCAAAATTGGATAATTCGGGCATTACCTTTTTGAAGGCAGATACCATCGGATTCGTCAAATCATTCGCTATCCCCCATAGAAAAAACAGGGACGTAATGATGATGAATGGGAAAAGCAGATTTCGGGCGACAACGGGGGTTCGACTGTTTGTTTTCATAGGATGATAAATATAACAGAAATACTCTGAAAAAATGAAAACAAATTCATCCAGGGTGACCCCCCGTAGGCAACATAAAAAAAAGGTAGTGTTTAAAAAATTGAAATGGATAATTGGTCAATTTGAGCCGACACAAATCTAGCCGTCCTGCTTATCCACAATACGTCCGGACTAATGGATTAGTTTGATATTGATTTCAGTATCATTTTTGACCTGAAATTTAGCATCATCAAATCCCGGCTTACTAAATTTTGGAACGAAATTATTTGAAAATCCATAGGGTTCTTTGGGAATAAAGAACATTTTAAAATTGAGCTCATCATCGGCATTCACGTCGTGGTACAGTGCGATCGCATAATCCCCTGCCGGAATATTTTCAAAGGAATAACTCACTTGCGGTTTCTGTGCGGACACCTCACCCACTTTATAAGCTTTGGTTTGTTTTGGAAAATCCGTCGGAGCATTATAGAGCGCTATTTTGATTGATCCGGCCCCGGTTTTGATATTTTGGATCGTGAGGTCGATGCTGCTGGTGGGTGGTGAAGTCAAGGTAGTTATGAGGAAGAGATACCAATAGGAGAATAAGGTCATCATTGAATTTGAGATTTACAACTAAAACGGTGAAATAGCTGGAATTGTTGGATGGGATGCCGGTAACCCGAAGGATTTATGGATGATCCCGGCAGACCTGGCTCTGAATATTAAACCATTAAGAGTGAGATTAGCAGAGATTTGGATGGATATGCTTCCTATGAAAAAAGGTTTGTCTAGATGGGTTATTTGACCGCCCGGATCAAGCCATAGGACCACAACCCGTTTTTTATTCCCGTGTAGAGATAATAGCACATTCGCGTATTGGCTAATTCCGTGGGGCCAAAAGGCTTTCCGATGAGTGCACGATACTGATTGTAAAGCCAGGCCGGGTAATAAAACCGCCGCAATCGTCTTACAGATGGAATCACATGGCGCGTCATGTCTTCGCATTCGTACTCCCGAAATCCGATTTTCTTCAGGTTTTGAAGGTACTGATTTTCCGTGTCCAGCGAATTAATTTTACACCCGTTGAACCCATAGGTGTATAGCTGATCGTATTCCGTGGGTGTCAGTTTTTCTTTGGCTTGCAGATTTTCGGCCAAAACCAGTCTTCCCCCCGGTTTTAGAAGTCGGTATGCTTCGGTTAAAAACCTTTTTTTTGAGGGTGCATGGCATATGCTTTCGATGCCTACTATGACGTCAAATTGCTCATCTTCAAATGACGTGTTGCAATAATCCATCACTTGAAAATCAGTCAAGTGAGATACTTTTTCCAACACGGCATTTTCATGCGCATCTGCTGCCTGCTGGGGAACCAGGGTGATTCCATGGGCTTCGAATCCATGGTTTTTGGCCATGTAAATGCTGGTTCCCCCTACGCCACATCCGGCATCTAGCAGGGTGTCTCCCTCTTCTGCGTTTGCTCTTTTTGCTACTTCAGCATTAAGATTTTCAAAAGCCTGAGCCAGATTTTTGGTGTTTTTGTACCACAGTCCGAGGTTGAGTTGCATGTATTTCTCCAGTCCCCAGGCGTCTTTGTACGCGTTGCGGCTTTTATTGTAATATTCTACGATACTTGAACGGTCCATTACTATGTAACCGAAAATCAGGCTTTTTATTTTTCGTAGTAATCGGCAGGCCAGACATCGTTGGATCCATTGATGTCGGGAAGCAGACGTTCCGGATCAATGATAATGGAATCAATTTTTTTATCGGTTCGGTGAAGGTGTGTCCAGTCGTTCCCGCGCTGCCAGATTTCCACAGGCAATTTTACATTTTCGGAAGTTTGGTCATCATAGGTTATTTTCATCAACACCGGCATTGGGATTTCTCCGTTGTTTTGAAGACGAAGCAAATATCCGTCCCGTACTCTTTGTGCCGCGGTGATGCTCAGATCGATATTCCCGGTTTCATAGAACCACCCTTTCCAAAACCAGTTGAGATCTTCTCCGGTGACATTTTCGATGGTGTTGAAAAAATCGGCCGGCTGGGGGTGTTTATAAGCCCACCGCTCAATGTAGGCCCGGAACGCCCGATCAAATCGATCGGGACCGATAATGTATTCCCGTAGTAAAACCAAACCGGCTCCGGGCTTTCGGTACGCGGTCATGCCGAGGTTTCTCAGGTTGGTGACATCGGGGTAAGTGGCGATCGGTTCCCGGGAATCATTGGTCATCCAACTCACGAACCGACGGGTCTGATCGAGTGTTGCCGGATACTCGCCGTTGTTGAAAGCCTGTGTGCTGTAGTGGTTGATAAAGGTATTGAACCCTTCATCCATCCAGGCATATCGGCGTTCATTGCTGCCTACGATCATGGGGAACCAATTGTGTCCGAACTCGTGATTGGTGACCCCCCACAGGCGACTGCCTCTGGCTTTGTAGTTGCAAAACGATACGGCTGGATATTCCATCCCATTGACATTGCATGCCACGTTAATAGCCGTGCCATAGGGGTAGGGGTAATAGGTCTTGTCAAAAAACTCAATGGCTGCTTTAGTGTATTCTGTGGAGCGTCCCCACGCCTCTTGCCCGGCACTCTCACGGGGGTAGGCCGACTGGGCCAAACCGGATTCTCCATTGACCAGATTCATTCTGGCAGCATCCCAAATGAATGCATTGGAAGTGGCAAAAGCGATGTCGCGCGATTGTTTCATATGAAAATGCCAGGTGATGGTGCCCGAATTTTTGGGTCGCGTCAGACTGTAGTTTTTGACTTCATCCTCGTTGATCAGAAAGACGGTCTCCTCACTTTTACTGGCTTCATCCCATCGGTCCAACAGTGTCTTGGAGAGCACTTCTTTTCGGTTAACCAGTTCCCCGGACCCCACAACGATGTGATCATAAGGAACGGTGACTTTATAATCAAAATCGCCATATTCCAGATAGAACTCACCGGCACCCAAATAAGGTAAGATGTTCCAGCCTCTGATGTCATCAAATACAGCCACTTTGGGATACCACTGCGCCAGTGCATAGATGGTTCCATCTTCCACGTTCAGGCGTCCCATACGATCCATCCCGCTCTCGGGTATCTTATAGGAAAAATCCATGCTGACTGTCCCCGAACCGCCATAGGGCGAGATGGGTTCGTCAAAAAAGACCTGCATGCGCGTATCCTCCACGATGTATTCGTGACTTGTGGTGTTGCGACCGGATTTGGCGGTCACATTTTTGATGTCATACCCGCCGTCCAAGTTTCCGGAATACCGGTTGCCTTGAATGGGGGTCGTCAATGTACCTCTGGAATCGGGCGTGAAGCGATTTTGTTCCATATGAAGCCAGATGAATTCCAGACTTTCGGGGCTGTTGTTAAGGTAAGTGATGGTGACTTTGCCCGATAGGGTGTGGGAGGTGGTGTCCAGCTGTACCTCGATTTCATAATCGGCTTCGTTTTGCCAGTACTTGGGTCCTGGTTTGCCTGAGGCTGTCCGATACTCATTCCCGCTGCGGTCCATAAAATCACCAAATGTAGCCTGATTTTGGAGGACATCATTCTGGGCCATGATGGATTCATGGGAGATTAAAAATAAGCTTGCGGTCAGGAGCAGAAAGTGAAGGAGGCGCTTCATGTATTTTAATGATTTAATATAAAGGAAAGCCCCAAAGATAAAGGATGTGGAGTAATAATCTAATTTTTTTATAAATAACAAACGGTAAATTCGGTGCGATAAGCTTTATTATAAATCAGTAAACATGGTGGTGTTTTGTGCCAACAGATAGCCACGTAGTTTATTACAGTTCTACTACAGTTGAAATAATTTACACAGATATATATCCCAATTCTACCAGAATCCTTTTGTAGTTCTCGGGGCAGATCAAACCACCTCTGGGAACGAAATCCATACTGCTCAGATGACGTCGAATAGTGGCATAGGACATGCCGGTTTCGTCTGCAATAATCTGTCGAGTGACGGGGCGATCGAATGTAAATTGCAAGTTTTTTTCGGGATTCTTTGATGAGATCGTGTCCTTTTCCATGCCCAGTAATTTTTGAACCAAAGAATTAGTTCTTTAATATAAGAATAAAATGTTAAAATGCAGTAAATTAAACTTATTTATTTTAGTGAATTTTAGTCATTATTATCTCGGATACGATACCTTAGGAGCCTAAAATCGTTTTCTTCCCAAATTGTGCCTGAAATAATGTCGCATTGAAATGGACATGTAAGTTGATTTGTCCAATTTTTTCAACGCTTCTTCAATCCATCTCCAGGTTTAGATTAATTATTCTAAGGCAAGTAGAATGGCCTCTATTTTTGTTTCTCCGCTAAACTTATGTGTCAGATTGCCAGAACTATTATACACGAGAATGTAAGGAATTGTTGTCGCACCCGCTGATTGCCATAAAAATCCGGTGGAATCATGAATGAAATGCAATCGTGAAATTGGAGTGAGCTTATATTCATTACTAAAATTATTGATTTCCTGCTGAGTAGCATCACTGATCCAATACCAGTTTGCATCCCCCAATTTTGTTCTATAATTGTAAAATCCAATGGCCTCATGCTGACAAAATTCACAATCCGGGTTAAAGTAGATCAGAACGGTTGGTGTGTTATTTTGGGAGAGAGTATCATTTGATCTCATATATTCTTCAAACCAATCGATGGTTTTACTGTTTTCTGTAACTCTTTCAATTTGTGCGTTTTTATAGATTATCCGGGCGATAAAATAGGCCGAAATACCTATAATGCTGAATATCAGTACGAAGGACAGTGGTTTCTTCATGGTAGTACAGGAATAAGATAGTCTTCCCAGGTTTGGGAATAGTTATTTTTATCCTTTAAAAGGTGATCGTGTGTACCATAGGTGTCTATAGTGCCGTTTTCCAATAAATATATTCGGTCAGCCTGACGAGCCATCCTTACATCGTGAGTTAATACAATCACTCCTGCGCGATTCCGGAGGTTTTCCAGTACAGAGAATAGATATTGCACCGATCTGTAATCCAGGTCAGAGGTCGGTTCGTCAAGTAACAAAAGTTGTGGATTGTGGTAAAGCGCTCTCGCCAAACTAATGAGCCGTCGTTGTCCACCGGAAATGTTGACCCCATCCTCTTCAAGGGTAGTCATGAGACCATTGGGGAAATGACTGAATTGTTGGTCCAGGTGATATGCTTCCAAAAACTCTTGTAATACTTCAGGGGTATCTGCAGGAAGTCCCAGTAAGATGTTATCGAGCAAGCTACCATTGAATATAATCGGCGTTTGTGGCACGATACCAATTATAGATCGTAATTTATCCAGGCTGAACTCTGAATGTTCTTTTCCATTGATTAATATTTGGCCCGACTCGTGCTTGAGAAATCTAAGAAGTACATTGAATAATGTACTTTTACCACTACCTATTTCGCCCCATATACCAATTATTTCACCTTTTTTTACCTGAAAAGACACATCTTTCAGAAGGCTATGATGACCAGGGAACCTAAACGACAATGCATTTACGGTCAACTCTTCAAATTCAGCAGAGGATTTAGTCTGAGTGGAAGTTCCAGTATTTTCTTTAGAAAGAGAAGTGAATTCATACATTCTATTAAAAGCAATACGGGCTTCTTGCAGCTGAATATTAGTTATAGCCAGATTACCGGCGGATGCCATAATCAATCCAGTCATCTGGAGAATGGCCATCAAAGCACCGGCGGTCATATCCCCCGAATAAACCGACCAGGAGGTCCATGCTAATACGGATACCAGGAAAAAAGTACCTACTACTTCTGAGATGAAATTGAACCGCGCGCCAATCATTGACAGTGTGTATATCGATTCCTGAAAAGTAGAAAATATTTGATTGGTGAGCTGCTTAAAAATGGATTCTCGTCGGTATGATTTTATAGGGGCAATGCCCCGGACAACCTGAACAAAATTATGCTCATTTTCAGCATATTTTTTCATAACACGTTCCTGGCCTTTTACAATAGGGCTGTGATACCGCCAAATAATCAATCCGTAGATCGGAACCCAAGCCAATACGAAGAAACCAATCTTCAGATTATAAGCCATCACTGCTATGCTTGCAACCAGGATCATGATTACATCGATCATCACATCTGCTATCAAGGAGGAAATGGTCTTTTGTATCCGCTGAATATCATTGAGCCGGGCAACCAAATCTCCGGTTTTACGGTGCGTGAAGAAGGTCATAGGAAGTCGGATTAACCTCCCGAAAAAGAAATCCAAGGTCCGCGTATTAAAATCCCGGGACTGTCGGTAAATGAATATTTGGCGGATGAGGGAAAACCCTGAACGAATAAATAATAGAACCAACAACAATCCCAATCCAACCATCAATCGCAGCATATCCCCAGAAGGAAGTATATCGTCCAATAACCTTTGTGAAAAAACAGCCGTTGATAGCCCAAGAATTGACATGCAAATGCCCAGAAAGAGCGCCAGGCCAAGAATATTGATGTCTTTCTCTATCAGCGCCTTAATCCACCGGAATTTTTGATGTCTTGATGAGGGGACCATTTTGTTAGGATCAGGATCTTTGAACAAAATGA
This sequence comes from Membranihabitans marinus, assembly GCF_019802045.1. Lineage (GTDB taxonomy): Bacteria > Bacteroidota > Bacteroidia > Chitinophagales > Saprospiraceae > Membranihabitans > Membranihabitans marinus_A. The sequence continues at coordinate 152,429 of NZ_JAHVHU010000006.1, read as the reverse complement.
GTTTCCTGGACATCCAAATGTTTTTCAATTCATCATCGCTGATAAAAGAAATATGACGATCAGCTGGATCTCCTATTTGCCAGGTTTTCTTTTTTAGATCATACCCGTAGCATACGACATAGTGTTCCCATTTCTGGTCTTTTACTACATGTAGTATAGCCAGTTCATTACAATTTCTCAAACTTTCCAGGTCAGCTTCATAGCCTTCTGCATCCAGCCCGCAAGCTCCAGCAGCATCCACCAACCCCAACATGGTGGTTCCGGAAGCTGTCGTTCCACTCAGTTTTCTCAGCCGGTTCAGGGCGGGTACTTCTTTGTGAAAGTAATGCAGCACTGATGCCAAACAAGCCACTCCGCAGTCGGACTGATCGTGTTGGTGGATGTGGGTCAAGTATTTTTTTTTTTGAGCATGTATTATTTGAACAACTTCTGAAATATCATCAATCTGTTATTTTTATAATAATCTTTATATTTAAATAATAATATGATGCCAGATATGATATATATTATTGATGTAGAGATTACTAATAGGTTTATTCTGTATCCAAATACAAAAGGTGAACAAATTATTATTGAAACTAAAGCAGGAATAAAACCTATCATTGGGGAAGGGTTAAAAAGTGAAAGGCTAACTTGCTTGGGGAATTCAACTGACCAATAAAATGCTAATGGAACAAATAATATAAGTTGACCCAAATAACTAACAAGTAATATTATAATATGCTCTTTTAAAAAAATCAATATCAATATAGTGACTATGATATCTGCCAATAATAGATTTTTGAAGATCCTGAGAAAATATGAGATAACAATGTGTCCTGAATTGGTGCTTTTATCTATTAAAAACCAATATCTATCTAGATATCCAAAAAGATTATTTAGTAGGTAGTTGAACATGATCACAGGAGAGGTAAAAAGAAAAATAAACGGAATCAACTCTGGATTAGCTTTCTTATGATAACCAACAGTTAAAAGTGTAAGGAATATTAATTTTATGGAAATTGCTAGAAGTCCTACGCTGCGGATATCTCGGTTATAAATTAAAATAGATAAGGAATAGCTTGTTGAACCACCGCTATTTGAAGAATGAGACGATAAAGGTGGAGATGTTATGAACTCTTCCAAGAAATAAACTATGACCACTATGCACATTATAGAGGCAGGAAATAACCAAAAATTTTGATTAGGGATTATAATGTTGCCAAAATATAGGACTATTACCGAGGCCCACATTAATGATATGAACACTTTTGACTTGATAGAAGCGGATTTCTGAACGATTGTAACTATCAAACCACGACGAAGTAAATAGGATCCCACTATAACACACCCCATCCAGAGCCATTCAGAAATATCGGTGGAATTATAAAGTATTGAAAATGTAAAACATGAAATTAAAATGAAATAAATACTAAGAATTGAATCATTTATAATATTGGTTAAGAAACGATTAAATGATCCTGGCGGATGTAGGGGTTTTACTAAATTGACCAGTTGGAATGGTGTTATAGTTCCTCTCCGTATAATAATGAGCATAAAAATTAAAATAGATAGAACCATTCGAGCTTGATTCCAGTGTAGTTCTTCCAGTAGCATAATACGAGCAAGGTATCCATTATAAAATGCAGCAAATATTAACAATAAATAAGTCAATACTTTACCAGTATTTCGAAGCTCATTTTTTATATATACATATGTTAAATATGGTAGAATATGCATAAAACTATTTACCTTGAATAAATTGCAACTAATCCATCATGCAAATCAGCTTGAAATGTATTCCTGAAATTTACTATACTTCCTTGATATTGGATTTCATTGTTATTTAATAAAATTAACTCAGGGTTTATTCTTTCAATATGATCTAGTTGATGCGAGGTTACTATAATTGTTCTACCTTCTATTTGGGTACAATACCCAGATAAATACTTAATAATCTTTTCTGCCCCGACTGGATCAAGGCCGGAGAATGGTTCGTCAAGTATAAGCATATCAGGTTTATGAATTAATACTGCACAGAATTCTATTTTTTTCCTCATTCCTGTAGAGAAAGTATTAATTTTGGTATTTTCTATTGATTCATTTTCAAAGAAATAATCGAGTAACTTTCTTATTCTCCTTTTGGGCTCTTTAACGTGGTAAAGATTTGCTATTAAAGTTAAGTATTGAAGGGGGGTTAGTTCATGAATTAATGAACTCTGATCAGACATAAACCCAATATTCTGTTTAATAAAAGTAGGTAAGGATGTGTATTTATAACTATTATATCTAATTTCACCAGAATCATATGGGATTATATTGCAAATAATATTTAATAAGGTGGATTTTCCTGCTCCATTTTTACCTAAGATTGAATATATTCGTCCTTCCTCGAAATCCACAGAAAAATCTTTCAGAACAAGTTTCTTTCCGAAACTCTTCCTTAAATTGTTAATTGATATCCTCATATGTAATATGTAAAATATAGTGCTGGGAAATTCCCAGCACTATATTTAATTAATCAACAATGATACCTATCATTGAGCCAAAACATGTGGGGCCCCACATAGCTACACCGGCTAATGCAAAAGGGGAAGCCAAAGCTATCGCCATCATTGCACATGTAAATCCTCCAATTCCGGCTAATGCGTTACTTCCTGCAGAGGTATTTCTAAGATTTTTTTCTGTTAATTTTTTCATTTTTTCATTTTTTCATTTTTTCGATTATTAAAATATTTGTGTGATAAATCTGGCACAAGCGAGCACGCTAAAGACGTTGGGGAAAAAGAAAGTTGAAGTACACCCTCCGACACCAATAAAAATATCGATTTCTCCTTGTGTTAATCTCCCTCCTTTTGACACCTCCATTTCTAAAATATTTAATTTTTTCATTTTTGTTAATTTAATATTATTACTAAAATATCACATCCCACCTTCTTTTTCGACATCCGGAATGTGGGTGAATGTCGTCCGGTATGCGTCCATATTGGCATGTCATATGACAATTTAACTTTTATCCTCCATAGAGGTTGATCATCAAAAATGTTCCTGTCAAGATCCATATCCAAAGACCAACACCATAGGTCATGGCAACGAATCCAAAGGCTTTTGGCCACTTTACTTTCAATAGTAACATCATACCCAGTGACAATATAATCCAGTATGCTAACTCAAGTAAATTGAGCGATCCCAGGGCAAATACCGCCCACTGGGGTACCTGATCGTAACCGATCACTCCAAGCATTGAAAAAAGATCAGCTTTGACCACATCGTCAATAGTCTGTAAATCAATCGAGGCGAAGTAGCCAATGTAGATCAACTTGCCGATCGCAAATACCGCTGTAGCATTCACTACGATACGCCAAATTTGTCCAAAGCCTATCTTGTAATCCATTAAAAAGGCACCTATATTCAGGCAAATAGTGGTTAGAAACATCTTGGCGAATACAAATATTATCACTACAAGATATCCCATGCCTTTCCACTGATCCTGCCATGCCAATACTTCCCGGATACGATCTACCGTCATCTGTTCACTCCAGGTATTGATGTAGAGTTGATCTGTAAGTATCAATTCGTTTTGGATGTAATGACATATAAGATATTCCATAATCACAAAACCAAACATAAACCAAGAATTGAGCTCGAAAAATGAACGAACCCAAGTTGATTTTTGATTGTATGTCAATGAAATTGTACTCATAATGACACCTTACAATGATTAAAAGAGACGTAGTAAATTTGAGAATTATTCCTCAATTTTTTTCGCTCATAATCGCTCATAATCGCTCATAATCGCTCATGGTTGAATAAATTTATTTAAGGACGTCACACTTAAAGATATTGCCCCAGGTGCCGGACCCTCCTCCCGCACCCTCTCAGCGGCAAAAAGCCACACCCGCATCCTGGTTCAGTCGAGTCTCCGAACCTGGACAAAAGTATGTCCTCGCCTAGTTCATTCTTAGGAGATTGCCAGTGAAAGGTGAGCACTTATTACGATCTTCGCACCTCTTAAGACTCATGCTTACTCCTCTGGTTACGATCCGCTGGTTTCAACAGCATTTACTACCCCAGCATGGTGGCTCCGGAGGCTGTCGTTCCACTCAGTTCTCTGAGTCGGTTCAGTGCAGGTCCTTCTTTGTGGAAGTAATGCAGCACTGTCGCCAGGAAAGCCACCCAGCAGCCGGATTGACTTGATAATGAGACGAAGCTTTATCTCATATAAGTTGTTATATATTCCTTATCAATAAAATGGTAATAATTGCTGAAATAAAGACAACTATGGAGACGATAATGAGATTCCGTCTTCCTTGTTTGGAATTCTTTACTGCTGGGACTTTTTCATATTTAGAATTTGGATAAAAAGCATATAGAACCCATCCGATTAATATAGCCACAAAAACTATAATTTTAATGGTCCATGAAATTTCCATATCAGCAATTCGCTCAAAATTAAAGACCGTAACCGCACAAAAGGCACCCCAGATAAAGGCATTAAATTCTCTAAGCTTGCTTTTACTCATTTTAATTGTATTGGTTAATATTATGTTCTTGTAATTGAAACTCTCTTACTATTCCACTTTATAGGAGAACCCTTCTGGCACCACTGAAGCGTGTCTGCCACAGCGTTACTCATGATCTGGTCTCACCTTAGTCCAGCTGATTGTATTCGCAGAATGTGTTTCACATTGTATATTTGATCATATAGCCATACTAGACAATTACAAATAAGCAAATAGCATTAGGAAAAAGTTTACCTTTTTACCCAAAGGATTATTCTGCACCCAATTAAAAATTAATCCTATAAGAGATATTCCTAAGAATAATATTCCAACTCATACCCGTCCAAAATAAATTCTGGTCTAAATGTAACTAATTGATATTCTCTATATTGTAATTGTGAAATCCCCAAAATTGAAATCAAGGTTCATTTTTTGCTTGTCACGATTTTTGGTCAAAAATCGCGCCAAGCCAACCTCGAAACCACATATACCCCGGGTTGAAACCCGGGGCTATGATATTTTGACCCCGTTGGGGTCTTTTAAATTAATTATTTTGGACGCTTATGATTCCAACTATGAATTTGAAAGAATAGTCCTCATCTGAAAAGTAGAAAAATAGGGCAGAAAGAAAAGTTGCTATAATTTGAGAATAAATTATCCGACGATTCATCTTAGTAATTTATAAATCAAAGATATATGCAACACTACATCCAACCCCAACAGATGTTACAGCTGCTGAAGAAAGAGGTATGACCAATAATGTTAATACTGATACTCCCATTGTAAACCCTGTACAATAATCACTCCATATAGAACCTCCTGTAATCCATTGTACATCCAAAGATATTTATCGATTTTTGCTTATAAATAATATAACAGTAATTAAAACTGACATGCCAAATGACACACTGATTACATATAGAAATCCTTGTTGTCCAGGAGTTTCTATGATACTGTTGAGCAATATCATGACCAATGAACTTACTGTCCAGCAGCCAAGAAACGCAAGTAGATATAATTTTTTTGCAGTTTTCATCGCCAAATACGATCTAAAACCTGAAGAGCTGCGTTTCCTACGGCCCCTCCTACTGCACCTCCAATACCTCCAGCTACATATCCTGGTATGGTAGCTGCTCCCATAGTAACAGAGCCACCAACGATAGCCCCAGCAACTGCACCACCAGCACCATATGCCACATCATTTTTAGCCACCGCTTTCCAACTAAACCAACGTCTCAAAATCCGAGTAGGTAAATCATAGATATCTTCCAGGGTTGATGTCCATTCATTTAAATTATCATGCCAATACCTTAAATAATTTTTACCAATTGAGGTTGTAATTAATATTAAATTTTGTTCTTCTAAAGAACAAGAATTTTTGACTTCTGATTCAATTTGATGGAGTCTTTTAATTGATTCATTTAAATCTAGGTTTTTATCATCCATTATTAATTCAATCTTCATTAGGATATCTTTTTGCTTGTTTGAAATAGCTTTTACTCATAAATTTTTGCTCATTTGATTTTAAATAAGCTAATACAAAATCCAATCCTTTGTTATGCTCGATTCCTATTTGATCGTAATGAAAATTCATTTCAGGAGCCAAACTTATAAAGAAGGATGTAGTTATGAATACAATAAATAGATAGGAGGCTAAAGTCTTCATAGTTCAAAATTTTAATTCTTTAATAAAAATCCATCCCTTTTATTTTCCGACAACTGGGATGGGTATGAATGTCGGTCAATATGCGTCTTTACTGAATTGAGATCGAAGAACGATCGAACCCAAGTTGATTCCTGTCTATAAGTTAATGTAACAGTATTCATGATGGATACTTTACTTACCATTTACAAAAGTGACACCGTAAATTTGAGGATTATTCTTTAATTATTTTCGCTCATCATTTCTCATGATTGCTCAAATTAAGTTCGGACAACTCCCTCAAACGCAAATCAATATTAGCTTTAAAGGGAATTAATCTGCTTTAACGCACTATTAGTGAGTGAACAGAATAAGACCCATTTTGAACGGGTTGCATCGTCCAATCGAGAAGGAGAAAGATTGATATATTTAGAATCGATCCTTGAGGATACATTTGCTAAGAATACTTTGCCCTAAATGGTAATTACGGATTGCTGAATATTAGTCAATGGAGAGATATATTTGGGTTGATGAAGTTTATGTAAATTCAAAGTCTGTTACTCTAACCTGCAGTCGTTAGGGGTGTGCATGTTTTTTCAGACAAGTATTCAAAACCGGTATGTGAGAATGTGATTTGGGTGTAGATTCTACGTCTAAGAGGCAATTATTATGCACCAATGAGCGTATTGGTGTCTCATCATTCTTACGAGTTAAGGTTCTTTGATTGCGACCCATGCCTGAATGATGCGGTGGAATAAGGTGTGGGACACCCCTCCTCACATTCTCAGCGGCACGTGTCACACACCATGGATGATGGGACTGGTGTGGATCGCTTTCAGAGCACACCACACCTGGATTGCGAATACCGGACGTCATGTAGAATCTGAGTTGCCACAGCTTCGGTGTATCTCTTCATTCTTATGGGATAAGGTTCTTTGATTGCGACCCATGCCTGAATGATGCGGTGGAATAAGGTGTGGGACACCCCACCTCACATTCTCAGCGGCACGTGTCACACACCATGGATGGGACTGGTGTGGATCGCTATTAGAGCACACCACACCTGGATTGCGAATGCCGGACGTCATGTAGAATCTGAGTTGCCACAGCTTCGGTGCATCTCTTCATTCTTATGGGATAAGGTTCTTGGAAGCAAGCTGGAGGTGCGCTATTATCAGTGTGTGCATTCAAAGTAATCAAGACTTGTAAACCCGGTACGCGTTTCATGACGTTCCGTAAATCCAAGCAAGGTTGCAGTGTACCCTTCAAGACACTGGAGTCAACTCAGATGAAAGGCACCTTAGAGGTTTCTTCCATCGAGGTTTACCGCAACCCGGCATTCACCTCCTCCAAAATCTTTGACCCCGGACATAGTACGTCCTGGCTCAGTTCATTCAAAGGGGTGTCGGTGGTACGGAGCATGGAGTGCAGGTCGTCACTTTCCGGGTCAATATAGAGTAACCCCGTCAGGATTTCTCCGGCTGTTTTAGCTTTTTGCAATTTGTCCAGTGCAGATGACCGGTCCGTCGGATCCCAATCGGGATTGAGTTTGCTGAGCTGGATGTGTGACCCATCGTGGAGGGTCACCGTTTTCTGGCTGCCTGCCGCATATTCGACCGCGATTTCTTCTTTCACCGGCACAAAATCAAATTCTGAAGTGGCCTCGATGTGGTCCCGAACGAAATCATATGATTTGGTGGACCCTTTGTTATTATTGAAGGTGACACACGGGGATATGACATCGATAAAGGCAAAGCCCGGATGGGACATCGCTGCTTTGATCAGGGGAACCAGCTGGGTTTTGTCTCCGGAAAAGCTCCGGGCCACAAAGGTGGCACCCAATTCCAGTGCTAATCCGACCATGTCGATCGGTGAAAACTGGTTGGTGGAACCAGACTTGCTCAACGAGCCCACATCAGCGGTTGCTGAATCCTGACCTTTCGTGAGTCCATAACAGCCATTGTTCATCATAATGTAAACCATATTCAGGTTTCGTCGACTGACATGCACAAACTGGCCGATACCAATGGATGCCGAGTCACCGTCGCCGGACACGCCGAGATAGGTCAAATCTTTATTGGCCATATTAGCGCCGGTAGCCACAGAAGGCATTCGGCCGTGGACCGTGTTGAAACCGTGGGAATTGTCCAGATAGTAAGCGGGTGCTTTGGACGAACAACCGATTCCGGACAATTTGACGACCTTATGGGGTTCGATATTCATCTCATAGCACGCCGCCACGATGGAAGCATTGATGCTGTCGTGACCGCAGCCGGCACACAATGTAGAGATCTTGCCCTCATAATCTGCTCTGTAGAATCCGGCCTCGTTTTTGGTGCTGGAAGGGTGACGAAAAGTAGGTTTGATATAGCTCATAACAGGGTCGTTTTTAAAGAGTGAGAAGAACCGTTTTGCCTGTGGTCAGGGGGCTGCAGCCCGTCGTAATCGTGCAGGTGTTGTTGCAGTTGCTTGAGAATGGCATCGGCCGTAATGGGCATGCCGTCATAATTGAGAATCGACTTTAACTTCGTGGGATCAATCCCCAGTTCGATCATCAGCAGGGAGCGGCATTGTGCATCCCGGTTCTGCTCGATGACATATATGGTATCGTGGGCGTCTATAAAATCTTTTACTATATTCGAAAACGGGAATGCCCGCAACCGCATCGCATCGATGGGTTCTCCATTTTGTTCCAAAATATCCATGGCTTCCAGAGCCGCATAAGTTGTCGTTCCAAAAAATACAATAGCGTGCTTCCCTTGATTTTCCTTTTGATAAAATTCGGGTTGGGGGACCAGTTCTTTCGCCGTATTAAATTTTCGTATCAATCGGTCGATTTCTCCGGCATGAACCACGCCATCTTCGGTGTAGACCCCATAGGGGTCGTGCGAAGTCCCACGGGACAAGAAGGCTCCCTTGGATGGGTGTGTTCCGGGGATGACCCGGTAACCTATTCCATCCCCGTCGACGTCCTTGAATCGGCCGTAATCTTCTACGGCATCGAGTTCCTCTTTGTTGAGTACCTTCCCCTTGTTGAATTTGCGAGCATCATCCCAGCTCAACGGTTCCGTCATATGGATATTCATGCCGAGATCGAGATCGGACAACAAGAAAACCACAGTTTGCAACTGGTCCGCCAGATCGAATGCGTCGGCCATAAAATCAAAACACTCTGTCGGTGTAGCGGGTAGCAATAATACATGTTTGGTATCACCATGCGAAGCATAGGCGCACGGTAATAAATCCGATTGTTGAGTCCGTGTCGGCATTCCGGTGGAAGGTCCACCGCGCTGTACATTGACGAGGACCATAGGGACTTCAGCAAAATAGGCCAGGCCGATAAATTCATTCATAAGGGATATTCCGGCACCACTGGTGGCGGTGAAAGCCCGGGCCCCATTCCAATTCGCACCCATGGCCATGCCAAACGCGGCCAGTTCGTCCTCCGCCTGGATTATCGCAAAATTGTTTTGACCTGTTTCGGGATCTACGCGGTATTTTTTGGCAAAGGTTTCAAAGTTTTTGGCCACAGAAGTTGATGGAGTGATGGGGTACCAGGAGAGCACTGTGGCACCGGCGTAGACGGCACCCAACCCCGTGGCGGCATTGCCATCCATCATGATCTTGTCTCCGGTAGCATTGCTGTGTTCCAACCGGACATCGAGGGGATAATTCAGGTTTTCTTTGACCCAGTTCGCTCCAAGATCCAGGGCTTTGTGGTTTGGCGGGATGAGTTTTGGTTTTTTCTCAAACTGTTCACTGATGATGGCCTTCACCACATCAAGGTCCAGATTAATCAAGGTAGCCAGGGCGCCGATATAAATGATATTTTTAAAGAGTTGCTGCAACCGGGGCACCTCGTAGTGGTCGATACTGAGCTGCATCATTGGGATCCCGATCATATGGATGTCCTCCCGGATCATATCATCGTGCAGTTGCCGTGTATTGTCGTATATAAAATATCCGTTGCTTCGTACAGATGCGATGTCTTTTTCCATACTCTGTGGATTGATACCGACCAAAATGTCGATATCATCCCGTCGCCCCAGGTACCCTTTTCCGCTAATCCTGACCTCGTACCAGGTTGGCAAACCCTGAATGTTCGAGGGGAAAATATTTTTCGGTGAAACCGGGATGCCCATCCGGAATACGGCTTTTGAGAATATCTCATTGGAACTTGATGAACCGGTGCCGTTGACATTGGCAAACCGGACGACCATGTCATTGATTCGAATCTTTTCACTCATATCTTTTCCTATAATATTTTAGTTGCTTTGGTGACTCCATAAAGATATTTTTGCATATCCCATGCTGCAGTCGGGCACCGTTCGGCACACAGACCACAGTGAAGGCACACATCTTCATCTTTTATCATAACGCGTTTGGTAGGTAGTTCTTCGGATACATAAAGAGGTTGATCCAGATTGTTCGCAGGTGCTGATAACCGTCCTCGCAAATCTTCCTCGTCGCCATTGGTCGTGAAGGTTATGCACGATGTGGGACATACATCCACACAGGCATCGCATTCGATGCACTGATCATAGGAGAATACGGTTTGTATATCACAGTTCAGACAACGCTGAGCCTCTTTGAATCCCGTCGGAAGATCAAAACCCAACTCTACTTCGATTTTCCGGTCTTTCAGCGAGATCGCTTGATCTTCGTGGGGTACCACAAAACGCTCATCATCCACCACGGGGCTGTCGTACATCCATTCATGGATGCCCATTTTTTGCTTGACCAAGTTAGTCGTCGGTGCCAGCCGGGCATTGACATCAATTCCCTGGCAATAGTGGTCGATGGAAATGGCTGCCTGGTGACCGTGCGCCGCAGCGGTAATGATGTTTTCCGGCCCAAAAGCAGCGTCCCCTCCAAAAAACACCTTGGGCAAGGTGGACTGGAAAGTGACATCATCGATCACCGGAACATCCCATTTGCCAAATTCGATGCCCAGATCCCGTTCGATCCACGGGAAGGCATTGTCCTGTCCAATCGCTATGATGACATCATCGGCTTCGATAAAGGTGTCTTCCTCACCCGTCGGAATCAGTTTTCGTTTTCCATTTTCGTCGTATTCTGCGCGAACATGACCGAACCACATTCCTTTTAATTGTCCATCCTCTACGACAAAAGACTTCGGTGGCATATTATTGAGAATAGGGATGTCTTCCCGCTGAGCGTCCTCGATCTCCCAGGGCGACGCTTTCATATCTTTGAATGGGCTCCTGACAACAACAGTCACCTCTTCTCCCCCCAATCTTCGTGAAGTTCGGCAGCAGTCCATGGCGGTATTCCCACCTCCCAGGATAATTACTTTTTTACCTATTTTATCTTTGTGTTCGAAAGCGACGCTGGCCAGAAAGTTAATGCCGATATGGACATTTTTGTCTGCTTCCTCTCGTCCGGGCAATTTCAGATCCCGTCCGTTCGGCGCGCCGGTGCCTACAAAAACGGCATCATAATCCGCTTCCAGGATTTCTCGCATGCTCTCCACGTAGTGGTTGTAATGCGTATGGACGCCCATATCTGTGATGTAATTCACTTCCTCATCCAACACCTTTTCCGGAAGACGAAAAGAAGGGATTTGGGTCCGCATCATGCCACCCCCCTTGTGCCATTCGTCGTACAAATGAAGTTCATAGCCCAGAGGTGCCAGATCACGAGCCACTGTCAACGAAGCCGGACCGCCTCCAATCAAAGCTATTTTTTTGCCATTTTTTTCTTCCGGGATGGTGGGCATGAGGTGTTTCACTTCGCCTCTGTTATCGGCAGCAACGCGTTTGAGTCGGCAGATGGCAACCGGTTCTTCTGGTCCTTCTTCCCCTTCCAACCGACCACGTCGGCATGCCGGTTCACAGGGTCGATCACACGTGCGACCAAGAATGCCAGGAAACACATTGGACTCCCAATTGACCATATAGGCTTCGGTGTATTTCTTGTTGGCAATGAGTCGGATGTATTCCGGAACCGGGGTGTGGGCCGGACAGGCGTATTGACAGTCCACCACTTTATGGAAGTATTCGGGATCTTTAATATTAGTGGGCTTCACAATTTGATTTCTTGGTTATATAAATTTACATCACCTAATGGTAATTACTTAGTAAAAGCACGATAAATATAATGAAAAGTGGGAATAATTTGCAATTCGTGATTGATTATTGAAATTCGCGTGAACGAACCCGGGGATTGTCACCAAGAAGATGAAATGTGACGCGGTTTATCAAATTTGCTTTATTGATACGTGCCACGGGAGCGGGGCAATACCCAGTGGTGTAGCCCATTATTGGGAAGGATATTTTCCAGGCGATCTAAACGTCGACGTCTGTAGAAAGAACACAGCCCAAAAAAGTCAAACGTCACCCAAAATTGGGCGATGTAATATGCCCAATTTTGGAATTTAAGTAGTTGATGCACTGCATATTATGTTTCATAATAGATTGACGTGGTGAATAAATCGGGCGAGGTCGTTACCAAGCGGGTAGGGGTGAAATACAGTTGCCGGGGTAAAAATCGTAATTTATCATTCGCCATTCATAATTACTTCAAATTTCCCCCCGGAATACTCTGTGGAGCTCTTTGCGGTCGTAAAGGAAATACAAAATCAGGGGAACGGCAAAAAACACCACTCGCATCCACTGTCCGATCACCCCATCCCAGGATTGTCCGTGCCAGGTTAGTTCGTAGAGCAAATAGCTCCCGAGGGTCAGGAGTAAGATGTATCCAATCTTTCCCCATTCCAGTCGAAATTCGTAAAACCGGGATCCGATCACAAAACACAGAATCGTCATCACCAGATAACAAGCAAAAGTGGTCCAGGCGGAGGCCATGTACCCATATCCACGGATAAAAAGGATGTTCCCCAGAACAGTCACGACCACACCGACCAGAGAAATGTACATGCCATACCGGGTCTTGTCCTGGAGCTTGTACCAGATACTTATGTTGTAATACAGACCGAGCAAAATATTGGCCAGAAGAATAACCACGGTGACATTGTACCCTTCTGCATACGAGGGTTTTCTTAGGAAAAAATCCTGCAACCAGGGAAGTGCCAACGTCACAGCCAGAAATCCGAACGCAGATACAATGGTATAGTAGGTGGCTACTTTTCCATACAGTACATTGGAATCTTTGCGTTTGTATTCCTGGAAGAAAAACGGTTCTGCTGCATAGCGGAAAGCTTGCGTGAACAGGGCAATAAACATGGCGATTTTATAATTTCCGGAATAGATGCCCACCATTTGGGACGTGGTATTCTTATCATACGGCAGAAAATTCTGCAAAAAAATACGATCCATGACCTCATTGACGATACCCGCCAATCCTACGATCAGCAAGGGCAGTGAATAGATCACCATTTTACGCATGGTCGTTGCGTCAAAATACTTCCAAAAAGCAGTCCATTCCGGAAGCAAGAGGACAAAGGCCACTCCACTTGAGATCACATTGGCACCGATCAGATAGGAAAGATGGTACTCCGGGAAATAGATGGCGTGAATCCAGTCCATACCTTGACGCAATAACCAAGGGCAGAGCAGGAAGAAAAAGCAGACGATCGCGACATTGGTCAGGATCATGGCCAGCTTTATGAAGGCAAAGCGACGGGGACGATTGGACAATCGAAGCCGGCAGAATGGGATTTCATTAATCGCGTCGAAAAACAATATGATGGCCAGCATCGGGATGTAAATACTGTAGTCGGACGTCAGGTTGAGCAGGGCAACAACCTGGTCTGAAAACGCAAAAAGGAGTACGCTTAGGATGACGGCAGAGCCATATATCATCGTCAGTGCACTGCTGTAAACAGTGTTTTCATTCCCCTCTTCACTCCCAAAACGAAAGTAAGCGGTCTCGAGCCGAAGCGTATAAAATACCAGAATGACGCCAACCAGGGAATAAAGCGTGGAATAGTTTCCAAATACGGCAGTAGAAAGTACAGCGGTGATGACAGGGATCAGCAGGATGTTGATCACACGCCCCACGATACTGCTCAATCCATACCAAATCGTATCACTGGCCAGTCGTCTTATTGTCGCCATGGTGTCGGTTTCATTTCCATGGGCGAATATAAGATATAGTTATGAGTTGCCAGTAGTGCGTTCGACGTTGAATGTTGGAATCAATGGCCGGACCTCTAAACGCCTCAACGCCTCAACAACTCAACAATGATTCCGATTTCTTTATTTTAGTTTCGCCGATTCAAATATTTTGACGACCAATTTTTGCTCTTTTCGTGTGATGTTATTGGTGTACATTTTTAAGGATACATAGCCCCCTAATTCTGAATAGTTTTCCAAATCTCTGATGTGCAGGGTCGTGAAATCCGCCTGGGAATCCTTGGGGACTACGATTTGTCTTTCCACGGTGCCAAAAGTTTCGAAATAAATATCATACTTTTCCTGATCCAAATCTTTGTCCGGGCTGGTGTAAACCCCAAAATCAAAGGGTATGTCAATTCCTTCGCCGGATAATTTACCAACATAAGAATCTATCCCTTGCTCCTCGATTAGTTCGAACTGCGCCGGTACTTCCAATTGATAATCATAAATATCGATCGATTTCAGATTGGAGTACTTCAACTTGTTGCAGCTGAGAAATGATAAAGCGATGATGACTGTGAATACTTTTGAAAAGATTTTCATGGGTATGATTTTTTTACCGGATATATTTTAAGAAGATGACCCCAATAAAGAGTTTATCGATGATATCAAAGTTAATGGAAAAAATAAAACCATACATACTGGAACAACCGGAGTCCATAACTATTGAGGAATTGAGCAAGTCTATTTATCATATCGCATCAAATTTTTAAAAGTGATATTTGTTTCACGGATTAAACATAAAGCCGCTAAGCATGAAGTATGAAATGATTAATAAAAGTGTATTTTTGCGACTAAAATTTAATCTGAGTACTATGACAGACTTCGAATTATTGAAGAAAATATCGGAATGTCCCGGTGCACCGGGGTTTGAGCAACCGATTCGTTCGTTGATTCTTGAACACCTGGATGGCATCGTTGATGAGGTGCGCATGGATTCCATGGGAAGCATCATCGCACGGATTCACGGAAAATCGGAAGACCCTGTCATGGTGACGGCCCACATGGATGAGATTGGTTTTATTGTCACTCATATTGATGACCAGGGCTTTATTCGGTTTCATACCCTGGGTGGCTTTGATCCGAAGACATTGACTTCACAGCGGGTGATAGTTCACGGGAAGGAAGATGTCATCGGCATTATGGGAACGAAACCCATCCATATTATGAATCCGGAAGATCGGAAGAAAGCACCTAAAATAGAGGATTATTTTATTGATACCGGTCATCCGGTTGCAAAGGTCAAAGAGTTAATCTCGGTGGGTAATCCCATTACCCGGGAGCGTGCGTTGATCAAGATGGGGAATTGCTACAATGGAAAGTCCCTGGATAATAGGATTTCAGTTTTTATACTTTTAAAGGCACTGGAACAACTGGCAGGCTCGGAACTTGATTATCCAATTGACGCCGTGTTTACCGTCCAGGAGGAGGTGGGATTACGTGGAGCGATTAATGCCGCCGGGCATGTGAATCCTCGTTTTGGAATTAACCTGGATGTAACTATTGCTTATGACGTCCCCGGTGCGCAGCCTCATGAAATGGTGACCCAGCTGGGACATGGTACGGCAATCAAGATCATGGATGGCAGTGCGATATCCGATTATCGCATGGTTCGTTATATGCAAGGTTTGGCCGCAGAACACAACATACCCTGGCAGCATGAAATATTACCCGCCGGTGGAACGGATACTGCTGGAATTCAAAAATATGGACAGCAGGGTTCCATAGCCGGCGCACTGTCTATACCACTTCGAAATATGCATCAAGTCATCGAAACCGTACATGAAAGCGATGTCCAGGCTACCATTGATTTACTCGTAGTGTCTTTGCAAGGATTGGGAGATTACGATTGGGCGTTTAACTAGGATGGACTAGGATTATGGGATGGACTAGGATTGTAGGATGGACTAGGATTGTAGGATGGACTAGGATTTTAGGAAGGACTAGGCTTGTAGGATGGGCAACTCCGGGAAGAGTCTCAAGGTAGTGGAACCAAAGATTCTAGGGATCTTTGACGAAGGAACCGCAAAATCCCTTCTGTAGTTGGGTGGGAGTATAGCCATAGCTAAATAGGGCTTTTGATGATGAAGAGCTGCGTAAAAGCAATCCGTCAAGAATGTTCTGTATTTGCGAATTGATGCGTTGCGTCTGCTGTTGTTTATCCGATAAAGCGTTCTCCTTCTTGCAAACACAAGGAACCCTTCAGATTGAAAACTACCACTACAACCCATGTGTCGGTCCCAAATTCCATAGGGGCAAGCTGACTTTAGTCGCTCGAGATGAGATGAGAAAAACTCATCTCCTCTAAAAATGTATGATTTATTATGACATCCAATATTTCCTACACTGCTTAATATGCTTGAAAATGTTATAACATTGAGTCCCTTGGGGACGATATAACTGTTGTCCCCAAGGGACTCATTTCAATAGAACATCTAATTCCAGGGTCTGACACCCCTGGCTATGATCTTTTATCCCTCTGGGATTTTGTAATGGATGCTAAACAGGTACACGTCCAGTGGACATGTGCCTGTTTAACCGAAACTGAACTCAGTCACCCACACATTTTTCCATAGCCGCCCACCCCAAGCATCGAGCTCACGTATATATGCGCTCTGGCTCCATTCAGCCATGCCTTGGGTCTGCATAAATTTAATTTTATGAATAAACCGGGGTAAAACATTCCACAGCGGTTTTTTGTACTATATGTAGGAGGGCGATAGAATCGTATTCATTAATCAAAAAAACAACTTACCATGAAAAATTGGAAAGAATCCAATGACACCCTTAAAGCGACTTTTGAATTTGATGACTTTGTCCAGGCGTTTGGGTTTATGACTCAGGTAGCCATTACCGCACAAAGCCAGAACCATCATCCCACCTGGACCAATACCTATAATAAAGTGGAGTTTGAGCTGTCCACCCACGATGCGGGGGATGTAGTGACCGAAAAAGACCGGAAGCTGGCCGAATCGATCAATGAGATCTTTGATAAGATGAGTTAAGCTTAATTGTTAATGGTTAATGAGGTATAGTTGGAGTTCTTTGGTCAATTTTAATATCTGGGATCTGTGGAATGTGCCCATGTTCGGGTATCTTTTGGCCCTTTGGCCTGGAGATTATTCTGAGGTTTGAAAGAAAGCCTGGTAAGGGCGACCTTATTTATTCGGTGGTAGTGTAGTTTGTAGTTTGGTTTCTGATTGTTGGAATGCTTGTTTAGGTTTAGAAAGTAGCTCAGCTTTACCAGCATTTTGCTGTTCTACACGGGTACGGTTTGTGGTTTGGTTCTCTTCTCATCAAGGGTGTAATTCCACCGCCTGTGGTCTGTCTACCGTCCAATCAATAGTCTTTATAAGCTAATGTACATACGCTGATGTCAGCGTCTGGATAGGCTCTTCGAAGTGTATGAGCCATCTCCACAAGAGTTATTCCACTGGTCGACACATCATCGACGAGGAGGAAATGAGGCTGATTCGTTGCCTGATAGGCGTTTGGGGTTCTCGTTGCACGGAACGCGTTTTTCATATTCTTGACTCTTTCGGATTTATTGAGTTGAGTCTGTGACTTCGTGAATTTAACACGTCGGATTATATTAGTGTTTATCGGGAGTCCTGTGGTTTGTGAAAGACCTACAGCATATTCATAGCTTTGATTATAACCTCTTTTGAGTTTCTTACGCCAATGCAGGGGCACGGGGATCAGGGCCGATACTTCATGTTTTTGGAGCAGAGGGCTGATTATCTGGCCGTAGTGAGCTCCTTCCAGGTGACCAATGTAGCGGAGATTTTGATATTTTAGTCCATGGATCATGTTGGAGATGACCGTGCTTTGGTTGGGATACCGGTATTTGCCCAGGACTAGTTTGAATGGGAAACCGACGCACAGTCGATTTTTCAATGGATGATTGTCGACCAAATGCGTGTCGCTGATAAAAACCTGTAGGTGACAAACCGGGCAGAAAACTTCACGTTTTGAATATTGCAACGTCTCTCTGCAGCCCAGGCAATGCGTTGGGAAAAAGATATCCCAGAACCATTCTGTATGGGCTTTTGTGACAGACCAATCCATGGGTCATACTGCTATTTCACATTTTAAAATTTTCCCTTTCCTGTTGACTATAAAGTCCAGGGTCGCATCCTGTGTGTTGTCCAGTTCACGTAAAAAATCATTCATTCGAGCCATTTCCCGTGAATTTACGGCAATAATTATATCTCCCTTTTGCAAACCTGCTTTCGCAGCGGGACTGCCCTCATCAAGTTGTGAAATAATCAATCCGTGCTTTACCGGTAAATTGTAATAACGAATAACCTCCTGGGTAAGTTCTTCGAGTTCAAACCCGATGTATGGGCGGGTTGACATATCCCGTGTAGAGACTTTAGGAGCTTTCCCCTGAATGATGTCGTCGACCACCTGACGGGTGATGTTAGACGGGATCGCAAAGGCATACCCGGCATAGATCCCATCGGGGGAGGCGATGGCGCTGTTGATGCCGATCAGATCCCCTTCGGTATTGACCAATGCCCCTCCGGAATTTCCTTTATTGACCACCGCATCGGTCTGGATAAAATCTTCGATAGCATTTTCACGATTAATGATGTTCCCTCGTCCTTTGGCACTGATGATACCTGCTGTCACGGTGGAAGCCAGGTCAAATGGATTTCCGACGGCCAGCACCCATTCACCAATACGGACATGATCTGAATTTCCAAATTCGATGGGTTCAAAGGTGTCGTCTGAATCAATTTTTAGCACTGCAAGGTCTACGTCCGGATCCCGACCCACGACATTTGCTTCAAAAGTTTGGTTGTTGTTGAGTGTGATTTCAAATTTGTCTGCAAATTCGATGACGTGGTCATTGGTGACTACATATCCGTCTTCAGATATGATTACGCCTGAACCAAATCCAACTTTCGGACCGCGATAGGGTTCGGAAAAGAAAAATCGGAAGGGATCATTGTATCGGTTCTGCCGTCGCTCAATGTATCGTTCTTTGGCTTTGCGTTCACTCTCCGCTGCCTTGATGTGTACCACCGAAGGCATCGCTTTTTCTGCTGCAATCGTCAGGTCCTGACTGGGTAATATTTCTCTGGATGAAGCCGGAACCGTTTTGATGGGTGAAATATATTCTGTTTTTGTCGGCACGGGTTTTGCCAACCACTGGTTGCCCGCTAGAACAATAATTCCGCCCAGTACCCCAGCAATAATAAATCCGACTATGTTTTTCATATTCGATTTGTTTTTTTTGACTTCTGTCTGTCCTTTTTTGTATGTTGTACCGATTCGCAGTCTAACCGAACTGAAATCATAACGATTTGCAAAACTAATAGATTTCATTTCAACTGAAAAAGTTTATTATGGTCGATTTCCGCATAATTCAAGTCACCGATATCCATATTGGCAGGAAAGAGGAATACCCATTCGGGGTCAATCTCCGTGCTAATTTTCTTAATACCTTAGCAGACTTAGAACAAATGAACCCTGATTTGTTGGTGTTGACCGGGGACTTTTGCTATAAAGATCCCCGGCAGGACGTGTATGAGTGGATTCACCAACAGCTGGATGTGGTGGGGGTCCCGTATGAGGTCATTGGTGGTAACCATGACGATACCAGTCTGATGACGACGGGCTTGCTCGGTGAAAACCTAAGCAATGAACAGTCAGAGTATTATTTTTCGGATGAAATTGCCGGTTATCACATTCTCTTTCTGGATACAGCTTCCGGAGCCATCTCACCCGAGCAATTGTCCTGGATGAAACAAGAAGTTCGGCGTTCAACCGACCAACAATTGTTGGTGTTTATGCATCATCCACCCGTTCTTGCTGGGGTCCCTCACATGGATAATGGGTATCCGCTCCAGAATCGGCAGGAAGTTCTGGAGGTGTTGACTATGCACCCGTCTTCAGTACAGGTTTTTTGCGGCCATTATCATGTCGACCGGAGTGTGGTCTGGCAGAATGTGATGGTTCACATTACACCCTCACTTTTCATGCAAATATTTCCCTACGTCAAGGATTTTGCGATTGATCATTACCAGATCGGTTATCGGGTGATTGATTTTGCGGAAGATACGATCCGTCATTCTGTGCGGTATTTACCGGGGAGCAGGTATTAAAACTTCGGATTTGGATATTCCATGAAGGATTGGGAAAGAATCCTTACCTGGTGAACAATGGCCAGCCTGCGATTCGTGAGCCCGTAGAGATCTGGAGGTGCAGACGTTTCAATGATAGAAAATTTTGGACCACACCAATTGAGTTAAGAGTGGCAATAGTATAATCATTAATCTTTTTTACCGCTTATCCCATTTGTATTTTGATCTATATCAATAATTAACAATCAATACTCCACAATTACTTAAACCGCAAGGCAGTCAATTCCACCGGTGTTTTCAGCAATGGCAACTCTTGAGCCAATAAAATAACCGTCACCTGCACATTCGTTTCTGCATTATAAAAACTGCGGGCATACCCATTTATAGCCTCCTGGTCTTTGATCAGAAACTGAGCATCAGCGGCCCAATCGGCACGGAGTTCTGTCAAAATAAAGTATTCATCCAACGAATAAAAAGCGATGCTGTGATCATTCTCATTGTTCATTAGATTGGCGACATGGCTGGAAAATTTTATTTGTGGGAAGATCGATTCTTCATCGATAAGAACAATGAATTCTTTTTCATCCTGTTCATTGACCAGATAAAGATCTGTTTTACCGAGGTACGGATTGGAGTGGTCGGTGAGAAGATAATGATCCAGAGAGTCTGTGCGGACCTCTATTCCAGTGTTTTCCATCAGAGTGGTAAATGGAAGGGTGTACCATATGGAATCACCCGTAGTTTGTGACCATCCACTGGTCAGTGAGAGCAAGGGAAGGAGAATATAAGCTAAACCTTTCATATTCAGAGCGAATTTATGTTCCAAGTACTTTGCGTACTCTGTTCATTAATCACAAATCAAACTAAAAAGTTCCAAAATTATCCAGAGGAATTTTTATAATAGATTCTGTCAAAATAAAGTATTTGTCCAAAGAAATAAAAAGTGGCGTTATGATCGTTCTCATTCTTTATTGGATTGGACATAGTAGAGGAGTATCCTATCCGTGAGGATGGTTTTCTTATTATGTAATCTTTTCTATATTGCAACGAGGAATAAAACCATGAAGGATAAATTGACCATATTAATGGGGACCATTCTATTTTACACAGTCTGTGTACTAACGGTAACATCTTCGTGGGGGCAAATGCCTGGCCAGGAGGGTGGGATGGTGTATGGAAACGAGTGGATTAATTATGACCAAACCTATCTTCGTATTCCGGTGGGTGAAGATGGCTGGTATGCCATCAGTTATAATGATCTAAAGATGGCAGGTTGGGCGGATGAAGACTTGACTGGCGACGCTATGATATTGTATCACAATGGTCAGCAAGTGCCATTGAGTACACCAGTTGAGGGCAGTCTGAAACCTGGAGATACATTGGTGTTTTATGGACGGAAAAACCGAACGGATCTGGAGGAATTTATGTTTCTCAATCCGGAGCGGCAAGTGCTCAATGCGTCATACAGTCTTTTTACGGACACTTCCGTTTATTTTCTTTCTGTCGATCCGGTGTCAACCAAATTAAGGTATCAACCAGGCCAGGTCACTGACGAAGTTAAACCTTTGACGGGTATTTGGACTAAAACAGAAGTTGTTTTTCACGATGGATTTTATACGCAGGGAACCCAGGGTATCATAGATCCGGACTTCAATGACCTCGAAGGATTTTCGACAGGGTTTGCTAATTCTGTTTCCAGAGATATTGATTTGACCGGCGTGACCCCGATCGGTGATAGCATTTACCTTGAGGTAGGTGTAGGAGCTGACCTAAACGCAAAGATATTTGAGCTTTATGTGGATGATCAGTTGCATGGGAAATTTACCAATGCATTGACCCAATCAGCCCGAAAGATTGAATTCTCCTGGCCCGCTTCTGAAGTAGGCAATTCCCTGAATATAACGGTGCATGCCACAGAAGATAATCATCGTGTGGCTTTGGCCTACCTGAGGGTTTTTCATCAGGTGGATGCAGGCCAACTTAAGTCTGAATATGCCGGCAGCTTTAAAATACAGGATGATGGCCGTGCATTTGGGGTGCAATTTGAAGAATCATCGCCGGAACGAACTGTATTCAATCTCGACCGGAGCCTATTTTTTAAGTCAGTATCAGGAGATGGAAAATCATACGAATTACTGGCCGATTCGGGAGATGAATTGGTGGTTCAGCAGGACCTGATATCTGTGCAGAATATCAGGAAAGTAAAGTTTGAAAATTATCTGGATCGCGCGTTTGATTATGTGATTATTACTTCGGATTCGCTGATGAATCTTAGTGGGAACGAGGATCCGGTTGCTGATTACGTGGCCTATCGGGAATCAGAAGCAGGTGGATCTTTTCAGGTAGAGGTGGTGACGATCGAACAGTTGCGTGATCAGTACATTTACGGTATACAGGGGCACCCTTATGCGATCCGGAATTTCGGTGCACACCTCGTTGAGGTGCAACACGGGGTACGCTATGTTAATATCATTGGAAAGGGGATGGGGTATGGTTATCTACGAACCCCGGCGAACTACCGGAAGTATTACTACCACTCGCATTTTGTGCCCACATTTGGCCATTATGGCTCTGACAATCTGTTATTAGCCGTCAAAGGGCAGGCGGTACCCCGCATTCCGGTAGGCCGTATTCCGGTGACAGATCCTGAAGAAATAACGCACTACCTGGAGAAAGTGAAAAGATACGAATCAGTGGTACAAAATCCAGCACAGATCGAGGACCGGCTCTGGATGAAACGCGTGATGCATTTTAATGGAGGAGATCGAAATATTTTTTCTATTATTTCCAACTTTATGGACAAACGTGGAAAGGAAATGGAACGCGATAGTTTTGCTGCGAATATGGTGTCTTTTTACAAAAGCAGTTTTGGTAGTACGGACATACCTGAACGGGATGAAATTTTCTCGTACATCAATGACGGAGCCGCTTTAATCTCATTTTTCGGACACAGTGCCTCCTCCAGTCTGGATTTTAATATTGATATAATCGAGGAATATAATAATGCGGGACGGTTACCTGTATTTTTGGCATTGGGGTGTTCCAGTGGAAATATATTTCTGCCCCAAAAAAATCTGGCAGAACGATTTATTTTGACGCCCGAAGTGGGGTCGATATTATTTTTGAGTACAGCGACATCTGAATACCTGACGAATTTGCAACACCTGGCCCGCGCATTTTATGAAGAATTCGGATCTGATCAATATGGCAATCCATTAGGAGATATTGTCCAGCAGTCACTTTCCAAATTGGGCCGATTTCAAAAGCATATGCAGTCTGCTTTTGTTTTTACAGGAGATCCAGCCATTGCTGCCTATCATTTTGAGGGACCAGATTTTACCTTCGATGATGTTTCGGTCCGGGTTACGCCGGAACGTCCTTCTCTTGTCGACGATACATTTACACTGGATGTGGATATTCAAAACCATGGCATTCGGATGACAGATACGTTCGCCGTCTTAATCCGCCAGCAGTTGCCGAATGGAGAATTAATCACACATGACACCGCGTGGACCAACGTGGATGGCTTTGATCATACATTGTCGCTGACACTACCGATCACTGAAGAAATGGAAGGTGCAAACACCTATTTCTTAACCATTGATCCAGATAATACGATTGAAGAACACCCCACAGGTGTAGCTGAGCAGAACAATCAATTTGTATCGGAGGGCCGGCAGGGCTTTCAGCTCTTTATCCAAAATACCACACTCCAGCTGATCTACCCATATGACATGGCCATAATCCCTGATAAGAATCCAACCCTTGAACTGTTCAATGGACATGTCGAAAACAATGTAAAAAAATATTATGTGGAAGTTGATACGACGCCCCACTTTTCCTCGCCGGCTTATTATTCCATGGTTCATTCAAGTCCTCAGGCCAGAATAAACCTTCCGGTGCAGCAGATGCTTGAAGAGGAAACGGTTTACTATTGGCGGGCTCGTTATGAAAATGATAGTGTATTTACAGCTTATCACTCATTTATGTATGTGCCGGATCAGACTGGATGGAACCAATCACACTACGGACAATTCGCCCGGGATAGTTTAGATAACTTGTCAGCTCAAGACCGAAAGCTTGATTTTGCTCAGTTGCAAAACAGTTATAAGCTCGATCATGGGCATAAGAAAGCGGCTATCATTTACAATGAAATACACCGTCCCCGATTTTTCCGCACCACCTATCCGGCATTGAATGTATCGATATTTAAACCCCGACAAAATGATTGGGTTCGCAATCCAAAACCAGGAGTGTACAATAGTATCTGGCCGGTAGCGAAAGACGAATACCTGTTTACTTTTGTCTACAGACCGTATAGTGAAATTCACCGGGCATCCATTACTGAGTTGATCGAAAATGAAGCGGAAGAAGGAGATTATGTTATTTTCTGGAATACGACCAATGGCCGAAACAGCCCGAAAGGAGACACCTGGGCTCAGGACTCTGTCAGTCATCAGGGGGTGAATTTGTTCAACTTTTTTGAAAAGGAGGGAGCTCGCCAAATTCGGGCTTTGGAAAAAGTCGATCGACGCGCATATTCGTTGATTTATCAAAAAGGAAAAGGTGTGGTCACCGAAATTTTAGGTGATTCTGCGGGCGTGAATATTGAATATGTAAATTTGTTTTCCTACGTATCCGAAGGAAAAGTATGGTCAGACGAAGTAAATTTACTCCAATCGCTAGACAGATGGGAAAGTGGGGTATCGGGGACCTCCGGGGACAGTGTGGCGATGAACCTCCACGTAGGCTCGACGTCCAAAGAATTGATATTTAAGGATGGATCGGAAGTCCAATCGGGAAGCTTCTCCGATTCTGAAGGGACGGCTTTTTCGTGGAAAGGTGACTTTAGTGATCCGGAAAGCAGGACAATGCCAGGCTTTTACTGGCGGATTTTTGGTGCTTTTTATCCGGATTGGCGCATCACCAACAGTGCAGATCAGCCATTGGTGGATACTGCTGCTCTTTCCGATAATCAATTATCTGTGCATTTTGAATTAGATGTTGTGGGCGATCCTCCAGCAGATTCTGTATTGGTCATGGTGGAACTTTTTAATCGGAGCAGAAGGATGGAGCACCGGTTTTATATGGATTCGGATCAATGGCGACAACCTGTGCACCGAGTCTGGCCACTAAGCCCGGATTATAATGGCCCTGCGGTCTTAAAGGTTACCATCGATCCAGACCAGGAGTGGAAGGAATCCAGTGAGAAAAATAATGTTCTGTTTCGAAATTTTGAGATTCGAGGTGATCGTATCGCACCCACGGTCGAGGTTTTGTTTGATCAGCAGACCATCCTTCACGGAGATATTATCGCTCCAAATGCTTTGATTACCGTCCAATTATCAGATTATCCCAATCAGAACTTACAGACGTCCTCTGATTTCCGTTTTGAGATTACAAAGCCATCTGGAAATATTCTGAAGATTGAAGCCGGAGATCCCAGGTTGTCAATCCGGGAATCGGAAAAAGGGCTGGAATTGCAGTACGACAGTGAATTTGATGAAAATGGAATGTATGAATTGCGTGTTTCCGTCCGGGACTTGGTTGGGAACAGTGCGTCGTCGGATTATAGGATTGATTTTGAAGTGGTCCTCGAGAATAAAGTGAGCGCTATTTTGCCGTACCCCAACCCATTTGTGGATGCGGTCCGTTTTGCATATACGCTGACCGGCAGCGATGAACCGGAAGTGTTCCGTATTATGATCTATACGGTTAGTGGCCGGCTGGTCAAAGAGATTACGAAGGCTGAGTTTGGACCGATGCGGATCGGAAGGCATCTATCGGAATTTGTGTGGGATGGTTCGGACAACTGGAATCAGGATCTGGCGCCGGGAGTTTATTTGTACAAGGTCATTTCCCGGGATTCTGCTGGTGATGATTATGAAAAATATCCAATAAATGCGTTGGAGGAAGGAAATTATTTCAAGAATGGGATTGGAAAAATGGTGAAACTGAAGTAATTGTTAATGATGAATTGTGGTTGTGAATTGTGAATTCGATTTTCATAAAGTGCTATCACGAACTTTTATATGATGAAGCCATTATATCCAAATGATTTTATGCGTGCACTAAATCAAAAATCTGAGATCTGAGATCATGATTCATCCACCACCACCATGGTCGTTCGGAATTCAACGTATTTCTCTTTGAATTGGTGGTTTAGTAAACGCATGTAGTTGGATTCGTGGTTTCTCTGGTATCGTTGGAGCATGATTTTGTTTTTTGCAATAAGCTGCACACTATATGTCGGTTCCTCATTGCTGTTCAATCCCACTAATTTGTGTAAGCGATAGCTTAAGAAGCAACCGGTTTCCATGATACCTGGCAAATAGTTTTTTATCATCCAAATTCGCCAGCGATCGACGTATTGTGGATCCACGACATAGGTGATGTTGTAAGCTAATTTCAATTTTCTTCGAGTGACGGTGACGGAATACTATCGTTTTGCGGTATTGCCGGGCTTTTTTCGGCATTCAGCACTGCACGGAGTTCGCGATAATTCTTTCGTGCATCTACGGCAAAAGTACTGTTGTCATAATCGATAAATATTTTCTCAAAGGTGGCCATGGCCTTTTCAGGATTATCCAGTTTGTTTAGATATAACTGAGCGATGGCATACAAGGAATTATCGGCCCATATACCATCGGGATAAAGGGCGACAATAGCTTCATACCGTTCTTTAGCTGCTTCATATCTTCTATTATCTCTTAAAATCTCCGCTTCCAGATAGATAATGTCATCACGGAGTTCATGATCGTCCGGTAGCGCCTGGCCCAGGCTATCTAGTTTGATAAGTGCCTTCTCATCTTGATTTTTGAAATGAAGAAAATCCGCTTCGGCATATGCTTTAAGGTTCTGTGTAGTGGTGTCCAGGCCAAGATTGTCGATGATAAAGATATTCATATCGATCGCATCATTGGCTATCAGCCGGGAGGTGGCTACGCGTAGAATATCAAATTGTTTTTGTGCCCATTCAAAATCTCCCATGTAATAGGAGAGTTTTGCATTTCTGAAACGGGCCAGCTGACCAGTTTCATCCTCTTTGTGTTCCTTATCTACCTGCGAATAAAGCAGGGTGGCCTCCCAGCGATCGCCTGTGGACAGATAGATATCAGCCAATAGTATTTTGGATGCACTTAGGAGTTCTCTGTTGATCCCGGAAATGCCGATAAGCTTTTCCAGGGTATGGATGGCACCTTCGTAGTCATGTATATCAAATGCTTGTATTTCAGCAATGTTTTTGATCAGAGAAGCTGTTAACCGGTTGTATCCGAGACTATCTGCGAGAGCTAGATATTCAGTAGTCAGGTCCGTCAGATTTTGAATTTGATTGGAATCAGCTTGTTCCAGAAGTATGGATTTCCGCGCTTTGAGAATGGCCTCCTGGGCAGGGTAATAGTATGTGGAATTGCGTCCTTTATCTGATATTATGTAGTCAAAAATTCGAACGGCTCCTTCAAACTCATCCGCTTGCATGGCATTTTGTCCCAGTCTAAAGAGACGGTGCCCGTTTTCATTTTTTCTTTTATCGATCGAACGAAGCTGGCGGTAAGCCATCGTGTAGTTGTTGTTTTGGATATAAGTCCAGGCGAGTATTTCGTTGTAGCTTTCGTTGCTGCTTTTTTGCAAACGTGTGAGAACATTTTGTTCCAGGTCATCCAGATAATCATCCGGGAGGTACCGTTGAAAATAATTGAGCACAAAGGAAACGCTTTCCGGTCGATAATCGATGGCATCCAGGTAGCTGTCGATCATTCGCTTATAATTTCCGATGTTGTAATATAAGTTGGCCATCGGTAGGGTATAGGAAGGATGAATTTTTCCGTTTTTCCGGGAAGCTTCAAAAGTTTCAAGAGCCAGTTCATATTTCCCGCGTTGTTGAAATTGCTGAGCCAGTCCAGCAATGGTGGCAGGGTTTTTTGACGCCGTTTTTATAGCTTCCTTAAACGATGATTTGGCTTTCTCATGCTCTTTTTTGAGCTCATAAATGTTGCCTTTGAGATAGTGGTTGACCGGATCTGACGGGTATCGTTGAATACGTTGTTCAATTTGGCTCAGCGCAACATCATATTTTCGGAGCTGAGTCAGACAATCCATCAGTTTCTCAAAATAGATCTTGTTCTCTGGTTGCTTGTTGACCAATTCACTGAAAATCGATTGGGCCTTTTCAAATTCACCACGGTTGTAATAATGCATGGCCAATTGCGGGTTTTGTGCAGACAGCGTAATCAGCCAGCCCAACAGCATACCCAGGGTAAGTCCTATAACTTTTATTTTATTGTTCATCATTATAAGGTCAAACGAAATTTGCAGTGAAATATGATAGTTATAATGCGGTTGGGGGGTAGAAAGTTTAAAAACCCGATCAATTTACTTTCCGAATAATCATCGAGGATGCCCCTCCGCCACCATTGCAAATCGATGCACAACCTACTGATTTGTCCCGGGAATCCAGCGCATTGAGAAGCGTGGTGACAATTCGCGCACCAGAAGCTCCCAAAGGATGTCCCAAGGAAACGGCACCACCCAGAATGTTCATTTTGTCGGGAGCGATATCCAGTTCCTTCGCGAACACCATCGGTACAATAGAAAAGGCCTCATTGACCTCAAAAAGATCAATATCAGTGACTTTAAGACCTCCTCGTGCCAGTACTTTGGAGGTCGCCAGCGGGGGAGCCGTGGTGAACCACTCTGGTTCGTGAGCGGCGTCTGCCCATGAGGTGATTTCGGCGAGGGGAGTCAGACCGTGGTCTTTCAGAAAGTTTTCACTGACAATAAGTAACGCTGATGCACCATCATTGATGGTGGACGCATTGGCCGCCGTCACGGTCCCACCTCTGGTAAATGCAGGCCGTAATTGTGGTATTTTTTCAAAGTTCACCTTCTTATATTCTTCATCTTCTGAGACTTTAACTGGGTCTCCCTTCCGCTGGGGAACCTTCACTGGTGTGATTTCATTTTTGAAAAGTCCGCTTTTTGTTGAGTTGGATGAACGCTGGTAACTCTGGATGGCATACTCATCCTGCGCTTCCCGTGAGAACCCGTGTTTCTCGGCGGTCCGGTCTGCACTGACTCCCATGGCTTCATGACTGTAGGCATCGGCCAAACCGTCTTTTTGCAATCCGTCAATCAACGCTCCTTCACCAAACTTGTATCCGAATCGGGCCTGTGGTACGTAATAGGGGATTCTGGACATGTTTTCCATACCGCCAGCTACGATAACATCCTGGTAGCCCAGCACAATATTCTGAGCGGCCAACATAATGGCTTTCATACCCGATGAACATACCTTGTTGATGGTGGTGCATGGGATAGAGTGTGGAAGTCCGGCTTTGAGAGCAGCCTGGCGGGCAGGTGCTTGCCCCAGATTGGCCGAAATAACGTTGCCCATATACACCTCTTCTACCATGTCCGGAGAGATGTCTGCATTTTCCAGGGCTCCTCGAATTGCGGTGGCTCCCAACTCGGTAGCGTCGATATTTTTAAAGATTCCGCCATAGCTGCCGATGGGGGTTCTGGTTGCGGAAAGAATATATGCTTTTTTCATTCTAATTCATTTTTTGAATGTTGTGAAATTACGGGTTTTAATTGATTATTATGGAATCAAACCGAAGGATTAAGATATTTCAGGTCTGAAGGCAGATGGAATATCAGCCTTTATCCACCATTAATTAAGGTTGTTTTTGACCCGATCAACGGCCGTCAATACAGTTAAAAAATTAAGTTAATTCATCTCGTTTTCACATTCTTTGCCATTTATTTTATTTCTTCGGATATCCGGACCCTCATGCCGGTGCCGTACAATATAACCGATCCCAAGTAATCTTTGTCCTGTCTTGTGTTCTGCGTCTATTGGTTTTTGTTTCAGCGGTATATAGATAAACATTAGGATATATTTAATAAACGTTATTTAACACCGGTTGAACTAATTGCATGGCAATATGCCAATTTTCATCCCGTTTTATCTCCACAAATTTCAATTTTTCATTCATACTAAAATACGACACTATGAATCTGAAACATGTTAGCTTCTTCACGATGATGATCCTCGGACTTTTTCTGTCATCATGTGAAAAAGAAGAAAATGATCTGACCCCTGATAATAATGAAAAGCAAGGTAAAATAGAACTTGAGATCACGGATGCTCCTGTTGATGATCCCGCTGTCAAAAGTGTTTTCGTCACTTTTGCGGATGTTCAAATCGACGGTCAATCCTTGCCCGGCTTTACACCGGTATCAATTGATTTGAGTTCCTATACGAACGGCGCGACCTATTTATTGGGTGGAGATAGCGCTAAAGTAGGCACCTATAACGATGTGACGTTTATCCTGGATCCGGAGGAATGTTATGTTCAGGATACGGAGGACAATAAACACTTGCTCAATCCGGAAGATACCCATCTGACGCTCGATTATGAATTTGAATTGGAGCAGGACAGTACTGTAAAACTGCTGGTCGACTTTGATTTGAGAAAATCCATTCAGCGGAACACATCAGACAGCACTGATCGCTATGATTTTGTTCCCACAGCTGATTTGGTAAACAGTTTACGAATTATGGATAAATCGGTCACAGGAGAGTTAAAGGGATCAGTCGCCGACGGTTCCACCGGAAGTGATGTTATAGTGGCCTATTTGTATGCCAAAGGAACCTACGATGCTTCGACTGAAATGGAGGAAGATGGAGATACAGGTCTTCAATTCAAAAATGCCATTTCCAGCGCACTGGTACAAGCCGATGGCAGCTATTATTTCCCTTACCTGGAAAGTGGTGAATATGAGTTGCATCTTGCTTCCTACGATACCGATGGAACATCCCAGCAAGTACAGTTTCGCGGAATGCTTGAAGTGAATAGTGTATTGGCTGATTTACTGGACATCCAGATTCAAAGTTCTGCTTCGACAGAGATTGATTTGTCCATCATAGGATTGTTGCCCTTGTAAATCATAAGAGTTTGAAAGTTGGACTGGAATTAGCCAGTTGTACCAAAGTGGAAACTGTTAAAAGAACAACAGTTTCCACTTTTTTTGTTCAGCTATATTCTGTATATTTTCAGCATGAAAAGTATAAAAAGGAATTTATTGAGATACACAGGTTGGTGGGTTTTTAGTACCGTACTTGTGCTGTCATCATGTAGTAGTATTATGCAGTTTCAGGATGCAGAGCCACTGGGCAAAGGTACAGCAGAGGTCATGGGAGGATTTGGTGCCGGTTATTACCCGGGAAGCCTCGAAGACAATAACTATGGTTTTCCGCTGGTGGGAGCGTTTCGTGTCGGGGTCGGTGACCGTACAGATCTTGGAGTGAAGTATTCATTGGACGATGATCTCGAACTAAATTTTAAATACAATTTTGTCAACACCCAACTTTTTTTAATGTCCACGGGCGCGCATGTAGGCCTGGATGGTGTTTTTTCACGTGACAATCACTTTTACGGACGGATCCCATTGTATCTTCAGGTACGTTTCGGATCTTTTTCTATTTATGGTATTCCGGCTGTAAGCACGGGACGGTTTGGCAGCGATTTTGGATTGACCGCCAATGCGGGTGTGTCATTTGGGAGGTATTATAATAAGATCTTTATCGAAGCTGGAGTAGGTGATTACCAGGGTATTGGGACAGCCATCAAAACCTTTGGATTGGGATTTGCACACCGTTTTTAAATCCAATAATTTCAGTTTTTTAGATAACCACTTCAGTATCTTTGTTATTTCAGAAATTTTATTTTTTTTCACCCAAACACCCTATCACCTAAACCATTCGCATGAAAATAGGAATTATCAAAGAAGGAAAAATCCCGCGGGATGCCCGGGTTGTACTCAAACCGTCACAATGTGCATACCTGCGAAATAAAGAGGGTGCAGACCTGGTCGTGCAGAGTTCCGAAGTCCGGTGCTATTCCGATGAAGAATACCGTGCTCAGGGAGTCCCTGTCGTGTCATCAGTGGATGATTGCGATATTTTATTGGGGGTCAAAGAGGTGCCGGTGGCGGAGCTTATTGCCCATAAAACCTATTTCTTTTTTTCGCATACCATTAAAGCACAACCTTATAACCGGGAATTATTACGTAAAATTTTGGACAAGAATATTCGATTGCTGGATTATGAGGTATTGACAGATGCCCAAGGAAAACGTTTAATTGCTTTTGGGTTTTTTGCGGGCATGGTTGGGGCTCATAACGCCTTACTGACCTACGGAAGACGAAGCGGTTCATTTGCTCTGGGTCGGATGAAGGATGCATTTGATTATGCCCAAATAAAAAAAACGTACCAGGATATTTCTTGGCCAGCGATTAAAATCGTGTTGACCGGGAAAGGCCGGGTCGGAGCCGGTGCTGCGAAGGTGCTTGATGATATGGGGATTCGAAAGGTGAATTCAGATGAATTTTTGCAGCAAGATTTCGATGAAGCGGTATATACGCAAATCGACTTTGATAAATATGTGCGTCCTAAGCCTTCTTCAAGGCATGGGCTCAAAGATTTTTTTGAACATCCTGAAGAATTTGAATCGGCCTTTTCACCATTTGCCGCGGTGGCGGATGTGATGATCAACGGGGTGTACTGGGATAATAAAGCACCTGCATTTTTCACCAAGGAAGATATGCGTCGTTCTGATTACCGCATAGAAGTGATCGCTGATATTACCTGTGACATTGCACCGGTATCGTCGATACCATCGACACTTCGTGCAACAACGATCGATGACCCGTTTTTTGGATATGATCCGGTGTCAGAAAAGGAAACTGATCCTTTTCAGGACCATGCTATTGATATGATGACGATTGATAATCTCCCCAACGAATTACCCCGGGATGCAAGCACGTCCTTTGGACAACAGTTTATAGAACACATCTGGCCACAAATAAAGGCTGGTGACTTTGAAGGAGATATATTGCTGGGAGCCACTATTGCCAGAGAAGGTAAATTGGGGCCTCATTTTAAGTATTTGGAAGATTTTGTGGCGAAGTAAACCCGCAAAATTCATGGCTTTTGATGTACCTACCTGGCGTTGATTATTGTTTTGATGGCAGTTAGACAGGTGCAGATGCAAGGAATGACTGAATAGAGTCGGAGTGCAGCGCAGGCCATAGATGGTAAATCTATCTTTGATGGAGATGAGCGAATGAAGCCTCGGCTTAGCCGGGGCACCAGGTTCGGTGAACCTTGGATGAGTGAACCGACCTGTCCCTGCCTTGGCTGTGGGAGGGCTCTGTCCCGAGGATAATATATGGATCAAAAGTCAAATGTCACCCAAAATTGAGCTATGTAATATGCCCAATTTTGGAATTTAAGCAATTATTGCGCTGCATATGATGGATCATAATAGATTGACGTGGTGAATAAAGCGGGTAAACTGTGTATTATTTCACAGCGTATCGCAAGGAATCTCACAGAGAATCAAAAATGACAAAGGAATTTACTTCTAAGCAAATTAGAAAAATATACCGCGCGAATTTTGTTCGGCTTCCATCATATGGGGGAGAATGATCAGGAATTATTGGTGTTCAAAAATGCCAGTACATTCTTCTCAATCCGCTCTAGTGGATCATTTCCTGCAGCTGGTTCAAAGGATTTTCCAGTCATCTTTTCATAAAGTGTGATGTAGCGCTGACTGATTTCCTGGACAAATTCATCCGGCATTTCAGGTATGACTTGTCCATCGAGCCCCTGAAAACCATGTTCCATCAACCATTCGCGGACAAACTCTTTGCTGAGTTGTTGTTGTTTCTCTCCTTGGTTCAGGCGATCTTCATACCCTGTGGCGTAGTAGTATCGAGAGCTATCGGGCGTATGGATCTCATCAATAAGGTATATTTTACCTGCATGGAAACCAAATTCATACTTGGTGTCTACCAGAATAAGACCTTTGTCCCGAGCCATGGCACTGCCCCGGTCGAATAAGGCTAAGGCGTAGGATTCCAATTGCTCCCATTCATTTTTTGAAACGATGCCTTGCTCCAAAATCTCCTGTACTGAAATATCTTCATCATGCCCTTCATCTGCTTTGGTTGCCGGGGTCACGATGGGACGTGGAAACGCCTGACTTTCCTTCATCCCATCTGGCATGGCAACACCACATAAAATTCTTTTCCCTGCTTTGTATTCTCGCCAGGCATGCCCCGCCAGATATCCACGAACGACCATCTCGATCTTGATGGGGTCACATTTTATTCCATAGGACACATTGGGATCCGGCGTAGCCAGAAGCCAATGCGGGACAATGTCGGCTACTTCATCTAGAAAATAAGCCGCGATCTGATTCAACACCTGTCCTTTGAATGGAATGGGCTTGGGGAGAATGTGGTCAAAAGCGGAAATCCGGTCTGTCGCTATCATTAATAAACGATCGCCCAGATCATAAACATCGCGTACTTTTCCGTGGTATACGTTGGTCTGATTTGGAAATTCAAAGTGGGTGGTAGGTATGGCATTCATGGGTCAGTGCTCAGCTGTTTTGTGAGTCAATAATTTTCATGGGTGAAATTAAACTTGTTTTCCGGGAAATAAAAATGATTTGCACTCAGATGATGAATGGTCATTAATTGTTCCAAAGATCGGATTGGGCACCTCCACGATATAAAAGATGCAAACATCGTGCTGAACCGCAAGGTTTAGATGTTTTTGACTGAGTTTCGATCCGATAGAATATCCTTAAGCTCTTTTAATTTCTCATATTCGTCCGGAAGCACTTTCTTTACAGCTTCTTTGATGGACACATAGGTGGCTTCATCGTAATCAATCAGATAATCTTTCAATCTTTTTTTCACATATTTCACATCATTGAGGAGTAGACTCCGAAAGGAAGGCAGATCATGTTCGTCTTTTTCAAAAGCGAATGTTCGATGAGCGGCCGCGTTCGGATCGGTATCGTGTGGTGCTTCCATTTCATCCAGCGGAATATATTCTTCTTTGATGGTATCCGGCTCGACGAAACCATTGGGCAGTGACCACTTATTACCGTTGGGATCTCCTTCATCTTTGATAAGGAGTATTTCTAGTCCTTTTTCCGCCATCCGGTATATAATAACTTTGGCTAGATGTTTAACACTCATGGAAATAAATTGAAGTGAACATAGTTAAGAAGCATTCAGGAAAAGATGGATTCTTAGTCAATTAACAAATATAGCAAAAATAATTTAAAGGAAACAGCAGCTTACTTTCGGAGTTTACTTTTGCTGGTGGTGGGTCAGATAAATGTCGATCATCTTCCGACATGCCAGTACCTTAAACGTAATGAGATTATGAGTATCCATGTCTTCGTAAACCTCCAGGGCCCGGGGAAACGGCAAGTCCCAATCTTCTGGGATTTTAATACTCCCAAGGACATTTTTTTCCTCATTCAGAATCTCATATTTGGAATATCGTTCTTCAGCTACAGATCCAAAGACCCGTCTTATTTTTGAGTTGGAAAAACGTCCTTTCTTGTCGATTTTTCCAAGAAATTCGCCATTCACATACACTTGATCTTTTCCGTCATAGAGTATTTCGTGTTGCTTCGTGATCACGATGGTAAAACCATTTTTGGCTTTGCCAAAAGGAATTTTTCGCTGGAAAACCATCATGTTTTCCTGATATACGGAAGTGAACACACCGCGGAAAGAATAGCCAAAGCCTTTTCGTTCTGATTTTTCGGAAACAAAGTAGGACAAGAGTTCCATTTCATTCCGGTTCCAAGAAATGAGATCCTGTAGTTGCTTTGCAAAGAGCTTTCGTGTTTTCACTACTTCCTTTTCAATGGCGTCCTTTGTGGTCCGACCAAAGTAAATCTTATTGAATATATAGACGGTGATCAACAAACCCAAAAGAAAAAATAAAAACATAGACTGTGATTTGTGTATCAAATATACCAAAAAAAAGCCCCGCAAAAATTAATTTGCGAGGCTGATATCTTTAGATCATTTATAAGCGTGGTGATCTAAGCGGACACTTCTCGATATAAGAAGTATCATTTCGGTTAATTCCGATTTCTTCGATCGTTATTTCGCCCCCGGTTATCACGACCGCGGTTCCGTCCTCCCCGGTTATCGCGTCCACCTCTTCGGTCGTTGCGTTCCTCCACATAGCCTTCCGGCTTTTCCATGGTCGCTTTCCGGCTTAGTTTCAGTTTTCCACTTCGCTCATCAATCGACAAGAGTTTTACCTTAACCTGGTCACCCATGCTAAATACATCCTCCACTTTGTCGACATGACTATAAGAAAATTCGGAGATGTGCAATAGTCCATTTTGACCTTTGAACTCTACGACCACACCAAAGGGCAGTACTTCTGTAACCTCTGCTTCGTAGGTGGCTCCAACTGTGGGTTCGAAGGTGATGATTTTGATCCGACGAATAGCCTCGTCAATATCATCTTTGTTGGAACTGGCAATCTGAACAATACCCTTGTCATCCACTTCTTCTATTGAAATGGTTGTATTGGTTTCTTCCTGCAGCTCTTGAATCACTTTCCCTCCTGAACCGATGACTGCACCGATTTTGGATTTTTCGATGATCACCTCTTCGATTCGTGGAGCAAATGGTTTAAGGTCCTCCCGCGGTCCCGCGAGAGCTTCGCTCATTTTGTCGAGGATGTGAATCCGGCCTTCTCGAGCCTGAATCAGCGCTTCTTCCATTTGTTCATAGGGTAAGCCGTCAATTTTTATATCCATTTGACAGGCTGTAATACCCTGGGCTGTGCCCGTGACTTTAAAGTCCATGTCCCCGATGGCGTCCTCATCGCCAAGAATATCAGTCAGAATAGCAATATCATCGCCTTCTTTGATCATTCCCATTGCGATCCCGGATACGGGGGACTTAATGTTTATACCAGCATCCATGAGCGCTAAAGAGCCGGCACATACGGTCGCCATGGATGAAGATCCGTTGGATTCCAATATGTCTGAAACGATCCGAATGGTATAAGGTTGCTCCTCAGGAAAAACCCGCTCCAAAGATCTGGATGCCAGGTTAGCGTGTCCTATTTCCCGCCGTCCAGGTCCACGATTTGGCTTGATTTCACCGACGGAAAAAGCCGGGAAATTATAATGTAGGATAAATTTCCGATTGGAATTTTCCATGGCCGTATCGATCATTTGTTCGTCCAGTTTGCTCCCCAGTGTGAGGGAAGTCAGGGATTGTGTTTCTCCCCGGGTAAACAAGGCGGATCCGTGAACGGAAGGTAAAAAGTCTACTTCACATGTGATGGGTCGCACCTCATCCGTACGCCGACCATCGAGTCGAACCCGGTCTTTTATAACCATGGTTCGGATGGTTTTCTTTCTCAGATCACTGAAATAATTTTCAATGAACTTGGCGTTTTCTTCCAACGCCTCTTCGCCGTTTTCTTCTTCGTATTTTTCTTTAAGCGCATCCAGAGTTTCAGAAAACTGAGTTTTTCGACTGTCCTTGTCCAACCGGCCATGAACGATCTCCGAAATTCTTTCAGCGGCATGATCTTTCACAAACTGCAAAACTTCCTCATTCTCTTCGGGTTCAGGAACTTCTCTGGTTGGTGCTTTGTTGTCCAGCTTAGCGACCAGATCAAGCTGTGCCTGACACTGAGTCTTGATGGCTTCGTGTCCGACCTTTATGGCCTCGATCAACTCTTGTTCACTGCATTCATCCATTTCACCTTCGACCATCATGACATTTTCCATGGTAGCGCCCACGATGATGTCCAGATCGGCATTTTCCATTTCGCTTTTACCGGGGTTTACCTTAAACTCACCGTTGATCCGAGCAACCCGAACTTCTGATATCGGTCCGTTCCAGGGGATATCGGAAATACTGAGTGCCGTACTGACCGTCAATGCAACCAGGGCATCCGGCTGCACGTCCTCATCTGCTGATATCAGGCTGATCATCACCTGTGTCTCATTCATATAGTGGTCCGGAAAAAGAGGTCGAATAGCCCGATCGACCAGTCGGGAGGTTAATATTTCATACTCGTTGAGCCGGGCTTCACGCCGGAAAAAGTTTCCGGGGATTCGTCCTGCTGCTGCAAATTTTTCTTGATAATCGACAAAAAGCGGAAAAAAGGGCATGTCTTCTTTTGCCTTTTTTGCGGATACTACGGTACACAATATCATTGTGTTGCCCATACGCAGTAGCGCAGATCCATCTGCCTGTCGGGCAAGCCGGCCCGTCTCGAGCTGGACTTCTCTTCCGTCAGGGAGCTGGAAGGTGTGTTGGATAGGATTTAAATGTCCCATAAATTGATTTGAGTTTTTGAATTAATAATTGGCAGGGATGAATGATTCATTGGTTGCGCTGGAATTCTTCCAACACATCAATTAGGGAATCCTTGATTCACACCCAAAACGCAAACTTATAACGTTGGATGGAGCCATTGTATACATCAGACCTGGCTTTTCGGAGTTTATTTCCGTATTCCCAGCTGCTCAATGAGTTTCCGGTATCCTTCGATATCCTTTTTTGCCAAATAAGAAAGAAGCTTTTTACGCTTACCTACGATGGAAAGCAATGCTTTTCTGGAAGAATGATCTTTTTTGTTGGTTTCCAGATGTTCTGACAACCCCTTAATACGTGCAGTGAACAACGCAATCTGACCCTCTGTCGAGCCTGTATTGTTTTCATTTCCGCCGTATTGCTTGAAAATTTCCTGTTTTTTCTCTTTTGCTAAATAAACTGCCATAATAAATTTTTACCATTTAGTGATTATGTAATACACGTATAGCGCGGGCGCAAAGGTAAAAAATTATTAGGATTTAATCTGGATTGAGTTTATTTATTTTGATGGCGTGCCTATCTTTCCCGGGGTTCTACTTTTTTGGCCTCGTTCCAGAGCTCATCCATTTCATCCAATGTCAACTTATGAAGGTCATCCGGGGCATGTTTTTCGATGTATTCGAATCGACTTTTGAACTTCCGGTTGGTTCGTTCCAGTGCCGTTTCAGGATCAATCTTTAGGTATCGGCTGAGGTTGACCAGACTAAATAAGAGATCACCAAACTCTTCTTCTCGTTCCGGGGAACCTGAAGCTTCCTGTAGCAAGGTTTCTTTGAATTCGTCCAATTCTTCCTCCACCTTTCCCCAGACATCGGACACATCAGACCATTGAAAGCCCACCTGGGCGGTTTTTTCCTGTAATCGAAGCGCTTTGATCAAAGCCGGTAATCCGATGGGCACCCCTTCCAGCAAGGATTTCTTCCCTTCTCGTAGTTTTAGTTGTTCCCAATTTTGCTTGACTTCTTCTTCATCATTTACTTTAACATCGCCATAAATATGGGGGTGCCGATGAATGAGTTTTTGTACAATGGTCTCCAATACGTCGCCGATGTCAAAATGATTTTGCTCCTCAGCCATGCGGGCATAAAAGACAATATGCAAAATCAAGTCGCCTAATTCCTCCCTGGTGGCCTGCATGTCTTCTTGTAATATGGCATCCGTGAGCTCATAAGTTTCTTCGATCGTCAAGTTACGCAAGCTTAGAAAAGTTTGTTTGCGATCCCATGGGCATTTTTCCCGCAGGTCGTCCATGACATCGAGTAATTTTCCGAAAGCTTCCATTTTTTGTGCTCGGTTCATGCTGTCGTTTTTAGTACTTTATCAAAGGTAGGAAAAGTATTTTATTGCGATTTTGGACAGAACATTGTATCTTTGTGCCCGAACTGAAAACCATTCTAAGCAGATGATTGTTGGATTGGTGTAATTAAATGGAGGAAACCATGAACGAATTTATCACAATGCTGCTGATCGTATTTACGGTCTTCGGACTCTCATTTGCTTTGATCAATATCCGGCACATTATCAAAGGCGAAGAATTTAGAGGCACCTGCGCCAGCAATAATCCGATGTTAGAAGATAATTTTGGCAGCTGCTCCATGTGCGGCCGGGAAGCCGGCGAGGACTGCGGTGACCCGAAGTTGTCGAAGGGATAAGGAAACAAAAAAGTTTTTCAGAAATTAAACCGGCACTGGATAGTTAATTAAGTGCTCGAGGAATTATTTACTTCCAAAGTGGCTGCGTAGAAAGCAGTGCTTACACAGCGGGTCTATGATGAATAATTTTTCTTGACCCAAGGGATCGACGCCCTTTTTATCTTCGATGCATCCTCTTCAAATTTGAAAAAATCGGCATAACCATCTGCTAATATTGTTATAATCGCACCGAGTTCTATTGAATCAAGTTCAACTATCTAATCCCTCAATTTACTGTTCTCATAGATGATCTTCAGATCCACGATCTCATCAAGAATGGCGTTAAATTTTATCCTGCTTTCCAGAAAGTAAATCTTTTTGCCAAAGCTGCCTTTTTCTTTAAAGCGAATGGTACACAGATGAAATAAAAATAGATTGACATCACGAACGGATGCAATGTTATGAAACGGATACCGGTAGGTTTTTATGTAATTGGTTACATAGACAAAGTCGCGGTCAATCTCGACCCGTTTTAATCTTAAAAACGTAAAATAGAGGAATAGCAACCCCCCTACGTAGAAGACTACGATCCCGATTTTGAAAAAGTAGTGATCCAGCATGGGCGGTAATTGGGATGCAAATAACAACCCAATTGTAAAAGCTCCAAAAAAGACGATCCAAAATATTGGTACGAATAACCGAAAGAACAAGGTCATGGAAGTACTGATGCGCTTAGGAGAGGTCATCGTCCATGTTTTTTTCAACCCGGGAAACGACTTTTATGCTTAGTTCGTATAATGCGTATAGCGGTATTGTGATCATCAGCTGAGTCATTAGATCAGGCGGGGTTATGATAGCAGAGACGACCAATATGACGACAAAAGCTACTTTTCGGTACGTTTTAAGGTCTTTCGCAGTCACCAAGCCGATCTTTGCCAACATAAACATGACGACAGGAAGCTCGAAAATCAGCCCGGTCGGGAGCGTGTACATGGTCAGGTTGTTTACATAAGATGTTAGTGTGGGTTGTGCCACCGTGTCAGCCAGATTGTAATTGGTCAAAAAAGTCAAAGCAAATGGGGTGATAATAAAATAGCCGAATGCCACACCAATCAGAAACAGCGTCGAACATACCCCGACAATGCCTCGGGCAGCTACGACCTCCTTTTTATATAGACCCGGTTTTACAAATTTCCACATTTCATAGAACACATAGGGGAATGATACGATAAACCCTAAAATAATCGATACTTTGATGTGCGTGACAAACTGCTCTTCGATCTTAAAAGCCTGGACCTTAAAGTCTGGTGGAGAAAAACACAAGGCATCACTGATCCAGCAAAAAAATCGATAGGTGGCAAAATCTGGTTCTTTGGGCGCAAAAATGATGTTTTCGAAAACAAAATTTTTCATAACAAACACCACAATAGCTATGGCCAGGATACTCAAAATGGCGCGAATCAGATGCCATCTCAATTCTTCCAAATGATCCAAAAAGGACATTTCCTGCGTTGTACCTTCCTCGGAGGGAAGGTCTATATTATCCACATCAATCTGGTCTAAAGGCATATCTGAACGATGAATTTTTTCAATTCACAAAATTACTCAATAAGATGGAAAAAAAGAGATATATCTTTGCTCGCGGACAAAGTTACCAATATCTTTAACAAAAGTTTTATATGGAATATACTCTTGGCGTTAATCTGGTCATTTTTATAGTTTCGCTGGTGGTGCTGGTCAAGGGCTCGGACTGGTTTGTTGATGCGGCGGAAAAATTGGGATTGGCTTTCGGAATCAACTCTTTTATTATAGGAGTTACCGTAGTGGCCATTGGAACATCCCTCCCCGAACTGGCTTCATCCATTGCTGCGGTCTATTCGAATGAATCAGAAATTGTCCTGGGGAACGTGGTCGGTTCCAACATCACCAATATATTGCTCGTCCTCGGGATTGTCGCTATGTTGGGCAATGTCGTACCGTTGGAATACGATATTATGGACGTGGATATGCCGTTGCTGGTCGCTTCGGCGCTCTTTTTATACTTTGCACTGGAAGATTTGCATTTTTCCATGTTTGATGCCTTTATTTTTCTGGCGGCACTCATTGGCTTTATTCTGAATTCGGTGCGGTCTAATAAATTTGAAGAAACCGAAGAACGCCCCAAAGCCACCTACAAAACTTATTTGTTACTTGTGGCTGGTGGTGCATTGGTGTACCTGGGGAGTCAGTATACGGTATTTGGATTGAAAGGGTTGTCCGGAAATCTCGGCATCGGATCCGGGGTATTGGCGTTTACTTTGCTGGCGCTGGGAACTTCTCTGCCCGAGGTGGTCGTGAGTGTGACGGCTGCACGGAAGGGAAAAGCCGGTATGGCGATCGGGAATGTGTTGGGATCCAATATGTTCAATACCTATGCGGTAATGGCCATTCCTGCATTTATAGGAGATCTGGTGATACCAGCGTCCTCCTTTCAGTTTGCAGTACCTTTTATGATCGCAGTCACACTGCTATTTGTAGTCATTACGTTCAGTGGACGGATCAACCGGTATGAAGGGTTGATGCTGCTTTTATTTTACGTCTTCTTTCTATATAAAATGTCCACTTCTATTTTATAATATCCGGCTTGCTTCTGGAGTTTAATTAATCTAAAAATACAACCATGTTAGGAAATTTATTTGGGAACATCGAAGAACAGCAAGAGGCGCTTCAGAAAAAATTGGAGGCTATTGAACTGGAGAGCTCTGTGTTGGACGGTGCAGTAGTGGTCAAAGGGAATGCCAAAAGAGAAATTCTCGATATCATTATTGATGATTCAAAAATTGATCTTTCGGAAGTTGATCAGCTTCAGGATCTCCTAGTCACCGCCGTGAATGATCTGATTCTGATGGCCACGGAAGCAGAACAAACGGAGTCCCAAAAATTAATCAATGATATTATGCCTCCTGGCCTGGGCGGACTTTTTGGGAAGTAGGAAAGAAGGCTGTAAGGTGAAAGGTGAAAGGTGAAAGGAGAAAGGGGTTAGGTGAAAGGTGTAAGGTGTAAGGTGTTCGGGCGCCTCCCTACTTTGTGACGGGGGGTAAACTTTGCTTTTAAGTGTCTTCACAGTGAACATCTGCCAAATTTTGGCGAGAAATTGACTAAAAAACAGTGAACCCCTGTAGCGGCCCCCAAAATCCATGCGGGGTAAGCTGGTTTTAACCGGTGAAAGACGGCGAATGAATTCGCCGATACGTGGGCTTCTTCTTTACGTCAATTTCGTTGTATTAGACATTTTGGCTCTGGCTTGCCCAGGATAAGTGTTAGCGCGCCTCCCTAATTCGTAGCGGTAGATAAACGTTGGTTTTAGGAGTAGGTGTATAGGGTTCAAGATCCTGTAATGCTGGGAGTTTTTTGCCCCGTGTCTTTAGACCGGAGATTAGAGGGGAGCAAAAATTTGGCTTTAGCCA
This sequence comes from Membranihabitans marinus, assembly GCF_019802045.1. Taxonomy (GTDB): domain Bacteria; phylum Bacteroidota; class Bacteroidia; order Chitinophagales; family Saprospiraceae; genus Membranihabitans; species Membranihabitans marinus_A. The sequence continues at coordinate 108,807 of NZ_JAHVHU010000006.1, read as the reverse complement.
TTAATTTATTCATCATTAAGGTCTGATGCATCGGAAGAATACAACAGGCTATACAGAAACTTTGAGTCGGACGATGGGGGGACTGGATTTTAGTTAACAGGTGATAGAGATATGAGCAGAATTAGTATAATTATTTTTCTTTTAATAAGCGTATCGACCTCCTTAGTGGCACAGGTCGATGTGGAGCAGGCGTTGAAAGCCAAGTATTCTTTTGACCAGTGCGATGGTCAGGATGACAGTGGAAATAATTCCACCGGAAATGTGGTGGGAGCTCAGTGTCAATGTGGCGTGGCCGGAGAATCCTTGTTTTTTGATGGGGTGGATGATCACATTGAGTTTGAAGGGAACATCAATGAGTATTTTAAAGCGAACAACTTTACGATAAGTTTTTATTTTAAACCCTCCGGTTCGACCACAAATTCGGTTTTACTGTCCAAAATCGAAAGCTGTACGGATGACACGGGTCTGATGGTCCGATATGGAAATGGAAGTATTGCCGTGGATCTGAAAGGAACCACCGGTGTGGAAAATAAATTGAATGTAAAGCTTAAGAGCAATGCTTGCTGGATTCATCTGGCCGTGGTGCGACGTGGATCGGCGATCGAATTGTATGAGAATGGGGAGTTGATCGGCCAGCAGGATAATGGCGTGCGGAATACCGACATCAGCAACAACAGCTTGTTGCGACTGGCTATGGGCTCTTGCATGTCCGCACTGGATAGACCCTTTCGTGGTCAGATTGATGAATTAGCCATTTACAATCAGCCGTTGTCCAGTCTTCAAATTCAAAAACTATTGCTTTCTGTGGATAAATTTGCAACGCAGGATACCGTGGTGGCCATGGGCGATTCGTTTATACCGACGCTCTCCAAAACTTGTGCAGCGGACATACAGTGGGCACCTTCCTCCGTGGCTTCCCCATCCACAGGAACCCGTCCAAATATTACAGTAACAGAATCGACCACCCTGAAAGCTTCTTTCAATTATGGCAATTGTGTGGCTGTCGACAGTATACGGGTTCGAGTGGTCAACAGCGATGAAATAGAATGTGAAAATATTCCGATGCCCCGGGCTTTTACACCCAATGGGGATGGGTTGAATGATACGTACTTTATTGCTTTGCCTGGTGCTTTTGAGCGGCTTATTTCGTTTGATATTTTCAATAAATGGAACCAACTTGTCTTCCATACCGAAGATCCCTCCCAGGGATGGGATGGTACTTTTGACGGGCAGAAATTGAATCCGGGAGGATTTTTATATAAAATTCGCTATGAATGCATGGATAGAGAATATGTCAAAACCGGGGAGTTTTTGCTGATGAATTAATCTACGGTCTCTTGCCCTACACTTGGCTCTCATCGGGACAGATTCACCTATTTCCTTATAATCAGTAGGTATACTGGTGATTTGGAACTGTTTTACTTTCTGATTTAAGCGTTGTAGGTGGCGGATGAGTCGACAGATCACAATTCTATAGCCTCGATCCCGTTTAGAAATAAGGACTCTGTGAACTAAAACAAAGATCGGGAATCTTAATTCACCATTCACCATCAACAATTTACTCGCCCGTTGCATTTTTCCACGCGTGCTCTCCACCGACGACAGGTAATCGTAGCGTCGTGGAACCAATATCCACACTCAATTCGGTTCCCGGCTCCGGCCATAAAGTGAATTCCTTGTCGCTGGAAAAGATCATCAATCCGATTTGCTGTCCGGGGGGGATGATTTGATCATCGGGTTGAAGTGAAAATGTTATTTCATAAAACTTCCCGGGTTCCAATGGTTCACTTGATGAAAGGGATTCAGCATTCTGCAGATCGGCCCATCCACGCGTGATGAGATTGTCATAGATGTAGGTCGTTTCCGATTCTTCCCAGGGCAATGAAACCAGCCATACGGACAGATTCACCGCCGGTTTGCTGGCAGCAGCACGGATGGTGATTTCGGGACGTCCGGAAAGATGAATGGGTTCCTTCAGCGGCGTGGTAGTATATAACAAACGGTGCTTACTTTGACTCACTCTGGCCAATTGAGTACCGCTCAAATTGACGTTGTCTATGAGTGTTTCGGTGGTATTAACAGTGGGAGCAGGGTTTAAAGATAATGCCCCATTTTGGTGACCACCTGGCTGTAGGCGGAGGTTAACCGATGAAGCCTGTGGATTTGGATAATCCTCATAGGCAGTTGGTTGGGTTCGATCCATATCTTCTCGCACGATCCAGGCTTTGGGATCATCTTCTACGCCATTTTTTACACCGTGGAGGTACCGGGTAAACCACCGGTTCATCATCCACAGTGGAGGCGGTCCCCCATGACCCGCTTGGTGATAAAATATTTGAGCGGGAACACCCAACGTTTTCACCGCTTCATATATTCGTAGGCTGTGCTCTGGCATCACATTCCAGTCGTTGAATCCATGCGACATCAACAGAGCAGCTTTCATCGAGCTCAGTTGATGAAGATAGTCCCGGCCTTTCCAAAAATCATTGTAATCGCCGGTGATCCGATCCATGCCTTCTGCCATTTCAGTATCCCGGTAAACAGAATCCGCATAGGCTCGTTTTGCTGGAAGTCCGCTGTGAATAAAATCATATAGTACATCAATGTCTTCACCAATATAACCACCTGGCGATCGAACCAGTCCATGCGAGCGGTAATAGTGGTAGTACGACGTGTTCGGAGCAATGGGGATGATGGCCTCTAGGCCCTCCACCCCGGTCGTGGCAGCAGCTATAGGTAAGGTCCCATTGTAGGAAGTGCCTGTCATGCCCACTTTTCCTGTGGACCAATAGGCCTTGACTTCTTCCTGACCTTCCCTTGAGCTAAATCCTTTGGCACGACCACACAACCAGTCGATGACCGCTTTGGGCGCCAATGTTTCATTCCTGCCTCCGACGGTCGGTGATCCATCGGATAATCCGGTGCCTGGTGAAGAAGAATGAACCACGATGTATCCCCGGGGCACCCATTCCCGCAGGTGTGATCTTGAGATGACAGGGCGCATTTGATCACCCCGGTAGGGGATGGCCGGGGGATGGAGCCGTTGGGGTGGTGGTGCCCCCACTTCGTGTCGAACATTCCAAAAATACCCTCTGTCATTGACAGCTGTTCCTGCAAAATAGGGGCTCGTAATGTATATGACGGGCAGTTTGAGATTCGCTGAGTCGGTCTGGTAAGGGCGGGTCACGCTGACGTGCATGCGGTCGGGCTGACCATCGCCATCGGTATCAAATTCGGTCTCGACCCATAAATCCTGTTGAATCCATTGGTCCGGATTTGAAAATGCCGGAACGATCTGTGCTTCACCATTTTTAATGATGGGGCCAACGCTCGTCTTCTCATTTTGAAGTTGCGCCTTGCGGGTACAGGAATAAAAAGTCAGATTCAGACTAAAAAGTGCAAGGAGTAAGAGGGTGCGGAGCATCATATTAAATGGTTAAAATCATTAAAAAGAAACGGTCTCGGTACTCAAATCATTTTGGGAACTAAACACATACGGTTGGGTGAACCTCTGGTTCAAAGATATGAAAACCCGTGGATCCCAAAAATGCGAGAAGAACTAAATGAAGTTGGTGACGGAAAAATGTCTGTTGGTCTAAAACGAATAAGGAGCAATGCATGAACTAATTAATCCTCTATGCAGTTATTATGGACAGTAGCAGGTATAAAACCAGCAAACATGAGTTCACCAACAATAAATGCAGAGAAAATCCAGCGGCTCGAAGAGCAACTATTGGAAGCTAAGAGAGATTCGGAACGTGCCTCTGAAGATTTAAAAAAAAGCATAGATCGGCTTTCCAGACTTTTTGAAAGCCAATGGGGTACGTTAATGGAATCGCTTGTAGAAGGTGATCTGGTTCGAATACTGCGGGAAAGAGGAATCGACGTCAATGAAACTTCGACTCGCCTTAAAGGTCAATTCAATGGGGAGCACTATGAATTTGATATCATTGCAATCGACGATGACGAGATGGTCATCGTAGAGGTAAAAACAACGCTACGGGTGAAGCACGTACGGAAATTTCTGTATCGACTGGATCAGGTCAAAAACTGGATTCCTCGATATAAAGAATTCAAGATACATGGAGCTATTGCCTTTCTGAGAGCAGAAGAGGAAAGTGATGTCTTTGCCGAGAACCAACATCTATGGGTCATAGGGGCAACCGGAGACAGCGCCAGTATCGTGAATGCACCGGATTTTGTGCCCAATAATTGGTGATTCATTATCTTTGGGAAAGACAAGCTTTCTTCCTTATATTTATTCTTATGAAGACAATTGAATTAAAGGTGACAGGTCAGGTGCAGGGTGTTTTTTTTCGAGCCAGTACTCAAGATAAAGCCCGACAGCTGGGATTAACCGGCCGGGTGTGGAATCATCAGGATGGATCGGTACGAATAATAGCTCAGGGTGATGAACAGGCTTTTCGTCCATTTCTGAAATGGCTGCATAAAGGGCCGGAAAGAGCCGTAGTCGAGGAAGTGAAATGGGAGGAGATTCAAAATGGTAAAAATTATAGTGGTTTTAAGGTAGAACGATAAATTGCATCCGGATGGCAAGATACTGGGGGAAGGAGGCTGCAGCGGGGGGTGTGAGAAAGGGAGCCGCGTTACACCTTTCTGCTGTTAAGACTTTTATTTATTATTCTACTCGTTCCCAGGTCTGCCGGTATAGAGGCTCCACATTTTATCCAGTGTATCCGCACTAAAGTCCCGGTCACCAGCGATTACCCTATACTGAAGCGTGTAAGTTTGTCCGGGTTTCATCACCCAATCGCGGTCCTGCGTGGGATTGAAATTTATGAATACGTTTTCTTTTCCGCCATTGGCACCGGTGGGCCAGATGCGGATGAGTTCGGGGAAGTTGTAATTTGCAGGATGGGTCATAAAAACCACGGTGCTCGTTCCGGATTGATCGCCGGGACCTGTGACTTTTATCCATTCTGCCCGGGTGGCATTTCCGTTGGATTTATTTTTGCCCTGGGATGTAAGCAGGTTGACGTTGTCATCCGACCAGTGGACCGGACCCCGAAGTGAAAAGCCTTCGTATCGGTATTCTTTGATCGTGAGTGGTTGGTGGGTAGCGGGATTCATATGATAGATGACATCCAGAATGTAATGATTCTGACTGGGGGACGGAGTATAGATCCGGTAGGTCAGTAATTCTTTCAATACCGTCTGTTCCCCGCGACCCGGATGAACAATGTGATCGTGGATCACCGTGAGTTCTGAAAATAAAGGACCTTCCGTCCAGCTGACGACATCATTAAATCGCACGGTACCCTGTTTTTTGGCCAGGTTCCAAAAGTCGATTTCTTCGCCATCGTATTCTGTGTGAGTCCAGGGATGCCAGAGCCCGTAGTGATGATAATGATCCGATGGTTGGATGCGCGATAGCAGATTCCCGCTCAGTGTACGCAAGGGATGTACAAAACCACTTCGACTATACACTTGTGATACCCCTTCGGGGACCGGCATGGATTGGTATCGGTAACTCATCAAAAGCGAATCCCTGAATTTAAAATGGAAGGATTTTCCATCGTCTACGATTCGGATCCTGTCTGTTGGGGTTGGTTTTTCCCGTCGCCATTGGAACTCAATAGCCGCTCCGGTTTGGTCGGTATCTTGGTACTGGCCGTAAAGTTGATTGGGACTGCCAAGTTTGATTTGGGAAAGCCGGGGCGTCCATTCTCCACCAATTTTTTGATATAATTGCCAGGAGTTTGTGGAATCACTACCGAATATTTTGACACCATCGATGTCTTGATGGAAAATCAAAGCATCCATACCTGTGCCTTTGGAGGGTATGGCAAATGAAACTGTCGTCGTTTCCTGGGCGTGGTTATGATTCAATGCCACACTTGCACACAGGAATATGAGCCAGAGTATATTTGGTCGACCTACCTGCATATTGATTTAATTATTGAGGTTCCTCTGATTCTTTATCTTCGGCTTCCGAAGCTTCTTTCATCTGTCGGAGACTGTCTTCGTATGCTTTTGTTGTGATGTAATACTTAGTCAGCATAAAGTCTTTTTCCCATTGAGGAATCGAGCCGTTTTTTAGATAATCGAGGTACTTCTTGGTCACCTGTGTAAAGTGCGCTTCGTGACCGACCTTGTATTTGTCCGGAATATCTATGATAAATTTGTTGTCTGAAAAATGAAAATCAACATTGGGCCATTCTTTGTGTACAATGTCCAGCGCTGCGTTTAGCGTCATCTCCCATTTGGAGCGGTCAAATTTGCCATGAGGCTCGATAAACAGCGTTGGTTGAAAATTGGTGGAGGAATCCTGGCGGATGACCAGGTCTGATTTGGTTCCCCTGAATCTGGAAAAATGGGTGTCTTTACTGCCTGGTGGCGCTTCAAAATTCCATATTACGGATGATTTGCCATATTTTTCCCGGAGTTTGAAAACGATCTCTCCATTGGAATAGACCTGGAGCACGGAGTCATTCAGCACATCTTTTTTCAGATAGCCTGGAAACTCATCCAGTCCGGTAACTTTTTTAAACTGTTCTGGTGTCAGGTCTGTGGACCACTGTCGGGTTTTGACGATTTCTGCATCTTCAGGTTTTAGGTTGGCCTTCGGGTAGAGGGACCACATGATCAGATCGACGAGGTGTGTGGAGACATCCACGATACCTGCCCCTTGTTGGTCAATATCAAAAAACCAGGCCGGACGGATCAGATGACTACCTGAAACCATCTTGGAAAAATGATGGACACTCTCTTTAGTGATTGCTGGTGTGTCGGGTGTGCTTTCGGCAACTTCACCAAATACGGTGGTTAATTGGGAAAGTCGACGCTGCAAGATGGTCGTAATTTCAAAGCGCTCGGTCATGATATCATAAATCAAAACCCCGTTTTTATCAGCGATATCAAAAGCCTCTTTTAAAGTTTCATAGTTCTGCCCATTGATGGCCATTGGTTTATCTGCGTAGACATGGATCGAATCCTGAACGGCTCGCAGGATATAGTTGGTCTTTTTTTGGTTGTTGCCAGCCACGACCATCACATTTCCGGGTTTTTCTTCAAACATTTTCTCAGCAAAATCCGGTCCGGTATAAACCACTTCATTCCAATTTGTCGGGTTATCTGCCCGATTATTGTACTGTTCTATTTTGGATAGGTGCATCTGCACATCATCCCCTGCGGGAGCGTAGACATAGGCGGTGGTATCGACCTCGGGATACATGTTTTTCTGCACCAATGCAGAATGAAAATGGCCGGGATCCAGGGTCATCAGAGTAGCCAGGTATGTTTTCTTAGGTTGGGCATCTTTGATTTGCTGGCAGGCAGCGAGGCTGCCACCGATCAATAAAACAGCTGATAAAAGTCGAATCATGGGGCAGAAGGTTTTAGAAAGTTTTGTGCAAAATGGGTGCCGTACGGATATCGTTGATGACGAGCGAGCATCTCATTGGCCTTGTCATTATTTTTGAAACGTTCCTTTACAGGGTCCCAGTATAATTTGCCGGGAAGTTTCATGGCAATGTGGTAGACCAGGCAGGCAGAGCACGATCGATGCGCTACCTCCGCGGGCGAGATGGTCAGACCTCTGGTCTTGATGCAGTCCAGCCAGTTTTTGTGTTGTTCCGGGCTTTCGTACAAATGAATCTCATCCGGACCAATTTCGGAAGTAAGAATTTTGGGATCGCTGGCCTGGAAGGGAGATTTTCCCGAGCTGGAGGAAGTGGGGTCGGAATCGGTGACTTTGGCATTGCCCCGGGTGACAAAGATCCAGCCGTCGGTCCCTATGAATTTCACACCATTGGGAAAGTCACCACTGACTTCCATCTCGGCCCCATTGGCGTAACGGGCTTTGACCTTAAAATCACCGTGTACATTCCATAAGCCCGAGGTGGGGAATTGGGCCGTCGCTTCCATTTCGACCGGACCGGTGAATTCGGTTCCCATTCCCCAATGCGCAATGTCTATATGGTGTACCCCCCATCCGGTAATCATGCCAGCACCAAACTGTTCACATCGGAGCCAGCCTGGCCGGGAAAATCCATCTTGCGGATGTACCCGCTTTTCGGTATAGTACACTTCCGGGGTAGAACCCAGCCAGAGATCATAATCCAGATTTTTAGGTATGGGCATTTTGGGTTGTTCTTCGCCGGAGGGATCACCGGGAAGTCCGACTTCTACCTTTACCACATCCCCGATGCGACCATTTCGGACCAATTCACAGGCTTTTTTGAACTGGGGCCAGGGATTCATCGATCGCTGTTGACTACCGAGTTGAAATACGGCACCGGTCTGATGGATGGTGTCACTCATCATACGACCTTCCTCGATGGTTAGGGAAGTCGGTTTTTGGAGATAAATATCTTTTCCGGACAACGCTGCTTCCATGGCGGGCTGCGCATGCCAGTGATCCGGTGTACTAATGATGACAGCATCAATGGAAGGATCAGCGAGCAGGTCCCGATAATCCTGGAAGGTACTGACATTCATGTAATCATCTCCTTTGTTTTTTCCTTTGTAATACTCTTGAACCCATTGCTTACCTTGATCCATGCGGTCTCGATCCACATCAGATACGGCGACGACACGAGCCAGGTCCATGTGTTTGATGGTTTCCGGCAAGTCGTGGGAACGGGCGATTCGGCCAAATCCAATTTGTCCGACTTGAATTTTGCTGTTGGGTGCGTTTTTCCCCAGTACGTGCGATGGAATAATATGAGGTACTACGAGGGCACCAGCCGTCCCCCAGGCGCTATTTTTTATAAAATTTCTTCGTTTCATCACTATTTGTTTTTTTGATTTGATCGGGCATCCAGGACCCATTGGATACCTCCCAGGATGTGATTCATAAATACCGGATCATCATAATGTTCTGGGGAATGTCCCAGGGAGGTGTACCATTGGTGACCGCCATCAAAATGGTGGCACCAGGACACCGGAAAATACTTCCCGAAGGTATTGGATGGATATTCTTCCAGTTTGGGGTCATCAATGGAGGCCAGGTCTGTGGCCAGAATGACGTGAATGTCCGGATTCAGTTCTTTGAGGTAATAACTTTCATCTTCCCGTTCCCAGTAATCCGGTACGGGCTGAGCTGCCGGATGATTCGGGTCAATTTTGACAATATTAAATGACTGAAATTTGGAGTGCCTAAAAAATTTGCCACCGAGCATGGCCCAATACCAGGGCCAGTTTCGTTCTGACCCGCTCGCCGAGTGAATACCGACAAAACCACCACCGTTTTGAATGTAATTCTGGAAAGCCTGTCGCTGCTGATCGGTGTCAAATGCATCGTTGTTGGTGTTGGAAAAAATAAGCAGGTCGTATTTCTGAAGATTGTCCTTGGTGAACAAGGCCGGATCCTCACTGGATTCGTAGGTCATCTTGTTCTCCTGGAGCAGTTTCTCCAGTGCTTTGATGCTGGCCGGAATGTTTTTATGGACAAAACCTTCTCCGTTTTTGGTGTAGATTAATACGTGTGGTTTTTTAGCATCAGCTGGAAGAAACGCATAAGTCACTGAGGTGTTGATCAAAGCGAAGAACAACACCACGATCGTGAGTACAAATACAGTTTTAGGTATTTTCATTGAGTTAGATGATTGATGAACAAATGAGCAGTAGCTAATTTAAAGAAATTTCTCCTAATTCGGGTAGCTCTGCCGCTTGCCGCATGAAGATAAATTTATTTTATGCCAATTAGAAATTTTTCCTTAATCGATTGCGAAAAAATTTTTTCAGGGGAGTTGATGAACAGTCATTGGATTAGATCTTTTCATAGGATTTGCCAAAAAACCGAACGATCAAATAAAGGATCACTAATCCGACGGGGAACAGGATCCAGGAAGAAATTCCCATAGCCGCCGGTATAATACCGAAAACGATCGCCACTGCACCGACGGTGAGTGCATAGGGCATTTGAGTCTGTACATGATCGATGTGGTGACAGGAAGATGCCAGCGAACTCAATATGGTCGTATCGGAGATCGGTGAACAATGATCTCCAAGCACACTTCCGGCCAATACACTGGCGGTGACGTTGTGAAAAATGGACAGCGCATAATCGTATTCAAACCCGGCTGATTCCGTCATGATCCATGAAGCTGGCAGGATCAGCGGGTACAGGATGGCCATGGTGCCCCAGGACGATCCGGTTGAAAAGGCCACCAGAGCGGCCAGTATAAAAGTGATCACCGGGATGAGTACCGGGGTGATATTTGCTTCCAGGAATCGGGTCAGAAATACAGCGGTATGCATTTCGGCGGTAATTTCTGCCAGACTCCAGGCCAGAGTCAGGATAATGACCGCCTCCATCATGGTTTTGAAGCCGCTGCTGGTGGAGGTGATGACCTCCGTGATGTTCATGATGCGTTGGCTGATGGTCATGATGGCGGCCACGATTAGACCCGCGAGCGACGACCACAAGAGTGCTTTGTATGAATCGGCGCTTCCGATGATTTCTGATAGTTTGAGGCCCAGGGCATGGTCTGGATTGTTCCACACCTCGGTGTCCCAGCCCGTATACAGCAGTCCGGCCAGCGTGCCGACGATGATGACGCCGATCGGAACCACCGCGTTGTACCATTTGGACCGGATCCCTTTTTTGGTCTTAAATTCGGAGAGGTCGTCCTTATCCAGCAGGGTTGTCGTTTGGGTAGAGGAAACGACGCCGGTGGTCCGGGCTCTGGTTTCGGCCCGATGCATGGGGCCAAAATCTTTGTTCTGAAGAATCAAAAACAAGATAAATGCGAGGGTGAATATCGGGTAGAAGGAGTATTGCAACGATAGGATGAAGGTCGCATACACGCCTTCGTTGAGGGTTTCCAGATTCTGAATACCGCTTTCGATGTAGCCCAGCTCGGCGCCGATCCAGGTGGTCACAAAAGCGATGGAAGCTACCGGCGCAGCGGTAGAGTCGACGATGTAGGCCAGTTTTTCCCTGGATATCCGCAGTCGATCCGTTACAGAACGCATGGTGTTCCCCACGACCAGGGTGTTCGCATAGTCATCAAAAAAGATAATAATCCCCATCAGCCAGGTGGCCAGTTGGCCGGATTTGGCGGTAGTCGCCCGGGCTGAGATGTGATCTACGATGCCTTGCATGCCCCCATTCTTCGATATCACCGCTACTGTGCCGCCGATAAGCATCGAAAAAAGGATGATCGACATATGGCCACCATCGGTCAGAGCATTCAATATATAGGTGTCAATGGTCCGCATCATTCCATAGATCAGACCCATCGCACCATGGGCATAGACGCCCAGGACCACGGCTCCGAAAACGATGCCTGCAAACAGGGAAGTGACGACTTCCCGAAAGATCAAAGCCAAGGCTATTGCGATGAGGGGGGGCAAAATAGACCACCAGAGTGGAATAGACTTCGGGGTAAAGTAAAAGGTTTGACCAGACGCAGCGATGGTGACCGGGGTGTTTTTCTCCGCTGTAAGATCCAGGATTCCGACTCCGTTTTTAAGTGTAACCGCTTGACTTTTTCCGTTGACGGAAAGCGAAAGGGGACCGGAATAATCATCGCCCTTGGTTATCGTGATTTCGTAAGGAACAGATTCTATGGTGTATTCCGGGAAGGTGACTTCCACTTTATCAGCGGGTGGTTCAGATGGCTGAGCTTGTGTGAATAGCACACAGAGCAGGAAATAAGGCAATAGGATGGTCAGTTTCCGGGTCATGGTCGGAGCAAGGTATATTTTTATGTGGCCTCAATATATAAAAATGTAACAAATCAGAAGGAATTCTTTCATGCTTTGCCCTGATGCAAAGCCCCGTATTTATTAGTGGGCAAAAATCAAGTTATACATAGACTTATCCGTCATGCAGCACTCACTTTGTTCGACAGAGCATCCCACTATGAGTAGTTTTGAACCAGATGAGGTCTAGCGAGCATTACACAAATCAAGTTGCTGTGATAGTCCTGAATAGTTTCATTCAAATTTATCGCTGAATTTTGAATTTCATCCGTATATTCTAAGCATGACCTGCAGCGCGTCAAAGTATATTAGCACCGGTTATTGTCAAAATATCGACCTCCGAGAGGTCGCAATGTACTCTTAGACATGGCGACTACTTCGAATTCGAAGAATACTGTAAAACCATCTGCTAAAATAGTTATAACCTCTCCGAGGTCTATTGAATCAAGCTCAAATAGAGCATATTATTTGCGCTACAGAGGCACAAGCTGGGGATGGAAGCGCTAGATAATACCTGATTTATGATTTGGTAGGCTACAATAATTCATGCGAGAAATGAGTCTGATTGACGGCCGACAGGGTGTAGAATACGCTCAATATTTTTGATTTGGTAGGACCAACCCGGGGAATTTGTTGAGTGAAAGATCGCAAAAGCTGTTGGCATGGCACTGAAATTACACAAACCGCCCGGCTTCGGAGGGCTCCGGCAAGGGACAGTGATCCCGTTTTTTGTAAAACCGGTACCGGTTTTGGGCGACCCACCGGTAAAGGCTGTCACGCCATATCTTTGGAAATTTGCGAAGGAGGGTCGAAAGAAGTGATGATGTACCCGTGATCTCTACTATTTCGATCACGGCATCAGACTCTGTAGCGTACCGATCTTCGAAAAGCAAGACAACGGAACCGTCCTTGGGCATGGGGATGCCGCGCCGGTTTATTTCATAAATCGCTTTAGTGGACTGGAGGCCAGAAAACTTTAAGGCTTCATCCTGGTCCCACTTTATAACCTGCTTGACAAAACCATCACAGATCAGGCACTGACTGTCAAACAGTACCACGGGGTAATCTTCCGGCTTAAATGTCTGTGAGTTCATATTTCTTTCATAATCGATAAAAAATAGGCATGTGGCGTCTTACATTAAAACCCCTATGCGGAGATTGTTTAAAAATTAATTTTCGCATTAATTAATATTTTTATTAAATTGATGTGCAACAGGACGATATGTCGTCCAATATTACTTCAACTAATCAAAAACTAAACTATGAATTGGCTCGTATGGATTATTTTTGGCCTCATTGCCGGGGCTATAGCAAAATGGATTCACCCCGGGAACGATCCGGGCGGTTGGATTGTTAGTATCATTGTCGGCATTTTGGGTGCCATGCTTGGTGGGTGGATTGGCGGTGTACTCGGCCTGGGTGGTGTGACCGGATTCAATATCGGTAGTTTTATATTGGCTATTCTGGGCGCTGTTATTTTACTGGCCCTTTACCGGATGATCACGAAGCGGTAGATTGCCAAAGTCACATGGTGGAGGACACCCGCCGCTAAGACTGGTGGGAAGGGTGGTGGTTTACACCTTATCCGCCACATTGCTATGGAATCCGGCACTTAGTAGAAAGCCCGTATTTACAATATGTTGACGAGATTTGAGTGATCCAGTTCCGCGAAGTTTTTTTCCTTAGAACTACTCCAGAAACAGATTCTGAGTACAATGGGTGCGAAACAGAACATAATAAAATGATCAGAATTAGTTGGTTAGGAAATGATGTGTGCTAAGTCATGCGCCTAAGCTAGTGGTTCGGCTCATAAATACATTTGAGTAATTTAATGCGCTTCCAAATCACTCCGTTACACTCCGTGCTTACGAATCGCACGACATTGTGGCGATTCGTGAGCGTGGAACAAAGTGAAGCGATCTGGAAGCGCCATAATTAGTTGTATTTATTTATAAAACACTGCACTAGTGCACCAAATCATACATACCAAACACTATTGATGGCTTCTTTTTTACCATATCTTCATCATCCAAATCCTTATTTAGCTATGGCTATATGCGGTTTGGCTTCTTCAATATGTCAAAAAATAATCTCTTCAATAGTATCTTTTACTTATGATTCGGCGCACTAGGGCTGCCTCAGCGGTGCCGACTTTCGTGACTTAGCGGTTCATTATAAATTTTGTATATTGTAGTCAAACAAAAATTGAAGCCATGGAAACAGCAACGATCCAATCTCCGCCCCGCACAATGATGGAAGTGTTCAAAAGCTTACCTGAAGGTACTTTAGTCCAGTTGATCGAAAATAATCTTACCATGGCACCTGCACCCCGACCATTACACCAGGAAATTTTAAATGATATTAATTTTGAACTTCTTAAATTTGTAAAACAAGAGCAAACTGGAACCATTTATACTTCACCTATTGATGTATACCTCGATGACCAAAATATATTTCAGCCAGATATTCTATTCATCAGCAATGACAATAAAGGTGTAATCAGGGATGATGGATTGCATGGTGCACCCGATCTGGTGATAGAATTACTATCCTCATCGACCGCCAAATACGATCTTCACGAAAAGAAGGATGTATATGAGCGCTCTGGAGTGAAAGAATATTGGATTGTGGATCCGGAGACTAAAGAGGTGCAGGGTTATTTTTTGGAAAAAGGGGGATATGGGGAGCCGGTAATAGAAAAAGGTATCATTCATTCCAGGATGTTGGACTACGAATTTAATTTTTAGTATCGATAGTAATGTAACAAAAGCATCTTGCTTTTGGAAAAATTTTGACCGGAGCAGAGAGAATGCATCAAAACAGCGCAACTGTAGACTGGCCAACCGATAAGAGGGGGCTTGAAAACCAATATGTATTCACCTATTAATACACTCAAGAGGGTGTCTAATTTCGGTGGTATTCTCTTTTTACATTGCGATCTGCCCCAGGCGGATCGAACTTTGTTTATATTTTGTATCTAATATACTGTGACCCGCGCTGCGGGTCAATTGCTCCTAAGTCAACATCCTATACTAAACTTACCTCAAGGAATAACAAAGGCATTTATTAAATCGATATCGGCATGATGTTGACGAGGTTTGCATGATCCAATTCCCCGAAAGGCTTTTTTCCCAAGGAAAGATAGTTCCTTACCGCAAAATTTGAAGCGTTGATGTTTCGGTGATTTTAGTTCCATAGCGGTCAGTGGCTTCGATGACCACCCCATATTGACCGGCCGGTAAATCATCAAATCGGGCAGCAGGAACTTCCTGACCTTGATAATTGATCAGGAGATTACCCCATTTATCAAATATCAAGATGCGATCAATAGCCTGACAACCCTGGGCAAAAACCTGGAACGAATCATTGTGCCCATCGTTATTGGGGGTTATCGCATTGGGAAAGCGTACTTTACACTCTGTACAATCCGAGGTCATGTTAACCACAATGGTGTCCCTGGCAATGCAGCCTTTTCGATTTATGGAATACGCATAAGAACCCGAATGCCTGAACACTCTTTGATCATATGGGAAACCATCTGCCCAGGTCACATGGTCAGAATAAATACCCAGATCTACGATGAATTCTTCTTTGGAACAGAGGGTCGTATCTGCCGGTAAGTCCGTATTTATTTTCGGATCGATATAGTCCACCTGAATCCAGCCGCTATCGCTGCAATTACCTTTTTTCAGAATCGTTTTATAGCGCCCTTCGGGCAGGTGTTCATTCACTGTAAAGTTGTCGTACGGTTGGTTATCAACCTGCATAGACACTAAGTCATAGGCGGATAAATCCCACCTTATCGGGTCTCCCTGACAGGCGGATATAGAATCGGGGATCAGATCATAAACGATGTTATCAACTCTATTTTCCCGGACCTGAAAAGTATCGATCGCACTGCATTTCCCTTTCCACACATGGAGCCAGTGTGTACCGGTGTCTTTCACGGTAAACACAGATTGGTCAGACTGATCACTCCACCGTATGGAATCATACATGGCAGGATCCACCGTAAAATCCACTTCTTCTTCCTTTTGACAGACCATAGTATCCCGTATATGAGGGGCTTCGATCCGATCCAGTTTGATGTCCCAGTATGCGGTATCACTACACTGGGGACCTTCCACGATGTACAAATAACTTCCTTCCTGATCTGTATCAGGGTCAAAAAAGTGATTTTGACCCGTCAGGGCGGGGCTAAAATACCCGGCTTTTGAGACTTTAGAATCCATAAGCAGCGATAAATCTATGGGTTTTCCAACATCGCATAACAGGGTATATACATCATTTCCTGCCATACTTTCTTTTCCTGTGAGTTGTATAACGGACCAGGATACCGTGGAGTCACCGTTCATATAGGTGTTTACACCGATGATTCGTTCTGCGGGAAAATCCGTATCCCATTCGGCGGTGTAGGTGATGTCGTGCAATAGGTTCTCGACTTCAGGATAATTTCTGATTGGACTGTTGTTTTTCCATATCCATCTTTTTTTATTTATTTTTTCGATTTCGGGGCTACTGTATTCCAGTGCTTCTTCGCTGATGATGCCAGGTTTAGGCCCGATAAATTGGAAGGTAATGGAATCGATCTTCTGATCATCCAGGTCAAAATCAATATCTTCATCCGCTATCGAAGCCACGGGATCACATATCCCCAGGGTGTCATAGAACCCGCCGGTATAATGTCCGGAAGATCGATCCGCATCGAGATTGAGTACATATCCATTGTGCCGGAAATCTTTGGGAGTTCCGGAATCATTTTGATGTAGCCGACCTATATTTCCTGTTATGTTTAAAGGAGAAGCCACTTTCGAGTTAATACGGCTGATGGACTTGGTGGTCAGGTTTACATCCAAAAAGTAAGAAGCTTCAGCGTGGTTGGTATAAGCATTTGAAATCAGGTGTAAATTATATTCTTTATCAAAATATTTGGTAACGTAGATGGTCCCCGGAACTACTGATTCATATACATACAATCGTTCTGTTTCATAGGAAATGGGATCATAGATTTCTATAGAACGTTTATCGGATCCAATTTGTAAAAATAAGCCCTTTTTGTAAAAAGAAAATAGGAGCCAGGAATTATGAGAAATAAGTTGAGGCTGAGAAATAAACTCTTTTGTGAAATAATCATAGCTATGAGAAAATGCGGTTCCATTGGTCATTATTCTGCCTTTCTCATCTGAATAAACACATTCAATGGGATACGGAATGAAATCTTCTTCATACCATTGTGCGAGCCACTTTGATGTTTTATTTTTGAGATCGATCTCGATCAGATCGAACCCTGTCGCTGCATACAGCTTGCCGTTTGGGTGAAAGCTCACATCAAAAAGCGCGGGTAATCTATTTTTTACCGGAATTGGAATAATTAGCGTATCTATGGGGCCATTGACCGGATTAAATCGAATAAGTTCGGCGTGAGTACGGGATAAAATGTCCCTGTCTCCCCAATAATCTTGATAGAGCTCTTGTGTCAAAGAAGGAATAGAGAGGAAACACCACAACAAAACTGTAAAAGTGGTTCGCATTTTTCGTGCTTTATCCTGCGGATTACTTGATAATTTTTTTAGAAGAAACTATACGATTATCCTCTATTTGTCGCACGATGTATATACCAGAAGCTAAATCTGCTGTACTAAGGATGAAACTATTATAGCCTTTTTGTGCCTTATAATTTTTGGATATCATAATTTTACCATGAACATCCACCAAGTCTATTCGACCTGATTTATTGGATTTACGGTCAAATTCGATGGAGATCTGGTTAGTAAATGGATTTGGGTAGGCTGTGAACATCGGTGAATCTCTGTATATATTTTTGAGAGCAACACTGGTATTGCTTTTCCAGTCTGCGTTTTCATCATATAGATTCACTATTGTCCTGTTAAGTGCTCGTTTTAAATCAAGAAATGAGTGAAGGTTGTGCAATTTAATCTCAAAAGTCAACAAGGATTGGCCAGATTCTAGTTTAGTTATACCCTGACTTATCCAGCTGGATCGAAATTCTTTATTATACCCGTTTTTATCATTTATGCTGTAGTTCTTTTGTGAAAATGTTCCTAAATCTGAACTAACCCGGGCGATTTTAATTTGGTCCTCTGAGAAATCTTCTAATAAAATTTCGAATCCGCTTGTACTAATCGATTCATCTACTATGAAATCAACCTGAACAATTCTGGAATCATTTTGGAATTCACTGAAGTCATTATATTTCTTCAATTGACTTGGACCG
The DNA here is from genome assembly GCF_019802045.1 of Membranihabitans marinus. Lineage (GTDB taxonomy): Bacteria > Bacteroidota > Bacteroidia > Chitinophagales > Saprospiraceae > Membranihabitans > Membranihabitans marinus_A. The sequence goes on along the minus strand of NZ_JAHVHU010000006.1, from coordinate 90,899 downwards.
CAATCATTAATACAATAGCCACAATTACTGCCGTTCAAATCTCCGCGACGAATACCTCTGAATGTAAAATAAGGTCTTTTTCCACTACTGGATGGATCACCAGTGAAAGTTGAATTCCATATAGTATCCAAGTAAGTTAACAATCCAACATCCTGATTATCAGATTCAAAAAAAGGATGTTCTATGTCATGTAATAAATACCAATGGTTACCTCCTGGAAACGTATCTCTTGGATCCAATATGTAAGCCCTATACTTATTAATATCTACAGTATCTATTAGGCCATTTTTATCAGCATCTGCGGCCACATACTGATAGTTGTCGAAAGTCTCCAGACCTTGAATATACTGTTGGATGAGGATAATGTCCTGAGTGTTAATGCCCATCCATGATGAAGGAACAGGTGTTATCTCAATTTCATAATTATTTAAACCCGTTTGATAATCCAAAGTTATATTGGCTATTCCACCTTCGCATTTTGTGAAATCATAGTCGTGAGAATTAATTGTTGTATTTGTAATGTCGATAATAAAATTTGTCACTCCATTCGTTAATGGTTCGTCTTCAAACAAGACTTTGGCATTGATATTAGCTGTGTTCTGACCATAGTATGGTAATCCAATGAAAAGAAAGATCAAGCTTATGAAAAGAGTTGGTTTATTCGATAGGTAAATAGTTTCCATAATATTATATCTATTAGATCAATAAAATTATATAACGTCTAACATATAAATTTTATTTTGAGAATACATATTATAAATGTTAAATTATGGGACTGATCTTTTTTATTCATCATAATGCAAAGTCTTAATGGTCTGCTGGGTTGTGAATGATGAATTTGTGTTGAATTATAGAGGGTTAATTTATAAAGCTATCTACGATTCAATAATTATAATGTCATATTAATTGATTTAGAACACATGGGGTATAGCTGAAACCGGGCATAAATTAGATATTTGCATTAGGAGAAAGTGATCTATTCAGAAGTATTACAACCGGTATTGTCGTCATCGAGAATGTGGAACGTTGGGTTAATGAGAAATAATAGACTTGCGAATTTAGGGTTGTAGCACCCTATAAATTATGTTCACCAGCCTCTCTTAGATTCAAAATCGATGCGTTATGATTATGTTAATAATCTAATTCCTGTACCATGATCGAAATATGTGTCCTATTTTAGTGAAAATTTATTTTATTTAAAATATTAAAATTATGTCCAAGCACCAAGCACCAAGCACCAAGCACCAAGCACCAAGCATTAAAGAATAGCTCTACGCTATTAATAGTGGCGTTATTTTACACCTTTCTATTGTCATGTGAACCGGCCAATCTTTCTCCCCATTCTAAATCAAAAATAATACAGGAAATACAGGTCGTTGATGGGGCGCTCCATTTTCAAAATTATGAAACAGTTACAACTCTTCAAAAAGAATTGTCAGACATGTCTGATGTCGAACGCGATCAATGGGAAGAATCTATTGGATTTGTCAGCTTTAGAACAGTATTCAATGAATCATCTGAAGAATTCTTTGAATTGCAATCCCAAGATGAATATGATCAATGGTTAATAGAATATGATGATATTCTGTATATGAAAGGAGATGAAGTCAAGCCTCGCATTTCTCAATATTTCTATCAATTAATCTCAAACAGGGATGGTGAATTTTATGTTGGTACTGAGTTAGCCAAAGTACAAGAAGATAAGTTAATTAGAATATTTGATGGTGATCGGAGTAAAATAGAATTAGCGACTTCAGCGGACAAACCGTCAAAAGATTTGGGAATCGACATTATTAAATTTCCGGATAGTGAGGTTATAGCGACGAGATCAGACATTCATGGAAGCTGTGATTTATATACTCCTAAATTTTGGAGATATAATGATGATAAAGATCGCAGAGTTTATTTAGAGCTTTCAGTCGTTTTACTCCCAGAGAATCCATATTTACCCCAAGTGGTTAATTCTGCTGTCGAAATACATGTTTTTGGTTATAAAAAAGGTTTATTTGGTGGTTTTAACAAGTATAAGACTAATTTAGCATATGATCAGGTGGGATTTGAAATGAGAAATCATGATAATCTATTGTTCATTAGAGGCGATTATGCTGATAAGGAGTATAATTCGAAAGACTTATATGGATATATAACAGGTTTAGGTACATCTTTTAATATTAATGACCCCATATATACCCCATATTTCCAGAAGTCCAAGGGGCGAGCCACATCAAGAGCTATGATAATGAATAGTCCCTGGCTTACTATGTGTTGTGGTTATGATCCATTTGATTGTCCTAATCCCACAGATGCACCTTTTGATCCCTTTTAAAAATAGTATAATAGAAAACAATTTTGTTTTATGATCAAAACTGACATGATAAAAACAGTGATTATTCTTTCTGCTTGTTTGCTGTATATGGGTACTTCCTATGGTCAGATAAACTGGAATATACATGCCGGCGGAGGGCTCAGCTACTTCAATGATATCAACTTTCAAAGCAAACGACTTGGGGAGCGGTTCCTGGGAGGACCTGTTTTCCTGGCCGGTGCCTCCATGTCCGGATCGTTGGTGAAAGAAACGATCACCGAATGGGAACTGGGTATCAACATAGTCAACGGCGGATATTATGCCGTAGGATTGAAAATTGATGAAGGTGGCGTCAGCAATGGGTGGGATTATGCCCATAAAGTAAGTCGGCGGGACTGGTATGTACAGATACCCGCTTCCTTGTCTTTCAATGTGTTCGAAGGCACTGGATTTTTGATAGGTGCGCGCATGAACTATAGATTTTCGTCGCTCCGGCATCCAAACTTCACCTATCGGAAATGGATTCCGGCGGGCCATCTCGGTGTTTTCACCCGGCTCACGCCCCGGATCCGATTGGATCTCACAGCGTTTATAGATATATTGGCTCGGGAGCAGGTTAAACCTCATTTGGCCGGCCATAGCAGTTTAGACCGGCGTGATATGGGAGCCACTTTAAATCTCAGATATACCCTGAAGTAGTGTGGTATCACCATGATTAGTACAATTTCGCTAAAAGGCAATATGTATCATAAAATACTACCCATTTGGATACTAAGCTTCGTTCCAATCTTCCTATGGGGCCAATCCATCTCAATAAGAGTAGTTGCAAAAGAATCGGGTGAGCCGATGTACCATGCTCATGCCCGAAATCATCGTACCCAGGAAGGACAAACGGCCGATACAGAAGGCCGGATTAGTTTAGTCGGTCGTCCAGGCGACACGATCACGATCAGTTACGTGGGGTATAGGGATTCTCTACTGACCCTATCGGAAGGTCAATCTTCGTATACCGTTGCACTGGCAGTCCAGGCGATGGATGAAGTCGTTATTTTTGCAGAGGATCCGTTCAACCGTCGCGCCGCTGAAGGACGTCAGAATGTATCCATGGAATTTATAGAAGCCTTGCCTTCCTTTAATGGCGACCCGGACATCATGAAGTCCATCACTTTCCTCCCCGGAGTGTCGGCTGGGAAGGATGGGTATGCGCATATGTTCGTGCGAGGAGGTGATCAGGATGAAAACCTGATTTTACTCGACGGCGCTCCCTTATACAATGTCAATCACTTTGCAGGTTTGGTTTCTATGTTCCATTCCGATATGATCCGGTCGGTTGATTTCTACAAGGGGTATTGGCCTTCAAGGTATGGCGGTCGATTGTCTTCCGTGATGGATATTCATTCGAAGTCCGGTAATTACAAAGAACATAAATTTTCAGCAGATCTGAGTCCCATTTCGACTAAGGCACACCTGTCCGGCCCACTCTGGAAAGACAAGGTGAGTTATATGATCGGTGGACGTCGGACTTTTATGGACCTGCTTTTCTTGCGACACCGGGTCAATCAAATCAAAAAAGGAGACCGAGAAGGCAATTCGCCTTTATTCACCTTTTACGATGTCAATGGAAAAGTCACAGCGCGGATCGGTAACAACCAGCAATTATCTTTTTCTGCCTTCAGGGGATCGGATAAATTGTTTTTAATCGAAAATGAATCCGGCTATATAAGCGATGATGAATACAATATTCTCAATCAAACCTATGCCCTCAATTATGTCTGGCATAGGGATGAGACCACAGCTGTTCGCGGTCACCTGAGCTCCTCATCGTACCGGCATTTTTTTGAGGATTTGGGAAAATCCGGTCTGCCGAATAATATGGATAATCAAAAAGGGGAGGAAGTGGAGTACCGTCATACAGGAAACACGATCCGCACACTTAAAGCAATGATCCATGGTGATAAAAAAATTGATGATTTATGGGAAATCAATTTTGGTGTAGATCACGAAACCATCCGATATGATCTGTACCTCGATCGGACATCAGGTTTGGCCGTCAATGGCAATTATACACCACGGAATTCCACTGATCTTAAAGGAAACAGACAACCTGCCTATGTCTCCAGTATTTTTACAGATGCTGTTTATCATGTGAACGGTCGCTTGCGAATTAAAGCCGGAATCCGGTTACCGCGGTATCAATATGATGACTATATCAATTGGATGTACGAACCCAAAGCACTGGTATCCTATGATCTCACGCCCAATACCACCCTTAATGCTGCCTACAACTTACAACGACAATACAGCCACTTGCTGAGTTATACAGAATCCGAAGGGTATTTTAGAGAATTCTACACTACATCCGATCGTTTGACTCCACCATCCCGATCTCATCAGTGGGCGATGGGTGCTTTTCATCATTTTAGGGATCGCAACTCCTGGCTTTCGGAAGCCAATGTATCCTTAGAAGTGTTCTACAAACATCAAAGCCTGCTGAACAGATTCCAACCGGGCATCGATCCCGATGTATCGGTCGTCCAATATGACGAGCACCTGCTGCGAAATGGCACCTCGAACACCTATGGAATGGAATTTCTCATGCAAAAAACGGCAGGGAAATTCCACGGATCACTATCTTATACCTGGGCACACAGCAAATCGCAATTTGAAGGACTAAACCATGGTCGGTCTTTCAATGCTGATTTTGATTATCGGAACAGTGTCAATATATTACTGATTTATAAATTCCGCAAAGGATATCAGTTGTCCGCGCAATGGGATTACCGATCCGGTCGACCGTTCACCTTATCCAATAGTCTGAGCACCAGAGATGAAATAATAAGTGGCCGCTATCCGATGGTCAAAAGTATTAACAATTCCAGGTTGCCGGCTTATCATCGTCTCGACCTTAGTCTGGATCGGGAATGGTTCACTAAAAAGCGAGGAAATAAGCAATGGTTTGGTATCAGTTTTTACAATGTGTGTAATCATGTCAATCCGTTCTATGCCTATCCGGAGAATGGTCGATTAACTGTAAAAGGCTTCATTCCAATAATACCTGGTTTTCATTACGGCTTTGAATTATAAAAAATGCTTTCGATCATGAAACTCAACGACAGAGATCTACCTCATTTACACCAACAGATATTTACTACCCTGGTGTGGGCATTTTTATCCTTTTGGATACTGGCAAGCTGTGAAATCAGCGACTCCGTTCCATTTGATTTGCCTGATTACGACGAAGAACTCATTATCCATGCAGTGGCCAGTCCCCAGTCTGGTGGAAGGGCAGTGATCAAGTACAGTCAACCAGTGGCCGGCTTTCCCGGCAAAGCCCCCGAGCTGCCAGATATTCAGGCGTTTCTGACCCATAAGAATCAACAGATAGTTGCGTTTCAGCTGGATTCCGTGTCCGTGGTGAAAGACAACAACTTTTTCGTTCAAACTATATTTCTGTCAATCCCGCCGGATTCGCTCCAAATCGAACCCGGTCAATTCTATGCTATGGAAGTATTCGAACCGGGAACACAAAACCACTACAGGTCAAGTCTTGTTCTCTTACCGTTAAAACCTATTGTCGAGGAATTTAACATGAATTGCACCGGTTCGGGATGTATCGTGACCTGCACACTGGGTTCCGTTTATAGTCCTGTACATGCCATATCCATCAACGGGAAGTTTCCGGAAGATGCGATCGAAGATAACTATAAGAAGGATTTGAACAACCAAATATTCAATAATGACCTGATCTACCCGGCACCAAGTCAGTGGGAGCGTTATGATGCAATTTCCGATTTTGCCCAAATTGTCCGGCGTAACCCGCACGATACATTAGCTCCTCCGGTTGACATCCGTGTGAGTATTTCCTACCTTTCATCTGACATTGCCCAATTGATCCGTGAAATACATGGTACCCATTCCATCGGTGAGGATATCTTCCAGCCCATTCGTCCTTTTCATTCCAATTTTCATACTGAAGATGGATCTGTATTTGGTGTCTTTGGATTATATAATGAAGATATTAGGGTTATACCACTGTGATGAAAACCAGGCATTTTGGAAAATGCAAGGTAACATTTCTATGCGCTCTATTCAACCCAATGGTATTCATTTCTTCTGCAGTACATAAGATACAGAAATACGCTATATTTGAAAAGGAGATTATATGGTGATGAAAGATTCGAGAAATGGCTTGAGGCCATTCGCTGAATTCACCCTACGGTTATATTCCTACAGGGGAATTCGCCGATACGGGGCTTATAATTGTCTGCACTTCTTTGGAGGTGCATATCCGAAGAGTAAATACAAGGAATGAAAGGAAAGGATCATATGCATGTTTGTCGGAACACTAAGCCCCAGGATATACGTGAGCTCGACATTTGCGGTGCGTGGCGTTGGAAAAATGCGTGGGTGCGGGAGCCAGCCTTGAGGGTTTGCGATCATTTTTCCTTGACTTTTGCTCCACTTTGTGTCAAGACAAAGTGGAAAATAAATTCCAAGGATATATGAAATACACCAATAGAATACCTATCAATAAAATATATTACTTAATATACACCGTCTTCTGATTGGTGAATTCGCGCATTCCGGCCCGGGAAAGTTCACGGCCATAACCGGAAATTTTCGTCCCACCAAAAGGCAGACGGGGATCGGACTTGACCAGATCGTTCACAAATACAGCGCCATCCTCAATGAGGGGGATGTATCTCCGGGCTTTTTCAATGTTTTCTGTAAATAGTGAAGCTCCCAGGCCAAACTCCGATTGGTTGACCAATTCGATGGCATGATCATCATCTTTGGCTCTGATAATAGCTGCTACAGGACCAAAGGTCTCTTCATCAAATGCCGCCATGCCGGGTTCCACTTCCGTCAGGATGGTCGGTTCGAACTTTGCACCCTCTCGGGTTCCGCCAAGGACAATTTTAGCCCCTTTTTCCACGGACCTTTGAACCTGGTCTTCCAACTCTTTGGCCAGCTTTTCGGTCGCCATGGGACCGATCTCCGTATCGCGATCCATCGGATCACCGCTTTTTATCTTTTGCACTTCGTCCTGGAACCGGGATAAGAAAGTGTCGTAGATCTCCGGCAGGACAATGAATCGTTTACCGGCGATACAGCTCTGTCCCGTGTTCTGATACCGTGCTTGCAAAAGCGTGTCTATGTGGGCATCCAGATCGGCATCGTCGAATACCACACAAGCGTTGCTACCACCAAGTTCGAGGACCGTTTTCTTGATGTTTTGACCACACTGGCTGGCGACGGACTGACCGGCCGGGGTACTTCCGGTAAGGGTCGCAGCGACAATGGAGGGATGATCGATGACGGTCGGAATTTGGTCTGAAGAAGCAATGATGGTTTGAAAAACACCCTCCGGATAGCCCGCTTTGAGGAAAATATTCTCGAGCTTCAGCGCACTACCGGTGACATTGGACGCATGCTTCAATATAGCGGTATTCCCCGCAATCAGATTGGGAGCGGCAAACCGAAACAACTGCCAAAAGGGGTAATTCCAGGGCATAACGGCCAGGATAACGCCCAGGGGATCGTGGCGAACATAGCTTTCGGTCGCATCGGTATGGATAATTTCCGGTTTTAGAAGGGAAGGGGCGTTTTTGGCATAAAACCGACACACCCAGGCACATTTTTCAACCTCATCTTCCGCTTGGGATATGGGTTTGCCCATTTCCGAGGTCATGACCCGGGCGTACTGATTTTTATATTTTTGCAGTAATTCAGCCACTTGCATCATAAGATGTTGCCGTTCAATGAGGCCTGTGTTTTTCCACGTGTCAAAGGTTCGGTCGGCTAACTCTATTTTTTCCTTGATTTCCTGATCGGTGTGATACGTATAGCGCCGGATGGTTTCTCCGGTGTACGGATTGGTGCTTACGGCGTGGGACGGCTTGGTGTTGGACATATTCTGATTCTTTATTTATCAATATGGTGAAAATTAGGCTAAAAAGGTAATTTTAAAGCCCAAAATGAGTGGAGAAGTGGATATTTGATGAAGGACTGAGAATAGGACCCCATTACTTCTGGCAACTTTTTCTATGGTGAGCGTTCTTAATCTATTATCTTATAAAAAAAATGCCACTAACCATATTTTGATCAGTGGCGTTTAAGATTTGACAGATTTATAAGATTTGTCCAATCTAGTGCACCAATTCATTAATGCCAAAGACTATTGATGGCTTCTTTTTTCCCCTATCTTCATCATCCAAATCCTTATTTAGCTAGGGCTAGATGCGGTTTGGTTTCTTGAATATGTCAAAAAATAATCTCTTCAATAGTATCTTTTACTTATGATTGGGGCACATTAGTATCTTTTAAATACTGTCGATGTAATCTTTGACTTCCTGCTTGGTTTTACCGGTTTTTTTCTGAATCCGGCCCAGCAATTCGTCTTCTTTCCCTTCGGTGTACTGGAGATCATTATCGGTCAGGTCTCCGTATTGTTGTTTTAGTTTACCTTTAACGACGTTCCAGTTTCCTTTCAGCTTATCTTCAAATGCGCTCATGTGTATTTGTTTTATAGGTTAAATAAATGATGGTTGATGTTTGTTTGTATCAACCAATGAATCTAATATAATCCAAAATACATTAGTAAACCATATATAATGGTGTGATTAGTATAGATTTAACACGTCTTGCCTAAATGATAATTAGTGTTATTGGTTGATAGTTTAACTCAATCGAAAAAGTAGCCGGAGCTTCTAGCTCCGTGCCCAGGATAATTTTCATATGCAGGATTATGCCTTTGGTGGACACATTTTGCTATGCAAAAGTATGTCATGCAGTGTTTAACACAGGCATGTTCATCAGCCTATGGCATGACCGGGCTTCAATGGAATAAAAATTTTGGAATGATTTTGAATAGCAAATGTGATTTTTAATTTGGCGATGTGCTTTGGCAAGCTTTTGGCATAATCAATGTGTTTTCGTTGAAACCCAGTTTTCTATAAGAAATATCATCTTTTATGAGTTCTATGCCTAAGTCCTAAATTATATTACACAATCGGAGTGACCATAATCTATATACCTTGTTCAGTCAGTTACAAATGTAATATTAAATACGTACGCAAATTCGTTGATCATTCAGGATTGGTTTATTACCCGCAAGGGAAAACGCTAGGTGAAATGGTTCGTAAGCTCACACTGGTTGCTCAGTTGATCACAGCTGATGAAATAACGGGAAAAATTGAGTTCATTTCACCACCAACACCCCCTGAACCTCCGTCTTCACCACCCCGGCCTTGCCCGCCGCCGGAGGATTGGTCTCATACCGTACCTGCACCATCACCACCCCCGGAGGAAGATCTGCCCAGATGGAAGCCTCCACTTCACCACCCTGCACCCTGTATAGCTCCCCACCCCATTTATCGAAGATCCGGATTTCTGTCACTCTGATATTACAAGAAGAAAACACTTCCAGATGATCATTTATCCCGTCGCCATTCGGCGTGATGGCATTGGGTATGGAGACGGTGCAGTCGTCGTCGCAGTCGGCATCACCTACCACCTCAAAAAAGCTGGTATATTCGCACAAATCTGAAATAATCAGAAAAGGATAGCGTCCTGTGCTGTCTATCATTTTGATCCTTGAGTCAGTGCTATCTTTCCATCGGAATTGCCAGGTTGCATGATCCTCCGGAAGCTTAATCGTCAAAGACTCTCCGCCACACCATTCCGCTATACGTGAGAACTCAACAGAAGGATCGTTTATGACGTTTACCATTATGGATTTATCCGTAAAGCACCCTTCCTGATAACCTTGCAAGGTAAATTCTCCATCACGGTTGATGGTGATTTTCTCCCCCGGATAATAAGTCTTTTCATTCCATAGCACAGAGTCCAGCCCCGAAACAGGTATCATTTGTGGTTCCCCGGCGCAGATCGTAAGTTGTTCCGGATAATAATCCGGCACGACCACCTCAGGAACGATGGTCAGATCGACTTCACCCTGATAGGTGCATCCATCTTTTTCTGTTTCCACGGTAAAAGGTCCAGTATTCATATTGGATATCGTCGTTGAATCCCCACTATCACCATTCCACCAGGTGACCTGACCATAGACCCCCGGCTCCAGCCCGATACGCTGGGAAGTGCCTGCGCACAACCGGACCGGATCCAGAACCAGTTCCTGAGTCATCGTTTTTTCCATTTCCATAGTGGTCGTATCTGTACAACCTCCGGTACTGGCTATAAGCTGATATGCCCCACTTGAGTTTACCGCAGGATCAAAAACCAGAGAGCCACCAGATCCTCCAGAGGCGGACAAGCGCGGCGAAGTCTCATACTTATATTCACCGGATAATCCCAAGGTCTTAGTCAAGTCTATCACAGCCTCACCCGCACAGTACTGGATCGTGGTATCCCGTCCTGCTATTCCTTCCACATGTTGTTCGATCACGGTGATCGGGACGGTAATACCGCAACCATCCTGTCTCACTATGACAAAATGATCTGTATCATCCGCACTAATCCATGTCGAGTCTCCCGTGCTGCCATCCCACCATTCGATGGAGTCATATTTTCCGGGTGGAAAGCCGATCCGTGTTTGTTGACCCTGGCACACAGTAACCGCATCCAGCTCCAGATCTTCCAGATCCGTCTCCAGCGACTCCACCGTAAGCACCGCCGTATCGGCACAGTCCATATTCTGTAGTATATACAGATAGTCCCCATCGGCATCTGTGCCCGGTGTGAAGACCGGACCACCCGCATCAAGTTCCGGCTCGATCCGGCCATCTTTCCTCACCCCGGGACTCAAGTAATCGGTTAATTCCAGAGAGGGGTCGTCAGGGCAGTAGGTGATGGTCGTATCCTGCCCGGCATACACCTCATCGGTCTCCAGCTGATACACCGACCAGGAAGTCGTGCTGTCTTCGCCCACGTGCATAGTGGTCATCACCACCCTTTCCCGCTCCTCCGGGTCAGACCAGCTAGCCCGGTACCGCAGGCTTTGGAGGTATTCTTTGATCTTGTCCTCTTTTACTCCATGGGTGTTCTGCCAGACGTACCGACCGGGTGAAGATTCTGCCAACTGATCTGAAAAGTCCTCTGAGTAAATGCGTTCCTCCGGCAGCCGGGGATTATTATAATACCGCAGCCGGAACGAAATAGAGTCCACCTCCTGTCCGCAGGTATAGAGCTCCACATCATCCATCACCGGTACTTCCTTTCGGCACGTGGACAAGGTATCATAATAACCTGCGGTAATGTGTCCGCTGGAATTATCCGAATCGAGATCAATGCGTAAAGGGGAATCTCGGAAGTCGGTAGGAGTGGTAACTTGACTTGATCGAATATCTATTTCTTCCGCACAGAGGGCTGAAAGCTTTCCTTCAAATATATCCGCCTTTATAATACTCCATTTCTTCTCATATTCACCGAATCCCACCAAAACTGGATTCTTTGTACAAGGATTATTTTCTACGCCAGAATTATAAAAGATACCAAAATGATCTGCAAATAAAGGCCATGTTGGAATATACACGTAGCGGAGTGTTTCAAAATCAAATAATAAGCTGTCTTGCTTCTGAATTCCAACGAAAAAGTATTTACCTACTTTATTGGAAAAAGGAGCAAGTGCTGGAGAATACTCCTCACGATAAATAATCCTTTCTTTGATCAATTTTCGATCCTGCATATCATAGTAAAAAAATAAATTACCTTCTATTGATCCTCCGCTTATCATTCCTATGCCTTCTTCATCAAAAATAATTTTATGTGCCAAGTGGGGAACATTAAACTGAGGGGGAGCAGTGAACTGAGTCCAGGGAATAATATCCCGCAATGTCCAAGTGATCGCATCAATTTCTAAGATGCCTGCCCGGGTAATGGCATACAATCGCCCGTTGGGATGAAACTTGAAATCTCGCATAATATAGGCTCCATCTTCTTCGTCTATAGAAAATTTTTCTGCTATCTTGCAGGTGTTGGTATCTATCGAATGAATAACACTGCGGAATCGTGTAAAAATCTCCTGGGCAGATACTTCATTCAAAGTGATAAAATGGAAGACAATCAATAGAAGAAAAAAGCGCTTTTGTGGTACCATCTTTCAATCTTTTTGTTTCTATCACTGTACGGAAGGGAAAAGAGGAAGCACTTCGCTTTATAGAAGTGCTTCCTCTTAAATTTAATAATATTGACTATCAGTATGGGCAATCAAAATAATCAAAAACATAGGAGAATACGATTAAATAAGGATTCGGAACTGACATATCCACGCCGTAAAAACTCTTATGGTGTGCAACGTTGTCTGGACGGATAATCTGGATGCTAAATGACTCCGAAGTTCCCCCATCCTCAGCCTTTATCTCAAACTCATAAGTGCGGTCTTCATCGATCTCAAAGTCCACCTCCGAATCGTCGCCTAAGATAGGCCCTACTTCAAAAGGTATTCCTACGTCTGGTATGACCTTGAGTGTATACTTAGTAGCGATGCCTGAAAGATGATATACGGCTACATAAGCATCACAGGTTCCATCGGTCGGTGCCGGACCCTCGAATTGATAATCTTCAAAAAGATATGAACCTGATCCAGAAAAAGAATAAATTGACTTGCCACCCCAGTCGGGATCAACAATGAAATTTCCAAACATACTGTTTATTGGATCTTCAAATGGTTCAACCTTGAAGTCATAGTCTTTACTACCATTGATCGTCATATCAAAATTATCTCCATGTGCCATATCAACCGGACCATGTACGATTGTGTTGGTATTGGCTTCATACGCAGTTACGGTCGCGGTATCACCGGATCCGCTAAAATACATCTCTACGTTAACACCGCAGTTGTAGTTCGATCTCAATGAGATTTCAGGTCGGATCTCCATCCGTTCTTCTGCATTCAGCGTGTCTATCCAAGTGTAGGTATATCCGGGCTTCAGTTGTGATAAATCAGAAACACCAAAGTATTTCAACTTATCAGCTCCTGTCATTTGAGATAAACCGTTATTTTCTTGTTGAGTAATTTGGTCGCTTTCCGGATTACCGGTTGATCTTCACAGGAAAACAGGAACATACTCATTATCAGAATCAGAAGCGAGAAGATCCTTATAGGTTTATTCAGTAAGATATTTGGGAAGTTAGGCAGGGTGAATTTCAATTTGGAACATTGAGATTTACTGGGCGGTGGGAGCTGAAAAAAAATCAACTTTTTCATAATAAAATGTTTTAATTAATAAATAAAATATTAATAGTATTCACTGTAATCTCGCCTGGGGAACAGTTCTTACTGCTGATCCGAGGTGGTCGATCCATAAAGCAAAATCAATTCCAACAGCATAAAAATCGTTGTTTACCATGATAAGGATATATTATGAATATAAAAAATATTATTTGTTAAAGGTTCACATGAGGTAAAATGCGGTATTATTCAGAGGTGTATTTATTTCGATATTTTCTCATGCCTTTTATTGAGTAATAGAGTACTCATATTTGTAATATACTGGGAAATATATAGGGTTTTTGAAGGGCACGTTTAACAGGTTATAGTTATTTGATTTGAGTTCCATAGGGTGTATATATGGATTTGGTGCTGAAATGTAACAATAGCATCTTGCTTTTGGAAGTATCAATTCCGGAGCTAATCCCCAACTCGTCAACGATTTTGGACCCTGAATTAATAATACACTTTTGTGTAAAAAAGTTCCTCTTCCGGCAAACACAAGGAACCCTTAAGCTTGAGAACAACCACTACAACCCTTTATCGGCCCCAAATTCCATAGGGGTAAATTGACTTTACTCTGTAGATGAATTATCACAGGGTGAAGTCGCTCGAGATGAGATGAGTTTTTCTCATCTCACCTGCAATCGTAAGATATAATATGGCAAATAAAATTTCATTACCGCTAAATATATTTCAAAATTTTGGCTATAACTTAAGATCAATAAAAATCATTCTGCCATAATTTATATCACAGAATCTAAATTAATATTGACAATTTCGCAGAGATTCAAAAAAACTTCTCGACCCTGTTCATATTTCAATCCCTTGATAACAGATAAATGGTCCCCACCGAAAAAGGTGGGGACCATTTGCGCCACCGTGCTTCGGCGCTGAATCTATGGCGCAGGCGCCTATAGCTTCAGCGAACGCGGTCGGCGACTGAAGTCGCCGCTACGGGGGATACTGCAAATTATATCGTATTGGACCAATAATCAGAATTAGTGGAATATTTTTCCAAGGGTTTAATCTATCTTATTAATGATAAAAATTGTAAGATAAACTATGCGTGCAAATTCACTGACTTGTTGGGGACGGCTACATTTTTACATTACCACTAACACCCCCTGTACCGCCGTCTTCACTACACCATTGCTTGCCTCATACATCACTTGGACCATCACCACCCCCGGAGGAAAATCTGCCCAGATGGAGGCCTCCACTTCACCACCCTGCACCCTGTATAGCTCCCCACCCCATTTGTCAAAGATTCTGATTTCGATTACCCGGATGTTACAGTTTGAAAATATCTCCAGTTGATCATTAATCCCATCCCCATTCGGTGTGATGGCATAGGGAACGGAGACGGTGCTGTCGTCGTCATCCTCATTATTATCTCCTTCTCGCGGCTCCCCCTCATTCACCACCACCAGTACCACCGGATCTGGTAAATGGGCTGCACATCCCGTTGATCGACCGCCCAGATGGTATATTCCCCAGCACTCAGACCTTTCATAGAGGGGTTCTCCACCCTGATGGTATCATTTTCTTTTTGATAAAACAGCTAATAATCCAGTGGTTTGTTCTGGCGAACATCCTCATAAATCTCTCTGTTACCATCTCCATTGCACAAAGGATCGGGGATCCTCACATTATTCAGCATAACCCTGAAATACCCTAAAATCCAGTAAAGAATTCCTGTTCAATTGTGGTGATATGCTGGCCCAGCTCATCTGATACAGTGATGTCATAGTTCCCCTGAGGGATTTGACAGATCTTCAAGATCTATTAAATCTTAATGTCTCTAAATCTCCCGCAGATCTTAGTGATTTTGGCAGATTTACCTCGCCGGCGGCGAGGTGCGCTCAGCGTTGATTTGCGATATTTGCGGGAGACATTAGTCGTGTCACGAACATAGTTCCTGGTGCACTAATGCACGAACTCATAAATACCATACACTATTGAAGGCTTCTTTTAATGACATATCTTCATCATCAAAATCCTTACGTAGCTATGGCGATGCGCGGTTTTGCTTCTTTAATCTGTCAAAAAATAATCTCTTCCAAAGCATACATTACTTATGATTCCGCGCACTAGTGCACGAACTCATAAATACCAAACACTATTGAAGGCTTCTTTTATTGACATATCTTCATCATCAAAATCCTTACGTAGCTATGGCTATGCGCGGTTTTGCTTCTTTGATCTGTCAAAAAATAATCTCTTCCATAGCATACATTACTTATGATTCCGCGCACTAGTCAATGTAGGGTGCGAGCAGGAGCTCCAACCTCCCAGGTAACCTCCCGCCGGAAGGCTCCTAATACTCAGTAATACCGTATAACAAAAAAATCCCGGATGAACTGAATCAACCGGGATATTCTTTTAGTCCTCTTAATTATACCGGGTTAGGATTTGAAATAAACCGTCTCTCCCGGAACAGCGCAAGGATAAAGCCCGTCATCACCCGGCAGTACGGGTGGTGTCGCATCCCAGGCATATTCCTCAGGCTGAATACTCAGTCCGGAATCCAATGCGGTTTTCTGGTTGATTACCTGACCGGAGTAGGTGGATAACCGTCCGACGATCGCTGTGAGGGTGCTGTGCGCGCCTTGTTCTGTATCATCAAACTTGTATTCCCCCTTGGATATGGCATCAAACAAGAGATCATGCTCGGTCTGATAGGGATTGTTTTCTTTGGAGCGATCGAATTCAAACAGCACATTGCCGTCCAGGTCTTCGATTTTCCCGGCTCCACAATGGATCCGTCCCTTGGTTCCGGTGAGGATTTCATCAACCCGGCTCATGGTGTTGGGTTGGTGACGGCACTGGGAGTTCATGACGACACCGTCTTTGTAGTGGTATTCTACAAAATGGTGATCAAAGATCTCACCGTATTCAGGTCCCACCCGGACGGTCCGACCGCCCATGCCCTGAGAATGATGCGGGTAGTCGTCTTTGAACCAGTTTACCACATCCATATTGTGGATGTGTTGTTCGACGATGTGGTCCCCGCACAGCCAGTTGAAGTAGTACCAGTTTCGCATTTGGTATTCCATTTCGTTTTGGCTTGGTTTTCGTTCCCGAACCCAAACGCCTCGACTGTTCCAATACACCTGGGCAGAAGTGATGTCACCGATCATCCCATCCTGATAGCGCTTCAACAGCTCCAGATAGGAATTCTGATAACGGCGCTGCAGTCCGACGACGACATTTAATTTTTTACGTCGCGCTTCTTTGGCCGTTTCCAATACTGAAGCGATACCAGCCGGATCCGTGGCTACGGGTTTTTCCATAAAAACCTGCTTGCCCTGAGCGACTGCCTCTTTAAAATGAATGGGCCGGAATCCCGGAGAGGTGGTTAAGATGACAACATCCGCATCCTTCATCGCTTTTTTATAAGCATCAAAACCCACGTACTTTCGACTTTCTGGGACGTCGATCCGGTTTTCGGAATCGTCGATTTCTTCGCGTATGTTTTTCAGGCTGCTGTCCAGCCGATCGCGAAAAGCATCGGCCATAGATACTAATTGGACATTAGGGTGGGCATGCAAGGCCTGAGCGGCTGCACCAGTCCCGCGACCTCCACAGCCGACCAGGGCTACCCGGATTTTTTCAGCTGGTTTGTCCATGTAAAAACCAGCTTTAGCAGCAAAAGGTACAGCCATGATAGCTCCTGCCGCTGCCGCTGATTGTCTTACAAATTTTCTTCGGTTTATTTTACTTTTTGTCATCGTATTGGATTAAGTGGTTAGAAGTGGTGTGATTATATGGTGTCAGGCCATGAAGCCCTTGGGTTATTTTAAAAATTGATCATAATACGCTTTGATGTCTTCGTCAGACGGCTGATTCACCGGCCGGACCAGGCGAATCCCTGCAAAGGGTGCATCGGTGTACCACCATCGGCTTTTAGGGATCTGAGGATCTCTTCTGTTCCACCATCTTTCAGACATGATCCGGGCATCACAGGAAAGTTCTTCTTCTGTGGACTGATAATGCCCCCCCTTAAGAACCACACTGGTTTTTCGTGAAGAAGGGATCATATGCGGATCTTTTTTGCCCGATGCATCGATGACCTCCTGATAATCTTCTTTATAAGCATCCACGGTCCATTCGGCCACATTTCCCAGCATATCATACAGTCCCAACGCATCAGCACTTCTGGATCCTACCTTTTGATATTTATCATTGCTATTCGCTGCATAGACCGCCATTTTTCGTGGATTTTCGTCATCGTTTTTTCCCAGTTGGCAGGCCGCTTGCCATTCCGCCTCTGTGGGCGGGCGATAAAAATGACCGGTTTTTTCATACAGCCATTTGCTGTACATCATAGCGGCATAGAGCGACATACTGTTCGCCGGAAAACCACCGCCTCGGCCCATGCCCCAAGTGAGGTCTTCGTACTGTGGACTTGGCCGGGTGACCGCATCCACCGTCACGTCCCGGCTGATGGATTCGTCCTGATCAAAGGTACCAAATGCATCGTGGGTCACTTCTTTGGTCGCGATCCAGTATGGACTCAGTTCCACCTGATGGGTTTTTCCGCCGATGTTCAAGTCATAGGATCCGCCGGGAATTTGTATCATTTCCATGGTTTCTTCTGAACCAGGGATCTTTTCAGTATAGGATTTTTGTGCCTGGAGCATGAACCCACTGGTCATGCAGGTAAGAAATCCAATAAGGATATAGGATAAATTCAATTTTTGCATATAAAATATAATGGTTATCAAAATAGCTGTTCAATGTTTAAACGGCATGATCCTGTGAAGAGTTCAATTCATCATTTCCAATACTACTCGTGATTCGATGTTTTTCAGACAATTGCACCTCCAACAATTGGTGGATTCCGTAAAAATAGTAAATTAGCGAAGAATAAAAAATGATCAATTCAATTTTTAAAACAGGGCCGGCCGATGGAAGGCTCGAAAATACATGAAATAATATGAAACGTAGAAGCTTTGTGAAAAATACCGTGTTGGGTGCTTCCGGTTTGGGAATGGCGTCTGGACTTCAAGCCACGACAAGGAACCGCTCATTGGCCGATAAACCTTTTAACCTGAACTATGCACCTCATCAGGGGATGTTCAAAAACCACGCTGGCAACGATTTTGTTGATCAGATCCACTATATGGCCGATCGCGGTTTTAAATCCATTGAGGATAATGGGATGATGAAGCGATCTGTCTCCGAACAGGAAAAAATAAGTAAAGCACTTGTCGACAATGGAATGGATATGGGCGTTTTTGTGGTTGATAAGGGGGGCAATGGTGCCAATACGCTGGCCGCCGGTAAGCAAGAACACCTCGATATCTTCCTGGATGGGTGCCGGCGAGCTGTGGAAGTAGCGAAACGGGTCAATGCCAAATGGATGACCGTGGTTCCAGGGAATTTTGAACGCAGACTGCCCCTGGATATTCAGACCGCGAATGTGATTGAGGCGCTTAAACGAGGGGCTGAGATATTTGAACCGCACGGATTGGTCATGGTTCTGGAGCCGCTCAGTGATACCCCGGATTTGTTTCTTAGATACTCACCGCAAACCTATTTGATTTGTAAAGGGGTAGATAGTCCGTCGTGTAAGATACTCTACGATGCGTATCACATGCAAAAGAATGAAGGAAATCTGATCAAAAACATCGATTATACCTGGGATGAGATTGCGTATATCCAGGTGGGAGACAATCCCGGCCGAAAGGAACCATATACCGGAGAAGTCAATTACCAAAATGTGTTCAAACACCTCTATGAAAAAGGTTATAAGGGTATCGTGGGTATGGAGCATGGATTGAGCGAAGGAGGAAAGGCTGGCGAAGAAAAATTGGTTCAGGCGTATCGGAAAGCGGATGATTTTTTATGATCGATAGGAATTCGGAAAAATAAATAAATGGTGGAAATTGACCCAATGTTCAATGCAGATGGAGATCTCCAGCACTTTTATTTTCCGATTTTGAAGGGTATGTTTTGCCGATGCTTTTTAGTATCAATATTTTTTTTAATTTTGAGGCGTTTTAATAAATCCGTGATGTGTTTCTACCGTCAAATGGGCGGGCATGGGTATCGAACAGTCGAGGTTTTGGAATGGATGAAGATTAAAGACCAAGGCTACGGTGGCGCATAAAATGCATCGAGGAGCTAAAATAATTAGTAATCGGGTGATTAGCTCAGTTGGTTTAGAGCACTGCCTTGACAGGGCAGGGGTCAGCAGTTCGAGTCTGCTATCACCCACTATGGGTTCACTTCAATTTCCCTAAAATCTAACGTGGTGATGTTTCCATCTGACCGACTATCCTTTTCTCTTGTCCCGTTCTTTTCAACAGCTCTTTTTTTTATCGTGGCCTTTTCCTGTGAACAGGATCTCCGTGGGCCGGGTAAAGAAATAGAGGTAGATCTAAGTTCTTACCAAGTGAAGGATGGATATCAGCTCCAGTCCTTCGCAGCAGAGCCTCAGGTAGAAGCTCCAGTCAATGTAATTTTTGATGATGTGGGCCGGATGTGGGTGATCGAGATGGTCGGCTATATGACTGATTATGCCGGGAGTGAGGAAAGTCTGCCCAAGGGAATGATTTCTATTCTGGAGGACACCGATGGAAACGGGGTGGCTGATCGTAAAAAAATATTTCTGGATAGCCTGGTCATGCCACGGGCCATTGCTTTTGCGAACGATGGCTTGCTCTACGTCGAACCGCCGGCTTTATGGTGGGTACCCATCCAAGATGATGACGTCGCCGGCGATCGTGTTCTCGTAGACAGTGTGTATGCGGTAGGGGGAAATGCCGAGCACCAACCCAATGGATTGGTATATAATATTGATAATTGGATCTATAATTCCGAAGGTAATGCGCGTTACCGGTATCGTAACCGGACATGGGAGAAGGACTATATTTTTAGTCGGGGACAATGGGGGTTGACCCAGGATGATTACGGGATATTGTATTACAACAATAACTCCAATCAGTTTCAGGGTGATTATTTCTTACCGGGATTGCTGGATCAAAATAAAAACCTGGCCTATCCACCTGGTGTCAGTAAGAATATAGTGAACGACCAGCGTGTGTACCCCTTGCAATTTACGGCCGTGAACCGGGGGTATATGAAAGGGGTGTTGGATTCGACGACCCAAAAGCTTCGTAAATTTACCTCCGCTTCGGGTCCATTACTTTACATGGGGGATCAGTATAACGGCGCTTTTAAGAACAACAGCTTCGTGGGCGGTCCGGAGGCGAATCTCGTCAAGCGAAATAGAATTGACCGGGAAGGGGTTGAGATTACCGGTGAACAATATTACCCGGATAGTGAATTTATCATATCAACGGATCAGGCGTTCCGGCCGGTGATTCTTCAGACCGGTCCGGATGGATTGATCTATGTAGTGGATATGCACCGCGGAATTATTCAGCACAAGACCTACCTGACCAATTATCTACGTCGAGAATATGAAAAAGAAGGGTTGGATACCGTGCTGGACATGGGGCGTATCCTTCGCATTTTACCGAAAAACAGCCGAGGGGAAGGAATTCCTGTGGTCGCTGATGCGAACCGGATTGATTTACTCCAACACCCCAATTTATGGCAACGACTTTATGCGCAGCGGAAGATCGTAGAGGATCAGCCCATGGATTTGGTTGACCCGTTGAAAGAACTTCTGATCAGTGAAGATGTGGCGGATTATGTTCCCCTACACGCTTTTTGGACCCTGGAAGGCCTCGGTGCGCTGGACAAGGAGCTCGTTTTGGATTTTGCTGTCCAAAGAAATGGCTATTATCTGCCGCATGCGATCAAATACCTGACTACGGCGCATTCAGAGTGGTTCATGGAACTAAAGGAGCGACTAGGACAGAATGAAAGTCTCCTTTCCGAAAAGAATCTGATTTACTGGGCAGCAGCGACCCGGCATCTTGCGGCGGGGAGCGATGAAGCGGTCGAATTTCTCGCAAATATTTTGGATCGACTGTCTTTGCCAAATCAAAATTATGCCCTCAACATGGCGCTGTCTCAATATAATGATTACGAGCAAGATTTACTCATTCCGTTGAAGAAACAGGCAGATACAAATCAGCAATTGGTTTCTTATCTGAATGATGTGATGCAGAAAATCGATGCGAACAAAGCGTTTTATGCCCGTAAGAAAACCAGGGTCAGTCGGAACAGTGGTCTGGCGATTTTTGAAAGCAACTGCAGCAGTTGTCACGGCAAGGACGGGAAAGGAATCGAAAGTGTAGCGCCGCCTCTGTACCAGTCGGAGTATCTGGAAGATAATGACAGCGCGCTGGTGATGATCGTACTGCACGGATTGCAGGGGCCGGTCACAGTCAATGGAGAGACTTATGAATTCCCGGGGGTGATGCCCGCTTTGGTCGATAACACTGAGTACTCTGATCAGGAGATCGCAGCAGTCCTTTCCTTTGTCAAAAATGCGTTTAGTTCCACGCCCCGGAGGGTGTCATCCCAGTTGGTCAAGGAACTCCGGAATTATCCATCCGAGGATGGCGAACCGTATACCGTGAAATCGTTGGAGGAAAGACTCAAAGGGATTAATAATGATTAATGGATAATTTTGAATTAATAATGCCGCTTTAAACTCAAAAGGATTGCCATTGGTAAGCATCTGTGAAATCCTTTTCAGAGGAAGGAGCCTTGTGATAGGTTTGAGTGATTGAACCGGATTGATGTCGGTTGATGTTTCATAATTCTCTTTTCTGAACACTCAAGATAAGTAAAATATCTACATTACTCCCCTATACTTTGCTCTGTCTCCAACTTGTTCGGCATCATTGGGTTGAAATGATATTAAACAAGGCTTTTCCTATAGGGATGACTTTGTCAAGCCCTTTATTGTACGAAATTTACGGGCTAAAGCGCCGGGACAATGCATGTTAAACAAGTAGTTGTTTCCAATTACGGGCCCTCCGTTTCATAAATTATTCTGGTTAATTCTGGCCCCTTTTTGTGCTATCCTGCGTTGCAAAACCTCGCCTTAACCCCCACTATGGCTATGTATTGACGCCTTGACTAGCACGAAAATGACCTCAGAATTATTCCACATAACTTATAAAACAGAACACTAGTAGAGTTTGGATATCCACTCAAAAAGTCCGCTTGTCGGACGGTAGCTCATAGCCTGGGTCGTGAGACCCTGGATGAGTGAGTTATTAGTTATTGAGTCCCTTTGGGGACGTCACTGCCAGGAAAAAACCCCATTTTCTAGCAAAGCATAGAATAAATTGCCTACGCTTCCAAATCGCAGCCAATCACGGGCGATTCGTACCTGTCCGCCTACGGAGGAAGCCGATTGTATGGAGGATTTGGAAGTGCCATCGTCCAAAGTGACTTCATACTTCATATGGAAATCCTAACCAATAACCAACTACCAAAACAGAGCCCCAACGACCAACACCCAATACCCTATACCCATCAATCAAACAAATCCCCCTGTCCCCCTTTTTTTACCTGAAGGTCTACTGTATCACCGGGTGAAAATTCATCCTTATCCTCACCTTCCTTGTCCTTTGAAGCTTCGGCGCCCTCGTCATCCTCCGCGATATCCGGAACCTCAACCTCAATAATTTTCACCTTGCTTTCATCCAACTTATTCCCTAATGCTTTCCACCCTTTGACATCGATGAATTCTTCGAACACAAATTCCTCTTCATTTTTCTCTCCATCCCGATACATGACCTTGGTTTTGGATTCGGGAGTGATTAGTAACAACTTGGTCGATCGATGCTCGGTCAGGAATGGGAAGCGTTGACTGGTTGTGGATGTCTCGATTTGGAACCGCTTCACCATGGTCCATTTCTTACTTCCTTCGTAGTAGACCACGTTCCAGATGATTTCCGGTTCAAACCGGGCTACGGTATGCACACTTTCAACGGGCAGACGAAGATTCGGATCAAAATCCAATAATTCATAACTACCGTCTTTATGAATGACGATCAGCTGGTCTGCGCCTTCAAACTCGCCGACAAATCGGCCCCGTTCTTCCATATTGAGCTGTCCGGTTGCATTGTCCATGTAGACCTTGAGTGCTTCGAGGGTTGAGCCGCCCGTTTCTTTGTGTTCTATTTTCCGCACCGCATATTTGGTGAGGATGTTTCCATTGGCCCGACGTCCTTTGATATCCAGATCTCCAAAGTCAAATTCAAACACCTTCTTACGCGCCCTGGTATTGCTCGACAACGTGACTTTGATGACTTCTGATTCACCATTGGGGTGCACAGAAAAATACAATACGCGCGATCCTTTGGTTCCCTTGGTGAGGTCGTACTCCCGGTCCCGGGTCAACGCCTTGACCTGAAAACGCTTGATGTACGTTCTTTTGGATTTGCCGTCCAAATACACCATGTGATAGGTGGTCCGTTCATCTCCGCGGTACCAAATGTCTGCATGGAGAATGTCTTTACCCATGAATACTTTGTCATCGATTTTGCTCACCTGAAAATGACCGTCTTTTCGAAATGCGATCACATCATCAATATCCGAGCAATCCCGGATAAAGGTGGCTTTCTTAAGTCCGGATCCGATAAAGCCTTCTTCATAATTGACGTACAGTTTGGCATTGTTGGCCACTACTTGCTGTATTTCAATCTCTCCAAACGTGGTGATTTTGGTGCGTCGTTGCCGGTCCTTTCCGTATTTATCCTTTAGATGTGTGAAATAATCGATGCAGTATTCGGTCAGGTGTGCCAGGTGATGCCGCGTCTTATCGATCTCATCCTGAAGCGCCTGAATGGCTTCTTCGGCTTTAAATTTGTTGTACTTGGATATTTTCTTGATCTTGATCTCGGTCAGCCGCAGGATGTCATCCTGGATAAAGGGTCGAGCCAGAACCAGTCGATCGTCACCGGGTAGAATCTCTTCGTCAGGCTCTGCGATGTATTTCCGCATTTCGGCGTCAATGATCTCCAACACGGCTTCCCAGGTTTCGGCCTCCTCGATTTCGTGATAAACCCGGTTTTCGATAAATATTTTCTCCAGGGAGGCAAAATGGTACTTATCAAGCCATTCCTTTTCCTGAATTTTCAATTCGGCACGCATCAGGGCTTTTGTGTGCATGGTCGAACGACGCAGGATTTCCCGGACATCCAGGAACATCGGCTTATCGTCGACGATAACACACGCATTGGGAGAAATGGATACTTCGCAGTACGTAAAGGCATAGAGTGCTTCAATCGTAAGCTCGGGTGATTGACCGGACGCCAAATCAATGACCACTTCCACTTCTTTGGCAGTGTTATCCGTGATCTTTTTGATGTTTATTTTTCCTTTGTCGTTGGCTTTTAATATCGAGTCAATCAGCGATGATGTCGTGGTGCCGTACGGGATTTCTTTGATGACCAGCGTGTTCTTATCTTGCTTCTCAATCCTGGCCCGGACTTTGATCCGGCCGCCTCGTTCTCCGTGATTGTAGTCTGTGATGTCCAGGTATCCACCCGTCTGAAAATCCGGATAAATGGTGAAACTTTTGTCCTGTAATATTTTGATTGATGCATCGATCAGCTCATTGAAATTGTGCGGCATAATTCGGGTGGACAGCCCCACCGCAATTCCCTCTGCACCTTGCGCGAGCAGCAATGGAAATTTCATCGGCAACTGTATTGGTTCTTTGTTTCGCCCGTCGTAGCTGAGTTGCCAATCGGTAATGTGCTTATTGAAGGCTACTTCCAGCGCAAAGTGAGAAAGGCGGGCTTCAATATACCGGGGCGCCGATGCCGCGTCACCTGTAGCGATGTTTCCCCAGTTGCCCTGTTGGTCGATTAGGAGGTCTTTTTGGCCCAGCTTCACCAGTGCATCGCCGATGGCCGCATCGCCATGCGGGTGGTATTGCATGGTTTGGCCGATAATATTGGCCACTTTATGAAAACGGCCGTCATTCATCTGAAACATAGCATGCAAAATTCTCCGTTGAACTGGCTTTAGGCCATCTTCAATCGTGGGAATGGCTCGTTCCAAAATGACGTATGAAGCATAATCCAGAAAATAATTCTCATACATTCCATCCAATCCGATCACTGTCGATCCGTTGCTCTTCTCTTCTGCCATTTATTCTTAATGTGTTGTGATTCAAAGTGTAGTATATAACGCATATATAAAATGATTTGCAAATTTACAAAGTAGATTTGGTCTTTTATAGTAGAAGGGGTGGTGTTATTTTACCGTTAAGGCAGCAGAGGGTATAGTTTGTTCGTTTTTTTATTAGTAATTTGTAAGGAAATTCCTTACCACAATGGATGTTGCACTGACTCTTGATCACAACGAAGAATCCATTATTAAAGCTTGTGTGCGCAGAGAAAAATGGGCACAAAAGATCATCTATGAAGCCTATTATGGCAAAATGATGGGTGTATGTATCCGGTATTCTAAAACCGAGGAAGAAGCACTGGATATCTTACACGATGGATTTATAAAAGTGTTTCGGTATATTGGAAAATATAAACCGGGCACTTCTCTATTTAGTTGGATCAGACGGATTATGGTGAATACGGCGATCGATCATTATAGAAAAATGGCTCGACGACGAACCGAATCCATCGATCAGGCTTATGATGTGGAAAACGATCAACCCAGTGCCATCGAACAGGTAACCGAAAAGGAAATACTTACAGCTGTACAACAATTGACGCCAACTTACAGAACGGTGTTCAACCTGTATGTGGTCGAGGGATACTCCCACCGTGAAATCGCTGAAAGACTCGAAATCTCGGAAAGTACCTCCCGATCCAATTTGGTAAAAGCCCGTTCAAAGTTAAAAGAAATGTTACACCACTTAAGACCGGACAGGTAATGCGAACGAGATTTGATCATATCATAAAAACAGCACTGGAGAATTATGTGGCTCCGATGGCGCCGGATTGGGCAGTGTTTTATGATTTGCTCGAGATAGAACAAGCGGTTCCATTAACAGATGATGCAGACTTGGAAATGGATTTTGGGACGATGCTCGCTGGTATGGAATACAATGAAAGTCCGTCTGATTGGGCCTCTTTCGAAACACGGCTTGATGATCTTAATATAGAACTGGATCGAGAATTTGATCAATCGATCAGGGAAGCGTTGGATACTATTCCAGAAAACACTTGGGGATCGGGCCAGTGGAACAGGATGTCCTCACGTCTCGATGACGTGGATCGGGAATTTGATCAGACGATCGGGGATGCTTTGGAAAGTATTCCTGCAGGTGCATGGGGAGCTGCGCCCTGGAGTGCTTTTGAATCCCGCGTGGATGATTTGAACAGGGACCTTGATCAAGAATTTGATCAAGCCATTGGCGATGCGATCACGGGGCTTCCGGAATCAACTTGGAAGGAAGACCATTGGCACATGTTATCTTCCCGGCTTGACCAACTGAATGACAGACCGAGATTAATCATGATGAAGGTGATCGAAGCAGCTGCGATTCTCATACTTCTGATTCAGTTGACAAATCTATACAGTGATTATCACAGAAAGGGAGATCGTAGGAATAATCTGACTGAGAATTTTGAAGAATTCCGACAAACGAAAACGAATTCAACCGAGAAGGAAAGTTCGGATATTCTGACCCAAGACCCGGCTTCACACCATGGAATAAAGAAAGATCACCATGTTTCACAGGAGCACGATCAATTGATCGGAAATTCAGACCATGTCGATGATCCTTTAGTGATGAATTCTGATCAAAGTATCTCTGGTGCTGCATCCAAAAGTGCGTCCTCTGCTAGAAATGCCGATAATAATTACGCGGTACAGTCAGCCACTACAAATTACGCTTTAGATACTAAAAAAGAATCAGAGCAGGTGATGAAGCTGCCCCTGCCTGAGGATACGCACGTTTTCTATGAGTATGATAAGAATCTGGTGAAATTGAGTGCGAATTATGATAAAAAGAACCAGGCTGGTATAACTCCGCAGCTTACTTCACCGGCCCCCCTGATTGAGTATGAAGAATCTCTCAAACTGCTGAATCAAACTTCCCCACGACTCGCGGTTCGGGACATCAGCTTATTGACAACGAAGTCGTCGGACAGTATTCTCAATAGCATTCCTGTTTTTCAGGTGATTCGACCCCGTATCCACAGCAGTATGGAGGTAGGTGTGTTGGCTGATGCAACAAATGTAGAAGTCCAGGATTATTTGTTGCTAAATCAGGAGCCAATCAGTGTACCCACATTGAATGCAGGCATGTATTTCCGGTATAAAATTCAATATCAGGATATGTTTGGTTCCCTGGGTGGCGATTACCTGAGGATGAAGTACGACGGGCTTAGCAATACGAATGATCTTTCGATCGTGACACTCCCGGTTGAAATCGGCTACAATGTTGTGAATTTACCTGCCATTCGCATGTACTTTAGTGGGGGGATCGCAGGGCGTTTTGTACCCCTGGCGAATTACAGTACGGAAACTCTGAATCAGGCATCTGGATATAGTTCCAAATCGAATAAACCCTCCAATGGATTGTTGCACAATGGTCCTTTTGAAATTAACTCCTATTTTTCAGGACGACTTAGTGCCGGTATGGATATAAATGTCAATAAAAAAACGAGCATCAACCTGCGATTTTCACATGATATTTGGTTGAAAGGACGCGGAATTGGTTACAACCTGGATAAATTCCGTTCCAGCCATCTGGCCATCGGGGCCAATCATCATTTTTGATAAGGTAGTAAGGAGGCAAAGGTGTTAGAGGAAAGGTGAAAGGCCGAAGATCGTGGAGGGTGGACCGCAGACCGTGGCTAGATAGACCATGAACGAGAATCACTAAATTTTGCTCAATGGCTATGAATCAGACCGGTGCCCTAAAAGCGCAGCGTCCTAACTCCTAAAAGCCTCGATCTTTCGGGGCGCCCTAAAAACCTAAAACTCCGAGGTCTCATGAAATTTGATTCCCGGATAATTGTCCCGGGCCATTTGCAATGCCCAGGCCGTTTCGGGGAGATAGACAAGTTGTTCGTCTTTATCGTAAGCCAGGTCTTTCATTTTTCGTTTTTCAAAGTCCCGAAATTCTTCTTTATCCAGGATTTCGAGCCATATGGCTTTGTGAATATTGACCTGATGGTAGTCACAGTTCGCTCCATATTCATGTTCCAGCCGGTATTTGATGACGTCAAATTGGAGCGCTCCAACAGTACCTATGACCTTTTGATTTCCCATAACTTGCGTAAACAATTGAGCTACCCCCTCATCCATCAGCTGCCGGATCCCTTTGTCCAACTGTTTGAAACGCAATGGATCTTTATTGATAACCATACGGAAAAGTTCGGGAGAAAATCGTGGAATCCCTTTGAAGTGTAAAACTTCGCCGTCTGTCAGTGCATCACCAATCTTGAAGTTACCAGGATCATACAATCCTACAATATCACCTGGAAAAGATTCTTCTACGAGTTCTTTTCGGGCAGCCATAAAGGTGGTAGGATTTGAAAACCGCATTTTGGTATCTTTCCGGACGTGATGATAAAATTTATTTCGTTCGAATTTACCGCTCACTATACGTAGAAAAGCAATCCGGTCCCGATGGCGCGGATCCATATTTGCATGGATTTTAAAAACAAAACCGGAGAAATCATCTTCTTCGGGCCGGACGACTCTTTCTTCCGTCTGGCGAGCCAAGGGTGAGGGCGCAAATTCGACAAAACCGTCCAACATCTCTTTCACCCCAAAATTATTAATTGCAGAGCCGAAAAATACTGGAACCTGGTCGCCTTTTTGGTAAGCATCCCGATCAAAATCATCGTATACCATGGTTACAATTTCCAACTCAGATAAAAACTCTTCCGCAGCGAATTTTCCCACCAAAGGCTCCAGTGTCTCCAGATCCGGATTGGTGATTTTGAGGATGTTGTCTTCATCTTGCTGACCGTGGGGATCAAACAGGATCAACTCTTGTTTGTAAATATTGTAAACGCCCTTGAAACGCTGGCCCATCCCGATCGGCCAACTGAGCGGAAGTACGCTTAGCCCCAGTTTTTCTTCGACCTCATCCAACAAGTCAACAGGATCTTTACCTTCTCTGTCGAGTTTGTTGATAAAAACAATCATGGGAATCTGACGCATTCGGGCTACCCCGACCAACTTTTCGGTCTGAGGCTCGACTCCTTTGGCGACATCGATCACCACAATGACACTGTCCACTGCTGATAATGTACGATAGGTGTCTTCGGCAAAATCCTTGTGCCCGGGGGTGTCCAGGATGTTGATATTGAGATCACGGTATTCAAATCCCATGACCGAGGTGGCTACGGAAATTCCCCGTTGTCGTTCGATCTCCATAAAATCCGATGTGGCATGTTTCTTTATCTTATTGGATTTTACGGCGCCGGCAGTCTGAATGGCACCACCAAATAGCAGGAGTTTTTCTGTAAGTGTTGTTTTACCGGCATCCGGGTGTGATATGATTCCAAAAGTTCGTCGTTTTTTGATTTCGTCTGTCAGCTTCATGAATTGATCTTGTATTGAGCCACAAAATTAAGATTTATTGACTTGTAAAAATAATGGAGAACCGTATTTTGAATCAATTCAGCAGGAAATGTAGATTATGGAAAAAAAAATGTCCAACCGGAGAATCCGGCGGACATTGTAGTTTTTGGAATTTATTTGAAACCTCGTTTATTTATTGGCTGCATAATTTTCAGCAACCTGATCCCAATTGACGATTTCAAAGAAATTAGAGATGTATTCGGGCCGCTTGTTCTGGTAATTCAGGTAATAAGCGTGTTCCCAAACATCAATACCAAGAATTGGTGTGCCATCGCATTTGATGACTGGCATGAGTGGGTTGTCCTGGTTCGCTGTAGAGCAAACGCTTAATTTTCCACCGTCATGTACACACAACCAGGCCCATCCGGAACCAAATTGAGTTGCTGCAGCTTTACTGAATGCATCTTTAAAAGCATCAAAACTGCCAAATGAATCATCGATAGCTGAAGCCAGTTCTCCCGAAGGTTGTCCACCGCCATCCTTGCTTAGTATTTTCCAAAACAGAGCGTGGTTGTAAAATCCACCTCCATTGTTCCGAACAGCTGCATCTGCAGACCCGTCGATCGTCGCCAGGATGTCTTCGATCGATTTGTTTTCTAAATCCGTGCCCTCAATGGCCGCATTTAGGTTTTTGGTATATCCAGCATGGTGCTTGCCATGGTGGATGTTCATAGTGCGTTCGTCAATATGCGGCTCCAGGGAATCAGCTGCATAAGGTAAATCCGGAAGTGTAAATGCCATAATAATATGTTTTATTTGTTAAAAAATAACAGAGATCCCATTCCATAGTTGATAATGATCCCTTGTTCTAATAATATCAATGCCAGGATTGATGAAATGTTTTATCAAAGCCAACCCTTTTTAGGATTTATTGATTTTTGTCAATAAACTGATTGGCCCAGTTCAGATCTTCCCGGGTATCTATGCCGATAGTGACCTGCTGTGCATCCAATAATTTGATTTTCATCCCCATTTCAAGTATGCGCAGAGCTTCGATCATTTCCATGGACTCCAACGGCGACAGTGGTTGATTGGCAAATTGCACCAGAGCATCTTTGCGAAAGGCGTAAATACCGATGTGTCGGTAGGTGTCGGTGTCAGTATCCTTTCGTCGGAAAGGGATGTTGGACCGACTAAAATACATGGCATAATTATCGAGATCACTGACTACCTTGACGTAGTTGGGATTGTTGCGATCCATTTTTTCTTTGATGGGATGCCGAAGTGACATGACGTCGATGTTTTGTGATTGATCGGAGTAGAACTTACGGATCATTCTTTCGATATCATCTTTTCCCAAAAAAGGTTCATCACCCTGCACATTGAATATGATATCGGCATCAAATTGTGTAGCAAATTCAGCTATGCGGTCTGTGCCGCAAGCGTGTTCTTTTTGACTCCGCATAACGGTTCCTAAATCCTCCACCACGGATTCGATCTCATCAGAATCCGTGACGACAACGACCTCATCAAATAGCTCCATGTTTTTTACATTTTCCAGGGTGCGTCGGATGACCGGCATGCCACCCAGATCCGCCATTAGTTTACCTGGTAATCGGGTAGACTGATATCGCGCGGGAATAGCGGCAATGATTTTTAATTCACTCATAGCTTCTTAATTTTGGAGGTATCGGCGATCGGAATTCTCCGATATAATCAATACCTTTATTTTTCGTAAAAGTAAATAATAAAAAAGAATCATGGGAAATCGACAGGAAAAAGACAGTCTGGGTATCGTAGAGGTTCCAGAAGATAAATATTGGGGCGCGCAAACTCAGCGATCGCTGGAAAACTTCAAAATTGGCGGGCAAAAGATGCCTGTGGAAGTGATTCGTGCCTTTGCTATTTTGAAAAAAGCTGCTGCATTTACAAATCGGGACCTGGGCGTACTGGAGGATGAAAAAGCGGAGCTTATTGATCGGGTCACCGGGGAAATTCTGAACGGAAAACTGGATGATCAGTTTCCACTCGTGGTCTGGCAGACCGGTAGCGGAACCCAATCCAATATGAATGTGAATGAGGTGGTCGCTAACAGAGCACATGTTCTGCAAGGTGGATCGCTGACGGACGAGAAAAAGGTGTTGCACCCGAACGATGATGTCAATAAGTCTCAATCCTCGAACGATACATTTCCCACGGCCATGCACATTGCGGGTTATCAGAAAATCGTCAAAAAAGTAGTGCCTGCGTTGCAGCGGCTCCGGGATGAATTTGCTGCCAAAGCGGATACGTTCAGCGCCATTGTGAAAATCGGACGAACACATTTTATGGATGCAACCCCAGTGACTGTCGGCCAGGAGTTGTCGTCTTTTGTGAGCCAGATCAACCATGGAATAAAAACGATCGAATCCAGCCTGGATCATCTCTCAGAGCTGGCGCTCGGAGGTACCGCAGTCGGAACAGGACTCAACACACCTGATGGGTATGATGTAAAGGTTGCCGAGCACATTGCCAGATTAACGGGATTCCCATTTAGGACTGCAGAGAATAAATTTGAGGCACTGGCTGCTCATGATGCGATTGTTGAGGCCCACGGAGCTTTGAAGACAGTGGCGGTATCGCTGATGAAGATCGGAAATGATATCCGAATGCTGGCTTCGGGACCACGATGCGGAATCGGCGAATATTCTATTCCAGCGAATGAACCAGGCAGTTCCATCATGCCCGGAAAGGTCAATCCAACGCAGTGTGAAGCATTGACGATGGCGATGGCTCAAGTAATAGGAAATGATACCACGGTATCCGTGTCAGGTATGAGTGGACAGTTTCAACTCAACGTTTTTAAACCGGTGATGATCTACAATTTACTGATGTCTTCGGATCTGATCGCAGATGCGTGCGATAGTTTTCGAAAGCATTGCATTGAAGGACTGGAACCGAATAGAGCACGGATCAAAGAACACCTCAACAACTCCCTGATGCTCGTCACTGCGCTCAATACGCACATTGGCTACGACAAAGCAGCAGAAATTGCGAAGAAAGCCTTCAAAGAACATACGACATTGCGAGAGGCTGCACTGGCGCTGAACTATCTGACGGAAGAAGAGTTCGATCAATGGGTGCGACCGGAGGAGATGGTTTAGTAAGGTGAAAGGCGAAATGTGAACGGTGAACGGTGAAAGGAGAAAGGAAAGGTGCAGGGTGTAAGGTGCAGGGATTTTTGGGTGGACGAAAGGGAAAGTACAAATTGGAATTACCCATGACTATACACAAGTACATATTGATTGTTTTCCTTTTTTCAGTTCTTTGGACAGGATGTGACAAAAAAGATTTACCGGACGATTTGTGGGGAACGGAATGGAAACTGGAAGGTCTTGTCCGGGCTAATGGCAGCTGGGAGCCGAATGAAACAGGGAAGGAAATTCGGATTGAGTTTCTCGACTCGGCAGGATTGGATATTCAGCTTCCTGTGAATACCTGTGGTGCCGATGTGATGGAGGTGACGGAAAAGCAGATCAAGCTGGGACCAGCGTCATGTACAGAAGTTTGTTGTGATCCGCCATATGCGCAAGACTTTTTGGGTATTCTTTCGCAGGTGAGGAGCTATTATATAAAGGATAAAAAGCTTTATCTTCAGGGGCCGCAGGGGAGTGCGATCCTTGTTAAATAAAGCGTTCAACGGTAAATAATTCCAGGGCTGGTATAAGTCGGGCCATCCTCTCGGGTAGACAGATAATCCAAAGTGTTGAGCAGTATTGGCTATGAATTACATGCAGCTGAAGGAATATTAATTTTATCCCGATCAAATACTCTCGCAATATTATAAATAATAAAAGTAAAAGCGTACCTTTGCGCTTCTGAATCAAAATGTTCTTTGTCATGGAAGGCTGGAAGGAGTTGGTTTTGAGTTTGCCGGGTTTGCCAGTAGGGGTTACTACTATAGAAACCACGGTTGCCACGAAGTTTTTTGCACAATTTGAGCAATCACCCATCGGTGAAGCAGCATATGAGGTACGGGTTTTTGTTGATAAAAAACCAGGACTATATATAGTGAATGTGGAAGCAGATGGATGGTTTGCTGCAGCGTGTGATCGATGTCTGGTGCCGATACGGATTCCGGTAGAGACCAGTAATCAGTATTTTTTTAATCTACAAAGCGCTTCAAAGGAAAGCGTGGAGGATGAAGAGGAGGTGCTGACCCTGGAAGAAGGAACAGTAGAATTGGATTTGCGCCCATTGGTGTATGAGTCTATTGTGCTGTCGATGCCCATGATCAATGTGTATGAATGTGAAGAAGAGGAGCAGCCGCCCTGTGATATGAAGGTTCTGAAAGTACTTCAGGACAAAAAGAAGATGGATTCAGATCGCACAAGCCCTACATGGGATGTGCTGAAAAATATTAATTTTGACGATTAGAAAATAACAACTTATGGCACACCCAAAGAGTAGAATCTCCAAGCAACGTAAGCGAAAGAGAAGGACACACTTGAAAGCACCGGTACCTCAGATTGCAACATGTCAGTCCACCGGAGAGTCTCACATTTACCACAACGCATACCAGGTCGATGGCGATTTATATTACCGGGGACGCATTTTAGTGAAAGCGGCAGAATCTGAGGATTTTGAGTAAGAAAATAGTAAATACTGAAAAAGCGCCCTCCCCCGTAGGTCCTTATAATCAATCGATAGTGGTTGGTGGTCCGATGGTGTTTGTGTCCGGACAGATTGCACTTGATCCCGCTACCAATACTTTGGTCATGGACTCCATCGAAGAGGAGACCCACCAGGTCATGAAGAACGTGGAAGCGGTATTGGCAGCCAATGATTGCACGATGGACAACGTAGTTAGCTGCTCTGTCTTTGTGAAAGATATGGAACATTACGGTCAGATCAACGCCGTTTACGGAAGCTATTTCAAGGAAGATACCGCACCTACCCGCGCACTGGTGGAAGTCTCCCGGTTACCGAAAGATGTTCGTGTAGAAGTTTCTGCCATCGCGGTGAAAGAAGTATAATGTCCCAGCAATCTATTCAACAAATCCTGTCGCTTATCCAACCTACCGGTGAGATCCATCTTGGCAATTACCTGGGAGCAGTACGCAATTGGCGCAACATTCAGGACAAATATTCCTGTGTATTTGGTGTCGCCGATTTACATGCTATGACGATGCCATACAATCCCAAGAAACTGCGGGAAGCCACGTGGAAGATGATATATCAGTTGCTGGCGGCTGGAATTAAAACGGAAAATTTATTTGTGCAATCTCTGATCCCGGAGCACATGGAGCTTTGTTGGATCTTATCTTCGGTATGTTCTTACGGGGACTTAAGCCGAATGGTTCAGTTCAAAGATAAGAGCAGTTATCTCAGGGATTCCGGCGGGAAAGATGAATTGGTTTCCTCCGCTTTATTTTTTTATCCGGTACTTCAAGCTGCTGATATCTTGATTTACAGGGCCGATCATGTGCCGGTAGGGAAGGATCAGGAACAACATCTTGAATTGGCACGGGGTATAGCCCAACGGTTTAATACTACCTATAAGGTGGATTATTTCAAAACACCGCAGCCTTTGTATACGGAAGTTCCCAAGGTGCTTTCTCTGGCAGATCCCAATAAAAAAATGAGTAAAAGTCTGGGCGACAAGCACGTGATCAATGTCTTCGGTGATCCGCGCCGTATTCAGAAGCAAATCAATTCTGCGGTGACAGATTCGGGAGAGGCTGATCCAGATTCGATGAGTCCCGGAGTGGCGAACTTATTCCAAATCCTTCGAGTCTGTGGTGCCGAAGCAACTTATAAGCGTCTGGAAGAAGATTATAGGAACAGCCGGCTGATGTACAGCGATCTGAAGCAATCCGTGTCAGACGTGCTGCTGGATTACCTGGCTCCCATGCAGGAACGGTACGCTGAAATCACGCAAGAGAAAAGAAAATACCGGGATCAAATTAAAGCATCCTCTGCAGACATCCGAAAAAAAGCTCAGGATACCTTGCGGGAAGTAAGAGAAATTACCGGTCTGCAAAATGTAAAATACTAATGAAGGTTTTTTGTGTTGGTCGAAACTATCGTGAACATGCACGGGAGCTCGATAATCCTGTTCCTGATGAGCCTCTTATCTTCTGCAAGCCAGTAACGGCCCTGCTTTTGGATAATAACGATTTTCATCTCCCTGACTTTTCGAACAACGTTCAGTATGAGGGGGAGATCGTTATCAGGATTAGTAAAAATGGAAAAGCGATCGCACCTGAAGAGGCTTCGAACTATTATGATAAAGTAGCTTTTGGAATTGATTTTACGGCCCGGGATCTTCAGACAAAGTTAAAAGAAAAGGGGCACCCGTGGGAAATAGCCAAGGGCTTTGATCAATCTGCAGCTTTAAGTCGATTTATTTCGGTCAATACTCGGTTGCAAGATTCAATTTTGTTTGAAACGCATAGGAATGGCAAAATGGTGCAATCAGGAAATACCGATGATATGATTTTCTCCTATGAAGATATTATCGTTTATTTGTCTAAGTTTTTCACACTGAATGAAGGTGACATGATTTTTACAGGAACACCGGCTGGAGTTGGAAAGGTCGAACGTGGAGACGTGTTGGAAGGCTATATTGATGGACGCAAACTTTTGTCCTGTCACATTAAGTAAAATTAGTTAATTATGCCTTATTTATTTTCGTCTGAATCTGTATCTGAAGGACATCCGGATAAAGTTGCTGACCAAATATCAGATGCCATACTGGATGAATTTTTACGCCAGGATCCCGAATCCCGGGTAGCCTGTGAAACGTTGGTCACCACAGGTATGGTGGTTGTTTCCGGAGAAGTCAGTTCCAATGCCTATGTCAAACTACAAGATGTGGTCCGGCATACGATAGAGAAGATCGGGTATAATAACTCCGAATACCAATTTGATGCGAAATGCTGCGGTATCATGAATGCACTTCATGAACAATCGCCCGATATCGCCATGGGAGTTAATCAAAAAAAGAGTGATGGACAACGTGAAATAGGAGCGGGTGATCAAGGGATGATGTTTGGGTATGCAACGAATGAAACCGAGACGTACATGCCTTTGGGGATATATCTGGCACATCGGCTACTGCGAGAATTGACAGTGTTGCGAAAATCCGGCGTAGAAATCCCTTATCTGA
This sequence comes from Membranihabitans marinus, assembly GCF_019802045.1. Taxonomy (GTDB): domain Bacteria; phylum Bacteroidota; class Bacteroidia; order Chitinophagales; family Saprospiraceae; genus Membranihabitans; species Membranihabitans marinus_A. The sequence goes on along the minus strand of NZ_JAHVHU010000006.1, from coordinate 53,882 downwards.
GACCGGATGCCAAATCTCAAGTCACGATCGAATACGACGACGATCACAGACCTATGCGTATCAGTGATATTGTATTGTCGACTCAGCACGATCCGTTTGATAAAAATGATCAGCGCATGCTGGAAAAAATTAATAACGATATCAAACGAATTCTGATTCCCCGCGTTATCGAAAGCTGTCCGGCTGATATCCAAAAGCTTTTCAATGATCACATCAAATATAAAATCAATCCCACAGGAAAATTTGTGATTGGCGGTCCGCACGGTGATACAGGATTGACAGGACGAAAAATTATCGTAGATACATACGGTGGCAAAGGAGCTCATGGTGGCGGTGCTTTTTCGGGTAAGGATGCCACGAAAGTTGATCGGTCAGCGGCGTATGCCAGCCGACATATTGCGCGGAATTTTGTAGCAGCTGGTGTAGCGGACAAGATACTGGTCCAGGTGGCCTATGCCATAGGTGTCGTCGATCCGGTCAGTATTTATGTGAATACATTTGGAGGTTCCCGTGTAGGACTTACCGATGGTGAATTGGCTGTCATAATTCAGGAGTTGTTTGATCTTCGGCCTGCCGCTATCATCAGGGATTACAAACTAGACCAGCCTATATTTGAAGAAACTGCTGCTTATGGCCATATGGGACGCATGCCCGGCCATAAATTAGTCGATTTTGGAAGCAACGGAACCAAAAATGAACGGAAGGTAGAGACCTTTACGTGGGAGAAGGAAGACCGGGTGGATGATATTCGCAAACAATTTGGGCTTTAATGGTTTGATATTCCGGGACGCCCGGGTATAATGACCATTTTTCGCACTGAGTTTCCAAAATGCGCTCGTGATCGGGTTTGGTCAGTATCCAGCGTACCGGGTGATAGATAGAATGACCGGTTAGAGTCATTCATACACCCTTTGAAAATTTAAATTTAGTGTGTGATGAATGAACGTCAAAGCGACCAGCTTATCAATTTTGAAAACAGACACATCGGCTTATCCGCTTCAGATTTGGATGAAATGGTATCCGAGCTGAAAATTTCTTCCGCGGACCAATTGGTACATGATGTGATCCCGCTCAGCATACTGTGCGATCGAATGTCCCTAAAACTCGATCCGCTTACTGAGTTTCAATACCTGGAATTAATACGAAAGAAAAGTACGAAGAATACGGTCCTTCGAAGTTTGATCGGGCAGGGGTACTATGATACCTTTACGCCATCCGTTATTCGTCGGAACATATTCGAGAATCCCGGTTGGTACACGCAGTACACACCGTACCAGTCTGAAATATCGCAAGGTCGACTGGAGGCTTTGTTTAATTATCAAACCGTGGTGTCAGATCTGACGGGATTACCGATTGCGAATGCTTCATTACTTGATGAAGGAACCGCAGCCGGCGAGGCCATCTCCATGGTGGCTGATTTTGTGAATAAAAAGAATAAGAAAAATCCAAAGCTCGTATGCTATGTACATGAGCAGGTGTTTGCGCAGACGAAAGCAGTAATCGAATCACGCCTGAGTTCACAAGGCTACACGGTGGAATATTTTGAAACACTTTCTGATATTGATGCCACCCGTGCTGTAGTGGTAGCCATGCAGTACCCCGATTCCAAAGGAGATGTGTCTCACATCGGAACATCGATAGACGATCTCATACAAGAAAATATCGGACTGGTGGCCATTTGCGATCTTTTATCCCTTACATTGTTGCAATCACCTGGTGCTTTGGGGTACGACGCTGCTGTAGGCAGTACCCAACGATTTGGTGTGCCGATGGGATATGGCGGTCCACATGCCGCCTATTTTTCGTGCAAAGAAAAGTTTAAACGGAATATCCCAGGCCGGATCATTGGATTGAGTAAAGATATCAACGGGCACCCCGCCTATCGGATGGCTTTACAAACCCGGGAACAACACATCAAAAGAGAAAAAGCCACGTCCAACATTTGTACCGCACAGGCCCTTTTAGCAATTTTAGCAGGCATGTATGCCGTATATCATGGTCCGCAGAATCTCAAACGAATTGCTTTAAAAATACATCTGCTGACAGCAGGACTGGCACGTTCACTGAAAAAAAGCGGGTACTCGGTGGAGGATTTATGCTATTTTGATACCTTGTCGATTAAAATACCTGATTCAGAAAAGCATCGTATTCAGGAAAGAGCTGTTCAAGCCGGATATAACTTTCTGTACACCTCCGATGGGATTCAGATCTCGTTGGATGAGAAATCTACCAGTCAGGAAGTCAAGGAAATACTGGAGATCTTTCAAGCCAATGGTGATGATCTGGAATTCTCAGGAGGAATAAAGGAGGAATATCTTCGGAAAGATGATTTTATGACTCATCCGGTCTTTCATTCCTATCGCTCCGAAACTCAAATGATGCGATACATCAAACGATTGGAAAACAAAGATCTTTCTTTGGTCCATTCGATGATCCCATTGGGGTCCTGTACGATGAAACTCAATGCGGCGACTGAATTATTACCGCTGACATGGACAGAATTTTCAGGACTGCATCCACTGGTGCCCAAAGATCAAGCAAGGGGGTATCAAGAAATTATTCATGAACTGGGTGAATACTTGTGTGCACTAACTGATCTATCGGCGTATACGTTCCAGCCCAATTCCGGTGCGCAAGGGGAATATACAGGGCTGTTGCTTATCAAAGCATATCATGAAGATCGAGGTGATGATAAACGCCAGATTGTGCTTATTCCATCCTCGGCTCACGGAACAAACCCGGCATCTGCCATCCTGGCAGGTTATCGGGTTCGGATTGTCCAATCGGATGACCAGGGCAATATAGATTTAAGTCACTTGAACTCATTGCTTGAAGAGCTGGGCGATCAGGTGGCTGCTCTAATGGTGACTTACCCCTCTACCCATGGTATTTTTGAACGACAAATATTAACTATTTGCGCGAGTATACACGGGGTTGGAGGACTTGTTTACATGGATGGGGCCAACATGAATGCACAGATTGGATACACCTCGCCGGGAACAATAGGTGCGGATGTATGTCATTTGAATTTGCACAAGACATTTGCTATTCCCCATGGTGGCGGTGGTCCTGGAATGGGCCCCGTATTTGTAAATGAACTTCTCGCTCCTTACCTGCCGTCACATCCGTTTGTAGAGGACTCTCACAAGGCCAAATCCATTCAGCCCGTGGCCTCAGCGCCCTACAGCTCTGCGAATATACTGCTGGTTTCTTATGCATATATCCGGTTGCTTGGTTCTCGCGGACTTAAGAACGTAACGAAATATGCGATTTTAAATGCGAACTATCTCAAAAAGGTATTGTCTCCACACTATGAGGTGTTGTATTCCGGTGCCGGCGGCTGGGTTGGCCACGAGTTGATCCTTGATTTACGTATGTTTAAAGAGGTGGGTATCCAGGCTGAAGATGTAGCTAAACGATTGATTGATTATGGTTTTCATGCACCAACCCTCTCCTTTCCGGTTCCCGGTACGTTGATGATCGAACCCACGGAAAGCGAAGATAAAAAGGAGTTGGATCGCTTTTGTGAAGCGATGATTCAGATTAAGCAAGAAATTGATGAAATTGCTCGCGGTGAATATCCGGCTGACAACAATGTTCTGATTAACGCACCTCATCCACTCTATCTAGCGACAGACGATAATTGGGATTTTCCCTATAATCGGTCCAAGGCTTTGTATCCCGTCGATTCTTTGCGGGAACAATCCAAGTTCTATAGCCCGGTGGCCCGGGTTGACAATGCCTATGGAGATCGTAATCTGATATGCACGTGCCCGCCGGTAGACACTTATGAGACAACCTGATAAAACTGCAAAAGGGTTGATTGGATTTATTCTGGACACATAGGTAATTATTATTATTTATAACTTGGATATATTGTTAAATATCCTAATATTTTTCGTATATTCTGCATCGTGAGAATATGTGAAAGAAAGGCCAGACTTTACTCGCTTTTCAGTGTTAGGAAGAATAGATTCCCGCTTGTGAAAAGTGTAAATCTAGCTAGAAAGTTTAAGACTTTATTTCCCGATCGGGTAAAACATATCGAGAATATGGTCGTTTTATTTAATGTGGATCAATTAGAATAATAGGATGATTGTATTGGCCTTAGCCAAATATTATTTTATTAATTGATAATTAAACGTACTATTTATGGATAAGTTTGTCGGTAGGTGGAAGATGGTTCCAGAGCGTTCTGAGGTTCAAGTCGATGTAGATAAAAAAGAGAATATTTATACCATTCAGCAGGTTCGCAACAATATGATGATGATTCATTCGGAGTGGCAAACGAGGGATGATAAGAATGGTTTTCTTGGTTATACAATACATACTGACGGTGTTCCCCGGAAAGCATCGGGAACGGATTGGAAGTATGTAACAAAGGTGCGTGGTAAAAATAAACTCACGACCTCAAAGCTGGAGGATAACCAAGTGCGATCGATGGAAATCAGAGAAGTTCTTGATACCGGAGAATTGAAAGTGACCAGTATTCATATTGGTGAATCCGGCGAACAAAGCAAAAATGTGGTTTATTATCAGAAGGTTGATTCCACGGGGTAGGTCCTCTCTTGATGGTTGATGATTAATTGTTGGTGGTGGGTGCTTGATCCGACAGACTTCTCGACTTAGCCCGCATGATTCAAAAGTCAAACGTCACCCAAAATTGGGCTGTGTAATATGCCCGATTTTGGAAATTAAGCAATTGATGCACTGTGTATCATGTGTAATAATAAATTGACGTGGTGAATAAAGCGGGTTAGGGTGATTTTTGCCAGCGATACGGCATTATCAAATACAAAGGGTATAAAACAATAATCAACGCCAGGTGGGTAAATCAAAAGCCATAAAATTTGCGGGTTAGGCAAGCTTACAAATCCTAAGTTCAGGATTACTACTCTATCTACCACCTACCACCTAATTAAAACACGGCTTCTGCAATGCGCCGGATGGTCTTCGAGTCTCCCATCGTATAGTAGTGGATGCACGGCACGCCTGCAGCTTTAAGTTCTTTGGATTGATGAATGCACCATTCAATACCCACCTCTTTGACTTTTTTACGGTCATCCTTTACTTTCAATACTTCCTTGGATAGTTCTTCAGGGATATTGACGTGGAAAAATCGGGGGATCGAAGTAAGTTGATATATCTTCGTCAAGGGCTTAATCCCCGGTACGATCGGGACATGAATACCTATTTTCTTACACAGTTCAAGATAATTAAAATAGGCTTTGTTGTCGAAAAACATTTGGGTGACGATGTATTCTCCACCTGCTTTGATTTTATCAAAAGTCAGTTCTAAATCTGTAGTCATATTGGGCGCCTCAAAATGTTTTTCGGGATAACCGGCTACGCCAATGCAAAAATTTGTTTTTTGACCATGTTCAATATTATCATCGAGGTACTTTCCTTTGTTCATGTTCCTGATTTGGCGAACCAGGTCAATGGCATAGTGATGGCCACCAGGTGTAGGTGAGAACGAAGATTCAAATTTTCGTGCATCACCCCGCAGTGCCAGAACATTTTTTATACTCAGAAAGTTGAGATCGATCAGTACATCTTCTGTTTCTTCTTTGGTAAATCCGCCACACAACAAATGAGGAACTGCTTCGACACCATAGCGATGCATGATGGCGGTGCAAATTCCTACTGTACCTGGTCGCTTTCGTATGGATGTTTTTTCATAATAGCCGTTCTTATTCGCTTTGTAGACATATTCTTCGCGATGATAGGTCACATCAATAAAAGGGGGCTTGAACTCCATCAAGGGATCCAGGGTCTTGAAGATGGATTTTATGCCACCTCCTTTGATGGGGGGCAATACTTCAAATGATATCAGAGTCTGGCCATTGGCTTTTTCGAAGTAATCAGTAACTTTCATAGACGCATCATATTTGATCAATGAGCAGAGGGAATCTATCCTATTCCTTTAGTATTGAGACGGTGAAGATAAATAATGCAACTAATTATTATTTGATTTTTTCTTGAAATCACCGTCTTTTAGTGATTTGATAAATTTGGCCCAAGCCAAAGGACTGAAAATATTCTGGGGAGGAACCTGACCAATGTATTGATAGGATTTTGCTTGCTGCTGGAGATAAAACGCAGAAGTCTCTTCGCCACTTCGGGGTGTGATATCCCGCAGTGCCTGAAGTTTTTCTTCTGATAAATTTTCTGCTGCCAGATCTTCGAGGCCATCATTGGGTACCTCCAATGCTAAAAATTCCTCTTTGAAATGCTCTCTACTGGGCCATGGATATATCGTGGCTTGAGGCAGGACAATGCTGTCCTGGGACAGCAACTGGACAATGCTGTATCTGTTTGTGGTTAAAGTGTCAGGAATCTCAAATTCCACTTTTTTAAAACCCACCGCTGAAAATTCGATCATATCGCCTTGCCGTGCTACGATTGAAAAGAATCCATCGAGATTGGAATAAGTTCCTCGGCCGGATTCCGGAATGTAAATATTGGCAAAGGGAATGGGAGCTATGGTATCATTTCCCTGGTCACCCACGATAACGCCCGAAAATTGCACCAGTGTACTGTCTGTCATTTTATTACTGTCCTGTGCATACGCTTTCTGACTCACTCCAAAACTTAACAGGGCTAAGAAAACTAATATCAATTTATGTAACGTCATTGTGAAAGCTCATTTTATATAATAGAACGAAAGATACGGATTTCATCGCAATTCGACCTCCCGTATTTAACCCCAAATTAACGGAAATCCGCTTAATCATAGTTTTCGAGGGTAATAAAATGCTGAGAAATTACGACCGACCTTCCAAAGCGATGTCAAGTACATCCATCATATTTGATACATAATGAAACTTCAGACCCTCCAAGTATCGGTCGTCTATTTCCTTGATATTTTTTTTATTTTTTTCGCAGAGAATAATCTCCTTGATGCCCGACCGTTTGGCTGCCAGTACTTTTTCCTTGATTCCTCCCACAGGCAGAACTTTTCCGCGCAACGTGATTTCACCGGTCATCGCCAGGTAGGGCTTGACTGTAATACCCTGAAAGAGCGAGACCAATGAAGTTAACATAGTTATCCCGGCGGAGGGTCCGTCTTTGGGAATAGCCCCTTCGGGAATGTGTATATGAATATCTTTTTCAGCGAATGAACCAGGGTCAATACCCAGCTCGGTCGCTTTGGATTTGATGTAGGTCAATGCCGTGGATGCGGACTCTTTCATGACATCCCCCAGATTTCCAGTGAGGGTTAATTTTCCTTTCCCTTCGCTTGCTGAAGATTCTATAAACAATATATCACCTCCTACAGAGGTCCAAGCGAGACCGACCGCCACACCGGGAACTTCAGTTTCCTGATAAACATCTTTACTGAATTTACTCGGGCCTAGTATGTCTTCCAGATCACTTTTGCGTACAGTAACTGATGGAGCATTTTCCATAGCTACTTCTTTTGCTGCATGACGCATCAGACCGGCAATTTCCCGGTTCAGACTCCGGACACCCGACTCCCGGGTGTACTCTCGAATTACTTGTTTTAGTGTCGCGTCACTGATTTTTATCTGTTTTGCTTTCAGCCCATGCTCTTTTCGCTGATCAGGAACCAAATGCTTCTTGGCGATTTGCAGTTTTTCTTCTTCAGAATATCCACTCACATGAATGATTTCCATTCGGTCTCTTAGTGCCGGTTGAATTCCATTGAGCGTATTGGCTGTGGCAATGAACATGACCTTGGACAGATCATACTCTGATTCCAGATAATTATCATAAAAAGCATGGTTCTGAGCGGGATCAAGGACTTCCAGTAAAGCCGAAGATGGGTCACCCCGAAAATCGCTTCCAATTTTATCGATTTCATCGAGAATGAAAACAGGGTTGGAAGATTGCGCCTTTTTGATAGACTGGATGATTCGACCGGGCATGGCGCCGATATAGGTCTTACGATGCCCCCGAATTTCGGATTCATCATGCAATCCCCCCAGAGACATCCGAATGTATTTCCGGTTAATCGCCTCTGCTACACTTGTACCAAGAGAAGTCTTACCAACACCGGGAGGGCCTACCAGGCACAATATAGGTGCCTTCATATCTCCTTTGAGTTTTAATACGGCCAAATGTTCGATGATTCGATCTTTGATTTTGTTCAAACCGTAGTGATCATTATCTAACACTTTCCGGACTTTCTTCAAATCAAAATTATCATCCGTAAATTCACCCCACGGTAGGTCGAGTAATAATTCCAGGTGACTTACGGTAATTCCATATTCAGGAACCTGAGGATTTAATCGTTGCAACCGGGCTATTTCCTTTTTGAAGGCTTTGGCTACTTTTTCCGGCCATTTTTTATCCTTGGCTCGCTTTTTCATGTGGGCAATCTCCTCTTGCTGCGGATTGTCCCCCAACTCTTCCTGAATTGTTTTTAGTTGTTGATTCAAAAAATAATCTCGCTGCTGTTTTTCAATATCTACCCGGGCCTTGTTTTCAATTTGGTTCTTAAGTTCAAGAACTTTGAGATCTTTGTTCAGTAGTTTGAGAACTTTTTCGGCTTTGGTTTTAAGGTTGTTTTCTTCCAGAATATGCTGCTTTGCTTCGACATTTACATTGAGATTGGAAGAAATGAAATCGAGTAAGAATAAAGGACTGTCAATGTTTTTTAACATCATTACAGCCTCAGAAGGAATCTGAGGAGACAATTCGATTATTTTTCGGGATGTGTCATTGATCGATGATATCAGCGCCTGAACTTCCATATCTGTCACATCACCGGTAACATTAGCCAAAGGATTGACCTTCCCATAAAGATAGGGGTGATCAGAAATGATGTTTTCAAGTTCAAATCTAAAGCGACCCTGTAAGATTGCCGTCAAACTGCCATCGTTCGTATGAATCAATTTCACAATGCGGGCGACGGTTCCCACCCGGTATAACTCGTCCGGAAGGGGGTCTTCAGTCTCAGCTCTTTTCTGCGAGACAATACCCAATAAATTGGATTTATCGTGTGCAGCCTTGACTGCACGCATTGATTTATCCCGGCCAACCGTAATGGGAATCACCACCCCAGGAAAAAGTACAGTGTTGCGTAATGCAACGATCGGCAATGATTCTACTTCCATTTCTTTGGGATCAGAATTGAGGTCATCAATTCGATCGATGTTTATATAGCTGTCCTGGTTGGATATGCTATCAAAAAATCTCATGTTATCAAACATATTTTTATTTCTCATTTTCGTTGTTTAGTGTATTAAAACGATTAACCATCTAACACATTCACCAGCCATATCGTTTTGTTCCGATTTTTTTGCATTTTTTGGATCCATTGGAAGGTCTTAAAAAATATATCGGTTTCGACTCCTATAGATCGATTAATACGATTTGTATCAATAGGAAACTTCAACTTTTATGCCATGCTACATTTGGGGAAGAATTAGCCAATATGGCTTCCATTTAGTGCCATATTGGCAGATATGACGAGCGGATCGTCATCTGTAGATCTGCTGTAAATTGACGGATGTGCCGGAACAGAAACACTTTCGAAGGTGTAAAAGTATTTTCCTGAAAAGGAATCGTTGTTAGTTTGGCAATGATACGTATTACCGATATAAAATAAACCATCGGTCAATGCATACATCCTCCCGATTCCGGAAGTACCTGTTGCACGACAAGCAAAACAGAACGATTATCGGTTTTATACGGCGACTGCTTCTTGCAGAGATTCTTTCTCGGATGTGATCGAAGTTTCTTTTTCAGCTGTGTCCAATTCAACCCTAAGATTGTCGATAATGAACTCTTGTCTTTCCACGGTATTTTTGCCCATGTAATACGTTAATAAATCTTCGATCTTGACTTTGTTGCCCAGGGTCACCGGTGCCAATTTCATATCTTCCCCGATGAAATGTCCAAATTCATTGGGCGATATCTCCCCCAAACCTTTGAATCGGGTGATTTCTGCGGTTTTACCCAACTTTGCAGCAGCCGCTGATTTTTCTGCCTCAGAATAACAATAAATGGTTTCTTTTTTATTCCGGACCCGAAAGATGGGGGTTTCTAAAATATACAAATGACCTTCCCGGACCAGGTCTGGGAAAAACTGGAGGAAAAATGTTAATATCAGCAGTCTGATGTGCATTCCATCTACGTCCGCATCGGAAGCTATGACCACGTTATTGTAGCGGAGACCCTCCAAGCCGTCTTCTATTTGAAGAGCATGTTGTAGTAAATTGAGTTCTTCGTTTTGATAAACGATCTTTTTGCTCATTCCAAAGCAATTCAGAGGTTTTCCGCGAAGACTAAATATCGCCTGGTAATCTACTTCTCTCGCTTGCGTAATTGATCCACTGGCAGAATCACCTTCTGTAATGAAGATTGTTGATTTGCGTCGATCTTCTTCTTTCCCTTTTTTGTCGTTCAAATGGTATTTGCAGTCTCGCAGCTTCTTATTGTGGACAGCTGCAATTTTTGCTTTTTCCTTCGCAATCTTTTTTATGCCGGCAATCTCCTTCCGTTCTTTTTCGGATTGCTTTATTTTTTTGAGAATGATTTCAGCAACCGCTTCGTTTCGGTAGAGAAAGTTTTCCAGTTTGGTACTGATGAAGTCATTCATAAACGTTCGAATGGTTTGTCCATCAGGTGCTATATGGGTTGATCCCAACTTCGTTTTAGTCTGCGATTCAAACACGGGTTCCTCGACTTTAATGCTGATAGCGGACACAATGGAAGTACGTATATCACGGACATCGTAATTCTTATTGTAAAAGTTGCGAATAGTGGCTACCAGTGCCTCTCTGTAAGCAGCCAGGTGCGTTCCGCCCTGCGTAGTATGTTGTCCGTTCACAAAGGAATAGTATTCTTCGCCATATTGATTACTATGTGACATGGCCATCTCAATATCATCATCCTGCAAATGGATGATGGGGTACAGCAGCTTTTCAGATTTAGCTTTGTTTTCCAACAGATCTTTCAGTCCGTTATCGGATTTTATTCTCTTTTTGTTGTAATGCAGGGTCAAACCGGTATTGAGAAATGCATAGTTCCACAATTGTTCTTCGACAAATTCAGGATTGAAGGTGTAACTTTTAAAAATCGTATGATCTGGAAGAAACTCGATGTATGTTCCATTTCGTTCGTCAGACTTCCTGGGTTTTTCATCACGGATCAGTTCACCACATCGAAAGAATGCTTCTTTCTTCATACCATCACGAACAGCGTATACCGTAAATTCTTCGGATAGTGCGTTGACTGCTTTGGTACCCACTCCATTAAGACCCACTGATTTTTTGAACGCTTTGGAGTCGTACTTTCCGCCAGTATTGATCTTGGATACACAGTCCACGACTTTTCCCAGCGGGATTCCCCGCCCATAATCGCGAATCTGAACTCTTCCTTCATCGGTAATGTTGAGTTCTATTTTTTTGCCAAATCCCATCACAAATTCATCAATGGAATTATCCAGAATTTCTTTGATTAAAATATAAATTCCATCATCCGGGTTATTTCCATTTCCTAACTTCCCGATATACATGCCTGGCCGGAGTCGGATGTGTTCTTTCCAGTCCAGGGATTTGATGTTGTCTTCGTTATAATTTGTATGTGACATATTTTATAGTATAAAAGTTTTGAGTGTCCGGGTTCATGGTTACTGTGAAGATTACTGGTCGTTGTAATCCCGTGAACCGACGAACTAACAAATATAGCAATTTTTAGAGATATATGGTTCCCTTCCGGGGTGGACTGACTGCCATAAATAAGGTGGTGCATATCGATGAATGACCATAACAACAATAATTACCTCATAAAAATGTTCAAATGAGTATTGCCGAAGACCACTGTTCGCGGAGGTTGTTTGAAACAAAGACTTTGTGCATGCATCTCCCATAAACCACCCTCCAAGAAGAGTTTATAGGATGCCAAAATCATGGATTCAAATCCGTAGAATTATTCCTCTCTTCGGGCTTCAAGTGGCGCGTGACCATACGTTGGAAAACTTGCACTCCCCGAGTGATTAAAATTCTCCGTAGCCTCAATGGGTAAAACGTAGTCTTTAATAAATGAACGGAAGAATGCGATTAACTCCTGGTCGTCAATGTTTTTGGAAAGGGGTTTTTTAAAGAAAAGGATATGGTCTATTTCCCCGGATTCTTCAAAAAAAATCTGAAGCCATACTTTAAGACCTTTGATGTCATAATCGATTTTCTCAGAATGTACTTCCATCGCGTGAAGCACCATAAGCCATTTTTCAAAAGCTTTATCCATATCATTTTCAGTCTGGTGTAAGAGTATTCCCGGGTATTCCTCATACAGACTGGAATAAAAACTCTCATATTCACCAATCAAAAAAACTTTTGGGAGTTCTGATGCAGTTCTAGGTTCGTTCTCAACAGTTTGTGCAATGACTGCACAAAATAGCAGTGAAAAAATGAAGGTTGCTATGTATCTTTGGCTATTCATATAGCGTGTGTTTTTTTGGGTTAACAACGAGAAAGATAAGATAAATTTTTGAGAAACCGGTACACAACTGCTCATCCATCCAATATTTAAGATAGTTTATGACAATAGATCTTGTAATATTTTTTGTTTTTGTCACCAGTATTTGGATTGGATGGACGATGCACATCTATCTGGACTGGTTGCGATTGCTATGGATTGGGGTTTATGCACTGGTAATAGTAACCGCGCTTCCATACTTTTTTTCTTTTATTGACCACAGCTCAGCTGATTTGCCGCTGAATTTTTATTACGGGATTGGAATTTGCGTAGCCGCTTTAATCTTTTTTGGATTTTATCTGGTTATAAGACAAAATCACCAGGCTTCTTCCGGAGTGCGTCGAGTGGCAGGGTGTTTGATCTTTGTAGTTGTTTCTGTCTTGTCTCTTATGGTTCTTCTGATAACTATGGAAGAGCAGGGTTGGATAGATGTTAGTCAGAGTTTAATTTTGTCCAGAATTCCGGAAGAATTGAAACAGATTATTGTATGAAATCAACGGGCTGGAAGGTCCGAATTAATTATTTAGCGTGGCATAGAGTCACCTTGAAAATCACACTAAAGCAATGAACCATTTGGGAAAAGGTATAATTTGGATATTGAGTTGGATCATCATGAGTTGGAGCTTACCATCGTATCTCCATGCGCAGAATGACACGATGGTATATGCGGTGTTTGACAGCGTAGTCGTGACCGGATATGATTCAGAGAAAGCGCTGAGTTCTGTGCCCGGTGCCATCCATGTTCTTCAGGAGCGCCAACTGACCGCTTTTGATGAGGAACGGATATTAACCAGTATGAACGCGTTACCCGGAATTCGGTTCGAACAACGTTCACCGGGAAGTTATCGTCTGGCCATCCGGGGTAGCACATTGCGTTCACCATTTGGAGTCCGCAATGTGAAAGTCTATTGGAACGGAATCCCATTTACAGATCCGACCGGTAGCACGGCGCTAAACCTGCTGGATAATGTCAATATGCAGCAGATGGAGATTATCAAAGGACCAGCGGGTAGTGTTTACGGGGCAGGAACCGGTGGAGTCCTCAATATAAACAGTACCAGCAATCACACCACTAAACTATTATCAGGTGGTGTTCAGGCAGGTTCGTTTGGTTATTCAAAGGTCAATATTGAAGCGAATTTATCTCCCCGTTCTTCCACCACACTGGAACCGGTGAACCGGACAACGATAAAGATGGCCCGCCAGTCATCTCACGGTTACCGGGATCACACCAACTTCAAAAGATGGGTTGGTGAACTGTCTGGTTCATATCAGATTAACAACCAACACAACCTTGAAAGCCACCTGTTGTTTTCATCATTGGATTATCAGATTCCAGGCGGGTTGACCAGAGATCAATTCGACGAGGACCCTCAGTTGTCCAGACAGTCCTCCAAGTTTGCTCTGGGCAGCGTAGAAGCAGATGCTGGGGTTCGGCAATCACTATGGCTTGGTGGGATAACTCATCGTTTTTTTAGTAAACAGTTTCAAAACAAGACCACGATCTACGGAAGTTTTTCTCCATTCGACAATCCATTTAACCTGGACTATAAAAAAGATCTTCGCACCTCATTTGGCGGACGTACAAAATCAGACTATTATTTTTCAAGGACAAATGATCGACTGAAGGCATCTTTGGGAGGAGAATACCAGCATGGATTCAATGTGGCGCGAAATTTTGAAAACGATTATGGCAAACCAGGTTCGCTTAATTTTGATGATGAGTTGACCGCTAACCAGTTTTTAGTATTTGCCAGAATGGAATATCTTTTTGCTGATAGTTCGTTTGTGACGGTAGGCGTCAGTAGGAATTTTCTTGAATACGATATAAACCGTCTTGTTGATGTCGCACAGGACACCGCATACCGAGTCCTTAAATCATTTGACCCAGTCTGGATTCCCCGGATTGGGTATTCACGAGCAGGACGGTTTTTCGATTGGCATGCAAGCGTTTCCCTGGGGTATTCACCACCCACTATAGAAGATGTCCGCACCAACGAAGGGTCGATAAATCTAGGTTTAAAACCGGAGATTGGGTTCAATTATGAAGCCGGTATACGGAGCCGTTTGTGGCGAGATCGGATTTCTGTTGATCTGACGGGGTATTACTTCAATTTGAATAATACAATTGTCCAACAGTCTTCACCGCGAGGTACCGTTGTATTTGAGAATTCAGGTTCAACGGATCAGTTTGGGGTCGAAACTGTGGTGCAGGTGGTATGGGGCAGGGGACGTGCGCAGGAACCGTTATGGCATCTGGTGATGTCGCATGCGCTGCATTTATTTTATTTTGATGAATACTCTAAATTTTCAGATGGGGAATTGAATGACTTCTCTGGAAACCAACTTACAGGGGTGCCGCAAAATTCTTTTTCCGGATCGATACGCTGGTCACCCAGAGGACCTTTTTATGTTCATGGGATGGTCCAAGCGGTGGGTGAAATTCCACTGGATGATGCAAACACGGTGTATTCTAACTCCTACAATGACGTTTCTATAAAAGTCGGTTATCGATTTTCCTTGAGTCAAAAAGCAACTGTAGAATTGTTTGCAGGAGTACGCAACGCCTTGAATCAAAAATACAGTCTGGGGAATGATTTAAATGCATTTGGAGGCCGATACTACCAACCAGCTGCTCCAAGAAATTATTATATCGGTGGTAAAGTTGGAATATAGAATTATACCGGGGGACCGCGAAGACGCTTTAGCTCAATTCCAATCTTTCCTTTTGCTAAATAATTCAGCTTTAGCCAATCCTACTCATTCTTCTTCCATGGCTTCAGGCTTGCCAACGGGACGGTTCATCATCTTCCACAGCTGGTCTTTGAGCTCGGTGAGACCGGTTTGGGCCACGGCAGAGAAAAAGAGATAGGGTGCATCAATGGTGAGGTTTTCCGCAATCAATCCTTGAAGTTCCTGATCGATTAGATCAGCCTTGGATATGGCCACGAGCCGGGGCTTGTGAAGCAATTCAGGATTGTAAGCTTCTAATTCATTCAGAAGGATTCGATACTCTTCGTTGATGTCATCGGCATCCGAAGGAATGACCAACAATAAAACGGCATTTCGTTCGATATGACGTAAAAAACGGATCCCGAGACCCTTGCCTTCACTGGCCCCTTCGATTATTCCGGGGATATCTGCCATGACGAAAGATTGTCCGTCGCGGTAGGATATCATTCCGAGCTGGGGGGTCAGGGTGGTAAATGGATAATTGGCAATCTTGGGTTCAGCGGCTGAAATCACGGAAAGAAGGGTCGATTTACCTGCGTTCGGAAATCCAACAAGTCCCACGTCAGCCAGTAATTTTAATTCCAGTATGATGGTTCGTTCAAGGGCTGGTTCGCCCGGTTGGGCATAGCGGGGCGCTTGATTGGTAGAAGACTTAAAATGACTGTTACCAAGTCCTCCTCGTCCGCCTGAAATCAGAATTGTGCGGTCGCCGTCCTTGTTGATTTCAGCGAGAACTTCACCAGTTTCAGCGTCTTTGGCGAGGGTGCCTGGTGGTACATCCAAGACAACATCCTCACCATCTGCACCGGATTTGTGACTTCCACCACCCGGTTGTCCGTGACCGGCGCGGATATGTTTTTTGTATTTGAGGTGTAGAAGAGTCCATTTATTTTCATTACCCTGAATGATAATGTGTCCCCCCCGGCCACCATCACCACCATCGGGGCCGCCTTTTGGAGCAAATTTCTCCCTCCTGAAATGAGCAGAACCCGCTCCACCTTTTCCACTTCGGGTGTAAATCTTTACATAATCTATAAAATTTTCATTCGCCATTTTTGATTTAATTTACTTCGACGACCTGATCAATCGTTTCTGTGAGCCGGTTGAATACATCTTCTATTGATCCGGTTCCATTGATGGTCATCGATTTGTCCATCGCATCATAGTAGGCATAGACCGGTTGTGTTTCCTTTTTATAGACGGCGATCCGGTCGCGTATAATTGATTCATCCTGATCGTCGGCCCGGCCGTCTGTTTTTCCTCGTTCGAGAATTCTTTCAATGATTTCTTCATCATCGACTTGCAAAGAGATCAATAAATCAATCTCATCATCTTCTTCTTCCAGGAGAACATCAAGTGCCCTGGCCTGATCTACGGTTCTGGGAAATCCATCATAGATGACACCAAAGGTTGATCCGTGACGTTCCAAGGCTGCTCGGAGCATATCGATGGTCACTCGGTCGGGAACCAATTCTCCCTTGTTAATGTATTCCATCGCCAACTGCCCCAGTTCTGATTCATCACCAATTTCTTTTCGAAAAAGATCGCCGGTACTGATGTGCAGAACATTGTATTTTTCGGCTAGTTTTTTGGCTTGTGTTCCTTTGCCAGATCCGGGCGGGCCAAATAGAATTAAGTTGATCATAGTGTGTTGGTTTTTCGTTGATTTGTTAGAGTCGGCTTCTAAATTATTTCGTTTCAGTGGTATCGATATAGCTTCTCAATTATCATCAAGATTCGAAGCTTTTTAAGACGGCTTAAAAGTACGTAATTCAACAGCTTCTCCCAAATTTGGTTTTAAATAGTAAGGGCTGTGTGGTTTTATTCCACACAGCCCTTATTAATATTATTCGTATTGAATGTTATTAGTTTTATTCAGCTGCACCTTCTTCTGACGATTCGTCACCTTCTACTGGTTCGCCATCTTCATCCAATTCTTCTTCTCCTTCAGCAGCTGGCGTAGCTGTTTTAAGAATACGAGGAATTTCAATTGATGCAATCGGTGTATTGGGCTGCTGGAGCACTTTGATGTTTTCAGGAAGCACAATGTCCTTGATACGTTTGGTAGTGCCAAGCTCCAGATCAGAAACATCGACCGTCAATTCATCCACCAAATACTGGGGTGTCGTGACAATGTCGATCGTCCGCATTTTGAGAATAAGATTCCCCCCTTCTTTGGTACCAGGCGCTTCTCCAACACTCCGCAACGGAATTTGTGTTTTTACTTTGACGCCTTTGTACAAGGCCAGAAAGTCAATGTGCGTGATCTGATCCGTCACCGGATGAAACTGTACATCTTTTACAATAGACCGGTAGCTTTCTCCATCTACCTCAATGGACGCAGACTTAAACTCCGGGGTAAAAATAATATGCTTTACATCGTTGGGTTCGAGTGTGAAATGTATATTGGTATCACCTCCACCATATAATACACAAGGAATTTTACCTTGTTTTCGAATATCTCGGGAGGATTTCTTTCCTAGTGAGGACCTCAATTCACCTGACATCTTTACTTCCTGCATGACTTAGATCGTTTTAATGGAGCGCAAATATACGCATATAATTTATTAAGACAAATATTATCTCTAAATTTCAACGAAAAGCAACGATGAATATCCCCATGGTTTTGATCGTCGGTTTGGTGTCACCGCTTTGTAGCATTTAAAACGGGACATTCCACATTGCGTGACGCATCGCTTCAGAAAACTTTATCTTAAAATTTGAGAGCCTTAATAGCTTGCTTTATTTTAATGATTAATATTGTGTCAAATTAGTTCGGTAAAACGTTTTATGAAAAGATCACATGGCTTGAAGGTCATCCTGCTTGGTATCCTGGTGGGATTTATGTACACTTCCTGTAGCAGTGATCAGGTGCTGCCCAGGGAAAAATGTCAGGACGATGTGACTTATGAAGAAATCCGGTTTTTACTGAACCGCAAATGTGCGACGAGTGGTTGTCACGATGGATCAAGTGGGTATGGTGACTTTCGAAGTTATCAGGGCATGGTCCCAGATATAAAAAACGGTGGGATCGAGTCGGAAGTACTACTGAAAGGCACTATGCCACAAAATGATACGCTAAGTAACATGGAGTTTCATCTAATTCAGTGTTGGATCGATAATGGGTACTTAAAAGAATAACACGTGATGGGAAATTTGAAAATATTGTTGATGCTTAGCATATGGATAAGTTTTACATCGGCAGTTGGTCAAAATGTCCAGGCATATATTTATAAAGACCGCAGAATTATTAATTCCTGGTCCACGGAAGTGTTGCCAAAACGGGTCCTGGATTTTCGTGTTGGCCACCGCTTTGGTGATTTTTCAGGAAGTGGAGGGGGATGGAAAACATTTTATGGTCTGGAAAACGCCTCGGACATTTCAATCGGTTTTGACTATGGAATGCTGGAAGATGTCACGGTTGGATTGCATCGGACCAAGGGTGCCGGGCCATTGAGCCAGTTGATTAACGGACACATCATGTGGCGTATAACCAGTCGGGGTACAGAACGACCGTCCTCACTGGGCATAATGGTTATGAGTACCATGTCGACCATGCCCAAAAGTGAGAACTCTTCCTCACTCAGTTACTTTCCCAAGTTTCAACATCGGTTTTTATATTATTCAGAATTAGTGGGTGCAAAAAGATTCAATGCGGTGTTGTCGGGATCATTGGGGCTCAATGTGGTTCATCATAATTACGTACAGACGGATCGAGAAAGCAATTTGTTTGCTATGACAGCGGGATTGCGAATCCAGCTCAGTCGGTCTTTTGCGCTGTTGGGAGAAGTTACGTATCCCATTTCCAGATTCGGTCAGGACGAAGACTACCATTTTCCACTTGGATTTGGTCTGGAGTGGGAGACGGGCGGTGGACATATTTTTCAGGTGAATCTTATCAATGCCCGGGGATTAAGTGAAACCGATTATATTCCCTATTCGCGTTCGGACTGGCGGGAAGGAGGATTTCGAGTTGGTTTTACCATCGCCAGAAAATTCAGGATATAATGCGGGGTTGGATTTACACAGGTGTATTTTGTTTTTTAATAGGAATGGGCGCATTCTATCCCGAAACCGGAATGTCCCGGCTTTCGGATGAAGTTTCAGTTGCTGACGTGGTGGAGCGCTTAAGTGGCGAGAGTAACAATTTCAGACCAGATATGTCAATCCCCGGTGTCTCTGCAGCCACCGGGCGTGATTTGATCTTCAATGGAGTGGCCGACTCTTCACCTTCACTTCTTCCACCGCGCAGAATCAGTAAGTTTTTTACCTGCAACGCCTGTCACAATTCAACACGGGAGGATCCGGACCTGAGCGATATTAACCCGGACGATCGGCTGCAGTATGCGATAGAGAATAATCTCCCGTATCTTCCTGGAAGCACGTTTTGGGGGATCGTAAATCGAATTGAATTTTACAATGATGATTATTTTAAGAAATATGGTCAATTGGTTTTTGCTACCCGGGAAAATTTACGGGAAGCTGTCCAGCTGTGTGCGACAGAATGTTCGCAAGGCCGGCTTTTAGAAGATTGGGAGCTGGAATCAATTTTAGCCTATTTCTGGGAACTTGAATTGACGCTGGAAGATATTCGACTTTCCCCGGAAGAAACCAGATTACTGGATAGAGCACTGAATCAACCGCAGGGTCAAAATGTGAAAAATGAAGCTTTGACTATGCTCCAATCGAAATATCCTTTGCGGTATAGCGCAACCTTTTTGCCTCCGCCGAGCACCAAAAACGAGCGGATGTATGTCACCGGGGATCCATTGAAAGGAGAACAACTGTATAAATTGTCCTGCCAACATTGTCATTACAACCAAAATTTTAGTTATTTCCTTTTGGATAATACAAAAATGACTTTTAAGTATCTTTATAAACACATCCCGGATTACGATAAAAAATCATTGTATCAAGCGATACGATATGGCACGCCGCCTATGAGCGGAAAACACGCTTATATGCCTCAGTACACAAAAGAAAAGATGAGTCCGGGGCAGATTAACGATCTGGTGACTTATATAAAACGTGAAGCAGGAAAATTTTAGAATTTATGGATTATCATATAAGAAAAGGACACACTGGTGATATCGAAGGTGTATTTAGCCTGGTCAAAGAATTAGCGGAATTTGAGAAAGCTCCGGACGAAGTTATTACCACCGAAGCAGAATATTTAGCGCTTTACAAGGAAGGATTGTTTGACTTTCTTGTTGCCGAATCGAATGAAAAAATTGTTGGCATAGCGTTGTATTATTTTACTTTCTCGACCTGGAAGGGAAAGATGTTGTTTTTGGAAGATTTTGTCGTGCGTCAGGAACTTCGGGGGATCGGCATCGGGAAGGCACTATTCGATGGCGTAATTGAACAGGCCAGGAAGACGGATTGTGCTTTGATGAAATGGGAAGTTTTGGATTGGAATGAAAATGCCATTCGGTTTTATGAGAAATACGATGCGACCATAGAAAAAAATTGGTGGGATGGAAAGCTCTTTTTTAGATAGAAGTTAACAACAGGTCTTTTCAGTGGCAGGCAGGGCTTGTAACTCTTCCACGCATGCTTCTTTTAAATAACGAAGGAAGAGGCTACAGTGCATTCTTTTGAGCTATGCCCGACCCGTCGTCGTACGATGAGTGGGGGGATAAAGTCAATCAGCAACCGGTATAACTGTTCGATCTGCTAAATGTCCCTACTTGTCAGCCGATGTGAACGCAAACCCCACTTTAAAACTTACTATCTGTTCTTTCAATGTTCACGTCGGAAAATAGACTGCGTATAATCGGTCAGCTTCTTTTTTCGTTGGGGTGAAACATCGATTTTTGCCAGTGCTGCATGCGCTTTTTCAAAGTACTCCTGTTCTTTGGCCAGCGCATATTCTTTGGCGCCTGCTTTTTCAAAATAGTTAAGTATTGTGTCGATCTTATCTGGAGCAGAACTATGATAGAGTTCGGTGAATCCATCTTGTTCTTCTTCCGGCATGGAAAACCAGGTTCGGATATACAAGATGGTTTTCTTTCCTTGAATAATATCGCCTGCTTTTATCTTCCCTATTTTTTGGGTCTCTCCATAACAATCCAGTATGTCATCCCTGATCTGAAAAGAGATGCCCAGGTTTTTTCCATATTCATAGAGGTGCTCCACTTCGGCATCTGTTGCACCGCCACAGGCCGCACCCATCCCTAATGCGGCGGCAATTAGTACACCTGTCTTTTTGGTTATCATCTCCAGATATTTATCGATTTGAACCACGGGTAGCGATTCAAAGTCCATGTCCATTTGCTGTCCTTCGCAAACTGCGCGGGCACTGCGGGTAAATAATGGAAAGATTTTGGCATGTGCGTGCTCTGGTGCTTTCAACAATGCTTCATAAGCTAATATCATCATGACGTCCCCGCTTAATATCCCGGTATTAATGTCCCACTTTTCATGGATTGTAGGTTGGTTCCGCCTGGTTTTGGCATTGTCCATGATATCGTCGTGAATGAGTGTGAAGTTGTGGAAAATTTCCACAGCCATGGCCGCCTGCATGGCATCGTCCGAAGATCCGGAGAATAGTTCACAACCTTTAAGTGCGAGGTTGAACCTGATTTTTTTCCCTTTTTGGGCCATAATATACTCCACGGGGTCATAGAGTCGCCGCGGGTGGGTTGGTAGCAGGTCATTGATCAGAAGGTCCGCCGAGTTGTTGTTTTTTGTGTCCATAGTTCGTGCTCCGATTCAGATGGACAAAGATATCACTTAGAAAAAACTTTGGGGCATTCATTGGGATAAACAAGAATTAATTATTTTTACCTGGAATCAATAAAAAAATAAAAACGAATTATGATTTTCGGAAATCTTTCTACGTGGAGTATTTGTGTTTTTTTTCTAATTACTGCAAGCAGTGGTCTTCACGGCCAGTCCAAAGATCAGTCCCGACGGGATGCACTTCAGTCAACGATTGATCAATTTTCAAAGGATCGTAAAGATGGAAAACACGGTGAACCGGATGTGATTTTTGTGGGTAGCAGTAGTTTTAGAGGGTACAAGGGGTTTGAAGAAGATTACAAGGGAATAAATGCGATCAACCTGGGATTTGGCGGTTCGTTGTTATCGGATGTTCTTTACTTTTTTGATGAATTAATCGAGCCATATGACCCAAAACAGATTATAGTTTACGAAGGTGACAACGACTTGAATGCGGGGATGTCTGCGGAAGAATTTATGGCTGATGTTCGTGCCTTCGTTCGATTGGTCAATATTCGTAAACCTGGAGCGCACATTTCGTTTTTAACACCCAAACCAAGTCCGGCACGACGCAAGATAACTCCGAAATACGAAGCTGCTAATCAGGCCTTGTATGAGTATGCTAAAAACACGGAAGGAGTGGACTTTATCGATGTCAGTCAACCGATGTATCGCCTGGACGGGACTATACGCCCTGAAATATGGACTTCGGATTCATTGCATATGAATCGCAAAGGATACGAAATATGGGGACCTATTATTCGGTCTTACATCAGAGAATAGGCCACGGTGGTCGGTGTTTAACCCGCAAAAGTCGAACGTCGCCCAAATTTGGGCTATGTAGTATGCCCAATTTTGGGAATTAAGCAATTGATTCACTGGAAATTATGCGTCATAATTGTTTGACGTGGTGAATAAAGCGGGTTAACTGTACTATTGATTCTAACTCCAGTGTGGCGATTTTGGGTGTGGTCATCTGGTGTGAGGATGAGTTATCCGAAAATGAAAATATCTATTCCCTAATTAAATAACAACGGGGTATTGGTTCATCCAATACCCCGTTGTTATTTAGATCATCAATTGTTTGATGATTTGAGTGACTCAAGGAAAAATTTCCTATGCCTTAACCGTGGCCTTTTTCATTTTTGAATATTGCCAGAAGCTTACCATTTTTTGCTGCTCTTCATCCCAGAGTTTGTTGAAAATGCAGGTAAAGCTTTCCCATCCACCCAATACTTTAACGTGCTTTTGAAATACAGGATTCTCTCTGGCGCATTTTTGCAGGAAATAATTGGGTATTCTCGGACTCAGGTGGTGGATGTGGTGCAAACCAATATTGCCGGTCAGCCAGTTGATCGGACGCGGCACTTTATAGTAAGTACTACCCTTGATGGAAGCCACGAGGTAATCCCATTTGTCTTTCCATTGCTTGTAGGTTTCCTCATGTTGATGCTGTACGTAAAAAAACCAAAATGCAATTACGATGAAAAAGAACAATATGGTCATTTGAACGATTAAAAAATGCCATCCCAGAAGGAGGGTCAACAGCGCATAGACACCAACAATCAGAAGATTATTACCAATCAAGGGTTTGTGGCCTTTGGTGACCATTTTTTCTTTTACCAGGGGCGATCTCACTACGAACAGCAGGTAACCCACAGGAACGATTAAGTGGAGAACAATCGGCGAACGATAAATCCGGTAGCCCAATTTTTTCCAGGTTGATAGTTGGTCGTATTCTTTGACAGTTAGCATGGGAACATCGCCGATGTGGCGGGTTTCCAGCTGACCATTGTGACTGTGATGAAAATTGTGAACCCGATACCAATAATCGTACGGAATGGTACTGAATACACTGCATACCCATCCCACGATGGTATTTTGTTTTTTAGATCCCAGAAATGACTGGTGTCCACAATCGTGTTGGATAATAAATATCCGCGCCATAAAAAAACCACATACTATAGCTAAGGGGATTCCAAGCCAGTAGGAATATTTCATGGCAAAAAAGGTTAACACCCACAATCCGATGAAAGGCAAAAAGGTGTTTAATATTTGAATGGTCGCTAATTTTTTACTGTGGCCCTGGTAGGGTTTGATAAGTTGTCTCCAGTTTTTAAGATCCTTGTTGATTTTTATCTGAATTTCATCCATATGGAAGATTAAATTTTAGTGAGAGATCGAATGAAGATCTTCATTCGAGCGCAAAGGTAATGAATTCCGAGGTGCTTTCCACATTGCGGTCTATAAATATATCCTAAATTCTCATTCGCTAACACCTCATAATTTCTATGTATTAGTACTCAAAGTTAAAATATTTTATTTATAAGTAAAGTTGTCATAATGCCAACTCTGAACTATCTTTGATCAGCTTATTCTATGAACTATATTAATTTGGATTTAACGTCCAAAACTGGGTTTTGACTTAGGCCTTTTTACTATCAAAAAATATGACAAATGAAGTTAGTCAAGAACATCCATCTTATTCAGGACTCTCTTTCTGAATCAGACATCAATGAATTGAAACAAGATGCGTACAATTATGCAAGGCACGCACAATTATATTTTAAAGTTATCCATTTTGATGATTCTGAGTTAATAGTGGAGGCTAGACAATTTAAAAGCCCCAATGAAAACTACTTTACCGAGAAAGAAATGTCAGAGCGCACTAGGGATTTATTTAATAGAGTTTTCCCGAACCATGAATTGAAAGTTCGTTTAAGCCCCTATAACGCCCCAGCCGTCGATATAGTAACACCAGCATGGGTTCAGGAGCGCATGAGCAAGAAGAGGATGGCATCCAAGGCAATTCGGGATCTAACCGGGATAGACAAAGGGAATATCAGTAAATGGATATCTGGTAGTAGAAAGATGAGCCAGCCTGTGAAGGCAATGTTTTACTTGTTGCTAAATGATTAGGATCCCTATAAAGATGCTAAATCTTGTTAATCAGCAAACTGACAAAGTTAAAATATTTTGGTATGATGGATCCAAGAATGAAGTACATTGAATAAATGAATGAAGCCACTTATGACCTGATTTGTCGCTTACAAAACTTAGAATTGAAAATGACCTCGATAACCAGGAGAATTCTTAATAATTTTAATGCCAACGATCAACCAAACTCTTTCTTTGAGAAAAACTCACTTCCGAATGACCTGTAATCGTGTCTTATCGCTAATAAGTTGCGGCGATTCGATTTGGCATTTGATCTCGATATTTCGCAGCCAAATATATATCGTTTGGAAAGATAGTGAAAGTGATAAACCAGCCCCGGACGGGTGCTTGATGGATTGAGAAAGATGTATGATGAAACTGATATACTACCGTCAAAACAGAGAAGCATATAATAATGAGAATGGCACGTAACTTGACGTAGTTATAAGCATGCGACCCTATTTTGATATTGATTTTTCTAGCTCATTGGTAGCCCAACTGCTGGATCTGGAGGGACGGATTGATCCAGGTACATTATTATTAGTATCTTCCGTTTAAAATTAAACTTCATCGGAACAGATTGCGAGAGGTGATGAGGATGAGGGCAAAATTATAATAGTAGAGTTCGGGACGACTTCAAGTCTATGGATAAGTATTTGTTTTATATAAGTCTAAAGAACACATGAATTTTAAAGCGGATAGTGACACCTCCATAAGGGACGACCAGATTATTCGTTTCCTAGGGAGTTTGGATGTGTTAATCAATTTTTTGATTTTTCTGAATTTGATAGCTTTATCAATTGAGACATTCAAGGGTGTTCCAACACATGTCGAACAAGTGTTGAGACACTTTGAAATTTTTTCAATAATCGTTTTTAGTGTAGAATACATCACAAGGATAATTTTATCACCAATAACACACCCAAGTAAGTCAAAGGTAGGATCTTACGCCAAGTATATTTTTTCAATTTTTGGTATTATTGACTTGTTATCGATTATTCCGTTCTACTTGCCACTAGTTTTTTCTTCAGTAGATTTAAGATTTATTCGGGTACTGAGATTTTTAAGATTTTTCCGGATATTTAAATTGGGTAGATATTATAAATCCATGAAATTAGTACGAGAAGTATTGCAAGAGAAGAAGTCTGAGCTAGTTGTTACAGGGTTCTTGAGTATCATTATAATTCTTTTTTCAGCCTTTTTAATGTATTTTGTAGAAGGTCAAGTACAGCCTGATGAATTCTCAAATGTGTTGGATGGGATATGGTGGGCGATTGCTACGTTAACAACTGTTGGATATGGTGATGTTTATCCAATCACTGGTGTAGGAAAGTTCGTAAGTGGAATAATAGCAGTGACGGGGATAGGACTTATTGCATTACCAACAGCCTTGATTAGCGCAGGGTTTATGGATAAAATGAAGGGAGAAGATGCATCTATAATTAATTGTCCGCATTGCGGAAAAAAAGTAAAGTAAATATGAGTTTGATTCGTAGTGCCATTAATCAGGTAGGTAGAGACATGGGAAGAGTGGTCAGCAACCAAATCTTTAAAGACGCCCATTCTATTCCAATTCGGAACTCTTCCGCTTCTCCTTCTACTCGTTCTAGTCCTCGACAGAAAAGAGTGAAAAAATCTGAATTTGACAAAGCTGTGTCTTTTCAGACAAGTTTTCGCCCCCCAACGTTAGTCAATAAATTGGTTGGGGCATATACAGCACTTAAAAACGAAGCAAAGGAATTTATTCAAGATGATTATTTAGATAATTCAGAAACGGAGATATTGCTAAACTCCATGATGAAATTCAAACACAAAGTAGAAGATGTAGTCGATGTTCTAGAGTTGGATGAAGATAAGAACAAAAACGAATTAGATAAGGTCGAAAAAATCATCGTAAATGTTAATACCTTATTTAGAGAGGTTATGACAACTGCGATTGAAGGAGCGGAAGAAATGTCTGTGTACTACCATTCTAAAGCGATTGAGACACCTGAACCTCCTGATTTTGGTAAGCACATGATGTTGAGCACAGTTTGGTTAGAAGATTATTCGTTGAACGGTGAGTTTAACTGGTTTAATTTTTTCCTTCTAAATGGAATTATTATCTGCTTGGCTATTTATGTATCGCCCTATCTTTTGGCCCTATATCTTATACCCGCATATAAAGGTTTTAAATCTCATAGGGATCTTCAATCTGAATTGGATGAAAATAAGATGTATTATATGAAAATGTGTACGTTTGAAAAGCGTCGATCGGAAACTTTTAAGGATTTATTGCCAGAATAGAATTATACAATCAATTCTAATAAAATCATAAAAAGTCAAAATGGAAAAATTTGCAATACTTACAAATCCTCGAAACAACAATGCCATAATTAAAGAATCATGGTTTCAGATACTTGAAGGTGTCGGAGAGTACTTAGACAAAGCAACGCTAAGATTCTTAGGTTTAAAATATTGGATTCTCAAGATAGATTACAAAGAGTACTAGTTGGAAATATTGACCGAGAACCTTATCTGCTACATCGGCCCGTTCATTATGTTGCCTAAGCTCCCACGGGTAACACTTTTTAGCTCTGAATGATGAACAGTTCAGTATTCTAGATATAGTATTACTTTTTAGATTGGAGCGAAACGTAAATGACAAGTAGGTTGCAGGTTTTATCTAACTTGGATTTCAGTAGAACATTTTTGATCATTCGTACCAGTTTCGAAAAGAAGATACGAATCAGATACGTATAAATGTGTTATTAAAGCAATTCACAGGAAAGTATGATAATCAAGATACAGGCAAAGCGTAGCTATGTCGGGGGAAATCAAGATATGAGAATAAAAAAAGTGGAGCTGCCGGGGGTCGAACCCGGGTCCAGTCAAAGCACTCATCAGCTTTCTACATGCTTATTTACAGATTGAGTTGTCGGGAAAAGAACCGGTTCTGCAAAGGACCTGTCCAATTCCTTATTTCCTTAAATGTCAGTTCCGGATCGGAACAAGTCCGGAACTTAAGCCTGAATGTTTATGATGTGCGTCCGACTTTGTATCAGGCATCAAGCCAGAGGCACACATGCATCTCTAATTTCTAAAATTAGGCTGCAAGGGCAAAGTTATTATTGCCAGTTAAATTGGTTTCAAGATTATTTGTTAACGGAGTAAATCAAGATGCTCCGACATGCTTACTGACCAGAAATCTTCCCTGTCGAATCCAAATCAGCCCCATAAGTTAAAGAACGTTGTCAATCCCTATAACGACAGGATTTTAAAATAGTTCGGCGCAAAGATAAATTTTTATTAGTGCAATGCTTCTGAAATGATGCTTTATGCACAAAAAATCTCTGAAGTCCCCAGTAAGCCCAGCGGGGATTGTTAAAAAAAAAGATGCTTTCTGATCACAAACAGAAAGCATCTGGCAATACCTAACTTAACTATTGCTGATGTGATATCCCACGTCAGTGATTTTAAATCCTCTTTTCGGCAAAGTTACTATGGGGTTTAACTTCAGGGAAATTTGAAAATTTAAAATCGAATATAGGTCAAATGTACTTTAAGGTAAGATTTCAAACAATACGTGTTGGTACGCAATTATCTACGTGGTTCTACGTATATGACCCTGATTTTGCTTGATCCCGGCGATTATATTTACAGATATTGACTGTTTTTTTTTGCCCAGGTTATGAGGGAAGTCGGCGAAGTAGGTAAAGCCAGTTTTTCTATGATATTACTCCGGTGTTTTTCAACCGTACGCACGGACACGCCGTAATTTTCAGCAATGGCCCGGCTGGTCAGATCATTGGCTATCATTTTCAGGATCTTTTTTTCTGTAGGTGTCAATTCTTGGATGGGTGAAGGGTGTCCTTTAATCGTGTGATTTTGTGCGATTTTGGAACTAAAGTAAGTTTTTCCTTCCAATACATTCTTCAGGCAGTCTTGAAGTTCAGCCATGGAGTCCTCTTTTAGAAGATAGCCCGACACATGGAGCTTATCTGCCATCCGGATGATCATCTGATCCTCCTGATATGAAAGAATAATAAAGCGTGTAGGTAATCTTTTTTCTCCAATTTTTTGAGCCACTTCAAGTCCTGTGAGATAGGGCATTTCAATATCCAGAATAGCTACCTCAGGTTTATGATCGATAATTTGCTGTAAAGCAGACAGTCCATCTGGTGCCAGTATCAGGTTGTGGTATTGAAGTTGATGAAGAAAATCTGCAATTCCTCTAAGGAAGAGCGGGTGGTCGTCTGCGATTAAAATTTTGGGATCAGTCATCGTAGGGAATTTTTAGTGTGATTTTTGTGCCTGCTCCCTTTTCTGAATGAATATTGAGCTGTCCCTTCAGAAATCGGGTTCGTTCGCGTAAGGTTTTCAAGCCAAGACTCGATACCGTATTAAAATTTTCTGAGACGTCAAATCCACGTCCATTGTCCTTTATATATAACTCGGCATGCTTTGTATGTTTCCGGACTCTAAATTCAACAGCTTTGGCCTGGCTGTGTTTTAAGATGTTGTTCAGACATTCCTGAGCAATTCGAAAGATGTTCAACGCGGACTGATTGGTATAGTGCTGATCAATATCTTCGATGGCAGTATCTACGAATATATCCGTGTTGGTGTCAAAGTCTCCAATGAGTTTTTGTAAGGCCGCTGTTAATCCCAGTTTTTGCAGTGTGAACGGGTGCAATGCCCGGCTGATTGTCCGGACTTCTTCCAGTGTGTCTCCTACCATTTGCGCTGTGATACCATCGTGATTAAGTTGAACTTTGTTTTTGATCAACATAAGGCTTTGACCGATGCCATCATGCAATTCTTTGGAGATGCGACGATTCTCGTCTTCCTGAAATTGGATTAATTGTTGATTGTATTTGATTTCAAGATTCTTTTCTCGCTTTAACTGCAGCCGATGCTTCCATTGAAATATTGAAAAACCGATCAGAGAAAGACCAATTATGCTGACTAAGAAAATCCGCATGTTGGCTTTTCTTTCCCGGATGCCCTGCTGCACTTCAAGTTCTTTTTGTTCGATGACAGCTTGTTGTCGGTCGCTTTCGTACCTCATCTGTAGGGAGTTAATAAGTTGTGCATTGTTGATCGAATCGACCTGGTTTTGGACGCGAATCTGATCGGATAGCGCTTCAGCCGCTTTTTGATAGAACCCAGTTGTTTTGTAGACATCTGCCAATAGGCTATTCACTTCGATAATCATCTGGTCACGTCCCGATCCCTCAAGCTTATTTTTTGCTTTTTCAAGATAATATAGGGCTTGTTCGGTTTTACCTTCCAATAAAAAAGCTCGCCCGATCTGTATGTGAGCATCGATAATGGATGCGGTAGCGCCATAACTCTCCAGGCTGTCTAGGATCGCGGGCCCGCTTCGAATGGTACTGTCAGTCATCCCGACATCGTTGAATAGTGTAAGTTTGTTGGCATGAACAAACACCTGGTAGAATAGTAGGTCGGCTTTATGGAATGTCGAATTCGTGTCAATCGTAACCAGAGCATCGTTGTAATACTGAAATGAAGCGTCGTAATTTTTTTGTTTTCGTTCGTCGATCGCATTGTTGGCATAAATAAAAATCAACTGGCCATATTCTCCGGTTTCCCGGGCCAACTGTGCCGCTTGATTTCGCTGCCGGCTCGTTTCTTCAAACCGACCTTGTTTGGCAAAAGTCGTGGCTACCATCAATCGGGCGGCTAGCTCACCGGGTTTGTCTTTTTCTTGTTGGGCTTGCTCTAACAGCTTCAGAGCATATTCGGCTGCACCCTGATAATCAGTCAAGGCAAGGAAACCGGTGTATAGATCAAAATAAACCGCTTCCAGGAACAAGAGGTCTTCCGACGAGATGTTGTTTTCGATGTCCAACAGATGCCGGACTGCCTGCCGTGGACGACCTTCCGCGATATGATTCAAGCCAAGGACAAACTTATACAGATGGTGTTCTCTGAACGCCGGATGATCCTCTGCATAGGTCTTGTATGGATCCAGATCCGAACCCCATAACCGATAGTTCCCCCGATCTATCAGATACCTGGTCCACTGGATGTAGTTTGTAAAAGCCAGGAGGGTGTCTCCGGCTCCTATCAATTCTGCTTCCATTGATTTTAGAGATTGTGCAGCAGAATCTGTTGGCGGGATTTCTGTGGAAATATTATCCAGGTGATTGAGATCTGGGCTGTTTTGTGAATGAACTAGACCTACGTTAGTCAATAGGTTGAATAACAACAATAAAAGTAGTGGCGGACACGTAGTTCTCTTTAAATGTTTCCACAAATTAATTCTCTTCATGCAGGGGTTTTTAGAAAGTGCTAAAGTTAACGATAAAGAAGATATAATCCCAATATATTGGGTCGACATACCGAGAATATATTCTATTGTTTTGCAGCTTTCCACCGGCCGTAGTGCAAAAACAAAACTCAACCTGGGGTGTTTTGCGGGGTAGGTGATTTGGAGAATTACTGAACCTGCAGCTCTTCAGTTTTCTTATGAGTCAGATCCCGGGGGTGGAATTTATCTTATAAGCGGTTTTTTAGTTAAATTTGCATTGTTAAACCGGTATATTCCGTGTGATACTCGATGTACGAATCAATTTAATAAATGGCAGATATAAAATCGACAAGAACATTTTGGCAACGGCCTGAGGGTCGGACTGGTGCATTGGTGTTGGCACTCCTGACTGGTGGTGTGATACTGGGAATTTATACTGCTTTGCCGGTTCTCGTAAGTTTATTTTCTACAGGCATCGGTTTGGCGGCATTACTTATGGTTTTGGGTGTAATCCTTTTTATGGTTCTGGATCCCAAGATGAGAAACCTCATATGGTATTTTTACAAAAAATCCATGCGTTGGATCACGAGTTTGTTTGTGAAAATTGATCCGATTTCCGTGTTGAAAACGTACATCGATGATCTCAAAGGGAATGTCAAAAAGATGCATCGGCAGATCGCTCAGCTCCGCGGACAAATGCATCAATTGCAGGAAATAATTTACAACAATCAAAAGAGTATTAAAGCAAACATCGAAGAAGCCAGTGCAGCCCGACAAAGAGAAAAACGGAATGTCATGATTCTCAAATCCCGTAAAGCGGGGCGATTAAAGGAGTCGAATAAGCGGCTGGAAGAAATGTATAACCGGATGGAAATCCTTTACAGAGTACTCCGACGCATGTATGAGAATTCAGAAATCTTACTCGAAGATATCAAAGATCAGGTTTTCCTGAAAGAACAGGAACGGAAAGCAATTCTTGCCAGTCATACTGCTATGAAATCTGCTATGGATGTAGTCAAAGGAGATGGTGATAAGAAAGAAATGTTTGATCGGGCACTCGAAGCGGTAGCGGACGATGTCAGTCAAAAAGTCGGTGAAATGGAAGAGTTTATGGTGATGTCTGAAGACTTCATGAACTCCATCGATATCCAAAACGGGGTTTTCGAGGAAAAAGGCTTGCAATTATTGGAAAAATGGGAGCAGGATTCTGACTCCCTGCTCTTGGGGAGCGAGAAAGAGCATTTACTTATCAACAGTGGTGATGATGAAACGCTGGATTTAAATGAACCCGTTAAAAAACCAGTTCGTGAGGAAAATCATAAAAACCAATACGATTCATTTTTTGATTAAAACAATAATATAGTACTATGAAAAATTTATTTTATTTAATGTTAATGACGTGTATTTGTATATTCACTGCACATCCTTTGACAGCACAGGTTCAGGCCCCTTCCGCAAGTCCCACAGCTACACTTAAACAAGATGTTGGATTGACAGACATTGAGATTACGTATTCCCGTCCGGGCGTAAAAAATCGCACTATTTTTGGAGAACTGGTACCGTACGACCAATTCTGGCGCACAGGTGCAAACGCAACCACAAAGGTTTCTTTTGGCGATGATGTTATGATTGGTGGTAAGCAACTTAAAAAAGGAACTTATTCACTGTTTACATATCCAGGTGAAAAGGAATGGACGGTGATCTTTAGCCATGCTATGAATTTACCGGGCGCAGATGGCTATGATAAAAGCAATGATGCAGCGCGAATTCAGATCAAACCTGAAACCTTACCCCATAAGGTGGAGACCTTTACCATTGGGGTTGGGAATATACGCAACAATACCGCTACCATCGATCTGAGCTGGGAAAATACCCGGGTAAGTATACCGGTTTCACTGAATACGGATGAAAAAGTATTTGCCAGCATCGATCAAGTAATGAATGGTCCTTCCAGTGGTGATTATTACACCGCATCGGGGTATTATCTTGCAACCGGCAAAAATCTTGAACAAGCGCACGAATGGGCCTCCAAGGCCGTCGAAATGACCGATGCTAAGTTCCCATGGTTCATATACAACAAAGCGCAGATCGAAGCTGAGTTGGGTAAAAAAGATGAAGCAGAGAAAACGGCGAAACAAGGAATATCAGCAGCGAAGGCCATGGGAAATGATCATTATGTCATGCTCCATGAAAAACTCATCGAAAAATTGAATAAATAAATTTGCAGATTACTTTTTCAAACTGAAACACAAAGGTTCTGTCAAAATATCTGACAGAACCTTTTTTTGTCACATTAACCCGCAAAAGTCAAACGTGTGCACGTTGATCAGCGGAGCTTTATTTATACCAATATTGTGCTATTTGGTTCCCTATACCCACCCACACCACGACAAGAATGAATTGTGTCCTCGGGGCCGAGCCGGGTCCATTCACCACATTTGACTACTACATGCCAGTGATTTTTTTCGCTAGCCGCTCACAGGTGGGTTGATCAATTTGATCGGGCTTGTACGCCAAATTTATTCAGTCGTTTCTTGTTTCGGTTTTTTTTAACTGTCCTTAGAGCAAGTCAATAAAAACCAGAAAACTTCTGAGGTTAAGAACGTTCAGAAGGGGTGTCAGACTGCTTATTGGTCTGTTCTTGCATAAGGTTTCGTATTTCTGTCAAGAGCTGGATGTCTTTCGGGGTAGGGACGGTTTTGTCTTCCGTGTCTTCAGATTTGAGACGTATTCTGTTGATCATTTTAATCAGGATAAATATGGTCATCGCAATGATCAGAAAATCGATCGCAGCCTGCAGGAACATCCCATACTGAATAATCAACGCCTCCTTGACAACCTCTCCGGAACCGTCCGTCTTCGCTGGCCTGAGGATCCACTGCAAAGATTCCAGATGTACTCCATTGGTCAAAAAACTAAGCGGCGGTGTCAAAACAAATTTAACCAGACTATTGACGATTTTACTGAAGGCAGCCCCGATGATGATGCCAACTGCCATGTCGAGCATGTTTCCTTTGACTGCAAACTCCTTGAATTCACTCCAAAACTTCATGAAATATGATTTTAACCAAAAATAAGATCGTCGTTGATAAACCGCAATGGATTGTTTATCCTTCAGGTAACTATCGATTCAATAATTGGATCAATATACCAAATTCTAAGAAACCATAACATTTTTTCCGGCAGGCTGTTTTGATTTTAAGAATGAACTTGAAACATAAATAATATATGCTATGAGCAAGAAAGCTTTGATTGTCGTCGATATGCAAAATGATTTTCTCCCGGGCGGATCTTTATCCGTGGAGGGTGGTGATGAGATTATTCCCGTGATCAATCGGATACAACAGGATTTTGATATTATCGTGGCGACCCAGGACTGGCATCCGGCCGGACATTTTAGTTTTGCTTCCAGCCACCAAGGGAAGAATGCATTTGATGTATTGGAATTAGGAAATGGCGAGCAGGTGTTGTGGCCGGATCATTGCGTCCAGGGGACCCCGGGAGCGCAATTTTCAGCAGAGTTAAATACAAAACCGATCAGTGCAGTTTTTCGAAAAGGAATGGATCCGGAAGTGGATAGTTATAGCGGTTTTTTTGACAATAACCGGGCACATCGTACAGGCATGGCGGGTTTTCTTCGGGATCTGGAAGTAACGGATATATATGTCGCAGGATTAGCTGCTGACATTTGTGTGTATTATACCGCCAGAGATGGACAGGATTTAGGTTTTCAGACCCATTTTGTAGAGAATGCGGCAAAATCTATATCCCAGGATAGTTATGTGAAGGCTAAAAGAGACCTCCATCAACGGGGAATTGAAATTTGTACCTTGTGAATGGTGAACAAAGTTCCGGGTAGACCCTACTTTTTAGCAATCTTTTTTTGGATGCAAGAACCATGGCGACTGCGTGTAGTTTGAGGGGTAATGTGAGAAAAATAATCAAAAATGTGAACCTCTTTTCATTTACCGGTTGTATCACCTACATTTGCAGCTAAATTCATGATAATGATTCAAAGTGGAGGCGGTAGCCCAACCTTTAAGAGTTACCTCACCTTATTTGTTCTTACCCTGGTGTGGGGAACATCTTTTATCCTGATCAAAAAAGGGTTGGTGAGTTTTTCCGGTATGCAAGTGGGTGCTTTGCGGATCGGTATAGCTTTCTTGGTTCTTTTACCACTGGCTGTCCGTGCATTGTATCGGATTCCGAAAAAATATATGTGGGCTGTTTTGGCAGTCGGAATTTTCAGCAGTTTTGTGCCTTCTTTTTTGATCCCGCTGGGACAGGTCAAAACAGACAGTTCGACAGCTGGAATTTTGGTGTCTATGACCCCAATGTTTACTTATCTGTGGGGTATCACCTTATTTGAACAGGATTATAGCCACAAACGAACGATTGGCGTAGGAGTGGGATTGATCGGAGCGGTGAGTCTGATGATAGAACCAGGAGTAACTGTGGGAATAAACTCCAGTGCCTTGTATATTTTGGCTTCTACCATCATGTATGGGGTCAGTGGAAATATCGTCCATCGGAATTTGAAGGATGTTGATTCGACAGATATCACAGCAGTGAGTTTTTTTTTGATCGGGTTTCCTGCGTTGATTTATTTGGGTGCAACTGATTTTGTGGAAATTATGCAAAGTGATCCGCAAGCCTGGTTTTCACTGGGTGCAGTGGCTATCCTGGCAGTCGTAGGGACCGCTTTGGCCTTATTATTATTTTGGAAATTAGTGCAGCAAACGGATCCGGTATTTGGTTCCACGACGACCTACCTCGTGCCCATCGTAGCTATTCTTTGGGGGATTGCTGACGGAGAGACCATTTTGCCCCACCAGTTTGTAGGATTTGCCTTGATACTGTTGAGTGTGTTTTTAGTGCAGAAGCGAAGAAAATGATAGGATCACAATCTTTTGCCTAAAAATAAGTGGATCAATTTTTAAGCTATCCCCGGGGTTTTCCGGGTAATACGCTGAACGGCTGCTACATATTCGGTATGTAAACTGAGAATAATATCTTTGGCTGAACGGATGTCATGAATATTTTCAATCCCATGGCCAGCTGACCAGATGTCTTTCCAGGCCCTGGCTCCCGATTCGTCATTTTGCATATCAAAATTAACCTTACCTGTTTCCGTAATGTTCACGCCGGCCTTTTCCAGACTTTGCCGGATGAAGTGGGCCGGAATGCCCGTCACTGCTGGTGTTAACACCAGGTCATCAAATTTTCCATCCACCAGCATCTGTTTGTATGATTGAGCGGCCAGGCTTTCTGTGGCTGCGATAAACCGGGTGCCCATGTAAGCCAGATCTGCACCGAGTGCCTGGGCTGCCAGAATAGCAGATCCAGAATTAATCCCGCCGGCCAGGATCAGTGTGCCCTCAAAAAATTTACGTACGGCTTCGATAAACGGGAAAGAAGCCATCTGACCAGTGTGACCACCGGCACCGGCAGCAACCAGGATCAGTCCATCGACGCCTGCATCGATGGCCTTGTGGGCCCATTTTATTGAATTCACATCTGAATACACCTGGCCACCATAAGCGTGAACTGTAGGAACCACCCGGCCCGGATTGCCCAGCGAAGTTATGACGATGGGCGGTTGATATTTGCGAATCAATTCCAATTCGGCTTCAAATCGATCATAGCTACTGTGGACGATCATATTGGGGACAAATGGGGCCACTGTGTGATCGGGATTTTCTTTTTTATAGGTATTGAGCGAGTAAGTGATGTCTTCGAACCACTGATTCAGTTCTTTGATCGGACGGGCATTGGGCATCGGAAAGGAGGCCATTACGCCGGCTTTACAACACGCCGTAACCAGGGCCGGTCCTGACACGAGGAACATCGGAGCTACAATGACGGGTAAAAAAGCGGAATCGATAAGTGATGAACGTTCCTTCATGGGTAAATTATTTATTTAGATGTTTTCTGGGTACCCGTATAAGAGCGTGATGTTTGGAGTCATCATAATGCTATCCGGACAAAAAAAAAGTTACACCCGGTTAAAGGTATAACTTTTTAAAGAATGAATTTTTAAGTGCAACCACTTATTGAGCGATCACGACCTTTTTATTAGTAAGCAGATTTTTGTCTGCATTAAATATTTCAAGGATGTATGCCCCGCCTTGTAAATTGGAAATGTCCAATGAAGTTTCCCGAGCATGATCAAGGAAACCCGATTTGACCATTTTACCGGTCAGATTGAAAATTCTATAACGCGCATTCCCCAATTCTGATGGGTCACCGGATATCCGTAACACGGAGTGGGCCGGATTGGGGTACAGTCGCAATACCAGTTCTTCCGGTTGCTGATGATTGGAAGATCCCACTTCGAAAGGGCATTCTTCAAAACCTTCGAATCCATTGAAATGGTAGACGATTTCGTCATCAGTCATTTTGCAAATCAGACCTTCATCGAGCACGTCACAATTTATATTGTAATAGTTTGCTGACAAGCCTGCTATCGAACCAACTCCTTCGATCCAGATTACTTTTGAATTGCTGTCATTGATGTTTGACAAATGAAATACACGCTTTCCGGTGGATACTGTATTTCCACACACGACGGCAGTCGTACTGATAGAATCCAGCAAAAGGTCGGTATTGACTCCAATGTGAATCGTGTCGCCCGGTTGTTTGCTAAAATCGTAGTACACGGTTTCAGGGTTGATCGAACTGGATGAGTTCAGGCTATAGACCTTGCGCTCCTCGGTATCTTCTCTGAAAAATCCACTTAAATTGGTATAGGCCGTATCCTCTTCGGCGTAGTACCAGTCGCTTAATAATTTGATGTAGGTCTTTCCATTGACTGTGGTATCGCCGTCGGTATAGATCTTCAGGGTAGTTTTACCTCCGACTTCACCAAAATCGGTATACTGGTACCAACCTGTGGCTTTGTTGCCAAACATGGGCACATAATCAGCATCCTGAGCTACCACTGCGGTAGTCATCGCTGAAAATAAAATAATGAGTAGAGTAATTTTGTTCATGGTTGATTAAATTATGTAGTCTTATAAGTTATATAACGGAACTGCAAATGTGGAGAATTATTGCAAATAAAGAAGGCAAATGATAGAATTTAACTAGAACTTATTTTATACCTAGTGTCCTATATATTACATTTCTTTGCTATCTAAAAACACGTGCTTGTTAGTTGATTACGTCGAAGTAATGTGTTGCTGCTATAATCCTAACCCTTCTGAACTTGTTTGAGATACAGCTGAACAAATCCATTTTCATAGACGACTGAATCATAGAGTCGATACCGTTTGTCAAATTCCTTCCCGTGCAGAATGCGAATACCATCGCCCAGGGTTATGGGGATATAGGTCAGAACCAATTCATCAATGAGGTCATGTTCTGAAAGAATGCTGTTGATTTGGCCACCTCCAACCAGCCAAATGTCTTTGGCATCTGGTTTGTTCTTAAGCTTTTCGACGAATGAAACAATTTCGGAGGTTACGAAGGTGACATTGGGGTCGTCCGGCACTTCTTTTTTTCGGGTGAAAACATAGTTTTCTGAACTGTCATAAGGAAAGATGTCAGCATGCCGAATGATGTCTTCATAGGTGTTATATCCCATTAGGATCGTATCAATACCCTCCAGAAACTGGTCATAACCATAGTCTTCCTTTCCTTCTGCATAGTCATTGTCATGGAGCCAATCATAAGTGCCATCCATGCGGGCAATGAAGCCATCCAGTGATAAAGCAGAATACAGTATGATCTTTCGTTTCGTCATGGTCATTCAGAAATTGCGTGTTTTGAGTCTGTAAATTTAATGACTATATATCAAAAGAACATAAACGGAAGCGGAAAAAAGTTATTTGAAATATTCGCCGTTTTATTCTTTTATCTTTGAGATGGACTTTAGTAGTGGCGATTTCTTCATCAGATCACGGCCTGAAGTAGTACTGTAAAATGTGCGACGACGTAAAGAAACACCTTGGTTGATACGACAACGAAAACCGGTTGGGGAATGGGGTGATGAGCCCGGAAGATCATTCGATAAAGTCACGTGTACGAAGGCACTTACCTCTACCCGATGGATGATATGCCAGGCAAAACCCACCCTAGCTATTCACCCAATAACTAAAAACTAAGTACCACCGGACAGTGATCACTGCCGTATATTTCTCCGAGAATCCCTACATCAGGATCCATTTGCTTGAGTTGCTCGCTGATCATAAAATAGTCAATTCTCCAGCCGACATTACGTTCTCTGGCGCGGAACCGCTGATTCCAAAATGTGTATTCCTGTTTGTCGGGATACAGATCCCGGTATTGGTCGTAAAAACCCATATCCAGTAACCGCTTGAACCCGTCTATTTCCACTTGTGTAAATCCGGCTGATTTATTGTAATTGGACTTCGGATTGGCCAGGTCAATTTCCTGGTGAGCCACGTTCAGATCTCCGGTCAGGATCATGGGTTTCTCAGATTGAAGTATCCGTTGCAGATAATTCGCAAAATCCTTGTCCCACATCGCCCTGTAATCCAGTCGCTTTAACTTGCTTCCACTATTCGGGACATATACATTGACCAAATTGAAGTCGTCATAACTGGCCCACTGGACCCGACCTTCCTGATCGTGTTCTTCCATATCAATATCCGGTGTGACATTATTCGGTTCGATCCGGCTTAGGATACATGTACCTGAATAACCTTTGCGGACCGCCGAGTTGTAATATATATGGTAATCCGGGATATCTTTCAAGGCTTTAGCGACCTGATCATCTTGGGCCTTAGTTTCTTGCAGACATATAATATCTGCGTCCAACTCTTTTAGTTTTTCTTCAAATCCTTTGCGCATAGCCGCGCGAACTCCATTTACATTCCAGGTAATTATTCGCATGGATCAGATGTTGATTTTTTTTGATATATTTTCACGTGCAAAGAAACAAAAATGTTTTCACTTGGCTTCCATATACCCCGGACGTTTTGGTTTGGCTGATTGGATAGGATCGGAAAAATGGTTGAGGTCGAAGATTAAAAAGTAGGCAATGCCGCAGCATTGGCGAAGTACGAAGAAGAAATGTGCTGTTTTTCCTCACAGGTACCGGTCAAAATCAAGCGTGCTGGATATAACGGGTTAAATTCCAAAATCATCAGTGCCGCCAGCATCATCGGATTGTTTCTGGTCATTGGATTTCTGTTGGTTGATCCTGTAATTGAAGTTTAGAGTAAGCTGACGGCTGCGCCATACAAAGGTTTCTTCCGTGTAGAATTCCGGACCTTCGGCATATCCTGAGTATTTCCGGGTGTTGAACAGGTCTCGGCCGGTCAGTGATATCGTCCCATTTCCCCGGAGGATATCTCTGGAGATGCCTGTATCCATGGAATATATGGCATTTCTTCTTCCCTGTGTGGTGGTTCGTGGCGCTCTGTAATCAAAGGAGAATTGAAAGTCAAATAATTTTGGAAATTTGAATTTGGCGGTGGTTTTCCCACTCATCGTTTTGGAATTACTATGGTAGGTTCTGTCCAGATAGCTGCCCTCCGTAATCGCTTGATAAAAATTCAGATTAATGGTGTATTGCAGCCATTTGAAAAAATCATAATTCATGTTCCATTCAATGCCGTAGGCGTTTTGAGTACTTAGGTTGACCGGTACTTCGAGTTCGATGCCTTCATCGGTAAATTGACTAATTCTTTCGATTACACCGGTACGATGACGGTAATAAACGCTGGATAGCAACGAGCCTTTGTCAAAATAATGCAGGTAGCCGGTCTCCAATGAGTGCGAATATTCCGGGTCCAGGTCAGGATTGCCCACCCGCCTGGAGCGATTATCACTGAAATTTGAAAAGGGGAGCAGCATCCGGAACCATGGTCTGCTCAATCGTCTGCTGTAGCTCAGTTGAAACTGATTCTCCGGATTAACTTCATACGTAAAGTGTGCGGTCGGGAAGAAGTCTGTGTATCTTCTATTATTGTCCCTGCGTTCATTCTCCAGCCGGGTAGTGATATCAGAATGTTCCAGTCTCAATCCGAATTGATAGGATATTTTATTGAATTTGTTTCCATAGATGGCATACGCTGCGTAAATGTTTTCGAAATACGTCAGGTTATCATCAAATTCCGGAAGAATGATCCATTCGTGGTTCTCATTTTGCTGCGTCACCTGAAAGTCATTGCTCACATCGCGAAGATTGGCCTTTAAGCCGGCTTCAAATCTTCCTTCTTCTCCTACCGGATCAATGTAATCGGCTTGAAAAAGAAAATTTTCTTCTCCTTCGATGTTATTGGAATTCTGTAACAGGTCATCCTCCATGTTGGTCAGAAACCGCTCACGGATGTCGGCGATTTCATTGTCCAAATTCCGCAACCATTTGAAGTCAGCAGTAAACTTTCGGTCTTTT
This sequence comes from Membranihabitans marinus, assembly GCF_019802045.1. Lineage (GTDB taxonomy): Bacteria > Bacteroidota > Bacteroidia > Chitinophagales > Saprospiraceae > Membranihabitans > Membranihabitans marinus_A. The sequence goes on along the minus strand of NZ_JAHVHU010000006.1, from coordinate 12,420 downwards.
TCATCAAAAGTCCTGGTATAATTGATTGCGGTTTCCAAATCATTGCCATCCTCATTTTCGACATTTACACGCTGACTTCTAGCCAATACATTTTCCTGGGCATCAAGGTCTCTGTAGTTAATCTCAGTTCTGTTTTTCCCATCCGAGAATCTGTAAATCCCGGAAGCGGTGATCGTACTATATTCACTGAGGAAAAAATCTGCGCCAAACTGATATCGATTGGATAATCCGGAGCGGTATCGGTCGGTCTCGCTTTTGTAAATTTGTATTCCTTCCGACCCCTCAAATCTTTGATAGGTCGAACCTCCCCCCGGTGATTTGCGATAGTACAAGCCGCCGTTAAGAAACAGATTGATCCAGTCATGGCGGAGATTGAAGTTGATTCCTGCTCCATAGTTGTGAGGATTTCCTACTGTGAGATCCACGGATCCGTGAAAGCCGCTTCGGTTTTCCTTTTTCATGACGATGTTAATGATACCTACTTCGCCTTCAGCATCATACCGCGCACTAGGATTGGTGATGATCTCTACACGTTCCACCATATCACTTTGAAGCTGACGAAGCGCATCAGCAACGTTATTTCCGAGCAGTCCCGATGGTTTCCCATCCACCAAGATACGAACATTTTGACTGCCTCGAAGACTGACATTGCCTTCGACATCCACAGCCACTGAAGGAATATTATCCAGCAGATCAGAGACATTCGTTCCTGCATTCGCCAGATCCGCACCTACATTAACGACGCGTTTGTCGAGCTTGAGTTCCATCTGGCTGCGTTGTGCGGTAATTTCAATTTCGTCGAGCAGCGTACCTCCCGAACCCAACTGAATGTTCCCAAGAGGGGTTCTTCCGGATTGGTTCATGTCATCGACGCGAATCACCTGATTTCTGTAAGACAGGTATTTGATATGAATCGTATAATCTCCATGTGGTAACTCAGTTTTAAAGTAACCAGTTTCGTCCGCGGAAAGACCGGCAATCAGTGTAGAATCCAGATCATATACCTCTACAGAAGCATAAGGAAGCGGTTCTCCTTCTTGGTTAGTTATGGTACCGTCTATAAAAGAAGCATCGTTTTCCTGCGAGATGGCTGTACCAGCCACAACTAAAAGAATAGAAAAAGTAATTAAGATTCGGGAGAATAAGATTGACACTCGTTGTATTATGTTTTGGCAACTAATTGATTAGTACGTAAATATATTTATTGAGAGAGGGTTGTGTAAGACTGGGAGGTGATTTAACAATAGATTAGGAGGTTTTTATTGGCTTGCTGGGAAGATTGGATGCCAGACTCAGTATATTTATGGTTTGTTTGATTAGTTTGGAGCTAAGCGGTGATTTAAAAATGCAAACGTCATGCATTTGGTCCCGGAAAAAATACAGTGTAACCATGCACCACAATATTACCAAAAAGGAGGAAGATTATTTAAAAGGGCTTATGCATTTGAAGTGGAAGACCCAGGGTGGCCACATCGGGACCAATCAACTTGCGGATAGTGTCGGAGTAGCCCCGGCCACAGCAAATAGTATGTTGAAGAAGTTGAAAGAAAAATCCTGGGTGGATTATAAAAAGTATGGATCAATCAAACTGACTCAAGCCGGCGAGAATATTGCGTTGCAACTGATCCGAAAACATAGACTATGGGAGACATTTTTGTACGATACGCTTGATTTTTCCTGGGATGAAGTTCACGAGGTGGCGGAACAACTGGAACATATTCGGTCGGAAAAACTAATCGAAAAACTCGATCAATTTTTGGGGTACCCCACACACGATCCACACGGAGATCCCATCCCAGATTCCCAAGGTAAATTCAAAAAACAATCCAAAAAAACCCTGGCTGAAATGCCGGTGGGGAGTATTTCCAAAATTGTGTCAGTTCGGGATACTTCCGCAGCCTTCTTGCAGTATGTAAGTCAACTTGGTATGGATCTGAAAACCCAGATAGAGATCCTGGGAAAGCAGGACTTTGATAATTCCCTGCACATCCGGGTGAAGCAGGATACGTATCGCGTGTCTGAAAAATTTTCGACCAATGTTTATGTGGTGCCGATTTAGGCATTAGAGTGCATCGTTTTGGGCTGCTTCGCCAATAGAATTCAGTTCAATATTTTTGATCACCCCAATTGGTTCCAAACGGCAAACGGCCGCAGGTCACCAAACTCCAAACAGCCACCGGCTAAAAATCCCAAACGGTGCCAACAACAAACAACCCACAAACAAAGAACGACCGTATGCTACAAACTCTATTTGTCTTTCGTGCAGGTACTAAATTTTCTATTCGGACGATAAATTTTATCGCTTTAATCTTCTTTAGTATCTTTGAATAAAATCAGTACAGATGTTACCAAAAGTCAATCCAACCCTTACTTCATCGTGGAAAAAGCTACAGCAAAAGAGTGAAGAATTGAGGAATCAATCCATTGTTGATCATTTTGAGCATGGAGATCGTGTCCAAGATTATAGCCTGAGTTTTCAGAATCTTTATTTGGATTTTTCCAAAAACTTGCTGGATGATGAAACGATCACATTATTGCAGGATCTGGCCAGAGAGTGTAAGCTCGACGATGCAAAAGAAGCTTTCTTTACCGGGGAACACATCAACGAAACGGAAGACAGGAGTGTGCTGCATCCGGCACTGCGAAGTCCCCGCGGTGAGAAGTTGATTGTAGATGGAGAAGATGTTAATAAAGCGGTTTGGACGGTTCTGGATCGTATGGCAGCTTTTGTTAACGACCTAACTGAAGGTGAATGGCGGGGATTCGATGGAGAACGAATTTCGGATGTGGTCAACATTGGGATCGGTGGTTCTGATCTAGGTTCGGTGATGGTGTACGAAGCTTTGACTCCGTATCATTCAACAGGTATTACTTGCCATTTTGTATCCAATATTGATGGCAATCAATTGCACGAAGTTCTTCAGAAAGTTAATCCCGGTCGGACTTTATTTGTGGTGTCATCCAAAAGCTTTTCGACGATAGAAACCATGACGAATGCCCGATCCGCACGGAAGTGGTTGCTGGAACATGGGGCCCAGAAGAGTGACGTTGCTAAACATTTTGTTGCAGTATCCACCAATGAAGAACGAGTAACTGAATTTGGAATTGACCGGAAAAATATGTTCGAGTTTTGGGATTGGGTTGGTGGACGATACAGCGTATCGAGTGCCATTGGATTACCGGTCATGTGTGCCATAGGCGTTAATCATTTTCATGAGTTTTTGGAAGGGTTGCATGAAATGGATGAACATTTCAGAAGAACACCCCTTGCTGACAATATTCCTGTGACGCTCGCACTTATCGGAATATGGTACAATAATTTTATGGGTGCCGAGACTGAAGCTATCATACCTTATTATCAGTATATGCATCGGTTTCCCGCCTATTTTCAGCAAGGTAATATGGAAAGCAATGGAAAAAGTGTGGATCGCACAGGCGCACCGGTGGACTACGAGACCGGACCGATTATTTGGGGTGAGCCCGGAACCAATGGACAGCATGCTTTTTTCCAGTTGATCCATCAGGGCACGAAGTTGATTCCCTGCGATTTTATAGGATTTGCTCAAAGCCACCATGATGCAGGTGATCATCATCAAATACTGATGGCGAACTTCTTTGCGCAGACCGAAGCACTGATGGTGGGTAAATCACATGAAGAAGTTTTAAATGACCTCAGAAAGCAAGGAATGAGTGAGGAGCAAGTACAATTCCTGGCTCCATATAAAGAGTTTAGCGGAGATCGACCGACTAATACGATATTGGTTAAAAAACTGACCCCGAAAAGTTTGGGGTGGTTGGTGGCGATGTATGAACATAAAATATTTACACAAGGCGTAATCTGGAATATTTTCTCATTTGATCAGTGGGGGGTTGAATTGGGAAAAAAATTAGCGAATAACATCTTGAGCGAACTGGGCCAGGATCAATCATCGGGAAAACATGACCCTTCAACGACCAACCTACTAAAAAAATTCAATGAATGGCGATCTTGAACAAAGATACCCTTTGTAAATTAACAGGATGCGTCCAAAATTATCCATGGGGCGGTGTGTCCTATATCCCTGAGCTTTTGTGTCAATCCAATGAACGTCAGGTACCCTTTGCCGAATTGTGGTTTGGCCAGCATCCCGCTTGCCCGTCAAAAGTGGTTGGTGGTACATCTTTGGGCGATTATTTGGCCACCTCGCCAGATTGCTTTTTAACTCCGGCCGAACGGGAACAATGGCAGGATGAACTTCCTTTTTTGTGCAAGATACTCGATGTCAGAGATATGCTTTCTATTCAAATACATCCCACAAAGACCCAGGCCATGGAGGGCTGGGACCTGGAAGAACATGCGGGAGTGGCGATTGGTGCGCCCAACCGGACCTTTCGCGACCGCAATCACAAGCCCGAAATCATGTATGCACTCAGCGAGTTTTACCTGCTTCACGATTTTAGAAGTGATGAGGAAATTCTCGAAGTTCTGAATCATCGACCACCCCTGGGTGAAATTGCTGAAGAAATCAGGAAGGTTGGACTACCTACTTTCTACCGTTCTTATATGCAATTGGATCAAAAAACTATAAATTCTAAGTTGCAATCTTTTGTCCGGTATGTGAAAAGATTGGAGGTGACAGAAGATCTGTTGAATCCTGATTATTGGGTAAAACAAGCCCTGAAACAATATTGTACGCCCGAGAAAATCGATCGAGGGATTATTTCATTTTACCTGATGAATCTGGTGCATCTATCGCCGGGTGAGGTTATGTTTCAGGACAGCGGGATACCCCATGCCTATCTCAGGGGGCAAAATGTAGAAATCATGGCAAACTCGGACAATGTGATCCGGGGAGGACTTACCTTCAAACACATAGATGCGAAAGCACTGAGTCGTCTGGTTTGTTTTGACGAACGAACGGTGCATTACCTTGAGCCAAATCAGGTCGACGCTTCTCGGAAAGTGTTTGTTCCCCCTGTTCAAGAGTTCGAATTTTCTGTGATCGATTTAGTGCCGAACAGAGAATACATATTTAAAGCTTCAGGCGTTTCTTTTCTATTTTCAACCTGCAATAATTTTTTTGTGTCTTCGCAGCATCAGAATATTAGGGTTACCGGGGGGGAAGGTGTGTTAGCGCGGGCCGGTCAAAAGATCGCATTAAAAAGCAAGGAAGAATCCCAAATCTTTCTGGTGAATCCCCGGTCCTGACAAATCAAAATAATCATGACTGGGGTTTGGCTGATCAGAATGGAAAACCTTGTCAACGCCGAACCCAGCAGATGTATGAGTCAAAAGTCAAACGTCACCCAAAATTGGGCTTTGTAATATGCCCAATTTTGGGGTTTAAACCATTAATACACTGCGTGCTATGTGTTATAATAAATGGACGTGGTGGATAAAGCGGGTTAACATAGTGTGGCGTAGTAAGTAATTAGGTTAAATTAAGCTGACGTGAGAAAAAAAAAGTCAAGCTCTGATGAACTTGACTCTGTGAATGAAAAAACCTAAAAGAACCTAAACTAGAATTTTGCTCCCCTTCAGGAGCTTTACATAACATATTATTGTTTATTTTTATACGTGTTGTGAAACAAATATATGATGAGCATTTTACATATGCAAATTATTTGTAATATATTTTTCAGAAAAAATAGCAGCACCTCATTTTGAGAAAAATTTGATGCAAAAAGAAGTCTTTTAGGGTGCGTAGATGTACCAATCAACTGAGAATAATCCAAGAAAAAATGCGTTAATAATCCCTGTTTAATTTAGAAACAGGTATATTTATTCTGCTTTTACTAACTTTGCCAAAGGAAATAATGATTATAAACTCTTGATAGATCTGGTGTTTTCGATTGTTGTTTTATCTTTGCCAAATAATTAACGATAGGAAAACTTCTGCGCTATATGAAACAATTCTCTGCTACTAATACTTCCTTCGCCCATAGTCTTTATACGCCACAACTGGAGAAAGATTCCTGTGGGACAGGTTTGATTGCTAATCTCAATGGCCAAAAAAGCCATCAACTGGTTCTTGATGCGTTGTCTATGTTGAGCTGTATGGAGCATCGAGGGGCAATTGGTGCCGATCCCAAAAGCGGGGATGGAGCTGGTATTTTACTCCAGAATCCACATACTTTTTTCGTGAAGAAATGTCGGGAAAAAGGTGTAGAATTGCCTGAATTTGGTAAGTATGGGGTAGGAATGCTTTTCTTTCCACGAGATAAAAACCTGCGTGATCAATGTCGTATCTTATTTAATGATTACATTGATGAGTCGGGATTTGAATTACTCGGTTATCGAAAAGTTCCTGTTGATCATGATGTGATCGGGGAAGTACCCCGGAGTGTAGAACCGCGGATCGAGCAGGTATTTGTCAAACCCAAAACAGATATGGAGCCGGCCGATCTGGAACGCAGACTTTACATCCTGCGTAAGTTTACAGGCCACAACATATGGCAGACATTCCCACAGACGGCAGATCAATTTTACATTTGTTCATTATCCTACAAGACCATAATTTATAAAGGGCAATTGACGACTTACCAGGTCAAGGAGTATTTCCTGGATTTGTCTGATCTTGATTTTAAATCTGCCATGGCATTGATCCATTCCAGATTTTCGACAAATACAGAGCCCAAATGGCGACTTGCTCAGCCTTTTAGATCCATAGCGCACAACGGAGAGATCAACACCATACAGGGGAACATCAACTGGTGGAAGGCGAAGGAACAAATATTAAAATCCGAAGTGTTTACCGAACACGAGCTGGAGAAGCTGAAGCCAATTATCTGGACAGGTCTTTCGGATTCCGGTTCTTTTGACAACGTACTGGAATTTCTTGTGCTCAATGGGTATTCTCTTCCGCATGCATTAATGCTTATGATCCCGGAAGCGTGGGAACACGATCCCCATATGGAGGACTATAAAAAAGCATTTTATGAATACAGTTCCCAATTGATGGAACCCTGGGATGGACCGGCCTCCATTTGCTTTACGGATGGGATCCTCATCGGTGCTACGTTGGATCGGAATGGATTGCGTCCTTCCAGATACTGTCTCATGGAAGACAATACTTTGATCGTTGCATCTGAAGCAGGCGCACTGCCCGTAAATCAGGCACATGTAGTTCTCAAAGGCCGGCTTCAGCCGGGGCGCATGTTGATCGCAGATATGGAGTTGAAAAAGATCATTGGTGATGATGAATTGAAAAGAATTATCTGTCAGCGATTACCTTATCGTGATTGGTTGGATGAACACAGCATCAATTTGGATGATCTTCCGCTGCACATTCCGGGGTATGTCGAAATCGACTCCAGGACGCTGATTCGAAAACAAAAAATGCACGGGCTGACCAAAGAAGATATCCGGTTCTTATTGCAGCCCATGGTGATCCATAAAAAAGACCCGGTCGGATCCATGGGGTCAGATGTACCTGTGGCTGTATTGTCAAGCCGGGCACAACATATTTCTAATTATTTTAAGCAATTATTCGCTCAGGTTACCAACCCACCGATAGATTCTATCCGGGAACGGTCTGTGATGTCGCTGAAAACCAAGTTGGGACAAAGCGGGAACGTTTTGAAACCAACAAAAGATCTTGCTTCTTTTATCCGGCTTGATTCTCCCGTGCTGACAAATGATCAGTTTAACAAAATAAAATACATTAATCATCCGGATCACAAAGTGGGAGTGATCGATCTGGTTTTTCGTTCTGATCAGCAGAAAGGCCGGTTGGAAGCAGCGCTGGATCATATATGTGCTGTAGCAGAAGATCTAGTACGGAACCACTGTGATGTTCTAATTCTTAGTGACCGGAACTCGGATTCTTCTTTAGCACCCATTCCGACGCTTTTGGCAGCCGGAGCGATTCATCATCATCTGATTCAAAAGGGGCTTCGCACGCTCACCTCGATCGTGGTAGAAGCAGGGGATGTGCGCGAAACACATCATTTTGCGACACTGATCGGATATGGAGTGGATGCTATTAATCCATACCTAACCTATGCGACCTTGGTAGAACTGAGCAAGGAAGGCGCGTTTGATGATTTACTGTCGGTGGAGACAGAAAGCCCTCTACCACTACAGCAGAACATCATCAATATATACAACAAAGCCGTCGAAAAGGGCATACTTAAGATAATGTCAAAGATTGGGATATCTACTGTGCAAAGTTATCAGGGCGCACAGATTTTTGAAATTCTGGGTCTTAATCAACATGTGGTCGACAAATGTTTTCGAGGGACCATTAGTCGGATAGAAGGAATTGGCTTCGATGAACTTTCTGTGGAAATCCTGCAGTGGCACAATCACGCTTTTCCTAAATCATCCATTGTGAAAAAAGACCTGGATGAAGGCGGAATTTATCAGTGGAAACGTCGGGGTGAAGACCATGTTTTCAATCCTCAAACCATTCATTTACTTCAGTACGCTACCCGAAAAGGGGATTATGAGATCTTTAGAAAATATAGTAAGCTGATCAACGACCAGAGCCGTCAGGCGATGACATTGCGAGGACTCCTCGATTTCCGTAAAGGGAGCTCTATCCCGATAGAGGAGGTAGAACCCGAAGAAACCATTCTCAAGCGATTTGTAACCGGGGCGATGTCATTTGGGAGTATTAGTTTTGAAGCGCATACTACTTTGGCCATCGCTATGAACCGGATCGGCGGTAAAAGCAATAGTGGGGAAGGGGGTGAAGATGAGATACGGTATACACCGCTGGAAAATGGCGATGATATGAATTCCGCAACCAAACAGGTCGCATCGGGACGATTTGGAGTGACCAGCCACTACCTGGCCAATGCCATTGAAATACAGATCAAGATGGCTCAGGGAGCAAAACCCGGCGAAGGAGGACAGTTGCCGGGCCACAAAGTTGATAAATGGATTGCACGGGTCAGACACTCTACACCGGGAGTGGGGCTGATATCCCCACCCCCGCACCATGATATATATAGCATTGAAGATTTGGCACAATTGATTTTTGATCTAAAAAATGCCAATCCGGACGCTCGCATCAATGTCAAATTGGTTTCCAAAGCCGGGGTCGGAATTATTGCTTCAGGCGTAACAAAAGCGCACGCTGATGCTATTCTTATATCGGGGCACGATGGGGGAACTGGTGCTTCCCCGCTGACCTCGATATCCTACGCCGGATTGCCATGGGAACTTGGTCTGGCTGAGACACAGCAAACGTTGGTCAAGAATAAGTTGCGAGACCGTGTTGTGGTCCAGACCGATGGACAAATGAGAACTGGACGGGACCTGGCGATCGCTACCTTACTAGGTGCAGAGGAATGGGGCGTGGCTACCGCAGCACTGGTGGTCGAAGGATGCATCATGATGCGAAAATGCCATTTGAACACCTGTCCGGTGGGCGTGGCTACCCAGGATCCTGTATTGCGAAAGCGCTTCACAGGGGATCCGGATCATGTCATTAATATGCTCACTTATATGGTGCGCGAGCTTCGGGAAATTATGGCAAATCTTGGGTTTCGGACAGTGGATGAAATGGTCGGGAAAGTGGAGATGTTAAAAATGAAAAAAGATATTGACCACTGGAAATATAAGCATCTTGATCTGAGCCCGATTCTTTATAAAGAGCCAGTAGATGAATCGGTTGGGTTGTACAGGACGAAAAAGCAAGATCATAAGATTGATAAAGTGCTTGACCGTCAGTTAATCATCCATTCCAAGCTGGCGTTGGAACAGCGGAAGAAAATCACGGGTGAATTCACGATTCGAAATACGGACCGGGCGACCGGAGCTATGTTGAGCCATAAGATTTCTAAGATGTATGGTGCAGAAGGATTGCCTCCGGGAACGATAGAGTATCGGTTCCGGGGCAGCGCCGGGCAAAGCTTTGGTGCCTTTTCTGCACGGGGTCTACTTTTTCGCCTGGAGGGCGAATCCAATGATTATTTTGGAAAAGGACTGTCTGGTGCTGTCTTGGTTGCCACCCCAGACCGAAAATCTGTTTTTGAGCCTTCAGAAAACATCATCATTGGTAATGTGGCGCTGTATGGGGCGACATCCGGTGAAGCGTACATTCATGGGATGGCCGGAGAACGCTTTGCAGTTCGGAATTCTGGGGTGAAAGCTGTGGTGGAAGGTATCGGAGATCATGGTTGTGAGTACATGACCGGTGGAATGGTGATTAACATCGGCACCTGGGGTAAGAATTTTGCCGCAGGTATGAGTGGAGGAACAGCGTTCGTCTACGACCGGGACAGAACGTTTCACCTGAGTTGCAATCGGGAAATGATCGATTTAGAACGACCTGCTGGTGAGGACTTGATTGCCGTGCGGCAGTTGTTGCGTAATCATTTTAATTACACTTCTTCCAGCAAGGCATTGGCCATCCTGCAAGATTGGGATCAACTCAAGAAATATTTTGTGAAGGTGATGCCGAAAGATTTGAAGAGAGTGTTGGAAGAGAAGCAGGAAGAAAAAATAGCGGAGCGGGTTTATAGTTTGTAGTCGATAGTCAGTAGAGGGTAGACGCAATAACACAATAACACAATAACCAATAACCAAAGCGCAGCGTCCCAAGAGCGCAGCGTTCTAAATACTAATTCATGGGCGATATCAAAGGATTTTTAAAATACACCAAAGAATTACCGGAAAAAGAACCGGTCAGCCAGCGAATAGAGCATTATCAGGAATTTATTTTGGATTTTCCTGAAGATAAAACACAAAATCAAGCAGCGCGTTGCATGGATTGTGGCATTCCTTTTTGTCACAATGGTTGTCCGTTGGGTAATGTTATTCCGGACTTTAATGATGCGGTATATCGAGGAGATTGGAAGGAGGCTTATGAAATCATGTCCACAACCAATAATTTTCCGGAATTCACAGGGAGAATTTGTCCGGCACCGTGTGAATCGGCCTGCGTATTGGGGATAAATCAACCACCAGTGACCATCGAACACATCGAGAAAAGTATTGCTGAAGAGGCCTTTAATCGTGGATTTGTACGACCTGAACCACCCGTAGTACGGTCCGGTATGCAGGTGGCTGTGGTGGGGAGTGGCCCCGCTGGTCTGGCGGCTGCAGCCCAATTGAACAAGGCTGGTCATGCTGTCACGGTTTTTGAACGCAATGATGAAGTGGGCGGGTTACTGCGGTATGGTATTCCTGATTTTAAACTTGAGAAATCTGTGGTCGAACGTCGGATCAAGGTGATGGAGTCTGAAGGGATTAAATTCCGGACGAATGCTAATGTAGGCGTTAATATTGCGGTGGAAGAATTGCAAAATGAATACGATGCCCTGGTGCTTACCGGCGGTTCTACGATACCCCGGGATTTGCCGATCAAGGGTCGTGACCTGGAAGGTGTGGAATTTGCGATGGACTTTTTGGAACAAAACAACCGGCGGGTCGCCGGAAAGCCCATTGGAGATAAAGTGATTCATGCCAAAGACAAACATGTCGTGGTGATCGGTGGAGGGGATACGGGATCGGATTGTGTGGGCACATCCAACCGGCATAAGGCGGCAAGCGTTACGCAACTGGAATTGTTAGTCAAACCTCCGGAAGAGCGCCACGAGTCCACGCCATGGCCCAGATGGCCATTGATGCTGAGAACCTCCTCATCTCACGAAGAGGGTGCTGACCGTTCCTGGGCTGTACTGACGAAAAAATTTATAGATGACGGCGAGGGCCGTGTGAAGGGATTGGAAGTGGTCGATATTGAATGGAAGAAAAATGAAGACACCGGCCGAAATGAATTTGTCGAGAAGGAAGGCAGCCAGCGGGTACTACCGTGTGACTTGGCATTGTTGGCCATTGGTTTTGTCCATCCCCAGCATGAAGGCGTGGTAGAACAGTTGGGACTCGAACTGGATAGCCGGGGGAATGTCAAGACAGATAACTATGAGACTTCGGTCGAAAATGTTTTTGCTGCCGGTGATATGCGACGGGGACAGAGTCTGGTTGTATGGGCCATCTCGGAAGGCCGGGAAGCAGCAAGGGCTGTTGATCTCAAATTAATGGGACATACAAATTTGGAGACCAAGGGACATCAGCATTTGGAGTTTTAGGGGGTCTTGCACCGACGCTAAGGCTTTAGCGCACGAATACGGCCGTTTGTAGGTTGTGGTTTGAAGACTGGACATAAGGGATTTGCAAGCCTATGAATTCCGAGGACTTGACAAAGTACTTGGGAGAACGGATTGTAAAGCCCGGTGTATTTAGTCCGAAGCTGTATGCTGGAAACTGGCACTGGAGGCTCGAGGCTGGATGCTAGAAACAGGATGCTGGATGCTGGGTGCTGGGTGCTGGGTGCTGGGTGCTGCTTCTTCGAAACCATTGGATACCCTCGGGCTTGTTTAAAATTTTGTGTATTCGCTCAAAATTGATTCTGATTTCATGAGTAAAGTTAAATAATCATTTTATGACTTTCACCCGATCCGGGAATAAGATAGTCAGTTGGTTAAAAA
>NZ_JAHVHU010000005.1 GCF_019802045.1 Membranihabitans marinus | reverse complement strand
GAAGTGGCTGGAATAAAATTTATAACCAATTGTACATTTATTTTGAAGATCGAATAAAATAAATCATTTTTGAAACTATTGATTCCCTATGATTCATACACAAAATTCTGCATAGGCTCTACCACCATTTCAATAAACTTTCTAACAATAAATGGCTTGTACAAGCAAATTACAAAAACTATCCGGAAAATGATACAACTGCTCTTTATGTACTTTTAGATAAAGATTTTCAGCAGATCCAGAATAAATATATTCCCTATAGCATTAGCTTTGAAAGCGTGTCTACGTTCGATCCAGTTAGTTCAGGTTCTTATGAGCATGTTCTTTTTGCAGGAATATTTGAGAATAATCTTTATACCCTCGATGAACAAGATCGACTTCAGGTTAAGTACAAAGTAGACTTCGGAAAGTATAATCTTACAGAGCAGGAGTTACAATCGGATGATAATAGGAAGATTGCCAAACTTTGGCAGGATGGTAAACGCAAAACCTATTTGGATAGGCTGCATGAAACTGATTTGTTTTTAGGGTTTTCCTATTTATTCAAAGATAAAGAGGAATTTTGTATCTATTCGAAGACATCTGGGACATCGCTGAGCTCGGAGAACATTGGGAACAGTGATTTTATATCGGGTATTTTTGTCGGTTTTACAGATGATTATTTTGTGATTGCAGCTGAACCATTAAACGTTATTGACTACCTAAAGCGGAATGAAAAAGGTACTGAACGTTTTAAAGGGTTGGATGTGAAAGAAGGTGATAATCCTATTTTGGTGTATTACCGATTGGAAAAAGAGTTATGAATATTGTCTGGCTGTTATTTGTAGTTGTGATATTTTGGTGCCAATCAAATTCAGAAGAAACTACCAAGATACCCGGATGTGAATTAAAGCCATTATCCTTATATCAGTGTTTTATTGGAAATTCGTTAAGGGATAGTGAAATTATGAACCAGTGTATTAGAGCACCTCTGCTCAGGGTGGGCTGCCTCGTCCCCAAGATCAACGTGAGCTCGACGCTTGTGGTGGGCTGCCTGGAAAAAACGGGTGGGTGCGGGTGCGGCATAGCGGGTGAGCGTTCGTTTTTTCTTGACTTTTGCTCTACTTTGCGTCAAGGCAAAGTAGAAAAGAAATTCTTGACTTATTATCTATTTCGCCGGCGTAATCATAATATGGGCTCTATGCGTCCCTGCATCCATTAACCAAGGTAATCCGCCTCCGACCGGTTTGGTCGGCAAGCCACTTTCTTCACCAGTCAGATATGGAACGTATATGACGGATCTGATCCGGCTTTCTGCCACATCGCCCGTGGATAGGTCAACGGCTTCTTCATCGGCATCAAAAACAAAAAGCGTTGCCGGTTTTTCAGGGAGTTGTAACTTCCCCGATGCAGCTTCTTCCCCCCTGATTTTTCTCATTTCTTTGGTGCTGACACCTTCTGCCTTAAGTTCCCGTCCTCTCGCCATAAAAGGTTCCAATTCCTTGAAATAACAAGCCGTGTGAATGTCCTTTTTGAATGGGTCATCGGCCAGGCAAACCAGATCATTGGTCCCTTGGCGGAGAACCACGATTTCCCCCTTTTTATTATAACCCAATACTTTAGCTCCTTCCGCTTTGTCAGACGGAGCTGATTTGATGGCCAATTTGATCTGTACATCATCGGTCGGGAAATCATCTGTGCCACTCTGAGCCATGGATGGCATCATAAAGCCACACAAAAAGAGAACAGTCAATAAATAGGTGAAAATTTTCATAGTATTTTTCATTGTATTGTTTTGACACGGTGCTCAATAAACATATTTATGTCATTTAAAGTTCATTCTTTTCTATATATTGCAAGAATGAATTGGTTTTTACTCGGAGAAATCGTCTATATCGCTGTTCTTATTTTCGTTTGTATCCGAATACTTTATGATACCCGCAGCGCAACCAAAACCATGAGCTATCTTCTGCTGGTTGTTTTCCTTCCCATCGTCGGTATTATCTTGTATTTTTCAATCGGGGTCAATTATCGCAACCGGAAGATATACAGTAAAAAACTGGTGAAGGATGTCGATCTTGATCAATGGTTGAGAAAGGAGATCTTGAAGTCGTCCCAACGAATCATGGAAACGGGGAATGAAGTGCTCAGAGAAAATAAAGCTTTGGCTAAACTGGTCCTGCATGAAGAACTCAGTCCCATCACCAGGAATAACTCGACCAAAATATTAGTCAACGGCGAGGAAAAATTTCCCAAAGTGATTGAAGTACTGGAATCGGCTCAGGATCATATTCATATGGAGTATTACATTTACGAGCCGGACCGGATCGGCCGTGAAATCGCAGAAGTACTCAAACGGAAAGCCCAAGAAGGGGTGATCGTCCGATTTGTGTACGATGATTTTGGCAGCCGGAAGATCAGGCGTCAGTTGGTTGGAGAACTTCGGGAAGCCGGGGTTCATGCAGTTCCCTTTTATAAAATCAAATTAATTTTTCTGGCCAATCGCATCAACTACAGGAACCACCGGAAGATTATAGTAGTGGATGGTCGGGAGGCTTTTGTGGGCGGGATCAATGTCAGCGATGATTACATCAACTACAAGGGGGATAATGAACCGGCTTATTGGCGAGATATGCACCTTTATATGTCCGGCCCCGTGGTTCATCACCTGCAGTATTTGTTTATGGGAGATTGGAACTTTTGTGCTGAGGATAGTCTAGGACCCACGAAAGATTATTTTCCTGATTTTACCGATATCAAACACCCGGAAGACCGCTACATGCAGATTGTGGCCAGCGGACCTGATTCTGATTCTCCGGCAATATTGTATTCGATACTACAGGGAGTCATGCTGGCAAAATCTGAAATATTAATTACTACGCCGTATTTTATCCCGGGGGAAAGCTTGATGGACTTATTGGTGATATCAGCTAAAAGTGGCGTGAATGTGCATATTATGATTCCAGCTGTGGGGGACAGCATCGTGGTTAATTCAGCAGCGCAATCCTATTATCTGGAGTTGCTGGAAGCGGGTGTACACATTCATCGGTATAAAAAAGGTTTTGTGCACTCTAAAACCATGGTGGTTGATGGTGAGATCGTGATGATCGGCACGGCGAATATGGATATTCGTAGTTTCGATCTGAATTTTGAGGTGAATGCTATTATCTACGATGAAGAGGACGCTGCACGTATGCGACAAATCTTTTTTGATGACGTGAAACATGCGAGTGAGATAGATTTGCAGGAATGGAAAAGTCGGCCCAGACACATCCACCTCCTCGAGCGGGTGGCCCGGTTGGTATCTCCCTTGCTCTAAAGAAAGTAGTATTTTAACACACAGGTCTGGACAAATTGGTTCGGGGTTTCGTTTTGAAAATTAGAACTTTGTTTTTTGTAAATCAGATCCAGTGCTTTTCGAGATGCAAGGTCGGCCAAACTTATTTTATGCTATAATTTCAATGTGAGTTCTTATGAAAATCATTTTATTTAGCGGTATTTTGACTTTTATCATGTTTGCGATCCGGTGCGATAAAGATGATCCAGAGCATGTAGTGCCCGATTGTGTGAAAGATAAAATTGATCAACTGGAAAAAGAGGATTGTCCCTCGGTAAGTCGTGTCTTGGAATATCAGTTCAACGGTGAAAAAGTATTTGTAATTCATCCTGAAAATTGTGGAGCAGACCTGACCAGCGAAATTGTGGATCAAGATTGCAATACGATTTGTTACCTGGGGGGCATTGCGGGAAATCTGACGTGTGAAGATGTCAATTTTGAAGATCATGCTACCGATGAGCGACAGATTTACCCCTGACATCAGGAAGAACCAGATGACTTTCCCGGAATAAAATCATTTTGACAAAACAAGATCACAAAATTGCCGTTGAATTAGACAAATTAATTAATTGAAACCAGAAAGTTTTACTCTATGAATTTTAAGTTACGTCATAATTTTGTTCCTGCTCGTTTAGTAGCACTCATTGCAGTGATCTCCATGGGCATTTTTGCTTGTCGCGATGGTGGAGAAGCCGAAAGAAACACGTCATCGAATACGTCAACGACCCTCAGTGCTCCAGAAAGTAATCCGATGGGCGATCAACCAAACAATGCTACAACAGTTTCTGGTAATTCAGATTTTCATTATATCTGTGTGAATAATTGTGAAGGCAGTGGTGCTGATGCCGCCGGACCATGTCCGGTTTGCGGGGAAGAATTGGTTCATAATACAGCATTCCATGGCGCTAACCAGGGTGCCAATGACCCGGGACCTCAGATCATTACGGATGATGAAGGTTCTTTTTCATCAAAAATTACACCACTCGGTCAGGAATCCGGTTCCGGTACAGCTGCGCCGGCAGTCACCGGAAATGCCTCTTTTCATTATGTCTGCAGCGCAGGATGTGGTGGTGGCGGAGCGGCACAAGGCCCTTGTCCTTCCTGCGGTGCTGCTATGTCCCACAATGATGCATTTCATGCCAATCAGGGTGCTCCAGGAGCAGCCGGCGCAGGAAGTCAGCCCTCGGGACAGAAATACCCCAGTGTGTTCAATACGCCGGGTGCAGTACCTTCCGCATCACCTCAGGGAGGATCAGGGGGAACTACGCACTACATTTGCAGTGCAGGCTGCGGTGGAGGTGGAAATGCTCAGGGAACCTGTCCTTCTTGCGGAGCACCATTAGTACATAATGATGCGTTTCACCAATAAAAGAAAATATATATTTAGATTTGGCGGTCCGTCTGGAACTGCCAAATCTATTATTTCTTCTTTTTGAACCAATTGGTTTGGGATCTCAATCTTTTTAAAAATATATTTTATATTTTAGGCGATGTGATATTTCTTCCATACGTCGAACCACTTTATAAAATATATTTATCAATGATAAAGTCCCTATTAAGCCTGATCGTATTTTTTATGCTCTCCGGAGGATTCTTCAGTACGACTACCCAAGCTCAAAATTCGTCTCAAAAATTACTCGTGAGTAAATCAAACAATCCAGAGCAAGCCAGTCAAGACAAAAAATTACGACACGTCGTTTTATTTGGTTTTAAAGAAGACGCCACACCGGCCGATATCCGAAAAGTAGAAGAAGCTTTTTCTGCTTTACCTGGAAAGATACCGCAAATCAAAGATTATGAATGGGGGATTAACAACAGCCCGGAAGGCCTCAATGACGGACTCACCCATTGCTTTTTAGTTACGTTTGAAAGCGAAGATGATCGAGCCATATACTTGCCCCATCCGGAGCATAAAGCATTTGTTGATGTTCTCAAACCGCATCTGGAAAAAGCAGTCGTAGTAGACTACTGGACCAATGAGTAAGGATATCCATATCTTACTTGCACCAGATTCATTCAAAGGAAGTCTACGGGCTCCTCAGATTTGTACACATCTGAAGGACGGTATTTTGGAAAGCGGCTTCACAGCAAGCCTGACAAATCTCCCTTTGGCGGATGGTGGCGAGGGAACGGTGGAAGCTGTGATCGAGTCCATGGATGGCAGCTATTGTAATGCCATCGTTCATGATCCCTTCATGCGTCCTATAGAAGCATCTTATGGTATGATTGAGGAAAGCCGGACCGCGGTGATCGAAATGGCAGCGGCATCCGGATTGGAATTGATCGGGACGGATGAAGCCAATCCGATGATTGCTACTACTTATGGAACTGGTGAACTTATATTGGATGCCCTGGACAGAGGGTGCCGACAATTTATCATAGGGATAGGGGGGAGTGCTACCAACGATGGTGGTGCTGGTATGCTGGAAGCTCTCGGAGCTACATTCGTCCCCGATCCGACCCATACACAAAGAAGTATAAAGGGTGGAGGCAATCTGATTCATCTGACCTCGGTCGATCTTACCACACTGGATGATCGTCTGCAAGACGCTCATTTTCAAATCGCCTGTGATGTAACCAATCCTTTGTTGGGGACTCAGGGTGCAACTCAAATTTATGCCACACAAAAAGGAGCACATCCCGAGCAGCTATCACTGCTGGAAGCCAGTCTTGAACACTGGGGGCAACTTCTTGAAAAGGCAGCGGGACATTCCATTATTGAAATACCAGGTTCAGGAGCAGCGGGGGGCTTAGGTGCCGGATTTTTGGCATTCCCTTCAGTAGAACTTGCTTCCGGTTTTGAACTAATCAAAGATTTAATCAGTCTGGAAGGGCACATTCAAAAGGCCGACCTCATCATCACCGGCGAAGGTAAGGTAGATCGTCAGACTATATATGGCAAGGTAGTTTCTGGCGTGGGTAAGCTGGCGCAGAAGTACAATAAACCCGTGATCTGCCTCGCGGGAACGTTGGGTCCGGGAAGTGACCAACTATATCCGTATGGAATTACGGCGTTGTTCTCGATCGTAAACCGTCCAATGACTCTTGATGAAGCGATGGAATTAACCCCTGAGTTACTCCGGCAAAGTGGACGAAATTTGATGGGATTGTTCCACGCTTTTTGCAATTAGTCTGATCGTACCATACCATTTGCATTTGATAAGATCATATGAGATTCTGAAGGCAGTCAAACATGACCGGGGATAAAACGAAGGTGCAGCCTCCATACCAAAAGTTTTGACGAAAAGAATCGAAGAACATTTTGAGGCACCCAAGGTGATTGGCAATGGTATCTCGTTCCACGACGATTTTTACGAAGCGGACGTAAAGCTCTTGAGATTGTTTAAAAAGGCCAAAATAATGGGATTAGCAGGGTGGCTAAGATCCAGAAAATAATATTTAAGGGGGCACCTATTTTAGTGAAATCTGTGAATTTGTATTTGCCGATTCCATAGATTAGTGTATTGGTCTGATAGCCAAATGGGGTAATAAAACTCAGCGAGGCAGCGTAGGTGACCGCAAAAATAAATGGGTATGGGTTAACATGGAGATGTTCTGCGGTCTTCAATGCAATCGGAATCAGTAGGGCTGCGGAGGCATTGTTGGACATGAGAGCAGTGATGCCCATCGTCAGCAAAAACAATCCGGACAATACCGCTCTTGGTCCAAAATCATCCAGAATGAAAACTACTTTTTCTGCGATGAACTGTGCAGCACCAGATTTGTCCATGGCTGTGCCAAGCGGGATGACCCCTGCGAGTAATACAATTACTTTCCAGTTGACAGAGTTAAAAGCTTCTTCGGCGGTGACGCTGTTCGTGAGAATGAGAACGATGACGCCGATAATTGCACTGACCACAATAGGAAAGATGTTGAGCGCTGCTGTGATGACCACCCCCAGTAAAGTCAGCAGAACAATCCATGTTTTGTTTTTCCGATTGGGGCTTATTCCCACTTCTGACACGACAACGAACGAAGGATCCGCATCTACTTCGGCCAGTTGTTCCCGACTCATGATGAGCAGAATGACATCGCCGGCATTGAGGTTAATATTTTGAAGGTTTTCCCGCTCGGTTTCCCCATCGTGTCTGATGGCCAATGGAATCGCTTTGCTGCGATCTGTAAAATTGATGTTGCTTAAGCTACGCCCGACCAAAGGGGAATCCGGGGCCACTACTGCTTCGACCAGGGTGTCCCGACCCCGTTTGAGGTCATAATCCCGCCATTTGTTGGATGGTTTTAAGGAAATATCATCCCGGTTGATCAATTTCTTTATTTCGTTGGCACTGCCTCTGATCCGAAGTATGTCACCGGGTTCGATGAGTACTTTGGTTCTCTGTGCCGATGAATCAATGTCGTCTTTGAATATTCGCAGCACATCCAGGTCCAGTCGATTGGTCAGAATTTCCTGGTCAAAAACCTCATTGATCAGATTGCTACCCGGCTCTATAATAACATCTGTCAGGTAATTCTGGATGTTATATCCGCTCGTCAATTCTTCATTTTTACGCCGTGACGGAATCCATTGAATCCCCACGGTGATCATATAGATCAATCCAACACCCCATAAAATGACGCCCATGGGACTAAACTCAAACATAGATAAGCGTTCCATCCCCTGGTCCTGGACGATCGAACTGACCAGAATATTGGTAGAGGTTCCTATTAAGGTACATATCCCACCTAAAATTCCGGCGAAGGACAGCGGCATCAGAAGTTTGGATGGACTGACATTGATCTTGCTGGCAATACCGATTACGATGGGGATGAAGATGACTACCACGGCGGTATTGTTGATAAACGCCGACGCAAAGCTTACAAACAGCAGCATCTGAAAGAGACCCGACCAAAAGTTTTTTTGAATTTTGCGCGTGAAGTAATCACCAACGACTCCAAGCACCCCTGTACTACGTATGCCTTCACTAAGTATAAACATAAATGTGACCGTTAGCGTGGCCGGATGACTAAAACCTGCCAATCCCTCTTTCAAATCCAAAACTCCCGTAGACATCAACAGCACCAGAATGATGAGTGCAGATATATCAAAGGAGATGTATTCGGTCGTGAATAAGAAAAACGCCAAAGCCAACAAACCAAATACTAATATGATTTCGAATGACATACGATTGTTTCATTATGGCCGTCAGGAATAGTAGAGGGAAATTTGTCCCATTTCTCCAAGGGCGATATAAATATACCGACTCTGTCGACAATAGAAAACAGATTGTATATTTTATATAAAATGAATTGATGGATTTGACCTGAACTATGCACTACAGCAGCTTTGTTTTGGATGCAAATAATACACGATCAATTGTTTATGAGCAAAATTTGACGGATATCATCCCTCATTCAGGGGGGTGTTCTTAACCGAAAAGAATCGAATAACATTTCGAAATTAATTAGTTTTCATGGATCTGAATGGTATTTAATGCAATCTTTCTCCAGGAGATTTTATTAGTAAACCGGAGAATCCGCTGGTTCTGAATCAGATGGTCATAGATGTTGTCTGAACCAGTTTAATCCTGCTTTATAGGCTTCTTCTATCGGAATAGTGCGGTGAGTAGCCGGGTACCATATTATATCTTTTGGCTGACCGGCTTTTTTATATAAAAATTTAGAAGTTGCTGGTGGGATGACTTCATCTTGTTCAGCATTAATCATAAGAAGAGGACGTGGAGCGATTTGTTTGACAAAATGGATCGGATCAATGGTACTCAGATAATTTTTATTTTCTTTGGTCAGTGCATGAATGCCATACATTAAGTTGAGCCGCCCTCCAGCCAGTGTAATCACCGGCACTTTTACCCGCTCATCTACGCCGGCAAATATGGTTCCTATGATACCGCCCAGGCTGATTCCATAATACCCAATTCTATGCGGATCAAGTTCTGGCCTGGTTTCGATAAAATCAAGGGCTCGTCGTAAATCAAACACACTTTGCGTAATCACTTCCCGACTGCGATAGCGGGTGGATCCGTCAAAGGAAAAATCAAAGTCAGCCTCTTTCCGTGCACCATGATTATACAAGTCTATTCGAAGGACAGCATAGCCTGCCTCTCTCAGGATAGCTTCCCCTCCAGCTATGTAGTCTACATTCTTGTGATCTCCGAGGCCGTGGACGAGGATAATGACGGGAAGCGGTGGACCGACAACATCGGGATATGACAGGATTCCGGTCACCGCTTCATGATGCGTACTTGTAAATTCAATTTCGTAAAAGGTATCTCCCAGAATACTGGTGGATCGAGTCGTCAGATTGAGTGGAGCGGTCTGATCATAATTATAATAGGCTGTTCCTGATAGATTTTTGCCGGAATGACAGCTGAGACAAAGGGTGGATACCAGTATCGAAAATAGGATGAGATAAAAACGGTGGAGTTTCACGATTTATGGCTTTATATTTATGGATTTTGGTTGTGAAGTAAATCAATACAGGTGTTAATGAGAATATCTCCGGTTTGTTCCCCCAGACTAGTATTGGTCACATACTCATATCGCTTAAAACTGTCATAATCCTCTTTGGTCAATATATAACCGTAAGCATCATTGGTCAGTCCGAAAAGAAATGGAAAATCCGTATTCATTTTGCGCTTTAAATAATACCCAATATTGGGTAATGCCTCCCCGGGAATCGTTAGGATCTGCGCTGCACCTATATCTATCCGTGCAATCTCAGTTTCGACATAATACTCCGTGCCTATACGAATACCATAGGATGCGGCATCCATCAACTGTCTCATCAACGGAGATGTTACCGGAAACCGAGTCGTATGGGATGTGATGCTCAAAGCAGGTTGTTGATCAGGAGTTGCAGGTTCTACAATTCGCAGTGCTTCATCTGCCAGTAAATGGCCGATGCGCTGGCATTCTTTCCAGGTATTGGACTCATTGCCACCAGGTCTGCGGTTATCAGCAGTGACCATGCCTCCTTGTGCACCATTCATAAATATGGCTACGCCTCCAACTTTTTTTTCAATCCGTTCATACAACGGCCCACAAAGATCGGGCGATAGTATGTTCTGACCCGGACCTATGACTTCGGGGTGAATAGCATAGTTTACTAGGGTTCCGATGACCAGATTACTTTCACTGGATATCGCCTGAATAACACCACATCGGGGATCATATAACTGAGGTGCGTAGTAATTGTAAGCTATCTTTCCTTTTGCTTCTCCGACTGCAATTTTCAGCGTGGCAGGCCGGGCATTCTCAAGAGCTTCGTTTACAGCAGCCGCTATTTGTTGGATGCAGTACGCTAGATATTCCCTATTTACAGTCGATTCTCCATTTTTATCGGGAAAACCATATGCATCCGGCGCGCTGTGTGTATGTGTAGCGCCAATGAGAATGTTTTTGGGAGGAATATCAGGAATTAATTTCCGTGATTCATCCCCTAAGCGGGCCGGCCACCCAAGATTGTCGATGCCAACAATAGCTACTCTGGTCGTATCACGAACAATTACCATAGCTCTTACGGTGAGGTTTCCTTTCCGTATGTGTGCACGCTGCGGAGTACCCACGCCACCTGAAACCGGCAGAATAGGATCCGGCGTGATGTCCTTAACTGCTGCTCCGACGGAGATCGTTTGAGAATACAACGCAGTCGCAAGCAAAAAAATGCATGTTGTTGTAAGAATTTGACGCATATTGATACTAAATTGACTTTAGTGGATCTATGGTTTGACTTTCGTTCAATTTGGAATAAATTTACATAATTAATTGTATAATCATTGAAAGAAGTGGTGTTAATCGAACAGCTCTTCATGGAATGAGAAACCAAACCATACTCCCAAAGCTAATCTCCGCTGACCCCGGAATATGTTGACCTAAAGATAGTGCCCTGGTTGTTGTTGTCCGGATAACAAACGTGGTGTGTTTCGTCTGGAACTGGACCGATTATCTTCTTTCCAGGATATGATTGATCTGTGCTTCCCGGACACCGCTTCGTTCCTTTATAGCTTTCAGGGCCCGGGAAATCTTATCTTGGGCACAGAATAATTCATATTTGTGAATATGAGCCCCTACGTGATCCTGGTAAGAAAGTTGATAATAGGTGTCCGGACCATCCAGAGAATAAGGATCCTTATTTGGTTTTAATTCGATCAGGATTTCTTGCCGGATCATAGGGTAGTGTTCCTTGTGGTAAATGAGTTTATGTTTTTCGAGATCTCGGTCGATTCTTTCCACGATGAGCTTTATCGCATCTGGAATAATCACGTCAAGTTCATATTGCCGGTGATTTTTATAATCCTGAAAATTTAGACCGGGAATGTCAGTAACATATTCCTCCGGTTCATCCAGAGTAAGATTGAGATAATCCGGGTGACGGAGGATGGCATTAATTTTTCGAAAGGCTTCGGGAGACAGATCAAATTGGACTGTATCCAGGTAAGGAACATAAGCCAGACCTGAAAAATAACTGGTACCATCTTTTAAAACGGTAACCTCATAGGTCGGGCACCAACCAAAACATGGTGTCCGCTTATAGCTCAGTAATCGATCAGATTCCGGAATGGCATTGAGGTTTTTGATAGATTGACAATTTGATGTTAGTAGGAAGAATGATATCGAAGCGAAGATCCAGTATTTCATTAGAAACTTATGCAATTCCATGGTGTAAAAAAAAAATGGTTTATGCCAGTGGGAAAGATTACCATCCCAACCCGGAATTCCGGATGAGATCAAAAGGAATTCGTCGAAGGTCTGGCATAAACCAAAGAAGCTATACTACTAACTTCGTTCGCTGTTAAAAAGTTCGTATAAAATCTCCAAATTAGGTTCCAGAATGATTTCTGTTCTTCTATTCAATTTTTTATTTTCTTCTGTATCGTTGGGTGCTACCGGATCGTAAAACGCGCGGCCGGAAGCAATGATCCGTTCGGGATTCAGTCCGTTCGCGGTAAGTATCTGAACGACAGCAGTCGCACGTTCTACACTCAGTTGCCAGTTGCGAAAGGGAGTACCGTCCGAATCAGTATGACCTTCTACATTAATATTGACATTGGTCTGATCCCGGAGGACACCAGCCAGTTGTATCAACGCCCGCCGGCCCTTATTGTCAATGACATTGCTTCCTTTGCCAAAGAGTAATTCCTGGCTGAGCGAAACATATATTTTGCCGCCCTCTTCCCGTACGGAGAGCTCACTGCCTGAAAAGTTGTTCAATGCTTGAGTGATCGTGGACTGAAGGGTATCCATTCGTATCTGTTGCTGACGTGATTGTTCTTTGAGCTGAAGAAGGGTTGCTTCCCGGCGGTCAATATCCCTGGACAGGCTGTCCAGACGGGAGCGTTGTTGTTCAAGGCTTTTTTCCTTATTCGCTAATTCTCTGGAAAACGCTGCCATATCTTCGGAATACGTTGTAATAAGCTTATCTTTTTCTTCCAGTGCGTTGTCGTAAGCTTGTCTGAGTTGGTCGTGACTTCCCTGCAATGCTGCAAACTTTTCTTTGGTCGTCGTGAGCTCTTTACGTAAATCTTCCAGGATCTGAATGCGTTGCCGGAGTTCAGTTATGGTCTCTGCCTGGAACTCATTGGTTTTTTTCAATTCTGCCAGACGACGGTCTGTGGACTGGTATCTGCGTTGCAAGGCCTCGTGCTTTTTTGAGGAGACACAGGAGACGGTAATCCATCCCATCAGCAGCATTAAAATTACCAATTGTTTCATTCTGACCATTATTTACCGATACAAAGATAAAATTTAATAATATTGTATCGAGTATATCACATTCTTATTTATGAAAAACGGTTTTTATCCTTTAAGTTTGATCATTTTGCTGTGTTTAACGTCTTGTAATACTGACCCTGACAATTCGTTAACAGATGCAGTATCTGTGACAGAGGAGATGGCCATGAAGAATACTGTGAGAAAAACGGAGATATTTTCATTGCCCAATCCGAAGGCTGCTGACTCCTCGAGTCATTATTTTTTTGTGGAAAATGTGGCCGGGACTGTTGAATACCAGCAGTTTGATTTCTCAGGCCAAACCTGGCAATCTGTCGAATCATTGTTTCAGAAAAATTTTTTGGGTGGTCCTTTGCATACTGGTCGTGTGATATATCAGCAAGCGCTGTGGCGCGATTCGACCCGGTATATGTTGTTTGCGAAAGATATTGAACAAGGCATGGTAATTCAGGTGCAACCCCTGGCTGAAATAAGAATCAATGATGAGCCTTCCCAGTCTGTGTATCTCTTTGTTCCGAAAAATAATGCGTACCGATTATCTGGATGCAATAATTTTGATGACTGGTTTACGTATTGCAGCCAACAGCGGTTTTATGTTCAGTATTGGATTGAACATCAATTCAAGCCCCGGTTTATCAAAAGAATTCAATGGAGACCATTTTCAATACCATAATAAAGCTGGAACCTGGAGGCTGTCAAAGTCACAAACTAAAAGCTCAAAGTAAGAAAGCAGGAAATCTGAAAGATGAAAGACTCAGTTCATGAGCACTCCCCTCCTTGCAAGAACTAAACCACAAACAAATCCACTATCGTTTGTCAAGGCTGAGCAGAGCTATGCCACTCCGTAAATTCGAGAACTGCTCGCACACTCAAGAACCCAACTACAAACGATAATACCACTAAAGAATAGTAAAATCTCTACTGTCCAACAACCAAAGCGAAGCTCCCAAGCTCTTCAACTCTATGCTTTTCTTTTTAGGACAGGTACCTCCTTGAGCACCAGCTGGACGGTTTTCGGGATCCGTTCTTCAAAAAGAACCACTTTCCCATTTTTCATCTCATCGACGATGGGATTTTGGTAATGCCGGATAGTAATCAATTCCAGGTTGCGTTCATCCTCTAGGTCAAACTCTTCTTTGATTTCTTCCAGAAAACGAGTAATCCGGTTGGGATTATCAGTGATGCACACGGTAAATGAAATGGCTGTATTGCGCATGAGATTGACCCGGATCCGGTGTTTATCAAAAAGCGTGAACAACCTACTCAAATGATGTTCGGCCACAAAGGAAAGATCGCGAGTACTTATAGAAAGTAGCCGTTGGTTTTTTTCAACAACCACCACAGGCGGGTATTGCAATTCTGATGCGCCTGAAATCAAGGTGCCCGCCCCCTCGGGGTTTATGAAAGATTTGACTTTAAGCGGAATGTTTTTATTCTGAAGGGGTTTGATCGTTTTGGGGTGAATGACCTTGGCGCCATAATAAGTCATTTCGATCGCCTCCAGGTAGGACAGCCGATCGATCAATGAAACATTCTCAAATAGCCTGGGATCGGCGGTCAGCACACCGGGAACATCTTTCCAAATGGCCATGTATTCTGCTTCCAGGCAATAGGAACAAATTGCAGCGGTATAGTCGGATCCTTCGCGTCCCAAGGTGACAGCATGCTGGTGGTCATCAGAAGCGATAAATCCTTGCGTGATAACTATATTATGCTGGTCAAAGGCCGGAATAACCGTTTTTTGAAACAACCACGATGTCTCATTCCAGTTAACTCGCCCTTCGCGATGGGTGCTGTTGGTTCGGATAATTTGTCTGGCATCCTGCCAGTGAAGATTGATGTTTCGTTTTTGTGTCAGATAGGCAGCCACGATCAGCGTCGAAATGAGCTCTCCACACGATACGATCTGGTCATAGGTGAAATCATACGTAGCTGTTTCTGTATCCAGCTGTCGTATAAAATCGCGCACGGAAGCAAAAACCTTTTCCAATTGGTGGATATACTGATCTTGCTCCAGTTCGAGTTCCTCAATAACTTTAGCACTGGATTGTTTGAGCAGATCCAGGACTTGTTCAGCCTGTGGTTTGTCGTCAAGGGCATATCGTACGACGTCCTCGAGCGTATTGGTTGTCTTACCCATGGCAGAGATGACAACCACTAATTTGGAACTGTTCTGAGCTTCGATGATATCTGCTACATTGTGGATACCATCCGCATCTTTTACAGATGCTCCCCCAAACTTGTAAACGATGTATTTTGACATGATTTATCTTATCCTGTTGTTTTCGCAAATATAAAATAATATGAGTGTAAGCCTCAAAAGCTTTGACAGAATGATGAATGCAGAAACCTTATTTGGTTTTCCCACCTTCTTGAACCGTACAGCCGCTATCCGGCTGTGACGGTTTCTATCCCGGGGATAAATTTATCACATCATTATTAAACGAATGCTTATTTTTCTATCTTCCACCTTCTAATATAAAATTAATGCTATGTCTCGTTACCTTGGATCATTATTGATCTTATTGTTACTTCCTGTTTTGGGGTTTACACAAAAATCACCGGAACTGACTTCTTCTGAAATATACCAGAAGCTTGAAAAACTGGGTACTTTAGCCAATGTACTTTATATAGCTGCACACCCGGATGATGAGAATACAAGCTTGATTTCCTTTTTTAGCAATGAAAAACATTATGAGACCACTTATCTTTCGTTGACCCGGGGTGATGGTGGCCAAAACCTGATCGGTCCGGAGATCGGTCCTTTACTCGGGGTGATCCGGACAGAAGAATTGCTCGCTGCCCGCGATGTGGATGGCGGGACTCAAATGTTTACACGTGCGGTAGACTTTGGATATTCCAAGAATCCGGAAGAAACCTTTGATATTTGGAACAAAGAAAAAGTTCTTCATGATGTAGTCTGGGCAATACGGAAAGTTCGACCGGATATTATCGTAAACAGATTTGATCATCGTACATCAGGTACCACCCATGGGCATCACACGGGGTCTGCAATCTTGAGTTACGATGCTTTTGATCTTGCAGGGGATCCTTCGGTTTTCCCGGACCAATTAAAGTGGGTGGAACCGTGGCAGCCTCGACGGCTTTACTTTAATACCTCCTGGTGGTTTTATGGTAGTCAGGAAAAGTTTGAAGAAGCGGATAAATCAGGGATGACCTCAGTTGATGTGGGGGTTTATTACCCACTTCTTGGAAAATCCAACAATGAAATTTCGGCGCTTTCGAGAAGCCAACACCGTTGTCAGGGTTTTGGCAGGGTGGGAGCCAGGGGAACAGAAAAAGAGTATCTGGAGTTTTTGAAAGGGGATAAACCATCTGGCGATGACCCGTTTTCTGGCATAAACACCAGCTGGTCCCGGGTTCCCGGCGGCGCTGAGGTACAACAGGTTTACGATAAAATAATGGCCGATTTCGATTTTGAAGATCCTTCGACGGTGACACTTCAACTGATGAAGCTGTATGAGTTGATTCAAGCCATGCCTGAGAACGCATTCAAAATAGCTAAACTCCAGGAATGCGAGGAACTTCTGCAAGCTTGTTCTGGACTTTTTCTACAGGTACGTAGTTCTGAAAACCATCTTATTCCCGGAGAGCAGGTATCAGCCGAATGGGAGGTGATCAACCGATCTTCCACACCGATGAAAATCAAAAATATTGAAATACTTCCTCTTGATGTTGCATATCCTGTCAATGTTTCACTCGAGAAAAACATCGGCCATTCAGGGAACATGGAATTTGTGATTCCTGCGGATGCACCCTTTACAAATCCATACTGGCTCAATTATCCTCATACGCTGGGGTTGTATCATGTCTCGGATGAGCAGCGGATTGGACTGCCGGAAACGCCCCGGTATCTGAAGGCTCGTTTTGAATTGGAAATAGGTGGGCAGGAAATTGTGTTGAACCGCGATGTCGTCAATGTAATCGGACGACCAGATCGAGGAGAAATATACCGGCCTGTGGAAATTATTCCAGCGTATACTTTGACGATGCAGAACCCTATCTTGTTTTTACAAAAGGGTGCCACAAAAACACTGGGTGTTCAGGTATATGCACATCACGCAGATCGTCAAAAGGGTGATACGCTGACGTTGTCTATGCCGGTCGGTTTTTCGTGCACACCGGCTTATTATATCTTGGAAGGGGAACCATTGGCCAATTACTCCTTTGAAATTTCCGGTCCGGATCAGGATCTACGAGAGACGGTGCAGGCAGTGGTGCGTACCAAGTCTGGGAAAAGCTATGATCGTACCATGACCCTTATTGATTATGAGCATATCCCCCTGCAAACCGTTCTCCAACCGGCTGAAACTACCGTCGTCAGTCTTCAGGTGAATTCCGGAGTCCGGCAAATTGGTTATTTGCAGGGCGCTGGAGATGAGATTCCCCGGTTTCTGGCGGAAATCGGCATTCAGAGTAAAATACTTACAACTAGCTCTATACCTCACGAAGATCTGGCAGAGTTTGATGCTATCGTTCTGGGAATTCGGGCTTTGAATACCATTGAAGACATTGGAGCGGTGATGCCGGACTTGCTTCAATATGCACATGAAGGCGGTACACTGGTGCTGCAATACAATACCAATCGAGGACTTAAAACGCAAAATTTTTCACCTTTCAAATTAGAATTGTCGCGGGTCCGGGTTACGGATGAAAATTCTCCGGTTCGTATCTTAAAACCACAACATAAAGTCTTGAACGAGCCAAACGCCATAACCTTAAAAGATTTTGAGGGTTGGGTGCAGGAGCGAGGCTTATATTTTCCGGGGGATTACGGCGGTGAATTTGAAACGGTGGTTGCTTTTAAAGATCCCGGGGAGGAATTTTTACCTGGAAGCTTATTGATTGCTCCATATGGTCAGGGCTATTATGTGTATACAGGACTGAGTTTTTTTAGGGAATTACCAGCGGGTGTTCCAGGTGCTTTCAAGCTGTTTGTGAACATACTTTCATTGAATAAGAAACAAAATTAACAACGACGAATGGGTGGACAGATTTCATGGTTAGATTGGTTGGTGCTGGCTGGTACATTGTGTTTTATAGTAGTTGTAGGGGTATGGAAAAGCCGTAAAAATAAAGAATTGGATGGCTTTCTACGAGGTGGAAACGAAGCTTCCTGGTTGACTGTAGGGCTGGGTGTCATGGCGACACAAGCCAGTGCGATTACATTTTTGAGTACGCCTGGTCAGGGATTTGCGGACGGCATGGAGTTCGTTCAATTTTATTATGGTTTGCCTATAGCCATGATTATTCTGTGTATTACCTTTATTCCACTGTATTATAAGCTGAAGGTATATACAGCCTATGAGTTCCTGGAAAACCGATTCGATTTGAAGACCCGAAGTCTTACTTCGTTTCTTTTTCTGATACAGCGTGGGTTGGCAGCAGGAATTACGATTTATGCGCCGGCGATAATACTATCGACCATCATGGGATGGCATCTTAATCTGACATGCATCATTATCGGTATATTGGTGATCGTATACACGGTCAGTGGTGGAACCAAAGCAGTGAACGTCACGCAGCGGTATCAAATGATGATCATTATGGGTGGGATGTTTCTGGCCTTTTATTTGTTGATCGATTCATTACCAGGTGAATTAACCTTTGCCAATGCATGGGACCTGGCTGATTTGCACGGTAAGACTCAGGCGCTTGATTTTAGTTTTGATCCGAACAACCGATATACTTTCTGGAGCGGTATTACGGGCGGATTGTTTCTGGCACTGGCTTATTTCGGGACAGATCAAAGTCAGGTGCAGCGGTACATCTCCGGTCAATCGATTCGGCAATCTCAGATGGGACTTATCTTTAACGCCATTTTCAAAATCCCCATGCAATATTTCATTCTGTTAACGGGAGTTATGGTGTTTGTGTTTTATCAGTTTTACCAGTCTCCGTTGTTTTTCAATCCAGCGGGAGAAGAAATCGTAAAGTCTAGTGAATACGCTGGAGAATATTCTGAACTTGAGCAGGAATACGCTGTGCTAAGCGAACAAAAATCCAATCTATCACTCGACTATCTGCAATCGAAGGACCCTGGTATAGGCCAACAGATTATCGAGCTCAACGGAAAGGAACGTGCACTGCGTGAAGAGGCAAAAACGCTGATTTCTCAGGCAGATCCGATTGCTGAAACCAATGATAAAGATTATGTGTTTATCAACTTTATTATTCACCATCTACCCAAGGGGGTTATTGGTTTACTTCTGGCCGTGATATTTTCTGCCGCCATGTCATCTACAGCCGCTGAACTCAATGCATTGGCCACGACCTCTGTCATTGATATATACAAAAGAACCATTCGACCGGGACGAACACCAAACCACTATCTCAGAGCTTCTAAAACCGCTACTTTGCTCTGGGGATTACTGGCTATTCTTTTCGCCACCTTTGGCACTCTTTTTGAAAACCTGATACAACTGGTTAATATTATCGGTTCGATCTTTTACGGTACCATACTCGGAATTTTCCTGGTCGCTTTTTACATTCGCTTTGTCAAAGCAAATGCGGTCTTTATAGCTGCGGTCATAGCAGAAACCGTCGTAGTGTATTTGTATTTTACGACTGATATTGGATTTTTATGGTTCAATGTCATCGGTTGCGGTCTGGTGGTTCTTTTTGCAATGATGATTCAGGGGGGGCTGAGATTAACTTCACCACGATAAAGGTGAGTTAACTTCACGTATTGTTTACCGCTCGCCAATCCGGAACATGCAGGGCTTTTGATTGATCAGCCCACCACACGGTAAGAGCTATTCTGGTTGCCTTTTTTGTAATTCTTCCAGTTTGTGGGTCAACCGAAGGATAATGTCTATGCCAGGGTTGTTGACCCCCAGATCTTTATGAAGACGAATGACGCGTTCGACCTGAGCCAGTTCCTCTTCAGGAACCCATTCTTCGTCCGATTCTTTGTGAATCCGGAAAAATTCGTATTCCGTCCATTCTTTTAATTCTTCCCGGGTCACTTCATGGAATTGAATGACTTTTCGCAACTGGATATATTTTGTGGTGCTCATAGGTTAACGCATTTTTGACAATGAGGTAAAAAGTTCTGTTTCCTTTTTAGTAAGATCCCTGGGAATCGAAACTTGCACGTTGAGTAATAAATCTCCATGTTTTCCTTTTTGTTTGTACACGGGAAGTCCTTTTCCCTTCAGACGGATAGTTTCACCGGGTTGTGTGCCAGCAGGGATTTTCATTTTTATTTTTCCATGAAGAGTCTGAATCATAATTTCAGCCCCCAGAACCGCCTGATATAGATCCAGATGAACATCTTCGATCAGATTACTTCCTTGCCGGGTAAACTGCGTATCGTTTATGATCTGAAAGGTAAGATACAAATCACCTTTCTGTCCACCCTCCAATCCCGGACCGCCCTGCCCCTTGATTCGAATAGTTTGTCCATCTTCAATACCCGGGGGGACGGTAATTCGAATTTTATTTCCATTGACATTGATGACATGTTTTTCTTCTTTTAAGGTTCCGCTTAGTGGGAGTTGGATGCTCGCATTAAAATCTTGTCCTTTCATGGAACGTCGATACCGTCCTCCGAATGGATCGCCACCAGTGCCACCACCACCGAACATATCCCTGAAAAAGTCTGAAAAATCACCGGCATCACCGCTGTAGGTGAATTGTTCGTATTGGCCACCGCTGCCTCCACCAAAACCTCCACGACGTTGTTGTTGATAGTGTTGTTGGCCTCCCGCCTTTTCAAACGCTTCTGCGTGCTCCCAGTTTTCCCCGTATTTATCGTATTGTTTTCTTTTTTTCGGGTCACTGAGGACCGCGTTGGCCTCATTGATTTGTTTGAATTTTTTTTCAGCCTCCTGATCACCGGGATTGACATCGGGATGGAATTTCCGGGCGAGTTTCCGGTAGGCTTTTTTGATGGTTTTATCATCTGCATTCTTATCGATTCCCAGAACCTTATAGTAATCTATGTAAGCCATTTTATTTTTTTATTTGCGTTCATTCTTCTAAAATTAATAAATTATCCTAAAATTTGTTTGCACAAGACCGTAATTTAGAAGAATGAAGAAGTATATTATGAGGATGGATTTGCCCAGTTTTTTAAGAAATCGTTGGGTCTTGACCTGGCTCCTTAGAAGGACAATTTAAGTTATGTGGAAGAATATTAAACAATTATCTCAGTTAATCGGGAAATTTACGAACCGGGTCGTTATCGGAGATCCACTGCTAATCCATGCATATCGTAGTTATGGGAATGAAAAAGAAATCGTCGTTCGAGGCCGGGTCATTGAAAACGAAGGAATTACCGTACAGAAAGAAGATGGATTTTGGAAAAACCTGGTCAACAACATCCGTCGTTTTGAGACCGATGAATTGCGTTCTATTCCGATTCATCTTCATTTTCAAGGCCAAACCTATGAAATGATTTCGGATCGTGAAGGTTACTTTTACTTCCGGATCCCCCGTCATGATTTTTCGTCAGATTCTATAGTCCACTGGGATCAAGCCGAAATATCCCTCCCTGAACACCGATATAAATCTGATCGACTTATTCGAAAGAAGGTCGACATCATGTGGCCGGGTTCGTCCAGTCGGTATGGAATAATCAGTGATATTGACGATACGATCCTGATGTCTCATGTAGGATCCTGGTTGAAGTTGCAAATGATCTATGTGACACTTTTTCAAAATGTTTATCAACGCAAGCCTTTTGACGGAATGAGTGAAGCCCTGGCATTTTTGGCGCAAGATGCTAAAGGACAGCATGTTAATCCGACCTTTTATGTCTCCAATAGTCCATGGAGCCTTTATGAAGTTCTCGAAGAGTTTCTCCAAATTCACGAGATGCCGGTCGGTCCCATTTCCCTGAGGGACTACGGCGCGTTTTTTGGGCAGCAGTTAGAAGATTTTCGGCAGCACAAGAGCAATACTATTGAGCACTTATTGGAGTTTTATCCGGATCTGCCTTTTATCCTGATCGGTGATGCGACCGAAAAAGATGCCGACATCTATCTTGAGAAATACAGTAAATATCCCGACCGGATTCTAGCTATCTTTATTCGTGAAGGACGGAAAAAAGAACAAAATCTTCGGGTGAGAGAGTTGTTTGCGACCTACGAAGATCAACCATTTTATCTGGTCAAACACAGTCGTGACATGATGAATTTTTCTAGACAATTGCAATCTTCAGAAAAACATTGATTTGACGTAATTCTGTTCAGTATACGTGCGGTGTAATGTGGTTCCATGGTACCTCAATACAGGTTGTTACACGAATTTATTGTCTATAAAGTTTAAACCAAGTTGCTGATTGTAGTGTTGTAATTGCTGATTATCGAAGCTAAAAATACATGAACTATGAAAGCGAATATCGGAATCAGTAAAGATCACCTGCAAGAAGTGGCAGAAAAACTAAATATGCTCCTGGCGGACGAATTCGTATTGTATACAAAGACCAGAAATTACCACTGGAACGTGGAGAGTATGAATTTTTCTGAGTTGCATGAATTCTATGAAGAACAGTACAATGAGCTGGCTAAGGTAATTGATGCGCTGGCAGAACGGGTTCGGCAAATTGGTCATTACAGTCTGGGACGATTGGAAGATTATCTAAAGAACACCAACCTGGTGGAACAGGAAACCACCTCCAACCCTAAAACTCAACTGCAAAATTTGCTGGATGATCACGAGACCATTATCCGAGAAATCCGGGAATTGATACCCGATTTTGAGGATAAATACAACGATATGGGTTCTGCGGATTATTTGACCGGGTTGCTACAAGAACATGAAGAAATGGCCTGGATGATCCGATCACATCTTGGATAATGGAATTCCTCTCAAAAAATAAGAGTAAAGGTTGTTCATTTTAAAGATGAGCAACCTTTTTTTATGGGTATGCCGTGTGAACAGAATTATTTTCAAATGATATCAATAAACCAATAACCATGAAACGATTTACAGGTAAAACAGTGCTGGTCACAGGTAGCACAAGTGGGATAGGAAAGGGAATAGCACGGCGGTTAGCTTCGGAAGGTGCTCAAGTCGTGGTGAATTCGTATCGGGATCAAGATGAT
Source organism: Membranihabitans marinus (assembly GCF_019802045.1). GTDB lineage: Bacteria > Bacteroidota > Bacteroidia > Chitinophagales > Saprospiraceae > Membranihabitans > Membranihabitans marinus_A. Next base: position 352,623 of record NZ_JAHVHU010000005.1, on the reverse strand, counting down.
ATTCAGGAGATACTGGAATTCATCACCGCACAAGGTGGTGCAGCTACCTTTATCAAGGCGGATGTAGGCAACGTGGAAGAAGTGCGGTCCATGATTGATCAGTCCGTCAGCCACTTTGGGTCTTTGGATGTGTTGGTGAATAATGCCGGAATTCAAATCCGAAGTTCATTTCTTGAAACGACCGAAGAACAATTTGATCAGGTGGTGGGGGTCAATATGAAAGGAGCGTATTTTACAGCACAAGCTTTTGCGCAGTATGTAGTCGAAAACAAGAAGAACGGGGTGATCGTGAACAACAGTTCTGTTCACGAGATCCTTCCTTTTCCTCATTTTGATTCGTATGCCATGAGTAAGGGCGGGCTTCAGATGATGACCCGGAATCTGGCTGTCGAATTGGCTCCACTGGGTATTCGGGTGAACAACGTGGCGCCGGGCGCTATTGATACGGATATCAATGTGGCATTAAATACCAACGATGCGTTGAAAAAAAATCTGCTTGAAAATATTTCCATGGGTCGAATGGGAACCGTCGATGAAGTAGCCGCGGTCGTTGCTTTTCTGGCCAGTGACGAAGCCAGCTATGTGACAGGAGCCACTTATCTGGTCGATGGAGGATTGACCTATCATTATACCGAGCAATAGTCGATGCGATAGAATCAGTTGGCGACCAACATATTTACGATGGAAAGAATGATATGTGCAGGGAGAAATCAACGCTTACTGCGCATCTAATTCAAAAATTTCCTGAAGATCATAACTTTCCAATCGCGAGTCAGAAGGAGAAAAGTACTCGTGTATCATCGCACGGGCTACCACAGCACCCGGTATGGGTTTGTATTTGCGGAGAAAAGGCAGGTGACGTCCTATCTTATTCATAAACCATGCCCCCCATTCTTCCCCTGGGCGTACTTCTGGCCGTGATCCGGTCAACACACTGGGGCGAAATATCCGAATACGGTCAAAAGGATAAGCTTTGATTCTTTCCTCAAGTTCACCCTTTATCCGAGAGTAGAAAAAGAATGATTTTGTGTTGGCATTGGGTGCGGAGACCAGAAAATAAGCGGGTATTTTGTTTTGTGCTGCGAACGATGCAAACTTGTCCTGGTAGGTAACATCGATCTTAAACTGATTTTCTTTACTCCCGGCTTTTTTCAAGGTCGTACCCAGACATGAAAAAAGAACATCACCTGTGATTTGTTCCTTATAATCCTCGATTTGCTCAAAATCGATAAGATATTCCTTCATTTTGTGGGAACCGTTTTCGACAGGTCGCCTGGAGAACACCTTGATAGCACCTATGCCGGGATGCTTATCCAGCTCTTCAAGAACGTGACTACCCACCAATCCGGTGGCTCCGATGAGGATGGCGGTTTTGGTTTGCATAGTTCCCATAAATGTTTTTATTCAGTAAATATCCATCCGCCCATTGAGGCATATTCCTCGTGATAGTATGTTGGGTTATTTCATTGGTGTAACTCCAGCATCAAAAAAGGATTAGGTTTGGAGTTTTAAATAATAAAAGATTTGATTGAGTTTTGTTCGGAAAACCATCAATCAAAGTTCGGAAAAAAAAAAGCTGCAGTCCTGTAAACCGGATTCTGTTATCTTCTCTGGTTAAGCCAGTACAGATATTCTATCATTTATCTAGCCCGGATGTCACCATCCGGATCGAGCTGCCTACCCCTTCCGGCCCTGACTTTACGTCACCACGTTTCTGATCAATGTCAAAGCGGTGGATTAAGATCCCGGCGAGAAACCAGGAAGGTCACTTTCGGACCTACCGAAATATATTTGGCATTTCAACTCGCAAGGTTTACCCCCATCACACATTACTGCATGACAGCGTGCGCTCTTACCGCACGTTTTCACCCTTATCCCCCTTCCCGAATTTCTTCGGAATGGGGGACGGTTTGTTTTCTGTGGCACTATTCTGTCTTTGGTTTTCAAGAAACCAAAGCCCACCAGTTAGGTGGTGCGACTCTCTACGTTGTCCGGATTTTCCTCTACGGGCTTTCCCATAGCGATAGAACAGACTGCAACTAATATTATTTTTTTACCATATATTTACAGTAAATATCAACTTTGAAGTTAAGACGATTATATCCCATTCTTGCTGTTATTAGCATTTTATTTTTTGCCGTGGCACTCATCGGTTCCTTTCAGCATAGGAATGAAAGTGCCACCAAAAATAAAGAAAAAACTGTTCAAAGCAAAGTTCATTCTTTGGTTACATCCCTGAAAACCCTGACGGGAGACCAGACTCTGAATAAAATGCTGATGCAAGAGGGAGTCAATTATAGCCAGGATCTCAAGACATTCTTCCAACAACAACTCCCTGAATCACCAGAAAGTTCCTTGTATGTGTGGAAAAATAACAAACTGGTTTATTGGGAAGCGGGGAATTATAATATGTATCTGGAGAATATTCCCGGCAACGAGTATATAACCTTGTTGCACAATGATAAGGCGGCATTTATTAAAGTAACGATTCCACCACAGGGTGATGATCCGGGTATGCTGTATGTGGTGCCGATCGAACGCCTGGACGATTTTCCTGTACTTCCTCAGACCACTGAATCGTCGGCTGACTTACCGGTAATCCCAGGTCTTTATGACTATCTGGAAAATGATCTAAATACGTTTCGAGTCCAATTTGTTCATACAACTTATTTGTTCGGATATTTGTTTTTTATCGTGTTTATCTTCCTGATAGCTAATCAGGTAATCCATGTCTATCGTCGAGATTTGGTAATTGTGGGGTTGTTGTTGTTGCTTTTGATGGTTCGGGGGGTGAGTTATTTTTTTCCTTTGTCCAGTCCGATTCTCAATGAATTCTTTCAACCCCATTTTTTCTCACCGACGATCAATGGAAGCATGGCGGATTGGATGCTCAATGTATTTGTGGGATTGTTTTTTGCTCTGTTTTTTTATGTTCAAATGCCCCAACTTGTCCAAGAAAATACTAAAAATCACAGAAGGTTGTTCACCGTTCTGGCATACCTTCTGTTCTGTTTTTCTTGTATACTATTTTGTTTTTTTGTTTGGGCTATGGTGGAGAACCAATACATCCACCTGGATATTAATATTATAGAGTATTTTAGCATTGGGAGTCTGCTCTTGCTTTTTTTAATGTTCATTTTACTTCTGACCCTTTTCATCATTGCGATCCGACTTTTTATTCTGGTCCAGGAGTGTGACTGGCCCTGGTTAGAGAAAATGGGACTCTTTACACTGGCTGTTTTTGCAAGTGTACTTTTTTTAGTATGGACCGGCTTGCAAATTAACGTATGGTTGTTTGTGATCTCACTGTACATATTGATGTTGCTTTTTGATTTATTTCTGGATTCATCGATGCGTGATTTTACATGGATTTCTGTTTGGCTACTTATTCTGAGCTTATTTTCGACCGTTTTATTTTTTCATTTTTATACTGCAGAGTACAGTGAGCGCTCCAAGGAAGCTCTAGCAGATAAAATCACTATACCGGATCAACGGTTGATCGCTTTTTTTGATGATTTTATCAACCAGCGAATGATAAACGGAAACGATCCGGCCGATGCGGTGGGTGCACTCAATGATGTCTTATTTTTGTACCCATCGGTTCGTGAAGATTATCAGTTTACATTTACTTCCTATGCACCGGGTGTTCCTTATGAAACAAAACATGGTATCCAGTATCATTTTAAAGACCAATGGCCAGGCGTGTATTTATTTCCCATACCTGATGACACTTCAAAGCGCAGTCTGGAAATCAAAGCGATTGGCAGCCGAATAAGATATATTGGTGGAGCTGACAAGTTCGATAATAATGTGTTATTCCACACGGGAGACTGGACGTTGTATCAGGACCGACGAATCACGAATGATGAAAGCCTTTTTTTTCCGCCTGTTCTGGATTCGATATCTCCGAAACCCGTAAGAGATAGTCAGTTTGTGCGCGATAATACGATCTACACGCTGGTCGAAAGGGGAGATAAAGCGGCTTTGGGACGACAGGCTTTTGATGGTTTACTTCAACCAATGTCTTTCTTTTCGTTCAACTTTATTTTATCTCTGTTGATTCTTAGTATACTGTTGCTGGTCCACAAACTGATACCATTTCTTCCAAAAGAATTGCACCAGTATTTTATAGAGAACCTTTCTATTCGGAATAAAATTCAATTTTCAGTTCTGGCTATTTTGATTGCAGCATTTGCTATGGTGGGGATCGTCAGTGCTAATTTTTATAAACGTTCTTATAAGGAAACCCTTGAAGGGACCGTGAAAGAATATTACCAAAAAATCAAGCGAGCTCAGTTTGATCGGGAAGAAATACTTAAAGTGTTAGAAGGTATCCCAGGACGTTTTATTTTATTCGATCAACAGGGACGTGCTATCCAGCCAAATGGTTACCACCAATACCATCATCTGCCTTATGAGGTGGTTCGAAAGATCAAATTATCAGAAACATTGGATCATTTTGATGAGATATGGCCGGGTGCAATGGTCCTCCCTTTTTCATTGAGTGAATCACAGACTGTTTTCCTGGCTTATCCGGAATTGCGGGCTGTTCCGGAGGGTTTTTACCGATTTATAAATTTACTACTGAATGCTTTTGTGTTTTTATTACTGATATCATCAGCACTTTCATTCTCCATTTCCAATACGATTATTAGTCCGTTGACCGAGTTGGGACGGAAATTGAAAGAATTTTCACTGGGAAAAAGAAATGAACCCATCCCCTGGAAACAACCCGATGAACTTGGTACCTTGATTCAGGCATACAACGAGATGGTTGAAAAATTGGAACAAAGTGCTGAACTCCTGGCACATACTGAACGGGAAGTAGCGTGGCGTGAGATGGCCAAACAAGTGGCCCATGAAATAAAGAATCCGTTAACGCCCATGAAACTGAGTATTCAGCACATGGAATTGAGAATCAGAGAAGCCGAGGAAGAAGAAGCCAAAGAAATAGTACATCATGTATCCAAAGTGCTTATCGAACAAATTGATAACCTGAGTCGCATCGCCAGTGAATTCTCCTCATTTGCAAAACTGCCCAAGCCAGAATATGAAGAAATTCTACTCAACGATTTGGTGACCTCGGTCTATGATCTTTTTCGAACCCGTTCCAATATTAAGTTCAATTTGTATGTCCCGATAGATGAATTACTGGTCCAGGCTGACCGGACACATCTTATTCGGGTGATGAACAACCTGATGAAGAATGCCGTCCAATCCATCCCTTCCGGTCGCGAAGGACACATTGTGATCCGGCTGAAGGAAGAGCAAGGTCATGCCAGGGTGTTGGTCGAGGATAATGGGAAAGGGATAGAGGACGATCTCAGAGAAAAAGTGTTTTTCCCAAACTTTACCACCAAATCCTCCGGTACGGGGCTTGGCCTGGCGATCTGTAAAAACATTATTGAGTCTTTTGATGGATCCATCTACTTTACAAAAAACAAACCCGAAGGCACTGTATTTGTCTTTGAATTGCCATTGGTGAATTAGATGTAGATGTAGACGGTAGACGGTAGACGGTGGACGGCGGCCTGTAAGACCCCCGCATGAATTAGCTTGACAATGCGTCTTCCTATATCATACTAGGAACAAATAACCTAAATCCCAGATTCTGGTAAACAATTCCACCTGCCTTGATATTGGATATAGAGTATTACCTTTCATAAAAAACTAAAAATGGAAAAGTTGAAAAACAAAGTTGCTTACATTACAGGAGGAAGTCAGGGAATCGGGCTGGGTGTAGCTCGTGCTCTGCTGGATCAAGGTATGCGGATCGCTATATCCGGCCGGAGTCAGGAAAAACTGGATCAAGCTGTGGAAACATTGGGCGCGTCCGAAGATGTACTTTTGGCATGGCCTTCCGATGTACGGAATATGGCGGATGAAGAAAATATGATTCAAAAAATTGAGGAGAAATGGGGTCGGCTGGATGTGTTGGTTGCGAATGCCGGGGTCGGAGCCTATGGCAGTATCGTTGACTTGACGACGGATCAGTGGAATCAAGCTATTGACACCAATCTCACCGGGGTTTTTCATAGTGTGAAAGCTTCAGTTTCTGCCATTCGAAAATCGAAAGGATATATTATTACCATTGCCAGCTTGGCTGGAACCAACTTTTTCGCTGGCGGATCTGCCTACAACGCCAGTAAGTTTGGTTTGGTGGGCTTCACGCAGGCGGTGATGTTGGATTTGCGACAAGATGATGTCAAGGTGAGTACAATCATGCCTGGTTCAGTAGCGACACACTTTAATAACAATACCCCTGATGAAAGCGATAACTGGAAAATCCAGCCTGAGGATGTAGGAAAGTTGGTTACTGATTTATTGACCATGCACCCCAGAACATTGCCAAGCAAGGTGGAGGTCAGACCAAGTAAGCCTCCGAAGAAATAACATTTCTTTGTTCGGTTATTTGTTCACAATGAAATTTTACTTTTCAGTGTCTGATATAATGGGGATTGCTGCAACTTTTAATGTAGTTTAATGCATTTGTCTTTGTAAGGCGTTAGGGAAATGAAAAAGTAGGTAGGACTTATTTTAACTCTGTTTGATTTCATTATATTGGCACTGAACATTACGCATCAATATGAACCATCCAACCTCTTCCGCTTCAAAGCTTTCTTATCTGCCTTTTATTTACATCGTTTGGGCAGACGGCCTATTAACGGATTCTGAACTCGAGATCGTCCGATACACGCTCAGAAATGACTCAACCCTTCGTGAACAAGAACGGACAGAATTATTTAAGATGTTGGATCCACAACGTAAACCGGATTCCAAAACATTTAAGAATTGGAAAGAAAGCATTCAGAACAATAAATTGACAATTGATTTTGAAAAGGAATATCCGTTGTCCGATTATGCCATTCGGCACGCCAGAAAGCAATTTCCTGATTTCAAGGGAAACGAAGAAGGGTTGCAGCATATTGAGCATAATCTGGGACTGCAACCTGGTCAATACCGTCATTTTTTCCAGGATAGTGGGGGAGAAGTGGTGGAAAAGCCTTCCTTCGATTCTCATAAAATGAGGCGTATCTTGGATGGATCATATGATTCATTGATTCGTCGCATCCAAAAGGTGCTTAAAGAAAATGAATTGTATCAGTGGGAGCTGGTTAAAGATCTTCCTGCGATCCGATTAAAAACCAACAGACAGGTTGTGAATTTAGGTGAGAAAGGCTTTGGGCCTTTGGCTTTTCCTGGAAAGTATGGGGGAACCGGTGATTTGCAGGCTTACGGACATATTTTTGAAAATCTGATTTATGCCGGAGGAAGTACAGCTGTTAAGTTTGGTGTGCAATATGGCCTTTTTGGTGGAAGCATTGCAAATCTTGGTTCTCAAAAACATCATGATGCGTGGCTTCGCGATCTGGGACGCGGACAGTTATTGGGATGTTTTGCTATGACGGAAGAAGATCATGGCTCCAATGTCCGGAATGTAAAAACTACTGCTACCTATAAACGCGAACAAAAATCGTTGGTGGTACATACACCTGCGCCTAAAGATTGCAAGATCTATATTGGTGGAGCGGGATCGGCTCGATTGGCCACCGTTTTTGCACAGCTGATTGTCAAAGGAACAAATCATGGTGTCCATGCAGTGGTGGTTCCGCTACGAGATGAAGCAGGTGAGTTGTTGCCTGGCATTCGAATTGAAGATAACGGATACAAAGCCGGACTCAATGGAGTTGATAACGGTCGAATCTGGTTTGATCAGGTGGAGGTACCTGTTTTCAATCTGTTGGACCGGTTTGGATCCATAGATAAGGAGGGAAAATATCATTCACCGATAAAAAAAGATAGTAAGCGATTTTTTACCATGCTCGGTACACTGGTCGGAGGACGGATTTGTGTGGGAAAAGGAGCGGTGGGAGGATCAAAACTGGGGTTGGCTATCGCTATTCGGTATGCATACTCCCGTCGACAGTTTGGGAAGGACATTCATCGTCAGGAAAATTTGTTAATCGAATATCCAACGCATCAAATGCGCCTGTTTCCCCGGTTGGCGAAAACCTATGCCCTTCATTTTGCTTTGGAGAATTTAATGGAACGATACGCGAATGCAGATCCAGATGATGATGTACGGGAACTGGAAGCAGAAGCAGCGGCTTTAAAATCTGTAGCCAGCTGGCATGGAAATGATACGCTTCAGGAATGTAGAGAAGCCTGTGGAGGCAAAGGATATATGAGCCGGAACCGGATTCCTGAATTAAAAGCAGATTTAGATATTTTTGCCACCTTTGAAGGAGACAATTATGTGATTCTTCAATTGGCAGCCAAAGGAGTTTTATCTTCTTTTCAAACCGATTTCAGCGCGGACAGCTTCTTTGGAGTCATTAAGTTCTTACGACGAAAATGGGCGGACACGCTGGTTACGTACAATCCGATTTACACCAATAACGTGGATGTCTCTCATTTGTACAGTCGGGAATTTCACCGGGAAGCATTTAGTTACCGGCGGCGTCGGTTGACGTTTTCTCTTGCACAGCGGATGAATCGTATGTTCAAAAAACGAGTGACTCCCTATGAGGCCTTTTTGAAGGTTCAGACCCATATGATACAGATAGCACAGGCTTACGCGGAAGAACGATGTTTGCTAGCCATGCATCAGGTCATTGAGAAAACGAAAGAAGAAGATGAAAAATTCATGCTCAAAAAGTTGTCAGCGCTCTATGCGTTATCGACCATTTATGATCATCATGGATGGTATTTGGAGCAGGGGTATATTAGTGGAACCAAATCCAAGGCAATTCGACAATTGATCCATCGCCATGTACAGCAAATGGTCCCCGACGGACCGGCTTTGGTGGAGGCATTTGGTATTCCCGAGCAGTATCTGGAGTTGCCTTTATTAGGTTGAGTTGTTGAGTTGTTAAGTTGTGGATTCGTTGAGGGAACTGCGAATCCATGGTCTACTGCCCGGGTGCTATATAACTAATCATATTGGAAAGTCAGCGGAATGATTGGAGTACAAGCCTGGATTGCCGAGCTAAGCTTAGTTAGAAATTAAAATGGTATAAATCCCTTTGATTGCCCCTAATTCACTGCTATTTAGGCCAGAATCGGCCGGTTTTATATTTGTATGCCTGATATTCCGGAAATTTCTCTGCAAGTAATTTTTCTTCATATCTTGATTTAAAGTAAAATAGCACATAAAGCAAAACGGTGACCATTATCCTGTACAGAGAAGCTGAATAGAGGGCATAGCCCAGGCCGGCTAATAAAATTCCGGAATAGATTGGATGGCGGATGTATCGGTATACACCAGATGTGATCAATCGAGCTGACGGTAACGGGCTGGGGAAGGGGGAGAGGCTTTCTCTGATTTGGACCAAAGCCACGATGCCAAAAACAATGCCGACAATAGCGATGATAATTCCCAAATAGGACAACCAGGCAGGAATTATTATCCTTCCCAATTGGATATGGAATAAATAGGCCATGAATAGCAGGAATTGTGTCCCAGTGAATAGGTAGTCATTTTCTATTTGTTTTTTAACCATTTGTTTTACTTTAAGGACTGCCACGTGAATAAAGCGGGACAAGTTGTCAGATATAGGAGGTGTCTGCCACTTGAGTTGTCAATACGGTTCGGGGCACTCGCTTTCTCACCAGGATATGCTGCAAATGCCCTTCAATATCCAAACAACAACTCTTTTTAAATTATAATTGCACGAGTAGGTTATTTTGTTTCGAATTCTGGATTACGTTTTACAGGAACAGGAGCGGACACCTCTTCTCGCCAGTCCAAGAGTCTGTCTTTTAGTTTTTTGGCGATGTCAGGTCGGGAATCGAATAGGTTAGTCCGTTCACCAGGATCTGTCTCGAGATTATAAAGCTCAAAAGCAGTGGTCGGATTATCCTCGAAGTATTGATGCAGTTTCCACTTTCCTTGCCGAAGTGAAGAACCGGGCCGGGTACGAAACAGATCATCCCGCGAATCATCCCGGGCTCCGGAGTAGGCCTGTAGGTAAATGGGGAAGTGCCAATATAAAGATCGCTCCCTCGGCAGTGGATGACCGGTCCATTCCGGGGATATGTCGATACCATCCAGGATTTTTTCAGTAGTTTGTTTGTGGTTGATCACAGCAAGGAGTGTAGGGTAGAAGTCGATATTGCTCACGGGCAGGTCACTCACAGATCTGGGCTTGATATGCCCGGGCCAGGAAATGATTAATGGCACCCGGGTTCCTCCCTCATAGTAGGATCCTTTTCCCCCGCGGAGGGGATGCTGGCTGTGGATGGCAGCAATGCCGCCATTGTCCGAAGTAAAGAGAATTAACGTGTTTTTACGGAGCTTCAGACTATCGAGTGCGTTGAAAAGCCTTCCCAGATTGGTGTCCATGTTTTCGACCATGGCTGCGTACTCGGCTGTTTTTTTGGGTAAACCCCGATTTAGGTACTTTTGCACCAAGGACTTTTTACCTTGCAACGGAGTGTGTACTGCAAAATAAGGCAGATACAGGAAGAAGGGATGATCTCCGACGGACATTTGGGCAATCGCCTCTCGGGTCAACCGGTCCGTAAGATATTCTCCTTCCGGTCCATCTATTAGATTGGGATTTTTGTACGGGCTGAAGTAGGATTTGGGATGCCCCGAATGGGTTCCTCCTATATTCACATCAAACCCCTGGGTGGTGGGATCAGCGCCCAGGTGCCATTTGCCTATAGCGACAGTTCGGTATCCGGCTTTCTGAAGTTCATCGGCTAAGGTGACTACACTGTCCGGCAAGGTTGTGGTATTTAGTGTGGGGATGAGTTTCCGGTCTTTGCTTTTTCCACGCTCCGAAGAACCGACCGTGTAGATGCCATGGCGGGGGCTGTACTGTCCCGAAAGCATGCACGCCCGGCTGGGTGCACAGTTGGCAGCGGAAGCATAGGCCTGTGTAAAGGTCATGCCCTGAGCAGCGAGCTTGAGAATATGGGGTGTTTTTATATCATGGCTTCCATACAACTCGGTGTCCATATACCCCAGATCATCTACGTTGATGAGAAGGATGTTGGGGGGATTACTTCCAGGGCTTTTGGTTTTTAGGTGGCAGCCAATCGCAAATAGAATAAGCAATAAGGTTACTGAAAATATGGTCGGACTATTGTTCATTTCATTTTTTCATAGTTTATCCTAAGTTGAAAACCAATCCCTTCTTTAATTAATAATTTATCATTCACAATTAATAATCATTTGACGTCCCCCAAAGCTTCCATTCGGAATCGCTCCAGTTCAGGTTCCTCGTGCTCTTTGGCCATGATTTTAGTCATTTTTTTGACGATATCCGGATGCTGGTTTGCGACATTGTGTTGTTCCCGCAGATCATTATCCAGATTATATAATTCGATGGCTATATTTCCTTTATTGATATTTTGACGAATTGCTTTCCACGGCCCCATGCGTACTGCTTGTTGGCCACCGTAGGAAGGGAATTCCCAATAGAGGTATTCCCGGTCCAGCTGGTCTTTCCTGCCTTCTAGTACCGGAAGTAAATTTACGCCGTCCACATCTGAGGGTGTTTTAGCTCCGGCTATCGCATCGAAAGTAGGCATCATATCCCAGAATGCAGAGATGACATCCGACTGACTCCCGGCTTCGATCACGCCCGGCCAGGCAGCAATAAATGGGACCCGGATACCCGCCTCGTAAACGTACCCTTTCCCTCGACCTTTTTCACTTGGAAACGGGCCTCCGCTGCCAAACCAGGGAGAATCGCTCCCGCCATTGAAGGTGGGTCCATTGTCACTGGTGAAAATGATCAGCGTGTTGTCGTACAATCCTTCTTCTTTTAACTTGTCAATTAATTCACCAACTTGTTGGTCAAGATAAGAAATCATACCCGCATAGGCTGCGCGGGGATACCGATGAGGGAAATACCCTTGATCACCGAGGTAAGGTTCTTCATCACCAAACTTATTAACATACTTCATGTACCATTCTGGTGGGACCTGAAGCGGCACATGAGGAATCGGACTGGCATAATACAGAAAGAATGGGTGGTCCTTATGGCGTTCAATAAAACCGAGTGCTGCTTCCTGCATCTTCGCCGGGGCATAGTCCTTCTGATGAAATAAATCATAGGAGCCTATATCCATGGGATCACTTTCTTTGGGCAGTTTGGTGCCGGGAACGACGATTTCATTCTCCAGCCATATTTTTTTATCATTCTCCCACAGGAAAGGCGGATACAGGTTATGTGCCTGACGCTGGCAGTTGTACCCGTAGAAATAGTCAAAGCCCTGGTTGTTGGGGACGCCTTCTGTTTCAGGGGCCCCGAGTCCCCACTTTCCCACCAGGGCCGTTGTGTATCCGGCGAACTGGAGCGTTTCACCCAGGGTGGTGGTTGAATCAGGTATGGGGTACTGGCCCTCCAGGTGGATATTGTGCACTGCTTTCTTATAGTCCCAGGTGTCGCCTCGTTCCCCCCATTCGTGGTTACTTCGGATGAATGCGTGGCCCGGATGCTTGCCGGTGAGGAACATATAACGGGATGGGGCACAAACCGGCGACCCAGCGTAGTGCTGAGAAAATTTCATGCCCTGCCGGGCCAGGGCATCAAGGTTGGGTGTCTCGATCTTGTCCTGACCATAGCAGCCCAGATCACCATACCCCAGGTCATCGGCCAGGATGTAGATGATGTTGGGTTGGTTGGGAGATTGAGCTTCGAGATGCAGGAAAGAGGTGGTATATATGGATAAAATAAAAAATAATGCTGCTTTATTCATATTTAGTTTATTTTAGATTCGAGCCTTCTGCTTATCCGTTTGTGACACACAAACTCATGGTATAAAGATACTACTAATTTGCTCAAAATTAATTTTTCACGAACATCCGACCCCAACCGAAGGTCGGGACCCATCGCTAATATACCGACGACCCTTCAGGTCTTTTTTATGAACTGTTTAAATATATGCGTGCAACTAATTCCATTTGAATTCATAATTACCGCATATATTCTGAAATATTATTGGATTCTCTTCGTCAAAAATACTCGGTGTAACTCCAGCTACACCTCCGTTTTTTTCTCGACAATCTTTGAATATTTGCAAAATCTTATACGACAGTATCAAGTACAAATGGCATAAAGCACTTCATGGTCTTTTTTTCACAGTAGCAAGTGTCATGCATCAGTTCTTTGATTCTGATCACGCCCTATCAGTTATCTAGGTGTGGAATGAGGCGTATTCTGTGGTGAATAGAAACAGGCTAAGAAACTAAAAAGGAATCCGGATGAGGTGAATCCGATTATTTGATTAAAAACAACCAATCCTTATTACTTCCACAGGTATTTGATCTTCTCCTCCTGACTGTATCCGTATGGGAATTGATCTGTCTGATGATTGGCCCGGTATCTTTTTTCCCAAACTCCATTGCCTGGTGAGATTTTTCGGTTCCCTGGCATTTGGAGGTATCCGGCCGGATCTTTTTCCCGAATCCATTCAAAGGCATAGGATAAAAAAACATTGCGTTTCTCTTCAGGCAACAGGCTGAACCACGTGATTTCATCATAGCCCCAGACAAAATGATCTTCCAAAGCTGCTTCACCGGGATGGTCACTAATTCCAAAGTTGTCAAATTCGACCAGATAGGGGAGGCTCGAAGTGACCCATCCCGAAGGGGTGACGCCGCCTTTGCTGCGACCATACAAGCCATCCAGATAACCCATTTCCAGTCGTCCCTCCATGTTTTGGGCTGGTGTTTCTTTTATACGTAAAGGAAAAGAGTGAAAATCTAGTAACAATCGATTCTCTACGACCAATCCACCAAAAGGAGTATGTCCATCGCATAATACCCAGCCGCGACGCGAATTATGTGCTGCATATTTTCGTACGCGTATTAAAAGAGCTTGCCATGCCCGGAAATCGTTTTCAGCGTCGGCCCGGCCGGTCAGTTGAACCTGTCCCCAGTGAAGGGCTTCCATACCGGCATCGATGTAGGAAGTAGCCAGGAAATAAAACCATAGCCGGGTTTCCATCCGGGTTACATCCGGCACGCTGGCTCCTTCGCCCCAGTGATTGACAAAATCGCCCGACGAAAAGGTCATATTTTCATATTGAAAATTTCTACGGACCGGTTTTAATCCAAACGCATGAAAAACCCGTGCCGGTACCGACACATTTTCGACCTGTCTGGTTACGATTTCAAAAATGCATGCTTGAAAGATGAGTTCGGGATCCTGTTCCTGAAGTTTTGTGATGTTGGCTTTTATCGAATTAAAAAAGCGGGGGTGTGCGGCTTTGTTTTCCTGTCCCCACAAATAGGCCGATCGTCCGATAAATTTTGCTCCTATATCTAGGATCATTCGTTCGTCATCTTCCCGGTTCGGAATATCGGAATCCACATAGAACTCCGGTCCTGTCACAACTTCTGCCATGGTGATCGATCGACTGAGATAACTGCGAAGAACATTTTCCGGCATCGAATCTTGAAATGAGAAAGAAAGCGATGACGATTTATCATTTTGGAGGTCAGATCCTTGCTGGGGCCCGCAGCCTTGGGCGGTTAGGAGCACCATAAAAAGCAATACATACATCCAAGTGTACTTAATCAGATTGGTCATGATACAAATTTATCAGTTGCGTAACACATTCCGAGAATAATTTTGAAGAATCTTTTTTGAGATTTTTTCCTCAACCATGATATGAACATCCTGCCTTCTCATTTCTTTAGATAAGAAGGTTATTGGTTTATAAGCGGCGTATATGAAAGTAGATAATGTTTGGTCTGACATCAAAGATGCTCACCTTGGCAGTTTTGATATCTTGTCACCACTGCGGGATGGTCGTGCTTATACGCTGATAGAATTGTCAAATGCGGCCAATACGAACCGTGATTATACTCATAAATTTCTGGATAAATTGATTCGTGCCGGTATTCTTCACACGCGCAGAAACCGCAAACGGACCTATTACTACCTGGAAAATGAACTGGCTGCCGAACTGGCGATCTTCCTGAAGTTACCCGAGGATGTTAATGAAAAAACACTCCCCGACGGTATGAAGTTTTGCCGTCATTGTTACCGCCATCTGGCTGGATACGTCGGGGTGAAGTTAACGGAAGCGCTGGTCAATAGGCGATTTCTGATTGGACAGGAAGTTGATTATGTAGTTACAGAAAGGGGTTGGAAGATGTTATCTGAACTGGGGATAAAGCAGTCAGATTTTGATGATACGAAACCACTAACCAAACAATGTCTTGATTTTAGTGAACGTAAATCCCACCTGGGGGGCCAGTTGGGTGATGCTTTGTTGGATAGAATGCTCACTCGGGAGTGGATGGTTCATGTTCAGGATTCCAGATTAATTCGCATGACGGACAAAGGGCGTGAGGAACTACAAATGATCATTGGGGAAGATTTGTTCCACCCAGGCTAAAATCCGAAAAGAAATGAGCCCATGCCATTTTACGGAAACCCGATACCGGAAGCTGGATTACGCGGAAAGAGACCACGAAGGCATAAGAGGCTTTGACCCAAGGCGCAATACCGGTGAGAACCGTCAGCCTTTCAGTAAGGAGTAAAACCTACCTCTTGGTCAGCCTGATATCATACCATTGGGGCCCACGCTGCAGATACGTCCAAGTAAAGGAATCGCCATGTCTGCTCGATAATTGATAATCACTGTATGGGGATCGTGATTGATGTGAAAGATAAACTCTCGCCATCTTCGGGTTCATTGAAACTATCAAAAATAGTCTGATGCCTGAGTACAGTTTCTAATTCCTACATTCATCTCGTCGTTTTTTCATCCAGTGATGGTCCATAATTTAGCCCAAATAAGTCAAACGTCATCCAAGATTGGGATGACTGAAAGCAGTCTCTGCTCGGCCGAGACCAGAGGTCGTCAATCGTCCTCTGTTGAGGGCTATTCTGATAAGGTCTCATATTCTGATCAGAAACCCATTGTCCGAAGGGGATGAACTGGACGGTTATCGTTTGAAATATTTATAAGCAGCAGGCTTTTGGTTTCCATCGGTTTTCATCGTAGTGGTGATATTTTGATCCCACCGTTCCCAATAATAAAGAACGCCTGTTTCTGTTCCGACCAATAGGTCGGGAATCCCATCCTGGTTAAAATCTGGTGTGACCGGACCGTCCGTGTGCCCCATCAGTGTACGTGATACCACGCGCCCCATATATTGAAGAACCATTTTCCCGTCTTTCATGCCCAGGTTTTTCATCCAGTCTACTGCGGGTTTGGATGAAAAGACCAGGTCCTTCAGACCATCGCCGTCCCAATCCGTAAAAGTGATTTTTAACCGGCCATGACTTGATCCGGTTCGTTGATTTAACAGTATGGGTTGTCCGTCTGGTGATATGAAGTTTCGTTGTGGATGATCCAGTATCATCCCATCATCGGTGACTTTTCTGGGGTAGACGACAAGATATCCCTCGTAATCCAACATCACCAAATCCGGAAGCCCATCCTCGTTAAAATCCATGATAAAAGGAGAGGTGCGCCAGGGCGCTAACAATCCATTGCCTTCCGAAACGCCCGGTGTCCAGGCCGGTTTTTGAGGTACACCGTCCCATTCAACATATAATGGCTTCGGTGCTTTAAGTCGGGGATTTTTCTTTGTGCCAGTATTTTCAACCCACACGATGTTTCCGTTGTGATCATTAACCAAAATGTCCGGTAATCCGTTGTTGGTCCAGTCCCCCACATCAATCGTGGTATATCCCCAGTGCGGGTCTTCGGTATTGGGCAAAGCTTCATCTTGTAAGATTCGAAGGGGAACACCCCCCGCTTCTAAAAGCTTTGGTGCGTCCCATTTGGGTGGATATCCCCCACGATTTTTGACGAACAATACATCTCCGGCGCCGTTTCCGCACAGAATATCATCCAGTCCATCGCCGTCCCAGTCAAATACCCGGGGTGCCACCAAGGCACCCAAATCCATGAATTTCGCTTCTTGCTGAAAGAATACGGGAGGCAAAAATTCGGGGATACCATTTACCAATTGTCCGGTATTTTGGATAAATGAAACCTTCCCTTCTTCATCGCCGGCAATGATGTCGATGTGTCCATCCTGGTTGAAATCCACCGCCCGGAGTTTGATGGCTCCGCCATACCGGGAATAAAACTGGATGTTCTCACCACGGTAAGCCAGTTGATGTTCTTCTTCGAACTCATGTGAAGAGGGTGTACCTGAGTTCTGGAAATACACGATCCCGCCGAACGGTGTGACCGCTACATAATCCAGATCGCCATCTCCATCATAGTCAGCCAATGGGACTTCCAGGTAATAATCTTTGCCAATAGGGACTCCGGATATGGTTCTTATTTTTTGAGGAAGGGCATAATCAGGCTGTTCATTGGAGCCTTCATTTTTAAAGAACAGAAGATAACTTCCGGAAGGAGTGGTTGGACTGGATACCAGATCATACCGTCCATCATGGTCAAAATCAATCATTTTCCATGTGTTGTAATTGGTGTTTTCTACATGACCTGTTGCATTCACCGGTAGCTTGATTCGATTCCAGAAGACATTTTCCGGTACGTCAGCATATAAAAGAAGTTGTTCATTTACCCGGTCGGGGGTGAGCACATGGATGTGATCTTCGACTTGGGAGACAGCGAAAAACTTACCATCATAGCCCAGTCGAAACCGGTCCGATGACAGCCGCTGTCCTTGCCTGAATACAGGGTGATCTACGTTTCCGCTGATGTTCTCAAAATAAAAAATGCCGGATTCGACATAACTACCCGAAGCCGATATCAAAAGATCCAGGTCACCATCTCCGTCGAAGTCCATGGGTAATGGGACGGATTTAAATCCAACATCAAGATCAACGAGGAGGCCGGGATGGTTGTACTTGAGTTTTTGGAGACCGCTGTGACTTAATTCAAATTCTGATGTAGGAACTATTTTTGGACTGCAGCTCAGACCAACAAGGACAAGGAACGCGAAAAGATAAAAGCTAAGGGGTTGGCTCATTTTTGTTGTCGTTTATTTTGATGGCTGGTTGCGGCTTTAAAACACGCTAATTTGCATAAAAATTTGGAATAACGCAAGAGAACCAAAGTTTATACTGAAATGGGCATTGCCATTCCTGACAAGGTTGTTGTTATTTGGGGTTGTAGTGTGTCCTATTTACATTGACCAATAATAAGAATCCCAAAACCGGGAAATCGTAATTTCTCAATTTTGGGTTCGTCAGTCCTGGCTTTTCCAGGTTATGTATTAGGAAAGATCGCGCTGGTCATCAGGGCTATCATCCGGGAATAATATCTTCCGTGGGATTTACCAGAGAATTAACG
The DNA here is from genome assembly GCF_019802045.1 of Membranihabitans marinus. Lineage (GTDB taxonomy): Bacteria > Bacteroidota > Bacteroidia > Chitinophagales > Saprospiraceae > Membranihabitans > Membranihabitans marinus_A. The sequence goes on along the minus strand of NZ_JAHVHU010000005.1, from coordinate 334,374 downwards.
ACGTGAATGATACCATCTGATGCATGAACATCTGCGCGGACAATTTCTGCATTTCCAATCAATATGTCATCTTGGGCACGTTGAATTGTAATGGGAACTTCTTTTTTCATCGCTGTTTTAATTACCTGTCGTTCCATGAAATCTGAACTTTCCATTTCTGAAGGTATGATGTGTCTGCGCAAAAATTTTTGCAATTCAATTTTATTTTTAGGATCTATGAGATCCCTGAGTTCGCCCACGTTCATCTTGTCAAAAGCGGCATTGGTAGGCATAAACAACGTGAATCCTTCAGCAAATAACATATCCATTTCGAGGTCGGCGATGTCTATAAGTTCTGCAAAGGTTGAAAATCGATCATCCATATGAGCCAAAGTCATGGCTTCGTAATTTTCGGTTTCGATCCCTTCAAACATGGTCGAATAATCGGATTTGCTTCCGCTGCAGGATATCATTAGGCCGACAAAACCTGCGACGATGGTGAGATAAAAGATGTTTAGCCAGTTTGGTTTAATTAATGTAGTCCACATAATATTAGGTATTTTAATTCTTAAAATCAAAATATACTAAAAATTACTGCAGTGTAATGAATGATTTGTTGGTTTAATATAATAATAAATAAAGTGAAGAAAAAGATGCGGATTGTTTGGTTTAATTTAGTGTGTGTCAATATAATTTAATAGTAGGAGGGCGTTTTATCTACCTGATACCATCTTAATTCATACTTGCCGAATACATATATAAAGACAAGATTAAATGATGTTAATCAACGCTCATTGAAAGATCCAAAAATTCTTTGGTTTGAAGTAGAAAGAATGCGAAGAATTCCTTATTCGAATGCATCAGCTGGTGCAAGCAGTGTCAGGTGTGTAGTGGTTTTTAAGTAATCGATGAACAATATACCAAGTGCATAGAAATGATTGACGTGGTGAATGAGCCGGGGCATCACCTATGATCGGTTTTGTTTTAACCCTTTATAAAAAAAAGGTCGCTAAGAATTAACCTTAGCGACCTACAATTCTGAAGTTTTAGAAGCTCCCTAATTTCTGGCAGCGGCCTAAATGCGAGATTCCGTTGCTTTAGGGATAGATACTCGCATAATTAATCAATCATCATTACCATTAATAATTACTCTCCCCAACCTGGGTTTTGTTCGATAGCCGGATTCTGCGCGATTACATTTTTGGCAATGGGGAAAAAATAGTCTTTCCCGGGATCAAACACCCGGTTCTCAAACTGACTTCCGGCGTATACATCAATATACTGGTGGCCATCCACTTCTGTGGTTACGATATTAGCGCCAGGAAATTGAGTTTGGATATCACCATCGATGCGCATACCTAGCACACGTTTAGTCAACTCATCACCCTGAGCCCATCGCATCAGGTCATCATATCGGAATCCTTCGTAAGCCAATTCTACCCGTCGTTCCCTTCGGATCTCGACCAAGATGGCTGGTAAACCTTCATTGGCGTACTTTGGATCCAATTCTACATCCAGCGTGAGATGAGGCATACCCACCCGATCGCGGAGCAGGTTGATTGATTTGTCCAGGTCTGCCTGCGTTAATGTACCCAATTCTGCTTTGGCTTCAGCAAAATTTAGCAATACCTCACCCAATCGGAATAGGATAGCATCATTTTCTTCCTTAGCGTATCCTTTTTTAAAGTCATCGACGTCAAAATATTTGATCATGGTGTAGCCGGTTGTGGTTTTCCAACCGCCCGTCATACCGGGGAATCGGGGATAAGGGCCAGCTTCGTAATCATTTTTGAGCAAATACTTTTCGGTGTCATCTGGATGGAGGGACGTTTGTCGTAATCGAGGGTCTCTGTTTTCAAACACCGCTTCGATCGTCGCATCACCTTGATACATGGAAGACAATTGAATGGGTTTACCATCGATGGCCAGGTAGTCCTCGACCAGGTCTTTCGTCAACCCATTGGCTTTCGCACGCTGGTATCCATTGAATCGGTGGCCATTTACACCAGTAATGTACCTGCGAAATGCGATGACCTCGGAGATATCCTCCAGTTCGAGTTGACGGAAGAGATGGTTGTAGTCATTTTGCGGGTCGCCGGTCGTGTACAAAGTGAATGGTCCCTCGTTCATCAACACTTCAGAAGCACTAACGGCTTCCTGAAACCATTTCGCGGCATCACCTCCTTGGTTTCTGTATTTTTGGAAAGATCCTTCATACAACGCAATCCTTGATTTCAAAGCCAATGCGACCCACTTATCAAAGCGGGTTTCACTACTGCTCCAATTTTCGGGCAGGTGCTCGATAGCGAAGTTGATATCTTCCAGTACATTTGCCATCACTTCCGAACGTGGATCACGTGGGGCATATAATACATCGGATTCTGTGTTCAACGGCTTGTCAATCCAGGGCACATCACCAAAATGCTTGACTTTATCAAAGTAAAACCAGGCGCGGAATAACCGGGCTTCCGCGGCATACTTGTTTTTTACTTCCTCTGCAATAGGTGTTCGGTCATAGTTGTCGAGGAAGAAATTAATCCGTCGAAGCAAACTCCACCGCCATCCACGCTGGGTTGGATTGTCGGGGATGACCCGTTGTCCTGAAGCAATAACCTGATATTTGTCCAGTCGAGAATCTTTGGGTGCGCCATTGTCTGACATGCAGTCTTCCCATCCCATACCATTGTATCCGGAGGCAAACGGGGAATTGTAGTACCCCAGTAAGAAATAATAGCTGCCATTATTCCCTGCTTCGTTGTAGATGCCGTTATTATAAATCTCCAGGGACGATTCGGAGGTCCAGAAGGTTTCATTGTTTAGATCCGCTCCAGGTGTTCTGTTCAGAAAGTCATCATTACAACTTGATAGCAAGAAAACAATGAGGAGCGGTAATATATATAGTTGATTTTTCATAATATCATTTTTTCCATTCCAATTAATGGAGTCATTTAAAAAGTTACATTCAATCCAACAGAATAAGTCCGCTGATACGGATATCCCAGTCGGGAAGAAGCGCTTCCCAGATTTATTTCGGGATCAAGCGGTTTTCCGATATTGGAATATTCCCAAAGGTTCTGTCCGCTCAGATAAATGGAGAATTTCTCCATGCCCAGTCGAGAAATCAGTTCCGGTGGAAGATTGTATCCCACGGTCAGATTTTTGAGTCGGACGTACGAAGCGTCTTGCAAATACCGGGTCTGTGGATGCCGGTTTTTGGTCTGCCGGGCCAGTGGTCTTGAAAAATAGGCGTCGCGATTGTCTTCGCTCCAAGTATCGGTCACAAAGTGTTTTTGTACCTGGTACCACTGTGTGGGGAATGGCCAAAACGCATCGACAGTCGGCCAGTAGTCCCTTTTTCCGATTCCCTGGAAAAAGATGTTGACGAAAAAATTCTGATAGCTCATGTCTGATCCCAAACCAAATGATAACCGAGGGAGACTGTTGCCAATAATTTTCAGATCACCTGGATTGTCAATTGTATAGTCTCCGGTAGTGATCTTGCCATCTCCGTTCAAATCTTCATAACGAATATCACCGGGTTTCCACTCGGATCCGATTTCTGATTGGTCAGCGGCTTGGCCGATTTCTTCTTCGTTTTGAAATATGCCGTTGGTTTCAAATCCCCATATTTCACCCAAGGTCTGACCCTCATAATAATCGCCCAAAGCACCGGTCTTATTCTCATACTTTGTGATTTTTGCTATGTTGTCTGAAAGGACAGCGCGCACACTCCACTTGAATTCACTTCTCAGATCTTCCCGCCAATTCAGTGTTAACTCCCAACCTTTGGTTTCCAATTCGGCGCCATTTTGGGCCGGCGCACTTGCACCCAGTACCTGGGGAAATGAAACGCGGATCAACATGTCCGAGGTAGTCCGAGTATACCAATCAAAATTCGCTTCCAACCGGTCCCTTAAGAATCCGACATCCACGCCAAAGTTTAACGTAGTGGAAGTCTCCCAGGTCAGGGAGGGTGATACCAAGCCTGGAGGATTGATTAATAAGTCCGCGACATCATGCAGTAAAAAATTGGAGGTTCTACCAGAGCCCATGCTGGGAATGTACGGATAGTACAACTCATTGTTATTGAATTTAATGGTTTGATTTCCCAACGAACCATAGGATGCGCGAAGCTTCAGATTGCTCAGACTACCTGCGTCAGAAAGAAAATCTTCCTGAGATATTCGCCATCCAGCGGAGAATGATGGAAAGAAACCGTATCGCGTGTCTTTAGGAAACCGGGAACTCCCATCGTATCGACCATTAAATTCAAACAGATATTTGTCCGCCCAGATCAGGTTTAACCGCGCAAAAGCACCACGAAGTGCCCATTGGTTCTGGTTCCCGTTCACCAATTGGTCTCCGGTGGCGAGGTTAATCGCCGGTTGTTCCGGGTTGATCATGTTGTATCGACGTGAACTATACCAGTCATTGTCATCCAGCTCCTGATTGAATCCAATCATCCCCTTGGAATATAAACTACCGAGAAAAGTTCGCTCATACTGGGTATATAGATTGAGTGAATAGTAGTTGCTATTGTATGCCCTCAAATCGAGGTAATCATTGTTGGATTCGCCGTAAGATGTAGTAAAGTCGCCTTTGAGATACGGGACTCTTTTCCGGTACCGGCTGCGGCTGTTTCTGTAAATATTGTAGCTAAAATCACCTACGAATGAAAGGTATTCATTTGCTGTAGCGGTAAGGCCGGTATTTAGTAGAATATGATTCACTCTGTTTTTGTCTCGTCCCCCCAGCAACTGCGTTGATCCGGGATTTTCGAAGTATCTGCCTTTGTAAGCCGGATCATCACCCGGATATCTGATAGGTGGGTTCAGTGGGCTGGAGAACACCAGGCTGTTGGTGGGCTCTTCACCTCCTTTATAAGTGTGGAGACGGTTTGTTTGGTTATTGTCAAATCCGACCCGGGCCCGCGTTTTTAACCACGAAAAGGTCTGGTCCTGCACAGAAAGGTTGACATTGAATTTGTCGTAACCGTCTGGTCGTTGTTTATGCAACCCTTCGGTCTTTGAGTACCCCACCGATGTGTAGAATTGAGTGCGTTCATTTCCGCCTGATACACTCAAAGAATGTTTTTGTGTAGGTGCAAAGTCTCTCAACAGAAGTTCTTCCCAATCGTTGTAGCCATACCAGTTAAACACACCGTTAACTACTTCAAATTCAGGATTGTTTTGCGGATCGTCATAGTATGCTTTGATTCCTGCAAGACGTTCTTCGTTGAAGGTATAGGTCCCGTTATTGTTAAACATAGCCTCGTTGATCGCTACAGCCTGCTCATAAGAATTGTCAATGACATCGGGTAAAATGGTTGGCCTTGAAAAACTAAAGTTTTCATTGAAAGTCACTCTGGTCGCACCAGCTTTTCCACTTTTGGTTTGAATGAGGACCACACCAAAGGCGGCTCGGGCTCCATATATAGCAGCAGCTCCGGCATCTTTCAGTACAGTCACGCTCTCGATATCAGATACATTGATCATATTGGGATTCATTTCCACACCGTCCACGAGAATGAGGGGTGCCCCACCATTGATCGATGTAAATCCACGAATATTGAAATTCGCTGAGGCCCCGGGTTGTCCGTTCTGACTGGTGATGTTCAGATTGGGGATGACACCTTGAACCGCTGTGGATACATCCACCAGCGGACGATTTTCGAGAACTTCTGCCGATACCTGATCGACAGATCCGGTCAGATTGGCTTTTTTCTGCGTACCATAACCAACGACAACCACTTGATCGAGGGTCTGGGCATCTTCGGACATGGTAATGGTGATGTCAGTACGTCCATCGACAGCCACGGTCATACTTTGGTAGCCAATGTAGGATACCTGGAGTGTCGCATTTTCATCCACCGCAGTGAGGGTGAATTTTCCCTCAAAATCAGTGGAAGTTCCTTTTCCTGTACCTTCCACCAGGATATTCACGCCGATCAGAGGTTCCCCTTGCTCATCGATGACCTGTCCGGTGATGTCAATATCGTTTACAATAAGAGACTCATTTGTTTTTAGAAGTCTCGTTTCTTTGGTTTCTTCAGCTGATGTCTTACTTAGAAGGCAAAAAATAAGCATCACTGGAAGAGCCAGTTTTAGGATAGATCGTACCTGGTGTGTTCGTCTTTGCATAAGACGTGGAACAACACTGGTACTTCCAGAGTGTAATTTCTCCATGATTATAAGTTAAGATTGATAAATTAATAAGTTTCACAAAAAGAGTTAAGCAATGTACAGGAGGTGTTCTTATCTGCAAAATATTTTAACAGTTTTTCTTGCCGAGCTTATGTTCATCAGAACACCAAATTGTTCCGCATCAAGGCTGATCAATACCCAATCACGAGTTTTCGTATAAGGCATGGGGATGGATGAATCTCAAGCTAAATATCACCCCATACATCATCTCGAACTGCCACAAACGGACCGGCCTCATACCCGTTATCAGGAAAATTGGGAACCAGAAGAGCAGTATCATATATTTTAAAACATTTTCAACCGAATGGATGATTTTAGAGTTAAAATTGATTATTTTCCATTTAAGAATCCAGAAAATGGAAATAGCTTGAACCATCAAATAATAAATAAAATAATATGATGCATAGTAGACCTTTTATGGTGTTCGTCATGATCCTGTTCCTTTTTACACCCGATTACGGCGTAGGACAATCTTTTACCTCAGCCCAAATCGACTCGCTCGTTGATGCCACCCGTCAAAAAATGCCATTAGCTGGAATAGCTATTGGAGTAGTGAAGGATGGACAGGTCGTTCATCATAAAGGATATGGCATGACTGCTGTAGATAATCCTCAACCTGTTAATGCACATACTCGTTTTGCTATCGCGTCAAACAGTAAGGCGTTTACGACGGCTGCATTAGCTATCCTGGTGGATGAAGGTAAATTGACTTGGGAGGATAAGGTCGTGGACCATATTCCCGAATTCCGGATGTATGCGCCATATGTAACGGCGAATTTTAATATTCAGGATCTGCTGACACACCGGAGTGGCTTGGGACTGGGTGCCGGAGATTTGATGTTTTTTCCAGACGGCGCGGATTTTTCTATGGAAGATGTATTAAAGAGTTTCCAATATCAGCAACCCGTGTCCGCCTTTCGCACAAAATATGATTACGATAATTTGCTTTATTTGGTGGCTGGTGAGGTGGTCGCGCGTGTAAGCGGTCAGTCGTGGGCTGATTTTGTCCGGGAACGAATCATGGAACCATTGGGAATGTACGAAAGTGTGCCGGTGTATCAGCAAACAATTAAAAAGGATAATGTGGCCATGCCCCATCGGGTGGCTGAGAATCAGTTGGTGCAATTGGAGACCTACACCAAACCCAATGCAAGCCTTGGGGCGGCGGGTGGCATATATGCCAGTGTACATGATCTGACGAAATGGATGATCATGCATCTGAACGGGGGCGTCTATATGCAGGATGGGATGGAGCAACGACTAATTTCGGTAGATAGTCATCGTGAGATTTTTCGACCGCATACGAACATTGATTTTGAATTATTGCCCGATGCCCCGTACTATACCCATTTTTTCTCTTATGGATTGGGTTGGGGAATTCGGGATCGAAAAGGAATGATCTGTGCTGAACATACGGGCGTGTTGCCCGGAATGCTATCCCGTACCATATTGGTGCCAAGATTAAAGTTGGGAATTGTGGTGTTGACAAACACAGACCCGGGTGGATATGCATATCGTTCGATCTCTCAGTCCATATTAGATGGTTATCTCAACGTCATTGACCGGGATTGGATCGATACGTATGAACGGCAAATTTCCGAAATGGCGTCGACTTCTGATGCTGTCACCCATAAGGTGTGGCAAACGGTGGAAGAAAATAAATTTAGATCTCTTAATCTGGATGCATATACTGGGGTATATCATGACGATTGGTTTGGTCGGGTGGTAGTGGGCGTCAAAAATGGACAACTGTGGTTCTCGTCCCTAAGGTCTCCGAAGCTCAGCGGACCGATGCATTATTATAAAGGAAATACGTTTGCGATCCGATGGGACTACCGGGATATGAATTGTGATGCTTTTGCCAGCTTTATGTTGGACACAGAAGGGAATGCGGTTCGAATAAGTATGAAAGGAATATCTCCGAATATTGACTTTAGCTTTGATTTTCAGGATTTGGACTTAAGACGTGTCGAAGAATGATGGATCGATCTTCCTTTTCTACTGATCATGAAATATTGTGGAGAAACCACAGCAACATTTGACGGAAATCAGGGTAAAAAAAAAGACAATGTCGCGTTGCATTGTCTTATCCTGTGCATCTTGGAAGTATGATATATCTACTCCCAAAACCCACGACAAATATACGAGCTCAATGTGAAATCACCGTTCATCCACTGTAAAGTTCAGGTTAACTTATCCGGTGCCGAGACCGTAGTTTGTAGCCAAATGCGAGGACGCACCTGGCCATACCAAGTTTGTGCCCCATAGGTGTTATACCTTGAGCAATAAAACCATGATTTGTTTAGAAAAATGTATAAGAATTATTCGCTGTGAGAAGTGCGCTCCGCTTCCAGTTTCTCTTTTTCAGCTTTGACTTTTTCCAGGCGTTCTGCTTCCAGTCTTTTTTGCTTTTTTTCCTCTTCATCCATCCCTTTTTGGAGTTCATCTTCCAGCGATGACCGAGCGGTATTGAACTCTTTTATTCCTTTACCTAGGCCACGCATAAGCTCAGGGATTTTTCGGCCACCAAATAAAAGAAGAACTACAAATACAATAATGATAAGCTCTACGCCGCCAGGCATGCCGATTAAGACTAAATATGTCATGATATTTCCTTTTTATTTTTTATAAAGATACAGCTTACTAAAGACATTGTTGCCAATTCCTATAATTTTTTTTGTGTGTCAGGCGTATTTGCCCATTTCGCTAATAAGTCAATATTCCCTTTAACCAACTGGTCGGGTTGTACCAAAATCTGAGCATCCAGGGGTAGAAAGACATCGACTCGTGAACCAAATTTTATAAAACCCAATTCCTCGCCCTGAACCAGATGGTCTCCTGGCTGGAGTCTGCATACGATTCGTCGGGCGACAGCACCTGCGATTTGCCGTACCAGTAGTTGACGTTTTTTTGAATCTTCCAGGATGATGGTGTTTCGTTCATTTTCTGTACTGGACTTGGGATGCCACGCAACGAGGTACTTTCCAGGATGATATTTATAATGAATCACTTCACCGGTAATCGGCGATCTGTTGACGTGTACGTTCAGCGGGGACATAAAGATAGAGATCTGCCAGCGTTCCTCTTTGAAGTATTCGGGTTCGAAAACTTTTTCAATCACGACCACTTTGCCATCAGCAGGAGAAACAATGTTTGATGAATTTTCCTCAACTTGGCGGTATGGGTTTCTGAAAAAGTAAAAGGCAAAAGCTGTCCATACTAGAAGAAGGAGGCTTAGAAAACGAAGTAATGCACTGCCATAGACCACAGATGCCAGCATGCAAAATATTAATATGGCTGCGCTGCCCCAGGCTATAACACGTCCTTCCGGGTGTGTCTTCATTGTACATGACTATTTAATATCGTGACAAAGATATAATAAATAGGAATGGCAAACAACAAAGAATCCATTCGGTCCAACACCCCTCCATGGCCGGGCAGCAATGTTCCACTATCTTTGATATTATGTCTGCGTTTTATTTTCGATTCGAACAAGTCCCCCAAAATGCCAAATATGGCTACCAGTATTCCGATAGAAAACCAAATCGAAAACTGCTGCAGATCCAGAAAATAACGAGCGACTACTAAAGCAACAATCCCCGCAGCCAAAATTCCGGAAATAGCACCTTCCCAGGTTTTGCCCGGTGATATGGAGGGGATGAGTTTGGTCCGGCCGAAAAGTTTTCCTCCCAGATAGGCAAAGGTGTCACTGGTCCAAATAATACAAAAGAGCAGTAGCAGGAAGGTTGGCGGGATCGCAAGTCCCAGGATATATAAAAATAGAAATGGAACCAGAATATAGAAAAAAGAACCTGGAATAAATTTTCGGGGAAACACGTCTTTTCTGAAGGCCAGCGCACAGAATAAATAAAAAGCGATTCCAAGTAATATGGCGATATTGTTCCAGGCCGGTCCATAGGCCAGTTCTGCTAGAAATAGTCCGAACTGTAGAAAGAGAAACAAAATAAGACCGGAAAACAGGATAATCTCGTTCTTTTTTAATTTCTCTTGCAGGCGGCTCCATTCGTACATGGCCACGATAAGTAGAAGAGCACATACCAGCAGCCAAAATGGTTGCCGGAAGTACAATCCTCCAAGGAGCGCCAGGATATATATGGAGGCTCCCAATATTCTTCGGAGTAAATCTTTCATTCGGCCACAAAAATGTTACTTTTAATTTGAAAATCAAAAAAGAATAAAAAATGTCAAGAACAAAACTCAGCGTAAATATTAATAAAGTGGCATTAATACGAAATGCCCGTGGTGAAAGTAAACCTGATTTACTCCAGTTTGCCCGGGACTGCGAATCGTATGGAGCTGACGGCATTACGGTCCATCCACGCCCGGATGAACGCCATGTTCGCTATGATGATGTACCGGCTTTGAAGGATCTGGTGCGGACAGAGCTGAATGTAGAAGGGAATCCCACGCCAGAGTTTATGAAGTTGGTTCTGGATGTGGTCCCTCACCAATGCACATTGGTTCCTGACGATCCGGGGGCATTGACCAGTGATCAGGGTTGGGATGCCAGAACTCATCAGGATTTTTTGAGTGAGGTGATCGGAGAATTGCATCAAAAAGGAATCCGGGTCAGTATTTTCGTGAACGATGATCCGTCGATGATGGAAGCTGCGGCTCAGACGGGTGCAGACCGGGTAGAGCTTTATACCGGGCCTTTTGCGCTCCATTATCATGACGATTCCGCCGCTGCCATAGAAAGTTATATTAGGACGGCTGAACGTGCCCGCGAACTGGGTATGGAGGTGAACGCGGGGCATGACCTTGATTTGGAAAACCTCAACTACCTGGTAGCATCAATTCCATTTATTGCGGAAGTTTCCATCGGTCATGCGTTGATTTCCGACGCTTTGTACTATGGAATCGAAAATACGATTCAAATGTATCAGCAGAAATTGAAATAAGAAAGTGGTCGCATAGTATTTTCTATGATAGGGTATTTTGATTATGGACTCAGCGTTGCGCTGGGTCCTTTTTTATTTTTAGATAGATAAGAAATAACTCTTGTTGGTTTTTAAAAATACTGAAGTTGAATTCAATTACTACGATGGTGATGTGTTTGATTTAAATTAAGTTTGTTTTGTTAAAATAGGGGAATTGTTGGTGATGTGGTCAATAAAAGGTCAAAAGTCTTGGAAAATCTTAAAAATAAGTTGATATTAAAGAATATTTGAGTTATATGGTTAAAGTGGTAGTATCTGGATTTTATGGTGTGGTTTAAAAGTTTTTAATAAAAATAGAGCCATTAAAGAAGCGTTTTGGACTTAGCATACGTTTTTGAAATAAATATACGGGGCTGGGGTTTTTAGTATTTTGACTATAGATTCTGGTTTTATTCGTTAATTATAAATAAACATGGCATGAAAAGAATTTTATTGTTAATTGTGTGCCTGTGCAGCATGGGTGTTATTTTAAAGGCCCAAAATGTTGTAAGCGGGAAAGTGACGGATTCAGCTGGCGAGCCTTTAATTGGAGCGAATATTCTGGCTGAAGGTACTTCTATTGGAGCTGTCACAGATTTCGATGGACTGTATGAAATTGAAATTCCAGAAGGAGCTACAGTACTGATTTTTAGTTACACCGGGTTCGAAAGTGTAAAGGAACCCATTGATGACCGCTCTACGATTGATGTAAGTTTGACCGAGGGCCAACTGCTGGATGAGGTAGTGGTTACGGCCTTGGGGATTTCTAGGGAAAAGAAAAGTCTGGGATATGCGGTTCAAGAAGTTGGTGCCGAGGAGTTAACCCAGGCTCAACCTACCGATGCATTAAGTGCACTGAGTGGTAAGGTTTCCGGTGTGCAGCTTCGTCAATCTTCCAATATTGGTGGATCAAACCGGATTGTAATTCGGGGAGCGAGCTCATTTCTCGGTGAGAATCAGCCTTTGATCGTGCTGGATGGCTTGCCGATTGATAATTCCAATTTTAATACCAAAGCGACTCAAGGGGGAAATGGTGGCGTGGATTATGGGAATATGCTCAATGACCTCAATGTGGATGATATTGAGAGTATTTCCGTCTTGAAAGGCACTGGTGCCGCTTTGTATGGTAGTCGGGCTGCGAATGGGGTAATTGTGATTACGACCAAGAAAGGAAACATTGGGCGCGAACAATTCGGTGTTAATTTTAGTTCTTCAGTAGGATTTGAAGATGCTTATATGATGCCGGACCTCCAACGCAAGTATGGTGGCGGTGCGATTATATCCGATGCGGATGGCGGGCAGGATGGATTCGAGGTGGTGAATATCGAAGGTCAGGACTACAAAGTGGTTCAGTATGGCATCGATGAAAGTTGGGGGCCAAGATATAATCCTAATATTTCGGTATTGCATTGGGACGCGTTTTCAAAAGAGAGTTATCCCGAGCAGTATCTCAGGCCGAGACCTTGGGTCGCACCAGAGAATGATGTAGATGCCTTCTTCAACACCGGTGTGACCTATACAAACAGTTTGGCGATCGACCGGTCCAGTCAGGATTATGGGGTGCGATTCTCTTATTCGAACACCTCCGGAACCGGAACGATTCCAGGATCTGCACTGCATAAAAATAATTTTTCATTAAATGGAGATGCCAAACTGTTTGAGAATCTCAAAGCTGAGGCGTACCTCAACTATATTAAATCTACTACCAAAGGCCGGCCTGTATTAGGTTATCCTGCATCTGGACAACGGTATGGAAATACCTTCGGTCAGACTCTGTTTCAGTGGACACAGCGACAGTTGGATTACAAACGAATGGCAGAATATAAAAACCTGGATGGCACCCAGCGGTCCTGGAACCGCAATGCCTGGGATGATGCCACACCTCATTATTCGGATAGTCATTATTGGATAGCACATGAAAATTATGGCGATGATGAACGCGATCGGGTGTTGGGAAATTTTGGGTTGCATTATACTATTTTAGATGGCTTGGTCCTGTCTGGGCGGGTCAGTGCAGATAGCTATTCTTTTTACAGTCGAGAAAGAGTGGCTTATGGTTCACAGGCGGAGAGTAGTTATTTTGAATCCATCCGAAATAATTTGGAGTATAACCTTGAAACCACATTGAACTTTGACCGTCAGTTGTCGGATAATATTTCGTTGTCAGCCATGGCAGGTGGGAATCAGTTTAGACTACGATACCACTACAATGATGGTGCTACCTCGGGTGGTTTGGTGGTTCCAAACCTGTACAATCTATTAAACTCATCCGGAACGATAATTGCTGAAGATTTGTCTAGGGTAAAGAAAATTAATAGCGTTTTTGGTTCTGTTGGTGTGGGTATTGGAAATATGCTTTATGTCGATTTGACAGCTCGAAATGATTGGTCTTCAACATTGCCAGCCGACCACAATTCCTATTTTTATCCCTCTGTTTCCACCAGTTTTGTTTTTTCAGAATTGATGAGCCCCGGATCATGGTTAAGTTATGGGAAAATCCGGCTTGGTTGGGCTCAGATTGGTAAAGATACAGACCCTTATAATGTGAATCCGGTGTATAGTTTTTCTTCCTATTTAGTGAGCAATCCACTTTCTGGTCCATTTCAAGGGGCGACCCGGGTTTATGTGCCCATAAAACTTTTAAATCAGGATCTCAAACCTGAAACTACGACCACATGGGAAGCAGGTGTCGAACTAAGTGCGTTTGACGATCGTCTGGGTCTCGATGTTACCTTTTTTAATAACACAACAACCGATCAAATCCTACCGCTTGAGTTATCTAAAGCAACCGGATACGATTCAAAGTTTATCAATGCGGGCGAGATTGAGAATCAAGGGGTAGAATTGAGTTTAAGTGCTGGAGTGGTGCGTTCAAATGACTTTAATTGGAATGTAAATATCAACTTTACGAAAGTAAACAACGAAGTGGTAGAGATCGCTGAAGGAATCGATGCAATTGACATTGGTACAGCGCCATTCTCCGGTGTGACTTTACGAGCAAGTGTTGGTCAGCCATACGGACAATTATGGGGATATGATTTTTTATATGACGATAACGGAAACCGGATAGTGGGGGATAATGGGTATTGGTTGCGAACACAGAATCTGGTTCCCATGGGGACCGTGACACCAGATTATAATATTGGTCTGGGTAGTAATTTTAACTATAAGGGGGTTCGATTGAATGTGCTTTTTGATATTCAGAAAGGCGGTAAGTTTTATTCCGTATCACACATGTGGGGACATTATGCAGGAACCTGGGCACCTACGGCAGGGGGCAATGATAAAGGGAATGAAATTCGTGCCGGTGTAGAAGAAGGTGGTGGAATCAAACTGGATGGAGTTACGGCTGATGTCACCTTTAACGATGATGGAACATATACGGTGTCCAATGTACAGCCCAATGAGAAATATGTATCCGGTCAGGGATGGGCGGCTAGGCATTATCATGGTTTTGGGATGCCCAGTGCGCAGTCGTTGTTCGATGCCGATTACATCAAATTACGTGAGCTTAGTCTGGGGTATACCTTTGATTTTTCAGAGCGTAATGTGGGTGTGTCCAGAATCACGTTAACCGCTTATGGTCGCAATATTTGGACGGGTGGTTTGGCCTGGGATGGATTGGATCCCGAAATGACTGTGAATGGCTCTGGAAATATCCAGGGAATTGAGGGTGGATTCTTACCCACATCGCGGACATTTGGACTGAAGTTAAATCTTGGAATTTAAATAGAAAAACAATGAAAAAATTATTAATCATACTAAGTGTATTTTTCATCGGATTTGCGTGTGATGTGGATTATGAAAATAGTCCCAATTCCATCACCGTGCCGCCTACTTCGGGTCTATTAAATGGGGCCACAAAAAGAGTCGCGGATGATTTATATGATCAGTGGTTCTCGGGTCGGTTTACGCAGGTCGTGATGCAGTATTGGACACAGACAGCTTATGCTGACGAGGATCGCTACGTCTTTCGGGAGTCCCAGCGGGAAACCTGGGAAGATTTTTATTATAATCTGGAAAGCTATCGAAAGATTATTGCTTTGAATACAGATGAAGAAACCAAAGGTACCATGTTAGCATACGGAGCCAACGAGAATCAAATCGGTGTAGCTCGGATCCTAATGTCCTGGGTGTTTAATATTATGGCAGATACCTGGGGGGATATACCGTATTATTCCTACGGATCGGATAATGCCAATTTCCAGGCACTGGCTGTAGCGGATGCAGACGAAGAAATATTAGCACCAAAATACGCGACGCAGCAAGAAATTTATGCTGATATTTTAAGTGAGCTGCAAAGTGCTGCTCAGATGATGGATGCTTCGAAGAAAGGTATGGAAGGGGATAACATATATCATGGGGATGTGGATGCTTGGAAACGATTTGCAAACTCATTGCGGCTTCGGATAGCGGTGAAAATACAGGATGCCGATCCCGGATTGGCGGAAAGCCACATCAACAGTGCTATATCCGCCGGGGTCATAGCGTCCAATAATGATAATGCTGATTTTGAGTATGAGGCCAATGCACTGAATGGGGCACCGATGTATCGTGCCTATAATGTGGATAAACGAACTGACTTTGCGCTAGGCCATAGTTTTGTCGAACTATTGAAGGGGGATAACCTCGTTCATGGAAGTGAGATAGTAGTGCAAAATCCATTTGAAGGCATAAGTGACCCAAGACTGCCAATTTATGCACAACCAAATTCTGAAGGTACCATTATTGGAATGCCTAGTGTGACTTCTTCGGCAGAATCTCAAGTTATTAGTTGGCGTTCCCTGCCCGGTGATGCAATTATTAATACACCGGATTTTGAGCAACCCATTTTGGAGTACCCTGAAGTTTGTTTTCTCCTGAGTGAGGTTAATAACTGGGACCAGGAATGGTATGAAAAAGGGACACGCGCGTCGATGGAAAACTGGGGAGTAAGTGCAGAGGAAATCGATGCATATATTGCCCAACTACCAGCCGCTTCAGAAGAAACGGTATTGACGCAAAAGTATATTGCACTTTATATGGATCCGCATACCGCATGGGCCGAATATCGACGAACAGGTTATCCGGAATTTATTATTAAGCCCGGAACAACCTACACAGCTCGGGGTGTAAGTGGTGATGTAGAATATACGTTTACTTCATTAATCGACGGGATGACAGATTTACCTAAACGCTTGCAGTATCCTGATTTTGAACGAACGCTGAATGGAAAAAATCGAACCGAAGCAGTGTCTCGCATGAGCAATGGCGACGCCTTGAACTCCCCATTGTGGTGGGACAAATAGTTGGAAAGTTTGTAATAGGATTTAAAAGGGCGGGTTTTCCCGCCCTTTTTTATGTAAGCTGCGCATAAAACACTACTTTGTTAGACGACTTATTTCCTATTCAAGATATTAGAATCCAGAGTCACGCAATGAAATTTCCTTGATAATTTCAAGGTGAACGGCTAAAAGTTTTTTAATATAGTGTCAGTACACCTGGTCGTTTTATAGGATCTGGAATATGTTTCTATCCTTGACTCCTTCCTGCAGAGCTGTCCGCATTAAAAATTGAAAACCGATCAAGAAATTTCGGCAGTGGAGGCCAGGTTGAGAAATATTCCCTATTTTCATTTCTGATTATTTATATAAATTTGTATTTTTTTTATATTTTGGTCTAAATACGGTCAGATATATGCCTTTACCTGTAATTTAGCCCTCGGCCGGTATCATGACGAATGAGGTTTAAAACGACCTAATTGGTTGGTATCACATTATTAAACCAGCATATTTTGTTCAAACAATTGAACCAAAGTCAAATAATTGTTAATTTTTTCCAACACGTATTTTACCAAATTTTCAAAATAGGAGTGTAGGAAATTAAAATATCATTTCACTAGCTGTATTTTATTGACTAAAGTAAAAAATAAGTCGATTTAATTCGATTTTATTTGATCTCATGTCGAATTGGTTTTTTGAAATTCTTAGGGTTTTGCTATCTTTGACCTGCTATTTCTTGACCGCTTCAAGAAGCGTTTTGCGATTGGAATACGTTAAGTGGGTAGTTATTTGACTCTAAGTCCGTTTTAGGCATGACGAATTTGAGTTGAAAAAGTTAATCAGATTAACTTGGCATGAAAAGATTTTTTTTCTGATGCTTCTTTTTGGGTTGCATAGTTCTTCATTCATCGGTCCGGCCTGGATGTACGATTTGTTGGAGGGTACTAAGAGTACGACCAGAAAGATCGCAAAGTCTTATATAAGAACTCGCCATTTTAAATTCTTGATTAATACATAATATATAATGATCGGTAACTCCTGCGTAAAGGAGTTGTTTCTGCAATCCATCTCCTTGGTGAAAGGTTGGATTGCGACAATCGGTTGTGCTTTGGAAACAAATTTTTTAGTTGAAAAACAGTGTTAATACAGCATGTCTAGAAATTCTTATTCACAAAAAATTAAATCATGAAAAGATTATTACTTTTAGTTGCTTTTCTGGGGTTTCTATCCTTTACGGTAGAAGCGCAGAAAACCATCACTGGAACGGTGGAAGATATCGAAGGCGATCCTTTGATTGGCGCGACGGTTCAGGTGGTGGGGCATCCCAGCGTAGGAACGGTCACCGATTTTGACGGCATTTTTGAAATTCAACTGCCTGATGGAGCAAATGAAATCCGAATCTCCTACGTTGGATTTATTGCTGAAACGGTTACCATAGAAGATGGAGAGACCAATGTGACCATTGTTATGAATTCCGACAGCCAGTTGTTGGATGAAGTGGTCGTAGTGGCTTATGGAACTTCCACCAAGGGATCGTTTACCGGTTCTGTAGGGGAAGTGGATAGAGATTTACTCGAAAAACGACAGGTGTCTAATATCTCCAATGCACTGACAGGTGCAGTGGCCGGTGTGCAGGTACAAAACAGCAATGGCCAACCTGGAACTTCAGCCAAAATAAAGGTCCGTGGTATTGGATCCATTAATGCCGGATCCGATCCCCTCTATGTGGTAGATGGAATCCCTTATGACGGCGACCTGGCTTCCATCAACAGTTCAGACATCGAATCCATGGTGGTATTGAAAGATGCTGCATCGACGGCATTGTATGGTTCTCGTGGAGCCAACGGTATTATTATGATTACTACAAAAAAAGGTTCTTCCGGAGAAGCAAAAATTCGGTTTGATATCAAAGGTGGTGTCAACTCGCGGGCAGTTCGCAACTACGACGTATTGACCAGCCCACAGAATTATTCCGAGTTAGCTTACCGCGCCATTTATAATGCTGGTATCTACAACCTGGGATATGATCCGTATCAGGCCAATGCTTATGCGAATCAAAAATTGGTGACCAACACCGAAGGGGGCCATGGGTATCAGATTTATACGGTACCTCAAAATGAGGTATTGATCGGAACCAACGGTAAATTGAACCCCAACGCTACGCTGGGGTATAGTGATGGAACGTATTATTTCACGCCTGATAGCTGGGCTGATGAAACCTTTCAGAATAATCCGCGCCAGGATTATAACTTGTCTGTATCTGGCGGAACTGACAAACAAAATTACTATCTGTCCTTTAACTATATGGACGATCAGGGGGTCATTCCAGGTTCTGGATTTAAGCGTTTTTCCGGTCGATTCAACGGAGAGCAGAAAGTAAAAGACTGGTTGAAAGTGGGCGCCAATGTGAACTACAATCAGATCGACAGTGATTATCCCGGCGAACAGGTGACGACCAATTCCAGTGCGAATGCGTTTTTCGTATCCAATTACATCGCACCCGTGTATCCCATCTATGTACGTGATGCAGAGACTCAGGCGATTTTGCGAAATCAAGGAAGAAAAATATATGATTATGGAGATGGTAAAAGTACTCCATTCTCCCGGTCCTTTATGCAAATTGCTAATCCAGCCGGTGATCTGACTTTTGATAAGACAGATTATCTGAAAGATATTGTGAACAGCAGTTTCTTTGCGGAACTCAACCCGATCCAAGGACTTCGTGTAACGGCAAAGTATGGGATGAATGTAGGGAATACTCAGTACAAGAACCTGGGGAATGCTTACATGGGGCAATCCGCGAGTTACGGAGGAACGGCATATCAAGACCAAACTCGTATCTGGGGTATTGATCAGCAATATATTGCCTTTTATGAATTCAACATCAATCGTCGCCATCAGTTTGATGTGACTGCAGGATATGATGGGTATTCATATACAGAAGAAAATGTATTTGCATCCGGGCAAAATCTATACAACCCCGAGATTAACTATGTGGATAACGCCATTGATAATCTTCGTGGTGGCGGGGAAAAAGATTTCTACACTACCAAGGGGATTTTGGGACGGTTAAATTATGGATTGGACGACACATACTTTGCGAATATCGCTTATCGCCGGGACGCATCTTCGCGTTTTTCACCGGAGAACCGATGGGGTAATTTCTGGTCCGCCAGTGCCGCATGGATATTGACCAACGAGTCCTTCCTGGCTGGAAATTCGACGATTAATATGTTGAAACTCAAAGCCTCTTATGGAGAACAGGGAAATGATGACATCGGAAACTATTATGCCTGGTTGGATCAATATCAGGTTACCGGGGCAGAAGGTGTGTTTTCTGATGGAACACTGATCTACAAAGGAAATCCGGATCTGACCTG
The DNA here is from genome assembly GCF_019802045.1 of Membranihabitans marinus. Taxonomy (GTDB): domain Bacteria; phylum Bacteroidota; class Bacteroidia; order Chitinophagales; family Saprospiraceae; genus Membranihabitans; species Membranihabitans marinus_A. The sequence goes on along the minus strand of NZ_JAHVHU010000005.1, from coordinate 314,611 downwards.
GGAAACCTCGACCTCATATAATATAGGATTGGACTTTGGTTTATTCCGGCACGCATTGACGGGGTCGATAGAGTATTTTGGCCGAAAGTCAGTGGATATGCTGTATAACAAACCAGTGGCAGGAAGTCTGGGGTATACCTCTATTCCATTGAATGTGGGTTCGATGACCAACTCCGGGCTTGAAGTTGACTTGGGATGGAACATTATTAGTTCCGATAATATTCGCTGGAGTCTGAGTGCAAATGCCACAGCGATCAAAAATAAAATCAATGAGCTCCACAAGGATTTGGATGGAGAGTTGATCGATGGTACTCGTATTTATTCAGAAGGCGAATCCATGTATAGAATGTATTTGGTAGATTATGCAGGCGTAGATCCGGAGACCGGAATGGCGCAATACTGGGCTCAGGATGAAAATGAAGGAATGATCAAAACGAGTGATTATGCAGTAGCACAATCGTATAAAGTAGCTACAGATGACCTGCTTCCTAAGGTGTACGGTGGATTTGGAACCAACCTGGAAGCGTATGGTTTTGATGCTTCAGTTCTGTTCTCTTATCAGTTGGGAGGTCAGATATACGACTCAGGATACCGGAGATTAATGCACAGTGGATCATCTAGTTTTGCCGGTAATAACTGGCACAAGGATATTTACAATGCCTGGACACCGGATAATCCAAATTCAGATATCCCTCGGTTAAATGCCAACGACAGGTACGCCAACTCCACGTCAACTCGTTTTCTTGTTAGCTCAGATTATCTGAGTCTGAATAACGTGACGGTAGGGTACACCTTGCCATCTCGTGTGATGGATGCAATGAAAATCGAGAAATTACGACTTTATTTCGCAGCAGATAATCTTGCGTTGTTGGCAAGCCGTACAGGTCTTGATCCACGACAGAGCTATACTTCTGCCACGACAGCAAGATACACTCCGATACGTACGATTTCCGGAGGAATTAACCTGACGTTTTAATCATTTACCAAAAATTAAAAATAAGGATGATGTATAAAAGATATTATATAATTTTAATAGTAGCCGTCTTCTTTGGAATGATGAGCTGCGAAGACTTGAATACGCTGCCGGTGGGGGACACCGTGACTTCTGATCAGAAGGAAGAGGTGGCCGAAAATGATCCGGCCAAAGCCGAAGCAGGTGTGAACGCCATTTTTGCTCAATTTAGCGCCTATGCCCCCAATGAAGATGCACTGGGGTCGGTCCGACATAACGACTTTGGTTACCCAGCGGTAATGATGTTCATGGATCAAAACGGAGTCGATGTTGTATCGGAAGATAATGGCTACAATTGGTTCGGAAACAATCTGGATTACAGCGACAGGGAATATACCTCGAACGAAGGTCAGATCCTATGGAACAACATGTATTCCATCATTAATAGCACGAACAATGTCATCGGCGCTTTTCCTGCTGATATTGAAGATCCGACTGGTCAGTTTTTTCTAGGCCAGGGACTTGCAGCCCGGGCTTTCAGCTACTTGGTGCTGGTGCAGCTGTATCAGTTTAACTATGTAGGGAATGAATCCAAACCAGCCGTGCCTATCATTACGAATGAGAACTCGAATGAAGCGGCCTTGAATGGCGCGCCCCGATCTACTGTTCAAGAAGTATATGATTTTATAAATTCAGATCTCACAACAGCAATTTCGTTGTTGCAGTCTGCTGAAGAAGGTGGAGTAACCAGAAACGATAAGCGGTACATTAGTCTCGCTGTAGCCTATGGTCTTCGAGCGCGAATGCACCTGGCTATGCAGAAATGGAATGAAGCTGCAGCGGATGCTACTGATGCCATCAATGCATCCAGTGCTGTCCCGGCACAAATCTCCGATGTAAATCATCCGACATTTTGGTCATCTACCCAATCGGACTGGATGTGGGGTATTATTATTCAGGAAACGGACCGGGTAGTGACTTCCGGAATTGTAAACTGGTATTCGCACATGGGGTCTTTTAACGGAAACGGTTATTCTACGGTTTCTGAAGGGAAGCAAATTAATAAAGCTTTGTTTGAATCTATTGCCGATACAGATGTTCGGAAAGGTTGGTGGTTGGATGAAAACAAGACCTCAGCGAATCTAAATGAAGAACAGGCCGATTTTATTGCTGGTCTTGGATACGTACCATACACACAGGTTAAGTTTGGCCCTTACAATGACAAGGTGGCAACTTCTACCAATGCGAATGACATTCCGCTGATGCGTATCGAAGAAATGTACCTGATCAAAGCGGAAGCAGAAGCGATGAGCGGAGGCGATGGCAAAGGTACACTTGAGAATTTCATAAAAACTTATCGCGATACCAGCTATGTGGTTTCTGCGAGTACGCCACAAGAAGTACAAGAAGAAGTATTCCGTCAACGACGCATAGAACTGTGGGGCGAAGGTTTGAACTGGTTTGACATCATGCGCCTCAATAAAGATGTAGATCGACGTGGAGGTGGATTCCCCAATGCGACGATGGTATTTAATATTGACGCAGGATCTGATCTGTTGTTGTGGAGAATCCCGGAAGCGGAGATTCAGGCTAACCCCGCGTTGAGTGAATCTGATAATAATCCATCTGCCCCAACACCGGATCCCGTACCAGACGAATAATGTTTATCCTTTAACTATAAAAAACAAAATATGATGTACAATAAAATAATTATAGCAGTTTTTGCCCTTTTTATCGGATTGACATTTTCATGTGAAGACGAATATGTAGATACGGTTGAGCCCAGTCCTGTAGTGGGAGCTGATGTTCCCGGTTTGGCTTTTTCCAATGAAAATACAACCAGTTTTGAATTGGATCCAGCTCAAAATCCATCCATCACTTTGACGGTAACCCGGAACAATGCCAGCGGCAGTGTTGATGCACCCGTTGTGGTGGTGGAAAACACGGAAAATAGTTTCGAAGTTCCATCGACGGTTTCATTTGCCAGTGGTGCGGATACGGCCACATTGGTGATCCCTGTGAAGGAAGGAGCACCCACGGCTACACCACTTACATTAAAATTGAAGTTCGAGGAAGCCTATGTAAATCCGTATACTGAGAATTATCCCGTGTATGTCGGAGAGCTCACGCTGATCAAGTGGGACAAGTATGCCGACGGAACCTACAACAGTGCGTTTTTTGAAACTTCCTGGGATCAGGAATTGCTTCGGCAGGAGGGGTCGAATATTTACAGACTCAAGGATGTTTTTGCACCAGGTGTCCATTATGAGTTTGAATGGGAGGAAGGGGCAGTAGAAGTTACGCCCTTGCCTGGAGTTCAACTTTCAGGATACGATCATGCGACCTATGGTCCGGTCACGACGACTACGAGTGCGAATCCTGAAGCCACAAATTATGATGCTGAGACCAGTACGTTTTCTTTCTTACGTAAATGGACGGTATCTGCCGGGTCTTTTGGTGAACTTGTAGATACGTATGTCATCACGGAATTGGCTGAGTAGTACGACGAAAAAATTTTAGGAAATTTATTAAAAGGGATGCTCGAGCGAGCATCCCTTTTTTTATCAAATTGGTTCGAACCCACTAGTTATTACACGATGAACATATATGATACCTATTGAATTCTTAATTGCCGAATATATTCCGAAATATTCTTCGATTCTCTTCGTAAAAAATACGCGGTGTAACTTCATTTGTACCTCCGTTTTTTACTCAACAATCTTTGACATATTTACAAAATCTTATACGGCATTATCGAATACAAATGGTATAATGCGTGCGGAGTCTTTAGCCCGCTATATTCACCACGTCATTCATACATTATCCTCGGGACAGCGCCCCACAGCCTAGGCGGGGACAGGTCGATTCCCATATCCTACCCACCCAAAATGAGAACATTTTGGTTCCTTCACGATTGACCACATTCGATCTCTCCCTTGGCGAGATTTTATCTGTACCTGTCCAACAGCCATTAAAAAAATAATCAACGCCAGGTAGGTAAATCAAAAGCCACGAATTTTGCGAGTTAGCTCCAAGTGTTGTGCAAAGTGGTCATCCTATGGATTTCTGTAACCGGTAATATTTAAAAATATTTTAATTTCTGAGATATAACAATTATATTTAGGAACATCAGTTTAAAGGTGTATGTGTGCTTTTACTGGGTGGGGTGGGACTTCTGAGTTTTTGGATGAAAATTTTAGAAACTTATGTTACGTCGTTAAAGAAGTCGAAGTCTCGTCAGAGTCGCTTGTAGAGAATGACCAAGATGTCGTCTGGTAATTACCGGAGAGTCTGATCAGGTTCTCCAGGGTGAGCACACAGCGTGAATTTTGTTGACCAATACAAATATTGATGACAGCAGAGTGGAAGATAGATGAGTTTGTCAGTTACTTACGGTTTGAAAAACGTTATTCGCTACATACATTGACGGCTTACCAGTGTGACCTGAAACAGTTTAAGGATTACATGCTTGATCAATATCAATTGCTTTGCAGTACAGAAGTGAAGTTGATGCACGTGCGGAGTTGGGTGTACGATATGACCGAACGGAAGCTTAAAAAGCAATCCATCAACCGAAAATTATCCACACTGCGTTCCTATTTTCAATTTTTAAAACGAGAAGGCCATGTTGAAACCAATCCGGTTGCCCAGATTCAGCCCATGAAGACCGGTAAACAATTGCCTGAGGTAATTCCGGAAGCGGTTATCAAAATGTATCTGCAGGGGGGAGGGCAAGACCATTGGAAAGATATCCGTGACCGTATTCTTATTGCGATATTGTATGAGACTGGGATGCGAAGAGCAGAATTGATGAACCTGGAATGGAAAGATATTGACCTGAGATCCGGGTACATTGTAATCATGGGGAAACGGCAAAAACAACGTCAGATACCTGTTCGGCCCGAGTTACTTCAATCCTTGAAACAATACCGGATGAGTACCATGGACGAATTTAATCGGTTGCCTTATCCGGTGATGGTAACGGATCAGGGTGAAAAGGTCTATGCCAAATGGATCTATAATAAGGTAAAATCAATTTTGGGCGGATGGTCTAGTAGTCAGCGACTTAGTCCTCACTTATTGCGTCATTCCATCGCCACACACCTGCTGAATGCCGGGGCTGACATCCAGGTTATTCGGGAGTTTTTAGGACATAGTACCCTTGCAGCAACAGAAATATATACACACAACAGCATTGAAAAACTAAAGAAGACATATCAAAATGCACTTCCGGATCTTGATGCTGTGATTGATTAATTCATAAAACCACATTGAATATGAAAATTAGAGTAGAATCAGTACATTTCACCGCAGATGCGGAATTAATTGAGTTTATTGAAAAGAAATTATCCAAACTGGAACAGTTTTATGACCAGATTTTGGATGTCAGTGTATTCTTGAAATTAGAGAATTCCGGTCAGGTACGAGATAAAATCTTCGAAGCACGGGTACATGTCCCGGGAGATACTTTATTTGTAAAAGAAGTCGATAAGACATTTGAATCGGCTACAGACAGTGCTGCGGATACTCTGAAGCGACAAATCATCAAGCACAAGGAAATGCAGCGGTCGTACTGACCAAGTCAATACATCACTGAAGCCTCGGAGAAATCATCCGGGGCTTTTTTGTAAATGGAGGTGTGTTTTTCGCTGTGATCTGTATGTTTGTGGATGAAACCTGCATAAGGAAGCATTCGTACGACGCCTTCGTTCGATCTGTTTTTATCATCCCCATCGTTGCACTGCGTCAATAAAAAAGCCGGTTGGCGTAAACCGATTTTGGCCGAAACGAAGAGGATTAAATGACATGTTGAATGGTGTCAATCCATCATTCAAAAAAAATAAAGAAATTCTGTTTTGATAATAAAAAATATTACACTATCTTTGCCATCGCTTTAAGAGAAAGCAGTACAATTTGAAATAATTTTTTAATATATCTATCGCTAACACCTTACTCTCTTGGTGGAATCAGTGTTTTAAATAGCCTGGTGTAAAGAAGAAGGAAAAGGAAGATTGATGTGTTATGATTGAGTCAATGGCTATTAAGATGGTTTTTTTGAATATTCTTGCAAAGAATAATAGTAAAAACTAATACAAGCCAGCATAGCTCAGTTGGCCAGAGCAGCTGATTTGTAATCAGCGGGTCGGGGGTTCGAATCCCTCTGCTGGCTCAGAAGCCTTTGCTGATGGTTTTGTTGAAAGACCGTTCGGGAGGTTACTCTGAATAATCAACCAATATACACAGATCTTTTTTTACTTTTCTTTTATCAGCTACTCTGAGTTTGTATATTGAGTTTAGGCATAAATTGAGATGTATATCCTGATTAAAGCATTCATCGGGTATGACACGAAGTCAGTACCAACCTTTTTAGATGAAATGTTATTTGGCCTGTAGTGGGTGTTTTGTCAGGGTGGTTCATGAAGTAAAGATGGACAAAATGGGGGTGCGCCGGAGTTGGAGAGCCGGGCCAGACTGTAAATCTGGTGACTACGTCTGAATAGGTTCGATTCCTATCACCCCCACACATATACATTGGATGGTAAAGAATAAGATTAAGATATTAATTTAAGCGGGAGTAGCTCAGTTGGTAGAGCATCAGCCTTCCAAGCTGAGGGTCGCGGGTTCGAATCTCGTCTCCCGCTCAATCGATATTTTATGCCAATGTAGCTCAGGGGTAGAGCACTTCCATGGTAAGGAAGGGGTCGGGGGTTCAATTCCCTTCATTGGCTCCATGTTAGCGTAGATGGTAACATCAATTAATTGTTGATAAATAAAAATCACATGTAATGGCAAAGGAAACTTTTGAACGGAGTAAGCCGCACTTAAACATCGGAACCATTGGTCACGTGGATCATGGTAAGACAACGCTCACAGCAGCGATCACTTATGTATTATCAAATGATGGATTTGCATCAAAAATGGATTATGATTCCATTGATGCAGCTCCGGAAGAGAAAGAACGGGGAATTACTATTAATACCTCGCATGTAGAGTACGAAACTGAGAATCGTCACTATGCCCATGTGGATTGTCCTGGTCACGCTGACTACGTCAAAAACATGGTAACGGGAGCTGCTCAGATGGATGGTGCTATCCTTGTAGTTGCGGCTACAGATGGTCCTATGCCTCAGACGCGTGAGCACATCTTGTTGGCGCGCCAGGTTGGTGTTCCTCAGATTGTCGTATTCATGAACAAAGTAGATCTGGTAGATGATCCTGAGATGCTTGAATTGGTTGAAATGGAAGTTCGCGAACTTTTGGATCAATATGAATTTGACGGAGACAACATTAGTGTTGTTCAGGGTTCTGCATTGAAAGCCCTGGAGGGTGATGATGATGCAGCAGCTGCAATCAAAGAATTGATGGCTGCAGTAGATTCAGACATTCCTGAGCCTGAGCGTTTGGTAGATCTTCCATTCCTGATGCCTGTAGAGGATGTATTCTCTATCACAGGACGTGGAACAGTAGCTACTGGTCGAATCGAGCGTGGTGTAATCAATGTTGGAGATCCGGTTGAGATTATTGGTATGATGGCGGAAGGCGAGAAGCCAAAGACTTCTACCATTACCGGAGTAGAGATGTTCCGTAAGATATTGGATCGAGGTGAAGCTGGTGATAACGCTGGTTTGTTGCTTCGAGGAATTAATAAAGAAGATATTGAACGAGGTCAGGTGATCTGTAAGCCCGGATCAGTGACACCTCACAAGCATTTCAAATGCGAGGTGTACGTTCTGAGCAAAGAAGAAGGTGGAAGACACAAGCCTTTCTTTAATGGATACCGTCCACAGTTCTATTTCCGAACAACGGATGTCACGGGTGATATTTCTTTGCCGGATGGCGTGGAAATGGTGATGCCTGGTGATAACGTAACACTGGAAGTCAAACTGATCAATACGATTGCTATGGAGAAAGGATTGCGATTTGCAATTCGAGAAGGCGGACGAACGATCGGTGCCGGACAGGTAACGGAAATCATAGAGTAAAACCAAAGAGGAGTACTTAGAACAGAGTACTTGGATTTTGGGTCAAAAAATTAGTATCAGACGCGATTAGTAATTAATCGCGTCTATACTTGATAGAGCGAAGAGGTAGAGCAGAATGGGGCAGGGTGTCAGTGACCTGAAATAGAGTACGAAAGACTAGGAACTAACAAAGGAGAGTGGCTCAATTGGTAGAGCAGCGGTCTCCAAAACCGCAGGTTGCAGGTTCGAGTCCTGTCTCTCCTGCTTTTATACAGATTAGGGGATTTTTGGCTGAGATTAAAGAGGAACAATGAGTAAAATTACAGACAGCTTCCGGGAGAGTTACTATGAACTCACACATAAAGTAACCTGGCCTTCTTGGCAAGAACTCATCAGTAGTACAATTCTAGTGTTGGTTGCCAGCATTATTTTTGCGCTTCTTGTTTTTGTTATGGATACCTTCTCCAAACAAGTTCTGGACTTGATTTACAGTCTTGCATAGATAAAATTATCAGATCCAAATGGAAGAAACGAAATGGTATTCTCTACGTGTAATAAGCGGAAAAGAAAAGAAACTTAAAGAACGCATTGAACTTGATCTGCAACGATCAGGGTGGACGGATATCGTGACCCAAATCGTGGTGCCTACCGAAAAAGTGTACAAAATCCGTGGAGGAAAAAAAGTCATTACTGAACGCAATATACTTCCAGGGTATTTGTTGGTAGAGGCTGATCCGGAGCGATTTAGTGGTGAAATCATACAATCTATAGCTTCGGTAAACAATGTAATCAACTTCCTGGGAGGTACCAATCCGATACCGATGCGACAGGCTGAGGCCAATCGAATGCTCGGCAAGGTGGATGAGTCCAATATTTCTGAAGAAGTAATGATCGAACCCTTCCTGGAGGGGGAGACCGTTCGAATCGTCGATGGACCATTCAATGACTTCGTAGGTGATGTGATTGAGGTCAACGAAGAAAAGAGAAAATTAAAGGTTATTGTTAAGATTTTTGGCCGGGGCACTGAAGTTGAACTGAATTTTGTTCAGGTTGAAAAGCAATAGGTCAAGAATAACAAAAGAAAATAGATACAAATGGCAAAGGAAGTAGATACTTATGTAAAATTACAGGTTCGAGGAGGGCAAGCTAATCCCGCTCCACCGGTCGGACCTGCACTAGGTGCTAAAGGTGTAAACATCATGGAGTTCTGTAAACGGTTCAATGCCGAGACTCAGGATAGGATGGGACAGGTACTGCCTGTCGTATTGACGGTGTTCAAAGACAAGTCATTTACCTTTATCATAAAAACACCGCCGGCTTCGGTACAGTTGCTCGAAGCGAGTAAAGCAAAAAAAGGTTCCGCAGAATCCAATCTGAATAAAGTAGGATCTGTTACCTGGGATCAGGTCAAGACCATTGCGGAAGTAAAAATGCCAGATCTTAATGCGTTCACCATAGAAGCAGCGATGAAGATGGTGGCAGGGACGGCACGAAGTATGGGAATCACCGTAAAAGGGACACCACCCTGGGAGAACTGATTTTAAACTTCTGAGGACCAGAAGTTTTTGTATTCGATTATGAACACAGAGGGAGCTTGTTGCTAAGCGCATAACCTCATAAATTATAATAATGGCAAAGTTAACTAAGAAAAGAAAAGCGGTTCTGGAAAAAATAGACAAAGAAAAAGTCTACCCTATTCCAGATGCGATGGCTCTTGTAAAAGAAGTAAATACAGCAAAATTTGATGCCTCCGTCGATATGCATATTCGACTTGGAGTAGACCCCCGGAAAGCGGATCAAGCCATACGAGGAACTGTTGTGTTACCCAACGGAACAGGTAAATCAAAAACTGTCCTGGTACTGTGCAATCCTGATAAAGAGGCTGAAGCACTTGAAGCCGGTGCAGACTATGTAGGGTTGGATGAATATGTCCAGAAAATCAAAGATGGATGGACAGATGTTGATGTGATTATTGCGACACCTGACGTCATGGCGAAAGTCGGGCAGATTGGTCGGATTCTGGGCCCCAGAGGTCTTATGCCGAACCCTAAATCCGGAACAGTGACCCCCAATGTGACGAGCGCTATTGAAGAAGTCAAAAAGGGTAAAATTGCTTTTCGAGTGGATAAATTTGGAATAATTCATACCTCGATAGGCAGGGTTTCTTTTACAGCTGAGAAGTTGGCTGAAAATGCCCGAGAACTCTTGACGACCTTATTCAGGATGAAACCAGCTTCTGCGAAAGGTTCTTACTTTCGATCTGTTACGGTGGCTTCTACGATGAGCCCCGGCGTAAAAGTGGATCCCAAAGCAGTAGTAAATTAATCTTAAAAAAAGACACCGATGACCAGAGCAGAGAAAACACAACTGATCGAAGACCTTGCTGTTCAGCTTAAAGAGTCTGAATACTTTTATATAACCGATTCCTCAGCGCTTTCCGTAGAAAATGTGAACAAACTACGGCGGCAATTTTTTGAGAATGGGATTCAAATGAAAGTGGTAAAGAACACCCTGATGCGAAAAGCACTGGAATCTTTACCTGAAGAGAAAAATATTGGCGGATTGTACGATTCGCTGAAAGGCCCGACGAGTATACTATTTACAGAAGTAGCAAATGCACCGGCCAAAATACTGAAAGAATTTCGTAAAACGCACGAAAAACCTGTACTGAAAGCAGCCTACATTGATACGGATGTTTTCATCGGGGACGATCAAATAGGGCCCTTGTCCGAACTGAAATCCAAAGAAGACTTGTTAGGCGATGTAATCGGATTGCTGCAGTCTCCTGCGAAGAATGTGCTTTCTGCACTTCAATCTGGATCTCAGACCTTGGCTGGTCTTGTTAAAGCCCTTGAAGAACGAGGTGCTGATAATTAATACTATTTATTCAAAATTGGCTTCCAAGCTTAAACGCTCTCAATATATATTTGAGCAAAATTAAAAAAAATCAAAATGGCGGAATTAAAAGAATTAGCAGAACAATTAGTAAATCTGACTGTTAAAGATGTCAGTGAATTAGCAGATATACTCAAAGAAGAGTATGGAATCGAACCAGCAGCAGCTGCTGTAGCTGTAGCCGGACCTGCCGGAGGCGGTGATGGTGGCGCTGAAGAAGAACAAACTGAATTTGATGTTGTATTGAAATCAGCTGGTTCAGCAAAATTGGCTGTAGTAAAAGAGGTTAAAAACCAATTGGGTATCGGATTGAAAGATGCCAAAGAAATGGTTGACGGAGCTCCTGCAACATTGAAGGAAGCTATATCAAAGGACGAAGCAGAAAGTCTGAAAGCAGCTCTTGAAGGTGCAGGTGCAGAAGTAGAATTGAAGTAATTTTAAAATCTTCAGCTATAAATATAATACGTAGAAGGTTATATATGAAATAATGTTTTTAAAAGACTTAACCACCCCGGGTGGGTTAAGTCTTTTTTGCGTATTCTGAATCTAGAAATCCCGGTGTTGTAACGACAACATAATAATTTTACCACCAAAAATATAGTGTCCAATGGCTTCCAATGGTAATCAAGTAACAGCGTCCGAACGAGTGAACTTTGGGAAAATTAATCTAATGACTGAGTACCCCGATTTACTCGAAATACAACTTCAGTCATTTCAAGAATTTTTTCAACTGGAAACTACGCCCGAAAACAGAGGAAATGAGGGCTTATTTCGGGTCTTCCAAGAAAATTTTCCAATCACCGATGCCCGAAATATTTTTGTCCTCGAATTTTTGGACTACTATATAGATCCTCCGAGATACTCCATCGAGGAATGCATGCAGCGTGGATTAACCTATAGTGTTCCTTTGAAAGCAAAATTGCGCTTATCATGTAATGATGAAGAGCATATTGATTTTGAAACCATCGTGCAGGATGTATTCCTAGGGAATATCCCTTATATGACACCGAAAGGTACTTTTGTGGTAAATGGAGCTGAGCGAGTGATTGTATCACAGCTGCATCGTTCGCCAGGTGTCTTCTTTAGCCAGTCTTTTCACCCGAACGGAACAAAAATATATTCTGCTAGAATTATTCCATTCAAAGGAGCCTGGATGGAGTTTGCTACTGATATCAATTCTGTAATGTATGCGTACATTGACCGGAAGAAAAAATTCCCGGTCACTACGCTTTTACGCGCTATTGGTTTTGATTCGGATAAAAAAATATTGAATCTGTTTAATCTGGCCGAAGAGGTCAATGCAGATGAAGACCGATTACACAATTCGATTGGCCGAAAATTAGCGGCTCGTGTACTAAAATCATGGACAGAAGATTTTGTCGATGAGGATACAGGGGAAGTAGTCACGATCGAACGAAATGAAATTATTCTCGAACGCGATGTCGTATTGGAGGAAGAGCACATTGAGGCTATTCTCGAGTCAGAAGTCGAAGTGGTCATGTTCCAGCGGGAGGATATCGATGAAGATTATAGCATTATCTTCAATACCCTCCAAAAAGACCCGACCAGTTCCGAAATGGAAGCTGTGACCTACATCTACAGACAACTGCGTGGTACCGATCCACCAGATGAAGAAACTGCTCGCGGGATTATTGAGAAAATGTTCTTTTCGGATAAAAGATACAATCTGGGTGAAGTCGGCCGGTATAAGATCAATCGAAAGCTGAACCTTGATATCTCGATGGAAACCCTGGTGTTGTCCGAAGAAGATATGATTGAGATCGTGAAATATCTGGTTAGTCTGGTCAATCAAAAAGCCGAACTCGATGATATTGATCACCTAAGTAATCGACGGGTTCGGACCGTAGGGGAGCAGTTGTATGGTCAGTTTGGCGTCGGGTTGGCACGTATGGCCAGAACCATACGGGAGCGAATGAACGTACGAGATAATGAAGTATTTACGCCGGTGGATCTGATTAATGCGCGAACGCTGTCCTCCGTGATTAATTCATTTTTCGGAACATCCCAACTCTCACAGTTCCTTGATCAGACCAATCCGCTCTCAGAGATTACACACAAACGCCGGATATCAGCACTAGGGCCAGGAGGATTGTCCAGAGAGCGTGCCGGTTTCGAGGTTCGGGATGTGCATTATTCACACTATGGTCGTCTGTGTACCATCGAGACGCCGGAAGGTCCGAATATTGGTTTGATATCTACGCTTTGCGTTCATGCCAAGGTGAATAAAATGGGCTTCCTGGAAACCCCATACCGACCTGTGGAGGAAGGCAAGGTGGTGATGGAAGGTGATGCTAAGTTTTTAAGTGCTGAAGGAGAAGATTATAAAATTATTGCACAGGCAAACTCCATCATCAATGATCAGGGTGAATTTCTCAATGATCGGATCCGATGTCGGGAGCATGGTGATTTTCCCGTATTGGCTCCGGACGAGATTGAGTTTATTGATGTTGCTCCGAATCAGATTGTAGGTGTTTCTGCATCGATGATTCCATTCTTGGAGAATGATGATGCGAACCGGGCTTTGATGGGATCGAACATGCAGCGTCAGGCATTGCCATTGCTTCGGCCATCTGCACCAATTGTAGGAACCGGGCTGGAAGGTAAAGTAGCGCGTGACTCACGAATGATGATTAATGCTGAAGGAGATGGTGTGGTCGAATCAGTCGATGCTAATGAAATTGTAATCCGATATGATGCCTCCGAAGAAGATCAGTTGGTTACTTTTGAAAACAATGTGAAGACGTATAGCTTGCTGAAGTTTTTACGAACCAACCAGGGATCGTGTGTAAACCTCAGACCCATCGTTCACAAAGGGCAAAAGGTCAAGAAAGGACAAATACTTTGTGATGGATACGCCACAGAAAAAGGAGAATTGGCTTTGGGGCAGAATCTTAAAGTGGCGTTCATGCCGTGGAAAGGCTACAACTTTGAGGATGCTATCGTCATATCTGAACGTGTCGTTCGCGATGACATATTTACTTCCATCCACATTCAGAGCCATGAATTGGATGTCCGAGAAACGAAATTGGGCGAGGAAGAATTGACTAATGATATCCCCAATGTCAGCGAGGAAGCAACAAAAGACCTTGATGAAAACGGAATCATCCGGGTTGGTGCCTGGATCAAGGAAGGAAATATTCTGATCGGTAAAATAACACCGAAAGGAGAAACCGATCCGACACCGGAAGAAAAATTGCTCCGTGCCATCTTTGGTGATAAAGCAGGTGACGTAAAAGATGCCTCATTGAAAGCCGGACCTTCTACAGAAGGGATTGTTATTCAAAAGCAATTATTTGCCCGCGAGAAAAAAGATCAAACCAAAAAAGCGGAGGAGAAAGAGAAGTTAAAAGAGCTGGAAGAAAACCACGCTGTAGTACTCAATGAACTCAAGACGCTGTTGATCGATAAACTTCGAACCGTGTTGAATGATGAGAAATCAGCCGGTGTGCGGACCGTGTACAATGAAGAGGTCGTCAAACCCGGTACAAAGTTTTCTAAAAGTCTGTTGAAAAATATCGATTACTCCATTATTGATTACAGCCAGTGGACCGATGATGAAGAAACGAATAAATTGATTGCGCGCATGTTGCACAATTATTCCATCAAAGTCAATGAGGAGGTAGGTCGATATAAAAGAGAGAAATTTAATATTAGCATTGGAGATGAGTTACCGGCTGGTGTGCTCAAACTTGCAAAAGTTTACATTGCCCAGAAGCGAAAGCTCAAAGTAGGTGATAAGCTGGCTGGACGTCATGGAAACAAAGGGATCGTAGCCAAGATCGTCCGGGAGGAAGACATGCCATTCCTGGAGGATGGAACACCCGTAGACATCGTGCTCAATCCGCTTGGTGTGCCTTCGCGGATGAACCTGGGCCAGATATTTGAAACCGTACTGGGTTGGGCTGGAGAAAAACTCAACCTCAAATTTGCAACACCCATTTTTGACGGAGCAACGGTGGAAGAAATTGATGAATATGTCGATAAAGCCGGGTTACCAAAACTGGGTCAAGCCTACTTATACGACGGCGGAACAGGAGATCGTTTCCACCAGAGGGCTACAGTAGGTGTGATTTATATGCTGAAATTATCACACATGGTCGATGATAAAATGCATGCTCGTTCGATCGGACCTTACTCATTGATTACGCAGCAGCCCCTCGGTGGTAAAGCACAGTTTGGTGGTCAGCGATTTGGTGAGATGGAAGTGTGGGCATTGGAGGCTTTTGGTGCTTCGAACATCCTTCAAGAACTGCTCACGGTCAAATCGGATGACATCCAGGGACGAACCAAAACATATGAATCCATCGTGAAAGGGGATACCCTTCCCGTACCAAATATTCCGGAATCATTCAATGTCCTGGTTCACGAGCTTCGTGGCCTCGCGTTGGATATTAAATTTGATTAACCAATAAATAATTGAATGTCATGGCATTTATAAATAATAAGGATACCAAACCCAACTCAAATCTCAATAGCATAACCATATGCCTGACTTCTCCGGATGACATTTTGGAACGTTCATTTGGTGAAGTGCTCAAGCCGGAAACCATCAACTACCGAACTTATAAACCAGAGCGTGATGGTTTATTTTGTGAGCGGATATTTGGACCGGTAAAGGATTATGAATGTTACTGTGGAAAGTACAAACGGATCCGATATAAAGGAATTGTTTGTGATCGCTGTGGAGTCGAGGTGACAGAGAAAAAAGTTCGAAGAGAGCGTATGGGGCACATCAAATTGGTGGTTCCCGTGGTCCACATTTGGTTTTTCCGTTCTTTACCCAACAAAATCGGATACCTCCTTGGTTTTTCTTCAAAAAACCTGGAAACGATCATTTACTATGAACGGTACGTGGTTATTCAAGCCGGAATAAAAGAAGAAGATGGGGTCAGCAATAAAGACCTTCTGACCGAAGAAGAGTATTTTGAGATACTGGATACACTGCCTAAAGATAATCAGGCGTTGGATGATGAAGATCCCAATAAGTTTATCGCAAAAATGGGTGCCGAAGCCGTTAAGGATTTATTGGCACGATTGGAGCTGGATGAATTGTCTTATGCCTTGCGCCACCAGGCAGCTACAGAGACTTCTCAACAAAGAAAGTCTGAGGCCCTGAAGCGTCTCCGTGTGGTCGAAGCATTCCGGGATGCAGCTACCCGGGTAGAAAATCAACCAGAATGGACCATTATCCAATACCTGCCGGTTATCCCGCCAGAGTTGAGACCATTGGTTCCATTGGATGGAGGCCGTTTTGCTTCGTCGGATATGAATGATTTATATCGACGGGTAATTATCCGGAACAATCGATTGAAGCGATTGCTGGAAATCAAAGCACCGGAAGTGATTTTACGGAACGAAAAGCGGATGCTTCAGGAAGCTGTTGATTCGCTCTTTGACAACTCCCGGAAATCCAATGCGGTGAAAGCGGAAGGCGGTCGACCTTTGAAATCTTTAAGTGATGTACTAAAAGGAAAACAAGGCCGGTTCCGTCAAAACCTATTGGGTAAGCGGGTGGATTATTCCGGTCGATCGGTCATCGTTGTCGGTCCTGATCTTCGATTGCATGAATGTGGAATTCCGAAAGGGATGGCTGCAGAGCTTTTCAAACCATTCGTTATTCGAAAATTAATCGAACGCGGGATCGTAAAAACCGTGAAGTCCGCTAAAAAAATGGTGGACAAAAAACAACCCGTGATATGGGAAATACTGGAAAATATCCTAAAAGGACACCCTGTATTACTTAACCGGGCACCAACACTGCACAGATTGTCTATTCAGGCTTTCCAACCAAAGCTGGTCGAAGGGAAGGCCATTCAGTTACACCCCCTGGTCTGTGGTGCATTTAACGCGGATTTTGATGGTGACCAAATGGCGGTTCATGTTCCGTTGAGTCAGGCGGCTATATTGGAAGCTCAGGTACTAATGTTGTCTGCACACAACATGCTGAACCCGCAGGATGGATCACCCATTACCCTGCCTTCCCAGGATATGGTTTTGGGATTGTATTACATGAGTAAAGAACTTAGTCCAAACACAGATTTTTCAGAAATTAAAGGCGCAGGACGTACATTTTATTCATTTGATGAGGTACGGATTGCATTCAACGAAGAACAGGCTAACCTTCATGCACCCATTAAACTACTGACTAAAGTAGCGGGCGAAAATGGAGAACTAAAGAACGACATTATTGATACCACGATAGGCCGGGCATTGTTCAATGATTCAGTGCCGGAGTCTGTTCCGTATATTAATGTGTTGTTGACCAAAAAGAATTTGAAGAAAGTGATTTCCAATGTCATTGAAATTACGGACTTCGCGACGACAGCCCGATTCCTGGATAAAGTTAAGGATCTAGGATTCTATTGGTCTTTCCGTGGTGGATTGTCATTTAACCTGGGCGACCTGATCACACCCTCCAAAAAAGAAGCGACGCTTAATGAAGCCCAGAATGAAGTGGATGAGGTCTGGGAAAACTACAACATGGGGCTGATTACCAACAATGAGCGTTACAACCAGATCATCGATAAATGGACGTATGCGGATAACGTGATCACGGACAACCTGATGAATGAGTTGTCTACACACAGAAACGGTTTCAACTCGGTGTATATGATGCTCCATAGTGGGGCTCGGGGATCCAAACAGCAGATTAAGCAGCTTTGCGGAATGCGAGGATTGATGGCCAAGCCGCGAAAATCTGGTGATACAGGTGGGGCCATTATTGAAAACCCTATTCTGTCCAACTTTTTGGGTGGTTTGACGGTGCAGGAATACTTTATTTCTACGCACGGTGCTCGGAAAGGTTTGGCCGATACGGCTTTGAAAACAGCGGATGCGGGGTACCTGACCAGACGATTGGTCGATGTATCTCAGGATGTGGTCATCTATGAAGAGGATTGCGATACGCTTCGCGGGATTGAAATGACAGCCCTTATAGAAAACGATAAGATCGTTCAGCCGCTTTCTGTACGTATTCGGGGCCGATATACCCTATACGAAATCAATCATCCGGAAACGGACGAGGTTATTTTGGAGGCGGATGAATACATTTCCGAGCCAATAGCCCGACAGATTGAAGCAGCTGGTATCGAAGAAGTAACCATACGATCGGTGTTGACCTGTGAATCACAGCGTGGTGTTTGTAAAAAATGCTATGGTAAAAACCTCGCTAGTGGTCGGGTCGCTGAAATCGGTGATGCGGTGGGGATCATTGCTGCGCAATCAATCGGTGAGCCCGGAACACAGCTGACGCTTCGTACCTTCCACGTGGGTGGTATTGCTTCAGTCAGTCAATCCGAATCTCAGTTGGTGTCCAAGTACAATGGTATCGTCAAATTTGATAGTGTCCGTACCGTCGAAGTTGACAGCAACGAAGGAGGTAAAAAAGGAATTATTCTTTCCCGAACCGGTGAAATGCAAATCCGGGATAAAGAGACGAACAGACTTCTTTCCACCGCCCACTTGCCATACGGCGCCGATATATTTATCGAAGAAGATCAGGAGGTGAATAAGGGTGATCTGATCTGTCAGTGGGATCCATTTAATGCCGTCATTATTTCGGAATTTTCCGGCGAGTTGGTGTTCCAATCCATCGAAGAAGGCGTAACCTATCGAGTGGAACGCGATGAACAAACTGGATTTGAAGAAAAGGTGATCATTGAATCCAAAAAACGTAAAAAGATTCCTACAGTTAAGGTCGTGGATTCCGAAGGGAACGAATTAAAGACCTATAACTTACCCGTAGGTGCTTACATTTCGGTTCAGGAAGGAGAAAAAATCGAAAAAGGAAAAGTCGTTGCCAAGATACCACGGCAGTTGAGTAAAGTATCGGATATTACCGGTGGTCTTCCCAGGGTTACCGAACTCTTTGAAGCACGGAATCCATCCAATCCGGCAGTGACCTCCGAAATTGACGGGGTCGTGTCCTTTGGAAAGATCAAGCGTGGTAACCGTGAGGTGATGGTCGAAGCAAAAGATGGGCAGAAACGCAAATACTTGATCGGACTGTCCAAGCACATTTTAGTGCAGGAAGGAGATTTTGTCCGGGCAGGAACGCAGTTGTCCGATGGTGCCACTTCCCCCGGAGACATATTGAATATTTCCGGTCCATTTGCTGTTCAGAATTATATTCTGAATGGTATTCAGGAAGTGTATCGTTCGCAGGGAATCGATATCAACAACAAGCACATTGAGGTCATTATCAGACAGATGATGCGTCGTGTGTTGATCATGGATCCGGGTGATACTACTTTCCTCGAAGGCGAACCGGTCGACAAATTGAGTTTCTTAAAAGAAAACGATGACATTTTTGATAAGAAGATCGTGACGGATCCCGGTGATTCGAACAAGCTCAAAGCGGGTCAGACGGTTACTTTACGTCAATTGCGCGAGGAAAATTCTATGCTCAAACGAAATGACAATAAAGTAGTGGAGTATCGGGATGCAGTAGCTGCCACCTCCAAACCTATTTTGGAAGGAATCACCCGTTCATCGTTGGGAACTTCATCTTGGATATCAGCGGCTTCGTTCCAGGAAACAACCAAAGTATTGAGTACTGCAGCAATCGGAGCCAACAGAGATGAGCTGAATGGTCTCAAGGAGAACGTCATTGTCGGTAAGCGAATTCCTGCCGGTACGGGCGTCAAACAGTTTCAGGATGTAATCGTGAAACATGTAGAGCCATCTGAAAAAGAAGTTGCTGAAGTTGAGTAATTGCTTAGGTGCTTCAATGAGAGATTAGTGGGATTTTCATTCCCTTAAAATACAAAACCCGGTTCTGGCAACATGAACCGGGTTTTTTATTTTGGGTTAATACGTCTTCTGATTAAGCGTTGATCAACTCTTCCTTCTGTCAGGCGTCAAGAAGCAAGACATGCCTCGCAATAACTCTTGGCATCGGAGTTTAGCTGTTAGCCCGCAAATCAAAGGTCACCCTAAATTGGGCTATGTAATATGACCAATTTTGGAAATTAAGAATTGATGTACTGTAAATTATGCATCACACCAGATTGACATGGTGAATAAAGCGGGTTAAACCTGCTCAAAGAATAATTTTTCTCAACATCTGATAACTCTTAAAAGCCCAGAAATCTATGATCAGAGGCTGTAGGAAGTACCTTCTTTACTGTCTTTGATCTTTATTCCCGCTTCAGCCAGCTGATCCCGGACCTGATCGGACAGGGCCCAATTTTTTTCGGCTCGTGCAGTCTGTCGGATCTCGAGTAAGATCTGCATCACATCATCCAGTTTACTACTGGACTCCTGCACCTTTTCCAGGCCCAAAACATCTTCCAGAAAGACGGTAAAGGTGTTTGTGAGCATTTTAATCGCTTCAGAAGATATTTGTTTTGTTTTGATCTGTCCGCTGTCAATATCATTTAATACTCCGGCCATTTCGAAAAGAACGGCCAGGGTCTTCGCAGTATTAAAGTCATTACTCATTTCCAAGTAACAACGATCATGTTGATCCTGGATTTTATCATCCAGTTCCGCGTCACCTTGGGCCGGATAGTCTTCAGGTCGCAGGTTTTTTGCGATTTTAAGGGCATTCATTAGCCTTTGATAACCCTTGGATGCAGCTTGCAGGGCATGATCGGAAAGATCCAATGTGCTGGAGTAGTGGGCCTGCAAAAAGAAAAAACGAATGGTCATCGGATCATACCCCTGACTGACATGTTCGTTGTTGCCATCCATTAATTCTTCCGGGGTGATGGTATTGCCGTCGCTTTTTGACATCTTTTTCCCATTCATGAGCAACATGTTGGTATGGATCCAGTAATTGGCTGGTGCAACTTTACAGGCGCCCACATTTTGAGCAATCTCATTCTCATGGTGCGGAAACTTCAGATCGGCGCCTCCGCCATGGATGTCAAAAGTTTTTCCCAGGTATTTAGTACTCATGGCTGAACATTCAAGGTGCCAGCCTGGAAAGCCCTTTGACCAGGGGGATCGCCATTTCATGATGTGACCATCAGTCGCTTTCATCCAAATTGCAAAATCTGCCGGATCTCGCTTTTCATCCTGGTTTTTAAGCGTACGCGTTTCTGAAAACAGTTCTTCCAGTACCCGGCCTGATAATTGGCCGTAATTACCCGATTCCTCGTTGTATTTTTTCGTGTCAAAATAGACCGAACCATTCACCTCATAAGCCAGACCATTGTCCAGAATGGCTTGAACCATTTGTATTTGTTCTGGGATATGACCTGAGGCTGCCGGCTCTATGGATGGCGGCAGGGTATTCATCAATGACATAATATGGTGAAACCGGCGCGTGTATTTTTGAGCTATTTCCATTGGCTCTAACTGTTCGAGTCGGGCCCGTTCTGCCATTTTATCTTCCCCGGTATCCATCAGGTGACCCACATCGGTTATATTTCGGATATACCGAACTTGGTACCCCAGGTGCATGAGGTAGCGGTACATGACATCAAAACTGACAAAGGTTCGGCAATTGCCCAAATGGACATCATTGTATACCGTTGGACCACAGACATACATCCCCACGTGGGGCGCCTTTAAGGGTTCGAACTTTTCTTTTTTCCGATGGAGGCTGTTATTGATATAAAGGGGGTATTTTTCGTATTTTTTCATTGACCTGATCTTATTTCGTAATTGAGATTGTGTTACTGAATGATAAAATGACCATTCTCATAAATTGTTTTACCATCGGCAAGGATTCGGCTGTCTGTGGACATGTCAGTGATCATGTCCCAGTGGATGGAAGATTTATTTATCCCATTGTTTTGTAAATAAGCTTGACCCACTGCAAGATGGATGGTGCCGCCGATTTTTTCATCAAACAAAATGTTTTTGGTCATTTGCTGAATCTGATAATTGTTCCCAATGGCAGCTTCTCCCAGACGACGAGCGCCCTCAATCTCAAATACATCATCAAGTACAGCTTGTCCTTTTTCTGCAGACCATGCTGTGATGTATCCGTCTTCAAACGTTAGTGAAATGCCCGAGACCTCTTGTCCTCTGTAAATGGCCGGATGGGTAAAATAAACTGTTCCTTGTGTGGAGTCATCGACCGGCGCCGTGAAAATTTCTCCCGAAGGCATGTTCGCCCGCCCATCCGAGTTGATCCATGGTCGGCCTTTGCATGAAAATGAAAGATCGATGTGTGGTCCCTGGTATTGGATAAATTCTGAGCGATTGAGTAAATCGGTAACACGTTGCTGATTCTTACGCACTTTGAGCCATGATTCAGTTGGATTAGCATCATAGAGCCTGCACGCCTGGAATACAAACTGGCGGTATTCGTCCAACGACATTTCTGCTGCTTGTGCGGCCGCTTGGGTAGGGTACTGGCACAAACACCGGTCCATGGTCTGATCTGCTGTTCGTTGGAAATACAAGGTATGGATGGGTTGCAGCGCCTGCTTGCGAATTTTGAGCTTAGCACCTGATATTGATTTATCTTCTGATAAATTGTACGGCGCCCGAATGCTCAGGTATTTATCGTAATGACGGTATCGATATTCCTGGACAGGGGAGACCATGCGAAGAAGTTCGTCATCCGCTTCATCAAAAAATATCTTGGATTGGCCTTCGAGCGCCAGATCAAACTCGACCAATGCGCCCAATCGTGTCCCAATCCGGTAAATTTCTTTAAGCAGGGGTTCTGCCAGAAAGGTGGATTGAACGAATAAACGATCCCCTTTCTTCACCTCCAGGCAATAATTAAGTAATAATTCGGCGTATTTACTTTCCATGTTACTACCAGTATTTAGCTTTGTAGGGGTATCTTTCTTTGTATTTCGTTTCAATCATTCCACTGAGCATGTCCCGCAATGTCTGAAGGTTTTCTTTGGTGCGCGCAGAAACCATCACAATCTGGCCTTCATATTTTTTATCCAGACTTTCACGGAGTTCGTTGACCAGCGCATCTTTCTCTGATTCGGTGAGTAAATCATCGAAGAATTTTTTTCTGTAGAGATCCAGCTTATTAAAGACCATCAGAATTGGTTTTTGTTCTACACCCAATGACGCTAAGGTCTGCTGTACGGTCTCTATTTGTTCTTCATAGGACGGGTGCGACAGATCCACCACGTGAATAAGGATGTCGCTTTCTTTGGTTTCCTCCAGGGTTGACTTAAAACTTTCAACCAAATGGTGAGGGAGCTTTCGGATGAAACCCACTGTATCTGACATCAGAAAAGGCATCCTGCCAAAAACTACCTTTCGGACCGTAGTATCCAGGGTGGCGAACAGCTTATTCTCCTCCAATACATCAGATTTACTCAAACGATTCATCAGGGAGGATTTTCCGACGTTGGTGTATCCCACAAAAGCGACCCGGATATATTGGCCCCGGTTTTTTCGTCGGGTTTCACTTTGGAGTTCCAGTTTTTCCAGACGATCTTGTAGTTTTTTAATCTTATCTCGTACGATTCGGCGATCCGTTTCAATCTCTTTTTCACCCGGTCCTCGGGTTCCTATACCACCTTGTTGTCGTTCCAGGTGGGTCCACAATCCGCGCAACCGCGGAAGCAGATATTGCATTTGAGCGAGTTCTACTTGGGTACGGGCCTGAGCACTTTGGGCATGATTTGCAAAAATGTCCAGAATCAGATTGGAACGATCAATTATCTTGACCTTTATTTTTCGTTCGAGATTCTGGGCCTGTGATGGACTAAGGTCATCATCAAAAATGACCAGATCGATATCATGGGCATCCACATACTCTTTTATTTCCTGCGCTTTACCGCTACCTATAAAATATTTTGAATCCGGGTGATTTACTTTTTGGGTGAATCGGGCTTTGGTGGTCGCTCCGGCAGTTAGTGCTAAAAACTCCAACTCATCGAGATACTCATTCGCCGTGACTTCATCTTCCTCCTTGGTGACGAGCCCAACCAAAACGGCTGTTTCTTCCTGATCAAGAAAAGTCGATTGGTCATTGCTGCTTATATTCCAGTCATTGGTCATAGTATGGCGCTTTGTTTTAGTGTGTTATCTATCATTGGACAATCCAGTTTGCCGGATTTTGAGGTTTCATATTCTTCCATAATTCAAAATGCAACACAGGAAGGCCCGCTCTGTTTTCACCAACGACACCAATGGGGTCTGCTCTGCTGACTTTTTGGTTCTCACTGACATAGACTTCCTTGAGGTTTGAATATACGGAAAAATATGATCCGTGGTTCACCACAACAACCATATTAAATTCACCGACATAAATAGCTTTGACAACGGTACCGTCAAAAATCGATCGGATGGTGGAACCGGGATCAACCTGAATATCGATACCATCATTTTCTATTTTGATGTTTTTGAGCAGCGGGTGATTCTGTTGTCCAAACTTCTTAATAATAATGCCCTGATTGGTTGGCCAGGGGAGCTTTCCTTTATTTTTCTCGAAATTACTCGATAGGGCCGTGACCGCCGGGCTGGCGGGCATCGATTTGGTTTTTTCAGAAATCAAAGCGGCAATTTTTTTGTTGAGGGCTTCTCTTTGACGTTCCTTTCGGGTGATTTCTTTTCGTAAGCTTCCGATGTTTGCGCTTAGTTCTTTTAAGACACGGTCTTGTTTTTTAAGTTCGGCCGCTAGATCTGTTTTTTGAGACTCTTTGTCTTTTTTACGCTGAATAACTGCCACTTTCTTTTCTTGTAACGAAGTTCGTTTGGCTTCCAAGCTGCGTTGTAACCCTTCGATTTCTTCTTTTTGGGATTTCCTATAGGAAGATACCTGCCGGAAGTATTGCCATCGTACAAAAGCCTGGTTAAAGGATGCAGAGGAAAGTAGTAACAAGAGTTTATTCTGTACCAAATCAGAACGATGCATCTGATAGAGCAGTTGACCGTACTCCTTTTGGATGCGACTGAGTTTTTGTTCACCATTTTTGATCTCCGAGGTTAAAGTACTCATTTCCCGATCCAGTTCATTTATTTCATGAGTATAGGTCCGGATGAGTTTTTCCCGGTTTTGGATTTGGTTTTGGATCAACTGGTACTGGTGACTGATGTTTCCGGACCGCTTCTGATTGAGCTTGAGCAGCTTATTGGTCTCTTTGATTTCTGAGATGAGCCGATCCCGTTCCGTTTCCAGTTTTTGAACCTCTTGAGCAACGAGGTGACTACTTAGTAAGCAAACCAAAATGAGTGTAACGATCCGGAACTTCGAAAGGTGTGGTAATGCTATCATCAAAGCTGTAATTTTTAATTTCCATCTGTATATTAATGGGTTGTATATTATGAAAATACACAATGTATTGGCGAAAATACGGAATATTTTTTAAAGTGGGACTATCGTATTGCTCGTAATTCGCTTCGATGGCAATCTTGTCGTTTTCGAGTACCCATATGGTCTGCTTAATTCGTTTATTAAATAATATGCTGATTAGCAAATGCGAGGCCTCCGTGGTATAATCATATTCGTAAACGCCGTCTTTTTTAAAATATCCATAATTAGCGCCCTTAACTAAAAACGGATTTCCGAGTAACAGATTGCGAAAGGTCTCATAAGAAAGGTCTTTACTGTATGCATTTTGCAGCTCGGACCAGGTGGCTGTCAGGTGTTCTTTGTTATTGCGGTCAAGAACCTGAATGCGCTCGTGATCGATCAATCCTCTGAAAAATTCAATGCCCAAGAACCGGACGATAAACCAAATCTTATCTTCTTTTTCCCGGACAGTCAGATTAGCATTGTAACTGGTTCCACTTTCTGTCATGGAGACCTTTAGCTTCCCTTTCATTTCAATGACGCCCAGCTGATTAAAAAAAGAATTTAAGACGGTTGGTTCAAATTCTTTTTTTCCACCGCTCAGTTTTTTGGATCCACTACACCCCATAAGAGACACCATCAACACTGCGAGTGCCAAATAATAAATTCCCCTGAAAGGCGGATTAATTGCTGATCTGAGTCTGAAGCGGGGCACCATATTTTTCTGCCATCTTATGATATTTTTGAGCATTTTCTTCTTGATTCAGTTTTTTATAATTCAGAGCAATCCATTGGTATACCGGGAAGTAAGTGGTCTTTTCAGTTAACGGGATGAGTGTTTCCAGTGATTTTTGATAAAGACCGGAGCGGTGAAGTATTTTTGCTTTTTGCACGAGGTATTCAGGTTTTTGAGGAACTTTGTCAAGTGCTTTTTCGATGACCTCCAGAGCGTGGTCAGCAGCACCTTTTTGCAGCAAACAAATACTCTCGTAATAGTCTATGTTTGGATTTTTATCCAGTATATCTCTGGCTTTCGCAAAGGCGGCATCGGCCTTTTGGGGTTTATCATTGGTACAAAGGACGAGGCCGATCAGTCCCTGTGCATTGGAATTCATTACGGGATCCTGACCGGATAAGGTCTGACAGGTTTCCAGATCAAACACAGCTTCTTCTGCATCACCCAAATGGTAGCCTGCTTCCCCTTTAAAGAGGTATATGGCTGCTTTATTGGGAAAATAGAGTGTGGCTTCGTCTGCGTAGTCGTTGAGTGCGTCCCACCGTTGCAGCTCTTTTAAGGACCAGAGCAGTTGCTCCCACACCATATAATTGTCCGGATGAATCTCGATGGTCTGAATGTAATAATCGGCCGCTTCGGCGTTCATGCCCATTTGAGCCAATATATCAGCACGCAGCGACAGCGCTTTGGGATTGTCCGGATGGCTTTGAAGGAGCCAGATACTTACCTGATTCAGGGCATCCAATTCATCTTCGGGTAGGGTGCTAAGATCCTGTTGGAAGTAGGACAGAATTTCACTAAACTGGGTGTCGAAATCAATATTGCCATTCTGAAAGAATGCCTTTTTACCAAGAAGTTTTCCAGTTTCGGAAGTGTCGTCTTGATTGTTTGATTCCACGACAGCCAGGTTGGCCCGACTGTCATTGGGATTGACCGAAAGTATTTGCTTGTAGACCTGCAAAGCTGAGTCTTCGTTGCCGTTTTTTTCGTAATAGTTGGCGAGCATATTGAGAATGAACAAATCCCGGGGAAAACGCTCTGACAGCTCGGTCAACAATTCCAGGGCTTTTTCTGGCTTGTCCAGATTCTCATACGCCTGAACCTGGCCCAAGACATCATTTTTATGGAAACCAAAACGCTCGATCATCCGATCAAGCAATTTAATTTGTTTTCGATACTGTCTGCTGTCCCGGTACAGGTATTCG
This sequence comes from Membranihabitans marinus, assembly GCF_019802045.1. Taxonomy (GTDB): domain Bacteria; phylum Bacteroidota; class Bacteroidia; order Chitinophagales; family Saprospiraceae; genus Membranihabitans; species Membranihabitans marinus_A. The sequence goes on along the minus strand of NZ_JAHVHU010000005.1, from coordinate 287,676 downwards.
AGTCGATCATAGTACTCTTTTTCATCCGGGAATTGATGCACGAGGTTTTCCAAGGTCTTGGTGGCCTGGTCGAACTGGTCATTTTTCAGATAAGCATCCGCTGCCCAAATATAGTACCATGGATTTTCTTTTTCGTTGGCCAGCGCCAGCGAAAAGTATTTAATGCTGTTGATCAGGTCTTTCTGGTTCAGATACAGTTTCCCGAGAAAAAATGCAGCTTCATGGTCGTTGACATCTTTTTTAAGCAGATTTTTGTAAATTTCGATAGCGCCATCTGCGTTGCCAATAATGATCTCTCCCTGAGCTTCAATAAACCGGGTCTGCCGATCGAGGTCATTTTCCGTATCCTGGACAAGAAAGTCCTGACTTACCGCAGGGGATAAGTAGAACAATATAAAGCATAAAAGCAGAATGTGCTTGTTTACAATTTGTTTCACACAGTGTTTTACTTTATTCAACCTTTGTGATCTTGCAAAAGTTCGTTCGAAGTCGTTTGTTCAACGGCATAGCGCCTGTATTTATTATAACGTCACCCGGTGATACCCACTGCTCTTTTTTAAGTATTTCGAGTACATCTTCGATGGTTCCATCTGTGGTCGTGAACTTTTCATATTTAAAGCATTTTACGCCTCTGACCAGATTAAGTGCGCAGAGCATATGATCGTGTGCAGAGAAGATTAATATGGGGCAATCCGGTCGGTAGCTGCTCATGCGAAAAGCGGTGTAACCCGAAGAAGTGATTCCGACGATTCCATCAGCCTGGATGGTTTCCGACATTCTGCCCGCCGTGTAGCATACGACATCCGAATAGTAGGTTTCTGATCCCGGTACGGCTGTGGGACGTCTTCCTTCCATTACCAGTTTGTTTTCTGATTCTTCGATAATCTTGGTCATGATTTCGATGGTCTCTACCGGAAAGTCACCGACACTGGTTTCTCCACTGAGCATCAGCGCATCTGCACCGTCGTAGACAGCATTAGCGACATCGGTCACTTCTGCTCTAGTCGGTGAAGGATGATGTATCATGCTATCCATCATTTGCGTGGCTACAATGACCGGTTTGGATTTGGCTATACATTTATTGATGATACTTTTTTGGATGCCGGGGAGCCGCTCAATGGGAACTTCAATGCCGAGATCGCCCCGGGCGACCATAATACCATCCGAACTATCGATAATATCATCGATAACTTCAACAGCTTCCGGTTTTTCAATTTTTGAAATCACCATGGCCGTGTGATTGGCTGCTTTGATTCGTGCTTTCAATTCATCGACATCACTGGCTTTTCGCACGAAAGACAGTGCAATCCAATGAACCTTTTGTTTCAGGATGAATTCCAGGTCGCGCTCATCTTTCTCAGTGAGTGCTGGCAAGGTGGTCTTTGTGTCCGGAAGATTCACTCCTTTTTTGCTGCTGAGGGTATGTCCGTGCACTACTTCCAGGGTTACACGATCCTTATTGTTTGTATCCACTACTTTGAATACCACCTTCCCGTCGTCACAAAGAATGCGCTCACCAGGATTGACATCCTGCGGAAACAGATCATAATTTATAGAAACTATGTTCTCATCACCTTCCACATCTTCGGTGGTGAAATCAATGGTTTGCCCGGGTTGGATATCAATGGAATCATTTTTAAATCTTCCGACCCGAATCTTGGGACCTTGTAAATCTGCCAGAATACTGACGTAGGTCCCCAATTCTTCATTGAGCTGGTGAATCGTATTGATGACCCGGGTCAGGTTATCGTGTTTTCCGTGAGAAAAATTGAGTCTGAAAACATCGACTCCGGTTAGTATTAATTTTTTGAGCATCTCGTAGCTGTCAATAGACGGTCCTACGGTAGCCACGATTTTGGTTTTTTGAAAGGTAGAATTCATAATTTTATATATCAATTTAGATCGCAGTTGTTTGACAGCGATTACGTGAGAACATTAAAAGGACAAAAGTAAGAAAATATTAAATGGAACTGAATAATACGGTTTGGGATTCTTCTTTTTCTTTGAATGCCAAAATATTTTGGCTGAAATAAGGATCATTTCTGGTAAAATCCTTATATTTTGGGTGCAGAGCTGCAATTTGATTGGTAAAAAGTTGGTCAAGCTATTTTTTATCTCTTAATTTGCGCTCCAATTAATTCATTAAATTTAATACAATTATGTCATCTGTAGCTGAAAAAGTTAAAAAAATCATTGTTGACAAATTAGGAGTGGATGAATCTGAAGTCACAGAAGAAGCCAGCTTTACCAATGATTTAGGTGCAGACTCACTGGATACAGTCGAGCTCATCATGGAATTTGAAAAAGAGTTTGATATTTCTATTCCGGACGAAGAGGCTGAAAACATTCAGACAGTAGGCCAGGCTGTAACTTATGTGGAAAAGGAAGCTGAGAATTAAAAGATCTATAACGTAATAATTGATGTTGGCCCTCTTTTTATCGGATGATAGAAAGAGGGCTTTCTTATGACCTTCGTTGTCTTTTTTTGCCGGACCTGCAACAAAATCAAACGTTTCGAACGTAGGTTGCGGAATTTATTCTATTTTTGTAAAGCAAGAAAATGAAATTTGTCACATGAAACGAGTAGTTATTACAGGATTAGGAGCGATTACACCCATCGGTAATTCGGTCGAAGAGTTTGCGGAAGGACTTCGGAATGGAAGAAGTGGCTCGGATTATATCACGCATTTCGATGCTTCCAAATTCAAAACAACTTTTGCTTGTGAAGTGAAAAATTTCGATGGTGACGAAATATTTGGTCGAAAAGAGGCCCGTAAAATGGATCTTTTTAGCCAGTATGGCGTAGTCGCTGCCCGTCAGGCTATTGAGGACAGCGGATTAGACTTCACCACCGAAGATGTGAACAGAATCGGTGTAGTATGGGGGTCAGGTATCGGTGGATTGAGATCCCTGGAAGAACAAATAGAAATAAATTCTGATTACGAGAAAAATCCACGCTACAATCCTTTTATGATCCCGAAAATGATCGCGGACATTGTGCCTGGGCAGATATCCATTGAATATGGTTTGCGGGGGATCAATTATGGAACGATCTCGGCCTGTGCTTCATCCAGCCATGCGATTATTAATGCGCTGGATAATATCCGGATCGGCCGAGCAGACGTCATTGTGACCGGAGGATCGGAAGCAGCCGTTACACGTGCTGGCATTGGTGGTTTTTCAGGTATGAAAGCCTTGTCGTCTCGTAATGATGATCCCGCGACAGCTTCGCGACCCTTTGATAAAGACCGGGATGGTTTTGTGCTGGGTGAAGGGGGTGGAGCTTTGATCCTTGAAGAATATGAGCACGCTGTTAACCGGGGGGCACGAATCTATGCAGAAGTACTTGGTGGTGCCATGACCGCAGATGCCTATCATATTACGGCGCCACATCCTGATGGTCTTGGTGCGGCGAATGTGATGACCTATGCACTGGAGGATGCCCGGGTGTCTCATGACGCCATCGATTACATCAATGTTCACGGAACATCGACGCCGTTGGGCGACGTAGCCGAAATCAAAGCCATCGAAAAAGTATTTGGTGAAAAAGCATATGAGGTGCATATATCCTCGACCAAATCAATGACAGGCCATTTGCTTGGAGCATCCGGTGCAGTAGAATCCATAGCCTGCCTGGTTGCCATGGATCAGGGTTTTATACCCCCGACGATTAATCATTTTACAGATGATCCGGAAATTGATGATCGCTTGAAGCTGACCTTCAACGATCCGGTGGAGGCTGAAGTTAACTATGCCTTGTGCAATACCTTTGGGTTTGGCGGACACAACACGTCGTTGGTTCTGAAAAAAGTGACCGCTTAAAGTTCATTTATTTTGATCAAAAAATTATATAATTATTTTTGGTCCAGGGATAAACATTTTATTCGTGATTTACGACGGATGTTGGGTTTTACACCAAAAAATCTACTGCTTTTCAAACAGGCTTTCATTCATAAAAGCAATCAGGAATTTGAGAATGAAAAGTCTAATGAACGGCTCGAGTTTCTGGGTGATGCTCTCCTTTCCACGATAATCGCCGATTTTCTCTTCAAAAAATATTTGTACAAAGACGAAGGATTTTTGACCAAAATGCGGGCAAAAATTGTTCGAAGAAGTACGCTCAATAAGGTGGGGTACGATTTGGGACTTGATATCTTTCTGAAGCAATACAATCAGGTTCACTTGAGCGATTCCATGCTGGGAAATGCCCTGGAAGCATTGATTGGTGCCATATACATGGAACGGGGATACGATTACACCCGCCACTTTGTAGTATCCCGGATTCTACAGGAAAATCTGGATATAGAAGTGCTTGAGAAGAAAGACGAAAACTTTAAAAGCAGACTCCTCGAATATTGTCAGAAACACAACAAATCCTTGGAATACGAACTCTTGAGAAAGTTTCGTGCCGATAAAAGAGATCGGTTTCAAGTTGGTGTTGTGGTCGATGGCCAACGCATATCAGAAGCTTCAGAATTCAACAAGAAAGGGGCTGAACAAATTGCTTCACGCAAAGCGATGGCTCGCCTGGGGCTCCTGACCAATAAGAAATCCTAATACTATGAAATGGCAAGAACTGTCTGGTCCTCAGCGATTGAAGGATATGCAGTCTGCAATTCAATTATTAATCCAGTGGCAGGAAACCACTTATCAGCTTCCACTCTTGGAAAACCCCGAGGCATTTTACAAGGAGCGATCCCGAATAGCGGCTTTGTTGGTGGATAACCACCTCGGGAAGCTGGCCCGAAAGGTTCGGCTGTTGGGCGAAGAGGCGGGATTGGATACGCCTTCTTTTCTCAATGATTGGGCTGAAATTGCTTTTTATACCGCGCTCTGGACAAAATTTGAACATTTGCCTGATGGGTTGAAGCTCAATCTATTATACCATTCCGGACCCAATATCACCAAAAAACACCTGGGTAAAATAAAAGCGCACAGCAGGATTTTGATGGTCGTGGGTATAGAATTTTCCCGCGAAGAACGCTTACTTCGCCGAACGGTATACTTCTGTGAACAAAAGACCGGTGAATATTTCTATGTATTGGATTACAGTTTCAATGATCGGCCATTCGATCACAATTTCGAATTGGGGGCTGATTACCAGGGAGATGTCATCTCTTATCCACTGGAAGGTGATGGCCGGATCAGCTGTGAAAAATGGCAAAAGGTGTCAGGTAATGGACGCATTGACCAAGTTCCGTGGGTATCGGCCCAGGAAGCAACAACTTTATTTCATAACGCACTGAAGGTAAATCCATTTATTGCTCCCTTTCCAGCTTTTTTATGTATGATTTCTGATTATATAGACGGAGAATGGAGTGTGGTGGATAGGGCAGGGTATCGGCTCAATATGATTCGGATGGATGAAGAAGCTGCTGCTCGGTTTTATGCCAGTTGTTTTCGGAATCCGACAGCGGTGTTTGTACTTTGTTCCGATCAGGGCGTCCGACCCATGTCCTACTACAACGGCACCGGGCTGATTGACCTGATGCGTGCAGCACCGGCCGATTAGCCTGGAATAAGTATGAGTATTGATATCTACCTGGCGTTGAAGATTGTTTTTTGGTAGTTAGAGGAATCGCGTATACGACTGGTTTTTAATCAAATTACAAAAGATGCGTAAGCCATCGATGATTACCTGCTAAGATGCTGTTCGTTGGTTGATTTTCCCTTGTTCACGGATCAGACTATTGTAATTTTTAGGGTTCATTGGTACCAGGGGTAACCGGACTTCCATTGAATCGATCAAGCCCAGATATTTCAGTGCCCCTTTGATCCCGCAGGGGTTACCGTCGACATACAGCCAGGGATGAATGTCCTGTAATTCGGCAAATAGTTTTGCTGCTTTTTGATAGTTGCGATTGCGACACGCACGCACCATATCAGACCATTCATGGGGATATGCATTGGATATCACTGAAATTACCCCGTCGGCACCGTGGGCCATCATGGCTAGTGTACACGGATCATCTCCAGAAAGAACCAGGAAATTTTCCGGACGGTACTTCAGGATGGTATTGATTTGCTCCAGATCACCGGATGCTTCTTTGGTTCCGATTACATTGGGGATTTCCCGGGCAATCCGGAGTGTTGTTTCTGCGGATATATTGGACGCTGTCCGACCGGGAACATTGTAGATGATAATGGGGTAGTTGCTTTTCTCTCCGATTTTTTGATAGTGTCGGAAAATGCCTTCCTGACTGGGTTTGTTGTAGTACGGACTTGCTGCAAGAAGGGCCGCCACGCCGTCGAGCCGGTAGGTCGTCAATCGTTCCAAAACCACTTCGGTATTATTACTTCCAAACACCCCAAAAACGACGGGTATCCGGTGATTAACTTTTTCCAGGGTGAAATCCAGAATCGACTGGCATTCTTTTCTGCTCAATGTAACGGCTTCCCCTGTGGTTCCTAAAGAAACAAGGTAATCAACACCACCTTCGATGTTAAACTCGATTACTTTTTCTAATGAATCAAAATCGATCTTTCCGTGTTCATCAAATGGCGTGACTAATGCAGTACCTGTTCCTTTTAGTTTTTCTATAGGTATCATGGAGCGTATTTTGGGTGCAAAAATAAGAATAGGTCAATCATTAATGGTGCAAAACAGGATCTTTTTTTGAATCCAGCCATGGACTGTGGTCCCAAAGCGGTTGATCCAGGGTATACGACGGATCGAAGAAAATCCCCGGCTGGTTACTTAGCTTTTGCAGTAGCTTTTTTATCGGTTTTGTATTCTCCCATTTGTGTGTATTTCTCAATGCGTTGATTCAAAAGAGTCCCGTGGTCCAGTTTGATCAATTCTTCCGTGGTTTTTTGGATGTGCTGCTTGAGTATCTCGGCCATCTCTTCCGGGAAAGTATGTGCACCACCCAGGGGTTCGGGAACGATGCCATCGATGAGGCCAAATGATTTCATGTGATCAGCGGTTAGTTTGAGTGCCTCTGCTGCTTGTTCTTTATGATCCCAGCTGCGCCACAAGATTTGAGAACAGGATTCCGGGGAAATAACGGAATACCAGGTGTTTTCCAGCATAAAAACACGATCACCAATACCGATTCCGATCGCGCCACCGCTGGCACCCTCACCGATAATATAACACATGATGGGAGTTTTGAGACGGGCCATCTCGTACATATTGCGTGCTATAGCCTCGGCTTGACCGCGTTCTTCAGCTTCGATGCCGGGGTTGGCACCCATGGTGTCTATAAGACAGAGGATGGGAAAACCAAATTTATCGGCCATTTTCATCAACCGAAGCGATTTGCGGTAGCCTTCCGGATTTGCCATCCCAAAGTTCCGAAATTGGCGTGATTTGGTATTATCCCCTTTTTCTTGACCAATGACGATATAAGTTTGGCCATCCATTCGGGCGAGTCCCCCCACGATGGCTTTGTCATCTTTGTAATACCGGTCGCCATGCAACTCTATAAATTCATCAAAGATCTGGTCAATGTAGTACAGGGTATGAGGACGATTGGGGTGGCGGGACAATTGAACTTTCTGCCATCCTGAAAGATTGGAATAGATCTCCTTTTGTGTTTTGGTGATTTTCTTTTCCAGTTTCTTGAGCATGGGTTCGACGTCAATATCACCGGCACTTCCTACCTCTGCTATTTTATCCCTTTGCTCATAAAGACTTTCCAGGGGCTTTTCAAATTCCAAAAATACCATATAAATGTGGATTAGTACAACACGAAATTACAAAACGATTTGTCATGAATGGAGAAGTTGAGAAATATTTTACAAATTTTGATGATAATTTTTGTAGATCTAAAATAACGTATTAGATTTGCGTTCGCTTCTTGAGAGGAGAGGCTTGCCAAAATATGGTCCGGTAGTTCAGTTGGTACTGAATCCGAGGCCTGTCATCCCTCCCCAATAATATTGGGGATTGGGGACGGGTACGAGTCCCGTCACAGAAGTTGCAAAGAGTTGTAACTTCACTCGAAGAAAAAAATATGGTCCGGTAGTTCAGTTAGTTAGAATACCTGCCTGTCATCCCCAATGTTATTGGGGACGGGTACGAGTCCCGTCACAGAAGTTGCAAAGAGTTGTAACTTTACTCGAAGAAAAAATTATGGTCCGGTAGTTCAGTTGGTTAGAATACCTGCCTGTCATCCCCAACGTAGTTGGGGACGGGTACGAGTCCCGTCACAGAAGTTGCAAAGAGTTGTAACTTTACTCGAAGAAAAAATTATGGTCCGGTAGTTCAGTTGGTTAGAATACCTGCCTGTCATCCCCAATGTTATTGGGGACGGGTACGAGTCCCGTCACAGAAGTTGCAAAGAGTTGTAACTTTACTCGAAGAAAAAATTATGGTCCGGTAGTTCAGTTGGTTAGAATACCTGCCTGTCACGCAGGGGGTCGCGGGTTCGAGTCCCGTCCGGACCGCTTTAATGAAGCTCCAAGCATTGATTTGTTTGGAGCTTTTTTTATATTAGGGAATCATGAGTGATCGATTCTATGTATATATCATTTATTCCTCCTATCATAATATCTATTACAAAGGCTTCAGTACGAACATCGGCAAACGATTGCTTCAGCACAATAACGATGAATCGAGATACACGGCAAAGAAAGGGCCATGGAAATTAGTATTTGTTCAATCTTTCGATAATCAGACCCAAGCATTGAAACGGGAACGATCTTTAAAGAAATACGATCATAATCAGATTGCAGCATTAATAAAGAGTAGGCTCAATGAGCTGGGATAGAGTATCTGTGACTATCGTAAATTTTAAAACCCCGGGTAAACAAAAAAGGCGCTTGATCCTTTATTATGTCCTTTTACTTATTCTTTCAGTTTAAAACCAACCCTACACACTGCATGAAAGTAACCATTAAATCCACCAAAAAGAAAGACCTGAAGTGATTTACCATGGGGAAAACCTATGATGTCATTGATTCATGGCGCGTCATGACGTCGAAAAAATACCCGGTTATATTGGATGACAACGGAGCCCGGTGTATGATCACCCTGACCAATTGCAATCACATCAAAGGCGATTGGGCGTTCACGGAAGGTAGCTTTGAAGATTTACAAAGTTGATATTATAAAATATTTTATCCACTGGAGCTAAACTTCGTATGGATGTTTTTTCTGGCCCATAAATGCGATCAGAGTAGAGATTAGCTGCGTTGAAGTTTTATCAGGCCGTCAGTCGGTTTGTTGGTCCATATTGCGTTTTTATTTTGTACCTTACTAACTCAAATTTAGGTTAGTCTTTAGAAAATAATACGGTTTATGGAAATAAACAGACCTTGCTCCGCTGAATTGAAATGGATCAAAGAATTAGGAGCTCAACCCGTAAAATGGATAGGGCGAACCTTAAGTACATTGCTATTGTGCTGTCTCCTGTGTCCAGGTATACGTGCCCAGCCAGCCATTATATTCGATACCGATATCGGCTCAGACTGCGATGATGCTGGGGCACTGGCCGTTTTACATAAATTGGCTGATAAAAAGGAGATTAAAATACTGGGGACGATCTTTAGTTCCAACGCTAACCCGTATGGAATCGGAGCCATCGCTGCCATCAATCAATACTACGGTCGGGGCGACCTCCCCTTGGGACAATATCAAGGATCAACGATCATCGGAGATCCTCAAAACTCCTATACAAAATATGTGGCTACGCAAACCGCACTATATGGACATGATGTTGTGGACCATGGACCTGAATTGGTCGCTGCGTACACGAATATATTAAAAGATCAGCCCGATCAGAGTGTTACGATAGTGACCGTGGGTCATCCCGTGGGCTTATTTTATCTCATCAATAATCCGGTCGGAAGGGACCTTGTTAAAAAGAAGGTGGTCAAATGGATTGGCATGACCCATACGGACGAGGAACCGGTTCTTGATTGGAATTTTGGTCAAAATGGAACGGCTTCCTACATCTCCGGGCTCTTGAAGCTGTGGCCTACAACAGCTTGTTTTAGCGGAGCTGGAAGCGATGTGATAACAGGAAATGTTCAGTTGCCTGAAACGCCGGTAGATAATCCGGTTCGAAAGTCTTACGAATTGTGGGGAAATAATGCCTTGATAAATGGTCGGTCAAGTTGGGATCAGATTGCAATACTCTACGCTGCCCGGCCTGAGTTGTTCACCATAGAGCAGGGCGAGCTGCAGCAAAATGATGAAATGGAAACCTACTGGACACCAAACACTAAGGAGATTCCCTCATCCCGAGACCATTGTAAAATTATTCCTGCCATCCGAAAGGAAGAAATGGAGTCGCTCATTGAAGAGTTGATGTGTGAGAAACCTTTAAAAAACATCGATTAAATCCCAAATAACTAATACTTAAATCAATCATGAAGATTACACTATTACCTCTTTTCTTCCTGCTTATGCTGTTCCTGCCTGAAAAGTCAACTGGTCAAACACAAAATCTGATCAACAGCGGTTTGGCCCGGATCGATATTACGCCTGAGATCCCCATCCGATTGACCGGTTATTCAGGCCGTGATGTGCCCTTTGAGGGGGTAAGTCAAAAGCTGTGGGCTAAGGCACTGGCCATGGGCGAGACCAAGGAATTATCTGTACTCATCACGGTCGACTTACTTGGTATTCCGGGGAATGTAACGCAGAAAGTACGTTCTGAGCTAGCCCGGGAAACAGGAATCCAGAACATCCAGTTGGCCATTAGTGCTTCCCACACGCACAGTGGACCTCAGATCGGAAATATTTTATCTCATTTTCATAAACCCCTAAGTCCAGATGAGTTGGCAGAGGTGGCAATGTATGCGAATAATCTGGTACCAAAACTGGTTCAGGTTGCCCGGGCAGCCATCGCTGACCGTGCATTGTCGGTCCTGTCTGTATCCTGGGGGGAGGTTGATTTTGCGGTCAATCGGCGCCTGAGCATTAACCCTGATGGCCCGGTCGATCATGCATTACCGGTACTTCAGGTGCGTTCACCGGACGGGAAGCTACGGGGATTAATGGTGAACTACGCATGTCATGCAGTGACATTTGGTCCGGAGAACAATACGGTTCACGGCGATTGGGTGGGCGAAGCCCAAGCACAGATGGAGGCCAATCACTCGGACGTGGTTGCCATGGTGACCATCGGCTGTGGAGCGGACCAAAATTCATCCCCCCGGATGAATACCGCGGATCCACAAAAGAATTTTGAATACATCCATAATCAGGGTAAGCGCATCGCCGATGAAGTAGAGCGATTACTGAATCTAAATCAGAATTGGAAGGAGCTTTCGCAAGCGCCGGTCGGTCAGATGAAATACCACACCCTAAAATTTGCGGATGAACCAGATCCCCGGGAATTAGCAAAAGATGCCATGGAGCAGGGCAGAAGTGCGAATTACTCACATTTGTTGTTGAGTAGAATGGCCCGTAGCGAGGATATTCCCATGGAGATTGAATATCCCATACAGGTCTGGAACTTTGGTTCAGAATTTTCGATGGTTTTCCTGGCGGGCGAGGTCGTGATGGATTATGGACTGCGCTTGAAAGAGCGGCTGGGTGTCGCCAATGTATGGATCAATGCCTACGCGAATGATATGCCCTGTTACATTGCTTCGCGTCGCGTGATCGATGAAGGGGGGTACGAAGCATTGGGGTCGATGAAAGGCTACGAAAAACCCTCCGCATTGTCACCGGAGGTGGAAGAAGAAGTGATCCAAGGTGTCTACGACTTGTTGCCACCCGATGTAGAACGTGGATTGGTGTTGGGCCATGGATCCGACGACCGAATTACGCTGCCGGCCCGTCGTGGTCATGGGATCGGACCAAATATAGAATATATGCCGGAATGGAAAGCATTCGGGTGGTTCCGGTCGGATGACCGCGTGGAGTGGGCGGTTAATGTATCCAAGGCGGGAACTTATGAGGTCTGGATGGAATGGTCAGTGTCCGATGCCCAAGCAGGAAAGTCATTTGTGTTGGAAGTGAAGAACGATAGTTTATCGGCAAAAGTCGAGCCGTCCGGATCGTGGGATACTTTTAAAATGAAGAAAATCGGTGCTATCCGACTCGTACCCGGAAAGCAAAAAATCATTTTTCGACCTGGTTCCAAATTTGGTACCGATCATGCATTGCTGGATCTGAGGGAAGTGGTATTGATTCCTGAAAATTAAATACCGGTATTGTCCAGCTACACGGTACCTATAATTTTTTTGGATCTACGACCACATATTTGACCGATCTTCGATTGTAAGTGTAAGTGATGTGGACAAGACCATCGTTGGATTGGATGATGGCCGGATAGGCGTATCCGGCTTCAATTGGTTCATTTTCCAGTGTCATGACGGGATGCCACTTTTTCCCAATCTTTGAAATTGCCAGGTTAAGAATATTCCGTCCTTTAGGTTCCGGTCCTTTTTTGGTACTGTGGTTGTAAATCAACAATTGCCGGCCATCCTTTAATGAAACGGCATCGGTTCCTGAATTGGGATTTGGTAATGAAGTAGCTGTCATCTTACTCCAGGTCATTCCACCATCCTCTGACCAAGACTGGGCAAGAACATCCTGTCGTGTTCTACAGAGAATCTGCATTCGGTTGCCTTCATAAGTCAATATGCTGGGCTGAATGGCATCAAATTCGATTCCATCATTAATCGGACCGACAACTTCCCAGGTCTTTCCCCGATCACGACTGATCTCGAAGTGAACCCGCCAGTATAATTCGTTGTCTTCCCCATTGTATTCGATGCTGGAAGGACTGATGATGGTACCATCATCCAACTGGATCGGTTTGTTCTTTACCGGACCCAAGAGGTGACCGATTTTGGGGTCTGTCCCCAGTTTTACGGGATCAGACCAGGTTTTTCCATTATCCTCTGAAGTGATCAGCATTCCCCACCATGTTTGTGGTGTGGGTCCTACTTTATAAAACAGCATTAGGGGACCGTTTTCCGGAAGGAAAAGTACCGGATTCCAACATGGATATCTTTTGGATGCACTTTCGACACCGTTGGCTACTTCCTCGGGCCAGGTCCACTCCCCATCTACTAATCGGGATACGCGGATGCCAACATCGTCATGTTTTTCATGCGTTCCACTAAAAAAAGCGCTAACCAGACCGGAAGGTGTCTCTACGATAGTAGAGGCATGGACTTGCGGAGTGGGACGATTGTCCAATGGGTAAAGCAATTCTCCATGCAAATAGGCTTGGTCGCCAGGTTGTGAAATACCAGGGAGGATTGAAATAGCTTTTTTGGATGATGTGCATCCAGTGAATAAACATAATCCCAATAACAAGGTAAAAAACAGTTGTTTCATAAGGTCGAGCTTATATTCTTGTAGGTCCTTTTTGATGAAAACCATTTTATTTCAAGAAAAATTGATTAAAGCACCAAATATAATTCGAAAAAGTGAATTACAGAATAATCCTGTGGTTATTGGAATTTTATTCTTTGCGGTCGAATACAACGATGCCAGATCAACTGGTAAGGTGTATCTTTCGTGAAGTTGATACAAGGAAAGGGCGAAATTTTCAGACTAATATATGCTGCGACGACATTTTAATTTAAAAAACCGGGCGTGGGTTTAAAAAAACTTTGGGATCGCAGCTCTTAACCTGATCGATCCCGAAGTTTCCTGTGGCTATGTCTCTGATTATAGTATCCGAGTAGAATGATATGTTCTATCAAACGGGATATCCAAATGAATATCCTGCGTTGTGAGATTAAAATGTGAATTACACATCCACTTTTGCATACCGGGCATTCTTCTCTATAAATGCTCTTCGTGGAGGAACATCTTCCCCCATCAACATGGAGAAAATGCGATCTGCTTCTGCAGCATCATCGATGTTAACCTGGCGCATCATCCGCGTATTCGGATCCATGGTAGTTTCCCAAAGCTGATCAGCATTCATCTCTCCAAGACCTTTGTATCGCTGGATTTTAACCGAATCCGGATTCCCGCCATCGGCGTAGCTCGTGACCAGATCGCGTCGTTCTTCTTCGCTCCAGGCATAGGCAAATTGTTTGCCTTTTTTGATCATATAGAGTGGGGGGGCTGCGATGTACAGGTAGCCTTTTTCTATCAAAGGTCGCATGTATCGGAAGAAGAACGTCAAAATCAAGGTAACAATGTGGCTTCCATCAATATCGGCATCACACATAATCACAATTTTATGATACCGGAGCTTATCAATATTCAAAATCCGATCTCCTTCTTTTTCTTCGATCGATACGCCCAGCGCAATAAAGAGGTTTTTAATCTCTTCATTTTCGTATATTTTATGTTCCAATGCTTTTTCCACATTGAGGATCTTTCCACGCAGGGGTAGAATGGCCTGAAACTGCCGGTCCCGGCCTTGCTTGGCGGTACCTCCCGCTGAATCTCCCTCGACCAGGAAAATCTCAGATTCTTCCGGTATTTTGGAAGCACAGTCCGATAATTTTCCGGGCAAACCACCGCCGGTGAGTATGTTTTTCCGCTGGACGATCTCTCGGGCCTTTCGGGCGGCTTCTCGTGCCGTGGCAGCGAGAATTACTTTTTCTATGATTTTTTTTGCCTGTTGCGGGTTTTCTTCCAAAAAGATCTTCAAGGCATTCCCAACCGTACGGGACACAATCCCCGTGACCTCAGAGTTTCCGAGTTCTCCTTTGGTTTGACCTTTGAACTGTGGTTCAGGTACCTTGACCGAAACCACAGCGGTCAACCCTTCTCGGAAATCCTCACTGGATACATTGACTTTTGCTTTGGTGAACATGCCCTCGGAACGTCCGTAATTCTTGAATTCTCTGGTCACTGCCATCCGAAATCCATTCACATGTGCTCCTCCTTCTCGGGTGTTAATGTTGTTAACGAACGAGCTGATGTTTTCGGAAAAAGAGGTATTAAACTGGAGGGCTACTTCGACTTCCACGTTATCTTCTTTCCCATCCACACTGATGGGTTGTTCGATCAAAGGGACTTTGCTTTCATCCAGAAAACGGACAAATTCAGACAAACCACCTTCAGAATAGAATTCATCCCGTTTAAAGCTTCCGTCTTCTTCCTTTTCACGTTTATCAGTTAAGGACAACTTCAGTCCTTTATTAAGGAAAGCCATCTCCCGAAGTCGATGTGCCAGGACATCATATTTGTAGACGGTGGTCTCAAAAATGTTTGGATCGGGATCAAAAGTGATGGTGGTTCCACGCAGGTCAGTTTCCCCGTGTGTACTTACTTCTGTGACGGGTTTTCCTTCTTCATATCGTTGACGGAATATCATTCCGTCTCGATGTATTTCGGCATCCAGGTAAGTCGACAAGGCATTCACAACGGAAACCCCGACACCGTGAAGACCACCGGATACTTTATAAGTATTTTTATCAAATTTACCACCGGCGTGCAAGACCGTCATAACCACTTCCAGCGCGGATTTTTGCAGTTTTTCATGCATTCCGGTTGGGATCCCCCGGCCATCATCATTGACCGTGATGGAATTATCCTCGTTGATGGTGACATCGATCCGGCTGGCATGCCCGGCCAGGTGCTCATCGATGGAGTTATCCACGACCTCCCAGACCAGGTGGTGCAAGCCTTTGGAATCCGTTGACCCGATGTACATACCAGGTCGTTTTCGTACTGCTTCCAGCCCCTCTAGAGCCTGGATATTATCTGCACCATAGGTGCTTGGATTGGGTGTGTTTTCTGACATAAAAGGTTTTGATTTGAATCAGCGTACAAAGATACGGTTTATTGGTTAGAGTGCGAAGTTCATCCTTATTAATTTGAGTTCTTTTACGGGGCTGATTATCTTATTTTCATGAAAATTATTTAATATCGGCCAAACTTTAGTAATTTACAAAAGAATGCCTGTTATGGAGGTGTCAATACATCAGTAAAATTAGTGAACGAAACGGCTGTGATGCAGGACTGTAAAGATAAACAAACCGTGGTACTGAAAGAATGGATTATCTCTGAGGAAAAGGATCTGAAGGAGTGGGCGCAATACCTTGTCCACCATATTGATCGATCGTCTGTTTTGTTAATGGAAGGCCCCATGGGAAGTGGTAAAACGACCATGGTTCGTCACATAATGGAAGCCCTGGAAGGCGAAGATGCCACGAGTCCTACGTTTAGTCTGGTCAATGAATATATCTATCCGGAGGGACGCGTATATCATTTTGATTTGTACCGAATCGAACGTGAAGAAGAGTTGGAAGATATCGGATTTGGTGAATACCTCGACCGGGAAGCTTTGTGCATTATTGAATGGCCCTCACGTGGTACGTATTATTATCAGGACATGAATGTTACCACACTGCGCATTGAAGTAATGCGAGATGAAAGCCGAAAAATTCAATGGATTAAAGGAGTAGTATGATGAGTTTTGCTGTAGACACTAAATATCAAACCCAGGAGGAAAAACTGGATGTGCCTCATAAAAAAAAGAATTGGTTTATTGGTATGCCCTTGGCTCCCAAAGAAGAATCCAGAATACCCTTGATCCCCTCCTCTGTAAAAGCTTTGAATGCACTGGGGTATAAAATCTGCATCGAAAGCAAGGCCGGTGAGAAAGCGGGGTACTCCGACCGGGATTATACTGAAAATGGCGCCGATATAGCTTATGCAAAAAAAGAGCTTTATCAGGCTGATATCATTCTTCAATGCTTTCCTCCTACGATGGACGCTATCGATCATATGAAATCCGATCAGATTTTGATATCGCCACTTCACGTAGGTTCTATGAGTCTTGAATTGATCGAAGCTATGCGCAAAAAGCGAATCATTGGTATGGCCATGGAATATATGATGGATCGAAACGGAAGTTTTCCCATTGTCCGTATTCTGAGTGAACTGGCCGGAACGGGCGCTGTATTGCAGGGAGCACATTGGATGACTGCCCAGTCCCGGGGGGCTGGTGTTCTTTTGGGCGGGATTTCGGGGGTTCCTCCGGCAAAAGTGGTTATTCTGGGTGCCGGGATCGTCGCGGAATATGCCATCCGCGCTGCTGCGGGCCTCGGTGCACAAATTTTTGTGATGGACAATAATATATACAAATTGATGCGCCTGCAGAATATTTTGGGCCGGAGAATGTCTACCTCGGCCCTGGATCCCACGACACTTGCCGCTCAGCTCAAAGAGGCTGATATCGTGATCGGAGCCATTCATTCAGCAGAAGGGCGGGCACCGATGGTGGTCAGCGAAGATATGGTCATGGATATGAAAAACGGCGCTGTTATCGTCGATGTCAGCATTGACCAGGGCGGGTGTTTTGAAACTGCTGTACCGACTACACTCCAGGATCCTGTGTATGAAAAACACGGTGTCATTCATTACGCGGTTCCAAATATATCTTCGAATTACCCAAAAACGGCCTCCCGCGCGATCAGTAATATTCTCAGCCCCATTTTTATGCAGGGAGCGGGAACCAATGGGATTGAACGCTTTATCGTAGAATGTGAAGGCTTGGCCCACGGAATATATTTATTCAAAGGAAGTGTAACCAATGAATACCTCAGTTCAAAGTTTGGATTAAATTATACTGCGTTGGAATTGTTGATGCCGCGGGAAATGTAGCGATGAAATCGATGTCCGGATGGTTGGATCGATTTCTAAATCACCGTCTTGGTCGCAGCTTTTTTTGAATAGAATTGATCCAAGGACTACATTTGTCGAAACGGACCCTGGTCGCATAATATCGCTTAATTTTTCCCACTTCAAAATCGGGTTTGATGGCTGCAACCTCTCTACCCCGCAAAAGTCAAACGTCACGCAAAATGGGGCTATGTAATATGTCCAAATTTGCTAATTAAGCAATTGATGCACTGTGCATTATGCGTAATAATAGATTGACGCATAAAGCGGGCTAAAAACTGGCCAGATACCTGACGACTAACGGGTAGTATTGGTGTTCCAGTTCAAGAACCCGCTGTTGGATATCCTCTGGTGTATCTTCGGGTCGGATGGGACATTTGGCTTGTAATATAATCTCTCCTTGATCGTAATATTCATTAACCAGATGAATGGTGATTCCACTGAATTTCTCGCGGGCTTTGTGTACAGCTCGATGAACATGCATGCCGTACATCCCCTTTCCTCCATAGGCTGGCAAAAGAGCCGGATGTATATTGACTATACGATCTGGATAGGCCTGGATCAGGTAATCTGGTATTTTCTGTAGATAGCCAGCAAGGACAATGAAATCAATGTGGTTTTTATCGAAGAAATTCAGTATTTCTTCTGAATCTGACCAGACGTTTTTTCTGAATACTTGAATGGGGATTCCGTGTTTTCGGGCGCGTTCCAATACCCCTGCTTCCGGCCTGTTAGATATCACACAGGTGACTTCCATCGACTGATCATCTCGGACCTGTTGGATGATTTGTTCTGCATTACTCCCAGAACCTGATGCCAGGATCGCCAAACGCTTCATTTACCGTACTAATTTATCGTATTTCTGAGAATTGGCTGCATCCATACTGCGGATTAAATTGAATGCTTCAATTTTTTCGGCTCGTGGGCTCACCGCAAAAACCTCATTGAGTTCCAGTGCTTTAGCCAGGAAAAAGACATTGACCAGCATGGAGTTCGGCTCGCTGTCATTGACCTTTTGAAGACTGTACATGGCATCGAGCATGACTTCACGGCCGACTACCGGCGCCTTTGACATTTCATCGAGGCCCAGTCTGTGGTAATTATACCATGCTTTTCGGAAGGGACGCATGGTCGGATCAAAAATTTCATTGATCATCCGATATCTGTTTCTGCTGTTGCCTTTGCGTCCCCACCCGGTTTGTTCACTCTGCATCGAAGCGGGGATTCTTTCGGATATTTCACGCGCTTTGTTAAAGTATGGATCGCCGCCATACAGCGCAAATGAATCTCCATCCATGCCCAAAATAAAGTAAGCATAAAAGGCTAAAGTTGCGGAGAGGTTATCTGAAAAGGAATTTTCGGAGTAGGTGATGGGCCGGGCCGGGTCGTAAGAAAAAACAATATTTTTATCTCGGTAGTTGATGAGTGTGGTCTCATAGTCACTATTGTATACCGGACGGCTGATTACGACATCCATTTCACCACTGAATGAGGTGGCTGATTCTTCTTTGGTAATGGTTATATTGATGTTTCCTTTGATTTTTTCAAAATCGTTGAGATCCTGGTCCGTCCAGGCTCGCCCGTTAAAGAATTCATTGAGTTGAGACTCCAGGGTTTTGAAAACGGCCGGATCAGCTAATTGCAGGGTGGGGAAGTTGACCGTTACCCGTACGTTAAATTCTTGTGCATTCACGGTGTTAAGTACGATGAACAAGAAACACAACCCGATTACGAACACTTTTTTAATCATATTGGAGCATTGTTTGATACGTAAGTTACAATATCATTGGCAACTTCAACTTTTGTTTTCAATTTTTTGGCCTCCACATGGCCTTGTTTTGATATAAAGGTTACCTTATTGGTATCTGTACCGAAACCAGATCGTTCATCTCGCAGTGAGTTGAGCACGATCAAGTCCATGTTTTTCTTATTTAACTTTCTTTGGGCATTATTTATTTCATTTTCTGTTTCCATTGCAAAGCCGATGATAAATTGCTGACTGGTTTTCGTGCCCCCCAGTCCGGCTGCAATGTCGGGAGTACGATCCAACTCAAGTATGAAGTCACTTTCTTTTTTAGCTATTTTTTCTTTGTGGTATTGCCGAGGCTTGTAGTCGGCGACGGCAGCTGCAAATACGCCGACCTGGCATTCGGTCCATACCTTTTGACAGGCATCATGCATTTCGTTGGCCGAGGTCACGCGAATGGTGTCAATCCCCGAAAACCGAACACTTAACGGTCCCGGCCCCTGAACTAAAGTGACCTTTGCTCCCCTTAGATAAAATTGTTCTGCAATGGCAATGCCCATTTTTCCTGAACTCCAATTGCCTATAAATCGAACCGGATCCAATGCCTCATAGGTGGGCCCGGCTGTCACCAACACGTGAAGTTTTTCTATGACCGGAAGTGGGGTAGTAACGGTTTCTTCAATGGCAACCAATAATTCTTCCGGTTCAGCCATGCGACCGGTGCCGGTAAGTCCCGAGGCTAACTCTCCATGTTTAGCGGGAATAATATGTACTAAGTCTTGCTTGAGTTGCTGTAAATTGCGCTGTGTCGAGGGATGCTCCCACATGTCCATATCCATGGCCGGGGCTACGAGTACGGGACACCGGGCAGACAAATACGTAGCGATCATTAAGTTGTCGCAATGTCCATGAACCATTTTGGATAGTGTGTTAGCGGTCGCCGGCGCAATAATCATGGCATCCGCCCACAATCCCAGTTCGACGTGATTATTCCAGGCACTTTCATCCTCTCCAGAGGTTAACTCCTGTAGTACCGGGTTTTTGCTCAGGGTGGCTGCGGATAGTGGTGTGATAAAGGCTTTGGCTGAGCGGGTCATAATGACACGAACCTGCGCACCGGAACGGACTAACAGACGAATGAATGACAGGGTTTTATAAGCAGCTATGCCGCCCGTGATCCCGACTATTATTTTTTTGTTTTTTAAATCTGCTAGTCTAACCATGCTCGGGGTACTTCGATTATAGGAAGTGGTGCAGCGTGTTTTTGAAACAACAGAACTATAGGTTTCAAATCCACCATCCACCATCCACCATCCACCATCCACCATCAACAATCAACTACTCATCCGCTTCGGAAGGTTCTCCGAAAGCCGTAACCTGCAATTCATTGTTGACATATTCTTTGGTTCCTATGATGGCAGGGTTGGGGAGTTTTTCATAGTACTTTGAGATTTCAATTTGCTCTTTATTCTCTTGAATTTCTTCAATCGTATCTGAAGTAATGGCAAACTCTTCCAACTTCTCACGGAGCTCATGTTTGATCCCGTGGGTGAGCTGATTGGCTCTTTTAGAAATGATTACCAAGGATTCGTAAATATTTCCTGTGTTTTTCACAAGTTCTTTGACATCAATCGGCTCGATACTCGGCTCAATATGCTGTACTCTGGAACGGATATCACTCATAATTATAATTCTTTTATTTTTGTAGTGCTAACATTCAAATATTTTTCAACTTCTTTTCTGTAACCACTGTTGGGATACCGGTCTATAAACGCTTGGGCGATGGTATTAGTTTTGGTAAATCGCTCTTTTTGTTTTTCATAGACACTGTTTGCTGCCAGATCATACTGTGACTTGACGATCAGGTATCGTATTTCCTCGGCATTTTGCGTTTCAGGAAAGTCTTTTAAAAGATTTTCCATGACTTGAACGGCGGCTTCATATTGTTGCAAATCGATGTACAATCGGGCTTCTCCCAATCTTTTTCGCTCCATCTTTTGTCGTAAGTCATCAATCAATGTATTGCTTTGTTCTACTTTGTCGCTGTTCGGAAAGGTATTGACAAATAATTGGAAGGCATCAATAGCCTTGTGGGTGTACTGCTGATCCAGCCTAAAATTGGGGGACAACAAATAATACGAATAGGCCGCCATAAAGTCGGCTTCTTCCCGGTGATCGGATGAAGGAAAAGAGGTGCTAAATGTTTCAAATAAATTGGCAGAGCTAATATACAGACCCTGATTGTAATTGGCGTACGCATATTTAAAATACAAATCTTCTCCTTTGGCCGTTCCTCGATATGAACTAAGAATGATTTCCATCAGCGATATGGCTTTGGAGTAATCTTCTTGTTCATAATACTCCATTGCTTTGGTATAGATCCGATCTGGTTCACCACTGGTCCTGACCTGTTCAAATTCAGATTTGCAGCCTGCAAATAAACCCAGTGCGGCAGCCATCAAAATGATTCTGAAATTTAATTTTTCGGAAAGTTTCGTCATAGCGCGCAAAGTTACAACATATTAATGAGAAATACCGGAGATTCAAGTATAAAATCTAGTCCACCGGATGCTGTTCGGTTTTGTTTTCTTAAGTCCTGTTTCGAAGATACGACCGGTTAACTTTTCTTTCCCAGCGATTCCAGACTGGCAGCAATGTCCCGGTCATTCGCCAATCTTGGAACTTTATTTTGTCCGCCCAGTTTCCCTTTTGTTTTCATATATTCCCGAAAAGTGTTTTGACGAAGGGGGGTCACCACCAGGGGCCGTAAGATATTCCCGATGATCAAATCTTCATAATAACTGTTTTGCTGAACCATCTGCCGATCCAGTTCATTGGAGAATTCCTCTATATTTTCTGGTTCACGACCAAATTCGATAAACCATTCATGATATGGAAGCCCCTCCTCCGGATTTACCTGTGGAGCGACTGTGAATTCAACGATTTGAGCTGGAAATTTGTCGATCGTATTCCGGAGTGCTTCTTCGACCTCTTTGCCGATAACATGTTCTCCGAATGCAGAGATAAAGTGCTTGATCCGACCGGTAACGATTAGACGGTAGGGATTGGTTGATAGAAAACGAACGGTATCTCCCAGGTTATAGCCCCACAATCCGGCATTACTGTTGATGATAAGCACATACTCCACACCGGTCTCTACCTCATCGACGGAAAATCGAGCAGCGTCTTCGCGACCAAATTCTGAAACAGGTATAAACTCAAAGAAAATTCCCGACCGGGTATTGAGCAACATGCCTTCGTGTGGATAAGTATCCTGGAATGCAATGAACCCTTCGGACGCCGGATATGTTTCCACGCTGTCTATACGCTGACCTACCAATTCCTCCAGCTGAGCCCGATAAGGCTCAAAATTCACTCCTCCATACACAAATACAGAATAGTGAGGGAATAAGCCCTTGATCGTTTTCTTGTTCGTGGCCGCCAGAAGCCGTTCGTAATACATCTGAACCCAAGGTGGAATTCCGGAAATAAGCCTTAGATCGATGTCTTTTGTTTCCTGAACAATAAGGTCTACTTTTTTCTCCCAGTCTTCGACGCAATTGGTTTCCCAGGTAGGCACCTGTGTTTTCTTAAGCCAGCCCGGCACTTCATAATTTACGATACCGGAAAGTCGACCGGTCAGAATACCGTTCGTTTTTTCCAAAATGGGTGAACCTGAAAGAAAAATGACCTTTCCATCCAGAAACCGAAGGTTGTTCTGTTTGATCCCGTAGTGAAATAAAGCATTTCGAGCCGTGTTGAAATGGTTGGGTAGTGATTCCTGCGTGATGGGAATGTACTTGGTCCCCGACGTAGTGCCGGATGTCTTAGCAAAATACTTTGGTTTTCCCGGCCACAAAATATCTGATTCACCATCCCGCACGCGATCAAAGTACGCCCGTGACCCTTCATAATCATGAATGGGTATGTGGTTCTTAAAATCTGAATATGTCTTTATTCTGTCAAACGAATGATCCCGGCCAAAGACCGTATCCCGTGCTTTCTGGATAATCATCTGTCGTATACTATGTTGATCCTCCTTGGCATTTCGGGCCATCCGGTCAATTTTTCTGGAGATGTAAGCCGCATACGGCCTGATCAATGTCGATTTCCAACCCATACTAATGCAAATTGTCTTTAGGGAATTCGGGCATGGACTTCTTACGAGGTTCACATGTCCGATGATGAATTAATCAATTCTTAAATCCTCAATATAGTAATCTTCGTACAGCTCATCGTTCCATAAGATGGACTCTTGAGAAAAATTACCTGAAAATGAGGTCTCGCCCGTGGTGAGCTGTATACGCTGACCATCCTTGGCGAAAATCTCAACGTGTTTCAATATATTTCCAGCATCTTGATAACTGAATCGTATTTTGAAATATTCACTTGATTTATCCGTGGGGATTAATTCGATGATTTTCAGTCGGGAACCGATACTAGAGGATTGATTTAAACCGGATTTGTCAAAATATTTGAAGTCCTGATTGTGAAGATACTTCAGAATGCCAGCCGGAGAACTGAGTTCCACGCTTTCCAAATCGATCGAGGTTATCTGGACCTCCTTTACTTTTTTCTGAACGGTATACTGGGTCGTACCATCCGAATATATGGCATAATCATCCAGATCAACTTTGTACTGATCACCCCGTTTAAAAAATGTTCCTTGAAAAATTTGGGGATCTTGTTCGGGAAAGGTGATTTGAAATTCGAAGTCGAGCTTTAAGGCATCCGCTTCCTGATACTTGTCGATGACCTGGTGAACTGATTCCTGAAGATCTTGATCCTGAGCGTGCACAACCTGATGACTGATACCCATCAGGAGTATTAAAAATAGGGACCTCAATTGGTTCATAGTTTAAGTGATTTATCTAGTAGACGATTTGACTGGTCAAAAGATATCGTAGTTGTAAAATTTAACCTATTATTAACTGTTGTTGGGCAAGCAGTCCAATAAAGCGGTCCGGTATTTTTTTATTACATTTGAAGAGAGCACAACGAGACATGGATGGCGCTGTGGGCGCATGCATATGGACTACATCACACGTAAAAATTATCACTCATGCAATGGAGAGGAAATAAAAAAAGTTCCAGGGTCGAAGACCGGCGGGGGAGCAGCACCGGTCGACGGGCAGCAAAAGGGGGTGGAATCATCGCCATCATTCTTGTTCTGATATCTGTATTTACAGGAAAAGATTTGACGGGGTTGCTGTCTCTGTTTGAACCGGGAACTTCAGTCCAGACAGAGCAACCGGTCGACCGTGGCCCGCGTCCCGATGATGATCTTGCAGAGATGGTCAGCGTTATTCTGGCCAGTACAGAAGATGTATGGACGCATTTATTTCAGGAGCAAAATTCACGCTATTCGGCTCCGAATTTGGTGCTGTTTGACGAGCGAACTTCCAGTGCGTGTGGGATGGCATCGAGCGCGATGGGCCCATTTTATTGCCCTGGAGATGAAAAAGTATACATCGATTTATCTTTCTGTAATGATCTGAAAACCCGGTTTCAGGCACCCGGTGACTTTGCAGTGGCTTACGTCGTGGCGCACGAAGTCGGTCATCATGTTCAAAATCTCATGGGAATTACTGATCAGGTGCATCAGATGAGAAGTCGGTTGTCTCAAAAAGATTACAACGCCTTGTCCGTGAAACTGGAGTTGCAAGCCG
Organism: Membranihabitans marinus; assembly: GCF_019802045.1. Classification (GTDB taxonomy): domain Bacteria; phylum Bacteroidota; class Bacteroidia; order Chitinophagales; family Saprospiraceae; genus Membranihabitans; species Membranihabitans marinus_A. The sequence goes on along the minus strand of NZ_JAHVHU010000005.1, from coordinate 262,757 downwards.
ATTTTCTGGCAGGAATCTGGGGATACTATGCGCAAGATTCCAGATTGCAGTTGAACGATGAAGATCTGGAAGAAGCATTGCGCGCCGCCAATGCCATCGGGGATGACCGTATTCAGAAGCAGACCCAGGGATACGTGGTACCCGATGCTTTTACCCATGGGACTTCGCAGCAAAGAATGCATTGGTTCAGAAAAGGGTTTGAGTCCGGTGATCTTTCACTTGGTGAATTCAACGCTATCAACTAATATTCTTTGAGATTTGTTATCCCCCGTGTCTTTTAGTATCTTTCTAGCATGAGATTATCGGCGTTTCTGGTCGTGTTTTTTTCAGGGTTCACATTCCTTCACGCTCAACAGACCATTACGGTGGATGTGGGTGATCCTGCCGTTGAAGTGATGGGGTACGATGAGGCCGGTAAACCTGTCCGTCTTTCGGATTATTCAAAGGAGAAGTACGTGTTGTTAAATTTCACAGCCACCTATTGCGGACCGTGTTGGAAAACCTACCAACACATGAATGACATTCAGGAAAACTATAAGGAAGATCTGAAAGTGATTTCCGTACATTGGGACGATTTGCGGGAGCAATGGAGTTCAATAGCCCAAAACAAAAACATCGAATTCCAATGCACGTCCTTGTGGGAAGTAAGAGATAAAAAGAAGATCTTGGATACTTATCAGATTGATGGCTGGCCCTATTACTTTATCATTGACAAAAACGGAATGATCGTTGCGAAATGGTTTGGAGCCAGAGGGGGTAAATTGAAAAGAATGATACGAAAACATCTCAGATAAACTGTTCTTTGTCCGGTTTGTTAAACATGTAGAGTTCCTGATCAACCATCGGTATTGTAATTATCACGCCATCCTTTTGAAATGAACCGAGGGTACTTGTAACCGAGGACTGTGGACGACCGGACATGAATTATGTTGGTCATGTCGTACCAAAGGGATGGAAATAAAAAACGTCAAATGACAGAAGAAAAAGAAAAATATACCAACCACCTGATCGATGAATCAAGTCCTTATCTTTTGCAGCATGCGCACAATCCGGTGGACTGGTATCCTTGGGGCGATGAAGCGCTCGAAAAAGCCCAAAAAGAAAATAAGCTTATTTTGGTCAGTATTGGATATGCGGCGTGTCACTGGTGCCATGTGATGGAATCAGAAAGCTTTGAAGATGCTGTAGTAGCAGAATATATGAACACGCACTATGTATGTATCAAAGTGGATCGGGAAGAACGACCCGATATTGATCAGATCTATATGTCCGCAGTTCAGTTGATTACAGGAAGGGGTGGATGGCCGCTGAACTGTGTGGCACTACCGGATGGCCGGCCACTGTACGGCGGCACCTATTTTCCCAAAAACCGGTGGTTGTCATTTTTGCAACAAATCGTTGATTATGTCACGCAACAACCGGAAAAAGCAGAAGGGCAAGCAGATCATTTGACAGCGGGCGTTCGTCAAAGTGATCAGGTCGTTTTTAATTCGGAACAGGATGCCTTTTCGACTTCCCAACTGAAGACTATATTCGACTATTGGGAACCTCGATTGGACTTTGAAAAAGGCGGAAACCAGGGTGCACCAAAATTCCCTTTGCCGATTGGATTCGAATATTTGTTGCATTACCACGACCTGACCGGAGAAAAAAAAGCACTCGAAGCCGTAGTGGTTACGCTCGATCATATGGCTCGGGGTGGGATTTACGATCAGATTGGTGGTGGATTTGCCCGATATTCGACCGATCCGATCTGGAAGGTACCCCATTTTGAAAAAATGCTTTACGATAACGCCCAATTGGTCAGTTTGTACAGCAAAGCGTACCAGGTGACGGGTAATAAATTGTATGAAAAGGTAGTCCACGAAACCTTGGGTTTTATAGCCAGAGAAATGACGGATTCTTCAGGTGGCTTTTACTCCGCACTGGATGCGGATAGCGAAGGAGTGGAAGGGTTGTTTTATGTGTGGGACAAATCGGAGATGGAAGAGGTGCTCGGGGAACAGGCACCTATGATCCTGGAGTATTACCACGTTACGGAAGAAGGCAACTGGGAAGGGTCCAATATTTTGTTGGCGCAGGACGACCCCGAAGGTTTCGCAGAGAAATACGGTTTACCGCTTTCGGAACTGGAAAGTAAAGTCCATGAAGTCAATAAAGCACTGCTTGAAGCACGTTCTGCCCGAGTCCGTCCGGGGCTCGATGATAAAATATTGACCTCCTGGAATGCGATGATGTTGCGGGCGTATGTGGTCGCATCCCGAGTATTTGGTCGGGAAGATTATCTTGAGACCGCATTGAAAAACGCCCGCTTTATCAGGGATCAGGTGAAAAGAGAAGATGGGGGGTTGTTTCGGAATTATAAAAACGGGAAATCTACCATCAATGGATTTTTGGATGATTATGCGTTTGTCATATCCGGGTTTATCGAATTGTATCAGGCGACCTTTGATGAAACGTGGCTGGACGAGGCAGATCAACTACTGACTTATGCGCTTCAACATTTTTTTGACTCTGCGACCGGTCTTTTTTACTATACCTCGAACATGGATCCGGCATTGGTAGCGCGAAAAATGGAACTGACTGATAACGTGATTCCGTCTTCCAATTCTGAAATGGCCAAAAACCTGTATATCCTTGGTCAGTACCTGTATCGGGATGAATATGTAGAGAAAGCCCGGCAGATGCTGCACAACGTTTTAGGGGATGCCCTCAGGAACGGACCGTATTATGCCAACTGGGATATCCTGTTGATCTGGATGGTCAGGCCGCCCTATGAAGTGGCTGTCGTGGGTCCGGGTTTCAAGGAGATATTAAACCAATGGAATCTGCACTATCTTCCAAATGTTTTTTTATCGGGTGGTTCTTCCGAGGGCACCCTTGAGCTGCTTCAGAACAAATATGTGGCCGGTTCCACAATGATCTATGTATGTCAGGATAAGGTTTGCTTAAAACCCGTCACTACGATAAAAGAAGCTTTACAACAAATGTCGGATTAATTGTCCGGTCCATCCGATTCCGCCATTTGTGAACTGATAAATGGAATTCTTGGAGCGAGAAAGTATCCCGTCAGGCTTGCAAATAAGATCGGAATAAAGTGTCCAAAACCCGTCAGTGTTGCCAAGAGAATAGTGGTGCTCATAGGTGTCCGGGTAACACAGGTATTCACAGCTGCCATGCAACTTACGATCGTCAGGGTAAGGTTAGTCATCGGAAAGATGTGATGAATAATCAGGCCCAGAGTAGCTCCGACAAAAAACAAGGGAATGATAAAACCACCGCGCCAACCAGAGGTCACAGTAATGGAAATAGCCAGTATTTTGAATATCAAAATACCAGCCAACCAATGCAGTGTGTACCCACCGTTCAAAAGCTCGTTGATTTCAAAGTGACTAAAATAACGGGTGACCGGGAAATAATAAGAGATGATTCCCAGTAGCACCCCTCCGATCAGAGTTTTTATATAAATGGGTGCCGGTCGGTGATCAAAAACTGATTTGAAAAATTTTGTGCAGAATATAAAGCCCCAACCCACTGCGGTACCTACTATCCCAAATAGAATAGCAAATCCAAAATCAAAAACACCGGAATATTCGTAGGAAGATAAATTCCAGAGCGGACCAAGACCCAGTTGGATAATCAATGCAAAGACGACGTAACTAAAACAACTGGCTACGAGCGCTGGTATAATAGCTTTGTAGTATTGCAGAGCATGCTTGTGGTGGAGGATTTCGAGCGAGAATAAACTTCCTCCCAGAGGGGCACCAAATAAGGTGGTAAATCCCGAAGCCATACCAGCTATGCTCAGCGACCGCAATTCTTCGCCTTTCAGACGAAATATTTTTCCGAGCCAGGTACCTGTCGAACCGGTGACCTGGACCATCGGCGCTTCCGGCCCCAGGCTGCCTCCCGCCGCTACACAGAGTAAGGAAGACAGGATCATGGAAGGGTTGTTTTTGGGATCCAGTTTTCCTTTGTTGAATCGTATGTTATTGACAATAAGATGAATCTCACCCGGGTCACCAATGAAGTGTATCACCAGACCAGCTAACCAGCCACATATAGCCATGACCGGTATAACGAGCCACCCGGTAAACAGGGCTATTTTGTCGGTCAGGAACATAAGAGCAATCCAATACCCGCCCGCAATCACCCCTCCGACCAGCCCCAGCAGTGCCCACAATAGAAACATGCGACTAAAAACGAAGTGGTTGAATCGGATGGGTTGATCCAGTATGTTGAGATAGGTGACTAATTTTCTTCTCCGTTTGAGTTTCACAGCGACGGCTTCTTTTTATTTAAACAAGCTTTTTTGTTGATCGATAAAATGATGAATTTGATCGATCAGCAAGCATGTTCTTCTAAATATTCTATGCAAACCTATCAATTTTGAAACTTTTCATCCTATTTTCGTATTCATGATTTAACCTATTATCAATAATAAAGCAAGCATGAAAAAATCAAGTTTAATAGTAATTGGTATCATTGTGGTCCTCGGGCTCATTTTGTACAACACTTTTTCGGGAAGCTATAACAGCATGGTAACCATGAATGAAAGTGTAGAATCAGCTTGGTCGACGGTCGAGACCCAATACCAGCGGCGCGCTGATTTGTACAGCAGTGTGGTCAGTACCATTAAAGGTTCGGCTGAATTTGAACAGGAAACACTAAACTCAGTGATTGAAGCCCGTAGCAGAGCCACAAGTGTGAATATCAACGCTGATAATCTAAGTCCTGAAAAAGTGCAGGAATTTCAGAATGCCCAGGAACAACTGAGCGGGGCTTTTAGCAGATTGTTGGTCTCGGTGGAGCGTTATCCTGATATCAAATCGACTCAGGCTTTTCGGGATTTCCAAACCCAGATCGAGGGAACAGAAAATCGCATCAACAAAGCCCGGAAAGATTTTAATGACGAAGTTCAGACATTTAATACCTACATCAAACAGTTTCCACGGAATTTAATGGCCGGATTATTCGGCTTTGAAGAAAAAGGATACTTCAAAGCACAGGCCGGCACCGAAAACGTTCCTGAAATTGATTTTGGATGAAACTATCATTGATTAGCGATTATTTTTCGAAGGAAGAAAAACAGGCAGTTGTGGATGCGATCGGGCAGGCCGAAAAACAAACTTCCGGTGAAATTCGTGTCTATTTTGAACGGTCGACCAAAAAAATGACCCCGATGCAACGGGCATACCGGGCCTTCCGGAAATTGGGTATGGACAAGACCGAACATCAGAACGGCGTATTGATTTACATTGCTTTTGGTGATCGGGCATGCGCTATAATCGGTGATCGGGGAATTCATGAAAAGGTTGGAGATCATTTTTGGAAGGAAGAATTGGAAATTATGCAGACCAACTTTCGACGTGATGAATATGTGAAGGGCTTGCAGAAAACAATCCAGTTGGTTGGTGAAAAACTCTCCTATTATTTTCCCTATCAGCGGGATGATGTTAACGAACTTGATGATGAGATATATTTTGATGAAGATTAGCGGCGACAGATCTGGTGTTCAAAGACTGCTTAAGTCGGTGCTTGCATTGTGGTGTCTTTTGGTAATGTCTCTATCTGCGGTTCGGGCCCAAATTCCGGACCCTCCCAATCCACCGAGGTTGGTCAATGATTATGCCAATGTATTATCACCCGCTGAAGAACAAAGTCTGGAACGGCAGTTGGTCGGATATGATGATACCACGTCAACGCAGATTTTGGTGGTGACGGTGCGTCAGCTGGGCAATTATGATATTTCTGAATTTAGCTATGAACTAGGAGATAAATGGGGCGTCGGACAGGGTGGAAAAGATAATGGTATCGTGATCACTTTGTCTGAACAAGATCGTAAAGTTTTCATCGCTACTGGCTGGGGGATCGAGGGGTACATCACCGATGTGGAAGCGCGCCGGATTATCGATCAGTATATGATCCCTTATTTTCGCAAGGGTGATTATTATCAGGGATTTAAAGAGGGAAGTCGTATTATTTCCGAAATATTGTCTGGAGTATTTGATGCTGAAGAACTACGAAAAGAAAATGATGGGATTCCGGTTGGTTCGATCATTTTACTTATGGTGATAATTATTATCATCTTGAATGCCTTTCGACAAGGTGGCGGGGGCGGTGGCCACATTAACCGCAGAGGTTGGGGCGGACCCATTATTATTGGAGGGGGTGGATTTGGTGGCAGTGGTGGTGGAGGATTCTCCGGCGGTGGCGGGTTTGGTGGCTTTGGCGGCGGTGGCTTTGGCGGTGGCGGTGCCGGTGGAAGCTGGTAAACGGATGTGTAGATATGCTACGACGAGGCACTTTGTGGAGTGTTTAGCATGCAAATTCTTAGGACTGAACCAGATTCATGTGACTCTTTTTCAATAGAAACGGAATTTTTATTTGAACCAAAGTACCCTTGGCCGTCCCATTCTGATACTTGTCTATGATATTTATTTCGATTTTCATACCGCGGGATTCTTTGAGAACCTCCAGCTTTTCGTTGATGATTTGCAATGCTCTTGAAGTGGGTTTTTGCGGCTTCTGTCGGTTAATCATTTCAGCCTTACGTCTGCCTATACCGTCATCTTCGATTTCGCAAAGAAGCATATCTTCGGCCACTTTGATAAATCTCAGAGTAATGTTTCCATTTCCCTTTTTATGAAATAAGCCGTGTTGTATGGCATTCTCTACGAAAGGCTGAAGCATCATCGTCGGTATGACAACATTCACCAAATCTATGTCGGGATCAATTTCGAAATGGGATTTGATTCGGTCGTCGGCGACCATGATTTCAAGGTCCAGATAGTTTTTAAGTAAGTTGATTTCAGTGTTTAAGGTAATGTAACTGCTTTTTGACGAATCGAGATAGGATCGCATCAATCGGCTGAACGAAGTGAGATATTGATCGGCGTGATCTTCATCATGATCTTGAATATAGTATTGGATCGCGCTGATGGTATTAAATATAAAATGTGGATTGAGCTGGGTTTGCAAAACCTGAAGTTCCAACTCGGACAATCGTTTTTCCAGGTCTTTCTCTTTTCTTTTCTTTCTATTTCTAAAGCGAAGCCATCCATATATCATCGTTCCGATAATGATATTGGCAAGCAATAGAATTAGGATTCTGAACCAGATTGTTTGGTAGAAATGTTCGTGGACGGTAATACTGAATTGTTTTTCATTGTTAATATTGTTGCCATAGCGGTCGTAGCTCGAAAGCTTGAAGTGATAGGTGCCGGCTTTCAGATTAGATTGGATGACTCCGTCTACCGCAGAGAACAATACGGTGTCTTTAAGTGTCGTGTTGATCAATTTGAAATTGAAATAATCAATAAAATATCCGGCGAAGGATGATGGGAAGAGTTTGAAATAAGTGACTTCAGGGGATATGTCCAGGTGATTATTCTCAGGGAACAAAATAGTGGCTTTTTCATTTTTTCTTGAATAAGTTAATGCGTGATCCAGGTCAAAATCAGCGAAATAACCCTTCATAGAATCTCTCAGATCAAGTTGAAGCACTCCATTGGGGTACCCCAGGTAATACCCGGAGGGATCTTCGTGGTATGCATAAAGATTGAACTCATTGTTTGGTAAGCCGTCAAGAGTGGAATAATTCAAAATCAGATTTTCGTTGAGGTTGAGAACGGATAATCCAAAAAAAGTACTTAACCAGTACTTGTTCGCCTTTTCTCTGAATACTGCGGTCACGATATTATTCCTGAGTCCATTTTCCATGGTAAAATGATCGACCAAGCCCGAGGCCGGGTCATATATAAAGAGGCCATCACGGCTCGCTAAAAAATACTTGTTGTCGTAAAAGAATATGGAAAATATGGTGGTCTGATTGTGGGTATTGGGCCGCAACAGAATTAATTTTGTTTCCGCACTTTCAATGGCATATTTATATAGACCGTCATTTGTAGCCAAGAACATAGAATCCGGTTCCAGTAAAAATAGATCATTGATGGTGCTGATGTTTGGGATTATATTAAGGGGTGCTGAGACCGTGGTAGTATTGGTGTTGAACCTGGATAGCATTACTTTCCCATCTTCATTTTCCGAAGCAATCCATAAAAGGGACCCTTGCCCCATCTGAAGTGCTGAAATAAGATGAGGGTAAGGAATGACCTTCGACATGGTCGTTACCGGGTCATATCTTATGAGAAAGCTTTCTTGACTACCTTCCTGATCATTACAGATCGAAAACCAAAGCCTGCCGTCGGCATCGGTTTCAATCGTTCGGAGGCAATCAAAATCCAAGGTCTTTCCAGATTCCGGATGTTGAAACGTGGTCAATTTTTCTTCATCCGTATTCATATTCTTGGACCACAACCCTTGATTAGCAACCAATACGTAGAATAGGGAATCCGTTTTGAATAGGCCTCTGGAGATAAAGTTCCAGCGACTTTCTTCGGTTTGTCGATCGAAGATTTCGTTGCTGATCGAATTCTCAGTAAAACGTAGCGTGGAGAGATTGTTTTTTGCGGACAAGAAAATTTCTTTGTGAAAATCCTGACCGGCAAAATAATGAAGATCATGATTCTGGCTGATCAGGGACTCCATGGTGATCCAGCGGCCGCCCTCTCTGACATATAAATATGCCGCTTCAGTGATGTCGGGAAAGGAAGTTGCGGTAAAGATTAAATTACCATGGTCGTCTTCGAAAACTTTGCTGATATCTTTGAGCGGTTTGATAAGAGCAAGATAATATTGGGATTTGTAAATTCTGATTTGGTAGATTCCGTTCCTCTTGGTGACCCATATATTCTCAAACTGATCCGTGTAAAAGGTACTAATAGTTCCTGATGATCCGATCTTAACCGGATCCGTTAGTTGATTCTGGTCGGTGATCAGAAAGGTTATTATTTTTCTGTGATCGATCAAAAACCAGACTCTGTCCTTGGCGACACAAAAGGCGGTCAGTTGGCCATCCAGTGGAGGAATGGTTATGTCTCGAAGAAGCTTCCCTGTGGATCCGACGATCTTCAGGAGCAAGTTTTGAAGTGAATCGGTCCAAACTTCGTAGGCGTATTCATTAAACCGGACATCGTAAAAAAGTAATTTTTGTGTTTTAGATTTTGCACTATCCTGTTCTGCGATATGGATGGGGGGAGTCGTAGAAAGCGCATGCGAAAGGAGACCCTCGTTGGCGTTTTGTTCGATGATATAATGTGTGGAATCATTCCATCTTTGACCGTCGATGATGTGTCCTTTGAGGTGGTTTTCCTTGTCGAGGATTTGAGAGATGTTGAAAAATTGATATCCATTTGATCGCTTGAGATCATGTACTGAGGACAGCCAGAGTTTCCGGTCCCTGTCCACAAACATGTAGTCGATCAGGTTGTAGGAGTAAAGTTCTTTTTCGTGTCGGTACGTACCATACTCCGGATAAAATAAATCATAGGAAGGCATGGGGTCGATCTGTCCATAAAGGGTTCCCTCAGCAATCAAAATATATACGAGGATAACGATCAGACGAATCAATCTGTTCATCGAATAGTTTCGAATAATTTTGGTATTGGACGTGTGTAGAATAATAGGGCCGACGTTGTCAATACAATAATCATAGAAAGATACATGGTTTTTTGAAATAAATGGCTCCCTCTTCTGTTTTTTACCAGCGGCTTCTGTTTGGAGCATTGTTCCCTATAATGGATCTGGCTGCAACACACCCCCTATGCGATGACCCACCCCAGGCCATGGAGGAGAACAAACAACAAGGTGGATAAAGCAAGTTGTTTTAAAAGCGGATCAATAGAATCCTGTTTTTGACTGATCAACCGTTGGACATTGAATACGAAAAACGGCAAGGCCAATACAAAGATAAACTGGTGCCAGGAGGTGTAATTTAAAAAATGGTACCCCAGCGCGGTCATCCAGCCGGATGTCAACAGAACAATGTGATAAATCACCGCTTTTTTTCTTCCAAGCCACACCGGTAGGGTGTTTTTATGATGAACCTTGTCTGCTTCCAGATCCCGAATATTATTAAGATTCAAAACCCCCACCGAGAAAAAGCCGCAACTGGCTGCCAAGAGTATGTTTTGAGCGTCAAAGGTGCCGTTGATCACGTAATGTGAACCCAAAACCCCAGCCAAGCCAAAAAAAATAAACACAGAAAGATCGCCCAATCCAATATAGCCATAGGGGCGCTTTCCGATCGTGTAGGTAATGGCTGCTATGATAGCGAGCAGCCCTACCATTAATAATGTGATTAGTCCGCCGGTGGGTATATCAGCTACGAGAAGCAGACTCAGACCGCTTATGAAAGCCAACAGAGAAGTGGTGAATAGAGCACTTCTCATTTGCGACATCGTGAGGTGGCCTCCCTGTAAGGCCCGTACCGGTCCTACTCGTCCTGAAAGGTCCACCCCCGAAGCGTAGTCTCCATAGTCATTGGCAAAGTTCGATAACACCTGTAGCAGCACCGTGGTAACGATCGCTAGCATAAAAGCTATGCCATCAACGCGGCCATCAGCATAAGCCAGAAATCCGCCCATGAGAACACAGGACAAGGCCAAAGGTAAGGTTCTCAAGCGTGCTGCGTGGACCCAGGCATTCCACGTGCTCATAATGACCAATTTACGTATAGATCCATGGTATGAACTTTAGAGGTGCATACCTTATTACTGGGCTGATGAGTCTTTTTCCAGGTCTGGGTTCTCATGCTTGGTTTTTAATTTTTCAAAATACGCTTTCAGAATTTGATCATTCTGCATCCTGGGCGTGTTAATTTCCAAAACAGCCATCCGGGGTGTTTTCGCAAATTTCGGAAAAATTTCCTGAAGTTCGGTGTAGTTGTTCACAGAAAAGCACTCAATTTCAGGATTCCTGATCGCTGTTAACACGCTTTCTTGGTGTGGGGTTTCCAGGAAGGGATCGGCTACACTGGATTGCAAAGGCCCCTCTATAAACCGGAAAATTCCACCTCCCCGATTGTTGAGGACGATAATCTTATAGGATTTTGGGATCGGGGTTTGCCAAAAAGCATTGAGGTCATAGAGGAAGGTGAGGTCACCACAGACCAACCATACCGGAACCTCATTTTCTTGCAATGCAAACCCCAGACTGGTACTCGTACATCCTTCAATACCGCTGACACCGCGATTGCTGTAAAAATCAATTTCCTGTGGTAAATCAAACAACAAACTATATCGGACTGTAGCGCTGTTTCCAAGATGAAATACCAATGGCGTGGGCACATGTCTGGATAGAAAATGCCAGGCTTTGAGGTCTGACCATTGGGCGCCGGCAATATAATGTCGGTGAATATTCTCTGCGTTTTCAACCCGCATTTTCCAAATGTTTTGATAATCAGGCTTTTTGGTGCCAAACTCCCGGATGCCTTCCAAAAACCGATCGGGTGGAATGCGTAGGATCTCTGTCAAAGCACCGAAAGTATCTCTGTGATCTACATTTTTTCCGACGTGCCAGTGATCAAAGCCCGTGGAGCGGAGCAATACATTTTTTATTTTCTTAGAAACGATTTCTTTTCCGAAAGTAATGAGCAAGTCTGGTTGGTACCTTTCCCATTCTGCCTGATTTAGAGGAAAAATGCAGCGGTCGATATGATTGACCCGAAAAAAATCGCCCTTTACATTGGATGTATGCTCGGATAAAATAACTATGTTTTTTTGAGTAGACATATGCTTCAACCAGGCATTGAGCCGGTGCCTGGGCGGGTGCTGACCGACTAGAATCATCACCTTCTGACTGTCCGTCCACACTTTTCTTAACCGGGTCATCGTACCCGTTTGCAGAGATTTTTCAAAAATGGGATAATTGATGGTCCTGGCACGGGCCGGTTTTGCCTTTACAAACTCATACAACGGTTCTTCCAAGTGCAGATTGATGTGAACAGGCCCTTCATCTTCCCCGCTGGTATGAGCTAATACCTCGTTGATTTTTGAATCAAAATACCAGGCTTCCCGGCTGGATGTTTCCTCGATGTCCAGAGAGGCTTTTATATAATTCCGGAATACCTCGTTTTGCCGTATTGACTGACCATGGCCCTGGTCGATCAGGTAGGCCGGACGATCGGCAGAAAGAACGATCAATGGAATGTTCTGGTAGTAAGCTTCGGCGATGGCGGGTCCATAATTCAACAAAGCAGAACCGGAAGTGCAGGTTAGAACGACCGGTCGTCGCAATCTCATTGCCATACCCAGGGCCAGGAAACCAGCTGTCCTTTCGTCCGGCACCGAATACATCTCAAAATTTCCCATTCCTTTAAAGGTCTGAACAAGCGGTGCATTTCTGGATCCGGGACTCACGATCACCTGCTCAATTCCTTTGTGTGAAAAGATTTCAAGCAACCGTTGTACTACTTCTTTATTTGAAATCATTCTGTTTACGAGTCGTTTTAGAATTTGGAGCGTAATGTACCCAATTTATCCTGAATTTCGGTCCATTCCGCAGTGGCATCTGAATCGATGGTCAGGCCTCCGCCTGCATATAGCAACTGTCCGTCGCGCAACATTTCCAGACAACGCAGGTTGATGAACAGCCGGCTGTTCCCTTCATTCCACACCGGTCCCAAAAACCCGGTATAGTAATGTCGGGACGAATCTTCGATCTCGTGTATTTTCTGAATGGCGGCTTGCACCGGATAACCGCTCAAAGCTGGCCCGGGATGAAGCCGAAAAGGATTGACTACAGGTCCCTCAATGTCTATAAAATAATTTGTTTTTAAGTGAAATACAGGTCCTGCTTTTACGGGATGTGGACCTTCTTTCCGAAACTTCTGCCCCTCGATTACTTTCTCTACGTATTGTTCGACGTAGTGATGTTCTTCGCGTTCTTTCGCGGGCCAGTCCCCAAGTTTAGGCGCCCCTTTTCGCGTGCCGGCCAAGGCCGCTGTGCGTTGAAACGGGTAGTTGGTGTCTAACAATAGCTCCGGGCTGGCTCCGATCCACAACTCCTCATGGGGTATGTAGAATAAATATACAAATGCCGAAGGATAACTCTGCCTTAGCTGTTGCAAAAAAGCTGGCAGCGAAGGAATGGAAGATGTATCCGCAGACCGGGTGGAAAGAACTATTTTTTCGCACGAACCGACTTCAATACCTTGGATGGCCCGATGAAACATATCTTGATAAGTCGACTGCTTGGTTTGGTGTAAGGGCCGGTGTTTCTTTTGCCAGTTAAAATTTTCATATTTGGTCAGTGTCGTCTTTACAGGTTGGCCTGGTATCCGGTAAATGGGGTGGTCTGAAATTTCAAAGGGGGCAAAAACAACGCCCCGCTTTTGAAAAACATTTTCCGGGTTCGTCTGTTCCGCCGGACCACAGACTTCATAGAAATGATCCGTGTCAGGCAGCGAATAAAGAGCGATTGATTCAGTCATTGAAGTTGGAATGGTTTAGTTTTAGATATCGTGCTTTTTAATCGTCGCTCTACGGTTAGTTTTTCCCGTGGGTGTGAGTACGATGCGATCAACCCATTTGATTGATTTCGGTTTTTCATATTTATCAAGGATATTGTCCATGATTTCCACGAGTTGATTTTCAGGAACGGTGTCCGGATGTTGTTCCATGACCAATACGGCCACTTCGCCGTATGTGGGGTCGGGTTTGCCGGTAACGAAAAATGGCGTTTTAACGAACTGGTGCAATTTATTTTCGATCGTTTCGGGGTGGAGTTTTATTCCGCCGCTGTTAATTACATGATCCGCTCTGCCCAACCACCGGAACCGGGTAGTTCCATCCAGCTCACCAGTATCATTGGTATGCAGGTTTTTGATGCCGAGGTGCGGAGCATGAATGATCAATTTCTCACCATCTAGCGAGAACGAAGTAGAACCGACCGCTTCAAAATACTTTTGCCGGACCGGGTGCAGTTGTCTGAGGGCAATATGACTGTAGGTTTCTGTCATGCCATACGTTTCGTAAATATGACCAGGAAAATCAGTGATGTGTTCGATGAGGTCGTCGGGAACAGGACTGCCACCCAATAAAATATTTTTGATGTTGAAATAGCGGTCTTTGGATTCTTTTTCAAGAATACTTTGAAACTGGTGCGGCGTGAAGGCGGCGACATCTATGGGAAGCTCGGGGATTTGTGGGGTAGAAGTCGGTCCAATGGTGATTAAATTGAGCTGTCCTTCGATGGCTCTAGTGATCATCATCCGACCGGCAATATAGTGCGCCGGCATTGAAAGTAAGGCAGTGTCTCCGGGTTGAAGACCAAGAATATCCAGCGTAGCTCGGGCGCTTTTGAGCGCATACTCCTTTCCCAGGGTTATTCTTTTCGGGATGTCTGTAGACCCCGACGAGTAGGCAGCAATAGTATTTTTCTTATTCCACCACTTTTCTATGAACTCCGGAATGGCGGGATCTCCCATCCATTTGCGTTTAAATACCCGAAGGGCTTTGGGATCTGCAGCTAAGGCTTTCCCGTTTATTTTCTGACCATTTAAAGTAATGAAATCGTGTTTCATGATTTTGTTTTAAAAATAAAATAACTAGCTTGGTAACTCCGCCCATGTGCCATTCGGGTTCGCTAAAACCAAGCCCTTCTCTTCCCGGAGGGGAGATTTGATATTGTTTGTGAAAAGCTTTCCTGTTCCCAATCCCTGGACTTGATCGACCCCTAAAGAATAACAATATTGAGCCAAAATGTTCAAACCGACATTGGATTCCAGCGCGGAGGTGATCCACCAGCCCGTCTTTTGTTTTTTACACAGTGCGATATATTGGTCTGTTTCGACGATCCCTCCGATTAGGGATGGTTTGAAAATCAAATAGTGGGGTTGGATGGTTTTTAAGAGCTGTTCTTTTTCCAGGGGGGATTTGATACCTATTAATTCTTCATCCAGCGCAATCGGAATAATATTCTCGGAACAGAGTCTGGCCATCGTATCCTGCTGACCGGGTGCGATCGGTTGCTCGATGGAATGGATGTCAAATGCACTGAGTCGTTTTAACTTTTCGGTGGCATCGTTTGGGTCAAAAGATCCATTGGCATCTAGACGCAATTCAAGGTCTTTGGTAGAAAACTCGCTCCGAATGAAACGGAGTAAACTCACTTCTTCTTCAAAGTCAATTCCGCCTATTTTTAGTTTTAGGCAAGGGTATCCGTTTTTTAGTTTTTCTTTTATCTGAGAAAACATGGAAGTTTTGTCACCCATCCAAATCAAACCATTAATGGCGATCGGCTTGCTTCCGTGGACAAACCCACCCTGAAACCAAATCCTTTTTCCGCCGTTGGCAAGATCCAGTGCTGCTGCTTCCAGCCCAAACCGTACGGCGGGATAGTCGGTTAACTTTTTAAGTGAACTGACCGGTTGAGTGGAGTGGGCTAGTTCACTCATGATACGGTGAAAGTCTGCTCCTTCTGGACTCAATCCATCCAGGGGTGCTATTTCTCCCCATCCTCGTCGTTCCGGGCTCTGATGATTCCATGCTTCTACAAAATAGACTTTCCGGTGTCTTAATATCGAGCGTGAAGTCTGTGCAGGTTGCTTAAAATGAAGGTTATAGGGTGTTATTTTAATAGTATCCATAATGCATGTTTTAAGACCGGAGGTTCTTTTGATCCCCATTCTGGTCCGGCGTGAATTTAGCCGATTTATGGTGAAACTCCGAATTAATGATGGTTAATCCTATAAATTTTAGTGAATATAGATCAAGTATTATGTTGATAACCTCTTTTCAGAATTTAATATTGATTTATTGGTGTTGTGTTAACGTTTAGAAGGCCGATTTAGCTCTAAATAGTGGGTATTTGTTAACGTACACGAAAATAAATATTATAATTTGATAAATTATTTTGCTATAATTGCGCTATAGGCGGGTATTGATGCGATTGTACCCGCGATGTGAAGAGGTAAATTGTATAAATATTTTATTAATTAAACAAATGTCATGAAAAGATTTGTTATTAACAGATCTGTAATCCAAATGGGATGCAGTCTGGTGTTTTTACTATGGAGCCATTGGGCCATTGGTCAGGATCGTACGATTACAGGTACGGTGTATGACATCAACACAAAGGAAGCCTTGATCGGTGCAAATGTTCAAATCCAGGGAGACCCTGGAGGAACTGTCACTGACTTTGATGGCGAATTTTCCATTCAGGCACGTACAGGTGATATTCTGGTGGTTTCGTACATTGGTTATGACGCCTTTGATCAGGAGATAACGGCCGGAAAAGATAACTATGAGATCGGAATGGCGGAAGGCGTGCTGGTCGATGAAGTGGTTGTCGTAGGATACGGCACGCAGAAAAAAGCAGACCTGACCGGTTCGGTTGCGGTACTTGATGTAAAAGATATGATTTCACAGCCAACGGCTGATGTAGCCAACCAACTCCAGGGGCGCGCTGCGGGAGTGACTGTGATTAACAGTGGTCAACCCGGGGAAGCACCTAAAGTACGGATACGGGGAATCAATACATTCGGTAATAACAATCCTTTGTATGTAGTTGACGGTGTCCCCACAGACAATATTAATACCCTAAATCCCAATGATATCGAATCCATGCAGGTTCTGAAGGATGCCAGTTCTGCCTCCATATACGGGGCCCGGGCTTCCAACGGGGTGATAATCATTACGACCAAAAATGGGGAAAAGGGAAAAGTGAAGGTTTCTCTAAATTCTTTCTATGGTCGACAAGTTCCCAAAAAAGGAAATGTGTGGGACATTATGAAACCCATCGATCAGGCTAATCTGAAATGGTTGGCACTAAAGAATTCCGGCAAGCCCCTGGACGATGCCCAATATGGAAGTGGTCCTACACCCACCTTGCCTGATTTTATCCAACCCAACGGTGCCTCAAGAGATGAGGTTGATTTTGATAAATATTTTATTAATCCCAAAAATGCCAATGATCCCAAAACCTACCGGATCGTGGAGGCTAATAAAGAAGGAACAGATTGGTTTCATGAAATTTTTAATCCGGCACCGATGATGAGTCACAACCTCTCGGTCAGCGGTGGTGATGAGAATTCGACTTTTCTGATTTCAGGAAGTTATTTTGATCAGAAAGGGACGATGATCAATACCTACTTGAAAAGATATACCTTGCGTGCCAATTCAAAGTTTAATATTGGTGAACATGTTCGGGTGGGCGAGAACCTGGCGTTGTCATTTACCGACAATCCACGCACAGGAATTCTGTCGGAAGGTTCTCCTATTGGAATGGCCTACCGGATAAAACCCATCATTCCGGTGTATGATTATTACGGTAAAAACTATGCAGGAACTTTTGGATCAGGTCTTGGCAATGCGCACAACCCCGTAGCACTTGCAGAGCGAACCCGCAACAACAAAGGCCACAGTAAAAAGGTGTTTGGGAATGTGTTCGGAGAGGTGGATTTTTTGAAAAATTTTACCTTCCGAACCAGTATTGGCGGAGCTTTGGCTAATGGAAGTTATCATTCTTTTTCTTACCCGACCTATGAACGATCTGAAAACACATTATCCAATTCTTTTAGTGAATCGAGCTGGTACAACATCAATTGGACCTGGACCAATACCGTCAATTATACGCTGGAACGAGATATCCATTCATTAAAGGTTTTACTGGGCACAGAGGCTTACCATAATTCCGGGCGTGAAGTCGGCGGAACGACTCAGGATTACTTTTCATTTGATCCCAACTTTACTAATCTGGGGACCGGAGCCGGCCAAAAATCCAATTATAGCTATGGTTACGAAGATGCTTTGTATTCCTTGATTGGCCGGGTGGATTATACCCTGAACCAAAAATACATTGTGAGTGGAACTTTGCGCCGGGACGGATCGTCACGGTTTGCAGAACGTAATCGCTATGGGGTGTTCCCGGCGGTTAGTGCCGGGTGGCGCATCAGCCAGGAGTCGTTTATGGCTGGCACCGGTAATTGGCTTTCTGATCTTAAGATCCGTGGTGGATGGGGGATCATGGGAAACCAGATCAATATCGGTGGAGACAATGCGTTTACCACGTTTAGCAGTGCACTCAGCAATACCTTCTATGATATTACCGGATCCAATAGTAGTCTGAGGCTGGGATACCGGAAGAATCGGATCGGAAATCCCGATGCCAAATGGGAAAGCAACATCAACTCCAACATTGGGTTTGATGCAACTTTGTTTGATGGCCGCTTTGATATGACCCTTGATTATTACAGAAAAGATGTGGAAGATTTGCTTTATTCACCTGAATTAGCTGGAACTGCAGGAACTTCTACGCCTCCGACGGTCAATATTGCGAGCATGACCAATTCGGGAATAGACTTGTTTGCCGGAACACGGGGCGATCTAACCTCAGATCTGAGCTATAATTTGTCTTTGACTTTCACTTCTTATAAAAATGAAATTGTAAGTATCGCCGATGGTGTGGATTATTTTGGTCAAACGTCGTTGCGTTTCAGCGATCCCATCATCCGTAACCAGGTAGGATCATCCATTTCTGCTTTTTACGGTTACAATATAATTGGCTTCTGGGATACTGAAGCCGAGATCGAAGCAGCTAATCAGAAAGCCCAGCAGGTCACTGGTAATGAGAACACAGAATACCAAACTGCGATCGGTTTGGGTCGTTTCAAGTACGAGGATACCAATGGGGATGGTATTATTACACCGGACGACCGACAGATTCTGGGAAATCCCAATCCGGATTTTTCATATGGATTGAACGTCGGACTGAATTACAAGGACTTTGATCTGTCCGTATTCTTTTATGGCGTACAAGGAAATACCATTTTTAACTACGTACGGTGGTGGACAGATTTTTACCCTTCATTTGTCGGAGCCAAGAGTTATACAGCATTGAACAAAAGCTGGACGCCAGACAATAAAAATGCGGTGGTCGCCATCCAGGAAGATAATGGGAACTTTAGTACCAACGGCGTCCCGAATTCTTACTATCTGGAAGACGGTTCTTATTTCCGGGCCAAGAATATTATCCTGGGGTATACCCTTCCGGTCAATATTACCAGAAAGTTTTCCTCGACCAATTTGAGAATTTATCTTCAGGCGACAAACTTGTTTACTGCAACCAAATACTCCGGAATAGATCCCGAAATATCAGGATCCGATACTTCTTTTGGAATCGATGCGGGGGCGTACCCGACACAAAAGGAGTTTATATTCGGAATCAATTTATCATTCTAAAAAAAATAGCCATGAAATATTATAAATCAATAATCAGTATACTTCTGCTGTTGGGATTTTTTTCCTGCAAAGAAGATTTTTTAGATAAACCAGCGTTGGGTTCGTTAAGTGAAGACGTATTGGCTACAGAAGAAGGCGCAGATGCTCTTTTGATCGGGGCCTATGGGGCACTGGATGGCCAAAATCTAGGTGCGGGCAACTGGTCGGTCGCTGCCGATAACTGGATTTATGGAAGTATTGCCGGCGGGGATGCGCACAAGGGGAGTGATGGTGGTGATCAGCCCAATATCAATCCTATAGAGCGGTATGAAGCCGATCCATCCAATGGTTTTTTCAACGACAAATGGAAGGCGATGTACGAAGGGATATCCCGATGCAATTCTACCCTAACGGTATTGGGTAAAGTGGAAGATATATCTGATGATGCCCGGGCTCGTATTATGGGCGAAGCATTGTTCCTGCGCGGTCACTATTATTTTGAATTGAAACGATTTTTCAATAATGTTCCGTGGATTGATGAAAATACAGAGGATGTAAAACAACCCAATACCACCGATATCTGGCCCATGATCGAAGAGCAATTCAAGACAGCGATGGCGAATCTTCCTGAGGTTCAGATTGATGCTGGTCGGGCCAACAAATCCGCTGCAGAAGCGTACTTGGCTAAAACCTATATGTACCAAAAAAAGTACGCGGAAGCAAAACCCCTACTCGAAAATCTGATCGCGAGTGGGGTAACTGCATCAGGAGAACCTTACGGACTGCTGCCTGGCTATTCCATGAACTTTAATCCGGAATTTGAAAATGGACCGGAGTCGGTTTTTGCGGTTCAATTTTCGGCGAATGATGGATCGGGCGGGATTCAAAACTCCAGACAAGGAAGTATGCTCAATTTCCCATATACGAAATGGTGCTGTGGGTTTTTCCAGCCCTCTTTTGACCTGGTAAATTCCTACAGAACGTCTGACGAAGGTTTGCCCTATCTGGCTAATTACAATCAATTTCCGGTCAAACATGATATGGGAATTAATTCGGACGAACCGTTTACACTTGATGATGGACCCCTCGATCCTCGGTTGGATTGGACCGTAGGACGGCGGGGAATACCGTACCTGGGCCACGGTGATCACCCGGGACAGCGATGGATTCGTGATCAGGCCTACGCCGGCCCCTACAGTCCCAAGAAAAATGTGTACAGAGAGTCACAGGCTGATTGGGCATTCGATGCCGGCTCCTGGGCACCGGGCACTGCAATTAACTATGAAGTTATCCGCTTTGCTGATATCATCCTATGGGCGGCTGAAGTGGAAGTGGAGATCGGTTCTTTGGACAAAGCACGCGAATATGTCAATATAATTCGAGAACGTGCTTCCAACCCGGACGATTTTGTCAAACGGGAAGATGGCAGTAATGCAGCAAACTATGTGGTGAGCACGTTTGATGAACCATGGACTGATCAGGAGACAGCTCGAGAAATTGTACGTTTTGAGCGGAAATTAGAATTTGGAATGGAAGGTCGTCGGTTTTTTGACCTCGTCCGGTGGGGTGTGGCAGATCAGGTGTTGAATGATTACATCGACTCAGAAAGTGAGAAAATCATCTATCTCAAGGGGGCAACATTCACCTCGGGTCAAAATGAATATTATCCCATACCACAGCGACAAATTGATTTGAGTACGAAAGAAGGAGAACCAACCTTAATGCAAAATCCGGGCTACAACTAGAAATTTCACGGTAAATATCCAAGCTTAATAAAGCCTCCTGGTACTTGATGGACCAGGAGGCTTTTTTTGTTTGCAGTGAATCCTTCAGCATTCAAAAAAACACTTATTTCTCTAAGAATTGGTGGCATATTTCAGGCCTCCTTGGTCTATTAACAACTTCTAAGATCCCCACAAACTGAAAAATATTTAAAATCCCGGAACAGATTATGGAAGGTTGATTGTACAAAAACACTATTTCTAATCTTATGTAATTCAGTATGATAGGTGGTTTGCCCGGGCATCTAAACTTGACATTTTGTGTTACATCGTGTTTTTTACGCAGTTCCCCCTTTCGTAGTTTAGCCACATCATGCGCATCATTCCGGAATGGATTATTTTGATCACGAGATTAAATAAAATAGAATGAAAAAAATTGAAGCAATTATCCGAATGAATAAATTTGAAGCTGTCAAAAAGGCACTTGCTAACATTGGGGTCAGGTTTTTTACCGTCCATGACGTCCGCGGTTTTGGACTGCAAAAAGGGGAGACATTAATATACCGGGGCTCCGAATATGGCACGGAATATATAGAGCGGATCCAGATGGATATTTTCGCAACAAATGACAAATACCAGGAGATCATTAATGTTATCCTGAATTCGGGAACCACAGGTAGAGTGGGTGATGGAAAGATTGTGGTGTTTCCACTCGAAACTGTTTACAGAATCCGAAATGGAGAACAGCAAGAGCTGGCTCTATAACTTATTTCCTTCACCTTATAAATTAATAAAAAATGACTGATACGGCTTTGTTTACAGTAAATAATATATGGGTGCTCGTCGCGGCATCATTGGTGTTTATTATGCATTTGGGGTTTTCTACCCTGGAAGCAGGGTTGGTTCGTAGCAAGAACGTAGTAAATATTTTGTTTAAAAACGTGATGATTTTATCGATAGGGCTGGTGAGTTACTATCTTATAGGATTTAGTCTCATGTATCCGAATCAATCCTGGTACGGAGTTATTGGGTTTTCACAGGTCGGGCTGTCTCTGCCGGTCGGAGCATCTATTGATTATGCTGCGGGACACTACACCTATTGGACTGACTTCATATTTCAAGCTATGTTTGCAGCAACGTGTTGCACCATTGTTTCCGGCGCAGTGGCGGAACGAATGAAGCTGAATAGTTTTCTCATCATCTCTATATTTTTTATTTCGATCGGATATCCACTGACCGGCATGTGGAAATGGGGTGGAGGGTGGTTGGATCAGCTGGGTTTCTATGATTTCGCAGGATCCACTTTGGTGCATTCCGTAGGAGGGTGGGGTGCCCTAGCTGTAGTGCTGTTGCTGGGGCCTCGGATTGGAAAGTACGGTCGGGACGGTATTAACCCGATACCAGGTCACAACATTCCTTTGGCTGCTGTAGGTGTATTGTTGTTGTGGTTTGGTTGGTTTGGATTCAATGGCGGGTCTGTGTTATCGGCTGATCCGGATGCTGTATCGCTGGTGTTTGTCAATACAGCATTGGCCGGAGCCGCCGGTGCTATTGGCTGCTATTTTTGTTCCTTCTATTTGTTCAAATCGCACGATTTATCGATGGTGTTGAATGGTATCCTGGGTGGATTAGTTGGGATTACAGCCGGTGCGGATGTCATGACGCCTTTTTTAGCAGTACTTATTGGAATGATTTCGGGCGTCCTTATTCCTTTTTCGGTGGTGTTTTTTGACCGATTGAAAATTGATGATCCGGTTGGAGCTATCTCTGTGCATTTGGTGTGCGGGATATGGGGTACGCTGGCAGTCGGCATCGTTGGCGTAAAAGCAGGTTGGGAACAATTAGCCTTGCAGGGAATAGGTGTGGTAATTGTGGGATTATTTACTTTTCTATTTATTTATTTAATCACTTTTTTAGTCAAGAAGACGATAGGTATCCGGGTTACCGAAGAGCATGAGCTGGAAGGGATGGATTTGGTGGAACATGGCAGTGCTCCGAGTATTGAAGGTATGACTTCGACAATGGAAGTACGCGTTCAAACATAAAGATCGAGCGCTAGAAATAAGAAAGCGGGGTGATTCTCGGACGATTCACCCCGTTTCCTGTTTTTGTGACCAGAGCGTTCAGCACGGAAGTTTTTGACTTACGAACCTTAATCTTCCAGTGCCTTCTCGATTCGATGAAGGCAATCCATATAATGATATTTGGTCATTGGGTCCTTGCTTTTACGGACCGCCTTATTCAGTTTTTTCTGTAACACTGCTAATCTGCCGATGCTCAGTGAACGTATATCCGATAAAGCCGGGTTGACCGATCCGGTACTGCGCAAATAGCTTGAAATGGTTCCCGAACTGCTGCCAGCGGGTTTGGTCAGATCTATCATTTTTTCAAGATGTATCTTTTGTAAGTTGCGTCGATACACAGACGTCGGCTTTCTGCTTTCCAGTTCCGACCAGATTCCGTTTTCCATATCACTGAAAAACTCCTGCAGACCGTAAACCTTCTTGCCATAAACAGATTCGGCATCAATCAATCGTTGCAAGCGATCGGTGGCATACAGCCGATCTATCGTTGTCTTATCCCAGCTGGCGAGGGTGGCCACCCCATTGTCGGCTTTGAACCGGTTGCGGATATTTTCCGGAAACAACCACAGGGGCGGTTGAAATAGTTCGTTTTGAAGAAAAGCGACCGCTTCCTTTTGGCGTTCACGTGGTGCTGGAACAAAAACAGGTCCTTCCTGTTCGTAGGTTTTCGGATCATCAAAAAGACCTCCAACCCACTTCGTTACGTGGCCTACATAACGCATATACTGCGTCAGGACATTGTTGTATAATTCTTCAGCTTCTTCATAGTGACTGGCTTCCTCTTCCGTCCAGGTCACCACATTGCTGATGATCTTTTTGAGGTTAATAATTCCATACTCCGATGCTTTCATACTGTTGTCTCCCAGATCTTCATTTTGTGCACGGGGGTCAAAGGTACTTCTCTCAGTAAGAAATCGGAGAGCTGGATTATGCTGCGCCCGGTCCAGGTACCATTGATTGAGAATTATTTTGTCTTCATCGGGGCCAGAGGTGCCATAAATGGGTTTGTAATTCCATTCGATGGCCCACTTATCATAAGCACCTACGCCGGGAAATAAGTTCGTCACCCCGTCACCTTCCTGAGCGACATAGTTAAACCGGGCATAGTCCATGATGGAAGAAGTATGCCCGTGCTTTTCCAGCCACTCGGGATCACGGAGCTTTTCAACGGGTGTGGCTGAACTCGCACCAAAATTGTGACGTAATCCGATGGTGTGTCCTACCTCGTGGGCTGCCACGAACCGGATTAGTTCACCCATCAGTTCATCATCAAATTTGTTATTTCGGGATCTCGGGTCGGTGACACCTGCTTGTGTCGTGTACCAGTTTTTGAGCAATTTCATGACGTTGTGATACCATCCGATATGACTTTCAAGGATTTCTCCTGACCGGGGATCGTGTACATTGGGTCCGTACGCATTTTGAACATTGGAGGCAAAGTACCGGATCACCGAAAATCGGGCATCTTCCAGACTCATGGTCGTGTCTTCTACGGGCCAGTCTTTGGCCAGGATGGCGTTTTTCCATCCCGCCTGTTCGAAGGCTACCTGCCAGTCTTCGACGCCTTTTTTCAAATACTCTCGCCATTTTTCGGGTGTGGCCGGGTCAATATAAAAAACGATTGGCTTTTTGGGTTCGATGGCTTCTCCGTTTTTCTGACGTCGGATATCCTGGTTGTTTTTTGGTTCTAGTCGCCACCGAACTGTGAACGTTTGTGGGTCTGCTTGTTGACCCTCATCATTGTATACGGTATAACTGCTCGAGAAAATCCCTACGCGCTGATCAAAAAAACGACGTCGCATAGGTTCTTTCGGTAGCAGAACCATCGAGGTGTTGATTTCATAGGTCACCACACCTGCCTGGACGCCGGCGTGGAGATTTTGAGATGGACCTTTGGACGGACCCAGTGACGGCGGGTTGACGGTATAGGTTCGGACAGCGCGAACTTCCACATTGATGGGGTAGGTGCTGATACTTTTTATATAGGATCGATCTGCGGCCAGTGATTTGATTTTATACCGTTGTTTGGTTAGCGGCGGAAGATCAAACACCTGATTGGGCTTTTTAAAGAAATTGGTCACATCAATAAGGACCGAGGTGTCTTTTCGAGTGGCTTGAATGTCAAAAGCCCCGATAATGGGTTGCATATTGGAGTTGGCGACCGCTTTATATATCATCTGGGTTGTATCTTCAGCTACATTGATATAGCTAATGACCCGCATAAAGGCTTTTTTGTCAGGACCTTTCTCAAACCGGATTACCTGCCGATTGGCTTGCTCCCCGCCATACCCTGCTCCGGTGGGTGTCTTTGCAATTCGTGTGACTGTGATAATGTCTCTGCCGAATATCGAGTCGGGTATTTCAAAGTAATATTTTTCTTTGACCTGGTGGACGGTCACCAATCCTGTCTGAGAATGGGCGTCATCCGTAATATAATCCGTGAATTGTTTTTCTTTGGTGCTGTCCTGTTTGGTACTGTCCTGATTGGCAGTCTTTTCACGGGTGGTGTCTTGGACTTCCTGGGCTAATGTGGTTCCCACGGATGAAAAAGTAATAATTAAAGACAACAGTGTAATTCGACATAAATCATATCCAGTGGTAAAGATGCCGGTATTTGTGTTCATGATTTTATTTTAAAATGAAAGTATTCCTTTGACGAAATTAAATGCAATCGTCGTAGTATGAATTTAATTTTATAATGGACTGGTCGGTGAAAAACAAGAGAAAAATATTTTTGTATGTCCGTGACTGAGCCAGTGAGCGTACAGTTGTATTTTATAATGCAATAATACCCCGCCGCAAAGATAAAATAGATTTAGTATTTGGATAGAACCACGGTTTTATTTTCGATCATTTATAGTCTCTTGACCAAATTGACCCGCTTTGAGCATCAAAAGACAGTCCGAGGAATCCGAAGATGCATCGGACACCCCATATAAGTTAGGAACACACACTATTTTTGGATCACTGCATGAATCTTTTTCCACATTTCATTGTGAAAGATCAGTGGGACCAGGTCGTTGGCGGGGGCTTCCCCCATTCGTACAATGACCAGATCTTGGCCGGGAACGACATTGATGAACTGGCCATTTTTGCCCATCGCGGCGAATAGATCAGATGGAGCAGCTTCGGCCAGGGTCTGTTGAATTACGGTGGTCTGGCCAGGTAGGACTATGGCGGATTGACCATTGAGCCAGGTCAGGAATCCATAGGATGGGTTTAGGTCTTGTGATGGAGTCGTCATCGCAGCCAGGAATGCTGTATCGGTCATGATATCGTCGTCCCCCCATTTTCCTTTACTCAGTAGAAGCAAGCCAAAGCGGGCTGCACTGCGCGCGGTACTCCAGTAAACTACATTGTTTTTATGGGATCTCCATTGACCATCCATACCGATTTTGGATCGGAGCTGTTGAGTTGTAAATTCGTTGTACGACTGTTTGGAAGCGGAGCTGAGAACGGCTGCCAACAGTGTGTAGGGGGCATTGTGGTAGAACCATTGTGTTCCGGGATCCACTTTGTAATTGAGGCAGTCTGACGTAGTGCATGTATTGTCATCGGTCGTGAAATCCAGCCCGGTAGTCATCGTGAGCTGATGTCGGATGGTAATCTGATTTTCTTTCTCGATGGGCATGCTGGTCCAGTTTTTTCCGAGATAATTAGAGGTTTTATCATTAATATTCAGCAGTTTTTGTTGTTGTGCCAGTCCGGTCAGAAAAGCCGTCAGAGTTTTACCGGCGGAAGCCCAATACCATTGTGAGTTTTTATCGAAAGGGCCGGTTTTTTGTATGTTTTCTCCCCAATATTTTTCTGTAACGATTTTTCCTTTGTGCAATATGATAAATGCCCGTGTTCGGTTTTCCGATAAGTAATCGTAGAGATCCAAGGCTGCGGGGGTGTTCCAGTTCAATTCACCCATGGAGGTAGTGGCCCATATTTCGGATTCTTGATCAGGAAAATACAAGGCGTCTTCAGTCCGGACTGAATCAGGTGGCATGGCGTTTTTACTGCAGCTGAACAGAAGACAAATGATACCGAGCAGGTGAATGGATGGCATATGAGCTTATTTATTTTAGTGATTCGTTCCTTGTGTTGGATTATAAACAAGTAAAAAGGTTTAATACAGGTTTAAGCAAGATTTTATATGATAATTACGAACTATTCAAATCAGGGCCTAGAATTGGAGTAATACACTTCCTCTTTTTTAAGGTCTTTTATAAATGATTCAATTCCCCGGCTCGGTGTATTATTATTTTTTTATTTTTGGAGACTCACTGAACATTCAATTTTCCTACAACATGAAACGACGAGATTTTATTACTACTTCTGCTTTATCCGGAGCCGCATGGGCTGGGGGAGCATCCAGTTTGTCCGGTCAAAAACCGAGGACTAAACGCCGGTATCAAAATGGGAAAAGTCCCTGGCCGGTCTGTTTGGATTTCGCGACCATTCGCCCGGCAAAAGGCCTCCGAGAAAAGGTGGATATCGCTATCAAAGCAGGCTATGATGCTGTGGAGCCCTGGGACAGGGACCTGGAAGAATACGAGAAATCGGGTGGAGACCTCAAAGAAATGGGAAAATACATCAAAGACAATGGTCTTTTTGTGCCCAGTATGATCGGACTGTGGGGTGCATTACCAGAGACAAAAGAAGCCTTTCAAAACTCTCTTTCGGCTACGCGCAACCGGATGCGGATGGCTTCAGAAATAGGGTGTGAACACGTCCAGACCATTCCCAATCAGGTTGGAGAAAACTTTGATCGCCGCTTTGTATCGGATTGCTACCGGCAGTTGATTGAGATTGGAATTAATGACTACAATGTAAAACCCGCCCTGGTTTTTGTCGAGATGTTTCCACTAAAAACCATGGGACAAGCTCTGGGTATCGCAGCAGATGCAGATCACCCGGAAGCCCGTATTATCCCCGATGTATTTCATATGTATATCAGTGGGGGTGGCTTTGACGGATTAAAGTTGCTCCAAGGGAATGCGATAGCCATCTTTCAATTCAATGATGCGCCGAAAGATATGGCCATGGAAGATATGAAAGACAAAGACCGTGTATTTCCGGGTGATGGTATATTGCCATTACCTAAGATACTAAAAGATCTCAATGCCACAGGATTTGATGGTTGTGTGTCACTCGAGTTGTACAACCCGACGTATTATAAACGGGATTTGCTGGAGGTGGCTAAAACTGGATTGTCAAAAACACTTGAAGTGATCAGGAAGGCGGAAGTTTAGAGCATTGAAAAGGTTGAGGGGGTTGATAAGGCTGATAGAGTTGATGAAGCTTATTCGTTGAGAGAAAAATCGGGTTTAGAAAAAGAGATGTATTAGTCAGCCAGAACCCGTTGATCGTTAACCATTATCAATGATTGATGGAATCTATGTGGAATCGCCCCACTGGGGATGGTACATAGGTAGAAAGCAATATTTATTTATAAAATATCCATGCCGGCAGGTGTGGTGCATGGGGGAAGAGGATATTGATTCAAATTTTCAGATCCCCGCTCCAGTGCTTCGGTTTATAAATTTAGGCCGGTATTTGTGAATTGGAGCACCAGGAGACAGTACAACACATCAGAGTGTGTGGTCACCATTTTATTTCGGCGCTCTACCCGTTCCCGCTGTGCTATTACATCGTTTTCGTTCCGTGATTTCACACAAAATATTCACATCTTATCCACACTTGTAGTTTGTGGCGTATAACTGGAGAAATGAAGGTTTTAGACATAATAATTAACATTGTGTTTATAAGTTTATGCACACGAGAATTCATCAAACTTCGAGTCCTTCAGAATCATTGAGAAAAATAATTTAAATTCGCTTGATCTTACTTTTCAGGCCAAGAAATGAGGTGGAAGGAAGGAATCTTTTTTGAGTGGGGTACCAAACGGACCAACTCAATCCGCGACGGGGGTATATTTAAGATTGGTATGGAAAATGCGGATGAAACCCTATGCAACTATGTTATTGCGTAATTGTGATATTGGCGATGGCAATCCTGGATTCTATCAATGATGGAAATAATTAATAGGAATGTTGCATTATGATTAATTATTCTGTTCCTTAGAACTCAATTATGAAAATTGGATTATTTGTTCCTTGTTACATCGATCAGTTTTACCCGGATGTAGGTAAAGCAACGCTCCTGATCCTGGAGAATTTGGGGTATGAAGTTACCTATCCGTTGGAACAGAGTTGTTGTGGACAACCCATGGTGAATTCCGGCTTTGTGAAAGAGGGGGGGGCGGTCACGAAAAACTTTCGAAAGGTTTTCCGGGATTGCGATGTGGTCGTAGGTCCGTCGGGAAGTTGTGTCCACCATTTGGTCGATCACGAAAAGTTGGGTCAGCAATCCGGAAAACCTGAAGTTTATGAACTCTTTAGTTTTTTGCATGCCCAAAACAACTTTCCCCGGTCACTGCAACCATTCCCGCACAGGGTCGGGTTGCACTATTCGTGTCACGCCCTACGGGGGTTGAATATTGCCAGTCCCAGTGAGTTGGTGGAGCCGTATTTTTCTAAAATCCAACCCATTTTGGATGTCATACCAGAAATGGAAATTGTTCCTTTAGACAATGTGGATGAATGCTGTGGATTTGGCGGTACGTTTTCTGTTTTCGAAAGTGCTGTATCGATTGATATGGGGGAGCGACGCGTCGAAGATCATGTCTCACACGGTGCCGAATACGTTGTATCTATGGATAGTTCTTGTCTCATGCATATGGAGGGTGTCGCACGAAAACAAAAACAAAACGTCCGTTTCTTGCATCTTGCTGAACTTGTTGCAAAATTGTGGGAACGATGATCAGAACAATAGCTTATTATAATTTATGAGAACCAAACATGCCCAAGCTGCGGACCATTTTATACATGAATCGCCTTCCCCGAAGGCACAACACAACGCTGCGATTCACCTGCGGAGAAAAAGAGATGTTGCAGCGAATGAATTGCAGGAGTTTGAGGAATTAAGAACCAGGGCTTCAGAGATTAAAAAGCATACGCTCACCCATTTGGATCAGTATCTGGAAGAATTTGAAAAAAATGCCCTGGCAAACGGCGTGCAGGTTCATTGGGCAGTAGATGGAAACGAAATGAATGCCCGGGTGTATGAAATTCTGAAAAAAAATGAAGTGCCATACATCGTCAAAAGTAAATCGATGTTAACGGAAGAATGCGGACTCAACCATTTCCTGGAAGAACAAGGGATGGAAGTTTACGATACGGATTTGGGAGAGCGCATTGTTCAGTTGGCGCATGAGCCACCCAGTCACATCGTCGTCCCGGCAATGCACAAAACACGGGAGGAAATCTCCGCGCTGTTCCACGATACCATGAATACCGAAGCGGGAAATCTGGATGCCAAGTACCTTACATTGTCTGCCCGGAAGGATTTGCGGCAGCGGTTTATGAATGCAAAAGCTGCGGTGACCGGTGTTAATTTTGGAGTGGCCGAGACTGGAACCGTGACCATTTGTACGAATGAGGGCAATGCCGACCTGGGGGTAAATAAGGCTCCTGTTCAGATTCATTGCATGGGCATCGAAAAATTGATCCCCCGGCAGGAAGATCTGGGTGTTTTTATTCGGCTGCTGGCGCGATCTGCAACCGGTCAGCGAATCACGACCTACACGAGCCACTATCAAAAACCGAGAGCGGGCTCAGAAATGCATCTTATCCTGGTAGACAATGGTCGATCCCATCACCTGGGTATGGAAGATTTTTGGGAGGCGTTAAAGTGTATTCGTTGTGGAGCCTGTATGAATACCTGTCCGGTCTACCGCTCCGGAGGAGGTCACAGCTATGGCTATGCGGTGCCTGGCCCTATTGGAAGCATCATTGCTCCGGCACGTAATTTTGAAGAATATGATGACTTGCCTTTTGCCTCTTCCTTGTGTGGGTCATGCAGCGCAGTGTGTCCGGTCAAAATAGATATACACGGCCAATTGCTTAAGTGGCGGGAGGTTATTGTAGAGGAGGGTGAGGTCGATACCAAAAAGTCCTTACCCATGAAGGTTGGAAGTTGGATTCTGTCTCGGCCGAGCTGGTATCGGCGAGCTGGGAAATGGGCGCGAAAGCTGCTGTCCTGGTTTCCGGGTATTGCGCGCAAGACTGTTAATGACTGGACGAAAGGTCGAGAATTGCCTGAGCCCCCCAATGAAAGCTTTCGAGAGTGGTACTTAAAGACCAGAAAAAATGAAGAGAATGAATAGTCGAGAAACGATTTTGCAATCAGTACGTGATCACAAACCTGCACCCGTTGCACTCCCCACGCGTGCGCGTACTGCACCACCACCTATGGATGTCTTAGACCGATTTGTTTTTCATCTGGATGGTATAGGGGGAGTGACGCGATTTTTTGAGTCGAGGCAAGCCGCTTTGGAAACACTGAAACAGTCCAGCTCTGGATTAATGCTCCGGGATCTGATCCAAGGTGAATCAACAATCCAGGAAGATTCGGTCACAGAACCTGATGTGACTGCCGTGGAAGCGCGTTTTGCGG
The DNA here is from genome assembly GCF_019802045.1 of Membranihabitans marinus. GTDB lineage: Bacteria > Bacteroidota > Bacteroidia > Chitinophagales > Saprospiraceae > Membranihabitans > Membranihabitans marinus_A. Next base: position 231,386 of record NZ_JAHVHU010000005.1, on the reverse strand, counting down.
TAGCGGAAAACGGAGCTGTATATATTACGGACCAGGAGGTTGGGCACCGGCAATTTTTATTTTTGGGCCGCAAATTAATAGCTCTGGTTCCGCAGGATGCACTGGTTCCTGATATGCATGAGGCGTATGACCGGATCAAATTATCCTCAGTGGGCTTTGGGATTTTTATAGCCGGCTCTTCCGCTACGGCTGACATCGCTCAGATATTGGTACGTGGAGCTCATGGTCCCGCAGAAATGGAAGTATGGTTTTATGGTCAGCAATCTAAAGTGATGTCTGCTGAATAACTATTACAGGGTGTTTTTTCTGCTAATAGGTAATCATTTGGCGGATGACTGACAATGAGTGATCCCAGTTACATCGATAAAAAAACATTAATCAGTAAAGGTGTATTGTACATCCAGGAATGATTCATAAAGTGATTTTTCCTGATCGGGGGTGGTGATAATTATCCTCAACTGGTCTACCAGGACAGCATGAGGACCATCTTTCACTGAAACACCGACTTCTCGTGATCCCTTACCCGTAAATATTTTTGATTTGGAATAAAGGAAATTTGGTGTTTTTTTTCCATCAGTATATGGTTGGACCCATATTCGGGCTCCTTCTGGATGGCTTATATGATACTCATACCGAATCAGTACAAATTCACCAAAAGGCAAGTTAGCCGGCGAGTCAGGATTTGTGGAGGTGATTTTAATGGAATTGGTGTTGGAGTTTTCTTTGCTGCATCCGGAGATCCCCAAAATAATCGCTGTCAGGAAAAGAACGGGAAAAAGAATAGTTCGTTTCATATCTTAATACATTTAGGAGTTAAAAAGACAACGGACAAATTACACTTTCAACTGATGGCCTTTTGATGGATAAGTAACAATGATGCACGCCGTTGTAACAAAATCAGAGGATTGGGAATTATGATCCGGAATTGGAGTTGTATCCTGAAGGGGAAACCCCGAACTTGGCTTTGAATATTTTCGAGAAATTGGAAAGGCTGCTATACCCAACAGAATAAGCTGCTTGTGATACCATTTCACCTTTTGCTAGAAGTTGTGCTGCTTTTTCCAGACGAAATTCCCGCATAAACTTATTTGCTGAGTGACCAAGCAAGGCGGTTATTTTTCGATGCACCTGCATCCGACTCATATTCATCTCGCGAGCTAACTCTCGAACGCCAAATTCTGATTCGTGAAATCTTTGTTCCATAACCTCCATTAAACGTAGTAGAAAATTTTCTTCTCCACTGAGAGTGGATGTTTTTCGGGGGTGAAGTTCGATGATCTTTTTGAATTTTTCACGAAGTAAAACTCTTTGCCTGAGAAGGTTTTTTATCCGGCTTAGTAATTCCTTCGAATGAAAGGGTTTTACAAGATAGTCATCAGCTCCGGTGTGTAACCCCTTCAATTTGCTTTCCATATCGGCCCGTGCCGTTAACAGGATTACCGGGATATGATTGGTCAATGGATCTGTTTTTATCTTTCTGGTTAATTCAAGTCCGCTTATTCCTGGCATCATGACATCACTGATGATCAGGTCCGGAATCAGATCTTTAGCTTGCTGGATTCCTGAATTGCCTTCATAAGCCAGGTGCACGTGATATTTTTCTTTCAATAACCGGACCAGTAAATCAGCCACTTCTACGTTATCTTCTATAAGGAGTAACTGGGGTTTGTTCTTGATATATATGGCCTTTTCTGTAGTTGGTTTCCGGGTAGAATCTGTGGATTTTAATGAAGATATAAGTTCTTTATCACTGCGATGGAGCGGAATATTTAATTCAAATATGCTCCCGAATTTTTCTGAACTTTGAAGGGAAATATGACCTTGGTGAAGTTCCACCAGCTCTCTGGTGATGGCGAGCCCAATTCCTGTTCCGGATCGATCATTCCCGGATTGGTAAAATCTTTCGAAGATGCTCTTGTGTTCTGTCTTAGGTATTCCGGGTCCCTGATCTGAAACTTGTACACGGAGGCTGCCTTTTGCATACGATGTATGGATTCTGATGATCGTTCCTTCACGCGTGAATTTTACGGCATTGGAAAGGATATTGTAGAATATTTTTTCGAGCGCATCCCGATCAAAATTGAGGTATAATGGTGTAAGGAGGCCCTCGTGATCTATGGACACATTCTTAGTCGCGGCCATAGGTGTGAACAAGGCAACCGACATTTTGAAAAATGCAGATATATCACCCGGTGCCGGGTGTAGCAAAAACTGTCCGGATTCCAATCTGGTTAGGTCCAATAATTGGTTGATCAGCCGGAGAAGGCGGTTCGTATGAGTATTCAAGATGGCCCAATCACTGTTATCTGCAGCTGGTAGATGGTTGTCGATCGTTCCTTTGATCAGTGTCAGTGGCGTGCGAAGTTCATGAGAAATATTTGTGAGTAATTTGGTCTTTAGGTCATCTATCGCCTTGATCTTCTCCGCTTCAATTTGGAGCAATTTTGTTTTTTCTGCATCGGCCTCTGCTTGGGCCCGGATCACTTTATTAGCACATAGCGCGGCTATGGTTTGCAGGAGTCGGAGATGTCGTTTTGTGAAAAAGTTTTTCTTTGAATGTTCAGAATCAATGACTCCGATAACGGTGTCGTTGTAGATCAACGGAACAGCTAACTCTGAAAAACGGAAAATATCGTCTTCAATATAGCGAGAATCTAAAGTGGTGTCTTCCACCAGTTGAGGTGTTCCAAATTTGGCTACGTGACCCACAATTCCTTCTCCGATTGGAATTTCTAAAGGGTTTTTAATTTTGAATGCATCAGGGTTTTTGGCTCCAAAGGCTGCTTTTTGAACCAAAACATTGTTATCCGCATCCACTAAGTAAATTACGCAATCCTCAAAACCCAGTCTGCTAATGCAGTTCTTTGCAACATCCCATAAAATTTCTTCGACCGTATTCTGACCAAATAACGAGGTCGAAAAGTAATTTATAGTATCTTCTATTTCCAAGCTGACGGAGATCATTTCTCTTGTTTTGTGCAATTGATTATTGTATAACCTGCGGTGAAACAGAGCAGCGATCGTGGATGCCACCACGGCAACACTCAGATTTCCATAGTAATACTTCAATTGGATTTGCGGACTGATTGATTGTGTCAATATGGAGTATTCCGTCCATTCCAGGAGAAGTAGAGTCATCAACGTGAGTGAGATGGCAAACATCATGCTCCACTTCTCCCGACTATGAAATACCAAAACACCACCGAACAACACCGGAAGAAGGATCAGTTGCTCACCGGCTGCCCGCCCAAAAGCGGAAGCAGATAGAAAAATGGCTAGGTGGATCAGGGTATAAAGCCAGAGTTTGGCAAAACGCGTCCGTCCGATCGTATTGAATATCATGGTGGCTGAAAATCCAAACATGAAAAATATATTCAGGTAGAAAAACAAACCTTCGTATACAAATAAATAACTGAAAGTAGCTAGTGTGGCCATCATCGCAAATATATTGACCATGGTCACCCGGATCGACTTTTCAAAACTTGACCCGGACACCGCTTTCGATGCGTTTGTGGGTGAAAATTTCATGATTGATTATTTAAAAAATGTCGTATCTGTACAAGACTAGATGTTATGGTAGTGTTACATTTAGGGTAATATATTTAATTAAAAGCTAAAATACCTTAAAACATGAAAAGATTAATTTGGACTCTAGTTATTGTTTTGGCTGGTTTGCCAGCGGTTATTGCTCAAATGGAAGAGAATGGGACGGTTTATATTGAACATCCTGCTATAGATGTCATAAAGAGCCTCGACCAGGCCGTGGTGGCCGGGGATTCCGCTAAAATAGCTGCGTTGCTGGCGGATGATTTCAATGGTTACAATGGGGTTTCCCGGACCCTTGACCAGAAAGGAACCACGAAGGAAAAGTATATTGCCGGCTTGTTGCGCTGGTCCCGGTTATTGGATTATTTTTCCATTTCTGATTTACACGGATCTTATCCGGATGCCATTCGGTACGAAAAGGACAACGATGATGATATCGTCTGGGTTCAAACCTGGGATATGGTCAAAGGCGTCCACAAAAAGACTGGTGTGAAACTCAATTCCTTGGGCCATCGTTTGTTTCAAATCACCAATGATAACAAGATCAAAACAGCTATCGGTTACTTCAATGAATCAATTTTCAAAGAAATAGGTGAAAGTTTTTCAACGCTTCCAAATGGCACAATCTATAAAAACCACCCCAATATTAATAGTGTGCGTAAGATGATGTACAGTCTGGAAAATGGAGATATAGAACATTCCTTAAGTTTTTATAGTCCGGAGGTCCAGTTTCATGACGTTAATGATGAAGATCCCGCTACAACGTTTTCATTGGGGGAGAAGAAAAATATTCTTGAAAATGTACTAAACTCTTTTGATATCACAGATATAGAGGTGGTAGGTTATCCCGATTATCTGGAGTACGACCTTAGTAATGGTCGGTCTGTCTTATCCTGGTGGAATATTCACATGACCCGAAAGTCGGATGATAAAAAGATCACACTTTTTATGCACCTTAATGATGACTTTGATGAGAATGGAAAGATTGTCAGAGAGATATCGTATTACAATCGGTCGTTGCTGGAGCAAGAGTAGTATACTAGGAAGTATCTGTACAGTAACTATTTTAGGTTCGAGCGGACTGATGACTTGCACCAGGTTTTGGAATAAATGAAGGTCCGGTATATTAAGAATTGATTAGGTGTGGTTTTTTCTATTAAATCAGGAATCGGCCACGCTTGGAATCAGGGACCGGAAATGATGGGTAAGCTTCGAGCTATTTAGAAAGCAGCACCATAAGTTCATGGGACAGTTCCCCGATGGCATCAGTCCTTTTACTGAACGCTGATAAATTGGATAATACAACAACACTGTTTCTGTTCTTGACATCAACGATCATGGACGAAGTATAACCGCCTGTCCCTCCATTGTGCCAGTACCATGCTGAGTCTTCTTTTCTAATGAGAATCCCCCAGCCCAATCCTTGCCGCATTTGGTCTGATACCTGATGGGTGGATGTTCTGGTCAGCGCCAGAGCTTTGTTTTCAGTATCAAATTGAGCTCTTGCAAACTTGGTGAGATCTTCCACACTTGATAAAATCCCCCCGGCACCTTGCAATACATTCATATCCCAATTGGAAACAATTTCACTCTGATCATTGATCCCTCTGATTAATTGGTCTTGTACTTTTCCTTGGATGGTCGTGGAATGAACCATCCCATATTTATTGAATATTTTGGTTTGCAGCAGATTTTCATAACTGGTATGTGCTACCGAACTTAAGAGGTACCCCATTAAACCCACTCCGAGGTTGGAATAGACATACTTTTTACCGGGTGGGGTGGATAATTCCATTTGACCGGACAGGTATAGAGTTAACTCTTCTTCGCCGTATGATTCATATGGATTGTTGGGATTTACCTTGCTGAGATCGAGATTTGTTGGCATTCTGGGTAATCCCGACGTGTGATTGGCCAACTGAATAAAGGCGATGCGTTGATCTTTATTAAGTTCGAAAGGGAGGTAGTCATTGATGTTGTCGTTCAGATGTAGCCCGTTATTTAATACAAATTCTGCCAACAAGGTACTGGTAAATACTTTTGTGATGGAACCAATTTCGAAAATAGCCTTTGAAAGATCACACATCAAAAGGGTGTCTTTGATTCTTCGTATGCCAAGATAGTGAACTGAATCATTTTTGACCAGGCCTATGGAAACTTGGGTGTCTTCAGGCAGCTGTGCTGCTTTTTCAAAGATGAGATCAATTGTCTGGGAAGAAAAGAAGGGATCGGGTGTGAGGGACTGGTCTACGTTCGGTTTACTTTGGCCAGTTAGATTAATTAAAAATGTCAGATGGAGAATAATCCATAAATAGTGATTCATGTTTATCTTTTATAGATCTTTATTAGCGCCGCATAAGTATGTTTTAAAAAAATATAACTATATTTATGCTGCCTAAATATAAATTACGCCCCATTTGACAAGTAAAATATTTATTTAAAATGATATTTAATTTGCTTTGTCAAATGTTAGTTTGTTTTTTACTGGTTGTGAATGAACGAACAGGCATCTAAGCTAAACAATACTAAACCCACAATGAAAGAACCAGCTACTTATTTTCCTGATGCCAGGCTTCAACGATTTATAGCTTGTTATGGAGTTCTTGAAGTACCTGCAGGGATTTCTGAACCATATTTTTCACCGCCCCTGGGGTTGAGCGGGATCATCATTCAGACCATATTCGATCACGAACCGATGCTGGCTCACATTGACGACCGTATTTTCTTTAAAGAAAGAGCGGTAGTAACAGGCCAGGTTACCAAGCCCGTGTATGGAACACTCCAGGGCAGAATGAAGGCGTTTTTAATATTTTTTACGCCCCTAGGAATGTATGAGCTTTTTGGAAATGATATGGCCGAATTGACAAACAAATCCATACCTCTCAAACAGTTTCTGGGTGAACCCACTTGTGCAACTTTAATCCAAAATTTAACCGCTGATCAGAGCACGGATCATCAGATAAAGATTTTGGATCAATTTTTCATAAAAACCAACCCGGCCGGGAAAAACTTTGAAAAGCTGAGGAAGGTCTTGAATTTTATTCATGAACGACAGGGTGGTGTCACCGTGCATGATCTCGAAGTAAACGGTTGTTATCACCGCAAAACCCTGGAACGTCATTTTCGTAAAATGGTTGGTCTTTCCCCAAAAGTTTATGCCCAAATTTACCGTTTCAAATCATTGATACAATTAATACAGAGCCAACCCGACATTACATGGACCCAGCTTGCTGATCAAGCAGGGTATTATGACCAATCACATATGTCCCGATATGTCAAAGAGTATCTTCAGGTTTCCCCGAACAGCCTGGTTCAGCTCGATATGGATTTTGTAAACTATTTGCTGTCCAGGTGAGAGTGGAAACATCCTTTTAGTTTTTCTTAATGACAGATATGTCTGTGGTTAGCGGGAGGCACGACTACCGTTATGTCCCGATGATTGATAAATCGGGTTTTCTGTGCCAGGTGCTGAGTTTTTTTTTTAAATGTCGCATTTGTACAAGAAATACTGTTATGTAAATGTTAATTTGCACAGTCAGTACAAGGTAGGGTCAACGGGTGTGCTTAAGCAATTGGATTGGAGCGATGATTTGATGGATAATGCGTCACTATACAATGAATTACATATGAATGCAACAAAAGATTTTAGTTCTGATCCGGTGAAAAAAGCGATTGATGAAAGAACTCGTGCTTTTGAAAATGCTATGGCTAACGCCGATGCAGCCGGGGTAGCTGATTGCTATACAGAAGATGGAGAATTTATGGCTCCGAACGGACCGGCTGTCAAAGGGAAAAATGCTATTGAGAAGACCATCGCAGAATACATTGACCAAGGATTTACACAGTATAAGGCCACGACTACGATCGTATATGGAGATGAAGGCGTGGTGGGGGTGCAGACGGAATACAACCTCAGTCAGGAAGGCGGCAAGAATAAAGACTTTGGTAAGTCGATCCAGCTTTGGAAGGAAGAAAAAGGTACCTGGAAAATATTCAGAGATTGCTTTAATTCAAATTTGCCAGAACAACCGCAATAGCTTTATCTGGTCACAATTTTTATACATTTCTTGTCCGTCGTTAGCATCAGTAATGCCGGATGGACCATTTGCCAACAGGCATTAACCTCTAATACAGCTCCATGCACCAAATACCCAAACACCATGCGGATCAATTTGCCCGGGATTTATTACACGCCCATTTAAATCTTAATGAAGAAAATCGCATTGGACTCCAGGGAGTCGGTGCAGAGAAACTGGAAGCTTTGTTTCTGGGGACACATGGAGGCAATGCGATCCATTTACACGATATGCTTGACCGGGCACTGCGGGGACATGTTGAATTTAGAAAGAATTATTTTCCGGACGACCCGGATTATCTTAACGAGACCATTCAAAATAGTCCGGCGTTTGAACGAACCATGCAAATGATGAAAGAGGAATACGACAAACTTATTGCACAATTGCAGGAGTCGGGTACCTTTTTTAGTATGCGTTCGATCGGACATATGTTATGGGATACTACACTTCCCGGAATAGCCGGGTATTTTGCCGCGCTTTTGTATAATCAGAATAATGTGGCTGCTGAAGCATCTCCTGTAACGACATTGATGGAGATGTATGTGGGGAACGATCTGTGTAAAATGCTGGGATATTCGGTGCAGCCGATTGGGCATGATTCAACTGAAGATGCCCTGCCGGATGACCTGATCACAGGGTGGGGGCACATCACCTGCGATGGTTCGGTGGCCAACCTGGAAGGATTGTGGATGGCGAGAAACTTAAAATTATATCCGGTCAGTGTTCGCGCTGCATTTCAAAATGAAGCAGTGTTTGAAAACGCTCAGAGCTTCCAGGTCACACTTGCCAATGGAAAAATGGAAACTCTTGCAACGCTTGATGATTGGGGTGTTCTCAATCTTTCTATCGATGGGGTGTTGGATATTCCTAAGCGTATAAGTACCGAATATGGGATTGAAATAGCTGCAATCAATGAGGCTATTTCTCATTATTCTGTCCAAGAGATTGGATATCTTCAGATATTGCAAAAATACCTTCCCGAGATCCAAGAATCTCCCGTGTCGATTTGTTCCGGAACTCGTCATTATTCCTGGCCCAAAGGAGCAGCTATATTAGGCATTGGCGCCGCAAATATGTGGAATATCCCGGTGGACTTAAAAGCGAGAATGGATATAAGTAAACTTCGGCAATCGCTGGAGCTGTGTCTTGAAAAAAAGATTCCGCTGATGAATGTGGTTGCCATAGTGGGTACCACGGAAGAAAGTGCCGTCGATCCACTGGCTGATATTCTGGAAATACGAAAAGAGTACCGGACGCGGGGCCTCGAATTTGCGCTTCATTGTGATGCCGCCTGGGGTGGGTATTACAAGACAATGTTGAACAGCCATGATGAAAGCAAATCCCATACTTTTACTCACATTAATGAATCCGAAATGGCTGCTCTACCGATGAGCGAATATGTAACCAATCAGTACAAGGTGCTTCAGGAGGCGGACTCCATCACCGTTGATCCCCATAAGTCTGGTTATGTACCATATCCCGCCGGCGCGCTGTGTTATCGTAATTCAGCGATGCGAAACCTCGTTTCTTTTACAGCGCCGGTGGTCTATCATGGCGGTGTAGATCCTACGGTAGGCGTGTATGGGGTGGAAGGGTCGAAACCCGGAGCTGCAGCCGCTGCTGTTTATTTGAGCCATAAAGTGATCCGGCCCAATGTGGATGGTTATGGTCAGCTTTCGGGTGAATGTTTCTTTAATGCCAAACGACTCTACGCCGCATTGGTTTGCTTGAATATTACCGATATTCCTTTTTTTGTGGTTCCGTTAGTTCCCATACCTGCCATACAAGAAGGGAGGTCTGAAGCAGAGGTAAAGCAACAATATGAGTTTATTCGAGACCGGATTGTTAATAAGACCAATCAGGAATTATTGGAAGATGAAGAGGCTTTTCAACTGTTCAAATTGCTTGGTGGGGATCAGACCATCATAACGTATTTGTATAATTATTACGACCGGGATGGGAAGCCGAATAGTGATATGGCCAAAGTGAACGAATTGAACAATAAAATTTACAGAAGGTTCAGCTATAAACCTTACGAGGATAATACGAAAAGCACGGAGCTCGTAGTCACTTCTTCCGCATTTAGTCGTCCGGTTGATGGCGATGTATTAATTGACAATTTACGCCAGCGGTTGGGTGTGGATACCCATGTGAATGCACCTGTTCATTTTCTCATATCTACGATTATGAATCCTTGGCTCAGCCACACCGTCGATGGGTCGTTTATACCTCAAATCATATCCATTATTATCAAGAATGTAACTCAAATTGCCGCAGAGATTGAGTCAGAATAACAGTATGTAAAAATAAATTAAACTAAAACAAAATATTTCCCTATATTAGGGATGCCCTAATTATTGAGGGATTTGGTTGTCAATGTCCGTTGTTTATTGAAATTTAGGGCCGTGAAATAGAAATTTATGAAAGCTAGATCAATCAAAGGAAAGTCAACCGCAGAACTAAAAGAGAACCTAACCAAGATCTTGTCCGTTCAGGAGCAGTCCGGGGAAGAGATGTTTCGGCCTACCCTGGCCATCGTATTCGCATCTAAAATCATGGATCGGGATGCCATTGCCACATTATTGGATGACAGGGATATTGAAATATTTGGTTGTACTACCAACGGAGAATTTATTGATGAAAAGACTGAGAAAGGATCAGCAGCCATACTTCTGCTCGATTTAGCCAAAGACTATTTTCAAATCTATTTTGAGGAATACCCGGATAAAAATTATAAAGAAGTTGCATCGGGCATTGCTCATAGAGCTAAATCTCAGTTTGGAGAACCCGCATTTTTATTGTCCATCAGTCATATGGAAGCAGACGGGGAAGAAATACTGCATGGATTTGAAGAAGTGATAGGTGAAGACGTGAATGTCTTTGGTGGTAGTGCAGGGGATGACTACGCCTTTGAAGAGACCTTCGTTTTTACCAATGATAAAGACAGTAATAATGGAATGGTTTGTCTGGCCCTGGACCAATCGAAAATAGAATTCAAAGGCATCGCCACCTGTGGATGGAAAGCTGTGGGAACCGAACGCACTGTGACCAGAAGTGAAGGCAACCATGTCTATACGGTAGATGACATCCCGGTGTTGGATATAACCACAAAATACGGTGGCCTGGAAAATATCACTCCTGAAAACGATAGCTTGCTTATGGAACTGGCCGCTAATTTTCCATTGCAACTGCAACGGGAGGAAGGAGATCCAGTCATGCGCCCTGGCTTGGTTGTAGATTGGTCCGATCATTCATTCTATACGGGCGGTACGGTACCTCAGGGGTCCAAAGTGCGATTTTCTTTGCCCCCGGATTTTGATGTGATGGAAAAAGTCGTTACCCATTTGGAAAAATTAAAAGCCCTGGAAATGCCATCGGCAGATGCACTGATCGTATTCAGTTGCGCCGGCAGGATATTGTCATTGGGACCTTTGATGACGGAAGAAATAGAAGGTGTCAAAAACGTGTGGAATGTGCCCATGGCCGGGATGTTTAGTAATGCAGAATTTGGGCGTGCCACAGGAGGAAACCTTGAATTGCATAATCTGACCACATGCTGTGTGGTTTTAAAAGAGAAAGCGGATTAGAACTTCAGATTGGCTGGTGTTCGTACAGATGGGAGTCAATCTCTGATCTCTTAATAAAGGAGGCGGAGTGCTGCCAGTTTTTATCGTCGTGCTGCTCGGCTTTATTCAAGACGCTGCTTTGCCCGTTTCCGCTCGTGCCATCCGATATACCGCTCGTCGGCCTAACACATAAACGGAGTTTATAAGTAATGAATCCCGAACTTGAAAGCATATTAAATTTTATTACATCATCAGACGGTATTTCAGCCTGTGAAAAAGAAAAACTGTCCGGATATTTAAATAAAGTGGACCGATCACTGGCTGTTTCTGAGTTCAAACTGGAACGGACTGAAAAAGTAAAACGGACTACTGCTATTCTTTTGGAAGAAACGATCGAAGAATTGGAACAAAAACAAAAGGCCGTTGAACAGCAAAATCGGGATCTTGAAATAGAGGCCGCGTTGGAACGAGTTCGGTCCAGGAGCATGGCCATGCAGACCAGTAGCGAGTTTGTTGAAGTATCTGAAGTGATGCTCAATGAAATTACCAGCCTTGGTATTAAAGCGCTTCGTACGGAGGTTTGCATCGTCGATCCCGATACAGAATCCATTGAAATATGGTCGGGGGCAGAACAAAATAGGAATACAGGGAATAAAGTCCTGGGGGTCCTGCCATGTGGTGTGCATCCGTTTTTTAATGGGATGGTTACCGCCTGGAAAGACCAAAGTCCTTATTTTATCCAAACCCGGTCGGGCGGTGAGGTGTCCGAATACTATGAAAATATAGCACCATATCTGTCCTGTGAACTGCCATCCGGATTCAGTGACCATGAAACTACCTCAGCGTTCCTTTATGCAGAAGGATCGCTTAATGTAGTTTCTCTTTTTCCGTTGACGAAGGAGGAATGTCATATTATGGTCCGGTTTGCCAATGTTTTTGGTCAGATATACCAACGGTTTATCGATCTTAAAAATGCAGAAGCCCAGTCCAAAGAAGCTGCGCGGCGTGCCTCTCTGGATCGGGTGCGTGGTCAGATAGCGTCCATGCGAACTACAACAGATCTGGGAAGAATTACGCCTCTAATATGGGATGAACTAACCACACTCGGTGTGCCCTTCATAAGATGTGGGGTTTTTATTATTGATGAGGACAAGCAAAATGTAGAAGTATATTTGTCAGCACCCAATGGGTTGTCACTGGGCACACTGAACATGGCTTTCGGATCCAACGCCCTGACCAATCATGCCGTGGCCGCATGGAAATTAAATGAAGTTTATCATACGCATTGGGAAGAAGAGGACTTTGTAGAATGGACAAATTACTTATTGGATATCGACCAGATAACCAGCGCTCAAGCTTATCAAGGAGCGGCTTCACCACCACCGTCTTTGGATTTGCACTTTATCCCTTTTTCGCAAGGTATGCTGTATGTCGGTAATACAAGTCCGCTTACTCAGGATGAAATCAACTTAAGCGATTCACTAGCGGAGGCATTTTCCATGGCGTATGCCAGGTATGAAGATTTTATAAAACTAGATGAAGCAAAACAAAACATAGAGAAAACACTGCATGATTTGAAAGCAGCTCAAAAGCAGTTGATTCAATCAGAGAAAATGGCCAGCCTGGGTGAACTAACCGCAGGGATTGCACATGAAATTAAAAATCCGCTCAATTTTGTTAATAATTTCAGCGAAGTGAGTAAGGAACTTCTCGAAGAGATGATTGAAGAACTTGATGACGGTCATCTGACTGAGGTGAAAGAGATCGCTGATGACGTCATGAGTAATTTGGATAAGATTATGCATCACGGACGTCGGGCTGATAGTATTGTTAAAGGCATGTTGCAACACAGCCGGACCAATTCTGGTGAGAAACTGGCGACCGATATTAATAATCTGGTTGATGAATACATTCGGCTGGCCTATCATGGGATGCGAGCCAAAGACAAATCTTTTAACGTATCCCTGGAAACTGATTATGATGATTCTATTGGTAAAATAGAAATTATTCCACAGGATATGGGGCGAGTGATCCTGAATCTGATTACCAATGCGTTCTATGCCTGTACAGAGAAGAACAAGCAGTTCAGGCGTATGTCGGATGGTTCAGAGGAACGTGTTCACACCAAGGAAAATCCCTATCAACCTACCGTAACTATCAGTACAAAATTATTCAACGCTCAATCAAGAAAGCCTGGAAGTAAGGCAAAGGGGAGGTTCCATGAAAATAACGGAGACTTTATAGAAATTGCGGTCTCTGACAACGGTCCGGGAATTCCTTCTCGAGTTCTCGATAAAATATTCCAACCATTTTTTACGACCAAACCCACCGGAGCGGGGACCGGCCTGGGACTTAGCCTGAGTTATGATATCGTAAAAGCTCATGAAGGTGAATTGAAAGTACAGACCGATGAGGCTCACGGGACCACGTTTATCATTCAATTACCTGTTAAAAAATTAGTTCGAAAAGAGACAGGGAAATGAAACGTCGAAATATTATTATTGATCCAGGATCAGGAAGTGGAAAAATCTACTAAACTGTGTAAATATTGTGTTAAATTTAAAGGTATGAACGCATCAATAGCTAAGCAACATTCCACCATATACGAGACCTTGGTTAGCGGACGATCGTCTTTAGGACTACCATTTGAGGCTGTGGTGGATTACGTGGCGGTTATTTGAGCTGGGTGCTTTATGCCTCTGATAAAACCGTTAGTTTTAAAATGGTAACAACGAAACTCAAAAGATTAATGGCATGACCAAGTTACTCGTAGTCGATGATGAAACGGATCTGGAAGTCTTGATCAAACAAAAATTCCGTAAACAAATTCGTGATAAAAAATACGAATTTTTGTTTGCTGTAAATGGAGTGGATGCCTTGAAAAAACTCGAGAACGAGCCCGATGTAGATGTCGTGTTAAGTGATATCAATATGCCCGAAATGGACGGCCTAACGCTGCTCAGTAAGCTCAATGAAACAAAACCGCTTCTTCGATCGGTGATTGTCTCTGCGTATGGGGATATGGAGAATATTCGTACCGCTATGAACCGCGGTGCTTTCGACTTTGTGACGAAGCCCATTAACTTTAAGGATCTGACTATTACCATCGAAAAAACGATTGAATATACCCGGCAAATCAAAAAAACATTACAGGCGATCAAAGAGAACAATATCCTCAAAATGTATGTCGACGAAAATGTTTTAAGCTTCATGGGGAGCAAGGAATATGAGTCTGTATTGTTGCGTAGCGAAACCATTGAGGCCACCGTCATGTTCATCGATGTGTGTGGCTTTACCAGGATAAGTGAAACAGCACCGCCGGACACTGTGGTGCATATGATCAATACCTACTTTGATGTGATGGTCAAGGAAATCATGGATCAGGATGGGTTTGTCGATAAATTTATCGGGGATGCGGTGATGGCTGTTTTTCGCGGAGATTACCATTTGGATAGAGCGGTCGACGCCGCCTTGTCCGTACGACATGAAATCAATAATTTGCCGAAAATAAAGGAACTGGAAGATTTTAAACCAAAAGTTTCCATTGGCATCAAAAGCGGCGAAATGATCTGTGGAAACATCGGCTCTGAAAGTCTTAAGCGTCTGGACTTTACGGTGATTGGGGACAGTGTCAATACAGCAGCACGTCTTCAGGATGCGGCAGAAGAAGCGCAAATACTAATATGTGAAGAATGTTACAATCAAATAAAAGAAGCTTTTAGATGTGAAAGAATAGGTGAGATCACTATGAAAAATAAATCGATACCACTCGTGGTCTATGAAGTTTTGGAATAAAATCTCTGAATATTTTCGATAAAAATGAATCAATATGACAATGGATGAAACACCAGGTCAAGAACCACTCGAAACCAGATTTACCGAAGAACTTGTCGATCATTATTGGGGGAGTATCAATTATTTGCAAGGCCTGATACGGGCCTCCGAGTTGAAAGCAGGATTGATCCTTTCCTTTTACGGCATTTTGCTTAATTTCGTGTACCAGAGCATGCGGATAGCTGAGGTGCATCATTCTGTACTGATTGTTCTTTACCTGTTGCTGGGTGGTTGGTTCATATGTACGGTAACTTCCATTTATTTTGCGATTCGTTGTTTTATTCCCCGGCTGGAAATCTCTTATGATAAGAATATCTTTTTCTTTAAGGATGTTATATCCCGGTTTGGGTCCATCAAGCAATTTTCAAAGACCTTTCACGAAATCAGCACTAATGAAGATGCTTTGTTTGATCAGTTGGGGCAACAGATTTATATTATTTCGAAAATCGCTGCGGTTAAGTTTAAGAACGTGCATCGATCACTCTTGTTCTTGGCTTATGGCTTAATTGCCCTGCTGCTTATCGTGGTGTACTATGCGATGGTGTCATTTTGAGGATGTATGTACTGGATCGATCGGCAGGAATGATGCTGCAAATACCATTTTTCTTACCTTTATCTATGTAGTTATTTTATTTGAGATTTCACCCGTCCCCGGGTGGTGAAACTGATAGCATATGAAACCTTACCACAGCATAAAATTTCTTTTCCTTATTTTCAGCATGATGGTGACCATGTCCGCTATGGCACACGTAAACCTCAAAAGTCCAAAAGGGGGAGAGACGCTTGATCCCGGTGCAACGGTTAAGATCGAATGGGAAGAAACGATAGCACAAGTCACCCAAAATTGGGATCTTTATTTTTCTACTGACGGGGGTAAGACCTATGAAGCTTTAAAACTGGATATTAATGTGAAGACGTTGGCCTATGATTGGATTGTTCCGTCCACCGCCACCAAGGAGGCCCGGATAAGGGTGGTGGAGGACAATGCCGGAGATGATTACAGTGATGAAAGTGGAGATTTTACCATTGCAGGAACTTCTACCGCATCGGAAAAGGTGCTGGAGCATATTGATATCACACTTTATCCCAATCCAGCCACGAACTATGTCCATATTAATACTTCTCAATCGGCACTCCCGATTGAAGATGTTTTGGTGTCAGAAAATTTGGGGCGAAAGGTAAGCGCACAGATATCTGTCCGGGAACATATCACAAACGAGTATTATTTAGCGGTGTCAAATTGGCCTCCCGGTATCTATTTTATATCTATTGTAGTGAGTAACGGCGTGGTAGTACGGAAATTGGTGATTCAGTAAAAACAAGAAGGATGCCCGATTTTAAGGCAGACTCTTATTCCATCCATCGAAATGGGATCAGAGTATGGTCATTCCAAATGATTTTCTATCTTTGACGCCAGTCAAAACCTATAATGTGAAGTCACATCTTGTTATCATTCCCACGTACAATGAAAAGGAGAATATTCGCTCCATCATATCCGCTGTAAAAGAATTGTCAGTTTCTTTTGATGTATTGGTCATCGATGACGGATCCCCCGATGGAACTGCAGATATAGTCCGTGATGTGCAGAAAGTCACGCCCGGGTTGCACTTGGAAGAAAGAACCGGGAAGCTTGGATTGGGTACGGCGTATATTCATGGATTTAAATGGGCATTGGCTCATAATTATGACTTTATTTATGAAATGGATGCGGATTTTTCACACAATCCGAAAGATCTGGTACGAATGGCTGGGGTGCTGACGCGTGATCAGGCTGATGTCGTAGTTGGCAGTCGATATGTGGAAGACGGTGGGGTCATTGACTGGCCTCGCAAACGACTGTGGCTGAGCAAGGGAGCCTCTTTTTATGTGCGGATGATTACGCGGATGCCTGTCCGCGATGTGACCGCGGGTTTTGTAGGGTACAAAAATGAAGTGCTGAGCGCGCTCAATCTGGATAAAATTCGATTCGTTGGGTATTCGTTTCAGATTGAAATGAAATTTGCCTCCTGGACGACCGGATTTAGAATCAAAGAGATTCCCATCCTATTTAAAGACCGGGAACTGGGAAAGTCAAAAATGTCTACCAACATTGTTCATGAAGCTATTTTTGGGGTTCTGAAAATGAAATTGGATTCTTTTACCAAAGATTACAAGGTGAATGAAAATGGCTGATGTTTGGGATCGCTTTGGTTTCTGATGCATTCATCCTTGGAGAGGAGCCTTCCGTTTACTCACCAAATGTAGGTTCTGGTCATTCGATGACAGTGGCACGGTTGTATATCGCTTCGCTCCATCAAAAGCGAATTGGGCGTCATCGGTCTGCCTGGCACTCCGACCAGAGCCCGCCTAGACTGTGAGAGGGCTCTGTCCCGAGGATAATGTATGGGTCAAAAGTCAAACGTCACTCAATAATGGGCTATGTAATATGCCCAATTTTGGGAATTAAGCAATTGATGTACTGGAAATTAGGCAGCATAAAAGATTGACGTGGTGAATAAAGCGGGTTAATCAGTCCTTCCTGGCATCTGCATCTGACTAGTTGGCATTAAAACCATTTGAATTCATAATTGCCGCCTATATTGCAAAATATACTTCGATTCGCTTCGTCAAAAACACTCGGTGTAACTCCAGTTATACCTCCGTTTTATTTCTCGACAATCTTTGAATATTTACAAAATTTTATACGGCATTATCAAATACATGTGGTATTAGTACCACGCCAGGCTGGTACATCCAAAGCCCTAATATACTCCGATCATGTATGCATAATGTAAGATTCTCCTCCGTTGATGTATTTACATTTATCTGTAGATGAGCATCTGGATAAACCTGTCTGCTGCCCCGCTATTCAATATTCAGCTCCAGGATAAAACAAAGTCACGATTTTCCCGCTGTGATCCCAGGGCGACCCATTTTACTCCAATTTTTCTCGCTTTCTCCATTTTATTTCAATTAGCATCCCACAATCTACCACTTTCATATTATGTAAAATGATATATATTAGAATGTATAAAATGCTGATAAACAGATAAAAATGTATAATAACTAATCTGTTTAACTAATTAGATTATAGTATGTTGTCAAAATGACTACATTTGTTGACGATTCTGGGGGAAGGAGTGGGAAATATATACTTTTTTTATATGTATCGTGTTAAAAGGTGGAGGAATGTGGGAGGAATCTTTACTTTTGAGTTACAAGCTTGAAATAAAATGTATGGTTCAGCTCTACGGTGAATATGAATGTCGTCTGGATGGCAAGGGTCGGTTGAAAATGCCGGCTCAGCTGCTCAAGCAATTGGGCGGACTCTCTCCGTCGACCTTCTTTGTGAATCGGGGGTTTGAGAAGTGCATTATGATGTATCCTGAAAAAGTTTGGGATAAAATCGTCGAAGGAATCAATGATCTGAATGTGTATCGCCAAAAGGATCGGAATTTTATCCGGTATTTTTTTCGAGGGGTAAACAGTGTAACTACAGACTCAGCTGATCGGGTATTAATCGGTAAAAACTTATTGCAATACGCAGATATTCAAAAAGATGCTGTTCTTTTTGCTTATCTGGATCGGATTGAGGTGTGGGACAAGGAGATTTATTATGGAATGTTGGATGCGGAGCCTGATGAATTTTCTCAGTTGGCTGAGCAGGTGCTGGGTGGTGCCGGACCGGATGAAAGCGAGCAGGAATGAGTCATTTTTCTGTACTTCGGGAAGAGGCTGTCAGCGGGCTGAGAATCCGGGAAGGTGGAGTGTATGTGGACGGAACGTTTGGAGCAGGAGGGCATAGTCGCGAAATTCTGGGCCAGTTGGGAGGCGGGGTGTTGTATGGATTTGATCAGGATTTGTCGGTATTGCAGGCGGCATACGATGACTCTCGATTGCGATTGCGGCATAACAATTTTGCAGACATGGTTGATGTGTTGAAGGCTGATGGTATTGGATCTGTGGATGGGGTTCTGGTGGATCTTGGCGTGTCGTCCATGCAGTTTGATCAGGGTGAACGTGGGTTTTCCTATCGGTTTTCGGCACCGCTTGATATGCGGATGAATCAGAACGCAGCACGTACAGCCAGACAGGTGTTGAATGATTATTCGATGGAGCAGTTGTGGTATATGTTTTCTGATTATGGAGAAATACGAAATTCCAAAAATTTGGCTGAAGCTGTGGTGGATGCCCGTAAGGTGCGACCGATCGAAACTACGCTGGATTTGGTGGCTATTGCGGAATCAAATGCCCGGGGGAGTAAGATGCGGTATCTGTCCCAGGTTTTTCAGGCTGTTCGTATTGAGGTGAATGATGAGATGGGGGTGTTGAAGAAATTTTTGAAACAACTTCCGGAGATAGTGGCCGTTGGGGGGCGGGTTGTAGTAATTTCGTTTCACTCATTGGAAGATCGGTTGGTGAAAAATTATTTGAAGCATGGGTCTTTTGACCGACAGGAGATAAAGGATAGTTATGGGAAGTCCATTCGTCATTGGCGAATGATAACCAAAAAGCCGGTGTTGCCGGATTCGGAAGAGGTTAAACAAAATAGTAGATCACGTAGTGCAAAAATGAGGATTGGAGAAAGATTGGGATAGATGAAATTGAAGCAAAGAAAAATATCAAGTAAAGTAGTGTATGAGTGGCTCGGAAATCATACGGTGTATGTGCTGTTTCTATTTGTGCTTTCTTTTGTGGCGATCATGAACTCACACATTGCTGAACAGAAGATTCGTAAAATCACCCACTTGAAAAAGGAAGTTAAGGAATTAAACTGGAAGTATCTGACGCTCAAAGCAGAGTGGATGAGCGAAGCTTCTTTGTCAAGCCTGGAAGGACGATTGGATGAAAATGCGATCGGGAAAGAAGGTTCAAAGCCAGTGATTATTAAATCCCGGAAAAAACGATGAGTATCCGAAAAGAAATATTGAGCCGGGCCTACATTACCTTCTATGTGTTGGTATTGGTTAGCGTGGTGATCATGGGGCAGGTCATAAAGATTGATACGGTGGAACGGGCTTATTGGATACAGCGTGGTGAAGATTATTCGATCCGCAAACAAAACGTAGAGGCTCAGCGCGGGAATATATATGCGGATGATGGAAGCTTGTTGGCGACCAGTATTCCTTATTTCGATATTCGGATTGATTTTGGATCAGAAGCTATGCGCGATGAGTATTTTAACCAGCATGTAGATTCGCTGAGTATTTATCTTCAGCGCGATATATGGCCAAAAAGAAGTGTAGCTCAGATCAAGCAAAAATTGGTTCGGGCGCGGAAGGATCGGGTGCGTTCCTTTTTAATAGCCCGCAATGCCGATTTTACGGTAGTGGAAAAAGTAAAGAAGTATCCATTGTTGTCCTTGGGCGGCTACAAAGGAGGATTGGTGCTGGAGCGCAAATCCAGTAGATTGAAGCCCTATGGAAATCTCGCGAGCCGTTCGATTGGTCGGATGGCGGGGGATCGAAAACCACTGGGACTCGAGATGTATTACGATGACTTGTTGGGGGGGAAAGACGGATTGCGTTATGTGCAGCGAATTGCCCGGGGAATTGATATACCGATACATGATCTGACCGAGATTGATGCACAGGAGGGCCATGATTTGCAAACATCCATAAATGTGAATTTGCAGGATATTGCAGAATACTCGCTGCGTCAGGTGTTGACTGAGCATGAGGCTGAGTGGGGGACTGCAATCGTTATGGAGGTGAAATCAGGCCATGTCAAAGCTATTGCAAATCTGGGGCAAACGGCTTCAGGCGGGTACTATGAAAATCTGAACTATGGGGTGGGTCGGTTGTATGAACTTGGTTCTACTTTTAAGTTGGCAACGATGCTTGCATTGTTTGAAGATCAGGATCTGGAATTGGATGACCCGGTTAGTTTGGGACCAGGATACATGCGGGTGGGATCCGGAATCATCCGGGATTCAGAAGGTCATCCATTTGATACTACAACGATCGAACATAATTTTGCTATATCTTCAAATGTGGGAATGGCCAAACTCGCCATTAAATATTTTAGAAGTGATGACGGGCCCGACCGTTTTTTTAAATACATGAAGCAATTTCATCTGAAATCTAAAACAGGTATTGAAATTCCCGGGGAGCCAGAGCCCGATATTTATTCCAAAGAAGAGCGAAAAAACATTCCCGGGAAGAAAGGAACGTGGAGCTCTGTGATGTCAATACCATATATGGCGCATGGGTATGAGTTGCGAACCACGCCACTGCAGATACTGGCTTTTTACAATGCGGTCGCGAATGACGGGTATTATGTGCCGCCCCGATTGGGTGAAAAAGTGATGAAGTCTGGGTCTCTGGTTCGGATGATCCATCCAAATATGAAATCAGTACGAATTGCGTCTGAATCATCGATAAAAAAAGCACAGCATCTACTAAAAGAAGTGGTGCTGAATGGAACTGGAAAAAATCTGATCAGTCCA
The DNA here is from genome assembly GCF_019802045.1 of Membranihabitans marinus. Lineage (GTDB taxonomy): Bacteria > Bacteroidota > Bacteroidia > Chitinophagales > Saprospiraceae > Membranihabitans > Membranihabitans marinus_A. The sequence continues at coordinate 209,937 of NZ_JAHVHU010000005.1, read as the reverse complement.
GATTATAGTGTCGCTGGTAAGACTGGTACGACACGCATAAATTATGCTGATAAAGATGCCAAAAGAAAAAAATATATAGCGTCGTTTGTTGGGTACTTCCCGACGGATCAACCCAAATATTCTTGCATTGTGGTCGTCAATGATCCCAAAAAACATGCGTATTACGGCAGTAAAATTGCCGCACCTGTGTTTAAGGAGATTGTAGATTATTGCTATGCAACAGATCCTAACCTTATGAAGGTACTCAACGACAAGCCTATGCTCGCCTCTGCACAGATCCAACTGCCCGTTTACGAAGTCGGATATTCCAAAGACTTCGAAACCGTCTTTGGCTACTTAGGTCTCAAAACAAGAAAGTCCACAGAAAGCGAATGGACAGTGATCTTGCAGGATTCAACCGATTTTACCCTGGCACCTCGTGCTGTTCGAGAGAAGGCCATCCCAAATGTGGTGGGCATGGGCTTGAGAGACGCTTTATATTTATTGGAGAATCTGGATGTGCGAGTGGTTGTGCAGGGTACCGGTAAGGTGACCAGACAATCTATTGAGCCAGGATCTCCCATTAATAATAAAAAAATATTTTTAACGCTGGGATGACGAACCGCACTATAAAATCTATGTGCTCTGCCATCGGTTTCCTTCACGTCATTGGAGACGAAAGCAAGGAGATCAAGGGCATTGCTATAGATAGTCGTGAAGTGAAGTCGTCTTATGTTTTTATAGCAATAATCGGTACGGAAGTGGATGGAAATGCATATGTGGCACAAGCAGTCAATAATGGCGCCACCGTGGTCGTTTCCGAAAACGCACCGGACTTAACTGACCTCCCAGAAGCGGTCGCCTGGGTTCAGGTGGCTGATGCCCGCAAAGCAGCGTCTTCCATTTCAGAATGGTTTTATGGTTATCCGAGTCGTCAGCTGAAATTGATCGGAGTGACCGGAACTAACGGGAAGTCTAGTGTGGTGTATATGTTGCACCAGCTTTTTGGATACCTGGGATACCGGGCTGGGATGTTTTCGACCATTATCAACAAGAGTCATACTACCGAGTTGCCTGCCCGCCTTACGACGCCGGATCCCGTGTCGTTAAGTAAAGGATTGGCGGAAATGGTTGACCAGGGATGTGATTATGTATTTATGGAAGTCAGCTCTCATGCCCTCGATCAGAAAAGGGTGGAGGCGCTTGATTTTGATGGAGCCGTATTCACGAATATCACGCACGATCACCTGGATTATCACCTTACATTTAAAAATTATCGGGACGCCAAGAAATCGTTTTTTGACCGATTGAAGTCCGATGCCTTTGCGCTCGTTAATGAAGATGATCGCAATGGAATGTTTATGATTCAAAACACCCAGGCAAGGACACAGACCTTCGGGCTTCGATCCATGGCTGATTATACCTGTCAGATTTTGGAAATGGATTTGATTGCCATGACCATCCATTTGGATGGACAGGATGTATTGACTCGGATTACGGGGCGTTTCAATGCATACAATCTTTTGGCCGTATATGGTGTGGCTGATCTGTGCGGGATGAATAAAGTGGAAGTGTTGCAAGGGCTGTCTATGTTGCAGGAAGCACCCGGACGCTTTCAGCGGGTTAAACTTCCGGTAGAAATTGAGGCCGAAGCTCCTGTGGGGATTGTGGATTATGCACATACGCCGGATGCGGTAGAAAAGGTAACCCAGGCTGCTCAGGATATCATCGAGCACAATGGCCGGGTGATTATAGCTCTGGGATGTGGAGGGAACCGGGATCGGGATAAGCGACCGGCCATGGGTTGGGCTGCTGCCCAAAATGCCGATATCGCGGTGTTTACTTCGGACAATCCCAGAAATGAAAATCCACAGAAGATCATTGATGAGATGTATGATTCGTTGGATGCTCCATTGAAAGCCAAGGTGTTCAAAATCGTAGATCGCCGGGAAGCTATTCGATTGGCTGTATCATTGGCTCGAGCCGGTGATGTAGTCATTGTCGCCGGTAAGGGGCACGAACAGTATCAGGAGATTGATGGCGTTAAGAATCCATTTGATGACCGTGTAGAGCTGAAAAAAGCGCTGACGCAAAAAATAAAATGGTGATCTATGCTGTACGCCCTGTTTGAATATATCGAGACGCAGTTTGATTTACCGGGAGCCCGGTTGTTTCAGTATATCTCGTTCCGATCGGCCTTGGCAGTAATCATATCTTTGATCGTTACCCTGTTTTTTGGTAAAAAAATTATTCGGTTTTTAGCCCGGCAGCAGATTGGAGAATCAGTTAGGGATCTTGGATTGTCTGGTCAGAAATCCAAGGAAGGAACACCGACGATGGGAGGGGTGATTATTATCCTGGCCATCTTGGTGCCTACTTTATTGCTCGCTGATCTGTCCAATATCTACATTCAGCTTATGATATTCACGGTCGTATGGATGGGGTTGATCGGTTTCATAGATGACTACATTAAAGTTTTTCGAAAAAATAAAACTGGACTGAAAGGAAAGTTCAAGGTGATGGGGCAGATAATTCTGGGGTTGGTGGTTAGTATCACGATGATGACACAACAGGATATTACGGTTCGGATCGATAAAAAACTGGCCAAGCCTTCCCAGTTGGAGCAACAAAATACGACGTCTGCTGAATTTCAGGATAACGCCTACGTTGATGTGCACAATTATCTGACCAATGTTCCTTTCCTGAAAGAGAATCAACTGGATTACAGTCAGATTATACCGGTGAGTTCACACAGCCGCACCAATGCCGCATTAATTTTTATTCCGTTGGTTGTATTTATCATAATAGCGGTATCCAATGCCAGTAATCTGACCGATGGTCTGGACGGGTTGGCTACTGGTGTTTCGGCGATTATCGGCGCCACTTTGGGTATCTTTTCCTATGTGTCGGGAAATACAATTTTTGCCGAGTATCTGAATATATTTTACCTGCCTGCCACGGGCGAACTGGTGGTTTTTACAGCGTGCTTTGTTGGTGCTTGTGTTGGTTTTTTATGGTACAATGCCTATCCTGCCACCATTTTTATGGGAGATACCGGAAGTCTGACACTGGGTGCGATTATAGCCAGTATGTCCATATTGCTGCGAAAAGAATTGTTGATCCCGATCTTTTGCGGGATCTTTTTGGTGGAAGCATTGAGTGTGGTCTTGCAGGTGAGTTACTTCAAGTACACCAAGAAAAAATACGGCGAGGGACGACGTATATTTCAGATGTCTCCTTTGCATCACCATTATCAGAAGCTTGGGTATCACGAATCAAAAATTGTTTCCCGATTTTGGATTGTAGGAGTGATGCTTGCAGTGATAGCTGTTATAACCTTGAAAATAAGATGATTAAATCGGCCGTTTAGGCATATATTATTGATTATCAATATCTTTATTTTCCTAATAATGAAAGAAAAATGAATAAAAATAATTTTAAATATAAGATTTTTTTTATATTTGTTTAGTCAATAGAAGTAATGCGAAAACAATGACAAAATTTCTACTAAGGTTTCAATGGAATAGATTGTCCGTAGGGGCATAAAATTTGTCATTCAGGGCGCACCGAAGTGTTGCGCCCTGTTTTCCTATTCATGTTGACATTATTGAATTGAAAGAAAACTGTGATGACTTTTGTCCAAACAATTCTCAAAAATGCACGAGGCGACCGGTCGATCTGGATCGTATTTGGATTGTTGTGTCTCGCTTCGATGTTGGCCGTGTATTCTTCGGCCGGGATTATGGAATACCGGTTCGGTGGTTCTGGTGCGGGCTATCACATTATGAAACATTTTTTGGTCATTATGGCCGGGTGTTTTATTGTGTATGTGGTACATCAAATTCCATACCAGTTTTTCAGTGCCATTGCACCTTCCTTTCTGGTATTGACCATTGGGTTGCTGATACTGACGATGTTTGTGGGGGATGAGGTCAATGATGCCCGTCGTTGGTTATCCATTCCGTTGATCGGACTGACCTTTCAGACGAGTGATTTAGCCAAGGTGGCCATCATCTTGTTCTTAGCACGAAATATATCGACCAAACAGGCGGTCATCAAAGATTTTAAGACAGCTTTTATCCCTTTGTTGCTCCCCATAGTAGTGATCTGTATGTTGATTGCGCCAGCGGATTTGTCTTCGGCAATGATACTGTTTGCGACTTGTCTGGTGATGCTTTTTGTGGGTCGGATAAAAGTCAAGTATATTGGTCTGATATTCTTATGCGGAATTATCTGTCTGGCGCTCTTGGTTTTGGTGGGCCAGGTACTTCCGGACTTTACGCGATTTGATACCTGGATGAGTCGGATTAATGATTTTGTGATGGGCGAAGCAAGCCGGGATAATATTCAGGCAAAAATTGCTATCGCTCAGGGCGGCTGGCTTGGTCAGGGACCAGGAAACAGCATTCAGCGTAATTTTATAGCGTATCCCTATGCCGATTTTATCTTTGCGATCATATGTGAAGAGTACGGTGTGGTGGGTGCTTTCGGTATATTATTTTTGTATATACTGTTGTTGTTTCGATGTACAAAATTGTTGACCCGTTCTCGAAAAGCTTTCGGCGCCTTGTTGGCTTTTGGCTTGTGTATGAGTATCGTATTGCAGGCGCTGGCTAATATTGCGGTGTCTGTTCATCTGGTCCCGGCGACGGGCTTGACCCTCCCTATGGTTAGTATGGGAGGCACATCATTGTTTTTTACAGCATTGCAGTTTGGTATTATTCTGAGTGTGAGCCGGCAGGTTGAACGGGATGGAATTCATTTAAAAGAAAAAAGCGATGAAGATCATGATTAGTGGTGGCGGAACAGGGGGACACATTTTCCCGGCATTGGCGATAGCCGATGCGATCAATCGGTTGCATCCTTCGGCAAACTTTCTTTTTGTGGGTGCCCAGGGACGCATGGAAATGGAAAAAATACCGGCAGCTGGTTATCCGATTGAAGGACTGTGGATTTCAGGGTTCGATCGTCAGAAGATGTGGCGAAACTTTTCTTTTCCTTTTAAATTAGTGAGTAGCCTGGCCAAATCATATCGCTTGTTGAAAAAATTCAAACCCGATGCAGTCGTCGGCGTGGGTGGTTTTGCAAGTGGCCCGATCCTGGAGGTGGCTCATCGGATGGGAATCCCCACCCTGATTCAGGAGCAAAATTCGTATCCGGGGGTGACCAATAAGTTATTGGCCCGAAAGGTCAATCGGGTGTGCGTGGCTTTTGAGAAAATGGATGCCTATTTTCCAAATGAGAAAATCGTGATCAGTGGGAATCCGATTCGCCAATCTTTACTGGCGTCCAACTGGAGCCGGACTTCAGCGCGCAAGGATTTGGGGATTGCAGAGGACCAAAAAGTGGTTCTGGCATTGGGTGGTAGTCTGGGCGCACGAACTTTGAACCAAATGTTTGCTCAGAATACAGCGGCGATTGAAGCCCGGCCCAATATTTTTTATATCTGGCAGTATGGTGCATTGTATGAAGAAGAATACAGTCAATCTAAAACCGCCCAACTACCCAATGTGAAGGCGGTCAAATTTATAGATGATATGGCCAGAATGTATGCAGCTTCAGACCTGATCGTGGCACGGGCTGGAGCGTTAACTTTGACAGAGTTGGCTGCATTGGGTAAGGCCGCTCTTTTGATTCCCTCGCCAAATGTGGCGGAGGATCATCAGACCAAAAATGCCCGGCGGCTTACCGAATCTGCCGCCGCGGGGTTGTTAGAGGATAAGAACGCAGTTGATGGGGGTATTGACCGGATTCAAGAATTGGTCGGACAAAAAGAAGTTTTGGAAACATATGAGCGAAATATAAAATCATTTTACCGGGCCGATGCTGCAGAACGCATCGCCACAGAAGTTATTAAATTAGCCCAGGAAGCATGACAGATCGGAAGAAACATATCAACCGGTTGATCGGATTGGCTGCCTCAGTACTGGTTATTGCAGCAGTTGTCGGGTTGTATACCTCTTTTGGCTTTTTGGAAAAACGAAATCTGAGTGGCGTTGAATTCACCGTATTGGATCAATCCACAGAAAACAGTCTGTTGGATTCTGTAGACGTTCAGTATCCGTTGGCTGAATTGTATTCGGGTGGGTTGCAGAACATCGCTGTGGACTCTGTTTCGCTGGCTGACATTGAGGAAAAATATCGATCAAACCCTTTTGTGAAAGATTGCCGGACTTATATTGATAAACATTCTGTGCTGCAGATCGAGCTTGTGGAACGCATCCCTCAGCTTCGGATTTTAAGTCAAAACGGTGGTGATTACTACATTGATCGGGATGGGGTGGCTATGCCTGTCTCTGATCATTATACACCACGTACGATGTTGGCGACCGGAGCTATTCCATTATTGCCATTGGAGGAGAATGTGGATTCTAGCGCAGTGCATAAAGATCTGTTCCGGTTGGCGCAGGCGATCGAATCGGATCCGTTTATGACCAGTTTTGTCAGCGAGATCCACGTGAATAAAAAAGATGAAATACATTTGTATCCGTTGGTTGGGAATTTTACCATCCGTCTGAGTAAAACAAACGACCTGGATAAAAAATTTGAAAATTTGAAAATATTCCTGCGAGATGGTTTAAGCCGTCTTGGTTGGAACACATACAGTGAGTTGGTGATCGATTATGAGAATCAAATCATTGGAAAGAAAATCGTAAATCCGTGAAATATACACCTATGAAATCAAAAAATTACAAACCTGAAGATGTCGTTGTCGCCGTGGACATTGGCACGACCAAGGTCTGCGTTGTGGCCGGTGTCCAAAATGAGCATGGCAAGCTCGAGATTCTTGGACTGGGTCGTGTGGCCTGTGATGGTGTCATCCGTGGCGTAGTCTCAAACATTGAGAAAACCGTAAAGGCGATCCGGGAGGCCGTGCAAATTGTGGAACGACAGATTAAGGCTAAGATTAAAACGGTGCACGTAGGCATTGCCGGACAGCACATCAAGAGCCTGCATCACCATGGTATCCTGACCCGGGACAACGCACATGATGAGATCAGTCAGGAGGACATTGACAAATTGATCAATGATATGTACAAACTGGTGTTGCCTCCGGGGGATAAGATTTTGCATGTGATCCCTCAGGAGTATACGGTGGACAACGAACGGGGTATTACTGAACCCATTGGGATGTCTGGCATCCGTCTGGAAGGGAATTTTCACATCATCACAGGACAGATCACGGCCTCCAACAATATCCTGCGGTGCATCAAAAAAGCCGGGCTGGAGGTCGCCGATATTACTCTGGAACCCATTGCTTCGAGTACAGCCGTGCTCAACCAGGAAGAAAAAGAAGCCGGCATTGTGCTGGTCGACATTGGTGGTGGAACAACGGATTTGACGATATTTTACGAAGGCGTAGTGCGTCATACTGCGGTTATTCCATTTGGCGGCTATGTCGTGACGCGCGACGTCAAAGAAGGATGTACGATCATGAATTACCAGGCCGAAAAACTTAAGGTGAAGTTTGGGTCGGCATTGGCAGAGGAGGTATTGGAAAATAAAATTATCACGATCCCGGGACTGAAAGGTCGGGCACCGAAAGAGATTTCCGAGAAAAATCTGGCGCTGATCATCCAAGCCCGGATCGAGGAAATTCTCGAATACGTGATGTATGAAATCGAAAAATCGGGGTATCAGGACCGGTTGATTGGAGGAATTGTGTTGACCGGTGGCGGGTCCAAGCTCAAAAACATTGAGGAATTGGTGGAATACCATACGGGCATCCATACCAAGGTGACCTATCCGATCGAACACCTGGCACACGGATACATTAAAGATTTGAGCAGTCCGGTTTTCTCTACTTCGATCGGTTTGCTGCTCAGTGGCCTGCAAAACCGAAACTACGAATGTGCGATTGAAAAAGAGATCGAAGAAGAAACCGTTCCGCAGGAACAAGCAGCCCCGGCTTATACTGCTGCCCGTGAACACCGGGCAGAATCTCAGGAAAAGCAGGCCGGAAGATATGTCGAAGACTACGACGAATCCAGGGACGACGAGGAAGAGGAATCGCAGCGACCTGAAAGAGAGCCAGAGCTGCCGTCTTTTTGGAACAGAATGTTTCATAAAACCAAAGACTGGTTTGAAGCCAGTCCGGATTCGGATCTAAACTAAGGAGTCAACATTCAAAACAATTAAATTACGTCATTTTAAAAAGATAAATTATGGAGTTTGATATACCATCACGAGAAAAGTCAATTATTAAAGTCGTCGGTGTCGGAGGCGGTGGTTGTAACGCCGTCACACACATGTACCGGCAGGGGATCGTCGGCGTCGATTTTGCGTTGTGCAACACGGATCACCAGTCCATGGACCTGAGTCCGGTGCCCATTAAGATCCAGCTGGGACCAAACCTTACGGAAGGGCGAGGTGCCGGTTCCAAACCGGAGGTGGGTAAAAAAGCCTGCCTGGAATCTCTGGATGAAATTGAGTCCTTTATGGCCGATGGCACCAAAATGGTCTTTGTGACCGCCGGCATGGGTGGTGGAACAGGAACTGGTGCGGCCCCTATTATTGCCAAGACAGCCCGGGAGCAGGGAATTCTAACCGTTGGAATTGTGACCTTGCCGTTTAGTTTCGAAGGCAAATCAAGAATCCAATACGCCGAAGAAGGGTTGGCAGAGCTTACGGATAATGTAGATGCGTTGATCATCGTTTCCAACAATAAATTGCGAGAAATTTACGGAAACCTGCGGGTGTCCGATGCGTTTAGTCATGCGGACAACATTTTGACCACAGCGGCCAAAGGGATTGCAGAAATCATTACCGTTCCGGGGTATGTGAACGTGGATTTTGAGGATGTCAATACCGTCATGCGGGAAAGTGGCGTAGCCATTATGGGTATCGCAACCGGTGAGGGCGAAGACCGGGCAAGTGTAGCGGTTCGTGAAGCATTGGATTGTCCGCTTCTTGAGGAGAACGACATCCGTGGCGCAAAAGATATTTTATTGAATATTGCTTCCGGGACCAAGGAGATTACGATGGATGAGATCTTTGAGATTACAGAGCATGTTCAGGAAGCAGCAGGGAATGATACCAACCTGATCTGGGGGAACTGTTACGACGAATCGCTGGGTGAGCAAATCTGTGTGACCGTTATCGCGACCGGGTTTAACCGAGGTTCCTCAGACGAAAAAGAGGAAGAACCAGCCAATGAATCGGTACAGGCACCCAAAGCCCAGCCCACGCCGGTGAAAGCTGCCCCGGCCCCCGGGGAGATCGATTTTGAGGTTGCTACACACGACCATGCTTCCACGGTTATCTTCGATGAGAAGAAGGAACGACCTTCCATGGATGAAATTGCTGGAAATCACAATTCCATGAAAGAACCTTTCGTGGAGCAAAAGCCCGTTGCCCGGAAGAATGTGTCTATTAGTGAGCGATCCTTCAAACCATCCCGATTGGATGAGAAAAAAATGTATGCCCACAAAAATATCGTAGAGCTCGAAAATGTACCGGCTTACAAACGACGCCGGGTACACCTCGATGATCCGGTAGATTCGAGCCATGAGGAAGGGCCAAGCTGGACATACAATCAGGAAGATGATGAGCCGGAGATCAGACGCAACAGCCCGTATTTGCATGATAATGTGGACTAACACCCCACACATGACCGTTGCATTAGCTATATAAAGACAGGAGCTTTAGCTTCTCAAAAATCAGCGTAGTTGCTTTGGGATCTCGATAAAAATAAAATCACTTTGGGGATCAGTGCATGGCATTTCATTCCCGGGTGCAGATGAATTTCTTTCAATTCATATTGTATAAAGGTCATTGGCGTGTGCCAATGACCTTTTTTAATAGCTTGTCCATAAACCGTATGATTGTCTGGCTCACAAGGGATTTCCATTGACTTGGTGTTTCTACCTATGGGCCGTACCTGACCGCACGGAGGTGGTGGAAGAACCCACGCCGGATGTGTGGCAAGCTCTGTGGTCGGACCTGGTTGGGGGAGCGGCAGGAATTGCATGGATTAACATCTGCGAAAATATGAGTAATCTGCGGGAATTTAGTGGAAGAATCCACGCCTGATGTGTGGCATGCACTGTGGTCGGATCTGGTTGGGAGAGCGGCAGGAATTGCATGGATTAACATCTGCGAAAATATGAGTAATCTGCGGGAATTTAGTGGAAGAATCCACGCCTGATGCGGGACAATCTCTTTGGTGCGTATCGGGCGGGAGTAGCTTACACCTTTCCAACGGGGCGGTTTGCATTGGTAAATATCTGCCCCATCGGGACCACCATGTGGCGGGAAATACTGTATGTATTTCCTGTCATTCATTTTCAACCGGTGAATCGAATTGGCCGATGCGAAGTTGGTCCCTGTATGCCGTTTTCTTACCATAGCCTTATTGAATCCTTATCTCTCGAGGAATACGACCGTATCTATAGCGTGGTATGCTCCGAAAACCCCATATCCTCCGGTGATATTGGAATAGACCGGGCTTCGGGTCGCAAATGGTTCGTTGAAACTTTGTTCTGCCTCCTTTAATTCTTCGAAGAAAAGCATCATTCCTGAGGAGAAATGGCTGACCTTTACCGAAACAGCATTGATGTAAATGCCAGGCTCCCCGGGCTCAGGTCGGAGAAAAGTAGCCGTTTTAATCGACGTACTTAAGGTGTCCGGGCTGCTTTCTGTTGGCTTCAGGAGCGATCTGAATCTGAATATACCATAGATGGAATCGCGGGAGTTTTGGAAGGTCGTGCCGGAATCAATGGAATAAAACGTGGACACATCAAATCCATGGTATTTATTGATGGGGTTGGCCAACTCCAATCGTAAGACATTGGTCTCCGGTATCGTAGTAGTATCCTGGACGTATCGGACAGAAAGGATCTTGGGAACTGCGGGCAGCTGATCTGATCCTGATTCTAAGACCAGACGACCTGTCTTGTCTTTTACATGAATGGCGTAATTCTGCTCTGTTTCGAAGTCCATCGAATCCAATCTGTAATAGCCTTCACCTTTAGCCGATAATTGATGAGACGCCTGTCCGTTTCTGGTCAACCACACCTCCAGTTCCGGTAGGTCGGGAACGTCTTGTGCTTCCAGGGTGTCCCGGGGATGGGTGTAGCTGACCACCGCCTGGATGTCATGCTGTGACATAAACGCGTGGATGGACAAGGTGGGTTGATAGAGGGGTGCCCGATCGATATCTGAATAGAGTTCACAACTGATGAGGATAAGCGTTAGCAAGATGAAGGGAAAAAACCTTTTAATGAGATGCATAGTCACTGTTGATTTATAATTCAAATCCAAAATTGATCGAAGGAATGAGGGGAAAAACAGACCGGATTTTCCATTGGCCTCTTTGGCGAACCAGTGCATACGGATTCTTTTGAAAGTACGCATTGTAGACATTGATTCCGAACCATCTTCTTTTATTATTTTGGTCGGAAAGTCGTTCCTTTTTCAATCCGATATCCATCCGATGGTATGCGGGGAGGCGCTCGTTGTTGATTCCAGGCAAGGCTTCATAACTGGTTCCGGTGAGTGGGTTGGAGCGCACTTCTTCGTTGCTCCAGGTAATGGGTCTTCCGGTTTGGTAGGTCCATTGGAAAGATAATTGGAGGTCATGCTTCATGTGGTAAATAAATAGTGTGTTGATCAAATGTCTGTAGTCAAAATCACTGGGGAAGCTTTTCCCCTGATTGAGGGTAGGGAATGTAGATTTTGTTTGAGACCAGGTATAGGACAGAGAACCATGGAAGGGGTCTGACGTTTTTTGAACCATCATTTCCAACCCATAGCTTTTGGTCTCGCCATTGCTATGAAGGTGGTCCTGGAATTTCAGGATGTTCTGGATGTCGGACTGGGGTAAAAAGTATTTTAGAATATTATCTTGTTTTTTGTAAAAGGTTTCCACAGAAAAATTGTCGATTCCTTCGTCAAAGGTTCTGAAGTATCCCAGTGACCACTGATCCGATGTAGAGGGACGAATGTTTTGGTCCGAAGTCAGAAAGTTTTCGATGAAAAATCCCTCCAGGTTATAGGCGATCAGATGAACCGGCTGAGCCTGATGATTAAAGGAAGCATTTAAAGACGATCGTGGAGATAGATTCCATGTCAACATGCCTTTGGGTTCCGGGAGCCATTGGTTGAAGTTTTCGGATGAAAAATTTGAAAGTCGCAAGCCACCTTTCAGGATCAGGGAAGGAACCAGTTGGATTTCGGAATCGAAGAAGGTGGCGAAGGTGAAGGAAGGATCTTGTTTTATACGTCCGGTAAATGAATCTTCGGTCTCAGTCCATTGGGATTGGATCTGCTCCGTGCGGTCGAACCGAAACTGATACCCAATGTGTTCTGCTTCCAGTCCATAGCGGAATTTCATGTTTCCGGTGCCATAATAACGACCGGATGCCCTGGCTTTTACCGAATAGATGTCATTGTTGGACGCCCGGGCTGTATGTATGGTTGATATGATGTTTTGTTGAAAGTCTGTATCGGCATATTCATTGGTGCCCTTGAGGTAGTTACTGTGATCGGAATAACTCATATGAAATTGAAAGCTGTGCTGAACATTGCGGATCCAGTAGTAATTCAGGGAGGATGTCCAGTTTCGTAATCCATACTTTTTAATGCTTTCATTTGGCGCTTTATTGACGAATTCATAGCTGTGTCCCAGCTGTATATCACTACCATGGTATAGTGACCAGGATAGTCCCTGATTCTCATTGATTTGGTGATCGATCTTGGCATTGAGGTCATAAAAGGTGTATCCCGGAATATTCCCGTGCGTTTTATGATTGGCGATGCGGATCCGTCGGGGAAGAAAGATAAGATCAATAAAAGTCGTCCGTGCGCCTACGCTGAAGGAGGTCTGTCCATTGGTGGAGAGTGGCCCGGAGATGCTGGTTTTGGCAGTTAACAATCCGATGTCAACTTCTCCTTCGAAGTGATCTTTGTTGCCGTTCCGGGTGGACACATTGAGGACGGAGGACAGGCGTCCACCATAGGCAGAGGGCCAGTAGCTTTTATAAAAATCAACATTCTGAATAATTTCGGTGTGGAATAAGGAAATAAACCCACCCAGATGATTGATATTGAACAGCGTAGCGCCATCGTACAGGATAAGGTTTTGATCCTGTTGACCGCCCCGTACGAATAAGTGAGCGTATCCTTCCTTACCACCGGAAACGCCGGGTAGAAACCACAGGGATTTCAGTATGTCCGATTCCCCCGTGAGTCCCGGTACGCTGGTGAGGAACTTCATGGGAGTACTTTGCAGACCCTGAGCCGCCTTTTTGTGCAAGCTCTCCGATACGATGAGTGGAGCCAGCACCATTGGATTTAATGAAGCTTTGTAGCTGGACACCTTTTTCTCAATGATGATGGTCGTGTCCTTATACCCCAGGCAATGCACTTCCACAGAATCTCCGGATAGCCCGTGGATATGGATCAACCCCTGCTCATCGGCCAGTCCATACTGACCAGTGCGCTGATTCTGGGCAAGTGCCGCAGAAAGCACTTCTTTATCTTTTTCATCGGTAACCCTGATCTGGATATTCTGGGCTCGTACGAACGATAGTGAAGTATAAAAGACTATAGAATACGCCAAAATTAACGCTAATCTATAGGCAATACATTCTAACATAAACTTTTTAATTTTCTATTTTTAAATCAATAAAGGTTGTAACCTAGCTGTCATCGCCCAATCGTTGAAATACATCTTTTTATAGTCATATACTTTCGGTGAATTCTACTTGTTTTCTATGGATTCCATAAATAAGACATCCGCAGCATAAATCCATAGTCAGCATAGGTGCCAACCCCTACTTTTTTACCTTCCGAATCGATGTAATATTCATCAAAAAAACGCTCTTTCAAGGATTTAACGGCATTAGCCGTGATTACCAATCGCTTACCAACAGGAAAGAAGAGGCCGGCCTCTCCGACGGGAACGATTTTGGTGTAGTTCAAATACCGGCTTTTTTGATCAGAACCTGGAAGATCCACATAACCATCTGCGAGGTAAGACCCTCGGACACCCACTACCACTCCCATGAAATCAAATGCATTGTATTTTACTCGAAGCGGTATTTCGACGGTTCGGAGATGATGGACATATTGCTTTGATTTGTCCAGTGGTCTGCCGTTATTCACACCGGAAGAACCACCGCCAGCAAAGTCATAATATCCGATGCGACCTTAATACCCTTCCAGTCCGGTCTCAAGGGAGAGTCTTTTTAGTTTTCTAAAATTATAGGCCGTTTGAAAACCAAGATGAAGTTGCACACCGGATCGGTAATTATCATAAAATCCGTCCATAAATAGGGGGCCTCCGCCCACAGAGGAGCTATACCTGAAACGCTTGGTTTTAGCCGATTTCTGCGGGGGAAAATGGTCCATCTCTTTATCATCAAGCCTCGCCATAGCTATGGCTATACCTGCGTTTGCTTCTTCGACCTGAACCATTTTCTCACTCACATCGAACCGGCCAAACCAAGACGTCCCAGGTATGATGGATACTTGCCCCAAACTCGATGTTACCGTAAACAAGAATAAAATGAATCCTGTTGTTAAATGTAAATGCTTCATTTCTCAATTTTTATGTTTTAGTTTCTAACTTTTTCATTCCTTTCAAATCTTGCACAGCCTCTAAACCAAAAAGACGAAATTTGAAATTTCACCTGGAATACATTGAATTATGTGTTTTACCGCAATAAATAAACCGTTCCTACTTTTTGGATCGTTTCCTCCTCATTCCTTTTTTGAGTGGTAGCTGTCAATCGAAAGGTATATACACCAGGGGGCAATTCCTCGCCATCTGAACTTTGCCCGTCCCATTGCACTGATTGACCCAACTCCTGATAGACCATTCCGCCCCATTGATCATACACCTGGAACGACCCCAGTGACCATTTCCGGAACCGGCACTGATCGATGATCGTGAAGATGTCATTTCGGTTGTCTCCATTGGGCGAAAAAGCGTTGGGAAGATCCAGTTCACAATCACAGACTTTTTCTGAAACCTGATAGGTGAACTGATAGGTGCCGCAGGTGTTTTCCACGGAGAGCTGATATGTGCCCGGTTCACGGATCGGGATCACAGGGGAATTACCGCCATGGGACCACTGAACTCGCCCGGGGGCCGGTGATCCGAGAATAAGCTCCGAATCTGTGCAAAAAAAAGTATCGATCGTGGTGTGATTTGAAAAGTCATCCATATAAATCACAACGGTGGAATCCTCAAAAACGAGGGTGTCAATCGTGGCCTGTACCGTGTATTTGCCGCTCCGACTGACGCTGATGGTTGAATCCCGGTCTCCGGTGTTCCATTGATAGGTAGCATCATGAAACCCGGCATTCAGAACCGTTGTTTGAGATGCACAAAATAGCATGGTGTCCGGCAGTGGGTCAAAAGCCTCGATCAGTATATCGTCGATAAAAACATAGGCCAAATTGGGAACGGCAAGGGGACCAGGCTTGGTATATTTATAGTTTGACTCTTCATCCGATCTGAAATTCCCAATAATGGCGTATTTTTCACCCCCACGAGCGATGTACTTCCCCTGAACTTTGTACCAGCGATCATAATCCTCGAAGAAGGTGCCCTTACGCTCTATCTGGGCAGTGAATGGAAGGGTGGTAATGATATCTAGCTGGACTTTTTCGGGAGTTAAATACATCCCCGCTGCATCCGCCACTATATTGGGAAGTTGACGATTGTACTTTTTGGGGCTGATAAAATAACGCACATAATAAGCTTGATCCTTTATTAAAGGTATGTATAGTGGGGAAGCAATATAGGACTTTGACTCTGATTTTAGGTCTGACAGCAATGTTATTGACATCATTCCATTTCCGATTTTTGGGAATTTCCTATGTTGGTCCCCGGCAGGAAAAAATGGGATATTACCATTGCAAATATGATAGACATGACACTGGTAATCAGTAGGACAATACCAATATTGAACAAAATCATCCTTGGGTGGGGCTGAACAATTTCGTAATTGATTGAAATAGGGATCGGGGATGAGGTTTTGCCCGTATCCCTGAATTAAAAGCAGAATAAAGCCAAGTGTCAGATGTGATTTCAAAATAATTGGTTTTATCGCGTGCCCCGGGTACTGTTATTTAATGGTGAATTGGGTTTGTGGTTGGTTTATTTATATATAACGGGGGGGGGAGGTTATTGTTGGTTAAGTTTATAACTATTCAGAAATTAATCCCATCAATCATTATTTGTTTATAAGTGATCTTCTTAGGCTTTCGATTGGAGTGTTTATTTGGTTTAGTGATTTTGAAAGTAGTGCCTCGTCGTATAGATAAGACCGGCTCGGGGCAGACTCCCAAAAGCAAGATGCTTTTGCTACATTATTCCAATTGCGCTTAATATTGTTTCCTTATATTTACCCACCAAAATTCAATCCAATGAACTCCGAATCGGAAATTATAGACCGGTATGCTGCCATGGAACTGGACCCGGAAGCAGAAACCTATTTGCATACCCATGCCCGGCGCTTTGCCTACCTGTGGCGGATGGTACAGAAAGTTCGTTCAAATTTTGGCAATGGTCCGATCCGGGTCATGGACATCGGACCGAGCTTTTTTACCGATATCCTCCAAAGTAATCTGGAAGATGATGACCTCTATACATTGGGGTTTGCGCACGAAGCCAGCCGGGGCGGGCATTTTCCGCCGGTTATCAAAATAAACAAAGATCATTTTCATGCTTTTGATCTGAATGATGCCCAATATCCCGAGAAATGGATTGCGCCGCCCAAAATGGATATCGTCGTCATGGCCGAGGTACTCGAACACCTGTATACCAGTCCCGTACATGTCTTCCGGTTTATTGCTTCCATCATGAATCCGGGTGGCTTTCTGATTATCGGTACTCCGAATGCAGTGGCGCTTGAGCGTCGTCTGAGACTCCTGGCCGGATCCAATCCGTATGAAATGATACGGGAAACCCGGGATAATCCCGGCCATTTTCGCGAATATACGGTCCCTGAACTCCGGCAGATGGCCGATCAGGCGGGTTTGGAAACGGTTGATTTTGAGATAAAAAATTACTTTACGCGCAATACACGGGCCGGGGTATGGTATGATAAACTGGTGAGCCTTTTCTTACCGGCCAGCTTCCGGACAGGGATTAACATTATTTTTAAAAAGACGGATTGTTTTCTACCCATAGACCGTACCTGACGGAGGTGGGGGAAGAATCCTGCGGTGTAAGCCTGTTGAGAGAGAAAGGACGCTTACACCTTCTCAGCACTACCTGGACAGTTTGTAAGGGTAATCCTCTGCGAAAATCTGTCGTATCTGCGGGAACTACTGATTGTTATTTCCATATATCATTTGTCAACCCATAGACCATACCTGCCGGCACGGAGGTGGGGGAAGAATCCTGTGGTGTAAGTCGGGTGGGAAAGGGGAGACTTACACCTGTCCCCCAGCACGGTTTGCATGGATTAATATCTGCGAAAATCTGCGAGATCTGCGGGAAACATTCTGCGTCTTACCGTCTTTGCGAGAAATAAAGTAATCTTATTTCACCCGGAAATAACTCAACACCGGGAAGTGGTCCGAGTTAAAGTGTCCGTCGATCCAATGGCTCAAAATAGCGGTTTTCAGCACCTGAACATGGTCATTGGTAAATATATAATCAATGCGTTTGTCGTTTTGGGCATTGATGTTGAAGCCTTGAAAGGTGGTGGCTGGCCCAAAAGCGGGTACCCGGGAATGGGTGTAGGTGTCGTTAAACGCTTTGGACATGTGCTGAATCGGCTTGGAGTCCGGTGTGAGATTGAAGTCCCCCGAGATCAGAACCGGTTCTTTGGAGTTGGCCAGTTCGTGGACTTTTTTGATGATTAGTTCGACGCTTTTTTCACGGGCTTCTGTCCCCCGGTGATCAAAATGCGTATTGAAATACCAGATTTTATCTTTTTTTCCTTTCTTGTATTTAAAATGACCGTAGGTCACAATCCGGGGTAGAGCGGCATCCCATCCCTTCGATATTTTATCCGGTGTCTCGGAGAGCCAAAACGTTGAACCGGTCAGCAATTTCACCCGATCTTTGTGATAAAAGATAGCACTGTATTCACCCCGGGTCTTTCCATCATCCCGACCCACCCCGATATAAGCGTACTGTGGGAGCTGCTCATCCAGGTATTCCATCTGCGAATGCAAAGCTTCCTGAACGCCCAAAAAATCAGGTTCATAAAAAGCGATTTCCTGAACCAGGCTTTCTTTGCGATTGTCCCAGATGTCTTCGCCGTCATTGGCATTACTATTACGGAGGTTGTAGGTCATGACACTCCGATCCTGTGCCGTCAGTTCCGTATTGGTTCCCATAACGACAAGCATGGTGAGAAGTACTGGTAGGAAAACCAGCCGAGTTCTTATTTGATTTGTGACGTGATTCATACGAATATGATTGAATAGATTTTTGAAATCGAAAGGTGAATATACACTATTTGTCAAAATAAGCGGAATGTACAGCCGGGCTTTCTTCGGGCATGTGAGTGGATGTATTTACCTTCATCACCAGGATTGTCAAACCCTGGTGATGAGTTATTATGAAAATTAAGTCTATGTTTCGAAAGCCAAACAAATTGAGTCAATCCATTTCATGCTAAAAATATTTTAAGATATTTGTCAAAATATTAGGAGTTTGGAAGAGAAGGTTCAAATACCTATGTTCATATTATTTGATGTAAATACTAATTCATATACCTATGTGGCGAAATGAAATGATGCACCGGATAACCAAAGCAGACGGACCCGTTGATGTGGTCGTCATTGGTGGCGGAGCAACTGGTGTTGGGATCGCAGTAGATGCTGCCAGCCGGGGGTATTCGACGGTGTTGTTGGAGCGTGATGACTTTGCCAAGGGGACATCCAGCCGGAGTACCAAGTTGGTCCATGGTGGAGTTCGATACCTGGCACAGGGGAATGTTCGACTGGTGTTGGAAGCCTTGCGAGAGCGCGGCATCATGCGTAAAAATGCACCGGCACTGGTGCGGGATTTGCCCTTTGTAGTGCCGGCTTATCAGTGGTGGGAGATTCCATTTTATTACATCGGCCTGAAACTATATGATCTGCTTTCAGGAAAGCGGAGTCTGGGTCGTTCGACGTATATCTCTTCGTCATCGGTGGAGAAATTTTTACCGACCATTCGAAAAAAGGGGTTAAAAGGAGGAATTGTTTATTACGATGGACAGTTTGACGACAGTCGGATGGCGGTTTCACTGGCCAAAACAGCTGAGGAGCACGGTGCTGCGGTGCTGAACTATGCGGAGGTCAATCAAATTGATAAGGACGAAAAAGCAGATGTTTTTCATTTGAAGTTTAAAGATCACATTTCAGATCAGGAAATAGCTCTTTCTGCCAAAACGGTCTTCAATGCCACGGGGGTGTATGTGGACGATATTCTGGGGATGGAACAAGAGCAGACCCGGCCTTTGATTGCACCAAGCCGAGGTGCACACATCGTGGTAGATGGACGGTTCCTGAAAAGCCGACATGGCATTATGATTCCGAAGACGTCCGATGGACGTGTCCTTTTTGCCATTCCGTGGTACGACAAGACTTTAATCGGGACGACGGATGCACCTGTGGAGGAGACGAACAAGGAGCCGCAACCCTCGGACCAGGAAATTAACTTTATTCTGGAAACGGCTGATGCGTACATGACACCTTCTCCCAAGGCGTCTGACATCCAATCTGTATTTGCCGGATTACGCCCTTTGGCGGCCCCGGAAGAGTCCGGACATAAAACGAAAGAAATTTCCAGAGGGCATCGCGTGCTAACTTCACCGCATGGCATGATAACCATCATCGGGGGGAAGTGGACCACGTACCGGCGTATGGCCGAAGATGCCGTGGATGAAGCCATCAAACTCGGTCGACTTTCAGAAAAAACCTGTCGGACCGACCACCTCCCGGTTTGGGTATCCGCGTTGGATAAAAAATATGGTTTGGGCGAGGAAGGAAATGCTGAGGTTAAGGTTGAGTCTAAGGTGGAGGGGAATGAAATTGTGGTCGGATACCCGTGGACCGCCGGCGACGTGCGGTATATGATTCGGGAAGAGTATGCATTGACCATCGAAGATATTTTGAGTCGCCGGATGCGGTTGCTGGTCCTGGATGCAGACCGTGCGCTTAAAATAGCTCCGGAGATCGGAGCGATGTTGCAAGAAGAACTGGGATCGGAGGTGTATGATCTTAAAGCAGACTTAGATGCATTCAAAGCCCTGGCAAAAAAATACAGATGGAAAAGTCTATAGTCCTGAAAAAGTTTCTTACTTTAAATTTTTTTTGAAATTCACAGTTCTCACACTATTAGACGAACGGTTAGTAGTAAGAATCAAATAAATTTAATTTTATGTCAAAGAAATACATTTTAGCATTGGATCAGGGAACGACCTCATCCCGGGCGATCATTTTTAATCATTCCGGGGAGATCATTTCTGTCGCTCAAAAACCTTTTCAGCAATATTTTCCAAAAGCCGGGTGGGTAGAGCATGACGCTCAGGAGATCTGGTCGACACAGTCTTCGGTGGCTGCCGAGGTGGTGGCTCAAACCGATCTGGACGCCCAGGATATCGAAGCAATCGGAATCACCAACCAACGGGAAACCACGGTGGTATGGGACACGGAAACCCAACAGCCGATACATCGGGCGATCGTGTGGCAAGACCGCCGCACGTCGGATTACTGTGAAGAGCTTAAAGCAGCGGGGCATGCAGATATGATCCGGGACAAAACCGGGCTGATTATTGATGCCTATTTCTCAGCGACCAAATTAAAATGGATTCTGGACAATGTCGAAGGAGCCCGCGAAAAGGCCGCAGCCGGTCGGTTGAAGTTTGGTACGGTCGACTCGTGGCTGATATATAAGTTTACGAAGGGGGCCACGCATGCCACTGATATCACCAATGCATCCCGGACGATGCTTTACAATATCCATGACCAGTGCTGGGATCAGGAATTACTGGATCTGTTTGATATTCCGGCTGAGATGATGCCCGAAGTAAAATCCAATAGTGAGGTTTTTGGTGAAACAGCGAATACTCTTTTTCCCATTCCAATCACAGGGGTGGCTGGAGATCAGCAATCGGCTTTATTCGGACAGATGTGCCTGGAACGAGGGATGGCTAAGACAACCTACGGAACTGGCTGCTTTTTGGTGATGAATACCGGCGAAGAAGCGGTGCAGTCCGACAACAATCTATTGACTACGGTGGCCTGGAAATTGGACGATAAGGTGACCTATGCCCTGGAAGGAAGTGTGTTTATCGGTGGTGCTGCCATCCAGTGGTTGCGTGATGGCCTGGGATTATTAAGTGATGCGGCTGATTCTGAAGCGATGGCCACAGCGGTGGAAGACAATGACGGTGTGTATTTCGTCCCCGCTCTTTCGGGATTGGCTGCACCGTATTGGGATCAATTTGCCCGGGGTACATTGGTCGGGTTGACCCGGGGTACGACCAAGAATCACATTGTACGCGCGGCATTGGAGGGCATTGCGTACCAGGTAGCTGATGTTTTGAAAGCCATGGAGCAGGATATGCAAAGTGAAACCAAAGAGATGCGCGTAGATGGTGGAGCTGTAAAGAACAATTTTATGATGCAATTCCAGGCGGATATTCTTCGAAGTCAGGTGATTCGGCCGAAGGTCATGGAAACCACTGCCATGGGCGCTGCCTATCTGGCTGGTTTGGCTACGGGATATTGGAAAAGTATCGATGACATTCAAAGTCAGTGGCAGGTGGATCGGGAATTTGATCCGGAAATGGAATCGGAAGCTGCTGATCAATTATTAAAAAGATGGCATGCAGCCGTTGAACGATCCCGTGGATGGGAAAAAACAAATGAAAATTAAATTTTAAACCTACTATCTTATGACTCCATTTGTCGCCGAAATCATCGGAACATTTTTACTTATTTTACTTGGAAATGGCGTAGTTGCCAATGTAGTGTTAAAAGATACCAAAGGATCAGATTCAGGTTGGATCGTGATTACGACAGGGTGGGCCCTGGCTGTTTTTGTCGGTGTAGTGGTTGCCGGCCCCTATAGCGGTGCGCATATTAATCCGGCCGTCACGGTGGGGCTGGCTATTGCCGGTAAATTTGATTGGGGCCAGGTGCTACCATATATTGCCGGGCAAATGATCGGTGGGGGGCTCGGAGCGTTGTTTGTCTGGTTGTTCTATCGGATGCACTATCAGGCCACCACCAACATTCTTGGGATCCGGGCTACATTTTGTACCCATCCGGAGATTCGGAACAATGGAAATAATTTTCTGTCGGAATTAATTGGCACCTTTGTATTGGTCTTTGTGGTATTGTATATTACGGGAGCCAAATTGGAAGATCCAAATCAAACGCCGGTGGGACTCGGTTCCATTGGAGCCATTCCGGTCGCATTTTTGGTCTGGGCGATTGGATTGTCGCTGGGTGGCACCACGGGTTATGCCATTAATCCGGCACGGGATTTATCGCCGCGCATTGTCTATTCCTTGCTTTTTACCAAAAAAGAAGAATCAGCGGGCTGGGATTATGCCTGGATCCCGGTTGTCGGACCTCTGGTAGGTGCGGCCATCGCGGGTGGCTTTTATCTCGTATTTTAATAGAGTAGGGTAGGGGCCAATTATCGAAAGAGTATCCTATTGGGCTCGAGAAAATCTCTCAATCCGCCTAATTTACCACAACGACTTGATTTTCGAAGGGGGTGATCAAGAAAATCATTTAGTCATAATATATATATCCTAGATGTAAATAAAGGTTCCTTATTGGACATAAATTCAATCGACATTTTGTAGTATTTCGAAGTTCTTCCCTTTATTTTTACAAGACAATGCCTCCTGATTCTCGACAGTCTTTGTATAGCTGAAGAATCTTATCACGGTTAATTCACTACGCCTTTCTATTAGGATTTATACATCTCATCCCCGGAACAGGACCCTCGACCCGGAACCCCATCCAATGGTCGGAAGGGTTTTTAAGTAAAAAAAATGTCATCGAATCAAATCATTGGATAAACGCTGGTTTTAAGCGGAGGAAGGCAATAGTAGAAATGAAAAACCCCGGCTCCATGAGCCAGGGCTTGATGAGCGAAAGACGGGATTCGAACCCGCGACCCCGACCTTGGCAAGGTCGTGCTCTACCAGCTGAGCTACTTTCGCGTGTGCTATTTTTTGTAAGCGATGGCAAATATAAGAGTTATTTGGGAATCTCAAACCGAAATTCGATAATTTATTATTTTATTTCGGACGAGAAGTTTGTAATTAAGTGGGAAGGTATTAGATTTGCGACGGCATAAGATCCAGGGATAGAATAAATCCCCATTTAGCATGTCAAAGGACCAGGGTCTCATGCCGTATATATTTTCGCCCGGGTGGTGGAATTGGTAGACACGCAGGACTTAAAATCCTGTGACCATTGCGGTCGTGCGGGTTCAAGTCCCGCCCCGGGCACCTTTTTTCAAATCGATCATGATTTGGAATCCAGAATTAGGTCCATCAGGCATTTGAAAGATTGCTTTTATCCAATAAATGTTAATGGGTGCGGATCATTCATATTATTTGTATTTTAGGCGTTTTGAGGATCTCAAACCCGGAATACAATGAATGTAAAAAACACCTCAGCACTTTTCCATGTGAATCAGGTGCTTCTGTTTTTACTCCTTTTATTTACTTTGCTTTATTGGGGAAGCTCATTTCTCATACCCTTGGCACTGGGCAGCCTTCTTGCAATGTTGCTGGCCCCTTTTACCCGTCAATTGGAACGGTGGAAATTCCCACGACTGTTAGCATCTTTGGTAAGTGTCTTGTTGACTGTCAGCATCATTATAACGATATTCTCTATTTTAATTAATCAGTTGATATTGCTGGGGCGCGATCTGGGATCCTTAGAGGATCGACTTCCGACCATGTTGGAAAATGTGTACATCTATATATCAGACACCTTTGAATTGTCTAAAGAACAGCAGGAGGGGTATCTTAAAAATCAATTGAGCCTGGCCGCTGGTGGTATCACCAACTTTGCGACCCTTCTACTGCGTTCGCTGGGTGGCTACCTGGTGAATTTTATGATCGTGGTCACCTATTCAATTTTACTTTTGTTGTATCGGGGGCGTCTTAAAAATTTCATCATCCGGTTGGTTCGAGTCCAAAGTAAAGAAGGGGTGGGAGAGGCAACGCACATCGTTGAAAAGACCACACAGGTCGCCAGCTCTTATATTGCCGGTATATTTATCGTCGTGTTGATCCTATCTGTAGTCAATACAGCCGCTCTTTACTTTATTGGTATAAAGCACGCCTTGTTTTTCGGATTATTGGCGGGTTTGCTCAATCTGATTCCTTATATCGGTTCTGTGATGGGTAGTGTTTTTCCGGTACTATATGCATTGCTGACCCACGATACGGCTTCGGCCGCTTTCATAGCCGGTATTTATTTTTTCGTCATCCAAAATGTGGAAAGTTATATTTTGACCCCCAATATTGCTGGCGCAAAGGTCGACCTCAGCCCGCTGGCTACGATATTTGCTTTGCTTCTTGGTGGATTTATTTGGGGCGTAGCAGGGATGGTTGTCTTTGTTCCTCTATTGGGAATAGCCAAAGTCGTGTTTGACAACGTCGATGAATTGCACCCGTATGGCTATTTGATTAGCACCCGTTAATGTAATGGTTAGGGGATTTGTAGCGGGTTAGTTGGTATGAAGGGGTGAATTTTGAATTCGGTGGTGGTTTTTGTTTATAAGGTTTATAGGGTTGATAAAGTTTATGAGGTTTATGGGGTTGATAAAGGGAATTTTCGAAATTTGGAACTTTCAGCCGTTTGGAGTTAAGGCTCTGCCTGTTTGTGGTTTGGCGCCAACGGCGGGAGTATCCAACGAACAGCGAAGTCTACTTACCTTTGCGGAGCAGGTAGGCGCATCAGCGACGAATGACGACATTAAAGCGTAGCAATAACGCAAGAACACAGTAACCAGTAACCAGTAAGGAATAGCACAATAACAAAATAACCAAATAACCAGCAACCAATGGCTATTAATTTAATGCTTGTTTTTCTGGGCGGGGGAATTGGATCCGTACTTCGGTATTTGGTCGGGGTATGGGTATCTGGATGGACACCAATGAACTTTCCCTGGGGGACGTTTCTGGTCAATATAATCGGTTCATTGGTGATCGGAATTATCTATGGCTTGGTACTGTCTTCCAGCCAGACCGGGGAAATTCAAAAGCTCTTATTGATTACCGGATTTTGCGGAGGTTTCACTACTTTTTCTGCCTTTTCCTATGAAAACATGGCTTTACTCCAGATCGGAGCGTATGATCGATTTTTGCTCTATGCTTTATCCAGCGTTTTGCTCGGTCTCTTCATGGTTTTTGTCGGTTATAAATTAGCGAGTTGAACGTAAAATTGGTGTTTTTTTTACGCCCTGCTTTTAAACAAACGGTAAAATACGGTGTTCCACTAACTCTTATCTTATAATACACACCGTTGGTCTAAGAAATAGAATCAACCGAGTACGATTTATTAAATTTGCCAATTGTATAGCGACATTAACATTAAACCATTCAATAATGAACAAAGCAGCCTTTTCTTGTTTTTTACTTCTCTTTATATCCACTTTTGCGTTGGCGCAGTATCCGGGTGCCGGAGGTGCATCGAGCGGAAGTAATATTGTTGGTAAAATTACCGGTCAGATCATCGATAGTGCCAGTCAGACACCCGTAGAATTTGCAACCATTGCCTTGCGACGCAGTGGATTTGATAAAGATATTGACGGAACTATTTCTGATGAAAATGGGAATTTTGTCGTACCCAATATAAAACCGGGCACGTACGATGTGAGTATTTCATTTATCGGATATACGCCTCGAAAGGTGACGGACATTGAGTTGACTTTAAAATCCCCCGATGCAGATCTGGGGACTATACAGCTTCAAACCGATCAGGTGTTGCTTGAGACCGTGAAAGTCGAAGGGCAAAAGGCCTTGGTTGAGAATAAAGTAGACCGACTGGTATACAATGCCGAAAACGACGTATCGGTCAAAGGCGGAGACGCGGCCGATGTGCTTCGGAAAGTACCGATGCTCAACGTCGACATGAATGGCAATGTGTCCTTGCGGGGTTCGCAAAATCTAAAAATTTTGATAAATGGGAAACCGTCGGGGATATTCTCAGGATCTATCGCAGATGCGTTGAAAATGATACCGGCCGATGAAATCTCCAAAGTAGAGGTGATTACAACCCCGAGCGCCAAGTATGATGGCGAGGGTTCGGGCGGAATTATAAATATCATTACCAAGGAAAGCAAGGTACAGGGGATGAGTGGAAATGTCAACGCCACCCTGGGTACCCGGCAAAACAGAGCCGCTTTCAATATTTCAGGTGTCAAGCAGCGTTTTGGCATCAATGGAGGCGGGGGCGCTTTTTTTAGCTGGCCCCAGCAAGGGAAAAATATGTTCCTGCGAAAAGACGAAACTCCCTCGGGGACCCGAATTCTTCAGCAGGATGGCGTGAACACCTCATCGAGAATCGGTTTTCGGGGAAAATTGGGCGCATTCTATGACTTTAATGCTTTTAATTCCATCAATTCAACCATTTCTTTCCGTGGGTTTACCTCGGACCGGGATGGTGAGTTGGAATCGATGTTTGTAGACCCGGTCAATGATCTGGTAGAAAACTATAAACGATTTAATGAAGGGACGAATCTGCGTTCCGGTTTTGACTGGACTTCGGACTATACCAAGAAGTTTGATACAGAAGGTCATGAACTTGTGTTTGCCTTCCAACTGAACGGCGATCTGAGTAAAGACGACAAAGTGATTGAACGGTTGGGAGCAGACGTATCAAAGAATTACAAAGAAAAGAATAAAAATGATGGCGATAATTTTGAATCTACCTTTCAGATCGATTATACCAAACCATTTAGTGAAGCCATAAAACTGGAAACAGGGGCCAAAGGGGTGTTTCGAAACATCGACAGTAAGTATGATTTTAGAATTTTCAACCTGGACGAGAATCAGTATATCGTGGATCCCGAACGGACGGATGAGTTTCTCTACGGGCAGAATGTGTATGCGGGGTATGCATCCATGAATCTCAATTTTTGGGAAACCTGGTCAGCAGTCGTCGGTGCGCGGTATGAAGGGACCAATATAGATGGTGAATTTATTGATGGATCAGGTGCTTTCGATCAATCGTATGGTAATTTTTTACCCACGGTCATTTTATCCAAAAAGATCAAATTCAATACGATCAAGGCATCCTACACAGAGCGGATCCAGCGACCGAGCTTGTTTTACATCAACCCCTATCGTAATCAGGAAGACCGGAAGATTATTACAGAAGGAAACCCCTACCTGTCACCAGAACTAACCAGCCAGTACGAACTGGGTTATTCCACCTTTATCAAGGGGACCGTGATCAACTTCAGCACCTATTACAAGCGCACCCGGGATATTATTTCCAGTTATCTGCGTATTAACGATCAGGGAGTTTCAGTAAATACGTTTGAGAATGTGGGCAAGACCGATGTGTATGGAGCCAACCTGTTTACTTCGTTTTCGATTAGAAATAATCTGACCCTGCGTGGGAACCTGGATATTAACCAACACCATGTGGTGGAAGCCAGTGAAGAACTCAACGTAGAGGATGCCTACAGCAACTGGATTACCCGCATGTTTGTCAGTGCCACCTATAATTTTGGAAAAGGCTGGAAAGCCGAAGGGTTTATGTTTGGGAACTCGCAACGATGGTCGATCCAGGGACGATTGCCTTCATTTTCTATGATGAGCTTTGGGGTTCAAAAAGAAATCTTTGGGGAACGAGGTACAATTGGTCTGACGGTGACCGATCTGTTTAATAAAAGTAAATCATTCCGGTCCGAATTGGAAGGAGCTAACTTTACACAAGTGTCTGACTTTACCATACCGTTCCAGTCCTTTGGCGTGAGCTTTAGTTATCGGTTCGGAAACCTGGACTTTAAGCAACAGAATCGTCAGAGTGTGATCAAAAATGATGATGTGAAGGGAGGAGACAGTGGTCAGCAAGGGGGTGATCAGGGCGGTCAGTTCTGACCTGATTTTACTGAGCGTTTTAATTCGTATGGCTGGTAGGGATACGCATGCTTCCAGGGTTTTTTAACCAGTTGTCGATGTCATATCGTTTGGGCCTCCAAGAAAAAACCTCCGGAAAATTTAAATTCCCGGAGGTTTTTTTGTGCACATGCAATTAGGATTTAATCCTTAAGAAAGGCGTGTTTTTGTTCCTCATTGACCGTCGTGGCTTCTTCTACGATGTCATCGACAATGTCTGGGTTCAAGAGTGTCGAGGTATCACCCAATGTCGAGATATCTCCTTCTGCGATTTTACGTAATATACGACGCATGATCTTTCCACTTCGCGTTTTTGGCAATCCCGGCACTACTTGAATGATGTCCGGTTTTGCAATGGGTCCGATTTCTTTGCGGACCGTTTCATTGATCTCATCTTTGAAGGCCTGTTGGCTGTCTATGTCCCGTTCTGTAATTATATAGGCATAAATCCCTTGTCCTTTGATGTCGTGGGGAAAACCAACGACAGCTGATTCGACCACCCACGGGTGTTCGTTGATGGCATCTTCCAGTTCCGCAGTACCCAGCCGATGTCCGGAAACATTGATCACGTCATCGACCCGCCCAATGATTCGGTACCGGCCTTTGTTGTCTCGTTTGGCTGCATCCCCTGAAAAATAATACCCTTTGAAGGTCGAGAAATAGGTGTTGCGCATTCGATCGTGGTCTCCATAAAGTGTCCGAACGATGGAGGGCCAGGGAAATTTCATACAGAGTAAACCTTCTTCATGGGGTTCGGTGATCTCGTTTCCATCTTTATCCAGGATGATGGGCTGCACGCCGGGGAGTGGATTGGTGGCATACATCGGTCGAATATCGGTCACATGGGGGATTGGGGATATCAGAATGGATCCATTCTCTGTTTGCCACCAGGTGTCGACGAGTGGACATTTGCCTTTTCCAATATAAGTGTGGTACCACTTCCACGCTTCTTCGTTGATGGGTTCACCAACGGATCCGATCACTTTCAGCGAGTTCAGGGAATAACGGGCCACAGGTTCCAGGCCATTGGCCATGAGTGATCGGATGGCAGTAGGAGCGGTATAGAGTTGGTTCACCTGGTATTTATCTACGATCGCCCAGAAACGTCCTGCATCCGGCCAGGTCGGAATTCCTTCAAACATCAGTGTCGTTGCTCCGGCCAGAAGCGGGCCGTAAACGATGTAGGAATGACCGGTAATCCAACCGATATCTGCCGTACACCAGTATACGTCTTCATCTTCGTATTGAAAGACATTGAGAAAAGTATAGTATGTGCTCACCATGTACCCCGCCGTGGTATGAACCACTCCTTTGGGTTTTCCTGTACTTCCCGAAGTATAAAGTATAAAGAGTGGATCCTCCGCATCCATGGGTTCGGCCGGACAGTTGGCATCCACTTTTTCCATTTCATCGTCCCACCAGACGTCTCTGCCTTCTTTCATGTTGATAAACTTCTCCGTGCGCTTCAGGACAATGACTTTTTCTACACTGCTCGTCTTGGAAACTCCTTCATCTACTATACCTTTAATGTCAATCTCCTTGTTTCCGCGGAAGCTACCGTCTGTCGTCAGTACAATTTTACAACTGGAATCATTGATCCGGTCTGCGAGCGACTGAGCAGAGAAGCCCGCAAACACCACGGAATGAATGGCACCAATCCGCGTGCAGGCTAAAAGTGCTACAGCCAGGTGTGGAACCATCGGCATGTATATACACACCCGGTCTCCTTTTTCTATACCATTGGCCTTCAATACGTTGGCAAACTTGCATACTCGGTGATGAAGTTCTTTGTAGCTCCAGGCAATATTGTCATCATTGGGGTCATTGGGTTCCCAAAGAATAGCGGTCTTATCCGGCTGGGTCTCCAGGTAACGGTCCAGGCAGTTTTCAGCCATATTGATCTGACCGCCTTGAAACCACTTGATGTCCGGGGTCTCAAATTCCCATTCCAGGACCTTATCATAGGGTTTTTTCCAGTCAAATGTGTCCGCGATCTTGGCCCAAAATTGTTCCGGGTGATCCACGCTTTCCTGATAGGCCGCTTGATAATCCGCTTTGGATTTAATTCTGATGTCCTCCATTTCTTGTGTTATTGATTTTTATCTGAAAATTTTAATGAAGCGCTTAAGTTTGACAATTATTCTGTGATTTCCAAAATCTGGTCATCCTATTTCATGAAAGTGCCTCTTTTAATTGTGAAGCTTCAATTAAATCAGTCGAATTTTGTGGTTATTAAACTATCAATAGACTCCGCTTGCCCTGATTATTCTTTTGGTACCCGTATGCGCTGAACCATGGTTTTGATGTCTTCCGGCGGGGCCGGGGTGATATAGGTGATCAACAGTGTAACGACCAGGTTAAGGAGCATTCCGAGGGTGCCGATTCCTTTCGGGGAGATGCCGAACCAGTAATCTTCCGGCCCGCCATAGCCCAACACCGCAAAATATAAAATATAGGATGCTGTAAAAGCCAGACCAACGACCATGCCTGCCAGCGCTCCCTCCTTGTTGACCCGGGATGAGAATATGCCAAGCACAATAGCCGGGAAGAAAGAAGCTGCAGCCAACCCAAATGCAAACGCCACTACTTCTGCCACAAAGCCCGGGGGATTGATGCCCGCTATTCCGGAAATAATAACCGCCACCATAATTGAAATTCGGGCGGCCCATAGTTCATTCTTTTCCGTAATGTCCGGTTTGAGCCATTTTTTTAGTAAATCATGTGATATAGATGTAGAGATGACCAGCAGCAGGCCCGCTGCCGTCGATAAGGCCGCCGCTAATCCACCCGCCACCACTAAGCCGATCACCCAGGCCGGTAAACTCGCCATTTCGGGATTGGCCAGAACGATTATATCCGGGTCAATGGTAAGTTCGTTGCCGTTGAGTCCCTGAGCTTCCGCTTTCCGGACATATTGGGGATTTTGATCGTTGTAATATTGTATTTTCCCGTCCTGATTTAAATCGTTGAAGCTCAGAAGACCGGTGTGCTCCCAATCCGTAAACCAGTTGGGTGCTTCGCTGTATGGTTTTCCTTCCACTTCAGAGATCAGATTTGTTTTTGCAAAAACCGCTATCGCCGGGGCTGTGGTGTAAAGAATAGCGATAAAGACCAGCGCATACCCCGCTGATTTCCGAGCATCCTTGACACGGGGAACCGTAAAAAATCGGACGATAACATGCGGTAAGCCGGCCGTGCCCAGCATCAAAGCAGCGGTTACAAAAAACATATCGATTCGGTTGACGTCCGTCGATGTATAGGCTTTGAAGCCTAGGTCTGTATGAATCTGATCCAGACGATCCAGTAACCAGGCTCCGTCCGCTAGTTTTCCTCCGAGACCAAGCTGAGGAAGTGGATTGCCCGTCACAAACAGGGAGATAAAAATGGCCGGAACCAGATAAGCAAAAATTAGTACACAATATTGAGCGACCTGGGTGTAAGTGATTCCTTTCATTCCACCCAATACGGCATAAAACATGACGATGACGATACCGATCCCGACACCTACTTCAAATTTCACTTCCAGAAAACGGGCAAACGCGACACCTACTCCTTTCATCTGACCGACCGCATAGGTGAATGATACGAATAAGGCACAAATCACGGCAATGACTCGGGCGGTCTGACTGTAATATCGTTCTCCAATAAAATCCGGCACGGTAAATTTCCCGAATTTTCTTAAGTAAGGCGCCAGCAATAAAGCCAGCAAGACATAGCCGCCGGTCCAGCCCATGAGGTATTGGGAACCAATATACCCGGAAAAAGAAATGATGCCGGCCATGGATAAAAAGGAAGCCGCGGACATCCAGTCAGCCGCCGTCGCCATTCCATTGGCCAACGGAGAAACGCCGCCCCCCGCTACATAAAATTCTTTGGTCGAGCCCGCTTTGGACCAGATCGCTACTCCGATGTATATGGCAAACGTAAGTGCAACCAGGCCATAGGTCCAGATGTTCTCTATCATTTTATCGATTTTATAGGATTAATCTTCATTGACCTGGTATTTTCGATCCAGCCGGTTCATCAGCCAGACATAAATAAATATGATCAGGACAAAAATATAGATGGACCCTTGTTGTGCAAACCAAAACCCAAGCTTGTATCCTCCCAGACGAATTTGATTCAATTCCTCCACCCATATAATTCCAAATCCGAACGAAACGATAAACCATACTGACAAGAGTATGAGCAGGTAGGTTAAGTTTTCTTTCCAGTACTGTTTTTGATCTGGTTTAAGCATTTTTATGATTTGATTCTGTTAAGATCCAAGCGAAAAATATGAATTATTCCAACTAATTCCGTGATTTATATCAAAATATTTTATTATTTTTTAAGAATACACGTAATATCTGCAAGTTAGACATGGGGCCATCGGTAACGATACTCAGCCTTATCGAAAGAATGAACTCAAACATCATTTTTGATTTTAAATAAGGTTGCGCAATTACAATTAATCCTTCTTTTTCCGATAAGCTGATCTTCGCCGATACAGGTGGGAGAGTCTGCATAAGGTGAATAGCTTATAAAGATTCACTATAAGGTAAATGATTTATAGGCTAGGTTTATAAAATATTTGGCTTATATTTATAAAAATTGACAGACTATTTTTATCTTGAATTCATGTATGCAGTAATTACCGGAGATGTGGTGGGTTCGACCACCTCGCAGACACGAGGTGATCAAAACAAGTATGGCTTGTTGGACGAAAGTCTCACAACGGCGTTTGAGTCAATGATGACCCAGGGTTGGGTTTCGAAGGGGGACTTTACTTCATTTCGAGGAGACAGCTTTCAGGGGGTGTTACCAGCAGAACATGGACTTGAGGCAGTCCTTCTCATTAAGTCAGCGTTGAAAGGTGGCGTTACAGCCGATTTGAAAGCTGATCATGGACTGTCCTGGAGTTGTCGCTTGGGTATGGGGATAGGGGAGGTGACCTATCGGGCACCCCACGTCAGTAAGTCCAACGGGCCGGCATTCCATAGATCAGGACGACTTCTTGATGCAATGCCACGTGATCACTTTGTGGCGATGGCCTCCCCCTGGGATTCGGTGAACGAAGAACTGGAACTGATGTGTCGATATCTGGATATCATCATTGAACGGTTGTGGACCGTCAAATCGGCGCGTTCAGTGTATGTTCATCTGAAGGAAAACTATACACAACAAGAAATGGCGGATTTGTTTGGTATTTCACAACCGGCCCTGAGTCAGCGCATTCAAAGCGCAGAATGGGCTGTTCTGGAACAAACTATCCGTCGCTACCATTCGATCATTAATTTAAATCGCCAATGATACTACCTGATCTAAACCTGTTGGTCTTGTTGTTCGTCGCACATTTTATGGGAGATTTTACCTTTCAACCCCGGATGTGGGTAGACGGAAAAAGACGACGAAAATGGCGGAGCCC
Source organism: Membranihabitans marinus (assembly GCF_019802045.1). Taxonomy (GTDB): domain Bacteria; phylum Bacteroidota; class Bacteroidia; order Chitinophagales; family Saprospiraceae; genus Membranihabitans; species Membranihabitans marinus_A. Next base: position 176,490 of record NZ_JAHVHU010000005.1, on the reverse strand, counting down.
GTATTTGTATTATCATGCGCTGGTTCATATGTTATTGGCAACAGCTGCAATCGTCTGGAGCACTGGAAAATGGAGTTGGATTGGCGTGGCGGGGGCTGGTTTGATTGGGGTGGGGCATTTGGTGTTTGATGTGGCCAAAATAAATTATGTAAAATACATAGAGCGGGAGTGGAGCGATCTGGGGCTTCAACGAGGTCTGGTGTTTTTATGGGATCAGATCGGTCATTTTTGTGTGCTTTATCTCGTCGCTATATGGATGCAGAATGCCATGTGGATCGGAGGCGGATCATTGCAACTTACAAAAATTCTGATAGTTGCTTTGGGATATTATTTTGTATTATATCCTGCATCGACTTTCGTAGATCTCGCTACCCGGGACTGGCAGGATCATATGGAGTTCGATGATGCCGGAGTGGGATTGCCTCAAGCCGGAAGGGCGATCGGTCAATTGGAGCGGCTGTTGGCGCTGACTTTTATCCTGCTCGGACAGTACACAGCATTGGGCTTTCTCATTGGAGCGAAATCCATTTTTCGTTTTGGTGACTTGACGCGAGGTCTACAGCACAAAAAAACGGAGTATATCTTAATCGGAACTTTACTCAGTTTTTCGGTGGTACTTGTTGTAGGGCTGATTTTAAATTATTATTTATTAATGTAGCAAAGTGCTGAATTGGTTAAGCGCTGAATAAGAACGGTGGGTACCCCATGAATTCGAGGCTATCATACCGGCGCCGGACTCTGAGCTTCAGGTTTGTCCCGGACATTCCTTGGTTGGTAGAAAATTTTACCGAACCCGAGATTGTTTTATTTTCTTTATTTTTATTTTCAAATTAAGAAAGCACCTTCATGAAAATATATCTGTCAATAGCACTTCTTTGGATGGGTAGTGCCGCGCTTTCCGCACAGTCCATTTGGACCCTCGACCGGGCATTGAATCATGCCCGGGAACACAGTTTACTGATTTTACAAGCCCGGTATGATATTGCACGGGCGGAAGCAGACCTTCGTGCGATGCAGCAACAGCGAATTCCATCCTTGGGATTTTCCAGCAATCTGAGTAATAGCATTGGCCGGACTATTGATCCGACTACAAATACCTTTACAACGGAAAGTAATTACAACCAGAGCGCGAATTTCAACGCCGGCGTCCAGCTGTTCAATGGAGGACTTTTACACAACCGGATCAGAAATGCACAGCTGGGGAAACAAGTGGCTGCATTGGAAGTCGAAGCGACTGAAGAAGACGTGCTATTATCGGTTGTTAATCAATTTTTTCAAGCCTTGTTCGCGCGAGAAAATGTTGCATTGGCCTCAGCAAATCTGGAACTGCTCAAAAGTCAGGAGGAGCGAGCTACTGCAGAGGTTTCGGCTGGGTCAAAACCTGAAAATGAGTTGCTGGAGATTCAGGCAGAACTGGCTTTTTCGGAACAGCAATTGATCGAAGCTCAAAATCAGCAGGATTTGACCGAATTGCGTTTAAAGCAACTACTCCGATTACCTGTAGGAGAGGATATGGTGCTCGAATTGCCTCCGGCGGAAGATATTCAACCCGATCAGATTGATTTGCTTTCGATGCAAGATTTACGTGACCGGGCTATGGCCGTATCTCCTGCGTTGCAATCAGCAGATACCCGAGTAAAAAGCGCCGAAGTGGGAATACAAATCGCGCAGAGCCAATATTACCCCAGTCTGTCTCTGGGCGGGTCTCTGAGTACCAATTACTCTTCAGCGCGTCGAATGTCCATCAACACAGGGACCTCTATTATGAATCAAACTGTCTATTTGGATGGAAACCCCGTTACGGTGGGTTTTGAGAATCCGTCCTTTCGATTCGAGCCAATTCCTTACGGCGAACAGCTCCAGGACAACTGGGGCTTGGGTTTTGGTTTGCAGCTTTCGGTTCCCATTTATTCACAGGGGAGTACACGAGCCAGTGTCCAACAAGCTAAAATCAATCACCAGACAGCCCAAATTCAGAAAGAACAGCGGGTTCAACAATTTACACAGGAGCTTGAACAGACGATCACGGATCTGAAGTCCTCTCACCAGAGCTATATTGCTTCTCAGAAAACCATGAATGCATCCACACGTTTTTTTGAAAACATCGAACTAAGTTATAATGTCGGTGCGGCCACCAGTTTTGAATTGATCAATGCGCAAAATCGAAAAGAGGAGGCTGAGACAAACTACCTCATTGCCAAATACGAGTACCTGGCCCGAAAGCGAAGCTTGGAGATTTACCTAAAGCAGTCTGGTCAATGAAGGGTCTGGCATTTATTGTTTTTATAAAAAACTTTCAGTTGGGACGGGTCAAAACGCGGATCGCTGCTTCGCTTGGACAACAAAAGGCGTTGGAGATATACTATACTTTGGCAAAATTTACGGTCGAGGAATTAAAGAAAACGGGATTGCCGGTATATTTTTATTTTTCAGAGTACACGGATGAAGACTTTTTGGAGGGCCAGGGAATTAAATTAGATTCCGATCTTTATCATGCCAAGGTGCAGACTCCGGATGATTTGGGTACCCGAATGGCTGATGCTTTTGCTGAGGTTCTGCTGCAGCACAGCGGAGCACTTCTGTTGGGTACAGATTGTCCGTATTTCACCGCTTCCCAAATGATTCGGGCTATGAAAAAGCTCGATCACCCCGAAGCCGATATCGTTTTAGGGCCGGCGAAGGACGGGGGCTACTACGGACTGGGTATGAAAACGTCCCACGATGTGTTCTCCGAGGTATCTTGGTCCACCGAATTCGTTTTTTCCCAAACCATGCAGAAGATTCGAAATGCCAATCTTCGTCATATGCTCTTGCCGATGCTCAATGACCTGGACCATGCAGAAGATTGGGCGGAATTTACAATGAGTCCAATGGCTGATTATTTCTGGGAAGTGATTCGTTCCAGTTCTTCGGCTAATGATTCCATAGCGGGTGTGTAGTGAATTCCATGAAAATTGAGGGCTTTAGCGGCTTCTATATTTTCGATTCGATCATCGATGAATACAGATTCCTCAGGTTTTAGGCTGTACCGATTGAGGAGTAATTGGTAAATGGCTGGGTCGGGCTTGATGACACCTTCTTCGCCCGAAACCACCGCACCGTCAAAATCTCCAAAAAAGGGAAATAACTTCAATGCTATCGGGAAGGTTTCACGCGACCAGTTGGTCAAGGCGAATACCCGGTATTTATCGTTGGCCAGGTAATGTTGCATAACCTGTACATTGGCCCTAATTGATCCATCGAACATTTCTTCCCACCGATCGTAGTAAGCACGGATTTCAGAAGCGTAATTAGGAAACTCATTAATTTTGAGCCGGTTCGCTTCTGCTATGGAACGACCTCGGTCCTGTTCCAGGTTCCACTCATAGGTACAGACGGTCTCGAGAAATTCTACAGCTTTTTTCTCCTTTTTTAAAATCTTTCGGTACAGGTTGAGCGGATCCCAATGGACCAACACACCGCCCAAATCAAAAATAATATTTTTAATCATGCTCCTCGGTTTATAACCATCGTGGTCAATCTGCTTTCACAGATTTGGCGATTCTGCTCATCTCGGATGATGATTCGCCAAACCTGAATACTTCTGCCTATCCGAATGGGTTCCACTCGGCCCGTCACGATCCCTTCAGTTGCTGCTCGCAGATGATTTGCATTGATCTCGATACCTACTACAGCTTGCTGATCTGTGTTTTCCAACACCAGGACGCCTGCCACACTACCCAGTGTTTCGGCCATGGCCACCGAGGCACCACCATGCAATAAGCCCATAGGCTGGACGGTCCGGTGATCGACCGGCATGGTTGCTTCCAGGTAGTTGTCCCCTATACTTGTGAATTCTATTCCGATAGAGGCCCCCATTGTGTTCTCATTGAGTCGATTGAGGTGATCAATGGTAACCCTTTGTTTCCATATTGACATATTATTTTCTTATTTTGGCGCCAATATAAATAAATATTACCGAATGGAAATTTATCATAATCCGCGATGTCAAAAGTCACGTCAGACCTTGAAGATTTTGCAGGAATCAAAGACAGATTTTGAGATCCGTAAATATTTGGACGATCCGCCTTCCAAGGATGAATTGCAGCAAGTACTAGCAAAATTGGATATCAAGCCAATGGCTTTGATTCGCCAAAATGAAGATCTGTTCAAGAAAGAATACAAAGGTAAAGTCCTTAATGATGAGGAATGGATAGACGTCATGGTTAAGCATCCCCGGTTGATCGAACGACCCATTGTCATCCATGGAGATCGGGCTGTGATAGGCCGACCACCCGAGAATGTAAGGGCGTTACTGGTCGAGGAGGATTAGGATATAGTCTGTAGTCAGTAGTCTGTGTTCAGGGGTCCACGGTCTACGGTCTGCGGTCAGTGGTTTTTAGTCTTCCCTCACCAAACGAATTGCCAGCACTCCAAACGGAATCCCTGCAACCAACGGGTCCACGGTCAGTGGGATGCATCAATTATAAATGAGATTCTACCCAGTCTTGTAATATTCCGATGTCGTTGGAATTAATTTTTGTCCAACTGGTTTGATTTCTCAACCAGGTTAATTGCCGTTTGGCGTAATTTCGGCTGTGTTGTTTTATCTTATCTGTAGCTTCATCCAGGCCGACCTGATTGTCAAAATAGGGCAGGAGCTCCTGATAGCCTACAGACCGCATGGCCGGACAATCCTGATAGGGTAGTAAGGACCGGACCTCTTCGACCAGGCCTTTACCCATCATGTCATCCACCCGGTGATTGATCCGGTCATAGAGCTCCTTTCGGTCGTGATCAATTTGAAAATACCCTGAATCGTGTGGGTTTTTTAAGAGCGGTTGGGGTGTATAATCAAAGATGGAACGGCCGGTTTGATCTGCTACCTTGATGGCACGCAACACCCGGTGTGGATTGTGTATATCCCCTCGTATTGGGAAATTCGGATCCATCCGAACCAGTTCTTTCTGGATAAATTGAAAGCCTTTTATCTTTAGACTGTGATTCCATTTATGATTGATTTCCGGTGTAATCTCCGGTATGTCTGCCAAACCATTCATCAATGCTTTTATATAAAATCCGGTTCCGCCTGCAATAATTACCACCGGTTTGTGGACATGGGTATGCTCGATCAGGTGCGCTGCCCGTACGGCAAATTTTCCGGCTGAGAAACGTTCATGCGGCTCGAGAATATCAATCATTTCATAGTCGATCTGAGCTTGTACCTCGGGCGAAGGTTTGGCCGTTCCGATGTTAAAGTAACGGTAGATCTGACGGGAATCCGCAGATATTATTGGAACGTCATAGCGCCGTGCAATGTGTTCAGCCAGGGCCGATTTCCCGGAACCTGTGGGGCCGCTCAGGATCAATAAAGCCGGTATTCTTTCTTTTTCAACCAAAAAAATCTAAGTTTAGTAGTATATTAAATAGCAAATTTAGTTATTTCACCGGATGTTATACAGTATTTTAAGACCGACTACCCGTATCGTGTTGCGTGGGTATTATAAAAAACTCTTCGTAAACGGGCAACATCATATACCCAAGAACCAACCGGTTATTCTTGCAGTTAACCATCCTTCCGCATTTACGGAACCCTGTGTGCTGGCAACACACCTGGAAAGAGAACTTCACTTTTTAATCCGGGGTGATGTGATCAATCCTAAGGTAAAGTGGTTCTTTGATCAGACAAATCAGCTGCCAATATATCGCTTTCGGGATGGGTTTTCAAGTATGCGGCAGAATGAAAAACAATTTAGTTATTGTTTTGACTTGCTGGCTGAGTCTGGGTGCATCGTTATTTTCGCAGAAGGGAGTACCAAACATATAAAGCAGACGCGTCCCATCCAGAAGGGAGCAGCACGCATTGCATTTGGTGCACTACAAAACCGGGACATAGAAGATGTTTTGATTGTTCCGGTGGGGGTAAATTTCCAATCTTCACCACGCCCCCGTTCCATCGTTGCTGTGGAAATTGGACAACCCATTTCAACCCGGCAGTTTTATCCGCTTTATGAAGCAGAAGAACGAAAAGGACTCAATGCCATTACGCAGGAAATCTTTAATGGATTGAAACCACAAATGGTACACATCGAAGATAATGCACGTCTTGCACCAGCCGATGATCTTTTATTGTTTGCAGCACATGACCTGAATTATAAGACCTTGCCTGTAGCAGAATATGGTCATGACGTCTATTTTAACCGGATGGACGGGGTGGCACGGAGCATCAATCAAATGAATGCGACAGATTGGGAAAACAAGCAAGAACAGTTGGAAGAATACGTAAAACTTCTTGATTCACATCAATTATCCGATGCCGGAATGAACCCCGTGGAGCACGGTGGTTTATCCTGGCTACTCCTGACACCGTTGGCTATCATCGGTTGGATATTTCTCGGGCCAATTTATTGGATTGCTTTTTCCATTCAGAAACGTCTTAATCAAAAAGCGGAATACATTTCCGGATTCAGAATGGCGGGATTTTTACTTCTTGTGCCTGTTTTTATCATCCTCTGGATGGTGCTCTTTGGTGCTGTTTGGGGCTGGTGGGTTCTCATTTTTCCACTGGTGTTACCTCTTTTGTCATTGATAGGTGTCTGGTGGTTGGACGGATTTCAAACGTGGAAGCAAAGTATGAAGTGGAGTCGATTGCCTTCCAAACACCGTGAACAGATTTTGGATTTGCGTGAACGACTCATGGCACCGTTTTACGATGATTCGCCCAATTCCTGAGCTCTTTTGTATGCGGCCTGACTTCCATTGATTATTCCAGGCTTTAAGTGGTTCTGGTCATAGCACCGTAAAGCAGCCTCGGTGGTTCCTCCTCGGCTGGCTACTCGATCGATCCATTCACGGCATGACAAATCATTTTTGCTCAGCAGGTTGATCGCTCCATGAAAGGTTTGCCAAGTTAAAAGTTCGGCTTCAGCTTCAGAGAACCCCAGGTTTACTGCAGCTTCTATGATGGATTCCATAAAATAAAATACATAAGCGGGGCCACTTCCTGAGATCGCCGTTGCACTATCCAGCAGATGTTCATGATCGACATAAAGTGCCTTTCCGGTTGTGTTCAGTAAGTTTTGTACCATCGTCAATTCAGGGCGGGATACTTCTGTGGTGGATGTAAATACGGTCATACCATCACCGATTTGAGCGGGCAGATTAGGCATGGCACGAACGATTTTGTTGATATTCAAACCTTCCTGTAGAGTTTGGATGCGTACTCCGGCCATAATGGAAAGTACTAGGTGCTCTGGGTGTAGAAGGCCGCCAATCTCAGCGTACAGTAACGCTGCATCCTGGGGTTTGACGGCAAATATAATCAGATCAGCTTTTGGAACACATTCTTCAGGCGATTGATATATGGTTCCTGTGTTAAGTTTCTCGAGCCGCCGGATCTGACGAATTGATTTTTCCAAAATCATCAGATTTTCAGCCTGGACGATGTGGGAATGGAGAAAACTATGGATGTAGGTTTGCCCCATATTTCCTCCGCCAATAACTAATATTTTCATAGATGCTATTTGATGGATCCCCGATCAACTTTTAAGGTTCAAAACCAAGAAAAGTATTATATTGGGTTACCATAGTGTAAAAATTGATTGAATCCGATGTGGGTCAAATATACCTTGGTTTTTTTTATGAAATTAAATTTATTCAGCAACAAGGCGCTGAATAAAACAAAATTTCACTGAGAATATGCGGATTGTAACCTCTATTGTGTTGTGTATGTGGTGTGTCCTGGGTGATCCGGCTGCCTTGTTCTGTCAGGCGCATAAATCTGATCATACGTTGGTGGCATTGCCTATTGTATATTTTACACCGGAGACGAATTGGGCGTTTGGTGCCGGTGCGTCCTACACTTTTCATCTGGACAGTTTACATCACCGCCCGAGTACATTGCAATTGGGCGGCGTATATACACTACGCAACCAGGTGTTGGCATATTTTTCCTGGAATCTTTTTCATCCGGACAAGCGTTGGGAAATGAGTGGAGAACTTGGGTACTACCAATACGTTTATAAATACTGGGGGGGCGGGAACAAGCTAGCCCAATCCGATGCGGACAGTTACGAGGTGACATTTCCAAGGCTTCGAATTGCTCCGAAGTATATGTTATCCAGATATTGGCGTGTGGGCATAGCAGCGGATTTTAATAAATACTCCAATCTGAATCCAAGAAAAGGCGGGTTGTTGGAGCGCCAGCAAACGCTGGGAATTGATGGCGGATATGTCAATGGGGTGGGGCTCCAGATTCAATATGATCGTCGCGAACATACGATATTTCCAGTTCACGGGTGGTATGTGGCAGCAAAATCCATGCTTTACAGTCCCATCTGGGGATCGGACTATTCTTTTTCATCAGCACAGATCGATATTCGTAATTACCAAAATGTGGCCGGGGGTGTGATCTGGGCCAGTCAATTGTTGGGAAGCTTTCGAAGCGGTCCGGAAATTCCTTTTTACGACCTTTCATTACTAGGAGGATCAAAAATGATGCGGGGTTATTTCGAAGGACGTTATCGGGACGCCAATTTGTGGGCTATTCAGTCCGAATTTCGGATTCCTGCATGGAGGCGATTTTTTTTGGTGCCATTTGCTTCTGCTGGGGATGTGTTCAATTGGGAAGACTCTGGCCGTGCGATAAAATTCGCCGGTGGTCTGGGATTGCGCTATATTGTAGATCACACCAATCGGGTTAATATACGGGCTGATGTAGCTTATGGACAAAATTTTCAATTTTATCTTTCCATATTGGAAGCTTTTTAAATACATTGTCCGTTAAATATCTTACCCGTGGCATACAATACCCTGATTAGCATAGTGATTCCTGTATTCAATGAGGAAGAGTATATCGCAGACTGCCTTCGTCATCTGATGGCGTATGGGAAGGGAGCTGAGATTATCGTAGTGGATGGGGGAAGTGAAGATTCCACGGTTGCCATCGCACAAGAATTTCCGGTAAAAATATTTTCTTCAGAGAAGGGACGGGCGGTGCAGCTCAACCTGGGTGCCCGGAAGGCCACCCGGGATATATTGTATTTTTTGCATGCCGATACCCACCCGCCGGAGACCTTTGTGGAAGACATATACAGTAGTTTGTTGCAGGGGCATGTCGGCGGATGTTTTAAAGTGCGATACACCGACGGTCCCTGGCTTATGACACTGAATTCGTATTTGTCCAAATTTAAGATGAGTTGGTCGGGTGGTGGAGATCAGAGTTTGTTTATGTTTGCACACACCTTTGAAGAACTGGGCGGCTTTGATGACACATTGCAAATCATGGAAGACTTTGATTTGGTAGACCGATTGCAGAAGATGGGGACCTTTGACGTGGTGCCCAATGAGATCGTCGCAAGCAGTCGCAAATACCATGAGAACTCCTATGTCAAGGTTCAGTTGGCGAATGTACTCGTCTTCCAAATGTACCGTCTCGGTTATAGTCAGGAAATGTTAAAAAATACCTATCATAGAATGATTGACCGTTTACGTTAATCATCGGGTTTTGATCTATAAGTTGAGGTCGCTAATAGTACATGAAATAAATAATAACATAGATTATTTCAGAAATAAATAGCCGTTTTGGAACGAATTAATTATAGAATTTTGTTACTATAATAATTGGAATGCGGGTGCTACTGCCACTCTCCAATTGCTTATTTATGGATCTAAAATTAATTATCATGAAACGGTTATTCCTACTATTGCTTGTGCTGCAATTAACCATCCCTGCCTGGAATCAAACAGATAATACTTCGGATGAAGACGATGCAATTATGGCTGTCATCAAAAAAGAAACATTATCATTTTTTATGGGTGAATACGAAGATTGGAAGGACTGTTGGGCGCAAACCGATGATATTTATTTTGAATGGGTGCGTAGCAATGTACATCATTTCTATACCGACTGGAGCAAACTTGATCGGACATTGCGGCCAATTATCACGGAAAATGTGAGTAATAATGATGCATACTACGCAGAACGAACCGATGTAAAGATCATGCGCGATGGGGATATGGCCTGGGTGACTTACCGTCAGGATCTGAGTGGAGATAAATCCAATGAACAACGTGTGCTTGAAAAAATTGACGGCGCTTGGAAAATAATAATGGTCACGGTAGTCGCATCGGAAACCTTTCCTAAAATGGAATCCCAATAGGTTGTAGTCGTATTTCGGGTCGTCCTTTGACTTGAAAACGGGGTTTTTGAGTTTTGCTTCAGTATCACAAAAAGGGAAATTTCGAGCAATGTTTCTATGCTCTTTACTTGTTCTGATTAGATAATGGTTCATTTTGGAAGTATTAGATGATCGGGTACGCTAATCCCATTGAGTCAAGGGGCAGATAGCGGATGATTCCTGAATTTAGAATAGTGCCTCCTCATTGAGGGAGTATTGATAATTTATAATTTAATAGTCATATAATATGATGTAAGGCATCTACAAATATCGAATACAAAAAGCAGTCATATTGAGATTTGAACGGAAGTTTGTGACGATGAGAATCAAAGTATACGCTGGAATGGGCGGTGTTTATAGATCCACTGGTTGAGCGTCAACTATGGCTTGGGGATGCAAGGACAGCAAGTGGACTCCCGCTGTATTGAGCGGTTTAGCAAATCAGTAAATACTGCATCAAAAACATCTGCACACAGTCATTGTTACGAAAATAATAAAATATAATTGTGCAAACAATGTTAAAAAATTATAAAATGTCTGTGTGTTTAATTATATTAAGAGGGTCAATTATTTCATCACCTTATAAATGATAACTGTCATGGAGAAAAATATTATCAGACCTCGTATCTTTCACAAAAGAATTCGAACCGCTATTTTATTGGTCCTCCTGGTGTTTTTCGTATTGGGGATGTATGCGCTTGGTCAATCTTTGATTAACGGCCACAGCAGTAGATTTGATATCCGGGATTGGAGTTTTTTGTTTTGGTTTGTTTTGTGTGCTTTTATGATATTGGTGTATTGGGATCAGGAACAGAAAGCAAAGTACTATATCCGCTGGACAGATTCGGACTTGTACTATAAGCTGGATCCTGGCCCGGAACGTCGGCTGGATCTTTCGCAAGTCAAACGAGTCAACGCTAATTATTCCAAAGTTTTTTTCTATATGAAAGATGGATCGGTTAAGCTGGTAAATTTTTATTCGCTGGATCCCCGTTTTAAGGATGTTCAGAAAGCCATGAGTATTAATGAGAAGCTGGTTGTTTGAGGGTAACCCGATTTACTGACCACGTCAATCTATGCTGATGCATGATATGCAGTGCATTAGTTGCTTAACCCGCTTTATTCACCACGTCAATCTAGTATGATCCATAATATGCAATGAATCAATTGCTTAATTTCCAAAATTGGGCTAATTACATAGCCCAATTTTGGGTGACGTTTGACTTTTGATTCATACTGCTAGCCTCTGGGCAGAGCTCTGCCACAGCCACGGCGGGGACAGGTCGGTTCCCTCATCCTACCCACCCAAAATGAGGACATTTTGGTTCCAAATGCCATGGATTTTGCGAGTTAAGGAAATATGATAGCAGCATTAAGAAAGTAAAATAGGCAATAAAACATAGGCAATAATATGCAGGGGTTGCTGATTGACTTCAGCAACCTCTACTTTTTATTTTTTAAGTACTGTGCGGACACCGCTTGGATGACTAGACGGTCGGTTCCCAGCCGGGTTGGTATTCGCCTTTCCAGTATTTTTTAGCGTTTTTGGATTTAAGCGAGCCATCCTTGGCATTAACAATAACTTCTTCACCGGTTCGGTAGGACATATTGGCATAATGTGTCATATTGGTGCTGATGGCGCCTTCGGTAAGCGGTGAGTTTTGCTTCACTCCACGATCCCGGATCACTTGACCAAAGTTTATAATATGTTTTTCGGTCAGGCTTCCTCCACCTACCAGATTTTCGGTTTGTGTTGAACCAGACACCTCACTTTCTCTCCCTTCGCTTAGTTTTTTACCATCTGGATCATAGTGTACATAGCCCGATCTGGTCAGCATCATGGAACCTTCTGTCCCATAAATGAGGGCTCCACGACCAGTTCCCATTTTTGGAATTCCACTTCTGGAGTTACCATCCCATGTGATGGTTTTTCCGTCGGGGTACACCCAGTTTACTTTTAAGGTATCGTACATTTCCCAGTCGGAATCAGTGTATCGACCTTTCATTCCGTTGGAAATGACTTTCTCAGGGTGTTCCAGGTTCAGTGCCCATCGCGCTACATCGATTTCATGCGTTGCATTATTCCCTGTTTCTCCGGTACCGTATTTCCAGAACCAATGCCAATTGTAATGGACATAATTATCAAAATAGGGTTCCCGTACTGCAGATCCTTGCCAAAGTTCCCAGTCCAACCATTCCGGTACGCTCGTTTTTTTCCCATTACCGATTGATTTTCGATTGTTGGCATACCAGGTGTCGGCATGATAGACCTCCCCGATACGGCCATCCCGGATAAGTTGGATGCCTTCTATATTCTTAATAGAAGATCGTTGCTGGTTACCCATTTGAACCACCCGATGGTGTTTTTTAGCCGCTTTGATAAATTGTTCGCCTTCCCAGGGGTTGTGACTGGCTGGTTTTTCAACATAGACATGCTTCCCCGCCGCGCAGGCCAGGGTTCCGATCGGTGCGTGAAGATGATCTGGCGTAGCAATGACTACGGCATCAATATCCTTTTTCTCCAGTAGTTTTCTGAAATCCTTAATTCCTTCCGGTTTGTGATCTTGAGTCTCCATCACCGACTTTTTACATGCATCGATTGCCCTGGAATCCACATCACAAATGTAGTTCACCTGAAACCCGGGCAGTTTGGCAAAGGTGTTCGCCAGGTATTTTCCTCTGCTATTGACGCCGATGACTCCAACATGAATGGTGTCTGTGGGTGAAAATTTGCGGGATGCTTTCCAAAATACAGGGGTGATCATGTAAGCGCCGCCGCCATACGCCCCGGTTTTTATGAATTTTCTTCTTGAATTACTCATATTTCTGATTTCAAACTAAAAATGATTAAGGTAAGAATAAATTAGCTGTTAGTCAGGAATTATACCCGAAAGGTATTGGTTCTAAGCCGACTTCTTCCAGGAATGTTATCGTCGGGCTTGGTTGGGAGTATAGCCATAGCTTCATAAGGTTTTTGATGATCAAGAGCTGGTAAAAAAGAATCCGTCAATACGGTATTTGTGAATTGCAGCACTAGTTTATGGAATCATAATTATTATATAGGTATTATCTCGCTCTTCCATCCCTAACATGTACCTGAGCGCAAATAAAAGCTCGATTTGAGCTGGATTCAAAAGACCTCGGAGAGGTCATAACTTTATTAGCAGGAGGTTTTGCAGTTTTTATCTCGACTTTGGAGAAGTCGCAATGTCTAACCCGTAAAAGTCAAACCTCACCCAAAATTGGGCTACGCAATATGCCCAATTTAGGAATTTAAGCAATTGATTCACTGCGTATTATATCATTTGTATTCGATAATGCCGTATAAGAATATTTCGGAATATATCCGGCAATTAGGAATTCAAATGGTATTATGCATCATAACAGATTGACGTGATGAATAAAGCGGGCCAAGTATACATTACGACCTCTATGAGGTCGATATTTTGAAATTAAATGTTGCTAACATACTTCGACCTGCGCTGCAGGTCTGCTTGGAATCTACATTTAGAGCGCCAAACACATAGCTCAATAAGTCAGTGAACTTATAGGTAAAAAGATTATGAGCGCTGTAGGCTCGGAATACATCACGTTATAACATGGTCTTTTCAAAAAGACGTGCTGCCCTGGCAACAAGAACCAACCAGCCTATTCCCTGTATCAACCATTTGGCTTTTGATGATAAAGATATGTCAATAAAAGATGTCTTCCATGGTATAGTAGATATGAGTTCGTGCACTAGTTCTCTTCCATCATAGTCTGCAGTTCCTTCAGCTTCAGTAAACTCTCAATGGGGGAGAGGCTGTTGAGATCCAGTTGTGTCAACTCTTCTTTGAGTTTCATGGCGTTTTCATCTTTTATATCAAAAATCTGAAGCTGAAGGGCATTACCATTGTTTCCTTTTTTATCAATGTTTTTGATCTTACTCTTTTTAGAACGGGAAGGAGACTGTCCATCCTTGGCGGTGAGGTGGTGCCCTTCCATTTTGTGGAGAATCTCTTCTGCGCGACGGATAATTTCTTGGGGTAGTCCGGCCATTTGGGCCACATGAATCCCAAAGCTGTGTTCGCTTCCGCCGGGAACCAGTTTTCGCAAGAAGATAATCCGGTTGTCTATTTCTTTGGTCGACACGTGATAATTACGGATCCGGTCGTAAAGCTCTTCCAGCTGGTTTAATTCATGGTAGTGGGTTGCAAACAATGTTTTGGGTTGTGCAGTGGGGTGTTCGTGCAGGTATTCGGTCATGGACCAGGCGATGGAAATTCCGTCATAGGTGCTGGTCCCCCGACCGATTTCATCAAGTAAAATAAGACTGCGGGCAGAAAAATTGTTTATAATGTTAGCAGCTTCGATCATCTCTACCATAAAGGTGGATTCCCCTTTGGACAGGTTGTCGGAAGCACCCACCCGGGTAAACACCTTGTCCAATAACCCGATTTCGGCACTTTCTGCCGGCACGTAGCTTCCCATTTGAGCCATCAGACAGATGAGGGCGGTTTGGCGAAGAATGGCGGATTTACCGGACATATTGGGTCCGGTAATCATCAAGATTTGTTCGTCTTCATTGTGGAGATAGATGTCATTGGCGATGTATGATTCACCCGGCGGGAGTTGATGTTCAATAACCGGATGTCGGCCATTTTTAATCTTGATTCCCAAACCATCGGTCATTTCAGGTCGACCGTATTCATTTTTGAGGCTTACAATGGCAAATGCGATCAGGCAGTCTACCTGGGCGAGCATGTGGGCATTGGTGAGCAACGTTTTGAGGTATTTCTGAAGGTGATCGACCAGCTCGCCGTATAGTTTCTCTTCCAGTTCCAGGATTTTATCTTCGGCGCCGAGAATCTTGTCTTCGATGTCTTTGAGTTCCGAGGTAATGTATCGTTCCGAATTAGTCAGAGTTTGTTTTCGAACCCAGTTTTCGGGTACCAATCCTTTGTCTTTGTATTTGTTGGTGACCTCCAGGTAGTAACCAAATACATTGTTGAAGCCGATTTTAAGATTGGATATACCGGTATTGGTAATTTCCTCTTCTTGGATTTTCAGAAGGTGCTCCTGATTGTTCTCGATCAGACTTCTTAATTCATCCAATTCAGCACTGTATCCAGGTGCAATAACGCCGCCTTTGGACACGAGCGCCGGTGCATCCGGATTGAGTTGTTGAGTAATCCGATGCACGAGGTCTTCGCACGGATTGATTTGATCACGGATCACATTCATGAGGCTGACATCAATGACTTCAAGTTCTTTTCGCAGGTCAGGTAGTCCCGAAAGAGCCAGCCGGAGCTGGTTGATTTCACGTGGTGATATTTTGTAGGCAGCTATCCGGGAGGTGATTCGTTCCAGGTCTCCTATCCCTTTGAGGTATTCGCGGGACGATTCTCGAATACCTGCGTGATCGCGCAGCGCGGTCACAGTGTCAAGTCGCTTGTTGATTTCGGAAATATCGGTGAGCGGAAGGGCAATCCACCGCTTCATCATCCGAGATCCCATGGGGGATCGGCAGGTGTCGAGTACATCCAATAACGCAATTCCGGTTGGGTGGTTGCTTTGCAGCAATTCTAGATTGCGCATGGTAAATCGGTCCAACCAGACGGATTGTTCTTCCCGGATCCGTTGTATTTTTAGAATATGGCTGACGTCGTGCTGCTGGGCACTGTCCAGGTAGTGCATTGCTGCACCAGCAGCGATCTGGCCAAGATGCAGATCTTCCACCCCAAAACCCTTTAAATTCAGTGTTTTAAAGTGGTCCAATAATTTTTTCCGACCATAGTCCAGGGTGTAGACCCATTCGTCCACACCGTACGTGTAGAATTCATCGCCGATCCACTCCTGGATTTCTTTTTTGACTGCTTTGGAATATATAATTTCTGAAGGATGAAACGAATCCAATAGTTTTTCGATGTGCATCCGTTTGCCTTCTGATAGGTAAAATTCACCGGTCGAAATATCAAGAAAAGAAATCCCGTAATCATCTCCTGCCCGGTATATTGACGACAGAAAATTATTTGATTTGTTCTCCAGTAAGTGATCGTCCACAGCAATACCCGGCGTAATCAACTCGGTGACCCCGCGCTTTACTAATTTTTTCTCCTTGGACGGTTTTTCGAGCTGCTCACAAATGGCGACTCGAAACCCTGCTCGTATTAATTTGGGTAGATAAACATCCAGGCTGTGGTGGGGAAACCCGGCGAGCTCGATATCTGAACCTCCGTTGTTCCGTTTGGTAAGTACAATGCTCAATATATTGGCTGTCTGAACGGCATCCTCTCCAAATGTCTCATAGAAATCACCCACCCGAAAGAGCAGGATCGCATCCGGATATTTGGATTTGATCTGACTGTATTGGGTCATTAACGGGGTTTTCTTATTCTTTTTAGCCACGTATTGATTGTTTTTCTAATATTAAAAGTAATCCGTTTCCTCGCTTCGGATGTCTGGATGGAAACCACCCATCCACAACCTGTAAAGATACAAAGATTGGCATCAATATTATAAAAAACAAAGCGGGGATGATTTTGAGAGCCATTGGCCAGTTTGTCCATAAAATAATCAAAGATTGCATAATTTCATGGCCCAGCGTGCCCACCCGTTTGTAGTGGTATTCTTTATGGGCAATTCGATACCTTGCGTTTTCAATCCACTCATATAAATCCTTTTCTTTGATGGGGTTGTACTGCTCCTGTGCATCATCGTAGTGCCCATACTTACTTCGGATCCATTGGTAAAATTTATAATGGATTTTGGTTCGGATTGGGGTGTATAGAAGAACCTGCTGGCCGGGTGATTGGGTTTGCCCCATGAGATTCAGAACCTTTTCGGGACGGGGAAGGTACTGAAGCACGCCGATCATATAAATAAGGTCGACTTCAGGGCCACCGGACAGGTAAGCTTTTATATCTATGATTTCAAGATGGCAGTTAGTTATCCTCTTTTTATTGACCAGCTTTGTTAAAAATGCGATGTGATCTTTTAATTGATCTATCCCTGTAAAAGTGCAATCGGACCAACGCCTCGCCTGTGGGATAAGATATTGACCTTCTCCGCATCCTGCATCGAGAATCCGAAGTTGCCTTTTTGGACTGTTAATGATCAGTTTGCGGATCCATCGGTGACAGATTCTGGAACGTAAAAACAAAATTCTGGAAGCCACGTAGTGTATATAAATCAATCGCGGGAACCGTAGGAGCCAGATCGGGTAGTGGTGGTTTTCTGTGATGTCCCGGATGCGCATGAATGGATCAGAATTCAGATTTGTATATTTCAAATTTCGGAATAGCGGGGAGTATTATGATCTGCGGGAACTGTCCAACTAGCAAACAATTCACCAGCACTCATCGATCATCAACAATCCACCATTGACCATTAACCACTAATAATCCACCATCGACTATTGACAATTAACCATCATTCACCCCGGTATAATTAAACGGCGTGATGACCCTCATTTCATCTTTGATCGAGTCGGATACATCGAGTTCCGCGATGAAATTTGCAATCGTTTCTTCGGTTATTTTATCCCCTGTCCGTGTCAACGCTTTTAGTGCTTCGTAGGGTTTTGGATACCGTTCGCGACGAAGAATGTTTTGCAACGCTTCGGCTACAACAGCCCAATTGTTGGCCAAATCTTCATTCAGTGCTGCCTGATGGAGCGTGATTTTACCCAGTCCTTTTTCCAATGAAGAAACAGCGATCAGGGTATGTGCCAGGGGAACCCCGATGTTCCGGGTGACGGTACTGTCGGTCAGATCCCGCTGTAGTCTGGAAATGGGCAGTTTTTCTGCCAGGTGGTGAAATATAGCATTGGCCAGTCCCAGATTTCCTTCTGCATTTTCAAAATCGATGGGGTTCACTTTATGTGGCATCGCAGAAGAACCGACTTCACCGGCCACAATCCGCTGCTTGAAATAATCCTGAGAGATGTATTGCCAGATGTCTCTGCATAAATCAATCAATATCGTGTTGCAACGCCCTACCGTCTGAAAAGTGGCTGCCAGATCATCGTAGTTTTCGATTTGTGTCGTTCGGGATTGCCGTTCTATGTCGAGGTCGTTTTTGAGAAAATCATCGCCGAATTGAACCCAGTCGACTTCAGGAAATGTGACTTGATGAGCGTTGAAGTTTCCAGTGGCTCCACCAAACTTTCCTGAGATCTTCAGGTTTTTGAGATGATTGAGCTGGGTTTTCATCCGATAGCTAAACACCTGAATCTCTTTGCCCAGTCGGGTCGGACTGGCCGGCTGGCCGTGCGTTCGTGCCAACATGGGGACATCTTCCCATTCGCTTGATTTTTGATCCAGGATATCTATGATTCGTTCAAAACCTGGAATAATAACTTCTTCCAGTCCGTCTTTGACCATCATCGGCATGGCCGTGTTATTGATGTCCTGCGAAGTGAGCCCAAAATGAATGAACTCCTGCCAGTCAACCATATCGGTTTTTTGGAATTTTTCTTTGATCCAGTACTCGACTGCTTTTACATCGTGATTGGTCGTTCGTTCGATGCCTTTTATCTTTTCGGCTTCAGCCGGGGTGAACGATTCCACCCAGGATTCCAATTCCTGGATCTGTTCCGGACTAAGATCTGGCAACGCATCATGGGATACTTTGGATAAAGCAATAAAATATTTGATCTCGACGGTGACGCGGTATTTGATCAGGGCATATTCGGAGAAGTAATCCTGGAGTGCCTTCGTTTTTCCGGCGTAGCGACCATCAACTGGAGATATGTGCATTAAACTATTCGACATGTTCATTTTCATTTAATTGTTTGTTGTATTCTTCTTCCAGCCGCTTGAAGTAGTAGTAGGTCTCCAATTGACTTTGGATCCGAATATCATTTTCGTGGCGAATGTACGTGTTATCGCCCGTACCATCAATTTTTCGGGCCTTAACATTGTCACTCCATTGCAATTCCATGATTTCATCGATGGTCTGAAAAACCGCAGGATCATAAATGGGAATGGCAGTTTCGATCCGATAATTGAGGTTTCGGGTCATCCAGTCTGCGGAAGAAATATACATTTTTGGTTCGCCCTGATTATGAAATTTGAATACGCGAGCGTGTTCCAGGTATCGGTCTACGATGCTGATGGCGGTGATGTTTTCACTAAACCCTTTTTGGCCGGGGATCAGGCAACAAACTCCGCGTACGATCAGCCGAATAATGATTCCGGCTTCAGATGCTTTATAAAGCAGTTCGATCATTTCCGGATCCTGGATGCTGTTGACCTTTATAAAAATTTCTGCCGGTTTCCCCGATTTAGCCGCTTTGATCTCAGCCTCCACCATTTCAATAAGTTTGGATTTGAGATTAAACTGGCCCACCAATAAATGATCAAACTTTTGATTGGGCAAACGAACCGTTTCAAGAATGGAGAACAGCCGAGAAATTTCATTCGTGATGTCTTCTTGAGCGGTGAACAACCCAAAATCGCTGTACACTTTAGCGGTATCTTCATTGAAATTCCCGGTGCTGAGGTAGGTGTACAGGACGGGTTGGCCATCTTCAATCCGACGGACCAAAGCTGACTTGGAGTGTACTTTCAAGCCTGGAAAGCTGTAGTGAACTTTTACACCAGCCTTCTCCAGTTTTTCACCCCATCCGAGGTTCCGCTCTTCATCAAACCGAGCCTTTACCTCTATAAAGGCTGTCACATTTTTACCGGCTTTGGAGGCGTTCATTAAGGCTTCCATAATCCGGCTGTGTTCGGCTACCCGGTACTGGATGATTTTTATGTGTGTCACGTCCGGATCCACCGCAGCCGCTTCGAAAAATTGAACGACGGATTCATAGGAGTGATACGGGAACATGATGAGGTGATCTTGTTCATGGATGGTTGTAAAAATATCATCGCTGTCCATGATCGGGTGGTAATCCAGGGGAGGGAGCTGTTTGAGATTGAGGTGCTCCTTGTCGAATTCCGGAAAATTGAAGAAGTCAAAGTTGTTGTGATATCGGCCCTCTGGGATCAGGTCCAGCTCTTCGATGTGCATGACATCCTGCAGGTAATCGAGTAGTTTTTCCGGCATTTCCCGATCATAGACCAGCCGGGATGCCGGACCGATGTTTCGTTGGTTGAGACTTTTTTTGATTTTCTTGATCAGATCTCCCGAGAACTCATCGTCGATGTAAAGTTCCGCATCGCGGGTCAGTTTGATGGAATAGGTGTCCTGAATATCGTAACCGGGAAAAAGCCAGGAAATACTGTGACGGACGATGTCATCGAGAATGATGATGTCGTGGTGTCCCCGCTTGGAATGAGCCAGGGGGATAAACCGGTCCAGGTGATCTGACGGGACCTTGACGATGGCATATTGAGTTTTCCCCTTGTACTTACCTTCTTTTTCTTTCATATCCACCGCCAGGTATAGTTCGGCATTATTCAAAAAAGGACGAACTTTTTCTTTGAGCAGAACGACGGGTTGTACGTAGGGCAACATGTATTGATGAAAGTAATTTTCAACCTCCGTCTTCTGTGCATCGTTAAGATCCAACCGGCGAAGAATGTGTATGTCCTCATTTTCCAAATCCGGGACGATCTCTTCATCAAAAATCCGACTTACTTCTTTTTGTTGCTCGGTCACAATGTCCAGCATTTGATCGAGAATATCCTTCGTTTCAAGATGAAGTTCTTTCTTTTCTTTTTTACCCAATCGGATCAGGTTCCGGTGTTGGGAGACGCGTACCGCAAAGTACTCCCCGAGATTGGAGCTGTAGATCGCGAGAAATTTGATGCGTTCGTACAGCGGATTCAGGTGGTCTTTGGCTTCCTGCAGTACACGGGCATTGAAAGACAACCAACTAATATCCCGGTTGATCATGGGGTATTTTTTCATGAGTTTGTATTAAATTTTAAGGGAAAGTACGATAAACAGGTGATAATATAAATATTTCGGTGCCAAATAATTTTTTGAGCAGAATGCAAAACGCACTTCTTTTCAAAGCACTCTTTATCCTGAAAATACTTATAGAACCGTCTTACACAACTTGATGTTGGGTGGATAGCGTTTTGAATGCCGCTTCTGAAATGAATAAATCCAGACCTAATCCCTGGTTTTACAATGGCTAGTTGCGAATTTGCTTTAAATGAACGCTGCAATTATTTTTGAAATCATTACATAAACCAATTCTCCTTAAACAACCGGATCGCAATGGCCAGGAGTATAATTCCAAAAACTTTTCGTAAAACTTCGATGCCATTGCTGCCAATCTTTTTTTCGATCCATCCCGAAAATCGCAGTACGAGATAGACCAGGGCAATATTGATGGCAATACCGATCAAAATGTTGATGTTGTTGTATTGGGATTTTAGAGCCAGAATGGTGGTCAATGCACCGGCGCCGGCTATTAAGGGAAAAGCGATGGGTACAATGGAGCTGCTCGTACTTTCAGGTTCATCACGAAACAAATGAATACCCAGGATCATTTCAAGTCCGAGTAAAAATATAACGATCGATCCAGCTACTGCAAAAGAACCCACATCGACGCCAAATAAACTCAGCAATTTTACACCTGTGAACAGGAATATGACCATGATCACGAACGAAACAATGGAAGCTTTTCTCGCCTGGATTTTGATGCCTTTTTGTTTCATCGAGAGAATAATCGGCAACGACCCGATGATGTCAATCACGGAAAACATGACCAGGCTGATCGATAAAATGTCCTTGAAGTTGAGTTCCATATCCTGAAAATTTTGCGGGCGCAAAGGTCTGAATAATTAGTGGAATTCCCATACACGTTTTCACATTTTTAACGACCTGGCGTGTGCCGTCTGCCGCTAGGGTTGAAGTGCTGAACCTCCTGCGCCTGAAAGTTATATACTCAAGTTTCGGCTATAAAAAACAGCAGTGGTCAGTGTTTACCGTGCGACCTCTCTTGGGTCGAGATAAAGCCCTCCACCAGACCTAATATACTGTGACCCACGCTGTGGGTCGTCTTTTAAAAATTTTACACTGCCTTCACATACATTATTACCCATTAGAACCAACCTGCACCCAATGCTTCGCGGAATGGCCATGGAATACCAACCAGAATTAATACCAATGCGATAATATAAAAATTGAAGGCTACATTAAAAGGTTTTGGGGCCTTTTTGGAACGGGTGTAGCCCAAAGTGATCAACACAATCGCTATAATCATAATCAGAGAGTGCTCCACGGTAAAAAACCGGAACAGGGAGCTGCTCATGGTGGAACCCCCGAATTGGACCTTGGGACTCAGGAAGAAAAGAATCAATCCCAGTAGGAGTTGAATGTGGGTCAAAATAAAAGCAATCAAAACGGATTTCGTTTCTTTGATGTCACCAAATTTTCCGCGACGCCCAAAGGTCTGGAATAGAGCAATCAATAAGAACAGTAGCAACAACCAACGAAGACCTGAATGCGCTGAAACCATAATATTATAGAAGGAACTATTCATTTTTCATTAAATTTGGTGATCAAAGCCGCTAAGTTAGTTAATTTCTTTTCCATAATGAAACACACCACAGCCATAAATACCAAGAACTTTAATGATCTCATCGCCCAGTTGGATGGGGATGGCTACCAAGATTCGTTGCACCGGCATCTGTATGCCACAGATGCATCGATTTATCGTGAATTACCCCTTGGAGTGGTCTTTCCGAGACATAAAACAGACTGCCAGAAGATCGTCCAATGGGCGGATAAAAACAAGATTGCTCTGATCCCGCGAGCTGCCGGTACTTCATTGGCTGGTCAATGTGTGGGCGAGGGGCTGGTTGTTGATGTGTCTCGTTATATGACGGCTATCCTGGAGCTGAATAAAGAGGAAGGATGGGTTCGGGTAGAGCCTGGCGTTATCCGCGATGAACTGAATAACTATTTGGCACCTTTTGGGTGGTATTTTGGACCCAATACGTCCACCGCAAACCGCTGTATGATGGCCGGGATGGTGGGGAATAATTCCTGTGGCTCGACTTCCATCGAATTTGGAAATACCCGGGATCACGTGCTGTCCCTGGAAGTACTGCTTGCCAATGGGGAGTTCGCTGTGTTTCAGGATGAAGATCCCGGCAGTTATTTTAATGAACCAAATGGATCAAAACGGAAGGACCTCATAGGCCGGCAAATCATAAATTTGCTCCGGGAGGAAGGGATGGCTGACAAAATCGCCAAGGCCTACCCACATCCTGAGATCCATCGACGCAATCAAGGCTACGCGCTGGATATACTCCGACAGGCCGGCTACTTTGACCAAGGATCGGATGAACATTTTAATATGGCCAAATTACTTTGTGGTTCGGAAGGTACCCTGGCTTTTACCACCGAAATCGTTCTGAATCTGGTGCCATTGCCCGGGCAGGATGTGGCCGTGCTTTGTCCTCATTTTCATTCGGTCAATGAAGCCATGAAAGCCACGGTTACTGCGATGGAAGATTCTCCTTCCAAATGTGAATTGATGGACCGGACCATCCTGCATTGTGCGTGGGAAAATCCGGAACAATTAAAGAACAAGTTTTTTATTGAAGGGGATCCGGCTGCCGTCTTGATGATTGAATTTCGAGGTGATGAATCGGGTTCTGCGAAAGATAAAGCCGTGTTGATGGGTCAAAAGCTGGAGAAACATCAGATGGGGTACACCGCTACGCTCGTAGAGGGAAAGGACACAGACCGGGTCTGGAATCTTCGGGCGGCTGGATTGGGGGTGTTGTCGAACATAAAAGGCGATGCGAAACCCCTCGCATGCATTGAAGATACAGCGGTCCGGTTGGTCGATCTCCCGCAATACATTGCTGAATTTGAAGAAATATGCAAAGAACATCATCAGGAAGCGGTGTTTTATGCGCATGCCGGTGCCGGTGAATTGCATTTGCGACCAATCCTCAACCTGAAGACCCCGGAAGGGGTCAAAGGACTCCGGGATATCAGTACGGCCAGTGCACAACTCGTCAAAAAATACAAAGGCGTGCTCAGTGGTGAACACGGTGATGGCCGGGTACGTGCTGAATTTCTCCCCATGATGGTGGGCGATGAAATGTATGAAATTTGGCGTCGGGTCAAAGCCATCTGGGATCCCGATAATCTATTTAATCCTGGTAAAATCGTGGATGCACCACCCATGGACACAGCTTTGCGATACACCACCGATGAGCCTTCGTGGGACTATGAAACCTACTATAGTTTTCAGGCCGCGGGGGGGATGATGCGGGTCATCGAAAAATGCAATGGGACGGGGGATTGCCGGAAATTGGCCGAGACGGGTGGAACCATGTGTCCGAGCTATATGGCTACCCGTTATGAGAAAGATTCCACCCGGGGTCGGGCCAATGCGATGCGAGAATACATGAAAGGCGAGCAGGGTGTATTGTCTTTTGATTCTGAAGAAGTCATGGAGGTGTTGGATTTGTGTATTTCCTGCAAAGGATGTAAAAACGAATGTCCCTCCAATGTCGATATGACGAAGCTTAAATCGGAATACTACGCCCAATACTATAAATCGCATTCTCGGTCGATCCGGGATCACCTCATCCTAAAGTTTTATGATCTGTATCGATTTGCCTCCCATGTGCCTGGTTTGTCCAATATTGTCATCCGCAACCTATCCGGATTAATCAAAAAAATGGCCCGCTTTCATCCGGAACGATCCTTGCCGCCCGTATCTTCCGTGACTTGGAAAAAATGGATGAATCGGCACCAATCTGCTCTTCCGAAAACACAGAAGACCAAAGTTTATATTTTTATCGATGAGTTCATCGATGTGAATGAAGCACCGATTGGGATCAAAACGGTCCAACTCCTGGAGCAATTGGGGTATGAAGTTGTTCATCTTCAACACCCAGAGAGTGGGCGAGCAGCCTATTCCAAAGGGTTCTTGGAACAAGGAAGGCGTTTTGCACAACGCAATGTGGAAGTTTTTGCCTCGATCCTCGATGAGTCGGACGCTGTAATTGTTGGCGTCGAACCATCCGCTGTATTGAGCTTTCGCGATGAGTATCCGGAGATATTGCGGGATGAATGGCGCGAAAAAGCACGGAAATTGTCAACCCAAACCTGGACAGTGGAAGAGTTTTTACATCAGGAACTTATTCACGGACATATATCAGCGGATCAGTTTGATCAGGCACCTCGACAGATAGCCCTCCACCTGCACTGTCATTATAAAGCGATGGCAGAGAAGGAAGCAGTGGTTGCTTTGCTTTCGTTGCCCGAAAACCATCACGTGGAATACATTCCTTCCGGATGCTGTGGTATGGCTGGTTCTTTTGGGTTTGAAAAAGAACATTTCGAATTGTCCATGCAAATCGGAGAATTGGCCGTGTTTCCTGCTATGCGCGATTTGGGGAAGGAAACGATTCCGGTTGCTCAAGGGGTCAGTTGTCGCCATCAGGTACTCGACGGGGTCGGGGTGACGGCGCTGCATCCGGTGGAGGTGCTGTGGGAGGCTGTGAATAAAAGTTGATAGCATCAAGCAATAAGCTAAAAGGGGATAGCAGAGAAAATTAGACATCGAGGGCGAGATGCCAGGTTTATATATGAACCGATGTCTGACTGTCATCCCGCATGCGCCAAACCATAAACGGATGAACTGCAAACGCGTGAACATCACCTAGCCCCAATCTCAAAAGAGACGAAATTCTCAATCGCCTTCTTGTCTTTTACTCTATATTTGTATTTTGAAAATAAGACGTTTATTAAATTAATTAGCGAAAATAAAGATTCGTATTATGAAAATCGCGTATTCAGGCTGGTGTTCAATTTCTATTTTACTTATTGCATTACTGCTTGGGTTAGCAGGGTGCAACAGTTCATATCCTCCCACCGATCTATCTGCAGAACCTCTTATTCCTGTTCCCGTTTCTGTGACGTCTGACGGGAACTCTTTCCAGCTTCGACATGATGTGACGATTTTTGTAGAAGAAGGAAATGCTGACGTTGCAAACGCTGGCGAGTATCTGGCCAGGCTGCTGTTTCCAGCGACTGGTTTTGATTTGGAAGTAGAAGCTACGAAGCGGTCACCCGTCAAGGGTCACATCTATATGCATCTTGATCCTGCCGATTCAGAGCTGGGTAAAGAAGGTTATGAACTGAATATTTCTGATTCGGGTTTGGAGCTCAAGGCAGCCGAACCGGCGGGATTGATTATGGGGATAGCTACCATCCGCCAGTTGTTACCCAGTGCGATTGAGTCTTCTTCGGTGCAAGATAGCGCGTGGTTGATGCCCACCGGAGTGATTCGGGATTATCCGGAATATGCCTACCGGGGAGCCATGCTCGATGTAGCGCGTCATTTTTTTCCCGTGGAAGATGTGAAGCGGTTTATAGACTATTTGGCGATGTATAAATTTAATCGGCTTCATCTTCATTTGTCCGATGATCAAGGGTGGCGGATCGAAATCAAATCCTGGCCCAAATTGACCGAAATCGGAAGCAAATCCGAAGTTGGCGGCGGGGAAGGTGGATTTTATACGCAGGAAGAATATCGGGAATTGGTGGCGTATGCTGCGCAGCGGAACATCATGATCATTCCGGAAATAGATATGCCGGGACACACGAATGCGGCGCTGGCTTCCTATCCGGAGCTGAATTGTGATGGTCGGGCTACGGAATTGTACACTGGGATCGAAGTGGGATTCAGTACGTTGTGTACGAAAAAGGAAATCGTTTACGATTTTATTGGTGATGTGGTTCGTGAGTTGGCTGTGATGACGCCGGGCAAGTACATTCATATTGGCGGAGATGAATCACACGTGACACCCATGGAAGACTATATACCTTTTATAGAGCGGGTTCAAAAGATGGTGACGGATGCAGGAAAAACGGTCATCGGATGGGATGAAATAGCCAATGCGGAGTTGGCGCCCGATGCTGTGGTTCAATATTGGGCTCAAGCGGAGAATGCGCAAAAAGCCATTGATCAGGGGCGCAAAGTTATTATGTCACCAGCTACCCATGCGTATATGGATATGCAATACGATTCAACTTCGCGGATCGGTCTCCACTGGGCCGCGTATATTGAAGTTGACAAAGCCTATGATTGGGATCCCGCATCGATAGAGCCGTCCATTTCCCGGGATGATATCTTAGGCATTGAAGCGGCGTTGTGGACAGAAACTGTCACTAACATCGAAGATATTGATTATTTGGTTTTTCCTCGATTGCCCGGATACGGTGAGATCGGTTGGAGTCCTTCTGACAAACGAAACTGGTCCGACTATGCCAGGCGTTTGGGTGCACATCAGAATCGATTTGATGTACTGGGTATCCATTATTACCAGTCTCCCAAGGTGCAATGGAAATAAAATGGAGGTCAGATGCATGTTTTGACCTATTTTAACCCCAGGTTCTGAAATAGCCACAATTTTTATATGTTAAAAAAGATACGCAAAATTTGCATATAAATTCATGTGTTGATGGGCTGCTTAGAGATATATGTAAAGGCTGTTATGTGTATTTTGCTCGACAGGTTAGATTAATAGGTTTGATTCGTAATTCATATGTAAAATCGACAACGTAGGTTAAATTGGATCTATTAAAAACACCTGAAATAAGTGCTAATATTACATTAAAAATAATCTTGATGGTATCGTTTTTGTCTTAGTTTTTGCGGCATATGCATCCCCCTTAAAGGTGTCATATGACAATCCCTTATTAAACTAAACTAAGATTATGAGAATTATCTGTTTATTTCTTTTGTTTTATTCGTGTCAGTTGGATACTGAATTTAAAGATCTGACCCCTGAAAATGCTTTTACACCTGCGTTTTATTTCAACTCTCCCGAGTTCACCAAAGCGATGGATAATATTAGTGCAGCAGAGGTGGATACGGTTTTTAGTATTGAACGCCCGAAACACTTACTTCCCCCGCCACTACATGCGTTGGAAAGACGGTGGATGACCACAGATACCTTTGCTTTTGAGACAAAAGACTTCCAGAAGGTGCTCAATGTGATTATGCAGACCGCCGAATCACATCGGGATTCTATCATAACATCATTTGTTACTGCAGTACCTGAAGAGGTTTCATTGAATGGCCGGGCCGCCTATTCTGTCCCCGGTCAGTATTATCTGGTGCCGCAAAGCATTTCTACAGGAAAAAGAATCTTTCTGCAAATTTCCAGAACTAGGGCTGCTGGCAGCGGTTTTTGGAAAACCTGGTACTATACAGCCAATGGTCTTTGGTTGATCGGGGAAAAATTGCCGGTGGATCTGGAAAAAGATATCTCGTGACGTCTAGTGCTCTGTTTAATAAGTTATGTGGAATAATATTCAGGCCATTTTTGCGATAGCGAAGGTGTCAGAACATAGCCCTAGCTGGGGATGAGGTGAGGCTTTGCAACACAGGATAGCACAAAAAGGGACCAGAATTAACCATATTGATTTATGAAACGGGGCACTCGCTGCGAACAGGTCATGACTTTCTGCGTTTTAGTATTCGACAGATTGTATTGATGGTTTTTATTGGACTGTGTCTATGACTATGCAGGGTATGAATGAATCTACGATGGAGGACCAATCATGGTCTGCGTCCGGACTGAAATTTTACGTTAAGTACGTATTTTCAACGATTTTAATTTTGTCTTCGACTTTTTTACGGAGATCTATTTTGTATTGTTCCAGTTTGTCAGCGATGGTTTTATCGGTCATTCCCAGCATGGATGCGGCCAGGATGCCGGCATTTTTCGCTCCATCAAGCGCGACGGTTGCAACGGGAATTCCTCCGGGCATTTGAAGAATAGACAATACACTGTCCCAACCATCGATGCTATTGGAAGAAAGGATGGGCACCCCGATGACCGGTAAGGTGGTCAGGGAAGCGACCATGCCCGGTAAATGCGCAGCACCACCTGCTCCGGCGATAATTACCTTCAGCCCTCGTTGCCGGGCCGACCGGGCATACTCGATCATGCGATCCGGAGTACGGTGTGCAGAAACCACGGTCAGTTCAAATGGGATATGCATTGCATCCAAAAATTCAGCAGCTTGTTTCATCACCGGAAGATCCGAATCAGATCCCATGATAATACCAATCTCTTTACTCATGATGTGATCACTTTTAAAGTTTTTTTAATGTATTCTATTTTATCTTCTATTTCAATGCGGTCAGTACCGCAAACTGTCACATGGCCCATCTTTCGGTAGGGCCTGGTTTCTGGTTTACCGTAAATGTGAATATGTACATTATCCAATGCCAGAACATCCTCCATTCCATGGTACACCGGAATACCTGTGTAGTCCGGTTCCCCAAGTATATTGAGCATGGCGGCCGGTTGCAGTAATTTGGTATCTCCCAATGGTAGATTGAGCAGCCCTCTGAGGTGTTGTTCAAACTGATTGGTCACTGCATTTTCCAAAGTATGATGACCACTATTGTGGGGGCGGGGCGCTACCTCATTGATTAATATCTCATCATCCGTCGTCCAGAAAAATTCAATCGCCATGAGACCACTTATAGCATATTTTTGCATTGTATCATGAGCGATATTCATCAATTGGTCGTGAATTTTTTCAGGTATAGTGGCAGGTGCATATAAAAAATCAAGCATATTCTGATCATTAAAAACCATTTCGACCGGATCGTAGCATTGGATATCTCCGGCTTCATTTCGGGCCGTGACCACGGCCAATTCTTTTTTGATCTTTACTTTTCCTTCTACAATAGAAGGACCCTGCAGTAGCTTGTCAAGATCTTCAGGCTGATTTACCATCTGAACACCCCGGCCATCATAACCTTCTCCTCGGGTCTTTTGAACGAAGGGTAAAACCAGGGTACCATTACTTACTGCGGTTTTGATTTCTTCAGCATTATCATACCGATCAAAGGCTACCGTGGGCAGTTTATGCTTGCGGTAAAATTGGTTTTGAAGGTATTTGTCCTTGATGATCTCCAGAACCGCCGGCCTGGGATGAACTTTGGTGCCTTGGGCTTCCAGATCATACAGTGCCTGCAGGTTGACGTGCTCTATTTCAATGCCCAGGATATCCAAGTGGCCACCAAATGCCATAACATCTTCATAATTTTTAAAATCACCTGTCGTAAATTTCCAGCTATTAACTCCGGCTGGAAATTCGGGTTGTTGATCGAGTAAGGCCAAGGGCAGATTCCATTGGTTGGCGGTGTAGTTGAGCATTTTACCAAGTTGCCCCCCTCCCAGAATACCGATGCGGATTTCTTCCATTTTCATATCGACCGTATTATTTTTATGATAAATTCTTGCATTAAAAGATGCTCTGTTGCTGAAATTACTATATTCATACTGAACACGAATTGCTAGTACAAAAGTAAATAAACTTAAACGATATGTATAAAACAGCCTTGCGAAATGCTAAAATAGTCAATGAAGGCCAGATCACTGAAGGCGACGTTCTGATCATCGATGATCGGATTGAACGAGTTGGTCGCTTTGATGAAGAAGTAGATAAGGAGATTGATCTTCGTGGAGATTATCTGATACCGGGCGTGATTGATGATCAGGTTCACTTCCGCGAGCCAGGAATGACACACAAGGCATGCATAGCCTCCGAATCAAAAGCGGCTTTGGCCGGAGGGGTGACGAGTTTCATGGAAATGCCCAACACCAAACCACCTGCTTTGTCTCAGGAAAAACTGGAAGAAAAATATCAAATCGCTGCCCGGTCCAGCTTTACCAATTATTCCTTTTTTATGGGTGTCAGCAACGATAATTATGAGGAGGTAATGCGGACAGATGCTGAGACGGTATGTGGGTTGAAAATATTTATGGGCTCCAGTACAGGAAATATGTTAGTGGATGATGAACACCAGTTGAGCCGGATTTTCCGGGACACCCCCATGCTGATTGCTACACACTGTGAGGATGAGGAAACAGTACGTCAGAATACGCGTTTTTTTCAGGATATATATGGAGACCAGATACCGTTCGAATTACATCCCGATATTCGAAGCCGTCAGGCGTGCTACCTGAGCAGTTCTTTTGCCATTTCACTGGCCAAAAAACACCAAACCCGGCTACATATTTTACACATTACGACGGCGGAAGAAGTTCGTTTGTTTGACCATGCCACCCCTTTGAAAGACAAGAAAATAACCAGTGAAGTGTGCGTGCATCACCTGACCTATGACAGTGAAGATTATAAAGAAAAAGGGGGTTTGATTAAGTGCAATCCTGCAATCAAACGACCCCATGACCGACAAGCCTTGTGGGAAGGTTTGTTAAATGATCAGTTGGATATCATCGCCACAGACCATGCCCCACATACAGCCGCAGAGAAAGATAATCCTTATTTGAAATGTCCTTCCGGTCTTCCACTGGTCCAGCATACCCTGGTCCAAATGATGGAGCACCGAAAAGCAGGTAAAATATCACTGCCCGGTTTGGTTCACAAAATGAGCCACGCACCCGCCGTGTGCTTCAATATACAAGACCGTGGATTTATCCGGGAAGGATACAAGGCCGACCTTGTACAGATATCCGAAAAACAACCCTGGACGGTGGACACATCCAATATATTGTATAAATGTGGTTGGTCGCCCATGGAAGGAAAACGCTTCCATTCCAAAGTTATCCGGACCTTCATCAATGGGAACCTATCCTATGATCAGGGGCAATTCAGTGAACAGCTGGCAGGGCAACGATTGCTGTTTAACAATAGAAATTAGCGCGTCATCAATTCAGCGGACTTTGTGCCAGGCATCGATAAATCGGACACCTCAAATGAGTGGGGTTAAATTAGTTTTAAATCCAAGGTTGTTTTTTCGAGATCGTTAATATTTGTGTAATTTGGACGGAAATTAAATTGGTACGATTTATTAATTCAACAAATCATAAACTATGCGTAGCATCATAAAATTTTTATCCATTGGGATTATTCTCGGTGTGATAAGTTGCGGCGGATCCGGAAGTGAAGGATCAACTGACACCACGAGCACCAGCCAGCAAAAAACAGAACAAAAGGCTGAAAAAACCCAAGATGAACAGACGGTGGATCAATCCAATATTCCTGCCAGTCAACGGGTTGATCTTGAAAATAAGGGAATCGGCCCGGTCAAAAACGTGGAATTGGATGAAAAAATTGACCGGAAATTAGCGGTCAAGGGGAAGGAAATATACGACGTCAAATGCATCGCGTGCCACAACGTAGATACGAAGTTGATTGGTCCACCCCAGAAAGGTATCATGAAAAAAAGGACACCGGAGTGGGTGATGAACATGATCATGAACCCAACGGAAATGCTTGAAAAAGATCCGCTTGCAAAGGACTTGTTGGAAGAATATAACGGAACACCTATGTTGGATCAGAACATTACGAGAGAAGAGGCTCGAGCATTGGTCGAATACTTCCGTACGTTGTAAAAGTACGTTTATGCCCATAGATCATACTATGGGAATACCACGTAAATGGATACCCTGACTGGTTTTTTGCACGGCTACAGTAATAAGATTTTAACTGGTGCACAGATGAAAAAATAACCGGTCAGGGTATTTTTTTGCTTCGGGTGCAAAGTAGAATGTAGTTTGCTTTATTTACAATAGGTCCAGAATCGTCCCAGATTGCCTCAACGCAAATCGACCCCGTTCGTCGATTTTCAAGATAGCCGCTTCCAGTTCTGGATCATGCTCGAAGTAAAGAATATCTTCTTGTTCCACTAGTTCGTTGAGTAATCGTTCTTTTTCTTCCAGGGTTTTTAAGGGTTGCATATCGTAGGCCATGACATATGGTCGTCGGATGTGCCATCGACTTGGTAATAGATCGGCGCCATACCACACCCTTTTGTTTTGATCCGGCAGGGGAATATTCAGTAACATCATGGCTGTAGTGTGCCCGTCTACGTAGCGTATGTAGATATCCTCCATCCAGTGCACATCATCTTTTTGAACATCAATCATTTGCAGGAGGCCTTGTTCTTTAAGGGGAACAAAATTCTCCTTGAGGAAAGAGGCATCTTCTCGGGGATTGGATTGGTATGCCCAATCATAATGAACTTCATTGCTCCAATAGGTTGCATTGGGAAAAGTGGGCACGATAACTCCATCAGCATTTTTTTTCAGTGCGCCACCCACGTGATCAAAGTGAAAGTGTGTCAGAATTACGTCCGTAATCTCTTCTACATTAATACTCAATGCGGCTAATGACTCAGAAGCTTCCGGGCCATCCGCCGAGAATATAGAGCGGAATTTTTGGGGCTGCTTAAAGCCTATTCCAGTATCTACCAAAATCTTTTTGTGGCCGGTTTCGATCAGTAAACTTCGCATGGCCCACAAACACTGATTGTTTTCATCTGACGGATTGAGCTTATTCCATAGTACTTTTGGAACTACCCCAAACATGGGGCCTCCATCAAGTTTGAAATAGCCGGAAAGAACGGTGGTTAACTTCATGATTAATGTTTACTGTGCTTGCACTATTATTTGCTCGAAGACCGGAAGCCGATGGTTTGTTTCGTCTTTTTCTTTAATCGCTTTTCCAGAGCGATCATTTCCAGAGCTACTTCCGCTGACTCTTTCCCTTTATTCTCCTTGGAACCGTCCGACCGGGCTATGGCCTGTTCCTCGTTGTTGACGGTCAGGACACCAAAAACAAAGGGTTTCCCATACCGCAAATTGAGATTCATAATAGCACTGGTTACTCCTTGGTTAATAAACACATCATGATCAGTTTCTCCTTTGATAACACAGCCCAAACAGATGACCGCATCAGGTTGGATGGTATTTTCCAGGTGCAGCGCTCCGAGTGGTAATTCAAAACTGCCGGGCACCAGTTCGTGAAAAATATGCTCTTCCGGGACAGATAAATCCATCAATGCGGCTTTACACTCGGAAGCCATTTCATCTGTGATCCGATGGTTCCATTGAGATTGAACGATCCCTATTTTTAGTTTTTCGGGTTCATCAATATGGATCTGGGCGTTGGTTTTTCCTTTGATACTCATGTTTCAAATTTGTGTTGAGGTGAATAATCAACAAAAAAAGGCGGGTTTTTATGCCCGCCTTTAAGATATTAAAAGTTTGAAGTAGCGCAACTATTAGGACCTATTAATTCGTATTTTGAGCGTACTGAACATTGCTAATGTACTTTTCAATATTAAAACCATCCGGGCTTTCCGGATAATTTTCTTTGATTTTTTTATAGACCGCCAAAGCATCCTGATAGTCGCCTTCTTGTTCGTAAAGCATGCCCAGCTTCTTCAGGTAGTAGGGCGTCAGGTATTCATTGTCTCCTGCATTGCCCGCTTTTTTATAGTATTTGATCGCCTCATCGTATTCTTCTAGTTCCGAATAGGCATCACCAATAGCTCCGTTTTTGGTGATTGGGGTCAATTTCCCATCTGCTTTAAAGGCCTTTAAATAGGAGATAGCCGCCTCGTATTTACCGAGTTTTAGGTAAGAAATGCCCGCATAGTAGTTGGCCAGGTTTGCAGTCTCTGTGCCGCTGTACTCTTCTATAATATCCAGAAATCCCATATTGCCCGCGCCGGGACTCAGAAGGGCGTTTTCAAAAGAATCTCGCTCAAACTGCATCTCCGCGGTGTAAATCGCATTGGAGGCCTCGATCTCCCGGGGTTTTTGGTATAGATTGCTGTAAGCCAGGTAACCGACCACCCCTATGATGATCGCTCCGACAACTCCTGTAATAATCTTCTGGTTTTTCTCGAAGAAGTTCTCTGAGCTGGATTCTTGTTGTGGTATAGACATAAGTTTATATATTCAAAATTACCTTAAATACGAAAATTCAGGCAAAAGTATAAAATATCTTTATATATAACCCTATTCCAATAAATGATTATTCCAAAAAGACCAATTGCCCGCGTTCGAGGTCTGTGAAATCATTTTACACCCCAACATTTGGGGTGCTTTTTGATCTAGAAATAAAGTCACGAAAGAATTAGGTCAAGAATGGATAATCGTCTTCTACGTAGTTGTCATCATAAAGTTCTGATGGATCCGGATAGTCAGATTCTTCCGCGAATTTTACTGATTCCTCGATGATTTCTTTGATCTTACTTTTGATTTCTTTGATCTCATCTTCCGAAGCGATCTTTTCATCGATCATTTTCTTTTCAAGCATTTTAACCGGGTCTTTATCCTGGTAGGATTTCAACTCTTCTTTGGTTCGGTACTTTGCCGGATCTGAGACCGAATGGCCTTTGTACCGATAGGTTTCTATTTCGAGGAAATACGGTCCGTTTCCTTCCCGAATGGATTTGGATGCTTTCTTGAAGGCTCGGTGAACAGCTTCAGGATTCATGCCATCAACCGCTTCACTGGGAATATCAAATGCGTTTCCTATTTTATAAATATCGGTGAGACTGGAAGTCCTTTCCACGGAAGTTCCCATGGCATAGTTGTTGTTCTCGCAGATGTATAGCACAGGTAAATCCCATGTTTTTGCCATATTAAACGACTCGTATAGTGCACCTTGACGCGCTGCACCGTCCCCAAACATGACCACAGCAATGTTATCTGTACCTTTGTATTTTTCAGCAAATCCCATGCCTGTGCCGATTGGTATTTGTGCGCCTACGATTCCATTTCCTCCAAAGTATCGGTCTTCCTTAGAAAAAAAGTGCATGGAACCGCCTTTTCCCTTCACGATTCCCGTTTTCTTGCCGTACAGCTCGGCCATACATGCTTTCGCGCTAACACCTTTGGTCAGCGCAATGCCGTGTTGTCGGTATCCGGTCACCACCGCATCATCATCACGCAACCCAGTCGACATGCCGGCAGCAATGGCTTCCTGGCCGATGTACACATGAAGAAAGCCCCGGATGTTCTGCCGTCCGTATTCCATGAGTGATCGTTCTTCAAATCGTCGGATCAGTAGCATGAGTTCATACCATTTGAGATAAGTTTCTTTAGTGAATTCTTCCTTATCTTTGGATTTTGTATTTTTCTTGCTGTTCGTTGCCATAAAACTTGTTTATTTATTTTTATTCGACTTTCATTCTATTGCCTCACTAAAAGGAGTCTCAAAGATATAAAACTTAAAACACTAAAGACAAATGCAGAACACAAAATATATTTGCCTTGCAGATTGAACGACTCAAAGTAACGAATTTTAAAAATTATGGATGTGGTGATTTTGAATTCCATCCGCGGCTCAACCTCGTTTTAGGAGACAACGGGATGGGCAAAACCAACCTGCTTGATGCCATTTATTATCTCGCTTTTGGGAAAAGTTATTATTCCATAACGGATCGACAGTTGATTCGTTTTGATGCTGCAGATGGCAGTGATCCATTTTTTAGAATCGAAGGTGACACCACATCATCGGACCTCTTCGCCGTCACATATGCCCCATCCAAAGGCAAAACGATCTATCGGAACAAGGTAGAGTATGATCGCATTTCCGATCACATTGGTGAAATCCCCCTGGTCTCGGTTTTTCCGGAAGATATTTATATGATCCGGCATGGTTCAGCACTCCGTAGAAAATTTGTCGATGGAACCATCGGGCAGCTCGACCGGAATTATCTTCTGGCACTGGTTCAGTACAACAGAATTCTGAAACAGAAAAATGAATTGTTGAAAAACCGACGAATGTCTTGGCGTGATAAAACAATATTGTTGGATAAATACGATATTGAACTTCGACCACGAGTGGCAAAGATTGAGGCAGGCCGGATTGACTTTGTCAGGGAATTTGATCCATTGTTTTCGATTTATTATGAAAAGATCGCCCAACGCGACCATGAAAAAGCAGAAATGATTTATGCCCGATCGTTAAATTCCATGGACATTGGGGGAGAATTGAATGCAGCCCGTGCCGATGATGTCAACAAAGGAAGGGCCACAAAGGGGCCTCATAAAGATGATTTCCGGTTGTTATTGAATCAGAATAAAGCCAAGCAGTTTGCCAGTCAGGGGCAACAAAAGAGTCTCCTGTTTGCGTTAAAACTGGCTCAATTTGCCTATATTAAAAATGCACTTAAACAAAATCCGATATTAATGTTGGATGATTTCTTCGAAAAATTGGATCACCGTCGGATTGATCATGTCATGGGACTTCTAGCTTCAGAACATTCCGGCCAGATTTTTGTAACAGATACAGACGCTGACCGAATGATCGCGATGGCGGAACGGGCACATTTGGATTACAAGACGATTTATATATCGGGTGATCGATAACACTTCGTCTGTATTTCCGAGTTGGTAGACGGTTAACCGCAGACCGTAGGCAATAGAAGGTAGACAGCAGCAGACCTTGGGCAGCAGACGACAGACTGTAGCCAATGGGGCGCTCCTTACATTGACCGAATCCTTATGAATCCGGCAGGAATCAAATTCAATAATCTGAGATCAAAATTCTAAAATCAAAAAAGAAAACATGTCAAAAGAAGAGTCACGTAACCTCAAAAATATTCTTTCTTCAATCGCTAAAGATCCAAAATATTCAGGCAAACTTGATGAGAAAAAAATCGAGAAAATATGGCGGGAAACCAATCAACCATACGTGGTCGAACGCACGCAAAAAGTTGCTTTTAGAGATGGGAAATTACTTCTTTTTATCAATTCTGCCCCCCTGAAGCAAGAACTTTTTAATTCACGGGGCCAGATTCGTGACAAAGTAAACAAGGCTCTGGGTATGGATATCGTGAAGGAAATCGTAATTAGGTGATTATTAGTTATTGGTTATTCGTTATTTATTTTCAGTATGTGGGTATCGGTAATTAAGATGAATGGTTATATCATGCAACTTAAAACAGATGAAAATACATGACTTTAGGGATTTAAATGTCTGGAAGGAGGGGCGAGTGCTTAGGCGCAATGTGAGTAGTCTGACCAAACGATTTCCTCCAGCAGAGAAATTTAGATTGTCGGATCAAATGCTACGTGCTTCCAGGTCCTTTACTGCAAATATTGCTGAAGGATTTGGAAGATTTCATTATCAGGAAAATATTCAGTTTTGTCGAAGTGCAAGAGGTTCGGCAATTGAGCTTTTAGATCATTTTACTTGTGCATTGGATGAGGAATATATTACAGAAAAGGAGTTTTTACAATTTGAGCAACAGATACAAAAATGTGTAAAAATATTAAACGGCTATATTTCATATCTTAAAAAAGCCAAAGCAGCAGAATAGTTGCTAGTTCTTCGTTATCCCTGGTTCACTCAATGACTGATAACTAATAACTCAAAAACTGAGTAACCAATAACCCAATAACCCAATAACCAAAGCGCCCTAATTGCCTAGCTCGCTCTTCGCGCTGCCAATTGGTATGCTTTGAATGCATTGATGCGTTTACCGCTTACACTGAGTGTTTTGAAATCGACTTCTTCATCGGTTCCGGGTTTTATAACGGGTTCAGTAATTTCATCGCCCGATTCCATCAGAATCTCTTTGACTTCCTGGGCACTCAGTGAGGGGAAATTGGCTCTGATGATGGCGGCTACACCGGCCACTACCGGTGCTGCAAAACTGGTGCCGGAAGCAAATTTATATCCATCTCCGGGGGTTGCAGAATAAACTTGATGGCCGGGTGCGAAAATATCGACACTTTTTTGACCATAGTTTGAAAAACTGGCTACACTGTTTTGGTCCGATAATCGACCCAAAGCTCCCACTTCAATCCATCCTTTGGCGTATTTCTTACCACCGAAAAAGCCGCGTTTGGCATACAGGGCGGTCGGATAATTTTCTTCCACATCAATATCTTCGGATGAGTTTCCTGCTGCGTGAACCAGAAGCACATCTTTTTTCTCGGCATACCGGACGGCTTTATCCACGATGCGTTTGTCCGGAGAAATCCCTTTTCCAAAACTCATATTGATCACCTTGGCGCCGTTGTCGACCGCGTAGATGATGCCGTTGGCTACATCCTTGTCTCTTTCATCGCCATCGGGTACCACGCGAACGCCCATGATTTCAACCTGGTCAGAAATTCCTTTCATCCCAATATTGTTGTGTCGGTCTGCTCCGATGATTCCGGCGACAAAGGTACCATGAAAAGCATCCGGACCGGCGACGTCGGCATTCCCGTAATAGCGTTGGGTCTTGTTTTCATAATTGTCCTGTACGATGCTTCTGGGATCGAAGTCCGGGTTGTAACCGTATTTGAATTTGGATTCAAAATGCTTTTCCCCTTTTTCGATGTCATCCATGATGAATGATTCAAAAGCTTCGTAATTGCTAAAAGATTGACCGGTATTTTCTAGGATGTTTTCCAGCACAGCAAGCACCTGGGTGTGCTCATTGTTTTTTTCTTTTTTCATTTCATCTATGGTTGCCGTGCTGATTTCCCGTTTTTCGCCGACCACGGTTTGTGTCATCGCCAGGAAATTGTTGATAAATACTTTTTGCTGTTCTATTTCTTCGTACTGATTTTTGGCTTTTTCCATCTCTTCCTCTACTTTCTTTTTGTACGTCAGATATTTCGCATATTCTTTTTTCTCCTTTTTCTTGAGCTTTAACGGATCAACATCGGCATATTTTTGATGCAACCGTTTGTATTGACGCGTGATTTCGTAGGTGTCCTGATCTACATTTCTTCCATCGGGACCTCCGATAAAGTTCCATCCGTAGATATCATCTGCATAGCCATTGTGGTCATCATCCTGTGAATTGCCTGCGATTTCACCTTGATTGACCCACATGACACTTTTTAAGTCTTCGTGATCCGGCTCTACACCGCCGTCAATGACTGCAACGATGATTTTGTTATCAGGTGATTTGATCAGATTGTTTTCGTAAATTGGTGTTACATTGGCACCGTTCGTAGAATCTGTACCCAAAAGAAGCCACCCTTCATTCTGTGCGTTGGAAATAATAACAATGGATAAGAAAAATAAAATCGTTGAAATAATGGTTTTGAATGAGTAAATCATATAGGTTGAGTATTATTGAAATTCAGGTAATTGGCGCGAAAATACATTTTTTCCTACAAAACACCGGAATGTTATATAATATGTAACATATTTTAGCTTAACGTGCAAGATTATTCTATGAAGTTGTATGTTCGATTCTTCTTAACGATCATTGGTGTCGTTTTATTTTTTGCTCCCTCTGCTCGAACTCAAACTCTTGAGCTGGGGATAGGGCTCGGTATTTCGGCGTACAATGGTGATATTTTGCCCGATGCACTATCCTTTACGAAAACCTCTGCCCTGGCAGGGCAGGTGCAGATATCTTTCCATCTCAATGAACGTTGGAAAGCTCAGGTTTTTTATAACCGGGGACGCCTCAAGGGGGCAGATGCGGATTTTGGCCGGCACAACCGGAACTTATCCTTCGTGACGAACATCGATGAATTAGGAGTTCGCGGGATATTTAACCTGATTCGATTTGATCCCTATGGTGAGTCGGGGAGTCCATTTACGGCTTATGTGGGAACCGGACTGACCGTTTACCATTTTAATCCTTTTACGACGAACCTTCAGGGGCAAAAAGTGTTTCTGCAAGAAGTGGGAACGGCCGGTCAATACTTGCCCAATGAACAAGACCGACCCCGACCGTACAACTTGTTTCAGCTCGGAATACCCATTACCATGGGCGTCAGCTATGCAGTGACCCCCCAGCTAATTCTAGGCCTGGAGGTCGATTATCGGTGGCTCTTTACAGACTATATCGATGATATCGGTCCGGACCGATACCCTGATTTTGACAATCTATTGCTGAGCGGAGACCAGGCTGCTTTGCTGACCAATAGAGGATGGGAGAGTGTTTATGATCCCGACCAGGGAATCAATCCCATTGATGTCGCAAAAATGTATTATCAGGACAACAACCTCTCCTCGTCTTTTCGTTCGATTGGTCAGGGGAATGATGTGTTTGGTTTTATTTTATTCAAAATTTCATATATGCTGGAAGAGATATCTTTTGGTGGTAAATCGAAATTTGGGTGTTACTCTTTTTAGGAGAAAGGAGAAAGGGAAGCCGTGTTAATGGTGTTCGCCACATAAAGGTTTTTTGATTAAATAATTTCAGGAGAAATCTTCCTGTTGGGTATTACCATCTTATGAGTAACTTCATTGTTTGGGATTAATTTAAAATGCAAGCTTGGTATTAAAACGAGTACACATTTGACAGACATTCACCAACTTCTTAAAGAATACTGGGGGTTTAACACATTCCGGGAGCATCAGCTGGAAGCCATCGAATCGATCACGACAGGGCGCGATACGGTGGCCATCTTACCCACCGGTGGGGGGAAATCTCTGCTCTATCAATTGCCAGCCCTGCATATGGGGGGCGTGACCCTGGTGGTATCACCACTGATCGCTCTGATGGATGACCAGGTTCGTCAGCTCCGGAACCGGGGGATTGCTGCGTATGCCTGGCACAGCGGAAAGTCAACGCACGATCAACAGGTGATACTGCAAAATGTGATGCATGGAGATTCTGCGGTCCTCCTTTATGTGTCTCCGGAACGACTGGAAACAGAGACCTTCCTATCGTTTTGCGCTGAAATTAATATCCGATTGTTGGCCGTGGATGAAGCGCACTGCATCTCTCAGTGGGGCCATGATTTCCGGCCTGCCTACCGGAATATCAAGTCATTTCGCGAATCTCATCCTTCTGTACCGGCGATTGCACTGACGGCGACGGCGACGCCCCGGGTGGAAGAGGATATCATCGATCAACTTCACTTGACCCATCCGGCAATTTTTCGTCAATCGATCTATAAGCCCAATCTAAATCTCTATGTTTATGAAGAGACCGATAAGTATAAATTTATCATCCAACACGTCCGCAGCCTCTCGGGCAGTGGCATCATCTACATCCGGCACCGGAAAGGCACCGAAGAGATTGCGCGAATGCTTTCCAACTATGGATTGAACGGGATGTATTACCACGCCGGGGTCTCCCCAGAAGAACGGGCTATGATCCAGGAAAATTGGTTGAGTGGAGAATACCGCTTTGTCGTGGCCACCAATGCGTTTGGCATGGGGATCGATAAGCCCGATGTGCGGTGGATCATCCATATGGCGCCGGTCTCTACCGTTGAAGAATATTACCAGGAAACCGGACGTGCAGGCCGGGATGGGGATCCGTCCAAAGTCTATTTGCTGTGGAACGAAGAGGACTTCGAAGGAATGAAAAGCATATTGGATGTGGCCTATCCGGAGAAAAAGGTATTGGAGGTGTTGTTGCGCCGGTTTGTACATCACTTCCACATTCCCAGGGGAACGACCTTTGTCGAACAACGATTTAATATGACCGAATTGACCGAAGTGGCAGGGGCCTCGGCGTTTCAGATTCACAGTGCTTTTAGTCTTTTGAATAAGATGAACATTCTGGAATATCAGGAACCTGTATTGCAGGAGGCGCGGGTGACATTGATGATGAAACCCGACCAGATGGTCGAAATTCGGAATCAACATCCGCGCTTGTATGAAGTTGTCGATTATTGGGCGAGAACGGTGGACAATGCTTTTTGGACGGTCATCTCTGTGGATATGGATGAAATGGCTGAGGTGCTGATGGCTTCCCGGGAAGACCTTGTTCAGCGGTTGGAAGCACTACACCGGTATGGAATTGTTGATTACCAGCCTGAGGCGGAATATGGGGTGATTCGTTTCCCAGAGGGGCGGGGGCAACTGGAGAACATCCCGTATGATATGGCATTGGTCCGCGAACTCAAACAACGGCAGCTGACCGGACTGGACCAAATGCATGCTTTCGTGGCTGAGAAAAAATGCCGTTTCCGGTTTTTGCAAAGATATTTTGGGGAAGATACGGAGGCGTGGTGTACCCACTGTGATTTGTATTTTCAGGACGAGGCACTTCAGGGTGAAAACACATCGGCCCTGGCTTCTGAATTGATGACGAAGATACCGGATGAGGGTTTGAATCTGTCCGATTATGTGGTGGGGCAGACCAATGAATTTCAAGCCAAAGAAGTGGTGCGAAACCTATATCGCCGGCAGAAGATCAGATATTCCTCGGGAAAAATTTATAGAACACAATGAAACCTTCGGTATCCATCTGGACGACCTCGCAGTTAGCGTATGATCAGCGTATTCGGCGGATAATCAGTACGATAGAGTCCATCGGTGGAACAGTTGCGGTATGGGATCGAAAGACTGCGGCTTACCCTGAAGGAAAGATTGAACCCCGATGGAATCACGGGCCTGGCATGTACCTGGATTACAACCGGCGCATTGCCGGGTTGGTGAACCAGCACAAAACCGACCTGATCTATGCGGCTGATATCGATGTGATGCCGGGATTGATGTGGGGGTTGCGGGGAGGAGACGGGACTCCGCTTCTATTGGATCTGCACGAATGGTATCCAGAGGTCATTGAATTGGAAAAGAAGCCACTCAAACGAGCCCTATGGCGATGGGTGGAACGACGAAGTGTAGCGTTTGCCACCGCACATATGACGGTTAATCAGTCTCTGAAACGGATCTTTGAAGCGCAATACGGTCCATCGTTTACCGTGGTCCGTAATGTGCCGGAATTGTTGCCGAGTGTTGAAGTGAGTCCGGAAAAACGATTGGATGACAAGATATTGTATTATCAGGGAGCGCTCAACGAAGGCCGGGGCCTCGAAACGGCCGTGGAGAGTTTGCGGTATTTGCCCGGATGGCGGTTGTGGCTGGTGGGGGATGGGGAGGTGGTAGATCAGATTAAGAGAAAGGTAGAGGTTGAGGCTAAGGTTAAGGTTAAGGGTGAAGGTGAGGGTGGGGGGGCGGACAAGGAAGGATTGGAGGACAGGGTGGTGTTTTTTGGCCGTAAATCGCCTGTTGAGCTGCGGGAACTGGCGGGGCAGGCGACCGTGGGATTGAATCTGCTGAGTGGTTCGTCGAAAAGCTATTATTACAGTCTGGCCAACCGGTATTTTGATTATATCCATGCCGGATTACCGGCGATTCATATGGATTTTCCGGAGTATCAATCGCTGATGAAGGAAAACAGGGTGGGGGAGCTGGTTACGAGTTTATCTCCCAAAGTGTTGGCTGATGCGATCAGGAAGATGACTGGTGATAATATGCTGTATAACAGAATGATAGAACAGTGTCGTTCAGCCAGGGAAACGTATAACTGGCAGGAGGAATCTAAAGCATTGGTTGAGGTGTTGGAGGGGGTATCTGTTATTGGTTGAAAGGTTATTATGTTTTCGCGCCAATCAAATCGAGCCAGGTTTGGGAAAGTCGTGCTGGTAGAAGGAGTTTTGTGCGAGACGAGGATCGTACCATCGGGTGCTGTAATGTAACAAAAGCATCTTGCTTTTGGAAGTCTCGGAGCTGATGCCCCCGGGTGGAAGGAGCTTACCGCTTTTCAGCGGCACACTGCGTGACGCTTTGCGTTAAGCTCCTGCTCCTTGCAATTTGTTGAAATTT
This sequence comes from Membranihabitans marinus, assembly GCF_019802045.1. Lineage (GTDB taxonomy): Bacteria > Bacteroidota > Bacteroidia > Chitinophagales > Saprospiraceae > Membranihabitans > Membranihabitans marinus_A. Next base: position 132,106 of record NZ_JAHVHU010000005.1, on the reverse strand, counting down.
CTCTTGTCATTCTTCCCGAGAGCAGGAGCCTGCCTCAGGATGGGTTTAAATAAACTAACTGGGTCGGGTGCCGCTGGCCGATCATGCTAAGGCCACGCTGAAACGTAGCAAGCTGTGACAAGAACTGTCGGTGTTATGCCAGGAACGCCCCCGCGGACAATGCTCGAGAGATACCACCCAGCGAAGTCAGAGCCTGCCTTAGCCTTCACCTACCTTGCCGTGCTTCATCAGGCAGGCACAACAAGAAGACTCCTGCTCTGACTAAAGGAACGGAGCTGGAGCTTGGTTGTACCCAGGTAGCTGCCCGCTCGCAAACTATAGTCGCAATATTTAGGATCGGATTTTTCTTGTTGAGTATATCGGGTTTTTGTATTTTATTTTTGGATAAATTCAATAGAATAAGTAGTTTTAATCTAAAATGTATGGAGATGGAAAATCATGTCCTTCGAAAAAAATTGAATACTTACATAAATCAAGCCGACGCGGCAACTTTGGAAGCACTTTACACGCTATTAAAGCCGGATGATTCAGTGCAAAGGTCCGCCCATTGGGATGATCCTGATTTTCTTAAAAAACTAGAGGAGAGTGTGGAAGAGTATGAACAGTATCGTCACGATTTAAATACCTGGGAAATCATAAAAAATAGAATTAAATAAAAGTGTATGATCTCGTTTTTTCTTCCCGGGCTGAAGCTGAGTTTATAGAAGCTTTTTATTGGTATGAAGAACGAACTTCTGGTGTGGGTAGAAAATTTGAACAAATTGTAGATCAGCAACTCCAATTATTAAAAGAAAATCCCTTCCTGTTTCAAGAAATAAATAGTACCTATAGGGAATGTGTGCTTCCCGTTTTTCCTTTCGTAATTGTTTATAAGTGCTATCTTGAAAGAAATGAGATCATAATTCTTTCTATATTTCATGCAGCACAAAATCCAAAGGATAAATTCACGAAAAAGTAGTTGAGCGGAATTTCTATACCGCTTTACTGCAATGACAGTATAAGGATTTTAAAGTGATAATAGATCATAAGGAGTTGTATCGAAGCGAAAAGCACCCTGTCTGTCGCAGCCACGATCCTGCTCCACTGTAACAAAAGCACCGTACTTTTGAAAGTAATGTCAATTCCGGAGCTGGAAGCAATGTAGCAAAAGCATCTTGCTTTTGGAAGTATCAATCCCGGAGCCGTCTCGTCCATTAAGACGAGACGCCCTAATTCCTACTTCACCACCATCACTCCGCCAGCTATCGTTTCTACCACACCCTGCCCCGTCTCATACATCACCTGCACCATCACCACCCCCGGCGGAAGATCTGCCCAGATCGAGGCTTCCACTTCACCACCCTGCACCCTGTAAAGCTCCCCGCCCCATTTATCGAAGATCCTGATTTCGATCACTCTGATATCACAAGACGAAAACACTTCCAGGTTATCATTGATCCCCTCGCCATTGGGTGTGATGGCATTGGGGATGGAGACGGTGCATTTTTCATTGCAGTCATCACCTGGGACGATCATATAAGAATTCTCCGTTTCACAAGACCCGATCGAAACCCTAAATCGGTAATCTCCATAGTCATCGATGGTCCGATCAGAGCCGGGAGTCCCGTCTGACCAAGAAAATTCCATCCCCTTTGCTTCCGGAAGGTGGAGCATAAGTACAGAATCCTGGCACCAGGAAAATGCTTTAGAAAAGTCAGTGGTCTGGGGATCCCATTCTACCACTTCGATCTCTTTATCTATGATACAGTCCTCCCTGAACCCCCGAAATGTGTATGTTCCTTCAGACAAGAATGCAATGGAATCATATTTATGGTACATCTTTTCGTTCATCAGAAGCGAATCCAACCGTCCTACCTCTACACTTTTTCCCTCCTCCTTACAAATGAATAAAGTATCCGTATACCAGCTTTCCAGGAGAATGCCACCGGATGTTTCATACAGGGTTAAGGTATCGCGATATACACAGCCATCTTTTACAGCTTTTACCCATAATGGCCAGTGATCGTCCTGCTGAATTTCCGTGGACCAGGTCGTATCTCCGTTCCACCAGAGGATAGAGTCGTATCCCTGGTGCGGCAGTTTAGCCAGTCCGGCTATTTCCGTACCCCGGCAAATCGTATAATGCCGCTTAAGTCCCAGTTTTCGATCCTCTTCCATTTTTATAGTAAAAACAGCTGTGTCGAGACATCCGCCTCCGGCGGACTCCACGATATACCGATATTCCCCGTCCGGATCTTTCCCCGGGATGAACAGCGTATTCCCACTGGAGAGGCCCGGCTCAAACCATCCACCATTCCGGTCGGCTGAAGAAGTCATATTTTTCCGCAGATCGATAAAATCGGGCGCACCACAGTATTCTACTATAGTATCGCGGCCTGCGAGGGTCTCTGTACCTATGAGCTGGAAGACGCTCCACGATGGAGTAGAATCTCCCGCTATATAACTCGTGATCACTACGGTGCGTTCATAGGACTCATTTTGGGACCAATCCGGTTCGTACCGCACACTCCGAAGAAAGTCCGATATTTTTTTAGTGTCTGTGCCGTGTGGATTGTGCCAGGTCCAGCGTTTTGGTCCCGTTTTTTGCAGGCTTTCAGAAGCGCTTATCTCTTCATACATCGGTGCCGGTTCACCGAAAGACTTGATCCGGAAAGAAATAGAATCAATCGCTTGATCGCATATTCGATATGATATGTCGTCATCTGCGATCCGCCCAACCGGATGACACGGTGTTAAGGTATCATAGAATCCACCGGTCATATGGCCCGATGAATTGTCGGCATCCATATCAACCAGATAGCCATTGTGCCGGAAATTGTCAGTACTCCCGATGCCAGTAACCACTTCCTTCATTTTTTCTTTACAAATTTTATCCAATGTACCGGCACCAAAATCAATTTGACCAAAAAATCCCTTAAAGTTCTCATCATTCCTTTTCCTGGTGTATGCCTGTCCGATATAGTTGGGCGCTATACAATTATCATAATACTTGGTAACGCCTGCCATAGCATATTCTATCTTATTGCTATTAAATTCAAGGAGCGTGTCGACGATGCCGGTTTCTAAATCCAAAGTCCAAAGGTATCGACTTGTCCAATCTTGATTTATACCATCCAATATTAAATGCTCTGTGTCGTAAAAGCCCCAGGCAAATAATAGCTTCCCTTCGGGACCAAACCGATATTGAGGCGATAATCTGTTTTGATATAAATTGTAATCCAAAAAATAATTTCCACCACTACTGACGATCATCCTCCCCTCCTCATTAATAGCCAGCGTGGCCAGAAACTCATACTTCTCCGGAGTACGTATCAAATGTTCAGCCTTGCCGGTGTTCAAGTCGAGCTCCAGAATATCATAATAGGTCGAGGCGTATAATTTTCCATTAGGATGAAAGGCCAAGCCATGGAGTAAATCCACCTTTTGCTCTCTCGAGGGGATATAGGGTAACTCCTCTATTTGGCAGGTGGCCAGATCCAACTTATACAACTTGAACTGGGTTCCCAGGTATATGTCTTGAGTAAATCCCGGAATTGGGACAGTTAATAAGATCACGATCAATATTCTGATCATTTCCATATCCTAAATTATTGAATGATGACCTATTTTACGATCTTCCGGTGAAATGACAAGCCTTTATCACCCCATCCCTGTAAGAAATACACGCCGGAAGGATAATCGGTAAATTCGACATAATGACGATTGATTCCTTTCACCATCATCCAGGTGTTGGAATGAATCACCCTGCCCTGAACATCTATCAATTGGATATCTACAGCTTGATTTTGATCAGATATTACAGTGGTATTTAATCGATTATTCACTGGGTTCGGATAGAATTGATTGGTCTGAACAAGGGTATTATCGAAACGATCGGATCCCGATACTTCCACCGATACATCGGATACGTTTCTATAATCTCCGTCCACAATTTCAATGGAAGTGGTATGTAGTTGACTTTGCTTGAAAAAGGTGACTGTATTCCTGGGAACGATCGAAAGTTCAATGAATGATTGTTTATTCACTGAACGTTTTTCGCCTGGTTCAGAAGCCACATGCATCATTCGAAATTCTCCATTCCCAATCCGGTAATCCTTTTTGGAAAGTCCCGGTATATCCGACCGGACATTGACTATTTTTATTTCGTTTTCATCATACCCTAGAAACCACTGCATCCCGGCCAAACCGTTCGGATTATTAATGTTCAACCGAACCTTTGAAATTTCTTTGTCTACTAGATCAACATATATTTCCTCCGTATTCAGAAGAGCGGGAGGAGAACAAAAGTTCCAGCAGTAATAACAATTACTCGCATTCACATCCCCTTTCTTTATCACACGAAAAGAAAACAAATTGTTCACGGTTCCACTGTCACTTGGATTGCCATAGACTGATATAAGATCGCCTGGACCATGACTATAGTTATATAAAACACTACTTTGAGAAGTAGCTTCAAAATTGCCTTTATCTGTATTCTGTATGACCATCCAATACCCACCTGACGGCCACAATGTTGGATTTAAATTGGCTTGTTGCCACATATTCACGTCATTCGTATCCACCACACCATTATTATTTGCGTCAGCAGCCACAAATTCATAATTGTCAAAGGTTAATGTTTTATTGATAAATCTTTGTATGTTAATAATATCTGCAACAGACATACCCTGTCCGTTGGAAGGAGCAGCCACATATAAATCAAAATTATTCTCACCCATTTGATAGTGATAGGCAATGTCCATTTCAGCAATACCGTAATCACAACCCGAATATTCAGAATTAATATTTAAATAAGCACTACCGATCGATTTATTTTCAATATTTAGCATAAGTCCCTCCACACCCTTTGCTCCATTGAAATGTTCCCCCTGGAATACCAGTCGAGGTGCAATCGTAACGGTGTCAACTCCTATTGGTTGTGCTATTGAAAAATTGGATAGGAGTGAGAAAACAAATGCAAAAATAATAAAACATATATCACTGTAAGTATCTTTCATATACGAGAAGATTGGAATCGGAATGGGGATAACTTTAAGTGGCTGATGTATGGTTATCTTAGTTCTCATGATTTTTAAATTTTATTTGTTATGTTACAGGTATCCACTTCGGGCGGAAAAATATCCTGCGTCAACTTTATGACATAATACAGGCATTGGGCTACCATCTGTAGCCTATCAAAAATGTTTTTATCTTTCCTGCTGCTCACCGCAAGTGGTCGACCAATAAGGCAAAAACGGATTTTTTCAGGATAGATTAGCATTGGTCAATATAACATTATTTTATGGTCAGAAAAAATTTTATTTGTTAATTTTACAGGAATGACTAAATTTTAACAACATCAGCTAAAAGCAGAATGTCATCTTCTAAAATTTATATAGTTTAGCAGAGTAATTGAGCACTTATTGTATTATTATACACCGTGACTGATCAACTTAGCCATTGTGTCTCATTTATCTGATAACATATGGATTTTATAAGTAAGATACCACTCCGGAGCGTAGCAGGCAGTGACAGACTGTAGCTACTTTTAGCGTACCGCGGGAGCGGCACACCGCGTGACGCTTTGCGTTAAGCTCAGCTCCTTGCAATTTGTTGAAGCTTGTCTTGTCATTCTGCCCGAGAGCAGGAGCTCTCGCTTCCCCGGAGGTTTACATCCTTTGATTGTGCTTTTCGTATACCTTTGTTCAATCGGTGCGCTTTCGGCGTCCCCGGTCGGCAGTCCATTCACCCACCCAGCCGATACGACAATACCATACTCCCACGTCCCCCAATTTTCTGGCCGCTCTCTTAATAACCTTCTTTCGAATGAAAAACACGTTTATCGTGATGCGCTACCGCATACTGAGCGGAGATCGTTACATCCTCCCAGGAAGATTGGGCTTGAGAGATGGAAGTAAAAATCAATATCACTACGATAATCAAAATGCTGTTTTTCATATCTATTTTTTTCTATTTAATGACGATAAATAGTTTCCATAATATAGCATCCTTATATCCGATCCTCTTCTAATACTTTTTTCACATCCACTTTCGGAAGTATCTTCGCAACCGGCTGATCCGTAGTATAGCCTGGCATCAGCGAACTTATTGACTGACCTTCTCCCAATATGGTTGTTCTTACCTGGGCTGTCAATAATAATTGGAGGGTATATTCGCGATCTTGTCCCCAGTCAAAATACTTTACCGGCTTATTACCGTCCAAATCAAAAACCCAGAACCCGGAGCTGTCCGGATAAAAATACTTTGATCTGAAAACCGGAATGAAATAATCATGGATCCTGCCTATGAAGTGGTAGGACCATTCATAGGAAGACTGGTCCTGAAGGACCTGCCTGGAGCGTAGATCATATTTTACGACATGTTGCATTCCAACAATCCCCTCGCCACCATTTATTGCAAAATGACCCTCTTCGTCTATGGCCATTCCGGGTACGGTTCCTGCGTCGCTGTAAAACACTGATCCATCCTCTATGATTTTAGAGGACCGGGAAGTAAAATCGTATTGCAGTAAATAATTGTGGGTAATTATATACATCCTGCTATCCGGATGAAAGTTAATATCAAATGCAATCGAACCCACATCTATATCATCGGGTAGAGTGATGGGATCCAAAGATGCGCAGTTGCTCAAATCAGTCCTGGATATGGTTTGCGGATTCAGGAAGGTTACATAATACACCTCCTGTCCCACGAGATGGGATAGGACCCCGAAGTGTAAAACCAATAAAAGGTACCGGCGAATCACGCTGTGTTTTATATATATTGTTGTTATTTAATTCAAGGTTTGATCTTTGGCTTCTGGTCAGCTATTTTTATGATTAATTGATCTAGTGCTGAAACTAATTCTCGTTCAAAACACTCCAAATTTTCTTTATGAATGTTTGTCTTGGGGCATGATAGACCATCTTTATCTCATATAAAAATATAATTAGTTAAAGTTTGTGGGTGAAGTGAAATTGTCGTATTATTTTAACTGTTTTGATTTTGAATACTTCTTATAATTCTTATTGTAACATATAAGATGACGATTTCGTTATATTATAAAATATGGATGGTTTTTACGGAGCAGATTTAACAGATCTCCACTTGTCCGCCGAAGCCTGCAAAGCGAAGGAGGAAGATCTGTCAAATCTTAGTTTTGTATATGACCTTTTTTTCATGTGAGTTCCACATGATGTAATAATACATCGGCTGCTAAAATGTAACAAAAGCACCATGTCTGCCTCAGGCATGATCCTGCTTTTGGAAATAATTCAATTCCGGAGCAATCCCCAAATTGTTGGGGGACGGTTCCTTTTGATTCCAGAACCACAATGCGACACTCATTTACCCCGAAGCATTCCTTTTTTACCTGTGCATGCCTGACGACCCCGGTAATTTTCGAGGTAAAATGCTTCCGGCTTTCAAACTCTTAATTACTTTTGTGCACGAAACAAAGAAAGATTTTTGAGTCAGGATATTTCATATAGGAAGATTCTATTTCTGGCCCTCCCCATCATGGTGGGGAGTATCGTGCAGAATGCCATTGCCATGATGGACAGCCTTTTTCTCTTTTACCAGGGAGAAGATGACTTTGCGGCTATTGGTTTTGTCAGTGCCTTTTATTTGATCATCGTTTCCATTGGATACGGATTTTCCAGAGGGGGTCAGATTATTATGGCCCGGCAGGATGGGGGACAGCAGTTGCGCCGGATCGGGATCACCTTCAATACCAATCTGATCATGCTTTTCATGCTGGCCATCCTGTTCTTCGTCGTGGTTCGGTATGTTTCTCCCTGGTTTCTGAAATTTCTGATGAGCAATGAGAATATCTATGAAAAAAGTGTGACCTATCTTCAGTACCGATCCTATGGGGTGTTTACCGGTTTTCTTGGCCTGGGGATGATCTCGCTGTATACCGGGGTGTCCAATACGAAGTTTCTTGTTTTCGCTACGGTGATCCTGCTCGGTACGAATATGTTCTTTAACTATGGGCTCATCTTTGGCAACTTTGGGATGCCGCCGCTCGGTATCGGCGGTGCTGCGATCGCCAGTAATATTTCTGAACTCGCCGGGTTGCTGAGTTTTGCACTGCACATTGTTGTGAGTAAAGACTTTAGAAAGTATCAAATTCCGTCCAAGGTATGGATCAATTCCAGAATCAGTAAAGACATTCTCAAAATATCCATGCCACTGGTGCTGCAATCCACGGCCGGCGTGGCAAGTTGGTTTGTCCTGTTTGCCCTGGTGGAGAATATGGGAGAGCGGGAACTGGCCATATCCAATCTGGCCCGGATATTTTACCTCCTGCTCAGTATACCGTTGTGGGGTTTTTCCGTGGCCGTCAATACCATGGTGAGCAATGCCATGGGCTCCCGCCGGTACAGTAATGTACTCGCTATTGTAAAAAGAACGTCGATTCTCACTTTTGGAATTACCATGGTGGTCGCCATTCCGGTTCTGTTGTTTCCGGCATTTTTTGTGGAACCGCTGCTGAATCCCGATCAGATGGTCGTTCTGTACCAATCCAAGGGGGTACTTCGCATCGTGTTGGGGATTCTCGTCTTTTATATCCTGGGAACGATTATTTTCCAGGGATTGATCGGGACAGGAAAGGTCCTTTTGTCCCTGACCATTCAGGTGATCTGTGTAGCCTTTTATGTGGTTCTTTTGATCGTCGGCGTCAAGGGGATGGGGCTCGGGCTCGAAGCGGCCTGGTCCTTGGAGATCCTGTATTGGATTGCAGTCTATGTGATTAATATGGTGTATTTTAGGTATTATTTTAATAAGTAATAAGAAAGCTCAAAGCTCAAAGCTCAAAGCTCAAAGCTCAAAGGTGAAAGGTGAAAGAGGAAAGGTGAAATGGGAAAGGATTTTAGTTGGAATAATTGAATTAATAGTCATATATTTAATGTCCACATTCTTTTAACCCATGAGAAATTTTAGAAATCTGGATATTTGAAAAAGAAGTTTTGAGCTGGTTAAACGGGTTTATATTTTAACGAATCAACTGCCAGATTCCGAGAAATATGGGTTAAGAAGTCAAGTGAACAGAGCTTCAGTTTCGATACCCTCAAATATTGCTGAAGGATGCGGAAGATGTTCAGATAAAGATCTACAAAGGTTTTTGTCCATTTCTCTTGGATCCGCGTTCGAATTGGAAACTCAGTTATTGCTGATGATGGAGTTATATCATATACCTGAAACAGATAATGCACTAGCTGAAGTTAAGGAAGTTCAAAGAATGATATCCGGGTACAGTAAATACCTCAGTGTCAAAACTTGAAATCTTGGATCTCTCTTTCACCTAACCCCTAACAGCGAAGCGTCCTTTCCCCTTTCCCCTTTTACCAAGTTTTCCACAATTTGTGAAAAGCCACATTTCATTAGTATCGGAAAAGCCGTATTTTTGTATCCATGCGCTTATCGAGAATAGAGATGAAGGGTTTCAAGAGCTTTGCCGATGAGACCCATATACTTTTTACAGACGACATTATAGGAATTGTCGGCCCCAATGGGTCGGGCAAAAGTAATATCGTTGATGCTGTGCGTTGGGTACTTGGGGAACAAAGCAGCCGGGAACTGCGACTTGAGAGCATGGGGGATGTGATCTTCAACGGATCACGGGCCAAAAAAGCGGGCAAGGTGGCCCGGGTATCACTCACTTTTGAAAATACGAAAAATCTCCTTCCGACCGAGTACACAGAAATTACTTTGACGCGAAAGTTGTATCGCTCCGGAGAAAGTGAATACCAGATCAATGATGTGAAATGCCGGCTAAAAGACATCAAAGCGCTCTTTATGGATTCCGGTATCGGGTCCAATTCATACGCCATCATAGCACTCGGGATGGTGGATGACATCCTGGCCGATAAGGAGAATGCCCGCCGAATGATGTTTGAAGAAGCGGCCGGGATTTCGAAGTATAAAGAACGTAAGAAAGAAACCCTCAACAAGCTTCGACATACCGAAGAGGATTTGGACCGGATCGAAGACCTCGTTTTTGAAATTGAGAAAAACCTCAAATCCTTCGAACGGCAAGCGCGCCGGACCAAGCGGTTTTACGAAATCAAAAATGAATACAAGGAATTGAGTACCGCGCTGGCATCAATCCAGCTGCACCACCATCGGAAAGAGAAAAAAGAGACAGCCGCAAAACTCGAGAAAGAAATGGATCGCATCCGACAGCTGGAGACGTCGATCACGCAGAAAGAAGCAGAAATAGAAACGGTCAAAAAAGCCAATACAGATCAGGAAATTGCCTTGTCTCAATCTCAAAAAGGAATCAATCAGCTGGCAGCTAAAATAAGAAACACCGAAGAAAATCTCCGGATCGATAAACAACAACTTGATTTTCGAAGCAAAGAAAGAAGCGAACACGACAACCGCATCACGACCTTGCAAGGTGAGGAAAAAGAGCTGGCCGAAAAGCGTAAGCGGTACGATGAAAAGGCGGCGCAGGAAGAAGCCACTCATCGAAAAATGAAGAACGAATGGGAAAAAGCTTCCGAAGAGCTCAATGCACTTAAAGAAAAATACGAAAACAGTAAAGCGTCTTTTGATAGTCAATACGCGGACATACGAGAACTGGAGAAAATAACGGCCCATCTGGAGAAATCCATCGCCATCAGTGAATCACGACAGGAAACCTATGTGCACGATCAGCAGCGTCTGGAAGGATCAATCAAAGAAATTAAAAGGGCACTGGAGGGGAGACAGGGAGAAGTGGAGAAACTGGTCAACGAAGAGAAAAAATGGGTGGCCAAAATCGATCAACTGGAGGAAGAGATCTTTCAGAAACAATCTGAAAAAGAAAACCTGGAGAACAAGGAGGAGTCGATTGTCAAGGTTTTGCAACGATTGAATCGTCAGCTGGATGCAAAGACCAATGAACGCAAGCTGCTCATCGAATTTATGCGCAAAATGGAAGGGTTTCCCGAGAGCATCAAATTCCTGTCGCGCAATAAATCCTGGAAGGGGAGGGGCATAATTCTGTCGGACCTGTTGTCCGCAGAGCCGCCCTATCGTGGATTGTTGGAATCTTTTCTCGATCAGTACTTGAATTATTTTGTGGTACAATCGGTCGATGATGCGGTGGAAGCGATCCGGTTGTTGAGTGAATCGGACAAGGGCAGAGGGCAATTTTTTATCCTGGATGAACTGGATGGTTCCGTGAAAGATACACCAGATGCTGACGATGGTGAAGAACGGGCACTCGACCTGGTGTCTTATGATCCAAAATATGATCCGCTCTTTCGAAGCCTGCTAAAAAACGTCTATTTCGCGGAGTCCGGAACAGAAGATCAATGGTCTGGAAATCCTGAGAAAGTTATTCTTGGGAAAGACGGCCGGATTCAACGTGCTAAAGGAATGATGACCGGGGGTGTAGTTAATTTGTTTGAAGGCAGCAAACTGGGGCGCCAACAACAGATCGATCAGCTGGAAAATGAAATCGAAGAAATTCAGCAAAAAATACAAAATTGTGAGGAGGAATTGGATCAACTCAATGATCGAATATCAGAACTCGACACGACTAAAATCGAAGAAAATCTTCGTTCCTGGACCAATGAAGTCAATGGGGTGCGATCGCGGCAAATGAAGATCACCACGACGATGGAAATTGAAGAAAAATCCCTCGAAAAAGAGAAGAATAACCTCCGTGAACTCATCACAGCCATCGAGATGGACGCGAAAGAGTGGGGAATGCAGAAGGAAAAATGGAAGAAGCTTCAGACGGAATTAAATGAAAAACAGAAGCAATTGGCAGATAAGGACACGCTGTACCGTTCCTTATCCGACCAATACAACGCCTTGCGCCAGGAATACAACCAATTTCATATCAAAGTCGTGCAACAGGAAAATTTGCTTGAAACGGTGCACCGGGAGCAGGAAGTGATTTCCGAGAAAGAGAATTCGCTCAAAAAGGAGTTGTCCCACTCTGTTCGTAAGGTGGAAGAATCAGAAGAGGCCATCGAAAAACTTCAATTATCGATCAAACAGTACGAAAAAAGCTTACTAAAGGACATGGAGACTCGGAAATCAAAGGAAGCCCTTCTCAATGATGCCGAGCGCGACTATTACAAAGCACGGTCTGCTGTGGGTGAACTGGAGGCGGAAGTGAAATCTCTGAATCAGCAATACCGCAATTCGCAGTCCCTGGTGAATGGATGGAAGGACACCATGAATTCCATCAAATTTGCCATTTCCCGTATCATTGAACGAATGCAAATAGAGTTTGAAATCGGTGATCAGGACATCCCGGATGAGGTCGATTCCACGATGCTGGAAAAACGGGATGACCTGGAGCAGAAAAGTGAAAAACTGAAGAACCGCATTCAAAATTATGGGGAAATTAATCCACTGGCCGTAGAAGCTTTTGATGAAATCAAAGAACGCTATGACAACATTGTACAGCAGCGCGATGATGTGATTGATGCACGGAAACAGCTCATAGAAACGATCGACGAAATCGAGACGACAGCTACGCAGAAATTTATGGATGCGTTCAATCAGGTGCGGGAGAACTTCATCGAGGTGTTTCGCCGATTGTTCACCGAAGACGATACCTGCGATCTGATCTTACTCGATGCTGAGAACCCCCTCGAATCGAAAATTGAGATCGTCGCCAAACCCAAAGGGAAAAAGCCCAAATCGATCAGCCAGTTGTCCGGTGGAGAAAAGACGCTGACAGCAACCGCTTTATTATTTGCTTTGTATCTGTTGAAACCCGCTCCTTTCTGTATTTTCGATGAAGTGGATGCACCACTGGATGATGCCAATATCTACAAGTTCAACCGGATCATCAAAGAATTTTCGAAGGAGTCCCAGTTTGTGATTGTTACCCACAATAAGCTCACCATGGAAGCCGTCGATGTGATCTATGGAGTATTTATGGAGGATACCGGGGTGTCCAAAGTGGCGGCGGTTGACTTCCGGCATTTGGAGGAAATATCGGAATTGGCGACCACAGGATAGTATGTATATGTACACTTGGTTGCGGGGTGTTGGCCGTTGGGTGTTAGTCCGACTGGCAATCAATTTCTAAAAACCAAACCACAAACAATACCAGCAACCCTTAACAAACCCTAGAAAAGCTATACAAACCACAAAACTCAAGAATTAGCTCTAAACTAAAGAACCAAACCACAAACAATACCAGCGTCCCACTAGCTAAAGCGAAGCGTCCCAAAGCCCCACAGGGCGTCCCAATACTCTATTGACAAAGGATAATTATCGGGTCTGTTTGAATGGTGTTGCTGACATGACCGGCGCGATCCCGGATGTAAATTTCATAGCGGAGCGTATCTGTCGGATAAGCCAGCGAAGCCTGGCACGGGGGAGTCCCATCGGGAAATATACAGCAGGTCGTGTAGATCGTCACGGTGATTTCACCCCTTACGCCACGTTGCGCTCCTTCAGGTGGAAGTTCTGGTAATCGGTATTTGCTGGCCACAAACTGATCTCGGTTGTCGCGGATAAAAATATTGAGGCTGTCCTTATCGCCCAGATCTCCGTCTCCATCGGTGAATGAAAAGGTCACCCGGATGGAGTCGGTATTGAAGCTGTTCTGGACCATCTGATTTCCGTCCATAGATACAAACTCGATCTCCGGCTCAATGGGGAAGTCAGGTCGGGTGACGCAGCTGGTTATAGCATATACGACGAGGGGTAATACCCAAAAAATGAAATGATGGTTTATGCGCATAGTAACTCCTGCTGCTTTACGTAGTTTGGTTCCAAAATAAGCAATCTTTAGAGAAAGAACGGAAATAGAACGTAATTTGTTTTTATGCAGAATTCCATTTCTGGGAGATGTTTCAGGAATTCATGGGGTTTATCTGAGGTGTCAAATTGGAAGCTCAAGGTTTTATATTCCCTTTTTGTTTCACGGAATTACTGTGTGGCTTCATAAAATAATTGTCAAATGAAATCACAAGATTTGTGATGTTTGTGAAATACATTCTATTGCTTCAGCTGTTAAGAATATTTTCTTTTATAATTATCTGATAAATAAGGTGTTAAAAATATGCATATTTTAGCATGCTTCAGGAGTATTCTACTGTGATACCTATACCCATAAAAAAAAATAATACAATGGACACACTTCATAATTCACAATACTTTTTCTCAGAAGAAGATCAAAAACAACTCATCGATCTGCAGCCCTCCCTGGACCAATTGGGGTATTTCCCGCGGGAAGCACTAGAGGTGATTACCCAAAATCAGCATTTTCATCTTTTTGTTCCCCAAGAACGGGGCGGATTGGGATGTAGCCTGACCACGGGAATGCGCATCATTGAAGCCTATTCGCGCATAGAGGGGAATCTGGGGTGGATCGTACAGATCGGTGCGGGCGGTGGTGTGTTTGCTGCTTATCTAGAGGAAGCGGTGGCCAGGTCTTTTTTAGGTAGACCGGATCAGGTGATTGCCGGCTCGGATTATGCCGGAGGAAAGGCTGTTTCGGTTCCGGGAGGGTACAAAGTGTCTGGTGCCTGGAAGTATGCCAGCGGATCGTTGCATGCGACGGCTTTTACCGCTAATTGCCGGATCGTGAAAGATCCGAATGATATCCGTGTCAAAGCGGTCATCGTACCTGCTGAGCAGGTTACGGTCATCAAGGACTGGAATGCCATGGGAATGCGCGCCACTGACAGTCATTCATTCCGAATCAACGATGTTTTTGTACCCGAAAAACATGCCTTTACCGTGGCTCCGGATCAATTATTAATCGAGAATCGGTTGCTGCAACTGCCTTTTATGCTCTATGCCCGGGCCTTGTTTGTCCCGGTATTGATTGGCACGACATTCCGGTATCTGAATCTGTACAGAGATTATGTAGTCCGCAGAAATTTTTCGTTAGATTCACGATCGGCAGTTGCTGCAGATCATCTGGAGAAGACCTGGCAAGCTTCCCGAAATGATCTGTATCAATACGCTGAAAAAATATGGCATTCCGCTGAAATAAAAGAAGTCGATAAAGAAACTGAAAAGCAATTTTCCCGACAGTGTATCCAGATAACTGATCGTTTGTTGATTAGCATCGATCAGTGTCATCGGCATACAGGAATGGAAGGGATTCGAATGAATTCGCAAATCAATGCTACATACCGGAATATCAAAACAGCGGCAGCACATTTTCTTTTAAGTCCCGGTTCATTGTGAAAAATCAAACCACTTACCTGTTGTCTTGTCCATACTTAGGTTCTTAAATATACCATAAGGTCAATTCATTGTTGACAGTCTCCAGTTATATGGCGATATTGCGATTGTCAAGATAAAATAAAATATGGCAGATTATGATTGGTACTCTCTTAAGATGTTTTACGGTGGTTATAGTTGTGGTGATTTTTGGAACGAATGGGCATGCCCAGGATTTGCCCAACCGGGAACTCGGTATTCGATTGACCGGTCTGGAAGATTTTGATTTTGTCTATAAAAAGGAAAACCGGATCGATCAGTATTATCGGCATAGATTGGGATTGGTCAATGTCGGAGTGACTGGGAATTCAAACAGCTCGACGTGGAATTTGGGATTAGGGTATGCGTTTGGCATCGAAAACAGAAGAGCAATCAATGAAAAATTGAAATTTATCCATGGATTGGAACCTCGGGTGTCGTTCGCTTATGGCTCTGTTGGAAATCAGGTCAACACCTGGGCATACCAGATCGGTCTGGGCTATGTTTTGGGTTTTCAGTATGACTTTGCGGAATCATTTTATGTGAATATTGAAACCATTCCGGCACTAACCTTTCGACAGGAAAAAAGGAATGATGACCAGACGAATTACAGTTTCAATGCGGGGTTTAGTTCCAATGCCGTGGCTCTGACGCTGGCGTACCGGTTTTGATCAAAACGGCGTATATAGCCCGATCTAGGGTCGATAGATCATAGCCAGGGTCTTGAGACTCTGGAGAATAACAAAGGATCTTCTCTGGTATCGGGATCGTATCAAGTATGACTTACCGATCTTGCGTATTTTTTACATCTAACGAGATTGGCCGGTCAATCCGCTCTTCCAAAGCAATAAGGGTTTCTGTGCGTTGGATTCCGCTTATCGCTTGTATTTTTTCACTGAGAAGTTTCCGCAGATCATCGGTGTCCTTGCAGATAATTTTGGTGAATATACTGTAATTACCGGTGGTGTAGTAGGCATTGACTACCTCCGGGATCTGGTTAATCTGACGGATAACATCTTCATACAAACTGCTTTTTTCCAGGAAAATACCAATAAAGGAAATGATATCGTATCCAAGCTTTGCTTCGTCGACCTCTAGTCGGGCTCCTTTAACAATGCCAACTTCTTCCAGTTTTTTCATGCGAACATGGACGGTGCCTCCGGATACCTGAAGCTGCTTGGCGATATCTGTATATGCCATTTTAGCATCAGTCATCAATATCGACAATATTTGCCGGTCCAAATCGTCTAATTCATGTATCTTTGCCATAGGATTGGTGTTGTCAAAGCCATTAAATTAAAATAAAATTAATAAAAGGCTATAAAATTTGCGAAAATATTAATTTTTAGTTGAATTGAAACAATTCTTGATACGATACAACCTTTCTGTTTTTCTGCTTTTTGCCGGCATTCTCTTGTTGGGGATTTTGGGGATGGAGCGGATACCTTCGACTGAGCTATCTAAGCTTCGTTTAAATCAGTTAAGCAAAATCCGCTTAGATACGAGTCAGGAGTTGACCCCAATGATGATGCTGGGAAAAGTTGCAGTACGTGATTTTTTTATACCCACCGATTCTGGATATGTGTATATGGGAGGAATTTTTGACGCGCCCTGGAAAGTTGGTAAAACATATACTGCGAATGAGTTGGAAGGAGTACAATCTTGGTACATCGGTCAGTCAGACTTTTACTCCAGAAAAATTGCTTCAGGGAGTGTGTATGTCAATATTGATCAGGGCAATGACCAGGCAGTGAAAGGATTTTTAAAAACCATGGATGCGTACAAAATTGAAAACCTGGATTCTCTGTTTATTGATTTTAGGTTTTTAGGACCGGTTGATTTTGGTGCGATTCTGCGTCTCTTTAATCAATTGGCACCCCGGGATCGATTTGAATTGGGTGTATCGATTGATGGTCATCAAGAGACGGAGGTGAATAGTAGCGGTCGGCCATTTTTTACCGCTAATCATGTGGTGTTTATGGTTAATCCTTTGGTTCCGATTGCGGTCAAAAAATTAGTTCTGAACCTGGCCACTGAACCCGGCTATCAGGTTGTGGGGATAAGCGATGTGGTGCCGGATACAGTATGTTTATTTACGGATTTCAGGGTTGACTCGAAAGTATACCGGGTTTGTACAGAAAAATGGACCGATGATGCGAAGTCGTCTTCAATCAGTATAGCCCCCGGGCCACAAAAAGATAGCCTTCAGATTTATTTTCAAAAAAAGGTCGATGAAACGTGGTACAAAAATCAAGATTCTGTGGCGATGAATGAACTTGTTCCAGAAATGCTACACAAGTTATTACCTTAAGAAAACAAGTTCTTTTTGTTTGGTGGAATATCTTGCAATTAGAGAAGGCATGACCTCATCCCGCCGCTCCTCCAGTTGGGGTGACACAATGTAATCCACTGCATCTTTTATACGCGGGTGAATGTCATCGAAGGATATGGGGAACGGATCATCACTAATATTGGCTGACGTACTGACGAGCGGCCGATCCGTAGCTTTGATGATGCTTTTACAGAAGTCATTTTGAACGATGCGAATCGCGATGGATCCATTTTCCGCAGTAATGCCTTCGGACCATTTTCTCACCGAAGAAGGAAAGATAATGGTTAATGGGCGTTCGTTATAGTGTAGAATGTTTTCCAGGTGCGGGTGTATTTTCGGGACTAATCCCCTTAGTCGCTCCAGCGTGTCAACAAGGACTATGAGTGGTTTGGATTTTTCACGTTTTTTAATGGTAAATATTTGATCTACTGCGTCCTGGTTGTAGGGGTCGCAACCCAAGCCCCAGATGGTATCCGTAGGGTATAGAATGACATTGCCCTGTTTGAGATGGGCAACTGTGTTTTGCAATTCTTTTTTCATAAATGGCACGTACTGATTTAAAATCTAGACCAGAAACGAAATTTGTATCCGGATAATTACTACCTTTTCAAAAAAATCAGGTATTTTAAGAGAGATGAACTGGAAGATTTATATCATACTCGGATTTATTTCGATGTTTGCTCCGCAGCTCACGGCCAAGCATATTATAGGGGGTGATGTGTCCTATGAGTGTCTCGGTAATGGAAAGTATCGCGTGACAATGTATGTGTATCGCGATTGCAGGCCGCAGCAAAATGCAGCACAATTGGATGGCGATGCTTCCATTGCGATCTATCGGGGGGGCAGTAGGTATGCACTGGCTGGGAGCTTCCAGGTAAAGTTGTCGAGCCGTGAAACGATTGATCCACCGGAGTATCCTTGTCTGATACTACCACCGGGACTATGTGTGGAACGGGGTAAATATGAATTTGAAATTAATTTTAATCAATGGCCGTCTTCGGAAAGCTATTATATTGTCTACCAACGATGTTGCCGCAACAATACTATTAACAACATCGTCGACCCCGGCAGCATTGGAGCCACCTTTTTTGTGGAGATTACACCGGAGTCTATGGAAACTTGCAATGATAGTCCGACCTTCGATAATTTTCCTCCGACGGTGGTTTGTGTCGACCAGGAATTTTCGTTTGATCACTCTGTGTCGGATACGGAGGGTGATTCCATAAGTTACCGCTTCGGAACCCCGCTGGTCGGTGGTGGTCTTGAAGGAAGTTCTTTTACGAATCCCGGTGATGCCACGGCATGCAATGGGGTGAAACCGACCCCGCCTTGTCCACCACCTTTTGAGAAAGCGCAATACCGTTCACCGCTGTATTCTGAATCCAATCCCATGGGTGGGAATCCACGGATTGCGATTGACCCTGAAACGGGTCTGATTACGGGAAAACCTGAGATTCAGGGTCAGTTTGTCATTACCATTGTTGCCGAAGAGTTTCGGGATGGCCGGAAAATTGGTGAAATTAACCGGGAATTCCAGTTTAATGTAGCTCAATGTGATCCGACCGTATTTGCACGGATAGAGTCCGCTGTGATGATTGATGAGTCCAATGCCGTGATGCGTTCGTGCGGTGAATTTACAGTTCCTTTTCGGGATTCTAGTTATGAAGAAAGGTTTATCGATACGTACAGATGGACGTTTAATATCGACGGAAAAGAGGAGGTTTACCGGGAAAAAAATGTGGATGTAACCTTTCCCCGTTTGGGTAATTATCAGGGGCAGTTGATCGTAAATGAAGGGACCGACTGCAGTGACAGTACCGATATCACCATTTCTGTGCTGCCCGACATCGGTGCAGAGTTTGATTTTGCGTACGATACCTGCATCGCCGGAGATGTAGAGTTTACGAATACCTCGTTCTCCGATGCAGACGGTGGAATCACCCAATATATTTGGGATTTTGGAGATGGCGGGCGGTCTGGTGCGAGAGAGCCTGCCTATCGTTATCAGTCACCAGGGACCTGGGATGTGGGGCTCACGGTGGTCGATGGAAATGAATGTCGGGAAACAATCCGGAAGAAGTTACCCTATTACCCGGTTCCGGCGGAAGAAGTGATTCGATCCCAGATCGAGATTGCTTGCCTGCCGGCAGCGGTACGATTTGATAATTTACCCCCTCCTGTTGACCCCACTTATGATATTACCTGGGACTTTGGCGACGGAAATACCGGGAAGGGGTATTTACCCGAGCATATCTATACTGAAGAAGGTGAATACGACGTGGGTGTGCATGTGGTGTCACCGATTGGGTGTGAGGTGTCTGCATTTTTTCCGCGGATGATCACGACCCAACCTTCGCCCGTGTCAGACTTTGATTACAATCCAGCGCGACCAACGAACCTGGACAAACGGGTCACCTTTACTAATAGGTCCGAAGCAGCCGTGGCCTATTCCTGGGAGATTGATCGGTTGGGCTCGTATTCATCGGAGGACCTGGTGATCAATTTTCCGGATTCGGGAATCTATAATGTGTCGCTTATTGCCATTCATGAGAATGGTTGCATGGATACCTTGACCCGGCCGGTCGATATTGAACCCATCGTAATTTATACGGTTCCCAACGCCTTTACACCCAACAGCGATCAGATGAACGATGTGTTCCGGGGGGTGGGGGTGTTTTTGGGCATGCAGAATTTTGTGATGAAGGTGTATGATCGGTGGGGCAACACGGTCTTTACCAGCACGGATCCTACGCATGGGTGGTCCGGTACGATCGCAGAAAGCGGCCGACAAGCTCCGCCGGGACTCTACGTGTATCTGGTGAATTATCAGGATGCCCGAAAGCGGCCCAAGCAAGTCTATGGTGAAGTTTTATTGATAAATTAGGAATGATTGTAATAAAATTAAAAATAAACCCTATCTTTGCACCCGCTATGCCGGAAATAATGGAGGCAGTATTCGTCAAACGCTAATCAATAATACAATGGACGCGATCAAATTTGTACAAGAACAAAATTATGAAACCAAGGATTTTCCGGTGTTTAAAGCTGGAGATACCATTGAAGTGGTTTATAATATCGTCGAGGGTGGTAAGAAGCGCCCCCAGGCATTTAGAGGTGATGTGATCAAGGTCGTCGGAGCCGGTCATTATAAGACATTCACCGTTCGAAAACTATCGAATGGGGTTGGAGTGGAGCGAATTTTTCCAATCAACACGCCAAATATTATCGAGATCAAACTTCTAAAGAAGGGTCGGGTAAGAAGATCCCGAATCTATTACCTTCGAAATCTGGTTGGTAAAAAAGCTAAAATACGAGAGCGTAGAACCTTTAAGTAAATTCGCTTTCTGTAAACAAAATGATAGAACGCCGTGTTTTGCAAAAGACATGGCGTTTTTTTGTATTGTACTATTATAAAAAGACCTTAGACGTCAGATTCCAATGGCTTTGAATTGTGAAGATGGTATTTTTTATTTTTATTTTATTAGTGCTTGATATCTATGCCACCAGGATGGTACGGCAGGTTCGTTTTATCAGACATCACGTCTGGTTATTCTGGCTTCTGAACAGTGTGGTATACCTTTACTTTTTCTATCTTTTTATGGATTATACCTTTTTGGGGCACCAAATGGCGATTTATCTGCGTGCTTGTGTAATTGTGTATTTTTTTTCTAAGCTGGCTTTTGTTTTTCCTTTGATGATACAGGATATAGCTCGTGGAATACGATGGGTCAGCAAAAACATTTCCGGAGAAAAACCAGTCCGTATAGATCGTCAATCCAGGAAGGCTTTTATTAAAAAAACATCTGTTGTATTGGGGTCTATCCCTTTTATGGTGATGGGGTATGGAGTAATTCGAAATATTTATAGGTACCGAGTACTGCATCAAAAATTGGCAATTAAAGACCTTCATCCTGATTTGGAAGGATTGAGAATCGTACAGATCTCCGATATCCACTCCGGTACATTTCCCGAGCAAAAACCCGTATGGAAAGGGATTGAAATGATCAACGAACTGGATCCTGACCTTTTTGTGTTCACGGGCGATCTGGTGAATTCGACGGCCGATGAAGTCGATCCGTTTTTGGAGTATTTTTCACAAATTAAATCTCGTTTTGGTAAATTTAGCATCATGGGGAATCATGATTACGGAGATTACCACCCCTGGAAATCCGAGCGTGAAAAAATAGAAAATGATCGTTCATTTGAAGACAAACATCGCCAGATGGGGTGGGATTTATTGCGCAATGAGCACCGAACTATCCAGGTAGGTGATAGTCAGCTTGGTGTCATCGGCGTAGAAAATTATAGCACGCTGCCCAGATTTCCCAGAAAAGGCGATTTAAAAGCAGCTCGTAATGGGATGAAAGATACCGACTTCCGATTGCTATTATCCCATGATCCGACCCATTGGAATGCCGAAGTCACCAATAAAAATCAGGATATTCACCTGACCTTGTCGGGACATACGCACGGCTTTCAGTTCGGATTTGAAATACCTGGTATAGGACGATGGAGCCCGGCACAATATATTTATAAACAATGGGCGGGTTTGTATCAAACTAAAAACCAGTACTTATACGTTAACAGGGGATATGGGGTGTTGGGTTACCCGGGAAGGGTCGGTATTCTTCCCGAAATTACCTTAATTGAATTGAAGAAGGCATGAATACTGTAGCACGCATACTAATCATAGTTCTGAGCGCAATCTTTTTGCTGGCATGTAGTAGTCACGATCCAAAACGAGAATTGATTCTCGGGAATTGGACTTTACAAGAAGCAGTTCGTCAGGGTAGAACCACCTCCACGTTGGATGGACTGAACTTTACATTTACCAATGATTCTTTATTCACGAACATTATCGCATTTGGAAACAACGAGTACACCTATGAAAATGATTCAGTGACTATTCTTGCAGAAGATCCCATCGTGTTTAATGTCTTTTATGTCGATTCCACGGAATTGGATTTGCATGGTGAAATTCAACAGGTTCGGTTTCGGTTGAAATTTGAAAAAATGACTCCATGAAGTACTACATCATAACCGGTATAATAGTGCTGTTGTGCCCTCTATTAGTAGCAGGCCAGGATAGTTTGCATCTGAACAAAGAGCAATCGGCAATAACTACTTTTGCAGAAGAGTATCAAAAGGAATACCTGAAACGAATTCAGAAAAGCCACATCAATGGATTCTACATCCCCAAAGACCTGCCGGATGCGTTGCGTATCTTAGATGAAATCGTGGATGACGATGGCAAAAGGAAATTTAGATCCAGAGAAGACTCCGTAGCGGTAAATAAGGTGTTTTTTAGTTTTGGCCGTTGGATTAACTTAAACTGGGGCATGGAGCTGGGAAGTCGTCTTACAGTGGCGCTTAATAAATTAGGGGTCAGTTATCCGGATGATATGACCCGGATGATCATGTATGCCTGGCATCGCCACCTGAATAATGAACCACTGGCTCTTGAATCGCTCGCTGATCGAGTGATACAAGAACGCATTGTCAGAGCAGAAAAGGTGAAGAATTTAGCTCGTGACAAACCCTGATGATTCGATCAAAAATCCCTATACTTGCAAAATATTTATGATGACCAGGATGAACATATCCGGTCACAAGCGAGTTGTTAATACTCGCTTTAATTAAAAAATACAGATTGTAAGATCGACGATCCATACAGTTGTTCGATCCAATCATTTAAATAAAAAGTCCCACATGTCAAAGAAGCTAGTCATCGTAGAGTCCCCGGCGAAAGCTAAAACCATTGAGAAATTTTTAGGTAAAAACTATATTGTAAAATCCAGTTATGGACATGTTCGTGACCTTGAAAAAGGAAACAATGCGGTCGATGTCGAACACAACTTTAAACCGAAATATGCCGTCTCACCGGAAAAGAAAAAAGTGGTCAAGGAGCTTAAATCCATGATGAAAAAGGTCGATGAGGTAGTCTTGGCGACGGATGAAGACCGGGAAGGGGAAGCCATATCGTGGCATTTGTGTGAGGTGCTGGGGCTTGATCCCAAGACAACTGAGCGGATTGTTTTTCGTGAGATAACCAAATCAGCGATACAGAAAGCGATAAACAACCCGCGAACTGTGGATGAAAAGCTTGTTGATGCACAGCAAGCACGCCGTATTCTGGATCGGTTAGTGGGGTTCGAGTTGTCGGAGATATTGTGGAAAAAAATTAAAGGAAAGCTGAGTGCAGGAAGAGTTCAGTCAGTAGCTGTCAAGCTGGTTGTGGAACGAGAACGCGAAATAAACAATTTTGAAATCACCAACTTCTTTAAGGTTTCAGCGTTGTTTAAGCTCCGAAATGAGGAAGGTAAATGGGTAGAACTTAAAGCGGAATACCCGCAGCGTCTCTCTACGCTGGATGAAGCAAAAAAGTTTTTAGAGGATTGCAAGCCCGCAGAGTTCACCATAGCAAATATCGAAGTTAAACCACTCAAGCGAAAACCAGCGCCCCCCTTTACTACTTCGACTTTGCAGCAGGAAGCCAGCCGCAAACTAAATTTTGCGGTCAAAAGGACGATGATGACAGCACAACGACTGTATGAGGCAGGTCACATCTCTTATATGCGAACAGATTCTATTGCGCTGAGTAATGATGCTTTGGGAAGTATAGGAAGAACCATCGAACAGGAGTATGGATCCAAATACCACCAGGTCCGTAAATACAAAAACAAATCGGGTTCGTCCCAGGAAGCGCATGAAGCCATTCGACCTACCAATTTTAATCAACGCAATCTGGGGACCGATTCTGATCAGAAAAGATTGTATGAACTGATTTGGAAACGAACGGTAGCGAGTCAAATGGCAGATGCAAAGCTTGAAAAGACTACTGTAGATATTGATATTTCTACTCGTCAGGACGATCAGTTGCGCGCAGAAGGAGAAGTTCTTATTTTTGATGGCTTTTTAAAACTCTATATCCAGGCTAAGGATGATGATGATGACGAACAAGAAGAAGCAAAAGGAATGTTGCCCCCTCTTCAAAAAGGTCAGCAACTGGATTTGAAGTCGATGACCGGGAAAGAAAGTTTCACCCGACCTCCCGCCCGGTTTACAGAAGCCAGCCTGGTCAAGAAACTGGAAGAACAGGGGATTGGAAGGCCATCTACTTATGCTCCAACCATTAGTAAAATCATGGAAGAAGGACGCGGATATGTTGTCAAAGAAAGCCGGGAAGGTGAGAAACGATCTTATGCAGTTCTGACCTTGAGTGATGGAAAGATCAATGAAAAAAATGAAACAGAAACCACGGGTGCTACCAAAAATAGATTGTATCCGACCGATATGGGGATGGTGGTGACCGATTTTCTTGACGAGCATTTTGAGAAAATCATGAATTATAACTTCACGGCCAATATTGAGAAGGAATTCGATGAAATTGCCGAAGGTACTTTGGAATGGCAAACTATGCTTGCGAAGTTTTACGGTCCTTTCCATGAAAACGTTAATCAAACACTCGAGGAAGCTGATCGTTTCAAAGGAGAACGGTTACTGGGTAAAGACCCAGAGACGGGGTTGCAGATTATTGCACGAATATCTCGGTTTGGAAAACCGCTGATTCAAAAAGGACATTTTGACGAAATCGGGGAAGAAGAAAAACCCGATTACGCCAATTTACGACCAGGACAGAGTATTGAAACCATTACATTGGAAGAAGCATTGAAGCTATTTGATCTGCCGCGGGATTTTGAACCGTTTGAAGACAAAGCAGTCATGGTAAATGTGGGTCGGTATGGACCCTACGTAAAATGGGGAGACCAGTTTATTTCATTGCCTCGCGGCGAAGATCCGTTTGAAGTAACACAGGATCGTGCCTATGAAATTATCCGTGAAAAAAAGAAAGCGGATGAACCGATCATGACCTATAAAGGAGAGCCCGTTACCCAAGGGAAAGGACGGTTTGGACCTTTTTTGAAGATAAATAAGATTTATGTCAACATTCCAAAAAAATACGATCCCGACAATTTGACCCAGGATGAAATGATCGAGTTGATTGAGAAAAAACTGGAGAAAGAAGCCAATCGATACATTCAAAAGTGGGATAAAGAAAAAGTTGCCCTCGAAAATGGACGGTGGGGCCCTTTTATCCGTTATAAACGCAAGAGTATTTCACTGCCCAAAAAAGCCGATGGAGAAAAGTATACCAAAGAGGACTTGATGGATTGGACCTTGGAAGATGTGATGGAAATCGTTAATAAAAGCCCTAAAAAATAAACCTCATGAAAAATGATAAAAATTGACGAAACAGATCTTAAAATTCTTAATGAGCTGATCGTTGATGCCAAAAAAGCGTATACTCAGATAGCCAAAGACCTAGGGATTAGCAATACCTTGGTCCACCAGCGCATTGCTAAGATGAGAGAATCAAAGGTGATTGATAAAATCGAAGTCAAACTCAATCCGAAAGTGCTTGGTTTTGATACTTTTGCTTATATGGGAATCGTTCTGAAAGATACCAGCAAGTCCGCAGAAATTGTCGAAAAACTGAAAATGTTTCCTGAAATTATTGAGTGTAGTTATGTGACCGGAAATTATTCTTTCTTATTGAAAGTAGTCGTTCGCAATAATGAACACCTCCGCGATGTCTTTGAACGGCTGGATGCCCTCAATGATATTCAGCAGACCGAAACCATGATCAGCTTTGGACATGAATTTCAAAAGAATATTCCCATCGAACTGTTGGATTTCAATTAAAATTGAGCTGTTTGTTGTTCGTCCTTTGAAACGAGGTGGCCCAAAATACCATTGAGAGGACCAATGTGATTCCTAATCCACTTGGATTAAAGAATCGAGTCTTTCAACAAGGTATAATGCCATAGCACACGATTGGTTTCGCAATGTGGAACCTGGAATCAAATGTCAAACTTAATTCCCTGTGCCAGCGGAACACTATCTCCAAAGTTGATGGTGATAGTCTGCCGTCGCATGTATGTCTTCCAGGCATCAGAGCCGCTCTCTCGACCACCACCGGTCTCTTTTTCACCACCGAAGGCACCACCGATTTCTGCTCCACTGGTTCCTATATTGACGTTGGCAATACCACAATCTGATCCCTCGACAGAAATAAAGCGTTCTGATTCCTGAACGTCAGTGGTCATTATGGCACTTGAGAGACCCTGGTTAACGCTGTTCTGATAACGAATGGCTTCTTCGATGGTATCGTATTTCATAACATAGAGAATTGGTGCAAATGTTTCATTTTGAACAACCTCCGCTTCCGGGCTTATTTCAGCGATCACAGGCTTTACGTAAAAACCTTTCTCCAGACCCGGTGGATTGATGGTGCCTCCTTCCACCAGAAATTGACCACCTTGTTGAAGGATGGCATCAAGCGTCTTGTGATAAGAAGAAACTGCCTCTCGATCTATCAGGGGACCGATATGCATCGATTTGTCGAGTGGATTGCCTATTCTTAACTGAGCATATGCGTTTTTCAATTTTTCTGTAAAATCCTTGTAAATGGATCGATGGATGATCAGTCGACGGGTGCTGGTACAACGTTGACCAGCGGTTCCTACTGCTCCAAACACTGCAGCGGTCAAGGCAAGTTCTTGATTTGCACTCGGTGTGATGATCATAGCATTATTACCACTGAGTTCCAGCAGAACTTTTCCGAGTCGTTCTCCCACCCTGGATGCAACATTTCGACCCATGGTTGCACTTCCTGTTGCAGAAAGTAGTCGAATGTTTGGGTCTGCTGCCAACCATTGACCTGCTTCTTTGCCGCCGGTGATTACAGCTGATATGGGATAATTAATGTTATTCTCATCAAGGACTTCCTGTAGAAGCTGTTGACATGCCAGGGCACAAAGAAGAGTCTTCTCTGACGGCTTCCACAGACACACGTTGCCACACACCAGGGCAATCATAGCGTTCCATGACCATACGGCTACCGGAAAATTAAAAGCAGAAATAATTCCAACGATACCTAATGGGTGCCATCGTTCCAGCATATGATGTTGTGGTCGTTCCGACGCGATGGTCTTGCCGTATAATTGTCGGGATAAACCGACCGCAAAATCACAAATATCAATCATTTCCTGAACTTCTCCTTGTCCTTCTTGCAGACTTTTCCCCATTTCGACAGAGACGAGCCTGCCCAGGTCGATCTTATGTTTCCGGAGCTTCAACCCATATTGTCTGATTATTTCACCTCGTTTGGGAGACGGAAAAACCCGCCATTGCGCAAAACTGGAATTCAATTTTGTAATGGTATGATCATATTCTGGTCGGGAAGTGACGGGCAAGTGAGCCAGAACATCACCGTCAATTGGGGATACGGAACTCAGGTAATCTGTCTTGCGTCGATCATCTGGACTTGAAGCCGTTTTAGAAAGGTGGTTGTCTATGCCGAGGTTTTGAAAAAATGAATGCTTCATAGTATTAATGAATATGTTGTGATCATTGCACTAGATTACCGACCCATAGTGTTTTCGAATAATGTCACCATTAAGGAATTCTTGCAGAGGATACCGGCTTTGGGTCAACACTCCGCTGTATCGGTTGGTCAGGAGTAAAAGCGCCGTCTGTGCTAAAGAGGCAGCAGTGGCTCGTTGGATAGCCGTTACTTGAACCGATCCGTACTGGGCCGGATAGATTTCGCCGTGCCGGATTATCTCATAAGAACTACCTGTCTTATCTTTTCCATTTACGGCGCAGTAGATCAAAACCCGGTCCTGATCATGCATTGGAATGTCTGCCCTCATTTTTTTGAGCAACGCATCTACAGATAAATCATTTCCGAGTTCTCTTTTCATCTGATCAATATAATCAAAATGACCGGGATAACGAAGAGTCTTGTAATTCAATTGCCGTACTTTGTTCTTGTAAAATTCTGGCAGATCTGCTGCTCCTCCCGAAGTAAGGTCGGCTTCATAGCGTATACCTTTGAGAATGATTTGTTCGCGAGAAGACAGGGAAGGTTTGGTGACTTTTCGATACTGCTCGATGACTTCTGATTGATTGAGATATTCTGTACTGACTCCTACCGGATTCCATACAAAGGCGTAAAATCCCGGTGATGACGCATATTGACTCAGGGCTCCCACTCGCATTTTAATGCTATCAATGGTGTGTCCGGGATGTTCTTCACTATACTGGCTCGCCATGAGTCTTCCCAGTTGATTAATATAGCCAGGCGCCAGCCCGGTTTGTAAAGCGAAACCAGTAGTGGCGTTTTGGACTAATTGATAAATTTTTTTGGTGGCTGGGACATTTTCCGTAAGATTGGCATAGTGCATGTTCTGTCTCAGGGCTATGGAGGCCATGTCCGCTGCAAACGCTCCCGGCGTACAGTCGAGGAGCAGCTCTCCCTCCGGATTCCAGTTTGTGGCGGGGTTAGGTGGTAATACGATTTTTTTCAGGGTGACGGACTGATTGTATGCCTCCTGAATCCATGACTCTGCCTGATTGCATTGATCTTCATTGATGTCAGCGAGGCTAAGCGAAACATCTTTGCCCAGGTGTTGCAATAAGATTAATCCACAGGCTCTGCCAATTCCCCCCGCTCCTGCGATAATGATCTTTTTTGTCATGTTTTTATAGTTTTACATGGATTCTATTTCATGGATCTCCTTGGCAATAAGTGGATTGAGAATTTCGCTCCCATGATCCGTCACCCGGACATTGTCTTCGATCCGTACACCCCCAAAATCCATCCATTCGCCGAGTTTATTATAAGCTATAAAATCTTTAAACTTGTTTTCACTTTTCCACAGTTCGATCAAGTTGGGAATAAAGTATAAGCCGGGTTCGATCGTGATCACAAAATTCTCTTCCAGCTTTCGACCCAAGCGCAGATTGGAGGTGCCAAATTTTTCCGATCGTTGGGTAACCGGGTCGTAACCCACAAATTTTTCACCCAAACCTTCCATGTCGTGTACATCCATTCCGACCATGTGTCCCAGTCCATGGGGAAAAAACAGGGCATGGGCCCCTTCTTCGACGATTTCATCGGGATCACCCATCATCAGTCCGAGTTCTACTAATCCTTTAGTCATTTCCCGGGCAGCAAAAAGATGAATGTCTTTAAATTCTTCTCCGGGGCGAACCATGGCGGTCGATTTTTTTAATGCATCCAAAACGATTTCATAAATGGCTTTTTGCTGCGCATTGAATTTTCGATTTACCGGTGTTGTCCGGGTAATATCAGCGCAGTAATGCATGGCATTTTCCGCGCCCATATCGCAGAGCAACATTTTGCCTTTCCTAAGCTGATTTTGGTAAGTATTTATATGAAGTGTCTGGCCCTGTATGGTTACAATCGCATTGTAAGCCAGACGACAACCATTTTTTAACACAATCTCCATGCCCCGGGCGTACAATTCTTGCTCGGATACGCCCTCATTGCAGTTTTTCATGATCATATGATGTAGCTCAGCTGTGGTTCGAAGAGCATCTTCCATTTCACGCAACTCTCGGTCCTCTTTGATCGATCGCTGACCCACAATGGTTCGGATAAGGGATTCAGATGTTTCCTGATCTGGACCGATTAATTCTCTTTGAAGTGTTTCCTGATAGCCATGATACAAGGGTAAGGTATGTATTTGACGGCCACCTAACAGGGCTTTTTTTAGAATGCCGGGTAGTTTCTCCAGGGAAAGAATATTTGCTATACCAGCTATCTCGGCATGTGCTTCCATGTCGGGTAGGTCACCTACCCAGATGGTTTCATCAACTGTCAGGTCATCTCCTACCAGATATTCTTTATCTTCCTCGATATCGATGATCAGATGCATGCCCTGTGCTTCTACCCCGGTGTAGTACAGAAAATTGCTATCCTGCCGGTAAGGAAAGGGATTGCCGGTATAATTCATCCCCACTTCCTGATTCCCCTGTAGCCAGATCATGCCGTGATCCACACGGTGCTTAAGGATTCTTCTTCGGTTTTTATAAACAGTATTTACAAACATATAATGATTTTTTGTGTGTATCAATCAAAGGATAAACTACTTCATACGTGCAAAGCAGATCGAACGGGAAGATAAAACATAAAATGCTAAGACAAAAAGACTACTGAAGAACTTCCTCGAAATCCTTAATTTCAGATGGTGTGATTTATATAGGACAAATCCTGGTTTGACATAACTTGTTTGAGCAATATATTCTCCGTATTTGCAAGTATGAGATAAAAAGAAGAACTTGTGAAGGACAGTTTGCACGAACAATACCATCAATAAAAGTAAAAAATAAATGACCAATCGAAGATCTTTTCTCAAAACCAATACAACTTTAGCAATGGCGGCACCCTTTCTTTCACCAGGCTTCTATCCCATGCGGAAGCAAAAAAGAAATAAAAAACTAGGAGTAGCATTGCTTGGTTTAGGTGGGTATGCCTCTGGTCAATTGGGGCCGGCTCTTCAGGAAACCAAACACTGTTATTTGGCGGGCATTGTCACGGGTTCACCGTCAAAGGTGCCCAAGTGGCAGGATAAGTACAATATCCCTGATGAGAATGTATATAGTTACGATAACTTTGATTCTATTGCGGATAATGACGCCATTGATATTGTGTACGTTGTCACGCCCAATGCATTGCATATGCCGTTCACTGTTCGGGCCGCTGAAGCGGGAAAACATGTCATCTGTGAAAAACCAATGGAAATTTCCTCCGACCGGTGCCGGAAGATGATTGCAGCCTGTGAGAAAGCCGGTCGCAAACTCCAGATTGGGTACCGGCTCCGCTACGAATCTCACCACAAGCAGATTATGGATTTTGCTAAAAATGAAACCTATGGGAAAATCAAAGTCATGGATACCAACTTTTCATTTTATGGGATCAATGGGAGCAATTGGCGTTTTACAGATGTCTCGCTGTCAGGTGGCGGACCATTGATGGATATCGGTCTTTACAGTCTTGAAGCCACACTGTATGGATCACAGCTTAAACCGATAGCCATCACGGCGCAATCCTACAAATCAATCCCGGACAAACTACCGGGCATGGAAGAGAGTATATTCTGGCAGATGGAGTTTCCAGAAGGAGTCATCGCAAATTGTGGAAGCAGCTATGCAGCTCGAAGTAATTACTTCCGGGTATCTACAGAGAAAGGATGGTATGCCATCGAACCTGCATTTTCATATGGAGGGTTGAAAGGGGTGATCAACGGAGAATCAATGAATATTAAAAACCACAATCAGCAGGCAGCTCAAATGGATGCTTTTGCGATAAATATCCAAAATGACACACCAGTCATAGCCTCCGGTGCACAAGGTTTGCAGGATATGGTGTACGTGGAAGCGATTTATGAGGCGGCGGAAACAGGTAAGAAGGTGAGGGTTTAGAGTTCAGATTTTAGAATTCGGATTGTGGGATGAGCAGAAGTTTTTCCCGAGGATCCGCCGGCGGACAGCTCCGGATTTAAATGTAGCCGGAGCTTCCAGCTCCCGGACTGACGTTATTTCTAAAGAACGGTACTTTTGTCACTTTGGAGCAGGATCGTGCACCGCTAAGGTGGCACAAGCACAGCGACAGACGCATTGCTTTTGTAACATTATCTCCTGCCCGTCGTTTAGTCTCCTTTTTGCAGTTCCGCGCCCTTTTGGTTTTTCTTTGAACCAATAAAGAACACAATGTTTAAAATAAAAAAGCCCGGGTGTCCCATTCAAAAACAACCCGCGCCCTAAATGTACCATAAGAAAAGTAAGAAAATTTCGATTATTTTTCATGGGAGAATTGCGATTAAGGTTGAGGATTGTTATAAGATATAAGACTATTATATCTTATCCTGTAATAAGTTTTTTAAATTGTAATTCGCATTTTATCCTCACTGACTCTGACTCCCAAGTCAGCTAATGAAGTCGTTTCAAATTCAAGTCTCATTTTGTCCTTCTTATCCTTCCAAACTTCATGAATAGGACAGGGGGCACCATTGCCACAATCAGGTAAACCCAACAAGCAGGTGTCAAAAAAGTCGTCGCCTTCGATGACCAGGATGATTTCCATCATTGAAATATCTGCAGCTGGCCGGGTCAGTGCGACACCACCATTGGGACCTCGTGATGATTTTAATAGGTTAGCCCGGTTCAATTCCTGGAAAGTCTTGGTCAGGAAATGAAAGGATATATCCAGTTCCTCGGAGATTTCACCAATGCTGGTATTCTCCTGTCCGCCATTATTTGCGACCATATAGATCAACGCTCTGATTCCGTAATTGCACGCTCTGGATAGGATTTTCATTTGGATTTTAGATTATTTCAGACTTCCAAGACTTAAATGTAGAACTAATTTTTCTACGGTTCAAAATCTTTTTTATAAAATGGATTATTTAGAATGATTCCAGGACTTCTGACACTTGGCAAGTGGCAGACCAGGTGACGGTTGGTAGCTCATCATCGATGATGGGCACTATTCCCTATACACATCCCTCATACAAAGCCTGTACAACCAAAGACGGTGTGCCAACCACGGTCGTTTCTAGCCCGGGCTGAACCACTGAGGATGCAATTATCAAAGAAGCTTTCTGAAGTGAAATGCGATGGAAGTACTTTATATTGGGATGACGGTTTAGAGTTTGAGGATTATGATGGGCAGATCAAAGATGGGCCGTTAGACATGGCACCTGAGGTGCTTTTTAAATTCACTAAAAAAGGCAAGACGAATAAAATTTGCCCGGCAAAAACCACCAAATCATAAATATTGAAGCCACTTCCGGAAATCTTAATTGAAGCCAGTAATCCGGGTTAACCTTCGCTAATATGTAAATTGTTCAGTAAGCTCTCCTTAATCTGCAATCTACAATCAACAATCAACAATCTACATTCTGAATTCATCCTCTCTGTCTCATCGCCTCATAAACCATCATGCCGGTGGCAACAGCAGCATTAAGTGAATCGGTTTGACCATATTGGGGGATGATAAACAGTTCGTCGGCCATGTTTTCGATTTCGATAGAAATCCCGGTATCTTCTGAGCCGACGATTAGACAGGCAGGGACGGTAAGATCAATCTTTTGGATCGGGGTTTTATCTTTCAGGGAAGACGCTATGATACGGATACCCTGATTCTGAATCAACTGCAACGTATTCTGAACATGGTTCACCCGACAGATCGGTATATGGAATACCGCTCCAGTAGATATTTTGACAACCTGGTCATTGACCGGAGCCATTTTTTGAGCTGGAATAATAATAGCGTGTACACCCATGACTTCCGCCGTGCGAACAATCGAACCAAAATTTCCAACATCCTGAACTCGATCAAGGTACAAAAGCAACGGTACCTCGCCCTGAGCATAAGTGTGATTTATGATCGTTTCGATGTCTGCGAACCGGATGGGGGAGGTATAAGCAATCACACCCTGATGGTTGGCCTTGGTTTTTTTATCAAGCACCAGCCTGCTTACCCGCTTGAGTGGGATGGAGTACTCCTTGGCCGTTTGACGGATCTTAATCTCTTCGGCACCGCGGAGACTGCGATCAATCCAGATACTGGAAATCGGGTCTTCATTCTGCAGTGCATCCAATACGGGTTTCCGACCTATAACGATTTGAGACTGATTCGATTCCATCTATTCTTCTTCATCTTGATGGATGGACTGCGACGCTGTGACCGCGGCTTGAATGACTTCTACAGTTTCTCTGAGAATTTCATTTCCTGCCGGGGCACTTTTACCCGTGATTTCAGCAGCGGCTTTCAGAATCTCCGGATCCTGCTTTAATTTTTCCTGTTTTTCTTGCATTTCTTTTGCAATGCGATCTTTAATCTTTTGTTGGGCTTTGTCCTTCTCAGCTTGCGCTTTTAGTTTAGCGACACGTTGATTGAGTTGTTTCTCCGTTTTGAGCATATCATCCAACTTGGCTTGTTTGGAGTTGATTCGCTCTTCGAGCATGACCAGCTTAGCTTGACGGATTTGGGCTTCAAGCTGACCATCCGCGCGCTCGATCTTTGATTTTTGAAATTTCAACTCTTTTTTGTCCTTACTGATCGATCTTTTCATGCGGTCTACAGCTGAACTCAGACCATCAACTCGACGCTTCGATTTTTCAAGTGGATCGCTTCCTTGGGCTGATTGACCATATTTTCTGGTTTTAACCTCTTTGAACAATCCATCCAGTTTGTCCCATACAGCTGAATGATCTTGACGTGTAAACCGATATTTTTTAAATTCGTTTTGAATTTTTTTGAGTTGATCAAATAGGTTTCGAAGCGATTGACCGCCTTCCATTTTCTTTTCGATGGTTTTCAGTTGGTCCATGAATTTTGCCCTGTGAGCTGAAGATTCTGCATTAAACTTTTTTTCAGATTCTGCGCGCAGTGCTTTTAGGGTCGAAAATATTGCATTGGTTCTTTTTCGAAGGTCATTCCCGTGTCGTCGTGCCAGATTACGTTCCCTGATCTGCTTCTGGACTTTGCCCCAAAAGTTCTTCATGTTGTTCCAGAGATCCTGACTATAATCTTCCAGTTTCTCGATTTGTTCTTCGTAATCCTCCAGCTCGTTATTGTAGGCATTTTTAAGCCGTCTGGATAACACAAAGAAATTCCACTCAGCCTGAGCCATTTTGAGCAGATCCTCCCGATCCACTTCGTATTCATGGGGCAAAATATCCTGCGTTAGACTCAGTTCTTTGGTGAATTTTTCAAGGATTTCAGGAAAATTTATTTCTGCCGCGTTGTTTCGCCATTCATTTCTGACCATGGTATCAAATTCCTCTGTAACATCTGACCCCTTAATCACCTGCACATCGTATGTTCCTTCATCTTCGTGAAGATCAATGGTGATCAGAACTTTTTGTTCCTTTTCTTTTTTACCCCAAAAAACTAACCTATCCTTCATAACTATTTACTTTTTAAAATGCTTGTGTGCTAACAAACAATTCAATTTCATCTTATCCGGATCTAAAACGGATTATTCACAACTTTCTTATGGTTTGACGAACGGCCTTTCGGTCAACCATCTATTTTACTATCTGGAGAACTATATTTCTTCATTCTCATCGGACTTTCTTATACCACTATAGTCAGACCTTTGAGGTATGCGCGCGAAAAATTACAGATCCTGAATTTTATACAGCAACCAAAATGTTCTTGGCGAGATGTTGTACGATTTGAACCGCATTGGTGGCAGCTCCTTTACGCAGATTATCTGCTACTACCCAGAGATTTAAACCATTTTCGATGCTGTCATCCCGACGAATCCGACCTACAAACACATCATTCTTGCCCTTGGCCATTAGTGGCATGGGATACTCCCCATTGGCGGGATTATCCTGTACGACCACGCCCTCTGTGTTTTGAAGGACAGTGACGACCTCCTCGATATCAAAAGGATGTTCAAATTCGATGTTAATTGATTCAGAATGTCCGCCATGAACTGGTACCCGAATCGCGGTTGCCGTAATACCGATCGAATCATCTCCTAATATTTTTCGCGTTTCATGGACCAGTTTCATTTCTTCCTTGGTATAGTCATTGTCCAGGAATACATCGCAGTGTGGAAGGCAGTTGTCAAAAATAGGGTGCGGATAAGCCGGTGCATCGACCAATTTACCTTTTTGTTCTGCTTCATACTGATCTACTGCTTTGACGCCTGTACCGGTGATGGATTGATACGTGGAAATCACCAATCGCTTGATATTGAATTTTCTGTGAAGTTGAGATACTGCCAGTACCATCTGAATGGTTGAACAATTTGGGTTAGCTATGATGCGGTCATCGGCGGTAAGATCTTTAGCATTAATCTCCGGAACGACGAGTTTTTTAGTGGGGTCCATACGCCAGGCCGATGAATTATCTACAACAAATGTTCCTGCTTCTGCAAATCGCGGGGCCCATTCCTGGGACGTAGCACCCCCTGCAGAAAAAATGGCTACATCTGGTTTGCGCTGAAGTGCTTCTTCAAGTCCTATAACGCTATATTTTTTTCCTTTTAATTCAACTGTTTTTCCAATGGAACGTTCTGATGCCACAGGCAACAGATCATCAAATGATAAATTAAATTCTTCGATAACCCGGCAGATTTCCTGACCTACCAGACCGGTTACACCAACGATTGCTAGTTTCATTTATTTATTAATTTTGGTTTAAAAACAGCCTATAAAACAGAATTTCAAGATCAATCTAAAAAAGCTGGTTGAATTCTTTCGCAGATGTCCCATCTACTTGCAAAAGAACCAGGGTTCCAAATTGTTTTTAACTTCTTTTTATTTATGCCATTTTAGTCGTAAATTATGGGGGCAAAGATACGTTTTTCCTGGACATACCCGATATCCATGGCTAAATATTATTTCCTCTTCATTTTAATTTATAGCGTCAGCTCTTTGCATGCCCAAAAATGTGATTGGAGGGATCTCTTGCGGATCCCTGCCGAATGGTCGGGCGATACCGAGCGGATCCTGACGACACCATCGGGCTGGCAACTGAACGACGACCAGGCTCGGAATACTGAATTAGTATGGAAAAGCGAAAAATCGGCTACCCTTTTTCAGCTATCATTCTCTCTTGATTTTCCACCTTCACCTAACAACCGATTGGAAGTGGTTGTTGGATTTCGGGATAGCCTGAATCAGGATGCTGGATCACTCCACTTAGTCGTTGGAGAATCAGGTGACCAGGATGGTGTCCAGCTGACCTACCATCAAAATGAAAAATTGATTGGAAAAAGTACTATTTGGCGTGGCTTGTACGGAGCAGGCGCTGATCGTTCGACGTGGTTTTTGACGATAAGTAAAACCGTTCTTTCCATCCAAAACGAATCAGAAGATTCCCTATATCAGTTGCCGTGGGAAACGGAAAGTCCGGTTCGGATCCATGCAATTTTGATCCGGTGTACCTATACCAAATCAAGATCGACCGGTTTTGTTTTTCATCATGTCAATGTCGGGACAGGTTCAGAAACAGGGATCCTAAGAATAGTTCCAGGTGATATATTTATTAGTGAATATAGAATCCCTCAAAATTCTTCAGGTTGTTTTATTGAGCTCTATAATTCTTTTATGAATCCTGTGTGTGTTACTGGATTGCGTATTCTGCTGGATGGTTTGATTTTTGAGCTTCCACCGATACTATTTATTCCTGGGGATTATACCCTTATAGCTGATTCAACCAGTGTATGGGCCGCGGAAGGAATAGCCGTTCCTATCCATGAGTTTGTTGATAAAGAAGGTTCTTTTAGTGAAATAAGATTGTTCCATTTAAATGATCTTATACACGTGGTGTATTTGCCGGAAGATGGTGGCAATTATAGTTGGGAAATGATCGATATTACTAAGCCGTGTAGAACTGATAATTGGCTGCAATCTGCAACAGTTGATGGAACACCAGGTAAGGAGAACGGCTGGTTTTCTACCCTCGACTCTGGTTCTGTGTCATTTCATTGGAAGAATTCTCAAACCGGTATTTTATCTTATCCGTCTTTGGTTTTAGGTCAGAATGGATTTGCTCCATCAATTGCATCCAACCACGCTTTTGCTATTAAGATCAGAGAGGAAAAGAGTCTGGTTGAAATCTATTTTAAAAATGGTTTTACCAGAGCTGATTCACTTGTACTCCGGATAATCGCGGATTATCAAGGATGTGGAGGTTCGGGCATCAGTTTGGATACAACAATCGTGGAAAAACCTCCGAACCGGGGACGAAAATATGGATTGCTATTCACTGAATTAATGTATGATCCTCCGGCGGGTTGTCCCGAATATCTGGAGATTTCCAACCTGGAAGGAGAGCGTGTGGTTTGGGATCAGTTGATACTTCAGCGATCAGGCGCCAGTCCCATACCTTTGAATGTACCCGTGGAGTGGTCTGCGAACGAAAGTCGGGTTCTTACCGCCGCGGGGTCCGGATTTAAAAAGTGTTACCAGGAAGTGCGGAACGAATCGGTGTTTGTAGTTCCCCGCTTTAGTCTTCCAAACAGAGGGGGGCACCTGATACTGGCAGCGGTAGACCCGGTGAACCGCATTGTAGATGAGGCCAGTTATGGGCCTTATGATCACAATGAAATTTTTTCCAACCCCAAAGGAATCGCGCTTGAACGAAACATCTTTATACCTGAACGCAATAAATGGCGATCAGGATTCGTACAGTTCGGGCATCGGAGTCCCGGGTTTGTACCGGAGTGGGAACTAGAGCCCCGTGTAGAGGTGATATTTTCTTCCTCAACAATTTTTACTACCCCGGGCAGATCACCATCCGAGTTGGAGATCACCTTGAAAACACCCGGCGTGGGAGGGAGTGTGACCATTGAAATTTTTGATTTGCACGGGCACAAAATTCAAACCCTGGCTGATGCAATTCCCGTACAAGGCGGAGAAACATTTATTTGGAAAGGCTCAGAAGAAACAGGTTTATTACTTCCGGAAGGTTTATATTTATTCTGGATTTATTATTTTGACATGGAAGGTCACAAAAGAATTATTAAGAAAACATGCGTTTTGTCAAACAATTAGGTGCTGTATGGGCTACCCTGGAACGTTGGTGCCAAATGCCATGGTTGCAATATTTTATTATAACTGTGGTGAGCGGAGTGACGTTAATCTGTGTTTTTCAGCCGGAGGTTGAATTTTTACGATGGATTTCAAATCAGACGGTATTAATTTTATTGTTCTGGCTCGGGTGCGGTGTAGGTTTTTTGATGCTACGGTGCAGGCGCTTGGCAATTGTATGTCTGATGAGTTCGGCGGCACTTTGTCTTTATTTGAAAAATGCTTCCAATATTTCATTGGCTGCTCCACAGATTGTGCTCAATGAAGATTCGAAATTTACAATAGCTCATTTTAATTTATCATCGGTTCAGGATAATCTGGAAGAAGATTTCAAAATTATCGACCAGGTTGCACCGGATATTCTTGTTTTTCAAGAATATACACCGCAGTTCCAAGACCAAATTACCGGGCATTATGATACGATTTATTCGAATCAGACCGAATTTTTGAGAATCGATGATTACGGACAATCGGTATTTACTTCATTTCCCGTTTTAGCACAGGACACCTTTTTGATATACAATATGCCGGTTTTGCGGCTGCGTCTGCAGATTCCGGATGGCCGCACAGTCCAGCTGATATCCCAGTACAGTTTACCTCCGTTGACGACTCAATACAAAGAAGATAGTAAATTAGTGTTTTCACAGTTGGCTGAATTTATTGCGCAGGCTGATGAGCCAGTTATTTTTGTAGGCACGTTGAATTATGTATCGTGGGACAATCAGATGGTACGGTTTAGGTACCAGGCGAATCTCGAGGACAGTCGGAAATCTTTTTTCCCTTCTTTCGCCAATTCGGATAAATCGTTGTTTTATGCACCGGTTGACCACATTTATTACAATGAATATCTGGATTGCCTGCAGTTTAAAAAAATTGATGGGTATGCAAATAAAAAGATAGGGATACGGGGTGAATATCAAATCAATAATTATGAAAAAATATTTACTTCAACGCAGGAATAGTGTGGGACATGCCTGGTCCGGTTTGGTGGTTTTTTTTAGATCAGAAGCGCACGCAGCTTTTCACTTTACGGTGGCTGTCCTGGTGCTGGGGTTGGCATGGTTCTTTTCTGTATCCCGCATAGAATGGATTGTATTGTTATTTGCCATAGCTTTGGTAATAACTGCAGAACTGGTGAATACTGTTTTTGAAAAGATTGCTGATTTTGTACAGCCTGATATTGATCCGCGGATCAAATTAATCAAGGATATGGCGGCAGCTTCGGTTTTGTGGTGTGCTTTTGTATCAGTGGTGATTGGAGTGCTTGTTTTTTGGCCTTATTTTGTGGATATAATCTACAGGTTGTCATGAAAATAATTGACTTTTCGCACGCTGCATTTGATCAGCTTTCTTTGCGTCAGTGGTATGCCATCTCACGGTTGAGACAGCAGGTCTTTGTGGTCGAACAGGCGTGTCCGTATCTGGATGCTGATGGGCGCGACCGACTGGCTCACCATATAATTGGTCACGATCATCTGGGGCACATGGTTGCATATGCCCGTATTGTTCATCCCTCTGACCAGGTCGTACCCATGGATAAGATTCAATATTTTACCAGTTCAGAAATCAAAACATTACGGTCCAGGGTGGCTTCGAATCGCTCACAGTTCAATATTCCTGCTCTGGGTAGGGTGGTACTTCATCCCTCCGTACGAGGAAAAGGACAGGGTGAGGTTCTGATGACCTATGCGCTGTCTTGTTTTACTACACTGTTTCCTGATAAACCGGCATTTGTATCGGCTCAGCAACCCCTGCATGATTTTTATTTCCGGCATGGGTTCAGACAAAGCGGACCTTCTTACCTTGAGGATCAAATTCCCCATATTCCCATGGTTATGAAGTAGGCCCTTTACTTTAATCTATAATCATGATTGATTCGTAGAAAATCTTTTTAATGTTTTATAGGTGTTTCTTTCTTTGCCCGCTTTCGTCAGAGAGAATCAGACTACTGGCGAGACTTTGATCAACCAGATTTATTTTGAGATAAGATGAACATTATTGAATAATTATTCTTGGTAAGGTGTGAATCACTCGATATACAAATTAATTATATTTGCGTCCCTAAATCGCCAAATAATGAAATGGACCGGATTTTGTTTTTTGTTTGTTATTTCATTTATCTCCCAGGGGTTTTCGCAGACTCCTTTTACGCTCCAACAGGCTTTAGAATATGCAGAAGCTAATCAAATAGCGATCCAAAAATCAAAACTAGATATTGAGGACGCGGAGTATCAAATCAAGGAAATATTAGCCGCAGCTATACCCAAATTAAATGGTAGTGTTGAATATCAGCGGTTTCTTCAGTTGCCGACCCAAATATTACCGAAAGGATCTTTTTTTGAGGGGGATCCATCACAGGGAATTCCTCCCAACCCAGAAGAGGATCTTGAAGTGCAATTTGGGGTTAAAAATTCACTGAACGCAGGTGTCTCTTTTAATGCCCTTTTATTTGACGGAAGTGTCTTCGTGGGGATTCAGGCATCCAGGTTGGCTCGTGAATTAGCCGCATCTCAAGTGGGAGTTGCAGAGCGGGATGTTCGTGATGCAGTGAATAAAGCTTATCTGGCCGTGCTCATTGCTAAGCGAAACCAAGAAATTCTGAGCAAAAACGTGACCAACCTGGAAGAAACTTTGTTTGAAACAACAGAAATGTATAAGAGTGGTTTTATGGAGGAGCTTGATGTGAAACGGCTGGATTATTCGTTGTCAAACTTGCAAATGGAGTTGGACAATGTGGGGAACTTGATTTATGCTGCCAAGAATGTACTCAAACTTCAGATGGGATTCCCGATGGAGGACTCGATTCAGGTGGTTGAAACACTGGATGATTTTGTGGATCAACAGGTGGCTGTCAGTTTGTTGTCGGAAGAGTATGATTTTAGGAATCGGCCGGAATATAAGCCCCTCGTTGTGAGTAAGGAGCTGCGACAAATGGATATCAAACAACTGCGATTTGGATATTTTCCTACGCTTTCGGTATTTGCGAATTACAACCAGCAGCTTCAGGCTGATAAGTTGGCCAATGGGAAATGGTTTCCTTCTTCCATCGTGGGAGCCAGCCTGCAGGTACCAATCTTTGACGGACGAGATCGGGCGATGAAAATCAATCGCGCCAAAATACGGCTTAAACACCATGAACTTGATATCGAAAGTAGTAAAAGAGCTTTTCAGCTGGAAGTAGATAATGCACGACAGGATTTTATAACCAACCTCAATATCGTTTTGAATAGTGAAAAAAATATGATTCTGGCTGAAGATATTTTTGAGGTAGCTCAGATAAAGTTTCGGGAAGGAGTAGGGTCTAGCGTGGAAATGTATCAGGCGGAATCTTCCTTTTATCAGGCACAAACAAAATACATCAACGCATTATATGATTTTATGGTCTCCAAATCAAATCTTGAAAAAGCACTTGGAAAAATATGAAACACAATCCACTATTTTATGTAGTCTCTTTTGTTATCATCCTCGCATTTACCTCTTGTCAGAACCGTGCGGATAGCCAATCTGAAATGAAGAAGCTGGCGCAGATGGATCTTGCTTCCTTAAAATCACTTTTGTCCAAAAAGAAAAGTGAAATAGCCGTGATTCAAGGAGAGATCGATACCATACTGGCAAGAATGGAAGAACTGGACCCTGCGATGAACCGGAAAAAAGCACAGCGTGTGACCATATTGCCGGTAGTTGATACGGTTTTTGAAAAGTATATTACAGTCCAAGGGCTGTTGGAAGCCGATGAAACACTAAATGTCAATGCGGAAGCGGGAGGCAGATTGATAGAACTTAAAATTGAAGAAGGTGATTATGTGGAAAAGGGTGAATTAGTGGGGCGGATCAATCTCGAGCAATTATCCAAACAAAAAGCAGAGTTGGAAACGAGCTATGAACTTGCCAAAGAGGTTTTTCAGCGCCAGAAACGTTTATGGGATCAGAATATAGGTTCTGAAATGCAATATCTGCAAGCGAAGAATGATATGGAAAGATTGGAGCGATCGTTGGAAACGCTCGAGTACGAGCAATCTAAGAGTGAAATATTTGCACCCATATCCGGCGTGGTGGATGCCGTGAATATCCGGGAAGGTGAGCTGGTGGCACCTGGTGAACCCATTGCCGTTATACTGGATATCCGACAGCTCATAGCTACTGCAGATGTACCCGAAAACTACCTGTCACAAGTCCAGGTCGGCGATGAAGTCACAGTAAGATTTCCGTCCCTGGACGCAGAAACCACAGGGCGAATATCTCTGATTGGGAACAAGATAGATAAGGCCAACCGAACCTTTGAAATCGAAGTGGGGATCCGTCGGTTCACCAAGAATCTAAAACCCAATATGCTTACAGAAATTCAATTAAATACCAGTACGGTCAAAAATGTAGTGACCATACCGATCAACCTGATTCAGCAGGAGATCAATGGAAGAGAGTATCTGTTGATTGTAGATCGTAGCAGTGGTGAACCGAAGGCCAAAAAGACCTATATTACCAAAGGTGAAACCAATGATCTTCGGGCCATTATTACAGAAGGCATTGTACCGGGTGATGAAGTTATAGAAATCGGAGGACGCACCGTCAGTGCCGGTGCTCCATTGGATATCATTGAGAAATCGGTTTTGATATCAGACCCAAATCAACCAATGAATGAGTAATACCAGTGAAAAAATAGTAGGGAAGCTGCGGGAATTTGGGCTGACCAGCTTTTCGGTCGATAACGCGACGACGATATTTCTGCTGACCATCATGATTTTCTTGTTTGGTCTGCAGTCTTATAACTCCATGCCCAAGGAGCAATTTCCAGAGGTCTCT
Organism: Membranihabitans marinus; assembly: GCF_019802045.1. Taxonomy (GTDB): domain Bacteria; phylum Bacteroidota; class Bacteroidia; order Chitinophagales; family Saprospiraceae; genus Membranihabitans; species Membranihabitans marinus_A. Next base: position 88,392 of record NZ_JAHVHU010000005.1, on the reverse strand, counting down.
TTTCCGACTGTATTCGTCAATACCCCATATTTTGGGAATTCAGCTGCAGATATTGAAAATCTGATTACCCGACCATTGGAGAAAGAAATCAATACCATTGTAGGACTGGAGAACCTGACGTCGATTTCGATCCAGGATTTTTCAGTGGTCACGGTGGAGTTTGATGCGAGTATAGAAATGGATGAAGCCGTTCGTAAAGTCAAGGATGCTGTGGATATAGCGAAAAGCGAATTGCCGACCGACTTGGAAGAAGACCCCCGCGTCGTGGAGATAAACTTGTCGGAGATTCCCATTATGTCTGTGAATCTGTCCGGTGAATTTTCTATTGATGAGTTAAAGGAGTATGCAGAATACCTGGAAGATGAATTTGAAAATCTTACCCAGGTCTCTGAAGCCGATATAAAAGGAGCTTTGGAACGGGAAGTAAAGATTGATGTGGATCTGTCTAAAATGGAATCTCTGAAGATTTCATTTCAGGATATAGAGAATGCTATTGCCAGTGAAAACCTCACCATGTCCGGTGGCGAGCTTGAATCGGAGGGATTCCGCAGAGCAGTCCGCATTATCGGTCAGTTTGAGAACATGGACCAGATTCGAAATGTGATTGTGAAAAGCGAATCCCAACGTCCGGTTTATCTTAAAAATATTGCAAAAGTAACCTATGGGTACAAGGAACGAACAAGTATTGCTCGTTCGGATGGGTTGCCGGTCGTGTCTGTGGATGTTATTAAACGAAAAGGAGAGAATCTGATCGAGGCCGCTGATAATGTTAAGGCGATTTTGGAAAAAGCTGAAAATGAAGTTTTTCCGGCAGATCTTAAGGTGAGCATTTTTAATGATCAATCCGACAATACGAAAAGGTTAATCAATAACCTGGAGAATTCAATTATTTCAGGAATGATTCTGGTAATTGTGGTGCTGTTATTTTTCATGGGCTTGCGAAATGCCAGTTTTGTGGGCATTGCTATACCACTGTCTATGCTGACAGGAATCCTCTGGCTTTATCTGACCGGCGTGACGCTCAATATGGTGGTGCTGTTTTCCCTGATTCTGGCACTGGGTATGCTGGTCGATAATGCGATTGTCGTCGTAGAGAATGTTTACCGGTATTTTCAACGCGGGTATAGTCCGATCCAGGCAGCCAAATACGGAGCCGGTGAGGTGGCCGTTCCTATTATTGCGAGTACAGCTACTACCTTGGCCGCATTTGTGCCTTTGGCGTTCTGGCCAGGTCTGTTCGGAGAGTTTATGAAGTATTTACCCATCACACTCATTTTGGTGTTGACGTCCTCTTTGCTGGTAGCCCTGGTCATTAATCCGGTATTTACGTCACGATTTATGAAAGTCGACGAACGACTGGATACCGCTGAAAAGCGACGTCGTAAAATACGAAGTAATTTGTTCTTAGCCGCGGGATGTATTATAGTAGCGGTGATATTTCATTTTATTGGTGTCGAATGGATTCGAAATCTATTGGGTATTGGAGCCATTATTACTCTTCTCAATACTTTCGTGCTTCGTCCTTCTTCGTTTTATTTCCAGGATCAAATTATGCCTGCGTTAGAACATGGCTACAATTGGTTTGTGACCCGGGCATTGAATCGGCGTATGCCCGTTGTCGTATTCCTGGGAACGTTTGCTTTGCTGATATTTTCCATTGTACTGCTAGCATTCAATTCGCCAAAAATTATATTTTTTCCCAGTACGGATCCGCTATACATCAATGTATTTGTAGAACTGCCGTTGGGGCGTGATATTAAGACCACAGACAGAGCGGTGAAAGCCATCGAACGACAGATAGACGGTGTGTTGGAACCTTATGAAAATATCGTGGAATCTGTTTTGACACAAATCGGTGAGAATACATCCGATCCAAATTCGCCTCCTGAACCCGGATCGTCGCCTAATAAAGCACGAATCACTGTAACTTTCGTGCCTACTGAAGAAAGAGACGGAGTCAAAACGTCCACCATTATGGAGGATATTCGTTCCCAATTGAGTAATCTTCCGGGTGTTCAGATTGTTGTAGACCAGAACGCTTCAGGGCCACCAGCAGGAAAACCTATAAATATTGAGTTACAGGGTCAAAATATCGATGAATTAGCGATCCTCTCTGAAGATGTTATCGAGTATATCAATGCACAAAACATTGGTGGCATTGAAGAACTAAAAGCAGATGTACAAATAGGAAAACCAGAATTGCTGGTGCACATTAACCGGGAAAACGCCCGGCGTTTTGAATTATCTACCTCCATGATAGCAGGTGCCATTCGCACGAGTATTTATGGAAAAGAAGTATCCAAATACAAGGATGGGGAAGATGACTACCCCATTCAGCTCCGCCTGGATAGTACCTATCGGAATAATATAAGTTCGATTTTGAATCAACGAATAACTTTTAGAGATCCAGCCAGTGGGAAGTTGGTTCAGGTGCCCATATCGGCCGTAGCTGATATAGAGTATACGTCTACGTATAGTGCGATCAAAAGAAAAGACATGGAGCGGGTGATTACAGTGTATTCTAACCTTCTGGCCGGATACAATGCAAATGAAGTCGTGGCAGAAATTCAGGAATCTCTCGAAAACTTTGATTTTCCCGAGGGCGTGAACTATGAGTTTACCGGAGAACAAGAGCAACAGGCCAAGGATATGGCATTTTTGGAGAACGCTTTTTTGATTTCAATTTTTATGATTTTTATCATTCTGGTTAGCCAGTTTAACTCCATTATATCTCCTTTTATAATAATTCTATCCGTGGTGTTCAGTACCATTGGGGTTTTTCTGGGCTACTCTATTACAGGGAGGGATATCTCTGTGATTTTTACCGGCGTGGGGATTATATCACTGGCTGGAATCGTTGTCAATAACGCGATTGTCCTGGTCGATTATATCAATCTGTTGGTTCAAAGAAAACGGGAAGAACTCGGCCAAAGTTCCATGTGGGAGATGGACAAGACCGTCGTCAAAGCAATGATTATCGAGGGGGGAGAAACCAGGCTGCGACCAGTATTGTTAACGGCCATCACAACTATACTGGGGCTTATTCCATTGGCCATCGGATTAAATATTGATTTTTTCTCTTTTGTTGCAAGGTTGGATGCCAACATATATATCGGAGGTGACAATACCGCGATATGGGGCCCCATGGCCTGGACAGTAATTTATGGGTTGGTATTTGCGACTTTCCTGACTCTGGTGGTAGTACCTGCTATGTATTGGTTAGCGTACAGAATAATGGCACGGATAAAAAGTTAGGACGGTTTGCGGTTAAGTATACGGGCGTCAATAAAAGACTATTTATAAAGGATATCCGATGAAACCCAAAATATTTGGACCTACTAAATCAAGAAAAATTATAGAATAAATTGGGATTGAAAAACTTAATAAGTTTTGTAAGTTTATCCATGTAGGAAATTCATCAACATATACTAGGCAATAATCAATCCCGATAATGCTATAAAATCAATAGATCTTTTGGATCTTCGAAATTAACACCTAACACCTAATACATTCTCTACAATGGACTACAGTAAAATACGACGAGAATACATTCACGAAGCATTGGAGGTCGAAAGTATGGATAACGATCCGTTGGTAGTTTTTCAACAGTGGTTTGATGAAGCTTATAAGCTTTTCGGCCTTGAGACGAATGCCATGTCCTTAGCCACTGCAGATGAACGGGGACGGCCATCAGTCCGGATAGTCTTGTTAAAGGGAGTTAGTCCGGATGGTTTTCTATTTTATACGAATTATACCAGCCGAAAAGGGCGACAGTTGACCGTGAATCCTTATGCTGCATTGCTGTTCTACTGGCCTGGTATGGACCGGCAGGTCCGGATCGAGGGGCATGTTTCCCGGGTGTCTTCAGAGCGGTCCGATGCTTACTTTCACTCCCGGCCGATCGGAAGTCAGATAAGTGCTGCCATATCCCCTCAAAGTGAAAAAATCACCCTGGAGCAATTGCAGGAGAAGCGTTCAAAAATAGAACAAATTACTTATGTGGAACGTCCGGTTAACTGGGGCGGCTACCAGCTCACGCCGGATTATTTTGAATTTTGGAATGGTCGGGAGAGTCGGTTTCACGATCGGATTGTCTATGAGAAAAGCAGAGGAGGGAACTATGACCGATATCGGATAGCTCCTTAAACCACGGTTTGGGTCTGTGTTTTATAGATGAAATTTTTCTGTTGGTCGAAGAATAGCAAGTTTAAAAGTTCATTAACAAACATATACGATATATATTCATTATTTTATTAGATAAATCGTTAATAGTATTAAAGACTTGTTCATGGAAAGTCTGTTCCGGGATCCGTCTTCAGGCTACAAAGATTTTGTAATAACAAATAAATCATATCGTGATGAAAAAGAACATAATAATTTCGGCTGTAGTGGCCTTGTTGGTTACTGTATTAACCATTGGTGGATATCATTATTTTACGACAGATAAGAAGGTACCTGTGACCTTTCAAAGAGAGCTTGATGCGCCGGTAAATAATGTACTATATACAATGGATGCGGAAGGCAATGCCGTTCCCCTGGATTTTACGCAGACAGCAAAAAAGGTGGCTCCGGCGGTAGTACAGATAAATGTAGAAATATCCAGCCGTTCAGCGGGCCGTTCGCAGCAACGGGAATTGCGTGATCCTTTTCAGGATTTTTTTAATGATGACTTTTTTAGGGATATGTTTCCCCGGCAAAGAAGAAGTCCGCAAAACCCTCGACAGCGGGATGCTCCTGTAGCACGAGGAAAGGGATCAGGCGTAATAATTAATTCCAATGGGTATATCGTAACAAATAATCACGTGGTGGAAAACGCCTCCAAAGTGGAAGTGGTTATGAATAATCAAGCCACATATCAAGCAGAAATAATCGGGACAGACCCGACCTCTGATCTGGCATTAATCAAAATTGATGAGCAGGACTTACCACATGTCAAGATGGTTAATTCTGATGATGTACAAATCGGAGAATGGGTTTTGGCGATTGGAAATCCGTTGTCTTTTGGTAGTACTGTTACGGCTGGAATCGTGAGTGCGACCGGACGAAATATAAACATTTTTGACCGAAATGAGAATCCCTACGCAGTGGAGAGTTTTATTCAAACAGATGCAGCGATCAACAAAGGAAATAGTGGAGGCGCACTGGTAAATATGAATGGAGATTTGATCGGAATCAATGCAGCCATTGCCAGTCCTACAGGTTATTACGCGGGCTATGGTTTTGCAATACCTTCCAATCTGGTAAATAAAGTAGTGGAAGATCTTTTGGAATACGGAGAAGTCCGAAGAGCTATATTGGGTGTAACCATCGCTGAGGTGAATCAACATTTAGCTGAAGAAAAAAATCTAGATGTAAGCCAAGGTGTATATGTAGACTCCGTTATTGCCAACTCTTCGGCAGCGGATGCCGGGATTATGTCCGGAGATGTCATTGTAAGAATGGATAATGAAAGAGTAACCAGCATGCCGGTATTGCAAGAAAAAATAGCCAGTAAGCGACCGGGCGAAAAAATTGATATGACGATCAATAGGAACGGAAAGACTGTGAATACGACCGTTACCCTAAAAAGCTTGCATGATACCCGTCCAGAAATGGCCTCCGTCAGCCGATCTGATGTAGAGCGGCAGTTAGGAGCCTCATTGGAGAGTTTGACCAGTGAAGAAAAAGAGGAGCTGAATCTGGAGTACGGAGTCAAAGTGACCAAGCTCGGACGTGGAATTTTAATGACACACACAAATATTGAAGAAGGCTTTATTATTACTAAAATTAATGACCAACCCGTTTCCTCTGTTAAGCAATTGGCAGAGATATTGAAATCCAGAAAAGATTCGGGTGTTTTGATTGAAGGAATTTATCCTGCACGGCCCGGAGAAAAGATTTATGAAGCATTTGGTATGTAAAAAAATATTCTTTTCTGAACGAGGGAACTGTGGGTCTCTTGGTTAGAAGGACCGAAAGTCAGTAATAAGTTACCGAGTTTTTAGATGGCGAAAGCAAAACAATTTGTTTTCGCCATTTTTTGTATTTTCGATTAATTGTGATTCAAGAAATTCAACGATGATTAAAAAGCTGATAAAAGCCAAATTTTCATACCAGTTCGAAGATGAACTTCTAGAGGAGATGGTCGAAACCGGGCAATACATTGAAAAAAAGAAGGGAGAAGCCATGATCCGTGATGGGGAATACTTAAGATTTTTCCCGTTGCTGATTACCGGATTAATCAAAATCATGCGTCATGATGGAGAAGGGAATCAATTGTTTCTATATTATCTTACGCCAGGTGAAACCTGTGCCATGAGTCTGACTTGTTGTATGACCGCACAGCGAAGCATGGTGTCGGCGCTAATCGAAGAAGATGCGGAAATGATTGTTTTTCCGATAGAAAAGCTGGAAGAATGGTTTTCAAAATATCCATCTTGGAAAGGCTTTGTGATGCAGGCTTACCAAGCACGTTTTGAAGAATTGATTAATTCTGTGGATGACCTGGCTTTTAATCGGATGGATGAACGGTTGTGGTCGTACCTCGTGGGACACCATGAAGTACTAGATGACCATGCCATCGAGGTAACACACAGTGAAATTGCTGAAGATCTTAATACCTCACGCGAAGTGATCTCCAGATTACTCAAAAATCTGGAGAAACAAGGTAAGGTGAAGCTTTCACGCAATCGAATTGAGATATTTCAACCGTCCTCCTGACGCGGACGGCGGTCTATGAAGGAGGCACGGTCCTTTGCTTTGTTATTAATCCACCATATCTTAACCTGTGTTCACCAACACCACCCGACTAGAATCTGCTGTGGGGGATTATTCGGCAGACCTGAATTTTCCGTATCAGGATTTGATGTGGGGCTTTGAAAATTTTGTTCTTTTTTTTGTTCAAGTTCTAAATGTCAACCCCTAATCAAATTTATTTTTATATTCGCTGTGACTTCATAAAAATCATCAAACTATGCAACAACGAAAATTTATTCTCAGCGAAAAAGATATTCCTACACACTGGTACAACATTGTAGCAGATATGGACGAGAAGCCGCGACCACCGCTACATCCAGGAACTGGTGAACCCATCGGTCCGGAAATGCTCGAACCCCTTTTTCCCGAAGAACTTATCCGCCAGGAGGTGAGCCAGGAAAAATGGATTCCAATTCCAGATGAAGTCCGTGATATGTATTCCATATGGCGTCCGACACCACTTTTTCGGGCCCATAATCTCGAGAAAGCACTGGATACACCTGCCAAAATTTATTATAAATATGAAGGCGTAAGCCCTGCCGGTTCTCATAAACCAAATACAGCCATTCCTCAAGCATATTACAACAAGCAGGCGGGCGTAAAAAGAATTACTACGGAAACCGGTGCAGGACAGTGGGGGAGTGCTCTGAGCTTTGCTTGTCAGTTGTTTGATATCGACTGTGAGGTATATATGGTCCGTATATCGTTTGACCACAAGCCCTATCGAAAAACGATGATGAATACCTGGGGCGCTAAAGTATTTCCTTCACCATCGAACAACACGGAAGCAGGGCGCAATATATTGGCTGAAGATCCGGATTCACCCGGATCGTTGGGAATTGCAATCTCAGAAGCAGTGGAACAAGCAGCAAAAGATCCGCACACCAAATATGCCCTGGGAAGTGTACTGAATCATGTGCTGACTCACCAGACGATTATAGGTCAGGAAGCCATCAAACAGATGGAAATGGCCGGAGGAATGCCGGATGTAGTGATTGCACCTTTTGGGGGCGGATCCAATTTTGCCGGGTTGACATTCCCCTTTCTTCGGTTGAATATGGAAGAAGGACATCAAATTCGATTCGTAGCAAGTGAACCCGCTTCATGTCCAAAATTAACGCGCGGACAGTTCCGTTATGATTTTGGAGATGCAGTAGGAATGACTCCGCTGATTCCGATGTATACCTTGGGGCATGATTTTGTTCCGGCTCCTATTCATGCCGGAGGATTACGGTATCATGGTGCCGGTGCTATTGTCAGTCAACTGCTTCACAATGATTTGATCGAAGCAGAAGCTTTGATGAATAAAGAGGTGTTTGAAGCGGGCGTCTTGTTTGCCCGAACCGAAGGGATTATTCCTGCGCCGGAAGCTTCGCATGGAATCGCTTCAGTCATCCGCGAAGCGAATAAAGCAAAAGAAGAAGGCCAAACCAAAAGTATCCTCTTTAATCTATGCGGACACGGAAACTTCGACATGAAAGCTTTTGAAGACTATTTTGCCGGGAAGATCGAAGATCATGAATTAACACAAAGCGAAATTGACGCCTCATTGGATAAGCTGGCTACTCCTATGGTGGAGTAGGACCTGGGAGCCGGGAGCACTTCCGGGAAGTCAGGGCTCCAGCTCTGACAATAACGGAGCTGGAGCTCCGTTCTCCCGGGGGGCTCCAGCTCTGACAAGATAAACGGAGCAGAGCTTCTGCCGCTGATAAGTGGTAAGCTCGGCTAACCATATGTTCCATACACATTCCCAACTGATTCAAATATTAGAAAATTTCTTAGTACAATTTTCAGGTACTTATCCTTTAGTAAAAAAATAGTGCTGTTGGTTGTTAAGAGAGGATTTTACATTTGTATACACGTTCCTCTTACTTATTTTGTGTCTAATATAGTTAAGATTATAGTGCTTTTTGTCATTTTTCGATGCACTTCACTGTACTCAATAGTTTTGAACAGTGAAATGCATAAAAATGACCAAAACACTTTAGGACCCAAAATTTACCAGCCATGAAAAGATTCGGAATTTACTTTTTTGTTTTTTCTTTATTGACTACACTACTTTTTATTTCCTGTGACAAGGATGACCCAATAGGCCCCAATCCTCCCCCTTATACAATACATCAGTAAAACGTACGGGGATGAAAAAATCGTGGAAGTGTACGAAGCCATAGCAGGAAAAGCCAAAGATCCGGTGGCAACTTTTAAAACGGGTGCTGGTAAAAGGGTTCAGGCGATGTATGTGGATTTCCTTCGCAACTATCTGGAAGGCAAAGTTTACAAGGATATATTAGTGGGGAACCTGTTTTCGAAGAATCGGGAAAAGGAATCGGAAACGCCAATGTTTTCAAAATAGAGACGGAATCCGATACGCTCCGGGAATATGAGAATACGCTGCCCGGACTGGCAGCTAAAAGGTATGCGGTACACCTTAATTATGAGGTATTCGTAGATGGAGATCAACTGGTGATCTTCAGAGCGACCCACAATAGTGTATGCGTCCAAATACAACCCGGGGAAGAAGCCGGAATTGCTCTTCTATGGTCGGGAAAAGCAAACCATCCCCAATCTGAAAAAACTGCAGGAAGAAGGCGCATCTATATCGATACTTCATACCAATACGGAGGTGACGGATATATCTTCCAAACTAAAAACTTCAGGTTCAAAAACCACAATACAGTTTTTCCTTCCTCGTCGAGGATTTCAATTCTACCGTAAAATACCTGTACAAAGGAAAATCGAGACCAGTAAAGGCATTTATGGGACGGAGCTCGAAGGTCCGATGATGGTATTTACGGAATATCCGGTATAGGATGGGACGACGATGAAAATTATAAATTCAAGCTTGATTTAAAAAACAAGAAGCTTCTCCTGGCGGAGCAATCCGACAAATGCCTCAAGGTCCAGATCAAGAATGTGCCGGCTTCCAGCTGGGCCGAGGACAAAATGGTGTTTGAATTGCGGGGCAGAGCCATCGGAAATTATTTTTCATTCGAAAACATCGGTCAATTTGGCTATGTAAGTGATGGCAAATGCAATGAGGTTGTCAACTTTTCATTTGACAATAAATCTCTTCTGAGAATTGTTTTTGTAAAGTGACATTAGGATAATATAGATTATTTTTGCAATATCCATCCTACGATGAAAGGAAAAATTGTTTTGAAAAAGTATGAATAGAGGAATAGTAATGGATTCTCAGTATTCTGAATGTACCCGTTTCGGTTTGTTCTCGAAACGGGTTTTTTATGTTTTGCACTTTGATGAGGAAGGTGCAAGAGCTTCTTGGGAACCGTGAGCACCAGCTCGCGGCAAAAAGAAAGGAGTAGGGTCTTCTTCCTCCCAGGAGGCGCACCCAGTCCAGGTAGAAATGAAAGGAGCAGGGGTCCTTCCTCCCAGACAGAGCTCCTTCCCCCGGGTATGCCAGTTCTTGAAGCAATTTTTCAGTGATACCTCTTTTTTTGTAACCTCTCCCGCTGTTTTTGATCTAATGGACATAACAAATTCATTAAATCAAAAATTTTAATCATGAAAACATTCATTATGCGCACCAGATGGGTTATCGGAGCTGTAGCTCTGATTGCTTTATTGGTAACTGACGGTCAATCCCAAAATGATACACCATTAAGATTGAATGACGCACAGATCGCTTCGGCTGCTGTGACTGCCAATCAAGTTGATGTGAATTACGGAAAACTTGCATTGAAAAAGTCTAAGCGTGCCGAGGTGAAAAAATTTGCAGAAACGATGATCCGTGATCATTCTGGTGTCATTGACCAGGCAATGGATCTCGCTAAAAAATTGGGCGTGACCCCCGAAGATAATCCCTTGACACAGCAATTGACACAGGGTGAAGAAGAAACCACCAAAAAACTGGAAGGACTCAAGAGGAAAAAATTTGATAAAGCTTATATCGATAATGAGGTGGCTTATCACGAAGCGGTCATTGCTGCAGTAAAAGACATTTTGATACCACAAACCCAGAATGAAGAGTTGAAAGCGTTGCTGGTACAAGTTGCCCCTGTGCTCGAACATCATCTGAAAATGGCCAAAGAAACCCAGGCGAATTTTAAATAAACACAATTATGAAAAATTTACGCTTAAACCGGGTTTTTTCATTGATTTTGATGATTGCCTTTTGTATGGCTTGTTCTGCTGGTGATGATAATTTGGATCAAGGGATGGCGCCAGATAAAAAGCAGGATGAAGTGGAGAAGGAAATGACCACGATAACTATAAAAAATATGGCGTTTTCTCCGGCGAAGATAACTGTTGAGAAAGGTGAAACGGTGGTGTGGGTAAATGAAGATGTTGTCCCGCATGATGTCACCGATTTTATAAATCAAGAGTGGACTTCCGGTACTTTATCTACCGGACAAACATTTAAGAAAGTCATTGAAAAGGAGCTGGATTATTTTTGCAGTATTCATCCCACAATGAAAGGAAATATCGTGTTGAAAAAATGAATAGGATGGAGTCATCATAAGGATGAATTCTCAGTATTCTGAATGTACCCGACCCGGTAGAACAGCTGCTGGATCGGGTTTTTTATTCTGGTAATTGTGCATGAGCGCTCCATGAGTGTATCCATTTAAAAAGCTGAACCTCTTTGTCGAAGGATATTCACCTGTAAAACTTATACACATCCTGATACGCTCTTCGAACTGACCGGGATAAATTGTGCAATAGATAAAATCCGTGTGGCAGATCAGGATACTGATGGAATTCAATTGGTTGACCATCGGATTGCACCTTCTTTGTAAATTCGACCACCTGATCATAAAGCGGATCTTTTCCACCGACAGATACCATCGTAGTCGGAAGAAAACTAAAATCCTGATAGTAAAGAGGAGAGACCAGCGGGTTGTTTGATTTAGTGTCCGGACCCAAATACTGGTCACGCATCCAGGTGATATCCTCTTTTTCTATGATGTGTCCTTTCCCATAAGTCTCCATAGAAGGTTGATTGAACAGTGTGGATACAGGCGGGTAAAGCAGGAGTAGTTTTTGAAATGATACTTCCTGGCGGAGGAGATAAGTGATTCCGATAGCCATATTCCCTCCGGCGCTGTCACCGCACAAATGCAGTCGATTAACATCGAGGTTGTGATTATTGATAAAATGACGAATTGCATCGATACCATCTTCCAGAGCGCCCGGAAATTTTACTTCTGGTGATAGCCGATATCCAATGGAGTAGACCGTCATTTTAGTATGTCGACTGATGCGTCGGCAAAAATTATCATAGGTGTCGATATTTCGTCCTACCCAGCCACCGCCGTGAAGATAAAATAAAACCTTTCCGTTGGAATTCTTGGATTTATACTGTCGTACCTGAATGGGTTCACCCTGACGATTTTCGATGTAGTGATTTTTCACCATCGGAAGTTGAACCAAGCGGCCATCAATCCACCACCGGTTTTTACGCCAACTTTCATTAACCTGTCGTCGATACTCGCTGAGCTCGGTGGCGGCCATGGATTCTGGATTTCGATGCAATAACCAAAGGAAAAGTCGGAGACGGAGGGACATAGGAAGGTTTAGAATGAGTTGTCGTAATGATTAAAAGGATACCAGCCTGACATCATTTGAACTAAAATCTGGGGTTTTAATTAAATTGTTTCTCAATCAGACTGATCCGGACGAGCCAATGAGATTTGGTCTGTTGATGGTTGATTATCTACAGAACAAGATTTAGATCTGCATCTGACTTGTAGCTGCACGTGCTTTTTCATCGATACATGATATCTATTATTATTTGTCGTTCAGATAAGGTACGCTACATCTTCTCAAATACTCCGGCAATACCCTGACCACCCCCGATGCACGCGGTAACTAATCCATACTTTCCGTTCCGTCGATGAAGTTCATGAATGATCTGCGTGGACAATTTCGCACCGGTACAACCCAATGGATGACCCAGGGCAATGGCTCCGCCGTTGACGTTGAGCTTGTCCAAATCAAAGCCCAGTTCCCGGGTTACCGCCAGGCTTTGGGTGGCAAATGCTTCATTTAGTTCGATCAAATCGATCTGGTCGAGGCTCATATTGGCCTGATCTAGTGCTTTAGGTACAGCAGCGATCGGTCCGATTCCCATATATAAGGGATCTACTCCAGCTGATGCGCAACTGATTAATCGGGCCATGGGGGTGAGGTTTAACCGCTTGACAACTTCCTCACTAACGACTAAGGTGAAAGACGCGCCATCCGACGTCTGAGAGGTATTTCCTGCCGTCACACTGCCCCCTCTGGTAAATACAGGACGAAGCTTAGCCAATGCCTCCAGGGAGGTGTCGCGACGTATTCCTTCGTCAGTATCGACGGTATAATTCCGTTCTTTGCGTTCACCCTCTTCTACATAGACCTGATGGACTTCAAAAGGCACAATCTGAGATTCGAAATAGCCTTTATCGATAGCGTGAGCGGCATTTTGATGTGAACGCAGGGCAAACGCATCCTGGTCTTCACGTGAAATGTCGTATTTACGAGCTACCGCTTCGGCTGTTAACCCCATAGAGACCAGATGGTCTGGTGTGTTTTTTACAACATCGTACTTCGGGGCCATTTTTAAGCCGGTCATAGGAATCAGACTCATGCTTTCTGCACCGCCAGCTATAAATACATGCCCCATTCCTGAGCGAATTTTGGCGGTCGCCATAGCAATAGTTTCGAGACCCGATCCACAATACCGGTTCACGGTCACTCCAGGAACTTTTTCACCCAAAGCTTCCAGGCTAATTCGGCGTCCGATCTGCAGTCCCTGTTCGCCCATGGGGTTGGCACAGCCGACCAATACATCATCTACTTCGCTGGCTTCCAGTCCGGGAACTTCATCCATGATGCGATTAATGACGGCGACGGCCAGATCTTCTGGACGGGTAAATCGAAAAACCCCGCGTGGCGCTTTGCCTACTGCTGTACGATAACACTTTATGATGTATGCTTCCATTATTTTTAGTTATTGGATTAATGAGTAAATTAGTTGCGAAGTGGTTTTCCGGTTTCCAGCATATGCTGTATTCGTTCCAGTGTTTTTTGCTCTGTACACAGACTGAGGAATGCCTCACGTTCCAGATCGAGCAAGTAGGTTTCGCTGACTTCTTGCGGCGCACTCAAGTCTCCACCACACAATACATGAGCGATTTTACTGGCTATCTTGGCATCGTGCTCGCTGGCATATCGTCCCAAACGGAGTTCGTTGATTCCTAATTCCAGTGTACCTAGTCCAGATCTTCCCAATACTTTAATGTCATTGCGAACCGTGGGCGCTACATAGCCATCGGCCAAATCGAGCACCTGATGTCTGGCCAAAGTAATGCGATCGTCCTGTTGCATGACGATTTTGTCTTTTTTATTGAGGTATCCATATCTTATAGCTTCGTGCGCGGAGGTGGAAACTTCACCCATTGCTACCACTTTGAACCAATCCATAAGGATGTTATTGGGTACCAGAGAACCTGCATATTCATCCGCTGCCCGGACAGCAAACTCCTTACTGCCACCTCCCCCGGGGAGAAGACCGACTCCTACTTCCACTAATCCGATGTAGGATTCAGCAGAGGCGATTGTACTGTCGGTGTGCATGACGAACTCACAACCACCCCCGAATACATAACCCTGAGTAGCTGCCACAACGGGAATTTTGCTGGTGCGAATGCGCATGCTTGTGTCCTGAAATAATTTTACAGCCATATGAAGTTCATCAAATTCCTGTTGGAAGGCCAAAGAACCGATCAACATTAGATTGGCTCCTACTGTAAAGTTTTTAGCGTCATTCGCAATGACCAAGCCTTTCCAGTCTCCTGATTCAGCAAGATCAATCGATTCTCCGATACCGCGTAGGATGCCTTCACCAATGGTATTGGATTTACTGGTGAATTCCAGACCCAGTACTCCTTCTCCGATATCATGTAATACCAACTCATCATTGGAGAAAACAGGCTCTTTTGATTTGAACCAGGCCATTTTGATCTGATCACCAGTGCCCGGTATTTTTTTATAATCCTGATCCTTTAAGTCATAATAGTGAGGTGTATTCTCCTGAATCTTATAGAATTTGTCTGCGTCGGAATTTTGGTAGGCTGTTATCCATTCAGGTACGTCCATGCCCATCTGTTGTCCGATCTCGATCATTTTATCGACGCCAATAATATCGGCGTATTCGAATGGACCGTAGTTCCAGGCAAAACCAGCTTTTAGGGCTTGATCGATGCTGTAAATGTTTTCTGATATTTCAGGGATCTGGTTAGCTGAATATAAAAAGGTAAAAGCCAATGATCGGCGGATAAGTTCCGCCCCTTTGTCATCCATCTTCCATAGGGCTTGTAGTCGTCGGGGAACATCTTCGATTTGTTTCGAAGTTTTCAGACTTTGTATATCCGATGAAGGTGCTTTTTCGTATTCTAGGGATTCGAGATTGAGTTCCAGAATGACAGATCTTCCTTTGTCGTCCTTTTCGTCGGTTTTGAGATAAAAACCTTGTCCGGATTTATTTCCCAGGTATTCGTTTTCAACCAAATAATTCAAAAATTCAGGGATCTCCATTTTTTGGATTTCCTGATCGTCCGGACATCGCTCCTGAAGACCTTTCATGACCTTGACTGCTGTGTCGAGACCGACCAGATCTCCGAGCCGAAAAGTGCCCGTTTTAGGACGACCGATCGCCGGACCGGTCAATTTATCTACTTCATGCAAGCGCAGTCCCAATTCTCGGGTTAATTCAAAAACCTTGGCCATGGATGAGACTCCGATCCGGTTTCCGATAAAGGCTGGAGTGTCTTTACACCGCACGGTTTCTTTTCCAAGATTGGTTTGACCAAACTCCATAAAGAATTCGACGACAGCTTCATCGGTATCCGCTGTAGGTATGATTTCCAACAGCCTCAAATACCGTGGTGGATTGAAGAAGTGGGTCCCCAGAAAGTGTTTCTTAAAGTCTTCAGAGCGGCCCTGGGCCATCATATGGATGGGTATTCCGGAGGTGTTCGACGATACGACGCTGCCTTTCGCCCGGTATTGGTCGACCTTTTCAAATAATGATTGTTTGATGTCGAGCCGTTCTACGATGACTTCTATGATCCAATCGTAATCCTTAATTTTTTCCAGATCATCTTCAAAGTTGCCGATGGTGATCCGATCCGCCATATCAGCAGTGAACAGGGGAGCGGGTTTAGATTTCATTGCCTGCTTCAGCGCTTTCGCGGCCACGGCATTGCGAGCTTGAGAATTTTTTGACTGATCTTCAGTCAGGTTTTTAGGAAGCATGTCCATCATAAGCACGGAAAACCCGGCATTGGCAAGATGGCATGCGATTCCTGATCCCATTATACCGGATCCCAGGACAGCTACTTTATTTATACGTCGCATAATATCGTTTTTGAATTTGACTCAAAGTTAAAAAATTCATCGTAGTAATCAAATTAAGAAATATTTATTTGATCGGAAGTCATTATTTTAGGGTGATAAGATAATAAATTCAAATTATTTATCATTCTATCTTAAAATTTACCTCCTGAATTTTTTTTAAATATTACGTATTATAATTATTGATAATATATTATTATCCGTAAATTTGGGAATTACTTCAAACCAGTATAAGTTTTATGAATCTACTAAATTTCATTGCATTGCTTCAGGATCAAGCAGTAAATCTTGAAGAACAAACAACCATTGAACGGGAAAGTTTATTTGAACTCATTACCAAAAGTGGATGGATTGGGATCGTTATTGTGCTGATATTAATCGCCATGTTCGTCGTTGCTGTTTATTTATTTGTCGAGCGGTATTCTGCGATTCAACGAGCCGGAAAGATTGATGATAATTTCATGAACAACATTCGGGCCAGTGTTCAGGCGGGGAATATTATGGGCGCCAAAGCACTTTGCCAAAGTAACGATTCACCAGCTGCGCATATGATCGAAAAGGGGTTGATGAGAATCGGCAAACCATTGACCGATGTCAATGCCTCGATCGAAAATGTGGGCAACCTTGAACTTTTTCGCTTGGAAAAAAACCTAAGTACGTTGGCATCTATCGCCGGAGCAGCTCCCATGATCGGATTTTTTGGGACGGTAACCGGTATGATTTTGGCGTTTTACCAAATGGCCACCGCTGAGAATGTAACACCCGACGTATTGGCTGGCGGAATTTATCAGGCATTGATTACGACCGCATTTGGCTTGTTTGTGGGCATTTTTGCATTTATAGCGTACAACTTATTGGTTTCCAGTGTGGAAAAAGTAGTCTATAAAATGGAGCGTACTTCGGTTGAATTTATGGATTTATTGCAGGAACCCGTTAATACTCCTTAATTTATGGCACTTAAAAAAAGAAGTAAGGTCAGCGCAGAATTTAGTATGTCGTCCTTGACAGACATTATCTTTTTGCTGCTGATATTTTTCATGCTGACTTCAACGTTGGTGAGCCCCAATGCATTGCGGCTTACTTTACCCAGTAGTAGTTCCAAAACCGTGGCTCCCCAGTCATTTACCATATCTATAAAAAACAATGGAAGCTATTACCTCAATGGAAAAGAAATGAGTCTTGGGAACATTGAACAGCAATTACGTGTTGAATTCCAGAAAGGAGCTGAGAAAAAACCGACGGTCGTCATTGCGGCCGATAAGACCAGCCAGCTTAGTTATACCGTGCAGGTGATGGATTTGGCGAATCGATTGGGTGCTCAGGCGATTATTGCGACAGATCCGGCCCGCTAAGACATTTTAGTGAAGGCATAAAAGGAATTCCAGGCATGCTACAGTCCTTATGGGGTCCATGTGGAAACGGTGATCGGCTGCGTCGCTCCTTATAAATCTTAAAAAGTCATGACAGAATTTGAAACACATCCAAAGGATCGGAAAAAAGCACGAAGGGTCAGTGTGATTGTTAATATCGTATTGATTATCTTATTACTCGTGCCATTTATGTCTTTCCAGGTGCCCCCGCCCGGCGAAGAAGGAATTCTAGTGAGTTTTGGTATGCCTGATATGGGACGGGGTGACGATCAACCGGATACACAGCAGGAAGAGGAGGTTCCACCACAGCCTGTGGAGGAGATTCCAGAACCTGCCGAACCCGAACCTGTAGAAGAACAAGCCGTGGAAGATGAAGTGGTGACCCAGGAAGATCCGAATGCGATTGCACTTAAGAAAAAAGAAGAGGAGGAAGCGCGTAAAAAAGCGGAGAAGGAACGTCAAGAAAAACTGGAAGAACAGCGCCGGCAGGAAGCAGAAGCGAAGAAAAAGGCAGAATACGATGAAGCCAAAAAACAATTTGGCGACTTATTTGGTGGCGGGAAAGGAGAGACCGATACCGAAGGTAATCAGGGAGATCCACTCGGCGATCCCAATTCTGATAACCTGGAAGGCCTATCCACCGGAAGTGGTTCTGTGGGGGGCGGCCTGGGTGGACGAAAAATTCAATACAAACCCCAGGTGGTTGAAAGATCTCAGAAAACGGGCCGGGTGGTAGTCCGGGTATGCGTTGGTGATACTGGAAAAGTGATCAGTGCTGATTTCACGCAAAGAGGAAGTACCACAGGAGATTCGGACCTGGTAACGACGGCATTGAAGTTTGCGAAGCAATATCGGTTCTCTGAAAGTACCGTAAGCAGACAGTGCGGGACGATTACATTTGACTTTAAGGTGAAGTAATAATCTCCTCCGGGAGTTCCCAAGATCTGGAGTCCCCGGGTGGAAGGAGCTTCAGCTCCTTAAAGATGGATTTATACCCTAGAGCTGGAGCTTATGCTTCCTGAGCTCCCCATGAGCTGGAGCTCATGCTTCCCGGGTTACCCAAGAGCTGCTATCTATTCTTTCCCGAGCCCCAAGTGCTCGATGTTTCGACTACATTTTCTCCTTTCCGTTTCTTTTTGTATTGACGACACCCGATGGAACATCTTCCGCGGAATCATCCACGGAAGCATCCTCATGGTGGTTTTGTTCGGGTGCCTTTGATCCCAGGTACTGCGGCAGGTTCATTCCCGCCATGTCAAATACATCATGCATCGGTGGAACAGACCGGTATAGATTGCTAATGAAATTGGCGGTCGAACTTTTGGTTGCTTCGCCATTGCCGTCTGAGCCGCCCTCCCATACCGTGACTTTATCGATTTTAATGTTCTTGATCGCTTCCACCTGCATTTTGACCAGTTCTTCCAGTTTGTCTGCTATAAGCATCAAAACGGCATCCTGAGTGTTCCCATTCGTTGCTTTCACGATCTTATCGAACCCTTCGGATTGCTTGCTCAGAATCTCTAGCATACCGCGTGCTTCAGCTTCTTTTTTCATATAAATCGCATCGGCTTCTCCCTTGGCGATTAAACGCTTTTTCTCTGCTTCGGCTTCTGCAGCAATAGCAATTTTCCGTTTCTCAATTTCTGCATTGACGATTTCGTCGGCTTCCTGGCGCGCTTTTTCCCGGGCTGCCCGCGCCATTTCCGCTTCTTTTTCCGCTTGATATGATTCTTCCAGGGCTTTTGCTGCCTGAATTTTTTCGGATGCAGTTGCCCGGCTCAGGGCTTCGGCTTCTTTTTCCCGTCGTATGGAATTGGACATGGCTACTTTAATTTTTGCCTCATTTTCACCTTCAATGGCTTCGGCATCCGCATCAGCGATTCGTACACGGGAGGTTTTCTTGGCATCGGCTTCCCCCGAAACAGCTTCTGCTTCATAACTCGCTACCTTGATGCGTCGCTCCTTATAGGCTAACGATTCACCAACGGATCCTTCCCTTTCTTTTTCCGCAACCCGGACTTTGGCTTCGTTCACCGCATGAGCAGCAGCTTCTTTACCCAGTGCTTCAATATAACCTGATTCATCTTCGATGTCGGTGACATTTACGTTAATCAATGTCAATCCGATTTTCTTCAGTTCACTGCCTACGTTAGAAGCCACATTGGAGAGGAATTTGTCGCGGTCTGCATTGATCTCCTCAATGTCCATGGTGGCAACGACCACCCGCAGTTGTCCGAAAATAATGTCTTTACAGATATCCCGAATCTCATTGGTGGATTTCCCCAGCAGACGTTCTGCTGCGTTGACCATGGTCCCTTCCTGATTGGAAATGGCGACGGTAAAGCGAGAGGGCACATTGATCCGGATATTCTGTCGACTCAATGCATTGCGCAAATCTACATCAATGGAAATCGGTGATAAATCCAGATAGGCATAATCCTGAATGACCGGCCACACGAAAGCAGCTCCACCCGCTAAGGTTCGGGCTGATCCGCTGCCTGTTTTTCCGTAAATGACAAGAATTTTATCTGAAGGACATCGCTTGTAACGCGTGATGAACAATAAGATCAGTAATATGGCCAAACCGATCAGCCCTGCGATTAATATTAAAGATGTGTCTAAGCCCATTTTTCTTTGATTTATGTGGTTAATATTTATTTTGACATATGAAATTTTAAATTTTCAGAACACACAAATCATTTTGTCTATTCAATTTTCAACTTTTTCCACCAATAGTACATTCTCGGGTAATACTTCCAGTACCCGGACTTTCTCTCCGGTATGAATTTTTTCATGATCCTGTGTCACGGCATTCATCTCACGTAGACTCCTGTTTAGTGTCACGTGCACCTTCCCTTTTCCCTGCTGATCCGGTGGTATGGGTAAATATACACTGCCTTTTTCAAAAATAAGATCGAGCGTATCTGCGGTCCCCGATTCGGTGAAATCGGAGAATTTTTTCATTAAAAAAACGACCAGAACCATTGCAACAAGCCCGGAAAGGAATGAGTAGGGGATAATTTGCCAAAGTGAACGACCTTCACCAATCAACAACACACTGGTCCAACTGAAAAAAGTCATGAATGCCGTCAGAGCTTTCAGGCTGAATATAGGGAAACCACCTCCTGAATCTGCATCGGTACCTGTTTCAACGTCACTGTCTGCATCAAACCCCAACAAATTGATCACAAATACAATGAGAAATAATGCCGATGAAAATAACGCGAATCCCCAGAAGAATTGCCCGGTTCCCGAGAGTGTGCCCCACCAATCATTAAGAGAAAGAACAAGCATGGCTTTTAGTTAAGGTCAATTAAGCTGTTTAGATAAGTTCCATAAGGCTTCGGTGTCGTGAATTATAACAATAACCGAAAGAAAGATAAAATAATTCATTTTTTTTGAAATATTAGAGGAATTAATCCGGAGTAGTTGCGAATCAATCTGTTTTCTTCCCTCATTGAGCTCACATCAACATTTGGTCTTGTGCTATCTCCACTATGGAGACTGCAACAACTTGCATTCAAAAATAGAAGCTGGATTTATGATCTGGGCTGGTCCAATTCAGGAAGTTCTTGACTTTAGGATGACCTGGCTGAACGGGAAAACAAGGGGAATAACAGGGATAATATGATATAAGATAAGGAAGTAATCAATACCGCTAACCGCCAGTTAACGAATAGCCCGCCGAGAAATATGAGAATTAATAAGAGGCTTAAGATCTGATCCAAGGTATACGAATTACCCAATGAAAATTTTATAAACCGAAGCGATATGTTCATCATAAAGGTCAGGAATAGAGATAAAATGAGAATGAACACCGGGTCCGACAGCATTTCCAACGATGGATAAACCGTATTATCCAGGTTAACCCAAATCGCAAAAACTGTCATGGCCATCGCGGGACTGGGCATGCCCATAAAACCACTATCTCCTTCTTTCCCGGTATTGAAACGGGCCAGGCGCAGAGCTGCTCCAGCTGCTAACAAAAATATAAGACCATAAACCGGCCATTCCCTGATTTCCACAGATCGTTCGACAATGTCGATCAGTAAAAAAGTAGGAAAGACACCAAAAGAAATTAAATCAGCCAATGAATCAAGCTGCTTTCCCAGTTCACTGGTTTGAGATAAGAGACGCGCTGAAAAACCATCCAGAAAATCAAAAATCAAGGCCAGTCCAAAAGTGATGATGACTACCCACGATGATTCGTAAAATATGCCAAACAGCGCTATACAACCGCATACCAAATTCAACAGTGTAAAGATGTTGGGCCAAGAAAACATAATACTCTTCAATCTTAATCAGAAACTACTCGTAAATAAGTTAAAATTCCACCGCTTCACCGATCAAATCAATATCTTAACAAAAAATTAATCAAAGTGGCCCGACCCCATTATGTGGTTTCAAAAGAGACCAAATAAAAGAAATTTTTGGAGATCTAAAAGTTATTCGTAATTTCGGTAACGTTAACTTAAAAAAGGATCAATGGAGAATGTCGACTATATAGTGCTAGCTTCTTATTTTTTGGTTTTAATTGGTATTGGAGTCTGGGCCTATTTCAGGGTGCGGTCTTCGGCTGATTTCTATACTGCCGGTGGTAATCTACCGTGGTGGTTGTCCGGGATATCCCATCATGTGTCGGGCTATAGCGGAGTGGTTTTCGTGGCCTATGCAGCGATTGCCTATACCCATGGACTGACCATATATATATGGTGGGCGGTCGGAATCGCGATTGCCATGATAGGTACAACTTTTTTCATAGCCCCACGCTGGGCACGATTGCGGTCCAAGACCGGGATCCAGTCACCAACAGAATATTTGCTAACGCGATACAATTTACCTACCCAGCAAGTGATGGCCTGGAGTGGCGTGATTGTAAAACTATTCGATATTGGTGCCAAATGGGCAGCCATAGGCATTTTGTTAAACGTATTTACAGGTCTTTCTATTGGTTCCGGAATTGCTATTTCCGGGGTGGTTACCCTGATATACATCACCATCGGCGGGTTGTGGGCCGATGTAGTGAACGACCTCTTTTCATTTATCATTCAGTTCGTTTCCGGGATCATCATGTTCGTGGTTATATTACAGCATTTGGGTGATGGCATGGGAGGTGTGGTGTCAATGTGGGACCAGTTGCCTGCCGCTAATTCTCAGCCGTACAATGATCCGTATACCTTTGGGTTCTCAATTGGTTTTATGGTCATTGCTTTTTTTAGTTATAGCGGAGGAACATGGAATCTGGCGACCCGTTTTATTTCATCATCTTCGGGGCAGGTCGCCCGAAAGGCCAGCATGCTTTCGATGATACTTTATCTTATCTGGCCATTTATATTGTTTTTTCCCATGTTTGCGGCGCCGATCTTTTTTCCGGATCTTGAAGATCCCACGCAATCTTATTCGCTGATGGCGATCGAATTTTTACCGGCAGGGATTACGGGGTTGTTGCTTGCTTCACTGTTTTCTAATACGCTGTCCATGGTCTCTTCGGATGCCAATACTATTTCAGCGGTCATTACCCGGGACATAATGCCTGTTTTTATGAAAAAAATCAAAGGATTTTCGCAATCGCGAATGTTAGCTGTGGCCCGGGTGACAACTTTTGTATTTATTCTGATCACGATCATCATCGCGTGGAACTCCAGTTCATTCGGCGGTGTGATTGGATTGATTATTACCTGGTTTTCGGCCTTGCTTGGTCCTATATCCGTACCTATGATTTTGGGACTGTTACCAAGATTCAAGCACAGTGACAGTACCGCCGCGTTGCTTTCCATTTTCGGAGGATTGACAACGTTTGCGTTGTTTAAACTGGCGTTTGCGGTTTCCTATGGATGGGAACTGAGTGGCCCGATTATTACTTCGTTGGTCATTTATGTAGGGTATGCATATATCGTGAAAAAACCGGTATCGGAAGAAGTGGAGGAATTAATCAGTTCTTTAAATCTGGATAAATAAGGAATCATTAGATGCCGACACATCGAAGAACAAAAATGTTAGATGGCAGATTAAAACAACCATATATTGTTTTTTGTCTGCGAGCAAGTTAAATAGCTAGATTTTGGATCAAATGCAATTAGCGGGATACTCGATCAATGAATTATTGGAGATTTACAGACAAGATCTCTTTGATGACTTCCTCCCATATCTCGATACACACATTTATGATGAAAAGTTTGGTGGGTTTATGTGCCACACGGACCAATCGGGGAACCAGGTCTCTCAGATTAAACGCACCTGGTACGATGGTCGGGGGATATGGGTCTATTCGTACCTCTATCGTCATTTTGGTCAGCAGAAAAAATACCTGGATAAAGCAGACAAAACGATTGCTTTTCTATGGGAGGTGGAGTCTTCGGAATATCCGTATTGGCCATGGGGCTATTCTCGAGAAGGGTATCCAATCAAAGATCAAACGCCGGATATCTATGGCGCGCTTTTCATTGCGGAGGGTCTGACTGCCTATTCGGCAGCTAGCGGTCGAGAAATGTATTGGGATAAAGCGAAGTCGATTCTTTTGAATTGTGTTGAAGAATACGACCGAAAAAAATACCAATACAGCCCACATTATACCACGTCAGAAACTACACTTCAGGCGCCCCGGGTTTTAGGTCATTGGATGATCATATTGAATTTGTGTGGTCAGATGCTGGATCAGAAGGACGACCCGGTGGTCAGGAACCTATCGGACCGCAGTATTGAGGCATTGCTGGAGCATCATCTGCATCCCAGGTTTAATTTACTCATTGAGTATCTGAATCATGATCTGACATTACCGGAGTCGCCCCTGGATCAGTTTGCTTACACCGGGCATGGCATGGAGGTGCTGTGGATGATCATGGCTGAAGCGGAACGAAGGGAAGACAATTTATTGTATGAAAAAGCAGCTGACCTGTTTAAGCGCCATGTTGAATTATCGTGGGATGGAGTGTATGGAGGGTTTTTTCATGAGCTGACCCATGTCACGGAGAACAAATGGTTGACCGATAAGGTGCTGTGGGCTCAAGAGGAGGTGCTGACCGGGTTGATGCTCATGATTGCGAAAAACAGGGACCCCTGGGCGATGCGATGGTTTGACCGGGTGTATCCCTATGTACGGGAAAATTTTATTCTGCATGACCACCGGAACCGGCTGTGGGTGAATGGCGGAGACCGGATCATGGAGGAACATCATCAGGTGGATCGATTTGAAAATTATCACCATCCCCGGCATTTAATGATGAATATAAGGGTGCTGGAGAGAATGTTGTCCCACTCAGTTGAGCCGCGATGAGTATAAAGAGGGGTGAGGGCCCTTGGGAGGGGGATTTAGGGGGAGGACCACAATATTTCTTCTTTAAAAAAAGGGTATTTTCCAAGCTTCCTTATCACCAATACCCACACAAATGCTCAATTTCCATTGCGATAAGAATCTACGGAAAATTGACTTAAAGGCATCTGAAAAATATGATTTGATTAAGGCCTGACTTCGGAAATATGTATTGGGCGGTCGGCAGATGCACTACTACCAATTCAATAAAGGGTTCCATATTCCCCCTTTTTATGTAGTTTAGGGACTCAAAACTACTTCAATAAAAACAGATGATTTACGCAATCGCCCTCATTCTGGCTCTGACCTTCATTATTATCGGTATTGTCCGATGGAAGATACACCCCTTTTTCGTACTGCTTTTGGCGGCCATCGGCTATGGCTTCATATCCGGCATGGGTGTCACGGAAATCATCGCTTCCGTAAACGATGGTTTTGGGAGTATCATGGGGAAGATCGGATTGATCATCTTTTTTGGAGTGGCTATCGGTACGGTGCTTGAAAAGTCCGGCGGGGCGATGGTGATTGCCACCCGGATGCTCCAGGTGGTGGGGGAGAAGTCCGTGCATCTGGCCATGTTACTGACCGGTTACATCCTCTCCATTCCGGTTTTTGTGGATAGTGGATTTATTATTATGAACTCGCTCAATAAAGCATTGACCAAAAAAGCGGGTCTGGCCTATGCGGGTACGACAGCAGCACTTGCGTTGGGACTTATGGCGACCCATGTCATGGTCCCACCGACACCCGGTCCGATCGCTGCGGCCGGAATGCTTGACGCTGATCTGGGAAGTGTGATTCTGTGGGGATCGATCGTGAGTATATTGGCTCTGATCCCTTGTTATTTCTTTGCGACCCGTCTGGCATCAAAAGTACAGTTACCCATCCATATCGAGACCGCTCCGGATGCGGCACCTAAACCCCGGTTGGGATTGTCTGTGCTTTGTATTATAGTTCCTATTTTATTGATCGTGGCTAAATCCATCCTGGACTATCCATCCATTGATGCGACCGACTGGTTGATATACCCTTACGTGACCTTTTTTGGTAGTCCGGTGATGGCTTTACTGACCGGAGTAGGGTTGTCCCTCCTGCTTCCTGAAAGACTGGATGATAAAGTCTATTCAGCGACCGGATGGTTGGGGGATGCCTTACTGATCGCAGCGCCCATTATTCTCATCACAGGAGCGGGTGGTATTTTCGGTTCTATGCTTCAGAATTCCGGTATTGGAGATGTCATAACGGGCCTGTTCTCCGGTGGCTCCCTGGGATTGCTGTTTCCTTTTTTGCTGGCTGCTTGTCTCAAAACTACACAGGGTTCGTCTACGGTGGCGCTCATCACGACCGCTTCCATCATGGCTCCGATGATGCCATCACTTGGCCTGGAGGAGCCGCTTCAAAAGACGCTGGCTGTATTAGCGATTGGAGCCGGGTCGGCTGTCGTATCACACGCAAATGATAGTTTTTTCTGGGTGGTGACCCAATTGACGGGGATGAATGTAAAACAGGGTAATCAGGTTCAGACGGTCGGGACATTGATATTAGGGGTGTCGGCTTTTGTGGTTGTGATGGTGATTTCGTTGATCTTGTGATCTATCTGATATTTATATTTCCGTTGACTTGATCGAGTTCATAAACAGAGGTGGAATTGGCCTCATCATGATCAAATATGGTTGACACATCGTTACAACAAAGTACTATGTCTGTTTTTTTGATTTATTATGGCCATATTTAAAATTAGAAATTGGTTGAACCAGGTAAAGAGTGAGAATGAAGATTCTGAATATTACTTTATTGATCATCTGTTTTTTATCCGCGGCGTTAGCACAGAACCGCTTCTCCATCGAAATCCTCGATGAGGAAGCTCATCAGTTTCTGGAGGTAGATAGTGAGATCATAGAATTGGCCCGTGGATTCACCTGGACAGAAGGCCCATTGTATCTGCCGGAGGAGAATACTTTGCTGTTTTCAGATATTCCGGAAAATATGGTTTTGAAAATTGACAGCGAGGGCCGGTTATCGGAGTATTTGCATCCAGCTGGATACTTGGGCGAATCATTTACCGGAACTGAACCGGGATCCAATGGTCTTTTACTGAGTCCGGAAGGTGAATTGGTGTTAATGCAGCATGGTGAACGCCGGGTAGCCAAGATGCTGGCCCCGACCCAGGCTCCGCGACCGGAATATCAATCCTTGGTCGGTCATTATCATGGTAAAAGATTGAATAGTCCCAATGACGGAGCGTACGATCGGGAGGGGAATCTGTATTTCACCGATCCACCCTATGGTTTACCGAAAGGGATGGAAGACCCGGATAAAGAGCTGGGCTTTCAGGGCGTATATTGCCTCCTGGTAAATGATGAATTGGTATTGGTGGATACATTATCCCGACCCAATGGCATTGCCTTGTCACCGGACGAAAGAAAGCTATACGTCGCAGTTTCAGACCCCGGACATGCTGTGTGGTACGAATATGATGTAGTTCGACCCGGACGAGTGAAGAATAAAAAACTGTTCTACGACGTCACCCATCTGATCGGGCAGGAGGGACAGCAGGGACTTCCGGATGGTATGAAAATGCACAGCCGGGGCTATTTGTTTGCTTCCGGCCCGGGCGGTATTTGGATATTCAATGTGGAAGCCAAACCAATAGCCCGGATTTATACGGGAGAGCGGACCTCGAATTGTGCATTTTCAGCAGATGAAAAGACATTGTTTATTACGGCAGATGATTATGTGCTGGCGGTGGAGTTGAAATGATTTTTACCCTGGGTGGACAAGTCGTTTCGGTTAGGTATGTTGCAATTTTTCTTCTATTGCTTCTTTTACCAGTTGGTTCAGACTTTTTCCTTCGAGCAAGGCTTTTTCGAATGCTTTGGAATGCAATTCCGGGTTCAATCTTACATTGAAACTTCCTTTGAATGATTTGAATATTTCTTTTCCTTGTTCCTTGCAGATCTCCTTATAATCCTGAATAGCTTCTTCGAATGCTGATTTGAGTTCATCAACGGATGAACCTTCAAAGGTGACCAAATCATTGACTCCTTCGATCTTTCCATAAAAGACTTCATCTTCGGCTGAAAAGTGGACCGAGCCTATAAAATTTTCATATTTTAATTTGTCCATCATATCAGGTTCTGGTTTTTTAGTTCTTTTACGATATAGTTCTTTATATATTTTTTCAATTCATTACCGGGATGGGGTTTATGAATTCTAATAATGTGTTGGGTAGATTCATGGATAAACGCAACACGAGAGCCAGAAGTTTTTCCGGTTCTTTTTTTCATATATCCTAATTTTCCAAGTAAATATTCGAGTTCCGGGTATGTTACTATTGAGCCTGGAATCAAAAACTTTTGAATCGTTTTATCGAATTTACTCATATAGCAAAGATAGCAATATTGTTTTGCAACTAGTAATTAGTTGCAAAATATTTAATTTTTAATCCACCTTCTTAAACTGCATTAATGGTTGACTATCCCCATCCAGTAATGTTAACTGTAATTCATCGAGCCGGTACCCTTGGACTTTCGCCATTTGTTTATGAAACAAATCAGATTGAGCCATGCCCGGGCAGGCTTTTTTGGTAGCAGCCAAAGGTCCCAACACGAGTTTTTTTGGCGTGATATTTTCAATGGATCCATGATAACGGTTGCACCCATCGATGCCCATGACTTGTCCGGTGGTCAATTTGATTTCGAGGGTGGGACGTTCCAGCGTAGTGCTTTCCCATGCTTTTCCATCAATGGCTTCAAGGGCCCAAATATCATGGAGACGTACGACCGGGTCTAATTTTTTCTGAATTTCTTCTACCAAGGTGTGTTTGATGGAAGAAGCATCGGCCGGTACTTGACTGGGCGGTATTTCATTTTCCCGCACCTTGAGCTTGTAGGTGTATCCGGGCTGCCAGTCAAACCCCTGAATCTCATTGTGAAAATTTTCCCAGGCTCCCGGAATTACCTTTTCTCCTCTTTGGATCTGCAGACACATCTGTTCGCCCACACCGGTACAGACCACCTTGTAGCTGTTGACCCAATAGATGAATTCATTTTCAGCAGTTGCATCTTTTTCTTCGGTGGTTTGATTGCAAGCCAATGTCAGGAGAATGAGTGTTAGGAACAGAAGATTATTGATGGTCATATCGGTTATTTTTACTAATTCTGTGATTGAATATAATATTTTTTATTGAGACAATTGAGTGTAAAGGGTTTAGAAAGTTGAGATGGTTGAGGGGGTTGATGAGGTTTATAAGGTTTATAAGGTGAGGGGGTTGATAAGGTTTATGATGTTTAGAGGGTTTAGGAGGTTTAGGAGGTTGAGAGAGGTTTAGGAAAATTAGATTTGACAGATCTTGGAGATCTGTTAAATCTGTATTCCTCACGTCTTGTTTTTGGATGTGGACTGACTTTGTGAGAAAGGAAGATTTTCGAGCCCTTTAGTTACGAATTTTTGAAGGGACTAACTCGAGGACAACCTCCACATTTTCTGTAACTTTGCAAAACTAAAATTGGCATTAAAATGGACATCGCGCCCTTATTTCAGAATAAAGATAAAAATGAATTACTCGAGTTTCTCCGACAAAATGCATTTGGTCTTTTGGTCAGTCAGGGAGACCATCATCCGGAGGCATCCCATGTGCCCTACACCATTGCGGAAGAAAAAGGGGTATGGTATCTTTATTCACATATCGCCCGAGGCAATCGTCATACCCACTTCCTGAACGAGCAAAATTCACATTTATTTATTGTCCAGGGCGTGGATCACTATATCTCCTCCACTTGGTACGATCATGAAAATGTTCCCACCTGGAACTACATTTCAGTGCACGTGACCGGTACGGTTGAGATCCAGACTGGTGAGGCTGCATTGGATAATATCAAACGACTGATGGATGACCTCGAACCGCCGGAGGAAAGCCATCGATCCATGGAGAAACTGGATCCGGAGATGGTTTCGCGTCACATGCATGGTCTGGTGGCTTTTCGGATGATAATTGAAAATATAGAGGGAGCTAAAAAGCTCTCTCAAAACCGGGATAAGAAAAACCGATCCAATGTGATCCGCGAATTGGAACGGTTGAATAATCCACAGGCTGCAGAGGTGGCCAAAGAAATGCGTAATAATGAGTAATGAATGTTGAGTGGAGAGCAGTTATAAGTGATTTATTATCCGACGGACCGTGGATGTGATATTTCCTTAATTTATTAATGTAAGACTTTTTTTAGCGGTAGTGGACGTATTGATCTGGAATTACGTTGTATTCACATCTGATTGTCTGGAATTTCATGGAATTATGCGAAAAATAAGTTTTGTCACGATATTGACCTTGATGACGTTGCTGGGGATGACCCAGGAGGTCACGATCGATGGTTATGTAGAAGAAATGGGGTCGGGGGAGAAACTGATCGGTGCCAATGTAATGAACATGAAGTACCGGAATGGGACCACAACCAATGAATACGGGTTCTACAGCTTGACGGTTCCTGCAGGTGAGGTCAGTCTGGTGTTTAGTTATGTGGGGTACGAGCGCGATACGCTGTTATAGACGGCCAGCTCGGATACGACGATTGACGTCCGACTGTCCAGTGCAGTTCAGTTGGAAACGGTCCAAGTTCGCGCAGACCGGGTCCACCGGATTGAGGAAGAAAGTCAGATGAGCCGGAATGAAGTACCGGTGGAACAAATTCGAAAGCTCCCGGCCTTGTTGGGAGAAACCGATGTGCTCAAGACCTTGCAGCTAATGCCCGGGGTGCAGAGTGGGGCAGAAGGAACCTCCGGGATCTTTGTCCGGGGTGGAAGCATCGATCAAAATCTGATCCTGGTGGACGAGGTACCTATCTACAACCCGACCCATGTTCTGGGTATTTTTAGTTCGTTTAATTCCGATGCCATCAAAAGCGTCAGCATCACCAAGGGCGGATTCCCGGCGCGGTATGGCGGACGGTTATCTTCCGTGGTCGAGGTCATTATGCGGGACGGTCATTTGAATGAATTTCACGGCTCGGGCCAGATCGGATTGGTTTCCTCCAAGCTTTTATTCGAAGGTCCCATCGTCCCGGAGAAGAGTTCATTTCTAGTCTCCGTACGACGATCTTACATTGATATTATCGGCCGACCTATCGCGAAGCTCGCTCAGAAAGATATGAAGGAAAAAGTAGTTCCGACTGCTTATTTTCATGACCTTACTGCTAAAGCCAACCACCGGTTCAATAAAAAGCACCGGTTGCTGTTCAGCGGGTATTACGGCGCAGATAATTATGGGGTGAAGTACCGGGATGTCACCAACGAAACAGATGCCTATGTCAAGTGGGGCAATTATTTGGGATCGCTGAATTGGAATCACCGCATGGCCCCAAAACTATTTGCGAATACCACCCTGACCTATACCCGGTACCGGCTGAATAATGATATTGGTTACTCATACACAGATGGAGAAGACCGTGAATTTTTGAATTCTCTGTACTATTCTGGAATCACGGACTTAGGATTTAAGTATTCGCTGGATTATGCGCCCGGAAACCGACATTCTCTGAAGATGGGGATGGAGTGGACCCATCATACCTATAGCCCGGGTGCTTTGACGTATCGTTATGAATTGGACGGAGAAAAGGATGACCAGGATTACAGTCAATACCATTTGAAATCAATGGAGGGTGCTTTTTATGTGGAAGATGATATGGAATTTGGCCGGCTCAAAATGAATGCCGGATTGCACTATTCCCAGTTTTTTACGGAGGGGGAGTTCCATCATTCTCTGCAACCGCGTCTGAGCATGCGGTATAAACTTCCGGGAAACTGGGCATTAAAAGCATCTTATGCCAGGATGGCTCAGTATGTCAACTTGTTGACCAGTGAAGCGCTAAGTCTTCCCACAGATCTGTGGGTGCCCAGTACGTCGAGCATCCGGCCTCAGACCAGCTGGCAGGGAGCCATCGGTGCAGCAAAAACCCTGTGGGGTGATTATGAACTTTCCATAGAAGGGTATTACAAAGAGATGAATCATGTATTGTCGTATAAACCCGGGGTGAGCTTTATCATTGATCCGGTATCCGCTTCGGATTGGCAGGAGAAGATCACGGAGGGGCGCGGATGGTCCTATGGGGCAGAATTTCTTTTTCAGAAAAAATTTGGTCGGACCACGGGTTGGGTGGCATACACATTGTCCTGGAACAACCGGCAGTTTGATGAGATCAATAAAGGGGAAGTATTTCCTTTTAAATATGACCGACGGCACGATATCAGCGTGGTTCTGTCGCATGACCTTTCCGATAAGTGGTCGTTTTCCGGGGCTTGGATTTATGGAACGGGCAATGCCTACTCCATTCCCGATACTCATTTTCCGGCACCAGACGGTTATTTTGGCGTATATGGAGGCTATTCGGTGTATTCGGATAAAAACAACTACCGGATGTCGGATTATCATCGGTTGGATGTTTCATTCAAGCGGACGAAGGAGAAGAAATGGGGAGAAACCTTCTGGACCTTTGGAGCGTATAATACTTATTCCAGGATGAACCCGTTTTTTGTCACTATGAGTGAGGATTTCTACGGAAGAAGGTTGAAAGAAGTAGCCATATTACCTGTCATTCCATATTTCAGCTGGGGATTTAAATTTTAAAGGAAATAAGCTGTTAACAGGAGCTTGTATCAAAAGGGGGAGCTGGGTGGTGTCTTTAGTTTTAATCGGGGTATTTATTTTTGAAAATGAATTTTAATTGATGAGAATAGGAATATATTTTATAGTTGTTTCATTGAGTATGATCGTACTGCAGTTTTCCTGTGACGGATTTACCAAGCTAATTGATGAAGATTATAGAGATCACAAAGCAAAAGGTGTCCTATTTAGTGTGCTGACCAATACGGACGAAAGAGATACGGCTTTTCTAAGCGGGGATTATTATTCATCATTCGTCACAGAGAATTATAAGAATCGGATTTACATCACGAATAGTGTGCCCCCCTATTTTTCTGGTCGGTCCGGCGATATCTATTATCAAGCAGAACTGGCCTTGAAAACCCACAATATGGAAATCCCGTTGACATTCATCCAACAGAATAGGCCGGAAAATATTCGAAATTCATTCTACGCTGTGGAGGGTGAGATGGTGCCCGGAGCGGTTTACCACATTAGAGCAGCGTATGATCCTGAAAACTCCAAACCAGAGGACTATTATTTTAGCAAATGGTCGCCAGTATCGGCCACGGATACCATGCCTGAGGTGGTGGAATTTGAATTGGAAAATGCAAAACTGGAATATCCCAAGAATGATGTATCACCCAGCGGGGGCTATGTCGATGTCATAGTTAAAGACGATTCGGAACGGAACCAGAGTTACCAAATAGCCATATCAGTTCTTTTGAAGTATTATGATGGACGCCATTCTACTACGCGATTGGTGCATTCGCAGATAGAGCAGCCCGTGGAGAATATCGATTTGGAAATTTTCGGGCCATCGAGAAGTGATATTTTCAAACGGGATGAATTCACTGATAATGG
Source organism: Membranihabitans marinus (assembly GCF_019802045.1). Taxonomy (GTDB): domain Bacteria; phylum Bacteroidota; class Bacteroidia; order Chitinophagales; family Saprospiraceae; genus Membranihabitans; species Membranihabitans marinus_A. Next base: position 55,124 of record NZ_JAHVHU010000005.1, on the reverse strand, counting down.
AAAAAAGCGAATCCGATTTAGTTTCAATAGTCAATTTGGACCCTACACCAAGGAGTCCTCTTCGGTGATTTTGGTCCGATTGACTACGCTTTCGAACCATTATGCTCAATTTCTAAAAAGTTCAGATCAATACGTTGTGAACGAAGACAATCCATTTGCCGAGCCGGTCGAAATCTATTCCAACGTCGAAAACGGGTATGGTATTTTTGCATTGGGTTCGCGAAGTTATGGTCGGATTGAAGTAAAATAAAGTAGTAGGCAGGCCGTTACTATAACTAAATAACGGAGGACCTTACGGTCAATGTGTGTTGAATGATTTGGTGATTCAGTTTTGTTTTACTCTGATTGTTAATCATATTATTTATGGTTTGATGTAATTGCGGTATAATATTTGCCGTGGTGTCAGTGCTGTGCTTTTCCCCAAAGCTTTTTTTAATGAAGAGATATCTATGGAAAAGCGTTATCTTATTATTGTGCTTTTATTGATGAGCCTGGGTGTACATGGACAGCCTGTCATCCTGGACGGTACCGTCACAGAATCCGGATCCGGAACGACCTTGATCGGTGCTAATGTGCGGGATATGGGGTCGGACAAAGGGACGATGACCGATGGAGACGGTTCTTTTTCACTGCAGGTTTCTGGGGAAGAAGGTCTTCTGGTCATTAGTTACGTGGGGTATCAGGTGGATACCGTATTTTGGTCCTCATCTCAGGACACGATGTTTCATATAGAACTTGTTTCTTCTGTTTATCTCGGTGAAGTAACGATACAGTCCGGGCGTGCAGGACGGATTGAAGACGAAAGCCAGGCCAGTATGCACCGCATATCAATGGAGCAAATCGAAAAGCTGCCCGGTCTTCTGGGTGAAACGGATGTGCTCAAGTCTTTGCAACTGATGCCCGGGGTCCAGAGTGGAACGGAAGGTACCTCCGGGATTTTCGTACGGGGTGGAAGTATTGATCAAAATCTTATTTTAGTCGATGGCGTCGCGATGTACAATCCATCCCATGTGCTCGGTCTGTTCAGTTCATTCAATTCGGACGCTATTCAGAGTGTGCGTATGACGAAAGGCGGATTTCCGGCTCGCTATGGCGGGCGTTTATCTTCGGTCGTAGAGGTTGATATGCGTGCAGGGGACACAAATGATTTTCATGGTTCTGGCCAGATCGGCCTGATTTCCTCCAAGTTGCTTCTCGAAGGACCCATTGTTCGCGGTAAAAGTTCGTTTCTGTTTTCCGTACGCCGATCTTACACCGATCTGATCGCTCGTCCTGTGATCCGAATGACCCGATCTGAGGATAAAGAACAAGTACTTCCTACCGCCTATTTTCATGATGCCAGCATCAAATTGACCCATCGGTTTAGTGATACCGATCTGTTGACCGTCACTGGCTATATGGGTGCTGATAACTACGGCGTCAAGCGAAGTGATGATACGGAGACCACCGATGCTTTTGTGACATGGGGTAATTATTTGGGCACACTCAACTGGAAACACCGAATTAATCCAAAATTATTTACCAATGCTTCCGTGACTTATTCCCGATACCGGCTCGACAATGACGTGGCTTACTCCTTTTTTAAAAATGGGAAGGAAGATTACTTCAATTCCATATATTATTCCGGGATTAGTGACATAGGACTTAACTACTCCTTTGATTTTATGCCCAATCGACACCATTCGCTCAAGATGGGCATGAAGTGGACCCACCACATCTACAGTCCGGGCGCATTGACGTATGGATATGAATTGGATGGAGAGAATATTCGTGAGGATTACCAACAGGGAGAAATGACTTCTCAGGAACGTGCTTTTTTCCTGGAAGATGACTTGGAATACGGGAATTTTAAAATCAATGCCGGATTCCATTTTTCCCAATTCTATACCGATGAAAAACTGTACTATTCCTTCCAGCCCAGATTGAGCATACGTTATTTATTGCCGGGTCGATGGGCAGTCAAAGCTTCCTATGCACAAATGCAACAATACATCAATCTACTGACGAGTGAGTCCTTGAGTCTGCCCAGTGATCTTTGGATACCCAGTACGGATCGCATCGAACCGCAAACCAGCTGGCAGTGGGTGGTCGGTGTGGCTAAAACACTGTGGAAGGACTACGAATTTACTCTGGAGGGGTATTACAAGGAAATGAATAATGTGCTTTCTTACCAACCCGGTGTCAGCTTTATTTTGGATGTGGCTTCTTCCCATGATTGGCAAAGCTCTATAGCTCAGGGAAGGGGGTGGGCCTATGGTGCCGAATTTTTATTCAAAAAGAAGTATGGCCGCACTTCGGGTTGGGTGGGGTATACGTTGTCCTGGAATTACCGTCAATTTGATGAGATCAATCAAGGCGAAAAATTCCCGTTCACCTATGACCGCCGACACGACCTCAGTCTGGTGTTGTCTCATGAGTTGTCGGATCGCTGGTCGGTGTCCGGTGTCTGGATTTATGGGACCGGCAATGCGTATTCGGTACCCGATCGTTATTTTCCAGCTCCGGAAGGGCTGCCAACTGAGATGGGAGGCTATGCGGTATATTCTCAAAAAAACAATTATCGAATGTCTGATTACCATCGATTGGATGTTTCCTTCACACGTACAGGGCAAAAAAAGTGGGGATCGACTACCTGGGAGTTTGGGGCATACAACACTTATTTTCGTAAAAATCCATTTTATGTGTCTCAGGATCAGAACGGGACTGTGAAAGAGGTGTCCATTTTACCGATTATTCCCTACATCAGCTGGGGATTTAAATTTTGAATTGATATGTACAAAATATTGTTTTTTCTGAGCTTTGCTGCCAGTGCATTGTACTGCAGCTGTGAAGGCGATTTTACCCGGGAGGTTACATTGAAACAGATTGAAGTCAGTACCCGGGGGGTCGTATATGGTTTTCTGACCAATACCGATCCACGTGATTTGGCTTTTCGCAGTTTTGGTCATCCTGTAAAACAGGGGCAGGAGCTGGCCGCCAACCGGATTTATATTTCGCACAGCAGTTCGGTGAAACACAAGCACCAATTGTTTTACCAAGCGGAAGTACGTCTTGATTCGGGAGGTTCGGAGATGGAGCTGATTTTTAACAATAGAATCAATGAAAATGGGAATGGCGGGTCGTATTATTCCATTGTCGATGAGATCCACTCAGGAGGGGTTTATTCTTTGAAGGTCCGATTTTCGGATGGTTCCACTGAAACCTCGTTAAATCATTGGCCTGAAGTGTCTGGGATGGATAGCGTTCCCGAACCAGTTCCTTTTATTTTGGAAGGGGGTTCCCTGGAGGTTTCGGAGAAGAATTCCCAATATTTGGAGGGGTATGTCGACCTGAAAGTGGAAGATGAGCGACATCGGCAGAATGTATATCAGATCGAAATTTCTGCGGTCACTGGAGAAGATACATCGGTCATTCAACCGGGGGACAAGCCGGTCTATGGTGTGATCCAAAAACAAGCGAACCGGGTGGAATCCGAAGTCTATGGCGTGTTGCCCAACGATATGTTTGAAGAGATCAATTTTACCCGGGCGGGGCGAAAGCGGGTTTATTTCAAACTGGATAACGGAACCGGTCAGTTTAATTCCGGTCAGCCTGTGCGTATACTGGTCCGTTTGTCCAATCTGTCCGAAGACTACATCCGGTTTTTAAAAAGTTCGAGGCAGTATACAGCGAATCAGGACAATCCTTTCACGGAACCTGTCGAGATTTATTCCAACATCAAGAATGGGTATGGTGTTTTTGCATCGATGGCGAGGAGCTATGGAGAGATTGGGTTGTAGATTGTAGACTCACACCCGTCCAAAATAAATTTCAGAGATAAATAAAACTGTTCAAAACAAGTAAATTAGACTAAGTAGAATACTCTACTTGGAAATCAAACCTATTTCCAGGATCCCATTTTTTTATCATTTTGCTGAAGCAATTTTAATTTTATTCTCTATAAGCACCCTGATCATTTTCACTCTAAAGCTTAACATTGAACCCCGTACGGGGTTCTTAATTGGGATGGTCTCTATTTCCCCCGGCTGTACTTCGCTTGCCGGGGGTTATTCACTTTGAACCCCATCCGGAGTTCTGAGTAGCGGTGATCTCTAATTATCGTGAGATTTTACTGTATTTGATCCCATATTGACTACCCAAAAACGCCGGAGGTGTTGAAGGTGAATAACCCCGAATAAGCCGATAGGCGCCATTCGGGGAGGGCAATGTTAGTGCTTTGAACTCTGTAGGTGTTCAACCTGACCATCTTATTTTTTTGACTGGGTTTTGGTATTTTAATCACCTGATTATATGGAATTATCAACCACATCTTATTTACTTATTTTGGACGCTTCTATTGTAGACTGTAGATTTTAGATGTTGGCACACATTCGCTGTGGGTAGTTGATACGCTGGGTGTTTCCTTGCTTTGCTACAGGAGATAAACCTTGTCTGGGATCTTTATAACAATCTTCGTGGACACGATCTTTGTTTGTGTGTCGCCTTGAGAAAGTGCCATAGGCTCGATTCCATGTGGTAGCCGCTGGTTTTATAAAAATAAGATTATACTTCCACTTACCCTTTTTCGTTATTATTCATAATTAACTCTTTTTACCACATTAGGGATTGGGATGAAATAAAATAACAGGAATTGACTACGCTATTTTGTGCATTAACGAGACAAAAAATACAGCTATAGCCATATCTAAAGCGAGGCTTTTTAACGAAGTAAATGTGCATTAGAGCAAGTCAAAACTGTTAGGTTATTCCGTACCGGACCCTTAATAATTTTTTCTTTTTTGAAGAAGATGAATTCTGAATGAGAACCATTATAATTATTGGATATATAGCAGGTGTTGTAATACTACTTTTCCAGTCCTGCACCAAAGAAGTTTCTTTCAAGCAAAAGGAAGTAGAACACCGCTTAGTGGTCAACGGGTTGATCGAGCCGGACAGCCTGATCACGGTGCGCATCAGTGGCACGGTGTCGATTATGGAAGACAAGGCTCCGCAGATCGAGGATGCGGTGGTGAACCTGAGCATTGACGGAAATTTTTCAGAGACTTTGCAGTATCAGGGAGAAGGAATGTATTCATCAACGACCCGGGCAATTCCTGGGAGTTCGTATGCCATCGAGGTATCCGCTCCCGGGTATCCGGATGTGTATGCAATGGATACGCTGCCCGTCGCCGTTCCTGTACTGGGTGGTAGTCACCGCTACTCTGGTTCCTGCCAGCTTTTTCGCTAAAGGATGCATGCCTTATTCAGAATCTTTATTTTGAATTATAATCACCATTGATCAATACCCAATGACCATCAACCATTCACCAATACCCATTGACCAATGATCATCAACCAGTCACCATCAATAATCACCTCGGCATTTTCCACCCGTTGTGATAGTCTGCTGCGAGTAATTTATTTGCCGATTTTTCCTTGAATTTATGCTTTTTGTCATCCCAGTGAACCTTCTCGTTGGACTTGAGTGCTATATTGCCCATGTGGCATACCACTGCAGCATCGTAGCCCACTTGCATGGGGGTGTTCAGTGCTGATGCATCCCTGGATTTGACCACATCGATAAAATTGGCGGTATTCAGATCCAGTCCATTGTCTACGGATGGATTCCAATCGATGGCTTCGATTTTATCCTTTCCGCCTTCTTGTTCGGGCATGACTTTCCAGCCGCTGCGGTTCAAAGCTAACGTCCCGTCATTTCCGATAAATCCGATCCCGTGGTTCATGCCAAAGTTTCCTGAATTGATTCCCGTACCATGCTCCCATAACATTGAAAAGTCACCATAATCATACACGGTTTGCATGGTGTCCGGGGTCTCCTCTGCGGTGTCGGGGTACCCGTATTTGCCACCAATGGCCATGACACTCTTGGGGTAGACGACATTCATACCATAGATTCCGTAGTCCATCAGGTGAACCCCCCAATCGGTCATCATCCCACCAGCATAATCCCAGAACCAGCGAAAATTGAAATGAAACCGATTTTCGTTGAAAGGTCTTTGGGGCGCCGGACCCAACCACATGGCGTAATCGACGCCCTCAGGCACCGGTGTGTTGGGTTTGAACGGAACGGGTTTCATCCAGCCTTGAAAAGACCAGACCTTGACTTCCCGTATTTTGCCCAGTTTGCCGGAACGAACATATTGGATGGCATCATTGAAGTGTTTTTGACTCCGCTGCCATTGACCGATCTGGACCATCCGGTCTGAACTATTTACTTTATCCAACATGACATCGCATTCATGAATGGAATTGGCAATCGGTTTTTCACAATAGATGTCTTTTCCGGCATCCAGTGCATCGGTGAGCTGCAAGCAATGCCAGTGGTCCGGTGTGCCGATAACTACCACATCGATGTCTTTATTCTCCAGCATTTTACGGTAATCCGTGTATTGCGCGGGTTTCTTCAACCCATTTTTTTCCAGGTCAGCTGTTCGACGATCCAGCACACGTTGATCGACATCACAGAGTGCAATGCATTCGGTTTCTGGCAACTTAAGTAACGATGAAAGGTCTGAGAATCCCATTCCATTGCATCCGATCAATCCAATTTGTATTTTGTCATTCGGTGCTGTTTTTCGTTTTTTTTGGAGAAAGGAGGTCCAGGCCGATCCGCTGAACAGGCTTCCTGCCGCAAGGGTCATTCCACTGTGTTTTACAAATTTTCTTCGTTTCATGTTGATTGGATAATAGGTATTTAAATAAATGTTTCAGGCCGTCTCCTTCCCAGCAATAGTCCATCATGCTAACTTCTTCCAATATAAAAAAAATATGTCGTTTCTCAGATAAGCAAATTAAAATCCGTGAAGATTAGATGACAAATAAATTAAGATTACATCTCGTCAGATTCTTTGAGGTCTTATAGCGAATTTACGCATCCTTGAGTGCTCAGTTTCATAAATTATTTTAATTAATCCAGGCGCTTCCAGTTCGTTTCACGCTCCCGAATCGCCTGGCTCAATCTGCGATTCGTGAGCCCGTAGGGATCTGGAAGCGCATTTTATTAAATATATAGATTTATGAAACGCACCACTAGTTGGACTATTTGGTATGGGCACAATCTCCTATTGCTGCTAATCATCTTTTTTGAGAAAATCAAAAAATCCTTTTTCCTCCTTCTCCTCATCGACCGTATGGATATCGACCTTATCGTCGATTTGTGCATCAAAGGCTTGTATAAATGCGTTTTTAAGTACGTTTCCAATCGTCGCCAGAATTCCAACATCACTTTCAGTGGTGGTTCCGCTGAATGGGACTTCCGTTGCAAATTGGTCCTTTTTTTGGTTTTGAAATATCTTCATAGTCGTACCGACCACCACTTCCCAGGCTTTTCTCCAGAAACTGGCTGATTCATTGCTAAGATCAATCACCTGGATTTCCTTTAAGATCGGTTTGACATATCCTTCATATTTCCCATCATCCATGGCTACCTCTGAAAACACATCCAGGATGCCTTCTTTAAAGGTGAAAAGAGCATACGCTTCGGTAAAATCATTGAGAAATGGTAAATCAATCTGTTCGATGGCAATATCCAGGTCAAAATCAGGAATCGCTTTGAGCATGTTCAAATCCATCTCCACTGTTAGACTTCCGTTCCCGCTCGTGTTCGCGGAGGCCTCAATGTGAGAAGGCAGCTTCTTTTTCTTTTTGTCCACTGTACTTAAATTCGTTGCTGTTCCATTTAATCCAGAAACCTCAATAGCAACTTCTGGGCTTGCCTGAAGATCCTTATAATGGACTGATCCATGTATTATCTCAAACCGGTTTATTTTGATGGGAACCAAGGCATCCAACGTTTCCAGCCAGTTTTCATCTTCACCCGATTGTTGTTCACCAGCCGGACTTTTGGTGAAGTTAAGAGCTGGGTTCTCCATGAAGACTTCGGCCACGATGGCTCCCCGGAATAAGGCATTCCATTCTATAGAGATATCCGTCAGTGGTATTTCGACAAAGGGTTCTGGAAACTCACCATCTATTTTCTCAATGGTCAGTGAGTCAATGCGATAAGCTCCCCGATATAGGGCAATGTCGATATCATCTACATGCCCACGGTAGCCTTCCAGGTTGTCCAACGCTTTATTAACGTAGTGCAGTGCGACGGGTTCCAGGGCAATGCGAATAGCTACTATCAGAAAGAGGATCAAAGCAATTATCCACCATATTCTTTTTCTGGGTCGTATTTTCATGGGATCAGAAGCGAATAAACTTCTTACTGAATGCAATGCCATCTTTTCTGAAAAATTGAATGAAGTACATTCCCGGCGGGTAAGACTCTAAAGAAAGAATTATTTCATCCTGAAGTTGATCTATTTCTTTAATAATCTGCTGTTGTCCGTTGATCACCCTTATTCTATCATAAGATTGACTGTCATCGGTAAAGCGAATATACAGGGAATTCGAAGATACCGGGTTCGGGAAAAGCTGGATTTTATTCTCGAAATTCTGGGTGTACGCTGAGGTCATGGTGCGGTCTACAATAAGCGATTGGTTGACACAACCCCGGGCATCGGTCACTTTGAGCTGGTATTGTTTCCCATCAGTCACGTTCAACAGATTTTTATTGTCACTGATGACTTTTCCTTCGCGGTACCATTGGTACTGAAGGGGGGAATTGCCACCCGTAATATTTGGAATGATATCTATAAAACCATCGTTTTCAACTACTTTGTTTACTTCGACTTCCAGTGGGGCGGGACCTTCTATATATGCTGATAATTCAAAAACACAGCCTTTGCCCTCTGTCACGGTCACCTTATATTCTTTTTGGTTGACAATGCCATAAATGTAATCCTGGTCCGACCCATCCCCCCACTCATAGGTAACAGGGGTGGCTGAATTTCGTAAAGCTACAGCGATGGAACCATCTTCCCCGGTACTACACTGGGGTTCTTCAATGATCAGAAAAGATCGAACCCTTGAATTAGCCACGATGACCGTGACTTCAGCCCGTAAGGTGTCACCAGGTTTGATCACGTAGTAATACCGGTCCACATAGGTGCCAGATGTGGTAATTTCCCGGGTAGTCGTTTTTACAATACCTCCTGAAGTGGAGTTGGCACAATTCCCCCGGACCATGGGTGGTGTATATTGGGCCACACCGTTGCACAATGCCGTATAAACCGTGTCCTGGTAGATGAGTTGAATCGAGTGGGTGTCTTTGACTTCCACTTGAATTGATTTGGTTGTTGTATTTCCCACACCATCAGAAATGTAAAAGTTAATGTTGTTCACACCCAGATCCTCACAAGTAAAAGCATCAAAATCGAATTCATAGCTCAGGTCATTGTGACAATTATCGCGGGCATTGATCAACACGTCCGATGGACTAATCGTGGCTTTCCCATTGGCATCAAGATGTCGGATTAATCGGGGTCTTACCAGTGCTGCGGGCGGAACCTGGTCTTCGTTGATAATCACAATACTATCTGAAACCGAACATCTTCGCCGGTCGCGAATCGTAAAATGATAGGTCCCGGCTGACAGATTATTTCGTACAACTTGGTTGTTTTGATCTCGCCAATCTACCTGATAGGGCTCTACGGCATCCTCTATGATCAGTTCGATGCGCCCCGATGTCTGTGATTCACATTCTGAAGGATCAACCAATGCGGTGACTAGTAATTGGCAGGGACGTGCATTGACATTAAAGCGGGTCGAATCGACACATCCGTGTGCATCGACTACTGAAAAAAAGTATGCCCCTGTGTCCACTTGCTCCAGGGTATGCATCGAGTCCGTGATGACCTCCAGGGTATCTTGATTAAACACCATCGTCATCTGAAATGGGGCGGTCCCACCGTTGATGGTGAGATCGATAAATCCATCGTTGAGATCGGATTGGGTGGGGGGAGAAATAAAGGGAGCGATTTCAAGTAGGCCGGGTTCTGGTATGAAAAACTCTTTGGTCTTAAATGCCGCTCCATCCGTGTTGAATACGGTGAGCTGGTAATGTCCACCATTCACATAGATCAGATCTTTTGAAGTGGAACTGTCACTCCATTCATACCGGTCAATGGTGCCGGGAATCACAATGTCTTTGAGTAAAATCGCTCCATCAGCGCTTTGATAACAGGTCGGAGAAGCAATGGTGTCAACCGTATAGCTGATTGCTGTACTGTCCGGCATTTGGGCATGCACGAATGTAGCGGTAAAAAACAATGCGAAAAAGCATATCTTTGCACTCATAGTACGGTCTGAATGAAGAATAAGAGTGAAAAGATAACAAATTAGTTGAATCTCTCAAAAATATTTAATTTTTGAATGTTTGAGGCTGGAATCTGGAGACCGTGTACTTCCTTGGTATGTGGGATGAAACCCAATATACCTCAGAAGCGCATCTACCGTTGCGGATTGATCAAACCCCGGTGTCACTATAACGTAGTAATATAGTAGTAACATAATAACCAATAACCAAAGCGAAACGTCCCAAAACCCAAAAGCGCAGCGTCCTAATACCCAATAACCTTTCTACTCCATTTCGCCGCTAAACAACGAATCCACAAAAGCTTGTTTGTTGAATATTTGCAACTGTTCGATGCCTTCACCCACACCGATATATCGAATGGGAATTTGAAATTGATCCGAGATTCCGAGCACGACACCTCCTTTGGCTGTACCATCCAGCTTAGTCAGAGCCAGATCGCTGACTTCAGTGGCTTCGGTGAACTTGGAGCATTGTTCAAAGGCATTCTGACCGGTGGAAGCATCAAGAACCAGCAGCACTTCGTGAGGTGCTCCATCGAGCGCTTTGCTCACAGATCGTTTTATTTTAGACAATTCCCGCATAAGGTTCATTTTTGTATGAAGCCTTCCGGCCGTATCAATAATGGCTATGTCGAGATCGTTTTTGATGGCGTGTTGAACCGTTTCAAAAGCCACCGCTGCGGGATCAGAATGCATCCCTTTGGAATAGAAATCACAACCGACGCGTTCTGACCATATTTGGAGCTGATCCACAGCCGCTGCACGAAATGTGTCTCCGGCACCCAGTACCACCCCGTATCCGTTTTTCTTGTATTGATGAGCCAGCTTTCCAATGGTGGTTGTTTTTCCAACGCCGTTTACACCCACGACGAGGATGACAAAGGGTTTTTTATCTTCAGGAACGACATAATCTTCAAAGTTTTCAGTTCTGTTTTCAGAAAGTAGGGTTACAATCTCATCCTTAAGCAGCGTATTGAGCTCGGTGGTATTGATGTATTTATCTTTGGCCACGCGTTCTTCCAACCGGTCGATAATTTTTATGGTTGTTTCGAGACCGACATCTGCGGAAACAAGAATTCCTTCCAGTTCGTCCAGAAAACCTTCATCTACCGTGCTTTTCCCCGCGACGGCTTTTGTGATTTTTGAAAAAAGGCTTGATTTTGTTTTTTCAAGACCTTTATCCAGGTCTTCTTCTTTTTCCTTCGTAAAAAACTTTTTAAAAAAACTCATTGCAGATTATTTGGACCTTCGGGATACAGATTACGACCTTTTTATATCCCGGGTCTTGATTTTTAAAATGAGAGAAAAATCTTCCATCACTCAAACATACAAAAAAGGCCTTTCACATGGAAAAGCCTTTATCTTGGATTAAATTTTTAATTGGGCCTATTTATTTGCGAAAAATTCTTTGGCCTGATCTTTAGGAATAATCATTTCTTTGAATGAATATTTACCTGTTTCCGGGTTCTTGATACTCTTGATCACTTTTACATGATCTCTTCCAGAACCTGCGTTCGCAGAACGCTGGGCTACCCGGGCGTTTTTTGATACTTTCTTTGCCATAGCTTATTTGATTTCTTTATGAACAGTATATTTTCTTAAGATCGGATTGTATTTTTTCAATTCCAATCTTTCCGGTGTGTTTTTCCGGTTTTTCTGAGTGACGTATCGAGACGTTCCCGCTTGACCGGTTTCTTTGTGCTCTGTGCACTCAAGGATTACCTGTATGCGATTGCCTTTTGATTTCTTTGCCATAATGCTGCTGCTTTTATAGTTTTACAGGAATGTCTCTTCCTTTCTTTTGCAATTTTTTCAGATAGGCATATAAGCCCAGCTTATCGATCGTTTTCATCGCCTTGGTGGACACCTTCAACGTGACGGTTTTATCCAGCTCAGGGATGTAGAACTTTTTTTTGATCAGGTTGGGTTCAAATCGTCGCTTTGATTTCACGTTTGAGTGTGAAATTTTATGTCCGACGACCGGCCGCTTTCCTGTTAACTCACATACCTTCGACATAACTTGTAGTTTAAATATATTTTCAATCAATTCATCGGTGTGACCTCGGCAGGATTCGAACCTGCAACCTCCTGATTCGTAGTCAGGTGCTCTATCCAGTTAAGCTACGAAGCCATTTTTACCCACCTTTCAGGCGAAATAGGGGACAAAGATATTAAAAATATTTTATTCGTGGTAGAATTATTTGAAATTTCAGATTTCAAGTGGTTGTTATTTCCAAAATATCTATAGACCGTCTACTCTTTTACTTAATTATTTTCAGAATGAGGGGGCGTGTAGAAGTAATACCAGTTGTATCTAATAATGCCGTAAAAGATTTTGTTAAAATTCAAAGTTTGTCGAGGAAGAAAAGGAGTTACAACTGACATAGCCTAGCCCCTTTTTCCATTCGCCTTTCACCTACTATTCTTTTCCTTACATCTTCACAAACTGCTGTGTTGTCGCTATGCCGTTTTGAACCAAAGTAATGGCATAAACCCCTGCCGGGAGTTGATGGACACTGATCTTGGCGGGATGGTCCGTGATCGGGTCAATGGTATCCTCTTTGATCAATTTTCCGATCATATCGAATATGAGGACTTGTATCGGCTTATCCGTGGTTTTAACGGCGTAGTCGATGAACAGATCCATTTGTGTTGCATTGGGATACAATTTTTGGATCGCAATGGGCTGATCCGTTTCAGGTATATAATACCGGGCATAAACGCATTCCAGGGTAGCGAGAGCATTGAGGTATCCGCCAGTGGCGTTTTCATCAATCAGGTCCGGGGCCGAGGTGGTGTTCTCCAGCAGGCAGGTCCGGATGGCTGCCGATACCTCGAGGGGGTTGGTCTCTATAGCCCGTTGCATGCTGTCGAGTCCCAAGGAATAGGCCAGACTGATGACGCCCGAAATCTGCGGCGCTGCAAACGAGGTTCCGGAATCTTCAATGTATTCTCCGGGCTTGGATACCACCAATATCTTTTCTGCAGGTGCTGCCAGGTCGATGTTTTCTATTCCCCGACCGGAGTAATTATTTTCCCGATCGCGATCGATGGAATTGACTATGATCAAATCCAGGGAGGAACAGTCACTGGGCAAATCTCCATTGATATCTACATTCACATCCTGATTCGACGTGGCTCCTACACTCAAGATACCCACGGAACCCATCTTATCAAACATCTCGCAAAAAAGAGGGGCGTCTTCTTCATAATATCCATCCAGACCAAAAGAACTGTTGGTTGCAACTATAAAAGCACCCTTTTCTCCGTTTGTCTCGTTGAATGTCTTGCGCATCTGATAGAAGTATTCGTAGGCTTTGATGGTCTCGGCATCTGTATTGCGTGCTTCCAGGGTCAGCGGCAGAACCTTCCCCTGCCAGTTAATACCAGCCACACCAATCCCATTATTACCCAGCGCCGCCATGACCGAAACGACCGCATCGCCGTGGTAGGTGTAGTCGATGTAGTGATTCCCATCCTCGCTGTCAAAATTCCATCCGTGGACATCATCGATGTATCCGTTATTATCGTCATCGATGCCATTCCCTGGAATCTCGCCCGGATTGGTATAAAGAATTCCCTGCAAATCGGGCCGTGAAAAATCATAACCGGCCTCCAGCACGCCGATCACTGGTTCAAAGTATCCCGAGTCAATCATTCCGGTTGCAAGCTGCCAGGCTTCCGGCATATGGATCATGTCCAGATACCATTGCTCGGAGAATTTAGGGTCATTGGGCGTGATTCTTCTCCGTTCATAACTCCTGTTGGGTTGATAAGCGATTATGCCGGGACAATTATTTAGGAGTGGGGTCCATCCCTTTGATTTTCGGGTCGGGGTATGAACGAGTGTGAGCTCATAAGCCCGGATACTCATAGCAACCAAATGAATTTCCGCATGGATGTTGTGTTGTTTAAAGTAGGCGTCTATGGCATGGAGGTCCGACGATTCGGCCAACTGAATGATATACGAATTCTGTGATTGAGCAGAAAGTGAAGTGACACCGTACAGAAGGAAGCCAAGAAGGCAAAGAAAACGGAAATGTTTCACGAATGGAAAATAATTATTGGTTGATAAATATCAGTTGATTGGTACCTATAACGCACAATCGTCCAATATTATTCAATGGGTAGTCTTCGAGGTTGAAAATATTTTCCCAGGACGAAGATAGCCCTGCCGTTAACCGGGTACGGTATATTCGTGACCCTTTGGCCATCCAGAGGTGCTTTTCGTTTTCAAGAAAAAAATCTTCCGCACCGGGGATGGTTTTGCATATGATCCTGATTTGCCCCGTGAGTCGGTCATACGCTTTTATATACCAGGTGTCAGCACTGTATTTATGGACGAAATACAGTGCTCCGTCGGTGTCTCGGGCCAGTGATCGTCCTGCATTGTCGATGATTTTCTTTTTCTGACCCGTTTTTATATTGATTTCATACAAGTTAAGCTGATTGTTTTCGATCAAAACCACTGCAACCAAAGTTGTCGTGACGGAGCTGAAGTAAGCCACATTGCTTTCCGGTAAGACCTTCTCCAGTTGGTGACCGTCGTATTGCCAGAGCTCCTGAAATTTGGTCTCCGGATTCATACGGACAAACAACAGATTTCTGTCAATAACTTGAGGTGAATATTCAGCGTCTTTGGTGTCCGTGACCCTTCTGATGGACTTCTCTCTCAGGTTCAGTGCAATGATATTGGTATTGCTTTGCTTTCGTTCTTTCCATGAAGAGGAAAGATAAAGTTCCTGACCGTCATAGAAGGGCTGGTTGTTGTATCCTTCGGAATTGAATCCGGTCAATAAATCCAATCTTTGAATTTTATTTTGATCGGAGGAGCTGGGATCCCATTCCAATAAGTACGCATTGGAGGATACCTGAGCTATCCCTGTAGAAACCCCTAAAAGAAAAAAGAGGACGTAGACTATCTTTTTCACAGGCATCTATTTTTTGTTGGCGGACATAAATATGCGGTTCCATCGGATACCATCCGACAATTTACTGTTTTTTAATGACATCCAAATAAAGAGAGGTTTTCCAACTACATGAGTATGAGGTACAAAGCCCCAGAACCTGGAATCTTCTGAATTGTGCCGGTTATCTCCCATCATCCAGAAGTAATCTTGTTTAAAGGTGTATTCCGTGGCCGGAGAACCGTTGATGTATATTTGATCGTTCTTGATCTCAAGTTTGTTGCCCTCATATTCCTGGATGACCCGCTGATACATCGAGATGTTCGATGGATCTAATGCCAGCGTTTCTCCTTTCTCAGGGATGTGAATCGGACCATAGTCGTCCACGGTCCAGTCGCTGCAGATATCCTCATCATGAGGAAACAATGCAGTACCTATCTGACTGGGGGGGACATAAGTCACCTCGATGTCATTGCCCAGATTTGTAATAGCCTCTACGGCATCTTTACTCAGATTGTAATAATGTTCCGAAGCCCGTGGATGGTCATTGATATCCACTCCAATCTTATCCAGCGTGTTCACATTAATGGACCCCATACTGGAAGTCACCCGGTAGGTGAATTGGGTCTCTTCAGGATTCTTGATAGCTTTTCCATCTATAAAAACCGTGCCTTCTTTTATTTCCAAATCTTCCCCTGGTAAACCAATGGTTCGTTTGATGTAGTGATCCATCTTATCCATGGGGCGTGAAACGATTGCATTGGGATCCACCTGATTGAGCATGCCTCTCCGTCTCAAATCGTAGACGCTGAAAGTCCGCCCTGGTGTGATGACAACGCTATCTCCCTCCGGATAATTAAAAACAACGTTGTCATACCGGTTTATTTTTTCCAGAGCAGGGAGTCTGAAATAGGGGAGACTCGGTTCCTCAAGGTAAGACTCGGAATTCAGAAACCCGATTCGGTTGTGCAAGAGGGGTACCATGGCTACGGTCATTGGCGTACGTATTCCGTAGTTCACCTTGGATACAAAAAGAAAATCGCCAACCTTCAGGGATCCTTCCATCGATGAGGTGGGGATGATAAAGGCTTCGATCAGAAACATTCGGATAAAGGCTGCCGCAAAAATGGCGAATATAAGGGATTCAGCCCACTCTCTGGAAGGACTTTTTCGGTAAGGATTTTTATTGGTTAGTCGTTGGACTTTAAGGTTATCTCCAGCGAGCTGTGCATTTTTGATTTGTGTATTGTAGTCTTGTTCCAGCTGAACGATCTTTCCTTGATAGGTGCGATTTTGCTTGTCGATCAGATAAAAAGACAACGGGGTATACACCACGGCCAGTACGGCATCCCAAAAACTTAGCTTTCCAAATGCCCGGGCCATATCCACTGCCATGCCGGCATAGATGAAAATATTCACAATCGGAAACAAAAGCCACCATGCATATCGCTTTTTACGTCCAATAATTTCCGCCCATTCACCAAAGTTAACTCCTGGAATCCAGGCTTTCTTTGGATCTGAACCGGCACGGCGAAATAGCGGCGCCAATGTTAAGCAGAGTAACAGATATGATATCAGGACAAACAGTAATATTCCCACGAGTCTTTAAATTTTCTGACAAAAGTAAACAAAAAAGTCTTGATGGTGCATTCGGACCGGTGTTAAGTGGTTCGGGATCCACCATACTTTAATATGTAGTACTCAAAATTAAAATAAAAATATATTTTAGCCTGATTAGTCCTGTCTTGGTCCCCATCTATTAGACCAATGGGTGGGATTATGGGATAAGCTGAATTTCTTTCCTAGGTCAGGAACCATTGCAAGAAACACAGGCAATCACATTTCACAGTAGCCCGCAAAGCGTGACAGGAATAACGAACAACACAAATCGACTTGTAAAATCGATTGCTATTGCCTGGATAAGCTATGCCAGTAGACTTGTGCACTTGGGTAGGAATAAGCATTTTAAAAATCCGTGCCGGTAGTTAGAAGACATAGGAAAATGTGATATGATTCGGCAACATATTGATAGATATAGCAATAATCTGAGCTTTGATCTATCCACACAACTTATTGAAGATATCCACACAACTTATTGAAGAATTTTATCAAGAATATTCAAACGAAATAGATAGAATTCTATCCCCAACGATCAATTACGAAATAAATCGATCATCTACACCTGGAATAGAAAGTTGATTTTGACGTGTCCTTCGAAGATTGATGAAAATAGTTTACCTCAATTTAAAGGTAGTATGCCCCACCAAAAACCCTTTGTTGTACACCTCGACGGCATACAATCCCTCCTGAAAAGGGATCCCGGGTGCCCAAACCAGGCATACCTCTTCCCCTTTGTGTTTGTATTCGATGGATTGTTTAGTAGAATAGGGGATGGGGGTGTTCGTTTTAAGCAGCGTCATGACGCCGGATCCTGCGGCTTGGACGGAGATTGTTTCTCCTGTAGGATTCAGAACCCGTACATAAAAGGTTTCTTCGCCTTCTGCTGCCAGTTGATTGACCTGCGTTTCAAAACAGATATTAAGTATTTCAACATTTTCTGCCCGTCTTCTGCGGACTTCTTTTCCGCTTTCCTTGGTCGCGTAACCTTTCACGTTGATGTCTTCAATGGAAATACGAGAAGCTTCCATCACCTTGACATTGAGTGCTGTATTTTCCTTGGATAGGTTTTCTTTTTCTTCCGTCAACACTTCTTGTTCGGTCAATAGAGAATCGGCTCTTTGTTGGCTGGCTTCAACGGCGACTGTCAGGCTATCTGTCTGGTTTTTGAGCGTTTGGTTTTCTTCCGTAAGAAAAATGTTTTCGTCCTTTAGTTGATTAATTTCTTCTATATATTGGGCCACGGTTGCTCTGAGTTCTTCGATTTCTTCTTGAGCTTCTGAATAGTTTCTGTTTTGCCGGACGAGTAGGGCAATTTGATTTTTCTGCTCCTCCAATTTTCCGATTTGCTCATCGATCAGCTTATTGAGTTCAACATTCTCTCCTTTAAGTGATTCGAGTTCACGTTGGGCAGACTTAAATTCTTCATCAAGTTGAATATTGATATCCTGTAGATCAGTAAATTCTTGATCCATTCTTACCATGTCTTTTCTCAATTGCGTGTTTTGATAGAACAAGTATCCGGAGAGGACCAAGAGCAACAGTGCGATGACGCTGAAAATAGCTATGTTACGAGATGATTGTTCTGACGACATATTTTTCTGGTTGTGTTGTTCCAATAACGATGTTTTAGGTGCAAAATTTTAATAATACCTATAAATGTTAAGATGATTTCGAGGAAAATGTTCAACCGGCTTATTTGACGGCATGAAATACTAAATTTCACCATTCGGGCCAAGAGTAGCATCTGAATCGATGAATACTTGGTTGCGAAATAAAATCAATATAACTCTGGAGAATTTCTTCCAATCCTTCCACTCCAGATGAGATAAATTTAAAGAAAGCGGCTATTTTTGCCAAAATCGGGAGATGGCGTCCGGATTGTATATAAAATTTATGAGCCCTTGCTCAATTTATCCCTGGTTTTTAGAGTTATAACAGTTGAAAATGAACGATATGATTAAAGAGCCTTTACTAGCGCCCTCGTTGTTGGCAGCAGATTTTTTGCATTTGAACAAAGCGGTGAAACTGATCGATGAAAGTGAAGCGGACTGGCTGCATATGGATGTAATGGATGGACGTTTTGTACCCAATATTTCTTTTGGAATGATGGTTGTCGAGCAAGTAGGAAAAGTATTGGAAAAGCCCATGGACGTACATTTAATGATTGAAGAGCCCGAAAAATATGTGACCCAATTTGCAAAAGCCGGGGCAGATACGATCACCGTGCACTATGAAGCTTGCCCTCATTTACACCGAAATATTCAGCAAATCAAAGATCTCGGAGTCAAAGCCGGGGTGGCGATAAACCCCCATACCCCAGTGGCCTTGCTGGAACCAGTAATTGAAGATTTGGATCTGGTCCTAGTGATGTCGGTTAATCCAGGGTTTGGTGGCCAGAAATTTATTTTTGAAACACTCTATAAGATCCGGCAATTGCGACAAATCATGCAGGACCGAAACGCCAAAGCATTGATTGAAGTCGATGGTGGAGTCGGATTGCAGAATGCGGCTAAGATAATGGAAGCGGGAGCCGATGTGCTTGTGGCAGGAAGTTCGGTCTTCGGGTCGGAGGATCCGATGGAAACGATTAAAAAGCTCAAATCGCTGGGCAATCTTCCGGTTTATGAAGTATAATGTACTTGGTGTCATATTAGTCTTCTTATCGGGATCTCTGTATTCACAAGGGGTGGTTACGGTAGATGGGTTTATCGCTGATCCTGCTGAAGAAAAGGTTTTGAGTGATGTGCTCATTTATCTAGAGGGCAGTACCTCAGCGATTACCACCAATGAGAAAGGCGCATTTTCCATGCGTTTTGTGTCTGAAAAAGACACAGTACTTGTGTTTTCCAGAGTGGGTTACAAGAAGGCGACTTATGAAATAGATCATGCCCCGACGGATGAACATCTGTCTTTGAATATTGAGTTGGTCCCAGCCGTGTCCGATTTGGAAGTGGTGGTACAGAGTACGATTTCTCATCAACCGGGAATGGTGGTGGAAGATATGTCAGAGATAAAATTGCTCCCGTCTGTCACCGGAAATTTGGAAAATATACTGCCGCACATCGCATTGGGTGTGAGTGGAGGAACGGGGGGAGAATTGAGTAGCCAATACAATGTACGTGGGGGTAATTACGATGAAAATCTGGTGTATGTAAATGATTTCCAAATATACCGACCTCAGCTTATACGGAGCGGTCAGCAGGAGGGACTGTCGTTTCCAAACCCGGACCTGGTCCGTGATATTACCTTTTCATCCGGTGGTTTTTCAGCCAGATACGGGGATAAAATGTCTTCCGTGCTCGATATAAAATACAAAAGACCCGATTCAGCAGCGTATAGTGCAGAAGTGAGTTTGCTGGGGGCCAGCGCTCATCTGGAAGGAAGCAAGTCTCTGGGGAGTTCCCGGTACAAAAAATTCAGGTATCTGGCCGGAGCCCGGTACCGATCCACCTCATACCTACTCAATTCACTCGACATCAAAGGCGAATATCTTCCAAAGTTTGCCGATGTCCAATCTTATATGACTTATGACCTGAGTGAATCTTGGCAAGCGGGGGTGATGCTGAACTACAACCGATCGGTTTTTGATTTTCAGCCCCAGACCCGGTCCACAGCCTTTGGATTGATTGATTATACCTTGAATCTTTCGTCTTCTTTTTCCGGTGCCGAAAAGGACCTTTTCGAAACGGCCATGGCCGGTGTTTCTGTGACTTATTTGCCACCCAAAAAGAAAAATCCCTTTTTTCTGAAATTTCTGGCTTCCACGTATTCATCTGCAGAGTCGGAGAATTTTGACATCATCAGTACCTACAATCTCAGTCAGATTGAGACATCCATCGGTGCAGAAAACCAGGGAGAAGCGATCGCACTGGTGGGCGAGGGAATCCAGCATGAGTATTCACGAAACTTGCTTCTTTCCAATGTGTCCAACTTTGAAATCAAGGGGGGGCTTGAAAAAAATAATTTCTCTGCAACGGGCAAGGATCAAAGTCATTTTTTACAATGGGGATTGAAATTTCAGCATGAAGATATCCGGGATCGACTGCACGAATGGGAGCGGTTGGATTCTGCAGGATATTCATTGCCATTTAGTGAGAACGAAGTCTTACTGAACAAGGTCTTCCAGTCCCGAAATTCGATTTCTTCTCAGCGGATGGAGGCGTATCTTATGGAAAGCTACAACTTGCGAAACAGGGATCGGTCCTTGTGGACATTCGAAGGCGGGGTGCGGGCTTCGTACTGGAGCTTGAATGAGGAACTCAACATCTCACCGCGAGCTCAGATTTTGTACCGGCCATTGGGAAAAGAAAATAATCAGGTGTGGAAACTGGCCGGTGGGTTGTATTACCAACCGCCTTTTTATAGAGAGTTCCGTCGGTTGGACGGTTCGCTGAATCAGGCAATCAAAGCCCAGAAATCGATGCATCTGGTATTGGGGTACAGCACGGATTTTTACTGGGAGCGGATTAATGCTAAAATGCGGTTTATGACCGAAGCCTACTACAAACGCCTGGATGATTTGATCCCCTATGATGTCAATAATGTACGGATTCGGTATTATGGCGATAATCTGGCAATGGGGCAGGTGATGGGGGTCGATTTTCGACTAAACGGTGAACTGGTGCCGGGTGCTGAAAGCTGGATCAATGTATCGTTTTTAAAAGCTGTGGAAAAATGGGATGGCATAGAACATGAAAAGCTGCTGGAAGGCATCGGAAATGTGGAGAAAACAGAGTTTGTACCTCGGCCCACCGATCAACGGGTGACGGCATCGGTGTTTTTTCAGGATTACCTGCCTCAAAATGAAAACTTCAAAATTCATTTGAGTCTCAATTTTGGATCGGGTCTTCCTTTTGGAACGCCGGGTGATAACATTCAGTTGAGAAACCCATTTCGGTACAAGATCTATTACCGAGTTGATGCCGGGTTTTCAGCGCAATTGTGGGATAAAGCCTGGATCAGTAAGCGCCCTCACAATCCCTTGCGTTTTGCTGAAAATGCATGGCTGAGTCTGGAGGTGTTCAATTTATTGCAAGTGGCCAATACCGCATCGGTGACCTGGATTAAGGCGGTTAACAATGTGCAGTATTCGGTGAAGAACAACCTCACCTCCCGACGGGTGAATCTGAAGTTGCGGTTTGAATTTTAAATTAAGGACGCTACGCTTTTAGGGGGTAGGACGCTGCGCTGCTAGCAGTTAGGGCGCTGCGCTGTTGGTATTGGGTAACTTGATCAATAGGCCCCTGCCATTTTTTGGCAAGATAGTGGATTGGTGTAGGGCACCTTCGAGTGTGCCTTATCCCTGATCTGTTCCAAAAGTTTAGCGAAACTACAGTTCTCCCATATTTTTACGATAAAAAGCCCATCTTTCGGACAGAAAGTTCTCAGACAAAAATGTATATCAAGGAGCAGAAGCTCCTTCTTCCCGGAAATGGAAACGCCTTTACATTTACTGGCTAAGTGGCTCCTCCAGATTGGGTTAGTCCACATCGCGGAGGTAGGTTGCGAGGGTCATGAGAACCAGGAATGTTCACGTTAGTTTTTAAATATAGATGGGGTTTTTATACAGCTTTTCAAGCGTAGGACTATCTTGAATTTCTATTCTCTCCACTTACACATTTTTGAAAAAAGATAATTTGTTTAAATTCACGTCAGCGGTGTGATTCAGGCTATCCAGCCTGTCGCTGCGATATGTTAGAAGTTTCGGAAACAACATACACAGAATTAAAAAATAGTCTTATATTTGCGGCCGATATACCCGATGTCTTTTAGTTGGTTCGGTTGCTTGGTTTTGTACCGACCGAAGATCATCTTATAGGCACAGGGGTATGAAAGCCGGTTATCCGCAGCGTCGGAATAAGCAGGTGATTAAATAACCACAATAGTATTATTAGAATGTCTGTTAAATTACGTTTACAACGAAAAGGACGAAAGAAAAAACCATTTTATCACATCGTAGCAGCTGATACCCGGGCGCCACGGGACGGTAAATTTATCGAGAAAGTCGGTACGTACAATCCGATGACTTCACCGGCAACGATTGATTTGGATCGTGATAAAGCCCTGAAATGGCTCGAAAATGGGGCGTTGCCATCAGATACAGTGCGGGCTATTTTGAAATTCAAAGGAGTGTTGTATCGACGTCATCTCCTGAGAGGTGTACGAAAAGAGGCGTTGACTCAAGAAGAAGCTGACCAAAAGTACAAAGACTTTATGGAAGCCAAAGAGTCGAAAATAGCGGAGCGTTTCGAAAAAACTGCACAAGAAAAGCGTGATTTTCATATTTCTATCTTTGGTAAGGCACCGGAAAAGCCGGCTCCCGAACCGGAAGCATCTGAAGAAGAGTAAGGTAGTCACAAGAAATACGGGCATTGTACAGGCTTTGAAAAGGAAGTTTGTGAAAACCTGGTAGAAGTTCTGCCGGGTTTTTGCTGTATTTAAACATAACAATCAAATTCGATTTATATGAAATCACTGAGTCCACGATATAAAGAGCAAATAGAGAATATCAAACAAACCATACAATCCTCTGATCTTTTGAATACCTATCTCGAATCGGAAGAAGAAGCGGATTATAAAGCCCTGATCGATTATTTTGAACCTCAGATCCAGGAACTCTATGATAAGGTGGTCAATAACAATCCCCTGCAGTTGCTGTCCCTGGAGAATGAAATTCTAGATGATCGACTGGAAGGCTTGTTTTTGCCCAGAATTTTGGGATATGCTGTGCTCCGCGGTGCTATTGATGAGGATTTTAAATACATCCGGCCTCAAACTCATTTCCAGGATATCTTGCTTTTTATCTGTGACTCCGTTTATTTCGATTATATAAAAACAAGAATTGGTCAAACAGTTCAGGTGGGTTTTGCTCTGAATAGTGATATATGGACCACGTCTTTTATCAACCGATTCCAAAACAAGCGGATTGTTTCCTATTTGCGCAATTTGCATTCAGCGGATTTGTGGCAGGTCAAAAACCGGGAAGTGGCCTACAACCGATATAAAAAACAGTTCGAAGGTTATAATTTTTATACGATCGAATTTCCGGATGATGCCATCGAATTAAAAGCCAGTTACCGGCAATTTCTCGATTTCTTGAAATTCCGGATTAAGCACGATCTGGATAATACCTCGTTCGAAGAAGAACTAATTACCTTCCTGGAAAATACAGAGCTTCAGGAGCCGCAAGAATACATCAATATTTTGGGCTTGAGTGCTCATTTTATTGAGTTTGAAGAAGATCGTAAGAAACGACTGGCAAAAATTTATAATGAGCTGCGACAAAAAGAAGGCTTCCATTCAAAGCACTTCCACTTTCTAGAACGACTTATGAAAAGTGATATCAATGTGGGTGTCGATTCGTTTGTCCGTTTGTTCGATCTTTTGCCTGATCAGCCAAAGGATGATTTCTATACGTTTTACTACTTGCAGAATATCATCAAGGAGAATGGGTTGGCGTCTGAAATAACCATTGAGGAAATCCGAAATGTGCACAATCAACACGAAGGCTTATCCGATTTCAATGAGGCGCTCCGACTTGTGATTTATAAGTACTTCAAAGCAGAGCTTCAGAATATTGATCCGGAAGATTATCCAGCCTATTTTGAATTGAATAAACTGATGACGATCTATATTAAAATGTTTGATAACCAGCATTTTAATCAAGAAATCAAGCACGCCAGTATCCGACTCATTAAAAAATTCCTAAAAGTGTATACCTACAAGCGTGGGAAAGATTACCAGGATATCAAGAAATATGTGGTTAGTCAGTTCCAGGACCTCGGATTTATGACAGAAAAAGAAGTACTGGAAATATTCAAGACCAGAAAAAGACGTCGTAAGAAAGCAACCTCCTAGATTTTAGATTTTTCAGATTCCAGATTTCTGTTCATGGTTAATGGGGTACCAGTTGGCCCAACCTAAACCATAGCCTCTACCTTGTTTTGGGGTATCAGTAATTGGTATCAGTAATTGGGTTATAAGTTGGCCCAAAAACAAATATTTCTAAACCTAAACCTTAGCCTTAAATGGTATTCATTAGTCGGGCACCGATAAGCCCGATCAACTTTCATCAATCTCATCTAGTTTCATCCACTTCCTTCAATCTCATAAACTATTAACCACCTCGATCACTGCATCCAGATCGTCCTTCGTGTGCGCAGCTGAAACGAAGCCCACCTCGTACCCGGACGGTCCAAAATAGACCCCGTTTTCCAGTAGGTGCAAATGCAGCCTTTTGTAATGTTCCATGCTGGCCGGATCAATATCTGAAGATTTTTGAACTCTGCCTTTACTAAATGCAATCCAGAAAATAGACCCAATGGTCTGTATATGGGCGGGAACTTCTTTTTGATCCAAAGCGTCCTGCAACCTGTTTGTGAAATCCATTGTCTTCTTTTCCATATTGTGGTAAAACCCTTCCTCCAGACAAACTTGGAGGGTGGCCAAACCTGCCGCCATGCTGACTGGATTGGCAGATAGCGTGCCGGCCTGATAAACGTCGCCGACTGGCGCTACATGAGACATAATCTCCCGGGAAGCCGCATAAGCGCCGACCGGCATACCTCCACCGACGATTTTCCCATAAGTCATGATGTCGGGTTGAATCTGGTAATGTCCGGCCGCTCCTTCAAAGCCAAGCCGGAATCCGGAAATGACTTCATCCCAGATCAACATGACGCCATATTGGGTACACAAATCCCGCATTAATTGCAGGTATTCCGCATCCTGCAGAAGCAATCCATTATTTGCCGGGACAGGCTCTATAATAATGGCCGCCAGATCATCTTTGTATTTTTGAACTGCCTCGACCAGCAGTTCGGGGTCGGCAAGTGGAAGTACGATGGTCTCAGCAATAAACGCTTCCGGGATTCCGGCAGAAGTGGAAGTTCCCAGTGTGGCTAATCCCGAACCCGCTTTTACCAACAAAGAATCTGCATGGCCGTGGTAACAACCCTCAAATTTTATGATTTTGTTTCGGCCGGTGACTCCACGTGCGAGTCTTATGGCGGACATGACAGCTTCTGTCCCTGAACTGACAAATCGGATCATATCGATGTAGCGATGGTGGTCGATGATTGTTTTTCCGAGCTCATAAGAAAGCTCATGGGGAGTACCAAAAGTCAATCCTTTGTTAATGGTTTTGATGACTTTATCAATGACGTCCGGATGCTTGTGTCCCAATATCAAGGGGCCCCAGCTGTTGCAAAAATCGATGTAGGTGTTTCCATCGATGTCATAAATTTTGGATCCCTCCCCGCGATCGATAAACACCGGTGCACCTTGCACAGAATTAAAAGCTCTAACCGGACTGTGTACGCCACCCGGAAACAGTTTTTTTGTTTCTTCAAATATTGCTTCAGATCGTTTTCTGGTAAAGGTCATAGTTCTAAGAATTTTTTACAAATATACAGGAAGACTTGCAAGAATGAAGATTTTATAATTAAATTCGTTCCATGGTTCAGATCAATCAGATAACCCGATTAGCGGTCGCTGTTTTTCAGGAAGAAGGACAGATCACCATTAGTGGAGAAGGTATGTTGAAGAAAATGTTTCTGAGCGCTTATTTATCAGAAGACCATCATCAGATCCTGCCTCCTCGTGAACACTTTTATTTTAATCGGAATAGCCACGCTCTGATCGATAAGGCCTTAGTGCGAAAAGTAGCCACTTACTTTATGCTATCGGATTCAGATGCTGAAAGGGCCGTTCGAAGATGGGAGGATTCTGTTAAGTCAGCGGTGAGGGAAAGCGCTGTGCCATTTGGAGAATATGGCCAGTTTCAGTTTGATAACCAATTGGATTTTGTGCCGGAGGTACTGACCCACTATCAATGGCTGCCCGTATTGCCATATCGTTCCCCCGGTGTTGATGTGGAGGACTATTCTGTGCGCGACCGGGCTCCGGTGGATCTGCGTGCTGCTTTACCGCCGAAACAAACGCGGCCTATGTTAATCCCTGCCTTGTGGGGTGTTTTTGCATCTTTATTTGTGTTGGCATTATTTTTTTGGTCAGAACCGATTCAATTTTTATTTGGTAATCAACAGGAATTCAATACCCGGCTGGTAAATGTTGCGCCGGAGTCATATCTTTCCAATGATATCGAAGATTATTATTCCGATACCCAGGAGTCGGTAACCTTTGATGCTGAACCCGCTACGGAATTGGATGAACATGAAAAGTATTCAGAAACCACGGATGAAGATTTTTCGTCAGCATCGGATCGGGGAGTAGGCGAGGCTATTCAAGTGAATCAGAATAAAACCAATCCGGAAGAGAGGGCTGCAACATCCAGTTCCCGATGCACCTTGGTGCTTGGGGCTTTTGCAAACCCGGAAAATGTTAACCGAATGGTATCCAGGCTGGGTGATTTTGAAGTTGAAGTAATCACCATGGAACGTCAGACCATGACCCTGGTGGCTGCAAAAGTAGAATGCGCTGATCAGTCAGAAATCGATCTTCTTCGCAGTGAAATTGAACCAGATGCGTGGGTATATAAATAATGAGTTATGCTGAGCTTTGATTTACGGCAACGTCTTTTTAACTCACAACAAAATTCATTTTTTTTGTTAGCAGGCCCCTGCGTAGTTGAGGACCGCACGATGGTTATGGAGATCGCCACAGCATTACAAGATATCACCACCGAGCTCAACATTCCTTTTGTGTTCAAAGCTTCTTATAAAAAAGCCAATCGAAGCAGTCTGGATTCTTTTACAGGAATAGGCGATGCAAAAGCCCTTGAAATACTAGCTGAAGTGAAATCTAAGCTAGATCTTCCCATCATGACGGATGTTCATAGTCCGGAAGAGGCACACCGGGCCGGAAAGATCGTTGATATTATTCAGATTCCCGCTTTCCTCTGCCGCCAGACCGAATTATTAGTGGCAGCTGCCAATACACCGTGTATTGTAAATATAAAGAAAGGGCAGTTTATGTCTCCGGAAGCCATGGGATTTGCTGTCGATAAAATCACCCAGTCGGAGAATGATTTTCCAATGCTTACAGAGCGAGGCGTTACTTTTGGTTATCACGAGCTCCTGGTCGATATGCGTGCCATACCTGTGATGCAAAGTTTTGGTTATCCCGTTGTGCTGGATTGTACCCATGCGAATCAAAAACCCAATCAGTCCAGTGGAACGACAGGAGGCCGACCTCAGTTTATTGGAACCCTGGCACGTGCCGGGATTGCTGTAGGCGTTGATGGATTGTTCATCGAGACCCACCCCAAACCAAATCAAGCGCTTTCCGATGGAGCTAATATGCTTCCTTTGCATGAAATGAAGCCTCTGCTTCAGATGCTGGTTAAAATCAGGACTGCGATTACTGAATAATCAGAAGATATTCACAGTAGCTTGCCTCAGTTTGATAAATATGTATTAATTTATAAGCCGGATCTGAGTAATCCGTTGGAATAACGGCGGTGTACTCTAAGTGCAAAGCGCTCCGGACTTTATCATATCAAGAATCGATATTATGAGAACTGTATTTTTGCCGAATGATTTTAGCCACAAATCAGAGAATGCAATGAAGTATGCTGCAGATATGTTTCATAATGAACCCATACATTATGTACTTATTCATTCCTATGATATACCCTACCAACCCAATGAAGTAATTATTTCATCCATTCTGGAAACCCTAAAAGAGGATGTGGACAGAAATCTGCTCAAACAAGAAGAAATATTAAAATCGTATTTTAGGAATGAAGCTAATGTGATCACCAAGCGGGTCGGCGTGGGATCTGTGGTTGATATGATCAATTATAATGAAGACATGAATCCGGATTTTGTAGTAATGGGGACCCGGGGTACTCGGCAAAGTGCCAGTGGTTACCTCATCGGCAGTAATACGCTTCAGGTATTGAAAAGCGTTGATGTTCCTGTGCTGGCGATTCCGGAAAATTGCAGATATTCAAAATTGAAACAAATTGTTTTTGGATCTGATATGAAAGCGATCGCCCACGATGTGATTAAGCCCTTGACGCTTATGCTGGAACGCACTGATGCCGATCTTACTGTGGTACATGTTGGCGATATTTCAGCGGAAAGCAAAAATAATACGCTGCACGAATTAAAATCGTTGCTGGGGGAACGATTGACATCTTTTGTTCAGGTAGCATCCACCAATATTGATGAAGAATTGCGTCGAATGGCGCGTGAAAATGATGCAGATCTGTTGGTGCTAGTGGATCGGAAAAGAAATTTTTTGCAACGGTTGTTCCATAAATCGGTGACCCGCAAGATGGGGTGGAAAACAGAAATTCCTATGTTGGTACTTCATGAATAATCTTTTCAAATAATTTCCCTACTTTCAGCCTATGAAAGATATTATCGATTTATTGGGGCGGGTGTTTTTATCTGCCATGTTCCTGTATGAAGCGTACGACTCGATATATTATTTCCAGCGTACCAAAAACACCATGACCGAGTATGGCATCACCTGGAATCAAGACATGCTGTTATCCGGCGCGATCTTCCTGCTGTTGGTTGGTGGAATTATGCTACTGATAGGGTATCGAGTCACCCTGGCTTCGATATTCCTGTTGATATACTATGTGCCCATTACCTTTATTATCCACAGTTGGTGGAATAAACCAGTGCCTCTGCAGCGTGAAATAGCGATCGATTTTATGCAAAATATGGCTATTGTCGGTGGATTGCTGTTACTCATCGGGCGGGGAAGTGGTCGGTATAGTATTAAGCGGTTGTTTGCTACTACCCGGGTGCCCAGAAAATACAGGTAACCTTTTTCATCGTGTAAAAATAAAGGGGACGGTCTTCGTATTCTCCAATAAAATAGTTCGTTGGATTATAGAATTTAATTATATTTACGCATTGTAAATATTTATAATATATCGATGCATATCGCCATTATAGCCGGAGGTCCATCTGAAGAACGAACCATTTCACTGGCCAGTGCAAAGCTGATTACTGATCATATTGATCCGTCGAAATACAGTTATCGGTTGCTTCTTATGGAGAATCGAAAATTTGTAGATCAGGAAACAGGGGTTGCGCTTGACCTCAATGACTTTTCACTTACCACTCCAAAGGGAAAGGAAAATTTTGATTTTGCATTTTTGATGATTCACGGACGACCAGCAGAAAATGGAAAACTTCAGGGATATCTTGACTTGATGGAGATTCCGCACAACACAGCAAGTGTGCTGACCAGTGCGGTGACTTTTAACAAAGACTTTTGCAAAACTTATCTGAGATCTTTTGATGTGCCCATGGCCCAATCAGTACCAGTGCGAAAAAACGATGAAATATCTCAAAATGATTTTAACCATCTGGGCTGGCCCCTGTTTGTAAAACCCAACAACAACGGATCAAGCGTAGCTGTAACCAAGGTGCAAAAATGGGACGATCTGGATGCCGCATTAAAGAAAATATGGGAGGTAGATACAGAGGCACTCGTTGAGGAATTTGTCGAAGGAGTAGAGTATTCTGCCAGTATTATGAAGCAAGGCAAAGAATATATTCGTTTTCCCATTACAGAAATTCGGCCCACCAAGGAATTTTTTGATTATGAAGCCAAGTACCATGGAGCGAGTGAGGAAATTACACCGGCACGCCTTTCTGCCAGAAGCACACGTGATTGTCTGGATCTAAGCGAAAAGATATTTCGTCTTTTGGACTGTGATGGAATTTGCCGTTTTGATTATATTTTGCGGAATGACACGTTTTATTTTTTAGAAGTCAATACTATTCCGGGGATGGGACCGACGAGTATGGTACCTCAACAGGTGGTGGCAAAAGGCTGGACGATCAGTGATTTTATAGACAAGTTAATCACCAGTAGATTACCATCAGAGTAGTTAGCTTTCTATAATTTCGTCTTTTAGCGGAGCACTGCATTTGAAGCAATACCGGGCGCTGTGATAATGGCCCTCAGCACCACAATCCGGACATGAGATATTAGTATGTTGTATTCTTTTCCCGGTTCGTATAAATTCCGTTGAAACAATACCTGTAGGAACGGCAATGACCGCATATCCCAATATCATGGCGATGGCTGCCAGGAATTGGCCGGTGGAGGTGATGGGGGAGATGTCTCCATATCCCACTGTGGTTACCGTAACGATGGCCCAGTAGATGCTTCTCGGAATACTGTTAAATCCTTCATTAATATCCGATTCGAGTAAATAAAGAGCTGTCCCCAATATGGTCACTACCATGAGTACAAACAGTAGAAAAATTACTATTTTTCGAGAGCTTCGACGCAGCGAATTGACAATAGACAAACTGTCATTGACAAAGTTATGCAACCCAAGGATACGGAATACTCTGAGCAGGCGGAGACCGCGAATCACGATCAAATATTGTGATCCTGTAAAGAAAAAAGCGAGGTACGTGGGTATGATGGAAAGTAAATCTACAATACCAAAAAAAGACGTGGCATAGACCAACGGCTTTCGTACGCTCAATAAACGAACAATGTATTCTATAGTAAATATGAATGTGAAAAACAATTCTAAAATCCACAGAATCTCACTGTAATCCTTGTGATAATCCGGTACACTATCCAACATGACCACCCCAACACTGATCAATATCAGAATGAGAAGAACCACATCAAACAACTTTCCCTGCGGCGTATCTGCTTCGAAAATCAATTCATGCGCTTTCGCACGAAATTTCCTGAACTTAGGCGATTCCTCCCCGATTTGTGGTTTCATACAAGAATTTTTTATTGCCACTGGCGTAGGTCAAATATAGGGTTATTACGCTCATACAAAACAAATAGCTCCTCTATTCTCTGGATATGTTGTAAAACCGATATTATCTTCAGAACCCGACCGGAGAAATGTTGACCATTTGATGGTAATCAAAAGTAGTAAGGTTAGATTATTAATTACCTCATTCGGGGCCGACGTCTTTTCTTACTTTGTTGATTCATTGCTCCGCGGAATCGTCCGCTTTGTGCGGCTTTGATGTTGCCACTGTTTTTGATGACTTTTCCAAATTCTTCCACCTGTTCCTTAATCTGTGGTTCGGTGACCTGCATTCCCTTGACTTCCCGGTATAGCTGCTTGGCCATCGTCCAGTTTCCTCTGTTGGCCTGCATGTTGGCTAATTGAATATTAACCATCGCTTTTTCATTGTCCGTGGGTAATTTGGTTTCTTTGGCTTTTTGAAAATAAAATTCAGACTCGTCGGTATCTTTTTTGTGTTGAGCGATGGTTCCTTTGAGCATATAAAAATAGGCACGATTCGCTGAGTACAATAAACGGGGAGACACGGTGAGTTTCATGCGCTTTTCCGCTCCGGCGATATCCATGGTTTGCATCATTTTGGCTGCTGATTGGACCGTGCCAAAGAGGATGTAGCCGACTAAAAGAATGATGCCGGTCAGAAAGAACGGAAAGGCATACCAAAAGCCATAAAGCGAGGTCAGTACCACACCACCACCCAGACAAAGAATGATCAGTCCAAGCCGTAGGTAAATATTGATTGAAAACATGTTTATTATTATTTGAGCTCAAAAATAGCAGAATTTTATGGGTTAGCGAAATCTCTTGCAAACGAGTTGTGTTTTTGAATTCCTGAGAACTGAGAAATCACACACAGCGGGTGATCTCACATCGGAAAACGAGAGCGGGTCAATGTTTAAGAGGAATAGGAAGTGTGAATTCAGTATAACTTGGTTTATTATATTCAAATTTATATTGACATAGGGTCAATTTGTAATATCCTTATTATGAAATAGAGAATATTTGCATTTCTTGTATGGTTGGTTTTATAGCTGTGTGTTTATCAATGATGAGTTAAATTTTTCACTTCATGAAAAAATTAGGAAAACCTGTTTTATATTTGGCTTTATAAAAGAAACAAAACCTTATAAGTTAATCGCTAATTGACTTTAAGTTAGACTAAACCCCTTAAGATGAAACAACTAATAATTGCTTTTCTAACACTATTCCTATTTCAATTTTCAGCAAATGGGCAATTGCGTGTGTCTTCTTCGGATGGATATGATGTACTAATTTGGTTAGAAGCTACCTCGGTAGATGCACCAAACAGCTGTTCTGATGATTATACCTTTAAAGTGAATATGAAATATGACGTCAAATTTGAAGGGGTTAATGTTCCGGACAATATGTATACTTTGCAATGCTATCTTCTTTGCGATCAGGATTTGTCTATGAATTTTGGACTGCCAGTGAGCGGTGGGGTCGGAGATACGATCACAGCACCTGACAATTGGGTTGGTGACAACTGCAGTGAGGCCACCCCCCCAGTTGCTCGGGTGCGATTCGGTCAGGTTGTTAATAGAAGGACCTGGTATATCGGTATATGAAAAATATCCGCTAAGCAATTTTTTGCTGCCCATGGAATTGATCAATTTTTCGGTAAAGGTGGTGGGGAGTCAAGGTGTACTTCTGAATTGGGAGACGGCTTCTGAACTTAATAATGATTACTTTGCTGTAGAACGATCTAACGACGGTAGAAACTGGAAAACATTGGCAGAATTAAAAGGTGCCGGGACTTCCTCTGACATACAGAACTATGATTATATTGACCCGTCACCCGTCCATGGAATCTCCTATTACCGACTGCGTCAGACGGATTTTGACGGTACGTTCAAATACTCAAAAACCCGGACCGTGGATTTCGAATTTGAAAACCATGAATCAAAGCTGGTGGTTTATCCTAATCCAGCTCAAAATACGATCCAGGTATTTACTGGAAAAAGGGAACAACGGAGTGATATTACGGTCTATAATATGTTCGGTCACGAAATGATGTCAGTGAAAAATATTCAGAAATCATCTGATCCTATAGTTTCAGTCGATATATCCAGCTTACAAAACGGAGTATATATTGTGAAAACAGGCCAGTCTGTAACGAAGTTTTATAAAAATTGAGGTGATTAAATGTAAAAGGGCAGGTTCTCCTTGTATATTATATCCAGCGGAAGGTATTGCTTTTCAGAAATTTCTTTTTCCAGAATGTGGTGATCAACCCATGATTTGACACTAAGGAATCCCATTCTGTAACCGCTTTGGTCAATGAGCAGATCGATCTGTTCTTGTTTTAATAAACTTATATTTTGATCGATCAGGTCGTGACCGATGATGTATAGATCGGGGAACTGGTTTTTTAGAGCATTGGCAAACATATATGCTTTAGAGGTGGTTACGTAAACGGTGTCAATTTCCTTTTCTTTTATAATTGCTGCAAGGGAGGAGCTATCCATTTCACTGTTTTTCTTATTGCTAAATATGACGCTTTCTTTTTGAAAGGAAAGGCTCGATTGATCCAAGGCATCAAACAACCCCAATTCTTTATTTTTAAGATGGATGGTATTGTCAATATTTTCAGTGGTATGGACGACCATCACAGAAGAGCACCCTCTTGTGGATCGGATGATTCTCCCCACCAACTCTCCGACCACGTACGAATTAATGCCGATGTAGGTCAGTACAGGTATTGATTGTATTTCCGCATTCATGACGATACATTGAATGTCTTGTTCGCTGCACTGTCTGACCAGATCAATAGTCTGCCGGTAAAATTCTGAACCGATCAGGATGGCATGTGGTTTTTCTTGTAAAATTTGTTGCGCGATACTTTCAAAATGCCCCGGGTCATTCATGTCGTAAAATACCGTTTGACCTTTGATTCGGTAGGGGGCGAACTCGGTCAGACCTTGTTCGATACCATTGCGGATCATTTTCCAATAAAAATCCTGGTACGGGTAGGGGATCAATATTTTAAGTAGGGATTTTTCTTTTTTGGCCAGCGTTCGGGCGACAATATCCGGTTTATAACGCAGTTCGCGCATGGCTTGCTTTACCTTGTTGTATGTGTGTGACGATACCCGGCCCCTATTGTGTATGACACGGTCTACTGTACCGGTTGAAACGCCGGCATGCTTTGCGATGTCTTTAATTTTGGCTTTCACGGATGATTATAATAAGTAAAGAACAAAGTTGTTACGAAATATAGTGTGTGCGCACACGCAAAGTTATAAAAATTATGTTATCTTTGCTATTCATCAAACGGTTTAAAATGGAAAAGGACATCTTAAAGTATCAATTGCGGTCATTTGAAAAAATTCCAAGCCAGATTTATGAAGATAAAGAAGAGGCAAGTAAGCACGTGGCTAAGACGATTTCACTTCTGATGCGACAAAAACAACAGGAGGGAGAATACACTATTCTCGGCCTGGCTACTGGTTCGACACCGATTAAAGTCTACGATGAACTTATCCGGATGCACCGGGAGGAAGGTTTGAGCTTTAAGAATGTGATTACTTTCAATCTGGACGAATACTATCCCATGCGAAAAGGGGACGACCAGAGTTACTGGAAGTTTATGCACGATCATTTGTTCAATCACATCGATATTGATCCTAAAAATATTCATATACCGGATGGTGAAATCCCGATCGATCAGGTTGAGGAATACTGTCAGGAATATGAAGAGAAAATCGAAGCTTTGGGTGGAATTGATATCCAGCTGCTGGGGATTGGCCGAACGGGGCACATCGGTTTTAATGAGCCTGGGAGCTGGGATTCAAGCCGAACTCGTCTGGTGAAGCTGGATCACCTGACCCGTCAGGATGCTACCAAAAGTTTTATTACAAAAGACAACGTCCCCTACCGGGCTATTACGATGGGGATTGCTTCCATACTAAAAGCGAAAGCGATTTATCTGATGGCTTTTGGACAGGCCAAAGCGGAAGTGATTGCGCAAACATTGGAGGGACCAATTACTGCTTCTTGTCCTGCAACTTACCTTCAGAATCATTCCAATACCCGGTTTTTAATTGACCGACCTGCCGCGTCAGAGCTCACCAAAGTTAAAAAACCATGGAGCGTAGGTTTGGTGAACTGGAACGATAAACTAATCTGTCGGGCAGTAGTCTGGTTGTCTATGAAGACAGGTAAGCCAATTTTGAAACTGACCGAAGAGGATTACAATACGAATGGTCTGAGCGATCTTATCCTGGAATACGACACGGCCTATAACATCAATATTCAAATTTTTAACCGACTTCAACATACGATTACCGGTTGGCCCGGCGGCAAGCCCAATTCGGATGATTCTCAACGGCCCGAACGTGCCGAACCCGCCAAAAAACGTGTAGTTATTTTTAGTCCCCACCCCGACGATGATGTAATATCGATGGGCGGTACATTTATTCGCCTGGTAGAGCAAGGGCATGAAGTGCACGTTGCCTATCAGACTTCGGGTAACTTGGCTGTACATGATCATGACGTTCAGCGGTTTATCGAATTTATTGATGACATCGCAGAAGAATATGGGTTGGATCAGGAAGTAGCGCATAATCAATTGGAAAAAATCAATAAGTTTCTGGAAAGTAAAAAGGGTGGCGAGTCGGATATGGATCTCGTACGAGAAATTAAAGGAATGATCCGACGGGGAGAGGCCCGCGGTGGTGCCCGGATTGCAGGGGCAGATGATGATCACATCCATTTCCTAGATTTGCCTTTTTATGAGACAGGAAAGGTTTCGAAAAAACCTGTTGGACAAGAAGATGTGGACATTATCCGTGATTTTTTGGATGAAATTAAACCACATCAGATCTACGCCGCTGGTGATCTGGCGGATCCTCACGGAACGCACAAAGTTTGTCTGGATGCAATCTTACTTGCATGTGAAGAACTCAAAGAAGAGTCCTGGTTCAAGGATTGCTGGCTTTGGTTGTACCGAGGTGCCTGGCATGAGTGGGGCATCGATGAAATAGAAATGGCTGTTCCGCTGAGTCCGGATGAAGTGCTTCGAAAACGAACCGGAATTTTTATGCATCAATCTCAGAAGGATCGAGCACCATTTCCCGGCAACGATAAGAGAGAGTTTTGGCAACGGGCTGAAGACCGGAATAAGGAAACAGCCGATGAATACAACAGACTGGGTCTGGCTGAATACGAGGCCATGGAAGCTTTTGTGAAATGGAAATGGGAGACGAACAGTATATAATTAAAGTCCTAAACATGCTCCTGGTTTGCACCGGGGGATGAAGACCGCGATGGGGTTCTAAGGCGCTTGAATGCGATACGTCGGAAGATTAATTCCGTGTTCGCATTGGAGCGCCTTATTTTTTTATTGGTGGATGAAAAGCGCTCCTTTCGAACGAGTTTTTGTTCAGTTCAGAGGTGCAATCCGTGTTCGAGTAACCTACGACTCTATTTTTCTGAGTGATTACTTGTAGCTTCATCATTCCATGCCCGATTTGTTAAAATCACATTACCCAAAACCTGGAGTATCTGATAGTCTGGAAAAATCGTGCGAAACTGATATTCTATAAATTTATCTACCGCTCTGGCCTGTTCGTTCGTGTCGTATAGCATATTCCATAAAATGCGTCCTCCAGGAAGAAGGGCATTCTTAAGTTGGCGGATGAAGGCATTAGTTTTGACATGGCTAGGGACGATTTCGCCAATAAAAACATCTATGCATATAAGATTATAGCGGTTACTTTGGGATTGCATGAAGAGCGTCGCATCGGTTTCTATGATTTGAAGTGGAGACTTAAGGCGTTCCTGTTGATATTTTGCAAATAGGTATAGAACGGCATCATCCAGGTCGACTCCTGTGTAATGATAGTCTTTTTGAAAAGTCTTTTCGAGCATAAATGGAATGCTTCCCAGCCCCAGTCCCAAAATCAAAACATGGGCTCCGTTTGGCGGAAGTTCAAAGTGTTCGAATGCTTTATGAAAATTGTAGTACTTGTCGTCAAACGAATAAATGGCGTCCAGCGTCGTGAGTCGAAGTCTGTTTTTTATGAGGTATAGGTCCAGTGCTTCATTCAGTTCGCTGCCTACGCTTTCAAGGTGGACTGGCAGGAGGTATGACCACCATTTTTTCCACCACTTCATTTCAAGTT
The DNA here is from genome assembly GCF_019802045.1 of Membranihabitans marinus. GTDB lineage: Bacteria > Bacteroidota > Bacteroidia > Chitinophagales > Saprospiraceae > Membranihabitans > Membranihabitans marinus_A. The sequence continues at coordinate 17,538 of NZ_JAHVHU010000005.1, read as the reverse complement.
AGGGTTTTGGGGTTTGAACCTGGATTCGATAAGGTTGATAAGTGCACGCTCCCATTCATCAGTCCATTTGCAATTTCGTAATGCCATCTGCCGCTGGCAATGCGCTCGTAAATCTTTTGGTTTATAATCTGTTCTGTGATCCTCATTCCACCAAGTGAAGGTAGGGATGTTGCCAGTAATGGGTTGATTCGTTGCAATACTGCAAAATGATCCGATAGCAGTGCCTCGATAGGTTCTGGATAGAACACCCAGTTTTACAAAATCACCTGTAATCAGACCTCTTTTTAACGTGTTGTATTCGATGGTATGTCCTGTTTGCCAGTCCTTGAACCGAACGTTGGAAAATGTATTTGCTACGTTGGAAATAGTAGTTCCAGCTCCAAAGTTATTCCATCTACCCAATATACTGTCTCCCAGATAACCATTGTGTCCTTTGGAGCTGTATTCATGAATGATCGTATTTTTGATTTCACCGCTGACCACAACATGTCGCCCGATGGTGCAACCGGGGTAAAGCTTAGCGCCCATTTTTACGGTTGCATGCGGAAAAACCACCACCGGCCCCTTAATTCTCGCCCCGGGTAATATAGTAGCTCCTTTATGAAGTATAACGGGACCTTCCTGATCATCGATGGTGACATCAGAAAGATGAAAACCCGGTGCCGTAAAGGTGTTTTCTAATTGGGCTGGCTGGAACCAATTATTTGCGTTTTCATTGCGGCTCCAATCCTCGTTTATCTGATCTTTGTTGTGTAGGATCATATATTGGAGGGAGTCAATCCACTTGAACGATTTCTCAAAATTAATTACCTCCATTTTATCCAGATCTTCGCTCCCAACATTTTTCATCAGATCACCAGAGTAATGATGATTCGGATGAACCGCGATGACTAATTCATCTTGTTTGAGTACTTGGCCCGTCGACAGTGCTTTAATTGCACTGAGCAGCTCTGGATCCGGAAGAATGGTTGGTTCTATCCATCGCTGTGAAAGCACCGGATTGTTTTCAAAGACCTTATTCCATCGCACTCGAAGAGAATACAGGCCAAACATCATATTCTCGAGTGGCATTGACAGTGTAAGCGGGTAGAAATCAGGCGTCCGAAGGGTTAAAAACGGCATAGCTTAAATGCAAATTTGTAATTTTTAAGGATACAAAAAGTTCTTAATTTTTTGAAAGGTACGGTATTTGCAGGATAATACGTGAAGTTGTGACTAATTAAGATAGTGTTTGACTTCGAGTTATAAGAGGAGGAGTGAAAAATACTCGTTTTGACAGGTAGTAATCCAATGGCGAATAAGCGAATAACAGATGAAATTATGAAGAATAAAATTAAATGGGGTATTATAGGGTTGGGGAAGATTGCCCGCAAATTTGCCCATGATCTTCAATTATCCAATGATGGATTGTTGTATGCGATCGCCAGTCGGTCCGAAGATGGCGTACGAAAATTTCAATCTGAATTCCCGGCTCAAAATATGTACACCAATTATGAGGATTTACTTGATGATCCCGAAGTTGATGTAGTATACATTGCCACTCCGCACAGTCACCATTATCCTTGGATTTTAAAATGTTTGGACAGCGGTAAACATGTGTTGTGTGAAAAACCAATTTGTGTCAATGCAGATCAGGTGGCAGAAGTGATTAAAAAACAAAAAAGTACTGGTCTGTTTGTGATGGAAGCATTGTGGACCAAGTTTTTACCAGCCTACGAACACCTTCAACAAGAACTCCGAAAAGATGGAGAACCAGTTTTGTCACTATCTGCGGATTTTTGTTATTCTTCAGCCCGCCAGAAAGGGTCCCGGATTTATGAACCGGGGTTAGCAGGAGGCTCCTTACTTGACATCGGCATCTACCCTTTGTTTTTAGCACTGGATATTCTCGGGGTCCCGGAGCAATACCATGTATCCGGATGGGTTGATCAGGGCATCGATGTTCGTGTCAGTGCTGTCATGAATTACGATCAGGGGCGAAGCGCATTGGTGTATTCGGACGTCCAGAGTATGGGCCATATGGATGCAGTCATTCGGAAAGAAAACAAGGTGTACGTGTTGCCACATCGATGGCACGAACTGGATTATTTTCATGAAATCGGTCCCGATTACAAGGTGCGTCATGATTTCCCCAAAACAGGTTGGGGGTACTTCCATGAAATCGAGCATGTGAATGAATGTTTGATTGATGGACTGAATCAAAGCCCCATTTATCCGCTATCCTGGTCTTTTAGTCTGGCCCGGTATATGGATGGGTTTAGGGAAAGTTTAAATTTAAGTTATCCGGCAAATATTGAAAAGATTTGATGAATGATGTTAAAATAGGTATGTATTAATATAATTGATATTTGTTGATTGAAGAAATATGTGATGCTGCAGTGCGAGTATTGCCCGGTTGTATTCTGATCTCTACGTAATATGAGAGTAATTTTGCATATATAAAGAGGGACTTATTTTCATATCAATAAAATTATAATCTCTTAAGGTAGTGGCTCGAAGGTTGTTTGGTACAGTATTTGAGAACCTTACCATGAATATATTCTTATTGTATGAAAAAGTTTTACGGTTTACCTTTCATCATAGTATTCTTGTTCGCCCTGGGAAATCAGGTTGACGGGCAGGATATTCATCTGACTCAATATGATCATAGTTTCAGGATCACAAATCCCGCTTTGACCGGTTTGTTTGATGGGGAACACCGCATTGAAGGTAATTTTCGCCGGCAATGGAAACAGGTTCCCGTAGACTATGTGACATTTTCAGGTTCATATGATAGCAATGTCCAGCCAAAAGATTCCGAAAACAGCTTATTTGGATACGGACTTTCACTGAATTATGATCGAGCAGGGTATTCCAAACTAAGTCTGCTTGATATCAACTTATTGGGTAGTTATTCTCATTTTCTTAATCCGCATCACGTCCTGACCGTGGGATTGAATACCGGATTCAACCAACGGTCATTTCGAGAGAATGATTTGAGTTGGGATCAGCAATACCAGAACGGACAGTTCAATGAAAATCTACCCACCGGCGAAAATCTGGAAAATATGAATCTCATGTTTTTTAATCTTGCTGCAGGCGTGAACTATAGATTTCAAAATGAAAAAAATACGTTGAATATCGGGGGTGGGTTTTTCAACATCACAAAGCCCAAACAAAATTTCTTTGAGAACACACCGGAAATACGGTTGCCCATCCGAAGTTCTTTGTACGTGGATTACTGGTTAGGTCTTAGTAATCGTGTTCGATGGAATCTCACGGGGAATGCACAATGGCAAGGCCCTTATGAAGAGCAAAATATGGGAACAAAATTTGAATTCCAATTAATTGACCAACGCGGGAGTGATTTTTATCTCAGTCTGGGTAGTTACGTCAGACTTAGCAACAAATGGGATGCGGTATCCCCATATATCGGTGCTCGGATCAACAGCCTTGATGTCGGTTTTAGCTACGACATTAATGTTTCAGGATTCAATGTCGCGACAGACCAACGAGGTGGTCCGGAAGTGTGGGTTCGATATATTATAAAGGATGTCGACAAGATAAAAGATTTCAAAACCTGTAGAATTTATTAATAGGTATGAGCTTAATGAAAACAGCCAGATATATAATCATCGCAGTGCTTGGCGTGATCAGTGTTTCTCAGTCAACAGCCCAATCAAAGCAAGCATTTATTAATGCTGCTGAAGAGGCATTTGAAGAGAAAAACTTCTATGCGGCACTCAAATATTACAACGAGGTTTTGGAATTCAAGAATCCAAGTCCTTATGTATACTATAAGGCAGCAGAGGCGGCACGTCATTTTTTCGCTTTTGAAACAGCACTGGAATACTATAAAGAAGCTGATGCCCTTAAAGATAAAGATGAACTTCCCCTATCTTCTTTTTACACCGGTGAAATGGCTTATCAGATGGGGGCGTATGAAGAAGCTACGAAATTCTACAACAAATATCTTCGGGAGAATAGCAATGCCGATAATTTTTATACACAGACAGCAAAGAATCAATTGGAATCGATCGAATGGGCCCAACAGAATGAAGAACCCCCATTTATTTCTCAAATCGAAAAACTAGGTGATTCGATCAATACCATTCAATCCGAATTCGCACCGATAAAGTTGGGAGAGAATCTGATATTTTCTGCTTTGCGCTATCCGGATGAAAATCCGGAAGAAAAACCCGTTGGTGTTGTATTTAATGATCGGCTGGATACCGTATTTCATTTTATTGCCGATGAAGATTCCATGAGGTACCAGGCCCATTATGCGATTAATATGGACAGTACCAGAGTTTACTACACGTTGTGTCAATACACGACCGGCGAATTATCTCGCTGTGATATTTATTACAGTGGTTCTGTAGAAGGAAGCTGGTCTGCGCCCATGTATATGCCTGAGTTAAATGATACGGCCTACAGCAACACTTCACCAGCTTATGGAATAGGACCCGATGGAGAAACAGAAGGGTTGTACTTTGCTTCGGATCGGATCGGTGGTCGCGGTGGATATGATATCTATTTTAGTGCGTGGGACGGCTCTGGATTTGAAGCTCCGGAAAATCTGTATCAAATCAATACGCCCCTCAACGAATTGGCCCCTTTTTATCACCAGTCAAGCAATACGTTGTTTTTCAGTTCCGAAGGATATTCCGGTTATGGTGGACTGGATATGTATCAGGTTTTTTTACCAGTGACTTCGGATTCCAAAGTTGAAAACCTGGGAAGTCCGCTAAATTCCAGTTTCGATGATATTTATTTCTTTTGGGAAGAGAACATGAAAGATGCCTACTTTGCATCCAACAGGAATACTTCTTATCAGCTTGATACAGCCTTAAATGCATGTTGCTATGATATTTATAAAGCAGATCTGGAGCCGCGCAAACTGGTGGTGAAAGTACTCGTGTTCAATAAACTCAATGGAGAACCGATCCTGGGTTCTACACTCGAAGTATTGCGATCCGAAAATCTGATCATGGAGGAGACCAATGAGGAATCCAATGAATACATCGTGGATTTACTCCGGGGTACGTACAAGTTGCGCGCAAGTAAGGGGGGCTTTCTTCCGGATTCCACCCTGTTGGATATGAATCAATACGCGGGCCAAGATACCATCGTAAAACGATTGTTCCTGACCCCGAAAGAATTGACCCTCGAACTGCTGACTTTTGATGCCGTCACCCGGGAACCGGTCAATGGACCGACGATTTCTGTCTCTGATGTGGACGATCCCAATAAAGAAAATATTTACCAGCTCAATAATCTCACTAATTCTTTGGTACTGCCGATTGACCGCGACTTTCAGTATGCAATCAATGTTCAGAAAAGAGGGTATGAACAAGAGGATCTGATGGTCAATGGAGCGGATTACCCCAATGAATTAAGAATAGTTAAAAAGATTTATTTAAAACGAGGCAACCTCGAATCATACCTGGTATTGCCTTTGTTTTTTGACAATGATTTCCCGGATCCGAAAACCTGGCGCACTACTTCGACAAAAACGTATCTGGAAACATATCCTCCCTATTATTCAAGAAAAAATGAATTCAAAGAATTATTCGCTGAACCATTAATCGGTCAAAATAAGGATGTCGCAGAAACGGATGTGGAAAATTTCTTTGACAATGAAGTTCTGGCGGGCAAGCAGGATCTGGAACGATTCCTGGAGCAACTGGAGGAAGAATTGGAGAAAGGAGAGAATATCACCTTGGTAGTCAGTGGTTTCGCCAGCCCCAAATATCTTAAAAATTACAATATCAATTTGAGTAAGCGACGTATTAACACCTTGAAAAAGCAATTACAGGATTATGGAGACGGCCTTTTTGAGTCCTACTTGCGCAACGGAATGCTGGACATCGAAGGAAAAGGTTATGGAGCTGAAACGGCACCGGAAACGGTGAGCGACAGCCAGGAAGATGTGCGCAGCTCCGTATATAGTCCGGCTGCATCCAGGGAACGGCGTATAGAAATAGTTGATATCATCAGAAAATAACACGAGTAGATGACCATGAAATACACACAATACCAACATATTACCAAGTTTGTTCTGACCCTGTTGTTTGCTACGCTCAGTTTATGGGCGTATTCCATTCCGTTTACAGGTGGTGATCTGAGCTACAAACGGATCAAAAACGGTGTTTATGAGTTTACACTTGTTTTGGAACGGGACTGCAGACGGTATTCACCCAATTTTGAATTTGAAGATAGGGTTACCGTTGGTGCTTATAACCTTCGCAATGAACTGATCGGAGAATGTGGGGAGCTTGGTAAGATTTTTCTGGATCTACAGTCTATTACCAAGAAGGAAAATAATTTGTCCTCGGCGTGTATAGACGCCGATGACACGGAGTGTCGGGAGATCGCTGTGTACAAAGGGACGGCCAATGTTCCTATTTCGGCCTATGGCTATCAGTTCATATATTCGGAGTGTTGTCGACCGGATAACATTGTTAATATCTTTGATCCTGAAAATGCCGGATTTACTTTAATAGCTACCATGACTTTGAATGGGTACTTGTGGTATACCAGTACACCCGTATTCTCAAATACTGATCCCTTATACAGTTGTCTTGGCGAAGAAAATACTATAAATCCGGGAATTTCTGTGAAGCCTCACGAGGAATACCGGTTTTCGCTTTGTAATCCGTTCGATGGTCAGGCACCTGTGAATCCCTTGTTGGCACCGCAGGCACCACCATATGATTATGTGGATTACGTGTCTGGTTTTACAGCCTTAGACCCACTGGGTGATGATGGAGATATAACCATTGATCCATCGACTGGAGTTATTACGTACACGGGCTCTAAAGCGGGTTCTTATTCAATTGCTGTTTGTGTGGAGCAATTTAAAAAAGGAAAACTCGTGGGAACCAGCATCCGTGAAATCCAATTGAATTTTATCGATTGCGCAGGTAAGACACTCGACGCTGATTTTGATTATACAGTTGATTTTTGCAACCCGGGCAGGGTGTCCTTTGAGAACCGAAGCATGGGCGCCGATGATTTTGAATGGACTTTTTACACCGATGAATCCACAAGCAGCACCTCCACCAATCCCAATCCGGTGATGACCTTTCCTTCGCCCGGAAGTTATGTGGTCGAACTGGCCATATCCAATAACGAAGGATGTGTGGATACTGCCCGAAAAGTGGTAGAGGTTTATGATTTTATTGAGGAAATACAGATACTTAATTTTGGTAGTTGCCAGGATTTGACACAGGAATTGTCTTTGAACAAGGAAGTACAAAATTATGAAATCACGTGGTATCTGGTGGATGGCAATTCAGAATCAGAAATCGGTACAGGAACAGACATATCTTATTTGTTCCCGTCAGAAGGACCTTATACTATCCGCGTTGAAGCGGCATATGAAGATTGTATCGTGTCAGCCACCCGTACGATAAATGTGGTGCAGGGGGTGACTGCACTCATGGATACCATCGCTATTTGCAGTCCCGAAATTGTTGCTTTGAATCCCAATTCCTATGATCGCTACAAATATACCTGGACTATTGATTCGCTCATTGAAGACAAGGCGGATCCCAACCCCCGGGTTTTTGTTTCTACGACCACCTTGTTCCCAGTTACCATTACCGATAAACAAGATCCAAATTGTTCCGGCGAAGGATTTGTCCTGGTGACGGTAGGAGAGAGCCAAACGGCAGATTTTAAAGCTGTACAAGACCTTTGTGCAGATGAGTATACAGTAAAATTTTCTTCCATTTCCGACGGCGTGACGAATCTACACTGGTCTTTTCAAATAGGGAGTGAAACAATTGAGTCTGATGAAGAATCTCCGGTGATTACTTTCCCGACGACTGGATACTATAAGGTCATCTTGGCGGGTGATGGGGATAATGGATGCCCGGCTACGGGAACGCGGGTGATTGAAGTTTTTGACCCTGAAAATGACCTGGGTATTGTCAACTTTGGGAATTGTGAGAATTATGAGCAGGTCCTGAAATTGGATAAAGTTATCGAAGGATACGAGATTGCTTGGACCTTGATAGATGGTGACAATGAAACTGAGATAGGGACCGGTGATCAGGTTACTTATGATTTCGGTGCGGAAGGAAACTATACCGTTCGGGCAGAAATAAGCAATCCAGAATGTACGGTTGTGGTGGAGAATATCCTGGTCGTTAAGTTGGGGGTAACGGTCCCGAAAGATACGATTGATCTGTGCGAAAGTGCCCGTATCCAGTTGAATCCGGTGACCTATGAGGGTTATACCTACCAATGGCTCAATACAGATCTGATCGATGATGTCAATAACCCGAGCCCGGTTGTTGATGTGGATGAAACTACCCGTTTTGAGGTGGTGGTTTCGGATAAGAATGATCCCACCTGTGTGGATACCGGGTTTGTCTTAGTTCGGGTCGATGAGCTGGCACTCGGACAATACAAAGCTTTCCAGGATCTTTGCGCAGAGGGTTACTTTGTCCGCTTTAGTCCGGCGATACATGGTGTTGTCGAAGCGAAGTGGCGATTTAGTATTGGCGGTGAGGTGATAGAAAGTTCAGAAATGAACCCAGTCATAGAATACCCGGAAACTGGGTTTTACGATGTCAGTCTTGTGGTGGTAACGTCGCAAGGGTGTACAGATTCACTTTCACAAATCGTACAAGTTTACGATCCGGCCACGGATTTGGAGATTACCAACTTTGGAAATTGCGAAAATTATGAGCAGGTCCTGAAACTGGATAAACCAATTGAAGGTTTTGAAATTACATGGACTTTGTTGGATGGAGATACGGAAATAGACCTGGGATCCGGGAATCAAATCACTTATGATTTTGGAGAAGCAGGACAATATAGGGTTCGGGCTGAAATCAGTAACCCGGAATGTACAGTAGTCGTGGAGGACATTTTGTTGGTTGAGCTTGGAGTTACGGTACCGCGTGATACGATTGATCTGTGTGTGGAAGGAAATATTACTCTGAACCCTGTATCCTATGAAGGCTATGATTATCAATGGTTGAACTCCGATCTCATAGATAATACCAATGATCCCAGTCCCGTGGTAAATGTGACGCAAACGACCCGTTTTGAAGTGGTCGTTACGGATAAAAATGATCCAAACTGTGTCGATACTGGATTTGTGTGGATTCGTGTAAATGAATTGCCGATTGCGGATTTTAATGCGGTATACGATATATGTGATGTAGATAAAACCATGAAATTTGAACCTGTGCGTTCAAATCTGATCAGTACCACCTGGTATTTTGACGGCAACGATGGTTCCAAAACCAGTACAGCAAGCAACCCCTCATTTACGTATGAAGAATTTGGGAGTTATGAAGTGACTTTGATCGCTGAATCAGCACAAGGTTGCACGGATACATTGACCAAGACCGTCGTAGTTGATGATTTTTTCGCACTGCTGGATTTCAAAACCAATGGGAGTTGTGAAGGATTGGATTATACGCTGGAACTCAATGATCCGGCGATAGGCTATGAGGTGAATTGGTACTTGGATGATGCTGGTGAGTTAACAGAAATCGGACAGGGTGTCAATCTGGACTATACTTTTGCAGCCCCCGGTATGTATGATATTCGAGTCGAACTGGCGAATGCCGAATGTGCCCGATCTTTTGTCAGAACACTACAAGTCACGGATGGTATTCAAGCACCCGATACGACGATTGTGGTGTGTGATCCGAAGCTAATTGCTTTGAATCCATATGGTCGAAATGATCTGACTTACACCTGGACGCCAACAGACAATCTGGATGACCCAACATCTTATAACCCCATGGCGAATATTACAGAAAATATAACCTACCAGGTCACCGTAGAGATACAGGATGGAGACACTACATGCAGTGCCACTGGTTCAGTGCAGGTGATCTTGGATCAGTCCACAGATAGTATTGCATTTGATACCACGACGTTGACCATATGTGAAGGAGATGTTGTATTCCTCAATGAAGGTGGGGATACCACATTTAATTACTACTGGCAACCAGAATCTTTCTTTGAAGATGCACGTGTGGTCAATCCGTCCGCACAATTATTCACTTCGCAAGAGTTCACTGTGACAATTACGAATTCGGAGACCGGATGTTCGTCCTCTTTCCGAAAGCAGGTCAATGTGATTCCGATTAATGATTTGCTGGATATCGACTATTCCTTTGAGTGTGGTGAAACGGTGGCAACACTGATTGCACTGGATGTGCCCCTGGACGGGGATATTGAATGGACCTATGGGGATTCTATCATTTCTACAGAGCCCACGTTTGATTTTGACTTTGGAGAATATGGGACTTTTGAAGTAACGGCTCGTCTATTAGGGGATGATTGCATCGAAAGTTCAGCACAAGTGACCCTGATTAATCCGGATGAATTTCTATTCAGAGATAGTATTTTCTTGTGTGAGTCCGAAACGGTTACGTTGAATCCGGACGGAGATACCAATTTAATTTATAGCTGGACGGGACCCAATCTTAGCGCCAATGACATAGCTAGTCCGACCACGACTGTTGAAATGAACAGCATTTACAATGCGATCATTCTTCACCCGGACGATACCACATGTCAGACCCTTGGTCGCGTGTATGTATTTATCGAGATGGCTTCGGATATCATTTCAGCAAATAAAACGGAGTTCTGTATGGGTGATACCGCCCGACTGTCTGTAGGAAACGGGGGGGAACCGATGAACATCCAATGGTCAGATCCGGACGGTGTGTTGATTGGTACCGATCAGATGATTGAATTTCCATTTGAAAAAATGGGGGAATATACCGTTGTCGCAGATTTGGGTGGCTGTACCTTCATGGATACCATTGATTTGCAGTTTCGAAATGTTCAAATCGTGGCCTCGCAGACTGATGGCATTTGCCCCGGAGATGAAGTGATGCTGGAAGTACAGTTTAACACAGAAGAACCGTACGATAGCATAGTATGGGGACCGGAAAACGTTGTCGTGTCTGAAGCGAATCCGGCGTTCGCCACCTACACACCGGACAGCAACTCGATCGTGACAGCCTGGGTGTATTTTTCTGATGGTTGTCTGAGCATGGACACGGTGATGCTTCAGATCCCGCCAGCTTTGGAGAATCTGACCATCAGTACAGACCGGGATACCTTGTTCCGCGGGGAGAAAGCGACATTGACTGCGAGTGACAACGGGTTTGTCACCTACCGTTGGGAACCGGCAGATTATGTAGACAATCCCGATCAACCACAAACGGAAGTGATTCCTGAAACCACGACGACCTTTACACTTACCGCAAAAGATGAAAATGGCTGTGAGGTTCAAAAAACAATTACCATCGTGGTGCTGAATCCACAGTGTGAGCCTCCCTATGTATTTGTCCCGAGAGCTTTTTCCCCCAATGGAGACGGGACCAATGATATATTGTACGTACGTGGGGAAAGCATTGATATCGTACACTTTATTGTTTACGACCGATGGGGCGAAAAGATGTTTGAGACCAATAATTTGAGTCAGGGATGGGATGGAACATTCCGAGGAAAAATGCTTCCACCGGATGTATATGGCTATTACCTCAGTGTAACCTGTATCGGTGGAGATACCTACACTGAAAAAGGAAATGTGACGATTATACGCTAGTGCATTAACAACTAGGACTATGAAGTGGCTGCTTTTGAGTTTTCAGAGGCAGCCCTTTTTGATTTCAGATTTCAGATTTCAGATTTCGGATTAGGGGAGTTGTTTGTTTTCTGGTTTCAAGGATTGGGTTATCCACTAGACTCGCATTATTTAGCAAGATAATCACCTGTATCCATTCAGACCTCTTGTTAAAAAGTATGCATGCATTGGAGATAATAAAGTTGGTGAATGATTTACCTAATAACCGCGTTGGCTGGACATTTACTAATCAAATTGTGCGATCAGGTACCTCCATTGCTGCAAATTACCGAGCCGTATGTAGGGCAGGAAGTGATAAAACTTTTGTACATAAATTGAATATAGTGTTCGAAGAAGCCGATGACACGTTGTTTTGGCTTGAAATGATAGAGGAAGCTGGAGTAATTGATGGAGATATCGATCTTGAAGGGCTGAAGAAAGAGTGCAATGAATTGATTTCCATTTTTGTCACTTCCTTAAAAACGGTTAAAAAAAGGATTAGGAATTCTTGATTGATAGTGATCGTCTAATAACGAGCTGTCCCCCCCCAAATTTTCAATCTAAATTCCACAATCTACAATCTAAAGAAAGTCCACATCAAAAGTTGTGTTGTGTGCATAGATGTGATCTACAGCCGTTTGGACCTCCATTTTATTGAAGATGACATCGTAGACCATGTGGATGACTGGGCAGGTCAGATTTGCTTTTCGGATATAGTTGAAAATGATTTCGGTGGTCCCTATTCCTTCCACAAGATCCCGGGTTTCATCAAGTGCCCTGGCAATGTTATCGGATTGGCCTATGGTATAGCCAAAGGAATAATTCCGACTGCTTTTTGCGGTGGAGGTGGCGATCAAATCACCAATACCGGCCAGACCAAGAAACGCATCGGGTGCAATATCAAGCGATTGACCGATGATTAACATCTCGCGAAGCCCTTTGGTAATAACGATGGACTCCAGATTCTTACCCAGATTTTGACCATTGATCATTCCACTCGCTATGGCCACGATATTTTTTAACGCACCGGCTATTTCAGTTCCTTTTAAATGCTGGGAGCGATACAATTTAAATTTATTTTGATTCAGCAAGTTTTGAGCAGTCACGATGACTTCATCATAGGCGCTTGCGATCACAGATGCGGCCGGAAGCCGTTTTAGGAGTTCTTTACTCAGATTTGGTCCCGATAGACAGCCGATGCGGATCACATTGGTTTCGGATTTGAGCACCTCGCTCATGGTACGTACCGGGAATCCCTCGTGGGGTGTAATCTGATAGTTGCGATTTTGTTCATCCCGAAGTGCAAACCCCTTCACACCGTGAATGACGATGTGCTGTGGAGTAAGAAAAGGCGACATGGCTCGGGCAAGGTTTGGAAATTCAAACGATGGTATGGCGATAAATAGGACTGAACAGCGTTGACATATTTCTTCCAGATCCGAAATGGCTTTGATCCTGGTGGGGAGTGTCCACCCCATATGGCTATGCGTTCGGTTGATTGTTTCGGACACTTGTTTATTCCTGGCGTACAGAAGTACTCCAGTATTGTGCGCCAGCAGAACACTGATTGCTGTGCCGAAATTTCCTGAACCGATAACACCTATTTGATTGTTCAATGTTTGGTCCTTCTGTTTATTTTTGTTTTTTCTTTAGTTCCTGTTGCCTTTGTTGTTCTTTGATCGCTTCATTAAGTCGTTCTCTGAACTTAGATGTCTTTTTTGGTTTCTTTTTATAGGCATCTAGTTCGCGGTTGATTTTATCATGATCGATCACGAAATTCTTCGTCACAACAGTCTGGCTGATCGTCATCAGGTTACTGAAGAACAAGTACGCCGTCAATCCGGAAGCGTAATTGTTGAAAAAGAAAAAGAACATAAAGGGCATGGCATATTGCATGACTTTCATCATTTTCATCATCTCCTCGTTACCCGTCGAAGCCTGTGTCATGATCTTGGAGTTATAGTAGGTATATCCGATCATACTGATGGTATATAATATGGTAAAGAGGGATATGTGTCCTCCAAGCATGGGTATATCAAACGGAAGATGGAAAAAAGCATCGTACGAGGATAAGTCTGGTGCCCATAAAAAACTGGCTTGCCGGAATTCGATCGAGGCCGGGAAGAACCGGTAAAGTGCGAACCAGATGGGCATTTGCAAGAGCATTGGCAGGCATCCCCCCACCGGATTGACCCCATACTCCTGATAGAGTTTCATCGTTTCCATCTGGACCTTTTTGGAATCGTCTTTATATTTTTCCTTAAGCTTGTCCATTCGCGGTTTCAAGGCCTGGGTTTTGGCCTGCGAGTATAGCATTTTATATGTAATGGGGTACAACGCCATCTTTACCAGGAAGGTCAGTAGAAGTATGGCCAAACCTTTGCTCCCTATGATGTTGTCCAGAAAGACAAACAACGGCCGGATAACCCGGCGGTTAATTGTACCGAAAATACTCCAACCAAAAGGGATGATATCTTCCAATTCATGACCCATTTCGCGCAATTTCTTATAATCATTCGGGCCGATATACATCTCCATATTAAATTGGTTCATTCCCATTTTATTGGGTAAGGTCAATTGGGAGTGAAGTTTTTTTAGATCCGGATTGTTCTCGTCTAAAGTCGTGACTTGCAGGTGGCCGTCTTCGAAAGCCTGATCGGCGAGAAGTGCTGTGTTAAAGAACTGATTGGAATGGGCCACCCATTTAATTTTATTGGTTAGCTCTTCTTCATCGTTGCTGGTATAGCTGGTATAGCTTGTTCGTTCGTCCTGCGGTTTGTAGTGAATGGTACTGTAAGTTCGTTCAAACTGTGTGTTTTTTTCCAGCTTATCCAGATAGCTGAGCCAGTTCAGTGTGATGGGTTGTTGATTGCTGTTTGGTAGCTGATCCCAGGTGACCTGGTATTCGACCTGGAATGATTCAGGCAGGAGCTGGTAGGCTTGTTCGATATAGCCCCCATTGGTAGTTTCTGCCCGAAATCGAATAATATTTCCATCTACGGTTGGCGTAAAGTAGAGATCCTGGGTTGAGATCATTTGGTTGTTGAGCGGAACGAGATATTCAAACCGATCTTTTTCGTCTTCCATAAGACGGAGCGGTACTTCGACCTCCTCTTTGTCTTCATTTTCGATGATCTTCTTATAGCCTTTAAGGAGAACATCGACAATGCGTCCTCCTTTGGATGAAAATTTAATTTTCATCTCTGAATTTTCCAGTGTCGAAAACTCTTCTTTCCCAGAAGCAGCTGGTGCAAACGCTCCATATTGAGCAGTCAGTCGTTCAGTCACTGCCGCATCATTGCCGGACAAAGAGTCTGAGAGTACCGTATCGGTATTATTTGCATTGGTCTGTGGCGTAATCGGTATATCCTGATTTTCAACGCGGGCTAATGAGTCCTGTTTTCTCTGAACCTCAAGCCTTTCTGCCTCCGTGGGTTGATTCATATACAGCCATAAAGCTAATAGTACAAGGATCAATCCAAACCCTAACATTTGTTTTTTGTCCATAGAGGTCTATGTAATTCAAATAAATTTTTGTAAAATCAACGCAAAGGTACAATTTTGTTTATTGGTGAAGAATTTATTCGACGAACAATATGAAAATCTGAACGATGCTTATAGGAATGCCATTTATAAGTGTCTGGATCCCCGGTTGATACTTCGGATCGGTGTTCCCCATCCGGGTGTCGATCAATGGCTTCAGTCATGGGCCGTGGAGACTCTGTGTATATTGACGGCATACAATCCGGTTTCGAAAGTGCACACCGACGCATACAACAAGTACCACCATAAGAAGTTAATGAAGGAAGTAACGCAAAAAGGCTTTTTATGCGTTAACGGTATAAATTGCGACCCGGAAGGAATTTTTCCGGATGAGGCTACTTGTTGGATACCAGGTATGACCCGAGACGAAGGAAAAAGAACCGCGCTCGAATACCATCAAAATGCATTTGTATTCAAGCGGATAAGAGTTGAACCCATGTTGATATGGGTTAAATAGAAAGTGCCCTAGGAAAAATATAAATAGTTCTGTATTTTTGCACTGTTTTTTATAATGAAGACGAAGTAATTAAAACGAAATAATATGTTTGAGAGTTTAAATGATCGATTGGAAGGCGCCTTTAAGAATTTGAAAGGACACGGTCGGTTGTCCGAAGTCAATATTGCACAGTCCGTCAAAGAGATACGCCGGGCATTGGTGGCAGCGGATGTCAACTATAAGATTGCAAAGGAGTTCACCGATAAGGTCAAGGACAAAGCACTCGGACAAGAGAATGTACTCAATGCAGTGCGTCCCGGTGAGATGATGGTGAAGATCGTCCAGGATGAGCTGACCGAATTGATGGGTGGACAAGCTGAAGGAATTAATCTGAATGGGAAACCGAGTACTATTCTGGTGGCCGGTTTGCAAGGTTCTGGTAAAACGACCTTTTCTGGTAAGTTGGCCAAATTTTTGAAATCAAAGAAAAAACTATCACCTCTGCTTATCGCGGGTGATGTGTATCGACCGGCAGCGATCAATCAACTCCAGGTGATCGGTGAACAGATCAAAGTGCCCGTCTTTACGATCGAGGATAATAAAGATCCGGTAGAAATTGCGCTTCAGGGGATTGCGCACGCCAAAGCCAATAATTTTAATGTGGTCATTATCGATACGGCCGGTCGACTGGCGATCGATGAGGCGATGATGAATGAGATCTCAAACATCAATGAAGCGGTTGATCCCAATGAAGCCTTGTTTGTGGTGGATGCCATGACGGGGCAGGATGCGGTCAATACCGCCAAAGCTTTTAATGATGTGATTGACTACGATGGGGTGGTGTTGACAAAACTGGATGGAGATACCCGGGGTGGTGCCGCTTTGACAGTCAAATATACCGTCGGAAAGCCCATCAAATTTACCAGTGCCGGAGAGACGATGGATACCCTGGATGTGTTCCATCCGGAACGGATGGCGCAGCGAATTCTTGGGATGGGTGATATCGTATCGTTTGTGGAAAAAGCGCAGGAGCAATACGATGAGAAGGAAGCGCAAAAGCTGGAGCGCAAGATCAAAAAGAACAAATTCGACTTCAACGATTTTCTGAGCCAGATTGCCCAATTGCGTAAAATGGGAGACCTCAAAGGGTTGATGAGTATGATCCCCGGAATGGGTAAAATGACCAAGGACCTGGATATCGATGATTCGGCCTTCAACAAAGTAGAAGCCATTATTTTTTCAATGACGAAGCATGAGCGAGAAAACCCTGAGGTTCTCAATATGAGCCGAAAACGACGGATCGCCAAAGGTTGCGGTCAGAATTTGCATGAGATCAATATGTTTATCAAGCAGTTTGACCAGATGAAGAAAATGATGCATATGATGAGTAAAGGCAAAGGCATGGGCAATTTGCAGAATATGTTGGGCGGCGGCGGACCCGGGATGAGACGTTAAGAAGAAAGGGGGAAGAACGGTGCATTTTTCGGTGAAAGGAATTGGAGGTGGAATGGGGAGAGTTGACAGTAAGCTCAAAGCAGATCCTCCTGCGCTGAAGCTACGGTGGACGATGAAAGCTGAAAAGGGGTAGGTGAAAGATGGTCGACATTCTGATGTCTGATGCCTTGTTTACAGTAGGGCGACCGATCCCGAGTACTCGAGACGCTGTACTGGGGCTTTTTGGTTTTTGTCCGGCACGAGAGGTAAGCCTAAAACTATAGAACTTTTTCAGGCTGATCTTCCTAGCTAAGAATGAAACCCACGGAAGACTTACAGTACCACTACACCCCCAGTAGCGGGGACTGTCAAGTAGTTTGTGTATTTGTGGAGTTCAAGAAGACTTTCCAAAAAATTTTGTGTTGAGCGGAATTGATCTGATTTTGTGAGTCTAAAAACTTTATACTATGAAAGATCAAACTCAAAAATTACTCGATGAATTGGTCAATCAGATTGCAGACAAGGATGAACTTGC